>NZ_LRFG02000003.1 GCF_001641755.2 Microbulbifer flavimaris
CTCCGCGACAAGCCTTTTTTGCAGGCTTTTTACAGTGCTGGATGCGATGCCCGAAAGCGTCTGATCCAACCCTGCGGGACTAGCGGAAGCCCCTTCGAAGTGGCGCGCATTATAGCGACCTCTTCGACCTTGACAAGCTCTTTCGCGAAGAAATTTTCTTAAGAAAATCAATCACTTGGAGCCGCCTCCTCCCTGCCGTTCAAGCAGCGAGGGCGCGAACTATACGGGCCCGATGGGGGACCTTGCAAGGCTTTTATGACAAAACTGTAAAAAAGATTTTTGCAGCCGAAAATTCACCAAAAAGGCAATCAAATTGGCAGCACAAACAGGTGGTACTTCTTCTTACCCAGGCGAACAATAAAGTAGCGCTCGTGCAGGGCCCGGCCTGGGGCAAAGACACCCTTGGGCTCACTATTGCTCTCGGCGCCGATCGCCTCACCATTAACCAATACCGCCTTGCGGCCAAGTGCATCCTTCACCGGCTTACCCGAGGGCGCCATACCGGCATCCACCAAGACATTGATCAGGCTCTGGTCACCAAAGTCGGCAGGCAACTCTGAACTGGGCAGGCCATCCTGACGCAGCTGCTCCAGGTCGCCAGCAGATAACTCAGCGATATCCCCGGAGAAGAGCGCGCGGGAGATGCGCTCCGCTGCTGCCAGACCTTCTTCACCGTGCACTTCCCGGGTTACTTCGCGGGCCAGAATACCCTGCGCTTCCGGCTTGCCCGCTCGCTCGGCATCGGCGCGCTCAATAGCGTCAATCTCGTCAACGCTCAGGAAGGTGAAATAGCGCAGGAACTTGTAGGCATCCGCGTCGGCGGTATTGAGCCAGAACTGGTAGAAGGCGTAGGGAGACGTGCGCTTCGGGTCCAGCCAGATGGTGCCACTTTCGGTCTTACCGAACTTGGTGCCATCCGCCTTTGTGACCAGAGGCAGTGTCAGGCCAAATACCTTACCCCGGTGCTGGCGCCGGGTCAGGTCCACGCCGCCGGTAATGTTGCCCCACTGGTCCGAGCCTCCGATCTGCAGGGTACAGTTCTCCCGCTGATACAGCTCGGAGAAGTCCATGGACTGCAGCAGCATGTAGCTGAACTCGGTAAAGGAGATCCCCTCACCCTCGCGCTGGATACGCTGTTTGACGGACTCCTTATTCACCATATTGTTGACGGAGAAATGTTTTCCTACGTCTCGCAGGAAATCGAGCACATTGAGGTCTCGGGTCCAATCCAGATTATTGGCAACTGCGGCACTATTTTCGCCACAATCGAAATCGATGAACTGGGAAACCTGGGCGCGAATCTTATCCACCCAGCCAGCCACGACGTCCGGCGTGTTGAGGCTACGCTCCTGAGCCTTGAAGGAAGGGTCGCCAATAAGGCCGGTTGCGCCGCCAACCAGAGCAATCGGACGATGCCCTGCCGCCTGAAACCTCTTCAAGGTCAGCAGGGGTACTAGACTGCCTATGTGAAGGGAATCGGCGGTCGGATCGAAGCCGCAATAAAGGGTGCGGGAATGCGCCAGATGCTCGGTCAATTCCCCATCTCCCGTGGCCTGATTGATCAGTCCTCGGCGGTCCAAATCTTTCAGCAGTGTCGTGTCGACCCCGGCCATTGTTTCCCCTCAGTGCAGTATATGGCTATAGGTGCCGCCGGCTGGCGGCAAAGAGGGCTGCAACATTACCGAATACGCCGGTAAATACAAGCAGCCCACATCCGCAGCCAAACCCGGTCAGGAGACAGTGCAGAGGAACCAAACCATGGAAAGGCAGGTCAATTACCCCGTGAATGCCGGCAGAAATTTTGCTATAAAGCCCACTCGGTGTTCGTTTTTTAGTCACAGCAAATGCCGTACACCGATAAAAAGTAATACCAGCGCCACCTGTTAAGACCATGGATAATCTATCTACACCGACGCCCAAGCGCCTGTTCGGCGCGCTGCGCCAGCATTTTCCCCGCACCCATGCACTCGCGGCAGGCGCCGCCAGTTTTGCTCTGGTGCTCGCCATGCTCGTGCCGACCCCACAGGTGGAGGCCAAACGACTGCCTCTGCCGGTAAACCTCTCCACACCTGAGGATCCGGTGGTCATCGCTGCCGATTCTGCACTGGTGGCTCCGGAGGCGGGTCCGGCCGTCATCGCTCAAGAGACCGCAACAATTGAGCAAAAGGACCTGGAGGTTCGCAACGGCGATACCCTGTCCGATCTCTTCAAGCGCGCCGGAGTCGATGCTGCTGAGATGTACAAGCTTCTCCACAGTGGTGACGAAGCGCGCGGACTGGCCCGCCTGACGCCCGGAGAGAAACTCACCTTCCACGTCAATGCCGACGGCTCCCTGCAAAGCCTGGAACTGCACCGGGACCGCCTGAACCTGGTGGCATTTACCCGTGAAGCCAGCGGCACCTTCAAGCATGCACTGCACCAGCGAGAGGCCGATAGCTATACCGCTTATCGCGAGGCGGAAATTGACAGTTCTCTCTTTATGGCTGGCAGCGAGGCCGGCCTCAGCCATGACCTGATTATGGAAATGGCGCAGGTGTTTAGTTCCGACATCGACTTCGCCCTAGACATTCGCAAAGGCGATCGCTTCAGCGTTATGTTTGAGGAGGAGTTCCTCGATGGCGAAAAGATTGGCAATGGTCCTATCCAGGCTGTCACCTTCGTCAATCAGGGCAAGAGCTTCAGCGCCGTGCGCTACGTGGACGCCAATGGTGATGCGAGCTACTACACGCCCGACGGCCGGAGCATGCGCAAGGCATTCATCCGTACCCCCGTGGACATCGGCCGCATCAGCTCGCACTTCAACCCGCGCCGTTTACACCCCATTTTCAAAACCCGCCGCCCGCACAATGGCACCGACTATGCGGCACCGCGCGGCACACCTGTCTACGCGGCAGGCAGCGGCCGGGTGATCAAGGCCGGTTACAGCAAGGCAAATGGTAATTACGTCTTTATCAAGCACGGTGAACGCTATGTCACCCGCTACCTGCATCTGCACAAGCGCAAGGTCAAACAGGGCCAGCGCGTGAAGCAGCGCCAGGTCATTGGTACCGTCGGCGCCACCGGCTATGCCACTGGTCCGCATCTGCACTACGAGTTCCTCGTGGACGGCAGTCATCGCAACCCGGCCACGATTGTGCGCAAGCTGCCCAAGGCCAAGTCCATTCCAGCGGCTGAGATGGAGCGCTTCCAGGCCCAGACACAACCGCTCCTGGCCAAGCTCGAGAGTTACGAGCAGCCGGCCCTGGCTCAGCGTGGCGAGCCCGAGGACAGCCAGGGAGTCAACTAAACGTCCCTGCGTGCGCCGGCATTCCTGCCGGCGCATGGCCTTTCCCGGCCGGTACATTCGCCGCGCCGTCCCGCCCCCAAACAAGAAAAAACGAGCACTGATAGCTCACAGGTTTAGGAAGCGCGAATGTCTGAGCTCTACATCGGCCTGATGTCCGGCACCAGTGTCGATTCCATCGACGCCGTTCTGGTGGAATTTGAAGGCGCTTCCCCGCTCCGGACACGAATCCTCGCAGCCATTGGCCACCCCATCGCCGCTACCATGCGCGAAGCCATTCTCGCCCTCTGTGCCCCGGGCCCGTCGGAGCTGGACCGGGCCGGGCAGCTGGACCGGCAACTGGGTGAGGCTTTTGCAGATGCCGTCACCACCCTGCTCGACAAGGCCTCGATCGGGCCCGGCGAGATCAAGGCCATTGGCAGCCACGGCCAGACTGTACGACATCGCCCTCCCGGCAGCGTCGCGGTGCCCTTCTCCATGCAACTGGGCGACCCCAATACCATCGCCACACTTACGGGTATCACCACGGTAGCGGACTTCCGTCGCAGGGATATGGTGCTGGGCGGCCAGGGGGCACCACTGATGCCAGCGTTCCACCAAGCGGCCTTTGCCACCAGCAGTGACCGGGCCGTGGTAAATATCGGCGGCATGGCCAATATCACCGAACTCAGCGCGGATGGCAGCGTGCGCGGCTACGATACCGGGCCCGGCAACGCACTCCTGGATTACTGGGTTGAGCTACATCAGGACCAGCCGTTTGATCGCGACGGCGCCTGGGCGGCCAGTGGGCGGGTACATCCAGCACTGCTCGAGCGACTGATGGCCGACCCCTACTTTGCCGCCAAAGCCCCCAAAAGCACTGGCCGGGAAACCTTCAACCCCAGCTGGCTGGAGCGGGCTATTGCCGGGCTGCACCTGTCGCCAGCGGACGTTCAGGCCACCCTGTCCGAGGTCACGGCAGCCAGCATCGCCGATGCGGTCAATGCTTTCACCAATGGCGGGGAGCTGCTGATTTGCGGCGGCGGGGCGAGAAACCTGGACTTGATGCAGCGTCTACAGCGACGCCTGCCCACCTGGTCAATTGCCGATACCGGCAAATACGGTATCGACGCGGATTGGCTGGAAGCGGTGGGTTTTGCCTGGCTCGCGCACCAGACGCTGCATGGATTGCCCGGCAACTGCCCCGGGGTAACCGGTGCAAGTCGCAACACGGTCCTCGGTGGTATCTACCCGGCTTGAGAAGTGAAATGCCTCAGGGAAAGCAGGCCGCGCCTGCAACCCGGGGAGTCTGCCGGGCGGAGGCAGGCCTGGCCTCCGGCTCAGATCGAGAAGGAGGAACCACAACCGCAAGTGGAAGAGGCGTTGGGGTTTTGCACCACAAAACGGGACCCACTCAGCCCCTCTTCGTAGTCCACACTCGCACCCACCAGATACGGATAGCTCATGGCATCAACGAGCACCTGGATACCGTCTTTCTCCACGATGGCGTCGTCCTCCGCCACCAGCTCGTCAAAAGTAAAGCCATACTGAAAACCGGAACAGCCACCGCCGGTCACGAAGACGCGCAGCTTCAGCTCCGGATTGCCCTCATCCTCCAGCAGGCTCTTGACCTTGGCCACGGCACGCTCGGTCACCATGACTGGTTCGGGGGAAAAGGATACAGCTTCAGACATAGATTTATCTCGGTATTTGGGGCGAAAGGCGCCCTCTCCGGTAGTATATCGAGGGCGGCCTCAAGGCCGTCATCTTGCTAAAACCGACCGGAGCAGTCAAGTATTCGGGGCCGGCGGGAGCGGCCCCGGCAGGAGGGGTCACTCGACTTCGGCGACAGCTTCTTCTGCATGCTCCAGCAGGCGAGTCTCACCCGTGGAATCGAGATCGATATTGGAGACCAGGGAACCGTTGACCTGGGCACCTTTGACCATTTCGATCAGCTTGTAGTGGACATTGCCCTCAACCATTGCCTTGGAGGAGAGTTCCAGGTGACGGGCAGCGAAGACGTCACCTTTGACGGTGCCGTTGATGACCACGTGCGGGACACGAATCTCGCCCTCAACCTCGCCGCCGTCGACGATCTGCAGACGCGCATCGCTGTCGCTGTGTGCGCTGACATTACCGGTCACCTTGCCCTCAATCACCAGGTTGCCGCGAAAATGCAGATCACCGGTAACCTCGGTCTGGCGGGCGATCAGTGTTGTGTGGTTGCTTCCGGAGCTCGCCATAACTGTAGCCTTCTCTTTTTTTCTCAACATAATTCAGTCAAAACCTCATTGTTCAGCGCCAGGTGACTAACTCTTCTGAACCAGCCAGCCATAGCGCTGATCGATATTGAAACCCCCGCGGCCGCTGGATTTCAGCGACAGCTCCACACCCTCGGGCTCGAAACCCTCGGGCAACTGTAGCTCGCCTTCAATATTTTGAAAGTACTTGAAGCGCAGAGGTATCTTTTCGCTGTCCACCTGGGGCGAGAGTGCACTCAGGGGGTAGCGTTTTGGCTGTCCATCCTGACTGCCCACCACGGTGAAGGTCGCCTGACCGGTCACCAGGTTGTGTCGCGTCGCCGACTGCTGCACCAGCAACTTGTACTGGTAGCTGCGGGATTCGGCGGCCTGCGAGATACTGAATCGACCGATGGACACGCCCTCGCTGCCATCGGCTGGAGCCATCAGGCCCCGGTAAAAGGAAATCTCCTGCTTGAGCTCCGCAATGCGGTTCTCTTTTTCCACCAGCTCGCTGCGGACATTTTCACTGGCTTTTTCGCCGATGGTGAGGGACTGCTCGGCGGTCGTGGCGCGCAGGCGCAGGGCCTCGTTTTCCTTCTGCAGCTTTTCCAGCTCTTGTAGAGCGCGCTCATGGGCCAGGCTCTTGCGGTCCAGATTGCCACGCAGGTGGTGTTGCCCCGCGTAATAGCCCGCCGCGGAGGTGGCGAGCACCAGCAGCGCAACCCCCAGGACCGACAGGGGCCCGGAAAACGGCCGGTGGGGGACCACCTTCATACGGTACTGCTTGCTGCCTTTGACTTTGCGCGCCATGAATTCCGCTGTGCTGTTAGTAAACTGATGATTAGTGTGGATTAAGCTGCCGATTCTAAGGCAGCAGCGCCGGGCTCTCCAGCCCCAGGGTTTCCTCCCAGCCGAACATGATGTTCATATTCTGCAGCGCCTGGGCCGATGCCCCTTTGGCCAGGTTGTCGATCACCGACAGGACCACCAATGTATCCCCATCCTGCGGCCGGTGCAGCGAAACACGGCACAGATTGGTTCCGCGCACACTGCGCGTCTGCGGGTGACTCTCCGGTGGCATCACATCGACGAACGGCTCGTCCCGGTAGCGCTCCTCGAACAGTGCCTGTGCAGACTCGAGGGTCTGGCCCGGTTTCAGACGGGCATACAGCGTGGCATGAATACCGCGCACCATTGGCAGCAGGTGCGGCACAAAGGTCAGGCTGGCGGGCTCACTGCCCTCTGGCTGGACGTTGCGCAACCCCTGCTCGATCTCAGGCAGGTGCCGGTGACCACCGGCGGCATAAGCGCGAAAGTTATCGCTGTTTTCAGCGAACAGCAGCTCGGTCTTGCCCTGCCGGCCTGCGCCACTGGCACCACTGGCAGCATTGGCAATCAACCCGGAGGGCTCAATCGCACCGGATTCCAACAGTGGAATCCAGCCCAGCTGAATGGCGGTGGGATAGCAACCCGGACAGGCCACCAGTTGTGCGCCAGCGATTTCCTGCCGATGCACCTCGGGCAGGCCATAGACAGCCTCGGCAGCCACCGCGGGCGCGGCGTGCAACTGCCCGTACCAGCGCTCCCAGGCGGGGATATCCTTGATGCGGAAATCGGCAGACAGGTCGATCACGCGCACGCCCCGCCGGACAAGTTCCGGTACCTGCGCCTGCGCAACACCATGGGGAGTGGCAAAGAACACCAGGTCGGCGCCAGCGAGCACCTCTATGTCAGGCTCGCTGAAAGTCAGGTCACTGTGCCCGCGAAGGTTGGGAAACAGCTCCGCAACCGGCGTTCCGGCCAGAGTCCGGGAGGTGATCGCTGCAATTTGCACCTGCGGATGCCCGGTCAGCAGCCGCAACAGTTCCACCCCCGTGTAGCCGGTCCCCCCGACAATTGCTACCTTGATCACCTTTCCAGTCACTCCTGTGCTCAAAATGAATCCCGCCGGACGGGCCCTCTGGCCACCATCCGGATAAAATATGCGCAGCACTCTACCACAAGCCAGACGATAAACAGGACGAGCGTTGAAGCCAGACCCAGATTCCCGCCACAAGAAACCCGGCTCCCGCTGGCTGCGCAGCGAGCGTGGACTGGAAAAACTGCGGCTGCAGCTCTCCGCCCAGGATGCCCTGGCGCCACTGCTGGGCATGGCCCTGCTCACCGGCATTGCGGCGGGATTGGTCACTGTCGGCTTCCGCCTGCTGAGCGAATCCCCGTCGCGGATGTATCTGCCAATGCCCGACCAATTCGAGGCACTGCCGCCCATCTGGCGTTTCGGCCTCCCAGTCCTGGGCGCCCTGGTACTGGCGGCGATGTACCACCTGCTGAAACCCAGCCGTCGGCACACCGGGGTGGTGCATGTACTGGATCGGCTGCACAACCACCAAGCACAGATGCCGGCCTCCAACGCGGTCTTGCAGTTCCTGGCCGGCTCAGTGGCACTGCTCAGCGGTCAGTCGGTAGGGCGGGAGGGCCCGGCGGTGCACCTGGGCGCCGCCAGCGGCAGTCTGCTCGCCCGACAACTGAAACTGCCCAATAATTCGGTCCGCAGTCTGCTGGGCTGTGGGGTTGCCGCGGCCATTGCTGCCTCCTTTAACACCCCCCTGGCGGGAGTAGTGTTTGCCATGGAGGTAGTGATGCTTGAGTACTCGGTGGTGGGCTTTCTGCCGGTCATCCTTGCCGCGGTGATCGGCAGCACTGTCTCCCAGCTGGTTTTCGGTAGCGAGCCCGTCTTCACGGTTCCAGCAATCCAGCTGAATTCCCTGGCGGAAATGCCGGTGCTTTTCTTTTTCGCCATTGTGATTGGCTGCCTCGCCGGTGTGTTTATCCATATTCAGCGACGGCTGGCGCCCCTCCAGCGCAGTGCCCCGGCAGTGCGATTTCTCATTGCCGGAGTCGCCACTGGCATCATCGCAATCTGGGTCCCGGAAGTACTGGGGGCCGGCTACGACACACTGGAAAAGGCGATCCTTGGAGAGCTGGCGCTCACGGTGCTCGTCATCATAGTGGTGGCGAAGTTCGCCACTACCCTGCTGGCCAGCAGCCTCGGCATTCCTGGCGGCGTGATCGGTCCGAGCCTGTTTCTTGGCGCCTGCCTGGGGGGGATCGCCGGCGCGCTGACCAATTTATGGCTCGGGGAGGATGTCGCCAGCCCCGGCTTTTACGCCATGGTGGGCATGGCGGCGATGATGGCGGCGCTGCTGAACGCGCCCCTGGCGGCGCTGCTTGCCATCCTCGAGCTCACTTACAACCCCAATGTGCTGTTCCCAGGCATGCTGATGATTGTGGTGGCCTGTCTGGTCAGCCGGCACTTTTTCCAGACGGAGGGCATTTTCCAGGAGACGTTGCGCTCCCTCGACAAGAGCGGCACCCCCAGCTGGCGACAGCAGATGCTGAGCCGGATCGGTGTGGCCAGCGTGATGGAGCGGCGTTTCAGTATTGCGCCGCAGAAGGTCAGCGAGCAGGAGGCGAACCGGCTGATTGCACCCGGTCCACAGTGGATAGTCATCGACCTGCCCGAAGAACCGGCCCCGCAACTGCTGCGCGCGGCGGATCTCGCCAGCTTCCTGCAGCGTCTGGAAGAGGCCCGCAAACAGGACCGGGAGGACAAAGATGAAGGTGCGGACGAACCGATAGACCTGCTGAAACTGCCCGGTGAGCGCCAGCAGTTGGCACCGCTCAACTGGCGTGCGACCCTGCTGGAAGCACAACTGAAGCTGGAGAAGAGCGGCGCCGGCGGCCTCTACGTGCACCGCAGCCTGACACCAGCGCTGGACAACAATGTGGCGGGTATTATCCTGCCGCTGCATATCGACAATTTTTATCGCCAATAAGAACTTATCGAATCAATCATTTTTAAACGGGAGGGAGCCCAATGCTCTGGGTCCAAGCATTTCACCTGATGGCAGTCGTTACCTGGTTTGCCGCACTGTTTTATCTGCCGCGTCTGTTTGTCTATCACGTGGAGGCCAGCGACGAAATCAGCCGCGAGCGCTTCTGCACCATGGAGCGCCGTCTCTACCGGGGCATCGCCCTGCCGTCGATGATTGCGGTGATCGCACTCGGCATCTGGCTACTCTCATTCAACCCGTCTTATTACATGAGCTCTGGCTGGATGCATGCCAAGCTGACGTTCGTGGTGCTGCTGATTGGCTACCATCACATCTGTGGCGCTTATGTGCGCAAGTTCGCCGCCGGTACCGTCACCCGCAGTTCGCGTTTTTTCCGCATTTTTAACGAGCTGCCGGTAATAGCCCTGGTGGCCATCATGATTCTGGCGGTGGTGAAGCCCTTCTGATTCAGTCGAGGGGCTGGTTTCGCATCCCGGTGCAAAACCACTGCACTGCAGCGTCGTCACAACTCTTATAAAGAGGCGCGAGAAGTCTCGGGACGGTCGTGCGGCGCAACTAGAATGTAGTGGCCCCTGAACCGCAGCCCGCGACCAGTGCGAATCGCCCCATGGATACACGCCAACCGATTGTCCTCACTGTCACCCACCACGATCCCAGCGGCAGCGCCGGGATCACCGCGGATACCGAGACCGCCGTCAGCCTTGGCTGCCACTGCACCTCCGTGGTATCGGCCATCAGCGTGGGTGATACCGGCGAATTGATGGGTGTGGCCCCCGTGGATGATTCCCTGCTGGTGGAGCAGGCGCGGGCGGTGCTCGAAGATATGCCCGTGGCTGCCATCAAGGTGGGCTACCTGGGCTCGGTGGAAAATGTGCGCGCCCTGCACAGCGTGCTGCGGGACTACCCGGAGATTCCGGTCATCATCGACCCGGACGCCACCCTGGCCGACAAGCAAAGTATGCTCGCCCCGCCGCTGTGGGAGGCGATGAGTTCCCTGTTGCTCCCCTACGCAACCATGGCTTGCCCCAATCGTCGCGAGGCCAGGGCCATGGCGGTAGAGGCCGACGTACTGGATGCCCAGGCACAGGAGCTTCTGGAGAGCGGCTGTCGTTATCTGTTGCTCACCGGCGTACCCTGCGAGCAGCAACTGGAGAACCGCCTTTATGACGAGCGAGGGCTGATTCGCCAGTTCCACTGGCAGCGCCTGCAACCCGCTGCTTACGGCGTCTGCGGCACCCTTGCCACGGCCATTGCCTGCCATATCGCCCACGGTCTCACAGTGATCGAAGCGGTAGCCCGCAGCCAGCAGTTCACCTGGAGCGCCATCGCCGACAGCCGCCGGCTGGGTATGGGCAGGCCGATCCCCAACCGCCTGTTCTGGGCACGCAGCTGAAGCACCACCCCGTCCCGGCGCCATTGTCCCGAGCCCAGACGAGCTGGATAATAGCCCGCCAAATTCCCAAGCTATTGCCGAACCCTTATGAGCAAATCCGAGCAACTCTTCTCCGACGCCCAGCAATACATTCCCGGCGGCGTCAATTCGCCGGTTCGCGCCTTCCGCGCCGTCGGTGGCACGCCACTGTTTATCGACCGTGCAGAGGGCGCCTACCTCTATGACGCCGATGGCAAACGCTATATCGACTATGTGCAGTCCTGGGGGCCGATGGTGCTCGGTCATGCCCACCCGGATGTGATTGAGGCGGTCGTGGAACAGGCCCAGTCAGGCCTCAGCTTCGGCGCTCCCACCGAGCTGGAAACCGAACTGGCAGAGGAGCTCTGCCGGGTGTGGCCGAATATGGACCTGGTGCGCTTCGTCAACTCCGGCACCGAAGCCACCATGAGCGCCATCCGCCTGGCCCGTGGCGCCACCGGGCGTGACAAGATCGTCAAGTTTGAGGGCTGCTACCACGGTCACTCGGATTCCCTGCTGGTCAAGGCCGGCTCCGGTGCCCTGACCATGGGCGTGCCCTCCTCCCCGGGCGTGCCGGCATCTCTGGCGGATCACACCATTACGCTCGCCTACAACGACGCCGAATCAGTGCGGGACTGCTTCGCCAGGATGGGCGATGAAATTGCCTGCATTATCGTTGAGCCTGTCGCGGGCAATATGAATTGCATCCCGCCGGTGCCCGGTTTCCTGGAAGCATTGAGAGAGGTCTGTGACGCCCACGGCGCATTGCTGATTCTCGACGAAGTGATGTCCGGCTTCCGCGTGAGCCTGACCGGCGCACAGGGCCACTTTGGTGTCGATGCGGATATCACCACGCTTGGCAAGGTCATCGGCGGTGGCATGCCGGTAGGCGCCTTTGGCGGCAAGCGCAAATATATGGAGCAGATTGCGCCTACTGGTCCGATCTACCAGGCAGGCACCCTTTCCGGAAACCCGGTGGGCATGGTGGCCGGTCTGGAGACCCTGCGACTGGTGCAGGAGCCGGGCTTTTACGAGCGGCTGACCGAGAAGACCGAGCGGCTGGTGAAGGGAATGCTGGCGGCAGCAAAAGAAGCGGGCGTGCCCCTCACCGCCAATCATGCCGGCAGCATGTTCGGCTTCTTCTTCACCGATGAGCCCAAGGTCACCAACTACCAGCAGGTCATGAACTGCAATACTGAGCGCTTCAACCGCTTTTTCCACGGCATGCTGGACGAGGGTGTGTACCTGGCCCCGGCCTCCTACGAAGCCGGCTTCATGTCCGCCGCCCACAGCGACGAGGACATCGACGCGACCATCGCGGCCGCGAAGAAGGTGTTTGCCCGGCTGGACTGAGCCCTCGATAGAGCCCTCAGACTGAAGGCGCAGCCAGTGCTGCCATGACCAGCAGCGCCAGGCAGCACAGGTAGGCCCCGCTCCAGACCAGCGAGCGGGCGCCGGCCCAGTCCTTCAGGTAACAGATACCGTAAAGCACGCGAAAGGCGATAAAGCCAAGCGACAGTACCGCCAACCACTGATCCGCCACCCCGGCGATGGCGGCTGCCAGCACGGCAGCTACAAAGATCGGCAAAGCCTCAAAACTGTTGCGCTGGGCCCAATCGGCCCGCTGCGCCAGTCCCTCCTGGGCATCCAGGTAGGCCCGCGGCGCGCGGTTATCGTAGCGGCCCTCGCCGCCAAATTTCGCTGTCAGGGTGAAGACATAAGGCATGATGGCGGCGGCCACCAGGCACCATAGAGCGACGGTCATGACGAACTCCCTCTTTTGTTATCATTGCCGCCAGCTTAGTCGCCTCTCTCGCGGGCGGCAAAACCCAGACGACCAGCCCGAGTGACATGCCATGAGTTCCAGCCTTCCCCGCGGCGCCTATCCCCACACCCGCATGCGCCGCCTGCGCGCGCAGGACTTTTCCCGGCGTATGGTGCGCGAGCACCAACTGACCACCGACGATCTCATCCTGCCCTTGTTTGTGATCGAGGGCCGCGGCGAAACCCAGCAGGTGGCCTCCATGCCCGGCGTTGAGCGGCTGACGGTGGACCTGCTGGCCGAGAAGGCGAAAGCGCTGGTGACATTGGGGATTCCCGCAGTGGCCCTCTTCCCGGTGGTGGACCCGGCCCACAAGTCGGAGGATGCCCGCGCCGCCTACGACAAGGATGGCCTGGCACAGCGGGCAGTGCGCACCCTGAAAGAAGCCGCGCCGGAACTGGGTGTTATCACTGACGTGGCTCTGGACCCATTCACCAGCCACGGCCAGGACGGACTCATGGACCAGAGCGGCTATATCGTCAACGACGATACCGTCGAGGTACTGGTTCAACAGGCGCTCTCCCACGCAGAAGCGGGTACGGATGTGGTGGCTCCCTCGGACATGATGGACGGTCGCATCGGCGCCATTCGCGCGGCGCTGGAACAAAATGGATATGTGAACACGATGATCATGTCTTACGCCGCCAAATATGCCTCCGCTTATTACGGCCCGTTTCGCGACGCGGTCGGCTCCGCCGGCAACCTGAAAGGCGGCAGCAAGGCCAGCTATCAGATGGATCCCGCCAACGGTGCAGAGGCACTGCACGAGTGCGCCCTGGATCTTGCCGAGGGTGCCGACATGATCATGGTCAAACCCGGCATGCCTTACCTGGACGTGGTCACCAGAGTGAAAACCGAACTGCAGGTACCCACCTTTGCCTATCAGGTGAGCGGGGAATACGCGATGCATTGTGCAGCGTTTGAGAATGGCTGGCTGGCCCGCGAGCCCGTGATCCTCGAGTCGCTATTGGCCTTCAAGCGCGCGGGCGCGGACGGAATTCTGACTTATTTTGCCGAGGAGGCAGCGCGCCTGCTGCAACAATGACGCCAGCCAAAAGATAGATAGAAAAGCCCCGCCCACTAACGCGGGGCACCACCTCAGCGAAAAGTGCCGCGGATGGGATAGTTGTTATCCGGATTCTTGATCCACTCCAGTCCCGACACCAACTGCTCCAGGTCGGGCCGCACGAAGGGATTATTGGAGATATCTACCACGTGCAACTTGCCTTCCTGATTCACCACAAACAGTCCTGGCTCGGCAAAGTTGTGGTCGGTCTCCTCCGCCGAGCGCGGCAGGGAAATATACAGCCCCAGCTCTTTCATCTGCGCTTCCGATAACCCGTAAGCGATCGGAAATGACACCTGGAGTTTTTCCAGGTGCCCCTTGAGCTGCTCTTCCGAATCTGCAGATACCGCAATCAGATCCACCCGGTTCAGACAGAGACGATCCCAGTACTTTTCCAACTGATTCAGGTACTTGGTGCAGAGCGGACAATGCTTGCCACGGTACACCACAACCATTCTCCAGTCGGCCTCCTCACAGGCCGGTCGACCCAACTCCGCGGAGCCGCCACCAGACAGCGGCACCGTAATCTGGGGGAAAGGCTCCCCCGCTGCCAGCTTGGATTGCATCGCCATATCCATTCTCCCTGTTGCCAATGGCCGCGCAGACAATTCAACCCTGGAGGGCGAGTTGCTCGCGTAGATGTTTGCGGAAACGCACCTTGTCGTTCTCGGTGTCCGGGTTTTTCAGTACGTCGTAACAGACGAAAGTCTGCAGCGGCTTCATTCCGAAGAAGCGGAAGTTCATGTGTGTCGGGAAAAACAGGTCGTCGACACTGCGCCCCTGGAACAGGAACTGCTCGGGATCATTGAATGCCTCTCTCGGCGCGTTGAAGGTGAGTGAGAGCATGTAGCGCTTCTCACCCAGCACGCCCCCGCTCCCGTACTGCTTCTCTGGCTGGTCACGATGCCGGCCATCACCCTCACACAGTCGGCCAGACATGCCTGCGGTGTAAACCTCGTCCATATACTTCTTGAAAGACCAGGGCACCCCCATCCAGTTGACCGGAACCTGCAGCAGGATCACATCGGCCCACTCATGTTTGGCCATCTCCCCCTCGACGTCATAGCTGTCCTGCATGGTCGTAATCTGGACCTGATGCCCCGCGGCCTCGGCCTCTTCACGGGCGATATCCACGAGGGCGGCATTGAGCTTGCCCTCGGAGAAGGGGTAATAGTGATGGGTGTTGATAATAAAAAGATTCACTTCACTCTCCGCTACAGCGTTATTGGATCAGCGGGCGGGATACTGTTACTCTAGGTTACCATTGTCAACCAGTATACTTTTTGTAACCTACGTGTGATCGGAGCAGCCCCTATGACGGTAGTCCAGACCGAAACGAAGCCGGCGCAGGAAAAAGATGGGGTCTGCCTCTCGCCCTGCCCGATCGAACGGGGCATGCGGATTATCGGCGGCAAGTGGAAAGGCTCCATCCTCTGGCACCTGCAGGACGGACCGATGCGCTTTAACGCGCTCGCGCGGCAGCTGGGTGGCGCCAGCAAGAAAATGGTGGATCAACGCCTGAAGGAAATGGAGCAGCAGGGTCTGGTGAGTCGCCAGGTATTGAGCACACGGCCAATTGCCGTGGCTTATGAGATCACCCCGTTCGGGCGCTCATCGCTGGCCATACTGGAACAGTTAAAAGACTGGGCGGAAGCAAACGAGCTGTAACAGGCGGCCGCCGTACCACATAGGCTCAGGGCCACTGATCTTCCTCTTCGGCAGACCAGGGGCGCGCCTCTTCCACCGGCACGCCGGAATCATCGCCGCGGCGCAATTCATCCTGCTGACGCAATTGCTGTTCTTCATCCCGCGGCAATTGCAGCGGCTCCTCTTCGATCTGGAGTGGCTCTTCCTCGAGCAACGGTCCCTGATCGAACTGGCGCGGCTGCTGCGTTTCGTCGTCCCGCTGTAATTGCTCCTGGAGCTGCCGCTCCTGCTGCTCCTGCCGGCGCTGCTCACGGGGGTCCACGCCCCACCCGGGGGTCATTTCCTCCTCCGGTACTGCTTCATCGGCCTGGTCGCGATCATCGCCAAAGAAGTCCCTGAACCAGCGGAAGCGATCGCGACCGGCACACTCCGGCGCGGGCTCCAGTTGCGTCTCGAAGGAGAACGGCATGTTGCGACCGCCCTCGCAGTAACGGGGGTCCATAAACTGGCCGCGATCATTCACGGTCTTGTACTCCACGCCTCTCGGGGCGGCGACGCGACCGTGGCGGTGGGGCAACTTGCGCATAATCTCGGTCCAGATCGACAGGGAGCCGGTGGCACCGGTGAGGCTGGTGCGATCATTGTCGTCACGACCCAGCCACACAACGGCAGTGACGTCCGGAGAAAAGCCGGCGAACCAGCTGTCGCGATAATCGTTGGTGGTGCCGGTCTTGCCGGCGAATGCCACGCTGCCGGGCAGGCGCCGCATGGCGCTCTTGCCGGTGCCCTCACGCATCACCTGCTCGAGGCCATAGCGCAGCAGGAAGGCGGGCACCGCATCGACATTGCGATCGGCTTTGCGGCGGAACTGCTGCACCTGATCCCCGTTGGCGTCCGACACCGCCAGCAGTGTTCGCAGCTCCACACTCTCGCCACCGTTGGCAAACGTCTGGTACATCCCCGCCACCTCAAATGGCGTCAGCTCCACCGCACCCAGGAACAGCGAGGGCACGCGCGGCAGATCCGCCTGCACACCGAGGCGCCGGATGGTCTGGCGGACATTTTCCAGCCCCAGGTCGAGGCCCAGCCGCGCGGTGGCCTGGTTGTAGGATTTCGCCAGGGCCAGATACAGCGGTGTCTGGCCGTGACTCTGGTTGCCAAAATTGGAGGGCATCCACACCTGCCCGTCCGGCGCCTCGACCCGAATCGGGGCATCCTCGATGAGCGTGGCCAGGTTGTACTGGTGCGGCCTCTCCAGTGCGGTCAGGAACACCGCCGGCTTGATCAGTGAGCCCACCTGCCGGCGGGCCTCGAGAGCCCGGTTGAAGCCGGGGTAGCTGGGCCTGCGGTCCCCCACCATGGCCAGCACATTGCCGGTCTCGTTGTCGACAACCACCGTCGCCGCCTGCAGGGAGTCAGACTGGATTCCCCGGTCCTTTTCCAGCCGCGCAGCGCCATTGCTGATCGCATCCTCCACCAGCTTCTGCACCGAGGGTGCCAGGGTGGTGTAGATACGCAGTCCCGCTGTGCGCAGCTCTTCGTAAGAATAGAAAGGCCGCAACTCCTGCAACAGCCGCTCGGTAAAGGCCGGATAGGGGTTCTGCGCCGCCCCGGCTGCGCTGGCGACACCCAGTGGCATGGCCCGATAGCGCTGGTGCTGCTCGGCACTGATCAACTCCTGCTGCTGCATCACGTCGAGCACCGTGTTACGGCGTTCCAGTGCCCGCTCGGGATTGCGCCACGGATTGTAATAGGAAGCCCCCTTCGCCAGGCCGACCAGCAGCGCCATCTCATGCGGCTCCAGGGTATCCAGGGGTTTCTGGAAATAAAACTCGGAAGCCAGCCCAAATCCGTAAATGGCACGGCTGCCCTGCTGGCCCAGCCACACCTCGTTAATGTACTCCTGCAGGATGTAGGGCTTGTCGTAGTGAAGCTCCATGAGCACTGCCATCAACGCCTCATTGAACTTGCGCCACAGGCTCGGCTTGTGGTCGAAGAAGATATTCTTGACCAGCTGCTGGGTGATGGTAGAGCCACCCTGCACTACCGCTCCGGCGCGCAGGTTGGCCACCATGGCCCGGGCGATCCCCCGCGGGGAGACGCCAAAGTGATTGAGAAAATCCTGATCCTCCACGGCGATCAGGGTATTGGCCAGCAGCGGCGGAATATCCGCAAAGCGCACCGGATTACGGTCGTCGCCGCCGCCCAGCAGCGTGCCGATCGTGGCCGCATCCAGGCGGAACTCGCGCAGTGCTTCTCCGCTCTCGCCGCGCAGGTTGCTGAGCTCGTCGTTGCGCAGGCGGAAGCTGACCACTTCGGCGGGCTCGCGACCGTCGGCGTGCACAAAGTCCCGGCGCCAGACCCGGTAATCCATGCCCTCGCGGGTCCACTGGCCAGGCTCAGACAACGTCTGCTTTTCGCGGTAATTCAGCGCCGTGAACTCGTCCTGTAGTTCGTCGGGCCGCATCACCATGCCTTCGCGAAGGATCAGCGGGCGCGCGAACACCCGGGCCGGCAACTGGTATTGACGGCTGTCTAGTCGCTCCCGCAGCTGCACGTCCAGGTAAACCATGTAGGCGACGAGCGCCAGTGCGCCCACTAGCGCGAGGAGGCCGAGCCTCACCATCCAGCGGTGCATTCTTCCTGATTTGGACGCCCCGGAGCGTCTGCGCTTCGTCGATGCCATAGAGATGCCAAGCGTTTTAAACAACTATAGATAGGGTGTGACCGCAGCGTCGACGACCGTCGCGCCGCACTGCGCCGGGGTTTTATAAGGTCTGACAGCCACAAGTCAAACCCATCGCCTTGCACTTGCCCCCGGGGCAGCCATAATGCGGCCGGTAGCCGTGCTCGGACCGCTCCAGTCGCCCGCGCACTTTCCCGCCATCGACGACCAAGGAAACCCATGCACCAATACGACCTCTACGGCATCGGCGCCGCTCTGCTGGATACCGAAATCGAAGTCAGCGATGACGACCTGCAGACCCTCGGAGTCGATAAAGGCGTGATGACCCTCGTGGACGATCACCGGCAACACCAGCTGGTAAGCGCGCTCAGCGATCACCTGGTCACCGCCAAGCGGGCCTGTGGTGGCTCCGGCGCCAACACCGTCATCGCTGCCAGCTATTTCGGCCTGCGCACCTTCTACTCCTGCAAAGTGGCCGCGGACGAGAATGGCGACTTCTACCGGGCCGACCTTGCGGACGCCGGCGTCGCCTATCCGGGTACCCTGCGCGAGGCGCAACCGGGAGTGACCGGCAAATGCCTGGTGCTCATCACGCCGGATGCCGAGCGCAGCATGAACACCTTCCTCGGGATCAGCGCCGAGTTGTCGATAGCAGAGCTGGATGTCGATGCGCTCTCCGCATCCCGCTGGGCCTATATCGAGGGCTACCTGGTCTCTTCCCCGACCGGCAAGGCGGCAGCCATCGAGCTGCGGCAGACGGCGGAGGGTGTCGGCGTCAAAACCGCCCTCAGCCTATCCGACCCCGCGATGGTGCATCTGTTCCACGACGGCCTGCGGGAGATGATCGGTGACAGCGTGGACCTGCTGTTCTGTAACCGGGACGAGGCTCTGGGCTTTACCGGCACCGACAACGTGACCGCCGCCGCAGAGGCCCTCAAAGACTTCTGCCGCGGCTTTGCCATCACGCTGGGCGCCGACGGCGCCCTACTCTGGGACGGCCAACGCGAATATCGGGTGGCCGCCCCCAAAGTCCACGCGATCGACACCAACGGTGCCGGCGATATGTTCGCAGGAGCCTTCCTTTATGGCATCAATCGGGACATGTCCTTTGAAGAGGCTGGAGAGCTGGCCTGCCGGGCGGCGGGCCAGGTGGTGAGCCAGTATGGCCCCCGCTTGCAGGCAGACCAGCACAGTCAACTGCTGGCTGCAGAGGTGGAGGCCCGGGGCGCGGAATCCTGAGCCGCCCTTCCCCGGTAATTCCGCTAGGGAAACACCTGACTAAACACTGAGTCACGGAGAGAGCGCCCAAGCAGGGCGCTCAGGCGTCCTCACCTTCCAGGTCAGGCAGACTGGTGGCGGCGGCAATGCCAAAGCCCTGGGCGAAATCCACCCCGAGTACCCGCAGCTGTCCGATCAATTCTGGTGTTTCGGCATATTCAGCGATGGTACTGATGCCCATGGACTTGGCGAGGTGATTGACGGTACTGACGATGGCGCTATCGATCTCATCCTCGAGCATGTTGCGCACAAAGCTGCCATCGATCTTCAGGAAATCCACCGGCAACTGGCGCAGGTAGGCCAGAGACGATGCACCGCGACCGAAATCGTCGAGGGCAAAGGTACACCCCGCTGCGCGGAGCTTGTGAATGAACAGCAGCGCCCGCTGCAGATTGTTGATGGCGCTGGTCTCGGTAATTTCAAACTGCACCCGCGAGGGTGGCACACCCGCCTCTGTGAGCTCCTGCAGCACAAAATCCGCGAAATATTCATCGCCCAGGCTCAGGCCGGAGATATTGATGGCATAGCCGTGACCGGTGAGGCCGCAGTGCTGTTCCACAGCCATATACTCGAAGATCCGGCGAATCACCCAGCGATCCACCTCTTCGATCAGCCCATAACGCTCTGCGGCGGGGAGGAAGTCCCCCGGGGAAATCACGTCTCCGTCGCGCCCGCGCATGCGCACCAGCACCTCGTAGTGGTGCAGGCTGTCCTCGTGCTGCAGCGCTACCACCGGCTGCCGGTACAACAGCAGACGCTCTTCCCGCAGGGCGGCATGAATCTCAGCCACCCAAGTGCTCTGCCGGCGCTTTTCCAATACCCGCCGGGAGTCACTGAACAGCTTCACCCGATTGCGCCCCTGATCCCGCGCGGCACAGCAGGCGTCGTTGGCGGAGGCCAGCAACTGGCCAGCCGGCGGCGAAGCGCGGTCTACCGCCACCGCGCCAATGGATATGGCCACGCGGCTCTCGTCGCCATCCCAATTGAAGACAAACCCCTGCACCGCATCGCGCAACCGCACCACCACCCGTCGCGCTTCCTCGATGGTGCAATCGCGCAGCAGCACCGCAAATTCGTCGCTGCCCACCCGGGCGATCACGTCATCCGGGGCCAGACACTGGCGCAGCTGTTGCGCCAGTTGCCGGATCAGCTGATCACCTGCGGCATAACCGAGGGTGTCATTCACCACCTTGAACTGATAGATATCCAGGTAGAGCAACACGTGGTGCTGCCGCCGGTCCCGGCAGCCCGCACGGGCACGCTGCAATTCGCTCTCGAAGTACTGGCGGTTGGGAAGGTGGGTGAGACTGTCGTGGCTGGACTGCCAGCTGAGGCGGGAGAAGAGCCGGCGCTCCGCAGAAACTTCGCGCATCACCACCACGAACCCGGTCACTTCGCCGGCTTCGTGGACCGTCTGCACCTGGACGGAGACTTCCAGCAGCACCTCCCCCAGGTCATCGACGCGGGGGATGGCGGCAATAAACTCCCGTCCATCCGCCAGGTCCCGCTCCGTCTCATCAGTGTCATCAGTTTCCGGTGCGAGCAGCGGAGCCAGGGGCTCACCGTCGGTGTCCACCAGCTTCAGGCCATCGTCAAGATAGCGGCCCGGCTTGAGCGCCAGCGCGTTGCCGCTCAACTCACCGGCCAGCGGGTTACAGTAAGTCACCCTGCCGGCGGCGTCCGTCACCACCACGCCATCGGCCACTTCCGCCAGAGCCACCTCCGCCGCCCCCGGCACCAGGCGGACGGGACGGCCCGGCGACCCCGCAACGTCGTGAAGGGTACCGAGCGGCTCGGTGGAATCGGGGTCGAAATCAGTCACGACAGCGCATCCCTTTCACTTCCTGACTCCCTGCGCCTTCAGAGGTTGGCTTGCAGGAACATCTTGAGTTTTTCATCCTCGAACGCCCGCTGCAGGGTCGCACTGAGGAGACCGTTCAGCCGCGCCTCAACCTCTTCCTTATTGGGCTTGATCAGGTTGCGATCCTTGCCGCTGGAGCGGTAGGTCCCGAAGTAGGTGGCGCCACCAATACGCACTTCCAGCTGGATCTCTGCCGAACTGTCGACCTTACTGGTGTACAGCTTGTTCGGGCTGTCGTACTTGAGGCTGGTCAGGTTCGCCACCACCTGCACCCGTGCAGCGGGGTCAGATGCACCAACAGTGCGGAATCCCCACTGGGTGAAACCCTCAGCCAGCGTACTCGCAAGCGCATCCTCGACACTGTTGGCCAGGCGGATATTGGAGGTGTCGGCATAGATACCGCCCAGCGATCCCAGCCCGCCGCCAGGGAGCTTGTTGCCCCCGCGCACACTGAGCGCATAGCCACTGCCGATCACGCTCGGCGCCACTTCCACTTGCGGGCGCACCTGGATCTGGATCGGACTGTGGGCACAGGCGACCAGGGTGCAGAGGCCCAAAATCATGAATAACTTCTTCACTGTATCCTCCGTTGTTTTATTCCAATAACTGAGAGCAGATTCGGTGCTTCCGCAGCACAAAAGTTCAGTCGGGCTGCTCTAGCCGTGGTGATGATGGTGGTGATGCTGGCCTTCCGCCTGCAGACTCCGAATCGGCAGGGTGACTTCTCGGGTCTCGCCATTGGCGAAATGCACCAGCAGTGACACTTCTGCGCCAGCCCGCAGCTGAACCCCCTCCAGCATGACATGCAGCCCCCCGGGAGACATCTGCACGGTCTGGCCGGCGGGGATAGCAAGCTTTTCCAGGGGTCGCATCCTGCTGATGCCATCCCGCTCTTCCGTGGTGTGAAGGCTCGCCCGGGCTGAGTCCTCGCTGGCGAGGGCCACACTGATGAGCTGACGCTCCACGGTGGTGGGGTTGCTCAGCTTCAGATAAGCCGCGCTGGTAGAGAGCCCCGGCAGTGTCTCCCGGGCATAGCCGTGGATTTGCAGCATCCGGGACGCGCTGTCCGCCGTGGCGCCGTGCACGTGTTCTTCACCGGCAACGGCCCCTGCGGCCGCCAACTGCAGTAACGCAGCGATCAGGGATTTCTCGAGAAGACGGAATCTTTTAATGGCTTCAATCATGTTGTTCAGGTTCCCCCGGTCGACATCAGGATCAGGCGCGGCGGGCTGCCGAGCCTGATATCACCGCGCACCCGATAGCCCATCACGGCCTCCCGCAGCTGCTGATAGATCCAGCGGCCCTCGGCATCGGTGCGCGCGACAATCATTACCCGCAGGTTCTCGCGGCGGATGCGCTCCGCCGTTTCCCTGAGCAGCGCGATGACCGCCTCATTGCGGGACGCGAGAGAGCCGCCCGGCAGCGAGATGTTTTCGCCTTGTGGCAAATCGCTACTGGCGCGACTGCGCTCGCTCGCGAGCTGGGTGCGCACTTCGGTCACGAGCGGATTGCCCGGCGCCAGTTCATCGGCGCGGTTCAGATAACTGTTCACCTCCCCGAACGAACGGCGGCGCAGGGCCTCACGGGCGCGCTCAACCAGCTCGATCACAATGGTCTGGATTCCGGTGGCGGCCCGGGAGTTATCCGGATCCAGCTGGCGCACGCGCAGGTAATAGTCGAAGGCGCTGGCCCCCGCGGGCTGGGTCAGGAAACCCTCTCGTTGCGCGGCCTCGGCACGCTGGAGAAAAAAAGCGATGTTGCGTTGACGGATCTGTTCCGGGGTGGGCCCCGCAGGCTTTGCGCTCTCGGGCAGGGGTACGGCGCGAGGCGCAGGTAACGGCGGCGTAGTCACGCAGCCGGCCAGCAGCACACCGGCCAGTAGGATCCCGATCCTGCGACAGGAGATCAGCTCTGCAAACACCGTCGACTCCACTGTTGTTTTTCCCATCCGGCACGACCACTATATTGCCCTGCTCGCCTGACTGTGAACTGGTCGCAAACCATACAGTCAGACAAACCGTAAAGGCATGAAAGTGCGACCAGCGTGGTTGCCGGACTCTTTCACCCGACTATAAAGAATTTTGAAGCCCATGGCTGTGATCAGCGACAGTTTCCGCAAAATTTTCCTCCTGATGGGAGCACTCCTGGCCCTGGCGACTACCATGGCCGCCGCACAAACCCCGTTTGGCAACAATCCACTCGGCGCTAGCCAGGATGCTGAGTTCCTCCCCGTCGACCAGGCCTACCAGCAGGACTTCCTGTTCTCCGGCGACGGGGCCAGCGTCATCTTCCAGATCGCCCCGGAGTATTACCTCTATCGCGATAAGCTGGCGCTCTACCGCCTGGATCCGGACGGTAAAACGCCGCTGCCAATGGAGCTACCCGACGGGGAAGTGATCTGGGATGAATATTTCGAGAAGGAAACCGAGGTCTACCGGTTTCAGCTTGAAATCCCGCTGGCGGCCACCCCGGCGGAGCGGATGCAGCTGGAGGTGCACTATCAGGGCTGTGCCGATGCGGGTCTCTGTTACCCGCCGCAGGTGCGCCAGTTCGATCTGGACTTTAATAACGGCACGGCCGCTCCCCTCGATCCAACTGGCGGCCCTCGCTCCACACCCGCCCCGCTCACGGCCGGCGCGAGCGAAAGCGCCAGTCTGGGCCTGCCTCTCGCCATGCTGCTGGCATTTCTCGGCGGGCTGATCCTGAACTTCATGCCGTGCGTTTTTCCGGTGCTTTCCATCAAGCTGCTCTCCATCACCCAGGCGAATCAACAGAGCCACGAGCGGCACTGGCATGGCTGGGCCTACAGTGCCGGCGTGGTCGGCAGCTTTGTGGCCATCGCCGCCGCGATGCTGACGCTGCGCGCCGGTGGCGAGGCCGTGGGCTGGGGCTTCCAGCTGCAGTCCCCGGCGATGGTCGCGGGGCTCGCCTACCTGTTCTTCATCATGGGGCTGAGCCTGTCCGGCCTCACGGAAATTGGCGGTCGGCTGATGGGACTGGGCCAGGGTATCGGCAATCCCCGCCAGCTGCGGGGCTCCCTCGCCACCGGCGCGCTGGCCACCCTGGTCGCCAGCCCCTGCACGGCGCCGTTAATGGGTTCCGCCCTGGGTTTTGCAGTGACTCAGCCCGCCGCCGTAGCGCTGCTCGTGTTCGCTGCGCTTGGTGCCGGCATGGCGGCCCCCTTCCTGCTGCTGACTTACGCTCCGGGACTGATCGACCGCCTGCCACGTCCAGGGCCGTGGATGGACCGGCTCAAACAGTTGCTGGCTTTCCCCATGTACCTGACCGCCGTGTGGCTGCTGTGGGTGCTGGGTCGCCAGAGCGGTAGCGATGGCGTCGCCCTGGTGCTGGCCGGCGCTGTGGCCATTGCCTTCGCTTTGTGGCTGTGGCCGCGCCCCCAGTGGCACTGGGGCAGCGGCAGCCTGGCCGTACTGGCCCTGTTCGGCGCCCTGGCGCTCCTGCCGCGCCTCGAGCCCGTTGCGGGCGCTGGTGCCGCCTCATCTGCCAAATCCGACTACTGGCAACCCTACTCTCCAGAGCGCCTCGAGGAGGCCCGTCGCGAGGGCAGACCGGTGCTGATCAACATGACCGCTGCCTGGTGCATCACCTGTCTCGCCAATGAAAAAGTCGTGCTCTCCAGCGACACGGTCGCCGAAACCGTGTCCACCCTCGACATCGTGGCCCTGAAAGGCGACTGGACCAATCAGGATCCGCTGATCACCGAACTGCTGAGCCGCTACGGGCGCACCAGCGTGCCCCTCTATCTTGTCTATCCCGCGGGCGGCGGGGAAGCGCGGGTCCTTCCCCAGATTCTGACCCGCGACGGGCTGATCGCCGAGCTGCAGTCAGCGGCCGCCCCGGAGGCAGGCGCCGCCCTCGCCGCCGGGTCGGCGCTGTAATAGCCAGCCTGACCGGCAAAAAAGACAACCCCTCAGGCTTTCTTGCCTTAAACAGGCAGGAAAAGCAGGGTAACTGCGGCTAACGTCTATTCCTGACTACTCGGCCATGGACACAAGGTCACTTTTCCGGCACA
The DNA here is from genome assembly GCF_001641755.2 of Microbulbifer flavimaris. Classification (GTDB taxonomy): domain Bacteria; phylum Pseudomonadota; class Gammaproteobacteria; order Pseudomonadales; family Cellvibrionaceae; genus Microbulbifer; species Microbulbifer flavimaris. The sequence continues at coordinate 25,164 of NZ_LRFG02000003.1, forward strand.
CTCGCCCGAGTTTTGGGGCAAGTTGGCGGAAAGCGTGACTTTATCCACACGTTTGCCGACATTCCCCTCCGTTTTGTGACCAAATCACGCTTTTCCTTCAGAGAAAGCCATGGCGAAACTTCTGTTGTTGCACGGCCCCAATCTCAACCTGCTCGGCACCCGCGAGCCAGAGATCTATGGCGCAACCACCCTGGCGGAAATCGACCGAAGCGCGCGCGCACTGTGCGAGCAGGCCGGACACCAGCTGGAAACCTTCCAGAGCAACACGGAGGGCAGCCTGGTAGACCGTATTCAGGCAGCCCGGGACGAGGGCGTCGCGTTCATCGTGATCAACCCGGCCGCTTACACCCACACCAGTGTCGCCCTGCGGGACGCTCTGGCGGCAGTGGCGATCCCTTTTATCGAGCTCCACCTGTCCAACCCTCATACCCGGGAGGCGTTCAGGCACCGCTCCTATCTTTCCGACCTGGCTCGCGGAGTCATCTGCGGGTTTGGCGCACACAGTTACACCCTGGCGTTGCAGGCCGCTATCCACCAGCTGGCAGCAGCGCCCGACCACCCCTAACGCAAAAAACACGACGAGTGAAGACCTATGGACATCCGCAAGATCAAAAAACTGATTGAGCTGCTCGAAGAATCCGATATCGGCGAGCTGGAAATCAAAGAGGGCGAGGAATCCGTCCGCATCAGCCGCGGCGTAAGCGGCGCGGCACAGGCGGCAGCGCCGGTGGCACCGGCCCCCGTTGCGGCACCTGCACCGGCGGCACCGGCACCGGCGGCACCGGCACCGGCGGCGCCAATTGCCGAGCCGGAAGAATCCGTGCCCGCGCTCAGCGGCCACGCGATCAAATCCCCGATGGTGGGCACTTACTACGCGGCCTCGAGCCCCGGCGCAGAGCCCTTCGTCAAAGTCGGCCAGCAGGTGAAAGTGGGCGACGTGGTCTGCATCGTTGAAGCGATGAAGATGATGAACCAGATCGAGGCCGACAAAGCCGGCACTATCGAGAGCATCCTGGTGGAAGACGGACAGCCGGTGGAATTTGACCAGCCGCTCGTGACCATCGTCTGAGCGGGGTGAATCGGCATGTTTGATAAAGTACTGATCGCCAACCGCGGCGAAATCGCACTGCGCATCCTGCGCGCCTGTAAAGAGATGGGCATATCCACCGTGGCCGTCCACTCCCAGGTGGACCGGGATCTGAAGCATGTGCGCCTGGCCGATGAAGCTGTCTGCATCGGCCCCAACCCCTCAACACAGAGCTACCTGAATATCCCGGCGATCATCTCCGCAATGGAGATTACCGACGCGGTGGCCGTGCACCCAGGCTATGGCTTCCTGGCGGAAAACGCCGACTTCGCCGAGCAGGTACAGAAGAGCGGCTTCACCTTTATCGGCCCCGATGCCGACGTGATCCGCCTGATGGGGGACAAAGTCTCTGCCATCGCCGCCATGAAGAAAGCCGGCGTGCCCACCGTTCCCGGCTCCGACGGCCCCCTTCCCGCCAACGGGGAGCGCTGCCTGGAGATCGCGCGCAAGATCGGATACCCGGTCATCATCAAGGCGGCGGCCGGTGGCGGTGGTCGCGGGATGCGCGTGGTGCACACCGAGGCGGCCCTGCTGAACGCCATCTCCGTCACCAAGTCCGAGGCCGGTGCCGCCTTCGGCGACAGCACCGTGTACATGGAGAAATTCCTGCAGAACCCCCGCCACGTGGAAATCCAGGTGATGTCCGACGGCCAGGGCAACGCGATTCACCTGGGCGACCGGGACTGCTCCCTGCAACGCCGACACCAGAAGGTGCTGGAGGAGGCTCCGGCTCCCGGCATTCCGGACAATGTGCGTCAGGATGTCTATCAAGCCTGCGTGCAGGCGTGTATTGATATTGGCTACCGCGGCGCCGGCACCTTCGAGTTCCTGTACGAAGACGAGCGCTTCTACTTCATCGAAATGAACACCCGTATCCAGGTGGAGCACCCGGTCACCGAAATGGTCACCGGTGTCGACCTGATCAAGGAACAGATCCGGGTCTGCGCAGGGCAAAAGCTGTCCCTGAAGCAGGAAGATATCGTGATCCGCGGCCACGCCTTCGAGTGCCGGATCAACGCCGAGGATCCGAAGACCTTCTTCCCGAGCCCCGGCCGAGTCAACAACTTCCACGCACCCGGCGGCCTGGGCGTACGGGTGGACTCCCACGTCTACTCCGGCTATACCGTGCCGCCGAATTACGACTCCATGATCGCCAAGGTGATCACCCACGCAGAGAGCCGCGAGGCGGCGCTGGCACGGATGCGGGTCGCCCTGTCGGAGCTGATCGTCGACGGCATCAAAACCAACGTCCCCCTGCAGCAGGACCTGGTTACCGATGCGGCATTCGCCCAGGGCGGAGTGAACATTCACTACCTTGAGAAAAAGCTGGGCCTGTAACCGGCCCCCGGGCGCCAGGGACGGCGCCCTTGCCCCCGGCCTCCGCACCCCTTACCTTTGCGTCCCGAGCCCACCCCGCCAGCCCCGGTGCTGTCTAGGGCGATTTTCCATTCAGCCATACCACCAACTGGAGAAGACCCCATGCCCTGGCTGCAACTGCGTGTCGATACGGATCGCGAACAGGCCGAACGCATCGAGGACGCCCTGCTCTTTGCCGGTGCCGTCTCCGTCACCCTGCAGGACAATGCCGACCAGCCCATTCTTGAACCGGGCCTGGGCGAGGTGCCGCTGTGGGACCAGACACGGGTCACCGGTCTGTTCGATGCCGAAGTGGACACCGGTGTGACCGAGGCCAAAGCCGCCTCGTTTCTCTGCGAGCCACTACCCAACGCGCGCTGGGAGCAGCTTGAGGACAAGGACTGGGAGCGGGAGTGGATGTCCCACTATCAACCGATCCAGTGTGGCGAGCGCCTGTGGATCTGCCCCAGCTGGTGTGAGCCACCGCAACCCGGGGCGGTCAACCTGATGCTGGATCCGGGCCTCGCCTTCGGCACCGGCACACACCCGACCACCTTCCTCTGCCTGCAGTGGCTGGCCCGCGAGCCGGTGGATAACAAGAGTGCAATCGACTTTGGCTGTGGCTCCGGCATTCTCGGCATCGCCGCCTTGCTGCTCGGCGCCAGTGAGGCCCGCGGCACGGATATCGACCCCCAGGCGCTACTGGCAAGCCGCGACAATGCCGCCCGGAACAATGTGCCGGCGGACCGCTTCCCGGTCTATCTGCCAGAGCAGATGCCCACTGAGCCCGCCGATATCATGCTGGCCAACATCCTCGCCGGCCCACTGGTGGAGCTGGCCCCGCAGCTGCTGGCGCTGACCAGGGTGGGCGGTCGACTCTGTCTTTCCGGCGTACTGGCCTCGCAGGCAGACCAGGTTCGCGCCGCCTACGGAGATCAGGTTGAGTTTGATGAGGATGCCCACAAGGATGAGTGGGTCCGGATCTCCGGTACCCGGATACGCTAGCCGCCATCGCATCGTGGCAGTGTGAGTGCTTACACCCGCGCACACTGCCCTTACACCGCCGGGTGGCGTACTGATAGACTTGGCCATCGTTCTGACACCGTCGAATTTCAATGTCGCAACTGGTTACCCGCTGCCCCAACTGCAGCACCTCTTTTCACGTCAATGAAGAACAGCTGCGCGCTGCGCGCGGTGCTGTTCGTTGCGGCTCCTGCCTGCAGGTTTTCCGCGCCGATGAAAACATCGTGTTTAGCGAGAGCAGCCCGGGGGCGCAAAAAGATCTGGAAGCCCTGCTGGAAGACGATGACTTTCTGATCCACGACGACATCGAGCTCGAAGGTGAAGACAACGAGCCCAAACCGCCCACAATGGCCTCGGACCCCGAGCACGCCGGGCGCAATGAAACGGACGAGCCGCTGATTGGCGACGCCTTTGGCGATACGCACTGGCAGGACCTGTCCAAGGCCAGCACTCCGGAACCAGCAGGCGACAGCGACGATGACGAATCCGCATTCCTGCTGCCGGACGACAATGACCATGACGCTGACGACCCGTGGGGCGAGCCTCTCGATGATATTCCGCGCTCACAGCAGGCCCGCGCCCGTCACCACAAACCGGACGAGCGTGACTCACTCTCCGAGCGCCTGCATGAAATTGAATCACACGCCGCGGCCACATCGCGCAATACCGATGCAGAATCCGAAGCCATTCATGCCAGCCCCCAACGGGATCAACTGATCTCGTCGATCGAACCGGCGCCCCTGGAGGTTCGCTGGCAGCCAGAGCGGGACCGCCGTGTACCCGGCTGGCTCTGGTGGCTGCTGGCCCTGCTGATGCTGGCGGGATTGCTGGCCCAGTTTGCGACTTTCCGCTTTGATACGCTCAGCAAGCAGGAGCCTTGGCGGGCACTGTACAGCCAGGTCTGCCCCCAACTCGGCTGTCAGCTGCCGGAATTGATTGATACCGGAGCCATCCGCACATCCAACCTGGTAGTCCGCAGCCACCCACAACAGGAAGGCGCGCTGGTGGTGGATGCGGTGCTCCTCAACACAGCCGGCTTTGACCAGCCCTTCCCTGCCCTGCTGCTCACCTTCAGTGATCTCAAGAATCGCCCGGTTGCCAGCCGAATCTTTACTCCCAGAGAGTATCTGCAGGGAGAACTGGCCGGTCGCACCCGGATGCCGGCGGGAAACCCGGTCCATATCGGGCTGGAAATCGTGGATCCGGGCCCGGAGGCGGTCAACTACCAACTACAGATTGCGCCGGCTGAAAAATGAAAGAGGCGCCATTTCGGCGTAATTTTCGGCAAAAGCTGCGCAATCCTCGCGCTAAACGCACAACAGGCAACCAGATTGCGCGCTTTTTCGCTTTTCCATTCGGGGAGCAGCCGCTATCATATGCCGCTCTTTGCCCGAGCCATCCCGTGCGGGACTGCGGCTCCCTTGGCGTCATATCCGCGGAGTGAGACGTGTCCAGCAACTTTGCCATCGGCCCCTACGCTATCGGCAACCCGGTGATCCTGGCCCCCATGGCCGGCGTCACGGACCGACCCTTTCGGCAGCTTTGCCGGAAACTCGGCGCTGGCCTGGTGGTATCAGAGATGGTGACTTCGGACACCCGCCTGTGGAACAGCCGCAAATCCCGGTTTCGGCTCGACCACAGCGGTGAAACGGCACCGATTTCGGTGCAGATTGCCGGCGGCGACCCGGAGATGATGGCGAACGCTGCGCAGGAGAATGTGCGACGCGGCGCCCAGATCATCGACATCAACATGGGCTGCCCGGCGAAGAAGGTTTGTAAGAAGGCAGCGGGCTCAGCCCTGCTGCGCGATGAAAAACTGGTCGCGGATATTCTGGAAGCAGTGGTCCAATCCGTCTCAGTACCAGTGACGCTGAAAATCCGCACCGGCTGGTGCACGGAGACACGCAATGGCGTCACGGTGGCCAGAATGGCAGAGGATATCGGTATCTCAGCGCTGGCAGTGCACGGGCGCACAAGGGCCTGTGGGTACCACGGTCAGGCTGAATTCGATACCATTGCCGATATTGTATCCAGGGTGAAGATTCCGGTTTTCGCCAATGGTGACATCACCGGACCAGAGCGGGCGCGCGAAGTGCTCGATTACACCGGTGCCGCTGCAGTCATGATCGGCCGTGCAGCACAGGGACGGCCATGGATCTTTCGGGAGATAGCCCATTACCTCGCCACCGGCGAGCGGCTGCCCGAACCCTCACTGGAAGAAGTCAGGGATATTTTGCTCGCCCATCTGGGCGAATTGCACCGTTTCTACGGTGAAGTGATGGGGGTCCGTATCGCCCGGAAGCACGTCGGGTGGTACCTGAAGACACTCGCGGGGAGCGAGTCCTTTCGCAAGACCTTTCTCCAATTGGATAGCGCAGAAGCACAACATGCCAGCGTTCAGACCTGGTTTGAACGCCGAATAAATAGAGGGGCACAAGCGGCATGAATAACGAAGCACTGATTCCGGATGCCAACAGCGAAGAGGCATCCACCGGGGGACAGACTCAACTGGCACAGCCTCAGCAGCAGTCGCTGCGCGATGCCGTTGAGCAGGCGATGGAAAACTATTTCCGCCACCTGGACGGTCAGATGGTGACCGATGTCTACGACATGGTCCTGTCCGAGATTGAGGCGCCGATGCTGGAGGTGGTGATGAAGTACACCCGTCACAACCAGACCCGCGCCGCGCAGCTGCTCGGCCTGAACCGTGGCACCCTGCGCAAGAAGCTGAAGCGCTACGGCCTGCTGTAAGCGCTAGCGGCTGTTACCGCCGAACAACTTGAGGGGGGATGAGGTAGCTCATCCCCCCTCGCTATTTGCTGGCGGCAGGATTTTTACGCCAGCGGCTGCCCACTCACCCCGTCCCCTGACACGCTGGCTTCTCAGCCAGTGGGTACGGCAGCCTTTCCCGTCTCTGAACTGGATCAGAGACAGCTACCCTTTTCAGAAACCCAAATGGACCAAGTGCTATGACTGACAAGGTTGCGATTCGCCGCGCGCTGATCAGCGTCTCAGATAAAAGCGGAATCGTGGAATTCGCCCGGGAACTCTCCGCCATGGGCGTAGAGCTCCTCTCCACCGGTGGCACTCACCGCCAGCTGAAAGAGGCCGGTATCCCGGTAGTGGAAGTCTCCGACTACACCGGTTTTCCGGAGATGATGGACGGACGGGTCAAGACACTGCACCCGAAGGTCCACGGCGGCATTCTTGGCCGCCGCGGAACCGACGATGCGGTCATGTCAGAGCACGGCATCACCCCCATCGACATGGTGGTGGTCAATCTTTACCCCTTCGCCCAGACCGTCGCCAATCCGGACTGCACGCTGCCCGATGCGATCGAGAACATCGATATCGGCGGTCCCACCATGGTTCGCGCCGCAGCCAAGAACCACAAAGACGTCGCCATCGTGGTCAACGCATCCGATTACAACGGCATCATCGCCGAGATGAAAGCCAATGACGGCGCACTGAATCAGGCCAGCCGCTTTGATCTGGCAGTCAAAGCCTTTGAGCACACCGCCAGCTACGATGGCGCCATTGCCAACTACCTGGGCGCAATCCAGGGCGGCGAGAAAAAGCCGTTTCCCCGCACTTTCAATAGCCAGTTCATCAAAAAGCTGGACCTGCGCTACGGCGAGAACCCACACCAGAAGTCCGCCTTTTACGCTGAAGCCAACCCGGCCGAGGCCAGCATTGCCACCTCCGAGCAGCTGCAGGGCAAGGAACTTTCCTACAACAATATCGCCGATACCGATGCGGCCCTGGAGTGCGTCAAGGCATTCAGTGAGCCCGCCTGTGTGATCGTCAAGCACGCCAACCCCTGCGGCGTGGCCATCGCCGACACCATCGGCAAGGCCTACGATCTGGCTTTCGCCACCGATACCGAGTCCGCTTTCGGCGGCATCATCGCCTTCAACCGCGAGCTCGACGGAGAAACAGCCAGGACCATCGTCGATCGCCAGTTTGTCGAAGTGATCATCGCACCGTCTGTTTCTGACGAGGCGCGCGCTGCCGTGGCAGAGAAGAAGAATGTGCGCCTGCTGGCCTGTGGCCAGTGGAGCGAGGAGCGCCAGCCGGCTCTCGACTACAAGCGGGTGAACGGCGGCCTGCTGGTGCAGGATCGCGATGATGGCATCATCACCGCTGCGGACCTGAAAGTGGTGAGCAAGCGGCAGCCGACCGAGGAGGAGATCCGCGACCTTCTGTTCACCTGGAAAGTCGCCAAGTTTGTGAAGTCCAACGCCATCGTCTATGGCAAGGACGGCCGCACCATCGGCGTGGGCGCCGGCCAGATGAGCCGCGTGAACTCCGCACGCATCGCCGCCATCAAGGCCGAGCACGCCGGTCTCGAAGTGAAGGGATCCATGATGGCCTCCGATGCCTTCTTCCCCTTTCGCGACGGCATCGACAATGCCGCGGCCGTGGGTATCAGCTGCGTGATCCAGCCCGGCGGTTCCATCCGCGACGAGGAAGTGATCGCGGCCGCCGACGAGCACGACATGGCCATGGTCTTCACCGGCATGCGGCATTTCCGCCACTGATCGGTACTTCTCGCAAGCCGGCCCACAGGGCCGGCTTTTTCTTGCCCGCCCGGTTTACGGGCTAGAATAGCGCATCTTTTGATTTTCAACGCCTTTTAGAGGGGGATCCCGGAATGAACATACTGGTTATTGGCGCCGGCGGCCGCGAGCATGCCCTGGCCTGGAAAGCGGCCCAGAACCCCGCCGTCGACACCGTGTTCGTCGCTCCGGGCAACGCCGGCACCGCCCGCGAGCCCAAACTGCAAAACGTCGCCATCGGCGTGGACAACTTCTCCGCCCTGGCGGAATTTGTCGAACTCAACAATGTCGAGCTGACCATCGTCGGGCCGGAAGCACCGCTGGTGGACGGCATCGTCGACTTCTTCAATGGGCGCGGCCACGCCGTCTTTGGCCCCAGCAAGGCAGCCGCCCAGCTGGAGGGCTCCAAGGCATTCACCAAGGACTTCCTGGAGCGCCACAAGATCCCCACTGCCGACTATCGCAACTTCACCGAAGTGGAGCCGGCACTGGAATTCATCCGCGAGAAAGGCGCTCCCATCGTGGTGAAGGCCGATGGCCTGGCCGCCGGCAAAGGCGTGATTGTCGCCGAGACCGAACAGCAGGCTGAACTGGCCGTGCGCGACATGCTGTCCGGCAACGCCTTCGGCGACGCGGGCTGCCGGGTGGTGATCGAGGAGTTTCTGGCGGGCGAGGAAGCCAGCTTTATTGTCATGGTGGACGGTGAGCATATCCTGCCCATGGCCACCAGCCAGGATCACAAGCGGGTTGGCGACGGCGACACCGGGCCCAACACCGGCGGCATGGGCGCCTACTCCCCGGCACCGGTGGTCACCGATGACGTCTACCAGCGCATCATGAGCAAAGTGATCGAGCCCACCGTCAGGGGCCTGGCCGAGGAGGGCATGCCCTACACCGGCTTCCTCTACGCTGGTCTTATGATCGACGGGGAGGGTGAGCCCCGCGTGATCGAGTACAACTGCCGCTTCGGTGACCCGGAAACACAACCGATCATGATGCGGCTCAAGTCCGACCTGGTGACCCTGTGTCAGGCTGCACTGGACAAAAAACTGGACCAGGTCACTATCGAGTGGGATTCCCGACCGGCCCTTGGTGTGGTGCTGGCGGCCAACGGCTATCCCGGCAGCTACCGCAAGGGCGATGCCATTTCAGGCCTCGATCGTGCCGATAGCGACAATGCCAAGATCTTCCATGCCGGCACGGCATTGGACGGTGAACGCGTGGTCACCAGCGGCGGGCGTGTCCTCTGCGCCACGGCACTGGGGGACACCGTCGCAGAAGCCCAGGCCAATGCCTATGAGTGCGCCAAGGCGGTCCACTGGGACGGCGTTTTCTATCGCAAGGATATTGGCTATCGTGCAGTTGAGCGGGAAGAGTCCTGAACCTTTGGTGTGACGGTGGCAGGAGGGCGGCTCCAGGCCGCCCATCGCCGGATCACTAGCGAAGAGTGAGTAATCAAAAATGAGTGAGCGCAGACTGACAGGTTTTGATCGAATACTGATCCAGGCGGACCGCGCACTGCGGACCCTGAGCCCCGGCGCCCCCAGCCACGGCCGCCCCTCCCCCGCGCGCGCCGAGCCGGAAGCGGACATGACCGATGCGGAACGCCGCCACGCTGCCGCACTGATGCGCGTCAACCACAGTGGCGAGGTCTGCGCCCAGGCGCTGTATCAGGGACAAGCTCTGACCGCCAGGCTGCCGAAGGTACGCGGTGAGATGGAGCGGGCCGCCGACGAGGAAATCGATCACCTGGCCTGGTGCGACCAGCGCCTGCGCGAGCTGGACAGCCGCCCGAGCCTGTTGAATCCGCTCTGGTATGGGCTGTCCTTCGGCCTCGGCGCCGCAGCCGGTAAGGTCAGTGACCGGGTCAGTCTCGGCTTCGTCGCCGCTACCGAGGAACAGGTGTGCAAACACCTGGAGAGCCACCTGCAGCGGCTTCCCGCCCAGGACGCAAAGAGTCGCGCAGTGGTGGACCAGATGCGGATTGACGAAGAGGAGCACGGCGCCGCCGCACTTCAGGCTGGCGGCGCCCGCTTCCCGGCACCGTTGAAAGGCGCAATGAAGCTGGTAGCAAAGGTAATGACCACCATCAGCTACCGCCTTTAGCGCCAGATCCAGCGAGCCCCGGAGACCGGGGCTTTGCGCCAAAACCCGAATGATCGGCCGCTCAGATCTCCTCGATACGGAAGCGGTGAGCGATCTCCACACCCGCGTTGCGCAACATGATCGACGCAGAGCAATATTTGTCTGCCGACAGCTCAACCGCACGGGCCACCTGGGCCTCCTTAATGTTGCGGCCTTTGATTACAAACTCCATTTCAATGCGCTCGAACGGCGCCGGCACCGCATCCGGGCGCTCCCCCACCAGTTCGCAATGACAGGAAATCACGTCCTGGCGGGCCTTCTTCAGGATGGAAACCACGTCGTACGAGGCGCAGCCGCCAACCCCCAGAAGAATCATTTCCATCGGGCGGATGCCATTGTTCTTCTCGCCACCCTCCATCACCACGGAGTTGCCACTGCCGGCTTCGCCCACAAACATGAGCCCGTCCACCCAGGTCACCTTGCCCTGCATACTTCCTCTCCTCATTCATTTTTCAGCTGCCCGAAGCAGGCGGCGAAGCTTAGCACAGAAGCCCGCTGCAACCTTTTGGCATGCTTTTTCCGGTATAGTGGACAACGGTCGCGCCATCAGAGGGCAAGGCCGCGGCGCCCTTTTGAACTTACCACTGCGCACGCGGTCAATTAGCATTGCCAAGGCGTAACAGGTCACACTGCGGCGTTTTACCGATCAAGACCCCTGTTGGGGGCGGGTTTTTCACGTCATAATCCGCATAGCATGAGTTTTCAGGTCTGGGTCGGACATAAGAGTGAACAATAAGGAGTAGATCCGTGACGGTTGCTACCGAAGAACCCCTTTCCACTGGCAATATCGAGGACTTTCTCGCCCATTGCCATCGTCGCCGCTATCCGGCCAAGAGCACCATCATCTACGCCGGTGACCGCTGTGAATCCCTGTACTTCATCATGCGCGGCTCTGTGACCGTACTGATCGAAGACGACGAGGGCCGCGAGATGATTGTCGCCTATCTCAATGACGGCGACTTTTTTGGTGAAATGGGCCTGTTCGACCAGGACACCCGCAGTGCCTGGGTGCGCACCAAAACCGAATGTGAGGTGGCGGAAATCTCCTACAGCAAGTTCCAGGAGCTTAGTCGCCAGCATCCGGAATTCCTGTTCGCCCTCGCTACCCAGATGGCGGGCCGCCTGCGCAACACCACCCGCAAGGTGGGTGACCTGGCGTTCCTCGACGTCACCGGTCGCGTCGCGCGCACCCTGCTGGACCTGTGTAACGAGCCCGATGCCATGACCCACCCCGAGGGCATGCAGATCAAGATCACCCGCCAGGAAATCGGCCGTATCGTGGGTTGCTCCCGCGAGATGGTCGGACGTGTCCTCAAGACACTCGAGGAACAGGGGCTGGTCTCCGTCAAGGGCAAGACGATGGTGGTCTACGGCACCCGCTAGGGGCCGGGCTTCTCAAGCCACCACTAAACGACAAAAGGCGATCCCCGGATCGCCTTTTGTCGTTCTGGGGCCGCTGCAGCGCTAGTTGAACATCTCCAGCAGGCGGCGCCCTGGCTCTTTCTCGCGCATGAAGGCCTCGCCGACCAGGAATGCATGCACGTCGTGGCCACGCATGGCAGCGACGTCGTCGGTCGTGTGGATGCCGCTCTCGGTCACCACGATACGATCGTCGGGAATGCTATCGAGCAACTGGAAAGTGGTTTCGAGTTGCACATCAAAGGTGTGCAGGTTGCGGTTGTTGATACCGATCAGCCGGTTCGGTAAGACCAGCGCCCGCTCCAGCTCCCCTGCGTCATGTACTTCCACCAGCACGTCCAGACCGATTTCCGTGGCCAGGCCGTTGAGGTCGCGCATCTGCCCGTCCTCGAGGCAGGCGGCGATCAGCAGAATGCAGTCGGCACCGATCGCGCGGGCCTCATAGACCTGGTAGGGATCGACAGTAAAGTCTTTGCGCAGAACCGGCAGGCGTACCGCATTGCGGGCCTGCTGCAGATAGGCATCGGCGCCCTGGAAGAAGTCCACATCCGTGAGTACCGACAGGCAGGCAGCACCGCCCTTTTCGTAGCTGGTAGCGATCTCCGCCGGCAGGAAGTCCTCTCGAATGACGCCCTTGCTCGGAGAAGCTTTCTTGATTTCGGCGATAACCGCCGCCTCACCGGCAGCGATCTTGCTCTCCATGGCCCTGACAAATCCACGGGCCGGCGGCTGGGCGAGCGCCCGGTCACGGACTTCGGCCACAGGCGCTTTCTGGCTGCGCTCAGCTACTTCCTGCCACTTTCGCTCGACAATGGTCTTGAGAATGGTCGGGGTACTCACTGGCCTACCTCCGCCGGGCGGAAGGCACTGGTGAATGCAGCGAGATCCTTGATCTTCTCCGCCGCCAGTCCGCTGGCAATCGCATCCTGGGCCATGGCCACGCCCTGCTCCGCCGAGTCAGCCACACCACTGACATAAATCGCCAACCCCGCATTCAGGGCAATCAGGTCCGCGGCCTTACCCGCAATCTCGGACTCCTGTTTGCCGAGGGCATCCAGGATCAGCGTCAGCGACTGTTCTGCACTGTCGACGCCCAGGCCCTCGAGGCTGGAGCGCTCGACTCCGAAATCCTCCGGGCGCAGGGTCCGCTCGCGCAACACACCATCTTTCAGCTCAACCGCATAGGTGTCGCCCGCCAGGCTCATTTCGTCGAGACCGTCTTCGCTATGGATGACCAGCACGTGTTCGGAGCCCAGTGTCTGCAGTACTTCCGCCAGCATGCGGCAGTAGGCGCGGTCATAGACACCAACAACCTGACGCTTCACCCCGGCGGGATTGGTCAACGGACCGAGCAAGTTGAAAATCGTGCGCATGCCAAGCGCCCGGCGCGGTGCTACCGCGTGGCGCACCGCGCGGTGGAAGGTGGGCGCAAACATAAAGCCGACACCGATTGTATCGATACAGCGCGCTACCTGTTCGGCGTTCAGTTCCAGGTAAATACCGGCACGCTCCAGCAGGTCGGCAGCACCACTGCTGGAGGAAACAGAGCGGTTGCCATGCTTGGCAACATGGGCACCGGCAGCAGCCGCCACAAAACTGGCGGCACTGGAGACGTTGAACAGGTTGGCTCCATCACCGCCGGTACCGACGATGTCCACAGCATCCTGATGCTGCAACGGGACTTTGGTGGCCAGCTCGCGCATGGTTTCAACCGCGCCGGTAATCTCGTCCACGGTCTCTCCACGGATGCGCAGTGCGACCAGCAGCCCGGCGATCTGCGCCGGCTCTGCCTCGCCTCGCATAATCTGGCCCATGACCTCGCGCATTTCCGCGCGGCTGAGGTGCTCATTGTCCACCAGTTTGGCGGTGGCTTCCTGAATCAGCATACCCCTCCCCTTTTCTATTTTTGATGAAAGACCAAGGGCCTGATCAGGCCTCGAGGAAATTGCGCAGCATGTCGTGCCCGTGCTGCGTGAGGATGGACTCGGGGTGAAACTGCACCCCTTCCACGGCCAGCTCGCGGTGACGCAGCCCCATAATTTCGTCGATCTCACCGTCCTCGGTCTCGGTCCAGGCAGTTACCTCGAGGCAATCGGGCAGGCTGCCCTTCTCCACTACCAGAGAGTGGTAACGGGTGGCCTCGAACGGATTCGACAGGTTGTGAAACACCCCCAGGTTGTTGTGCACGATCGGAGATGTCTTGCCATGCATCACCTTGCCCGCGCGCACGACGCGGCCACCGAAGACCTGACCGATGCTCTGGTGGCCGAGACAGATACCGAGTATCGGGGTTTGCCCGGCATAACGGCGGATGGTGTCGAGTGAGATCCCGGCCTCATTGGGCGTACAGGGTCCGGGGGAAATAACGATCTTCTCCGGCGCCATCGTCTCGATATCAGCCACCGAGATCTCGTCGTTGCGCTTCACCACAACATCCGCACCCAGTTCCGCCATGTACTGCACCACGTTCCAGGTAAAGGAATCGTAGTTATCGATCATCAGAATCATGGCGCGGATCCTCCGGGTGTTCTATCGGCCGATGGGGCCGGTACGTCTTGCATACGCTTCTGCAGGCGCGCCAGCGCCTCTTGCGTGGCGCGCAACTCGCGCAGAATTTCAGTCTGGCTCGGCGGCAGCTGCAGCTCATCCAGCCGGCGCAGCTTGGCCTCCTCCAGGTTGTTCAGGACCACCCCGATAAACAGGTTGATCATCACGAAGGCCCCCATGACCACAAAGCTGACAAAGTACACCCAGGCCCAGGGCATGGCCTCCATGGCGGTGTACATGATGTCTGTCCAGTCCTCAAAGGTGACAATCCGGAACAGGCTCAGCAGGGCGATGGGCAGGCTTCGCCAGTGCGTCGGGTCGATCTCATGGAAGAGAAAATATCCAGCGACACCGTATATATAAAAGATGATCCCCATCAGCAGCGCAATGTGGAACATGCTGGGCAGGCTTCGCAGCAGCGTATCCACCAGCAGGCGCAGCTCCGGGAAAGCGGAGACCAGGCGCAATACCCGCAGTACCCGCACGAGTCGCGCCAGTGTGGCCAGTGGTCCCGCAGCGGGAATCAGGCTCAGGGCGATAATGGAAAAGTCGAAGCAATTCCAGCCGCTGGCGAAGTAGCGCCAGGGGCGGTTGCCGTGCGCCGCCATCTTCACCAGTGCTTCGACCACAAAGGCGGCGAGAATCAGCTGGTTGATGCCGTGCAGCATTGACCCGAAACGCTCGGTAATCCAGGCCGATGTCTCCAGGCCCACGGCGACGCCGTTCAAAATGATCAGCCCGATAATGACCTGGTTAAACAGGGGTGCCGCAACAATCCGCCGACAGACTTCAGCCACCGGCAACGGGGGTCGCGCCGACACTTCACTCATGATGCTCTACCTCAACCTGGCCATTTCTGGTGCTGCCCGCCGTCGCCATCGCCGTGGCCCGGAAAAGGGCGCGGGCCTTGTTCATAGTCTCATCCCACTCCGCCTGGGGATCTGAGTCTGCCACCAGGCCAGCGCCGGCCTGGATAAAGACACGGCCGCCCTTGATCACCGCTGTGCGGATGGCAATGGCCGTATCCATGTTGCCGTTCCAGGCCAGGTAGCCCACGGCGCCGCCATAGATTCCCCGCTTCTCGGGCTCCAATTCGTCGATGATCTCCATCGCGCGGATTTTGGGGGCACCTGACAGGGTGCCTGCCGGCAGTGCCGCGCGCAGGGCATCGATACCGCTCAGTCCCGCCTGCAGACGGCCGGTGACATTGGAAGTGATATGCATGACGTGGGAGTAACGCTCAACCACCATCTGCTCGGTGACCTTCACACTCCCGGTCTCAGCCACACGACCCACATCGTTGCGGCCCAAATCGATCAGCATCAGGTGTTCGGCAATCTCCTTGGGATCGGCGAGCAGCTCCTGCTCCAGCGCCTCGTCCTCCGCCTCGGTAGCGCCGCGTCGGCGGGTACCGGCCAGCGGACGCACGGTCATATCGCCCTCTTCCAGGTGCACGAGAATTTCCGGGCTGGAGCCCACCACCTGATGGTCGCCAAGATCGAGGAAATACATATAGGGAGAGGGATTGAGACTGCGCAGGGCCCGATACAGATTCAGCGGAGGTGCGGAGAATGGCGCGGACAGCCGCTGCGAGGGCACCACCTGCATCACATCACCGGCAAGGATGTACTCCTTGACCTTGTCGACGCCGCGCTTGAAGTCGCTCTCGCCGAAATGGGACTGGAAAGCGGCCTCGTCCAGGCCGGCGCCGTCCAGATCCAGCGGCACCGTATCCGGCAGCGGCTGCGCCAGCTTCTCGACCAGTCCGTCAAGCCGCTGCTGGGCGCGCTCGAAATCCCCTTCCTGCTGCGGGTTTGCGTGAACGATGAAAATCACCGCGCCGGCCAGGTTGTCGAACACCACCAGCTCGTCGCTGACCATCAACAGGATATCCGGGTTGCCGAGGGTATCCGGCGGCGCCGTCTCAGCAAGTCGCGGCTCGATGTAGCGCACGCAGTCGTAGCCAAAATAGCCCACCAGTCCGCCATTGAACCGTGGCAGTCCCTCGATCTCCGGCACCCGGTAGCGCTGCTGGAAAGCCTCGACAAAAGCCAGCGGGTCCGGACTCTCATGCTGCTCCGTCACCTGGCCATCGGTCTCCACTGTCACCTGATGGCCGTGGACTTTGAGCAGTGTGCGGGCTGGCAGGCCGATGATGGAGTAACGACCCCACTTCTCACCGCCCTGCACGGATTCCAGCAGGTAGCTGTGACGGCCCGCGGCCAGTTTCAGATAGGTGGAGAGAGGGGTTTCAATATCTGCCAGCACACGGCGTACCAGGGGAATACGGTTGTATCCCGCGGACGCAAATTGGCTGTATTCGCTGGGTGTCATGGCGACTCCGGGTGCTCTGCTGGTTTTACCGAAGTAATTACCTGGGGTATCGGCAACTCGGGCGGCTGCAACAGGCTCCGCCCACAGGGAAAGGGGCTCGCTACGCTTGTGCGGGCCTCAGCGGGTCAGTGGCGCCATCGCCAGCTGCTGATGTGGGGGACGAGTGGATTCACGGGACTGCCTCGTTTTACGAGCCGCCAAGTTTACAAAGCCAGCCCCGGGTGGACAAGCGCCGGCCTGTCACCGGCATGGCATAGGACAAAAAACTAATTTTTCAGCGCCGAACGCATGGCGGTGATCGCTTCTGCGTAGTCATCCGCATTAAAGATGGCGGAGCCGGCAACAAAGGTATCGGCACCGGCAGCGGCAATCTCGGCAATATTGTCCCGGGTCACACCACCGTCGATCTCGAGACGGATATCCAGTCCGGAGTCGTCGATCAGTTTGCGCGCTTCGCGCAACTTGCACAGCGTTGCCGGGATAAACTTCTGCCCTCCAAAGCCGGGATTGACGGACATCAGCAGCAACATGTCCAGCTTGTCCACTACATAGCGGACGGAATCCAATCCTGTTGCCGGGTTGAGCACCAAACCCGCCTTGCAGCCGAGGCTTTGGATCAGCTGCAGGGAACGATCCACGTGGCGGGAAGCTTCCGGGTGGAAGGTGATATAGGTGGCGCCGGCATCGGCGAACATGCGGATCATGTCGTCCACCGGCTCCACCATCAGGTGCACGTCGATCGGGGCCTCGACGCCGTGTTTGCGCAGGGCCTGACAGACCATCGGGCCGATGGTCAGGTTGGGGACGTAGTGATTGTCCATCACATCGAAATGCACCCAGTCAGCGCCGGCTTCCAGCACCGCGTCCACCTCCTCACCCAGGCGGGCGAAATCAGCGGAGAGAATCGAGGGGGCAATCTTGAAATCTGTCATGTGCAGTCTTCCCAGTGCGTTTGGCCCGGTACTGTGGGCGTGAAAGCGGGAGTGTACCGGAAAGGGGCTGCGTCAGGCGACGCTGCCGCGCAGGCGTGCATCGAGCCGCTGCAAGCGTTCGGGGGTGCCAACGTCGCACCAATCGCCCTCAAACAGCTCCGCCTGAAGCCGGCCCTCGTTGTAGACGAAAATCTCACCGAGGCCGAAACAGGGGCGCATCTTGGGGTAGTCAGTCAGCATCTCCGGTCGCAGCCAGCTGATACCGGAAAATGTATAGCGGGGTTTGGTGGTGCCGGACAGCAGACCGCCGTCGATACCAAAATCCCCCTCGGGGTTATGGGGCGGGTTCGGCACCATCAGCAGTCGCCCCGGGCAAGCCTCGGGAAGCGGCTTCTGGAGCCAGCTGGAGAGATCGAAATCGCACCAGACATCGCCATTGACCACCAGAAACGGCTCACTCCCCAGCAGTGGCAACGCCTTGATGATGCCGCCGGCAGTTTCAAGCGGCTCCACTTCGACGGAATACTGGATATCCAGCCCCCAGCGCTCACCGCTGCCCAGCCGCGCGCGAATCTTCTCTCCCAGGTGCCCCAGGTTGATCACTACCCGGCGCACCCCGATTGCCACGAGCCGCTCCAGGGCATGCTCGATCAGGGGCTTGCCCGCTACCTGCAGCAGCGGCTTTGGCGTCTGGTCGGTGAGTGGTCGCATGCGCTTGCCGAAGCCGGCCGCCAGCACCATCGCCGTGGGAATCTGTGTCTTGTCTGTTGCGGTCATTGAGGCATTCTTTGCAGTGAAGCGCCCGGTTCTCCCGCAGTACGGTAATCCCGGTACCAGCTCTGCCGCTCGATCAACGGCAGTAAAGCCTCACGGAACCAGTCCGCGAAGGGCGCCATCTCGGGGTAGCGTGCAGCCACCTCCAGGGTATAGCGGATCACCAGGGGCAAGTCCGGCAGGTAGCCCGGCTTGCGATCCCTCAACCACAGGCGCGGGAAGAGCCCCAGCACCTTGATATGGCGCTGCAGGCCCATCCAGTCGAACCAGCGCAGAAATGTCTTTTCGTCCAGTGAGGAGAGGATGCCCGCGGACTCGGCGGTGGTGGCGTAGCAGAGCGCCCAGCGCTCCACCTGTTCCCGAGGCCAGCGGATATAGCAGTCTCTCAACAGGGAAACCAGGTCATAGGTCACCGGCCCCCAGACCGCATCCTGGAAGTCCACCACTCCGGGCCGTTCGCCATCCCGCAGCATCAGGTTGCGGCTGTGGTAGTCCCTGTGCACCAAAACCTGCGGCTGCTCGGCAGCGTTATCCAGCAGCAGGGCGAACGTTCGCTCCAGCAGCGCGGCCTCCTCGTCACTCAGGGAGTAGCCGAGCATCTGCCCGGCGAGCCATTCCGGCAGGATACGCATCTCGGTCAACAGTAGCTCGCGGCTGTACTGAGGAAACAGATCACCGCAAGGGGGAATCTGCTGCAGGCAGAGCAGCTCGTTCATGACCTCGCCGTAAAGCCCTTCCACGCTGTCTTCATCCAGCTCGCTGAGCAACTGGCAGTCGCCCAGATCCTCGAGCAACATAAAACCGTGCTCGACGTCGGCCTGGGTGACCATCGGCGTGTGAATGCCATGACGACGGAGGTAATCGGCGACGGCCACAAAACGGGCGGGATTGGTGCGCTCTGGCGGGGAATCCACCGCAATCAGGCTCGGTACCGTGAGGGTGCGGAAATATCGGCGAAAGCCGGCATCGCCGGCCAGAGGCTGCAGCGTCAGGCTGTCGCCGGCCTCCAGAGCGCGCCCGGCCCAGCCGCGCAACGCATCGCGCCGCTGATCCACTGCATCTGTCGAACGCTCACTCATGAGCCACTGCTACTCCAACTGTTCCGGGCCGCATTGTAACGGGGCATAACACCCCGTCCAGCAAAAGCCCCCATTTCGCCATATCCGTAGCCGGCGCGTCTACTGCCGTGTTGGACCACCGAAGAGACCGGGAAGTTGCGCAGCATAGCAAACGCGCCATTCCTCCCCTCCGTCCATTGGCCACGACTACCCATCCGTGCACAACGGCCGGCCTTTCAGTTTAGCCTTACTCGCTCAGTTCTGGGGTCCATGGGCCCCGGCACTCCGCACAGTGTTAACGGTGTCTACATTCAAGTAGAATCCCGGGCTGATTTTGGCGCACCTCTGGTTAGCAATAGGTAGACGGCGCTCCCCCCCTCAGGAAGAAACACAAACGAAAGTCGGAACCAATCACCCGATGCTGGATTTCCCCCGCTGGCAACGCCTGGCCATGGCGATTGCGCAGATTTCCCGCCCGCGCAGGCTGGGCCTCGGCACCCTCGGTGCAGTCGGCTTTGCCGTCGCGGGCCCCCTGTGGGCGGAAACTGCCGATCCGCAGGAGGGGCAGGCGGACCTGACGCCTCCACAGCAGGCGGAAGAAGCCGCGCTCGACTACAACCCCTACATCTATCTCGACTGGCTGCCCGCCTGGCAGCTGCCGCCACATATGCAGCCGGCTCAGGCGACTGCGTGCAGCGGGGCTTTTGTAGCTCCGCCGCGGGATTACCGGGATGCGGACCTGACACCGGAGATGGCTCCCCTGCGCGCGACCGCAGATTCCTCCGAATGGCTGGACGACGGCACCGCGCGGCTGCGGGGCAATGTGCATGTCACTCAGGGTTATCGCCAGCTGTTTGCCGATCAGGTGGACGTGAATCGCAACGAAAGCACTGCCACGCTGCGCGGAGCCATCGAAATGCGCGAGCCGAGCCTGCTGGTACGCGGCCGTTCGGCAGAGATACAGACCGATAGTCAGGCGGCGCAGATCGAAGATGCGACCTACGTCATTCACAATGAGTTCGTGCACGGCAGCGCCAGCTTCGCCTCCCGGGAGGCCAGCGGCGAGCTGATACTCACCGATGGCAATTACACCCGCTGCGAGCCGGGCAACGTTGTCTGGCAGATGCGCGGCGGGGAAATCCACATCGATAACGTGGAGCGGCAGGGTGTGGCGCGCAATGTACGCCTGGAGATTCTGGACGTGCCGCTGTTCTATTTCCCCTACCTGCGCTTCCCCGTGGGCACAGACCGCCTGTCCGGACTGTTATTCCCCAGCATCAGCAACAGTGACGAGAATGGCTGGGACGTCGCTGTTCCCTATTACTGGAACATCGCTCCGCAAATGGACGCCACCATCGTACCGCGCTATATCCAGTACCGCGGTACCGGTGCCGAAGTGGAAGTGCGCCACCTGAGCCAGCTGTTCAACACCGAACTGCGCGCAGCCGGCCTGCCCGACGACAAGGGCGGTGACGACGAGGATGCGGAGGATCTGATTCGCCAGGGCTTCCCCGAAGATCTGGTACTGCCGGCCAAGGGTGAGGACCGCTGGCTGATCAATTTTGAACAACAGGGCACAGCGGGCACTTTCTGGCGCACCAATGTCGACTATGCCAAGGTCAGCGACCCGGACTATTTTCGCGATCTGGACACCGCCAATCTCAGTGTCGCCGCGGAGACAAGCCTGAACCAGCGCGCCGAAGCCAGCCTGTTCAATGAGAACTGGACCGCAACCCTGCGCGCGCAGGACTACCAGCAGCTGGTCAAGGACCGCTTCGATACCTATCGCCAGCTGCCGCGACTGGATATCGACGGCAACTACCGCTGGGGCGACTGGGCTCTGGGCCTGGAACACGAGATCACCCGCTGGGACCACGACGACGAACAGACCATCCGCTTTATTGCCGATGTCGGCGATCCGGACAGTGTCACCGAGCTCAGCCGCAATTTCGTCAACGCCGACCGCGTGCGCCTCGATTATGAACTGGAGTGGGATAAGCAGTGGCTGTGGGGGTATTTCACCCCGGGCATTGCCGGCCGCTACCTGGGTTACCAGGTCGATGAGCAGTTCCTGAACCCGGAAGCCAGCGACTCCCCCGAGGCCTCGGCCGGGCAGTTTACCCTGGACAGCGGACTCTTTTTTGAGCGGGACGCCAGTGCGTTTGGTTATAACCTGGTGCAGACCCTGGAGCCGCGGTTTTTCACCCTGGTGAGCTCAAAGGCCGACCAGAGCGACTTTATCGACGTCAGCACCAGCCCTGCGGACGGCGGCAACGACCTGCTGTTTGACACGTCACTGTTTACCTTCAGTTATGACCAGCTGTTCCGCGACAGCCGCTTCACCGGCAACGACCGCATCGATGATGCGGACCGGGTGGCCCTGGGCCTGACCACCCGCATCCTTGATCCGGTCAGCGGCCGCGACCTGTTTGCCCTCAGCGGCGGGCAGATCTTCTATCTCGAGGACCGCGAGACCACTCTGCGCGGTATTGTTGAGGACGCTCCCCGCTCCGAGTTCGCGGCGCGCCTGGAGAGCCGTCCGATTCAGTCGATGCGGATCAGCAGCGAGCTGATTTACGATGATGACGAGGGAGACCTCAACCGCGGCAACTTCAGCCTGCGCTACCTTGACGATGACTTCCGCCTGTTCAACCTGGGCTATCGCTATCTGCGTCGCGACGAGGTGCTGGATATCGACGGCGACCTGATCCGCGGCTCCATCGAGCAGGTGGATGCCTCCATGGTACTGCCAGTATCCCCGACTACGGCGATACTGGCGCGCGCCAATTACGATATCACCTTCGATCGGGAACTGGAGTACGTGGCCGGCGTCGAATATGACAGCTGCTGTTATATGGTGCGATTGGCCTGGCGCCGTACTCTGGACAATGACCTGGCAGACGTGGTTTCCCCGGAAGAGCTTGAGTTTGATGAGGGTATTTACATAGAGTTCCAGCTCAAGGGGCTCGCCAGTCTTGGCACCACGGTGACCCGGATGCTCAGCCAGGGCATCCCCAATTTCGAACAGAGAGAACAACTGAAACAGTGATGAAAATAATGACCGCATTCGCTCTCAAGCGGGCCCTGCTGCCCGCGCTGGCCCTCTGTGCCGTCGTGGCCGCCCCGGCGCTGGCCCAGGTGCAGAAACTCGATCGCGTCGTCGCCGTGGTGGATGACGACGTGGTGATGGCCAGTGAGCTGCAGCAGCGCCTCGACACCATTACGGCGCAGATCCAGTCACAGAACGTACAGGCACCACCGATCGATGTCCTGCGCCGACAGGTTCTGGAGCAGCTGATCATCGAGCGCCTGCAGCTGCAGATGGCTTCCCGGGCGGGCGTCACTGTGTCCGACGCCGAGCTTGACCAGGCCATCGCCCGGGTAATGCAGAATACCGGCGCCAGCCCGGAACAGTTCCGCGAGCGCCTGGCCGCTGATGGTATGTCGATGAAATCGTTCCGCCAGCAGATCCGCAATGAACTGCTGATTCGTCGGGTGGAACAGGGCAGTGTGAACCGCCGCATCCAGATTACCGACCAGGACATCGACAACTTCCTGCGCTCCAAAGAGGGCGAATTCTGGAAGTCGCCCCAGTTTGAGCTTGGCCATATCCTGATCCCGGTCAACTCCAGCGCCCCCGCCGACGAGGTCACCAAGGCCCGCGAAAAAGCCCAGCAGCTCGCCCAGCAAGTGCGCGATGGCGCCGATTTCCGCCAGCTGGCCATCGCCAACTCCGCCGGCCAGAACGCCCTGTCCGGCGGTGACCTGGGCTGGCGCAAGACTGTCGAGCTGCCCACCCTGTTCTCCGACGCACTGCAGGGACTTGGCGTTGACGACGTTACCGATCCCTTCCGCAGTGATGCCGGCTTCCACCTGCTCAAGATCCACGCCCAGCGCGGTTCCAACGAGCAGGTGGTGGAACAGACCAAGGTTCGCCACATCCTGGTGAAGACTTCCGCCATTCGCGATGATGACGCCGCTTACAACCTGCTGATCGACCTGCGCAAGCAACTGGAGGATGGCGCCTCCTTTGACGAACTGGCGCGCGAGAACTCCGAGGATATCGGCACCATGCTCGCCGGGGGGGACCTGGGCTGGTCCATGCCCGGCCAGTTCGTGCCGGAATTCACCCAGGCCATGAACAATACTCCGGTGGGGGAGACCAGCATGCCGTTCAAGTCCCAGTTCGGCTGGCATATCCTGCGGGTTGACGGTCGTCGCAACCAGGACATGACCGAACAGTACATCCGCAACCAGGCGGCCAACCTGCTGCGCAACCGTCGCTACGAGGAGGAGCTGCAGAACTGGCGCCGTGAAATCCGCGACCAGGCCTATGTGGATATCAAACTTCCGGACCTGAAAGACGGTAGCGACAGCGCAGACAACACCGAGCAATGATCCCCCGCATTGCCTTCACGCCCGGCGAGCCCGCCGGGATTGGCCCGGAACTGGCGGTCAGGCTCGCCAGTTCCCGGGCCAACGGCCACCAGGGGCCGGTGCAAATCATCGCCCTGTCCGACCCCGATCTGCTCGCGGACGCCGCTGAGCGGATGGGCCTTCCCCTCAACCTGATCCCATTCGATCCAGATAGCCCGCCCGCCGACACCCCGGACGGCAGCCTTTACGTGCGGCCGTTCAAGCTGGCAGAGCCCGCCACCCCGGGTCGCCTCAACCGGGCCAATGCCCCGTTTGTGGTGGAGACGCTGCGCAACGCCGCCCGCGACTGCCTGCAGCGGCGCTTTGATGCTCTGGTGACCGGGCCAGTCCACAAGGGTGTCATCAATGAGGCGGGCATTCCTTTCAGTGGGCACACCGAGCTGTTTGCCGAGGAGGCCGGCGTTGAACGGGTGGTCATGATGCTGGCAGCGGAAGAGTTGCGCGTCGCACTGGTGACCACACACCTGCCATTGAAGGATGTCAGCGCGGCAATCACCCCCGAACGGCTGGAGCAGACCATTCTTGTCCTGCACCGCAGCCTCCGCGACCAGTTCCGCATTAGCGAACCGCGTATCGGCGTCTGTGGGCTCAATCCCCACGCCGGGGAGGGCGGACACCTGGGCAAGGAGGAGATTGAGGTAATCGAGCCGGCCCTGGACAAGCTGCGAGCCCTGGGCGTGCACCTGCTCGGCCCGCTCCCCGCCGACACGCTTTTCACTCCGCCGCAACTGGCGCGCTGTGACGCGGTACTGGCCATGTACCATGACCAGGGCCTGCCGGTGTTAAAATTCAAGGGGTTCGGCCATGCGGTGAACATCACCCTCGGGCTGCCCTTTATCCGCACCTCGGTGGATCACGGCACCGCGCTCAACATCGCGGGCCAGAACGAGGCCGACTGCGGCAGCCTCCGCACCGCACTGGCTCAGGCGGTGCAGCTGGCAGAGCTGCGCTCTCTCTAGTCGAACCGCGATACTGCACCAGAGACTGACAGAATTCCCTATGGATCATTTTTTCCAGCACAAGGCGCGCAAGCGCTTCGGCCAGAATTTTCTGGTCGATGAAAATATTATCGAGCGGATCGTCCGCGCCATCGCGCCCAAAGAGGATGATCGCCTGGTGGAGATCGGCCCGGGCCAGGGCGCCATCACCGCGCTGCTATTACAACGCTGCCCGTCCCTCACCGCCGTGGAACTGGACCGCGACCTGATCCCGCTGCTGGAATTCAAGTTCCGTGACTACCCGGAGTTCAGCATCATCGAGCAGGATGCCCTGAAGTACGACTTTGGCAATCTCGCCGGCGATGAGCAACTGCGCATCGTGGGCAACCTGCCTTACAACATCTCCACACCCCTGCTGTTCCACCTTCTGAGCTTCCGCGGCAAGATCCGCGACATGCATTTTATGCTGCAGAAAGAAGTGGTGGACCGACTGAGCGCCGTACCCGGCAACAAGTCCTATGGTCGCCTCAGTGTCATGGTCCAGTATCACTGTCGGGTACAGGGCCTGTTTCCGGTGCCACCGCAGTCCTTCCGTCCGGCACCGAAGGTGGATTCGGCAATTGTTCGCCTGGTTCCCCACGCCACTCCACCACACCCTGCGCAGGATGAAGATCTACTGGAACGCTTGGTGAACGTGGCCTTCCAGCAGCGTCGCAAGACGCTGCGCAATGCGATCAAACCCCTGTATCCGGAACTGGACATATCTGCGCTGCCGGTAGATGCGGGCCGCCGCCCGGAGACGCTGAGCGTGAAAGAATTTGTGGAACTGGCAAACTATCTATCCACACTGGATTGACTAATCGGTTAGAAGAGAAAGCGCGAGGAGCATCTTGGCCACTTACGCCATCGGGGACATTCAGGGCTGCTTTGAGCCCTTCATGCGCCTGCTCGACAAAGTCCATTTCCGCCCGGACCGGGACAAGCTCTGGCTGGCCGGGGACATGGTCCATCGGGGACACGACAGTCTCAGCACGCTGCGCTTCCTTTACGAACACCGCAGCCAGGTCACTGCCGTGCTGGGCAATCATGACCTGCACCTGCTCGCCCTCGCCCACGGTGCCAAACGCCTGACCGATAAAGAGCATGATTTGGCAAAAATTCTTCGCGCCAAAGACGCGGACAAATTGCTCGAATGGCTGCAGGGCCTGCCCCTGGTGGTACACAAGAAAAGCTATACCATGGTCCACGCGGGCATCCCGCCCATCTGGAGCATCACCAAGGCTGTGGAACTCTCCCGCGAAGTACACCGGGCACTGGCGGACGATGCCATGGCCAAAGCGTATTTTTACGGTATGTACGGCAACGAGCCCCATTGCTGGAGTGACCATCTGCTGGGTATCGAGCGGCTGCGCTCAATTACCAACTACTTCACCCGCATGCGCTTCTGCAAGGAAGACGGCACCCTGGACCTGGTCACCAAACGCGGCCCAGAGGCCGAGCACAATGGCTACCTTCCCTGGTTCAGTCACCCCGAGCGGAAAACCCGAAAAGATAAGATCATTTTTGGCCATTGGGCGGCATTGGAAGGCCGTGCCGATACTCCCAACGTCTACGCCCTGGATACCGGCTGTGTGTGGGGAGGCTACCTGACTGCGATGCGGCTCAGCGATGAGAAATTTTTCTGCGCGGATTGCTCACCATAGGAAGTGACAAGACAAAAGCAAAAAGAGGTCTTTAATTAATTCATACATGTCATCGCTCACTTTGATTGCTGACTTCCCTAGAAAGCCGAGTGATAGCAAAGTAAAAAAATAAAGCACCGACGTAAAAAACCAAGGTAATCAACACGTCCCACTCATCAAACGTCTGAGAAGAAGAATAAATCTGCAGAACTTCATAACAAATCAAACCGAGAGTATACAAAGATACATTTTGGGGGAACTTTTCGGCACCAAAAGCCAAAATAATCAATAGACACCCTAGTATCACTGAAAGGGCGTTCGGAAATGACCCCGCAATCAGCCCGCCCATCCCTTTATTAGACTGATATTCAGCACGATAAGCATCAAAATATCCCATCAATATATATGACAGGAGTAATACGAAAATAATGGATAAGTATCTAATCATGTCATTTTCGCCAAGGGCCTGCCCGAAGCAGGCCCTTGCCTCCAATCCTCAAATTATCAACGGGCCCAAGTCTGCCCTGCCGTGTACAAACTTGAATCGGAGTTTGCGGATGAGAAATCACTCAGGAAAGAGTCAATACCAGATTTTCCTCCAACAGCATCATAAGCGTATGATCCCGCTAAGCCGACTACAAAGGAAGCTACATACTGATAAAACCCGCCATTTACGGATTCAATCTCATTCAGATTAAGTTCTTGCATTTTTTTCTCCTTTCAGTTGATTGAACCGAAATCATTCGGTTAGATCTATCTGCCTCCCTGCAGATTCGGCCGTCTCAGGCCTATGAGCCACCAATACCCGGGTGATGGCAAGCCGGCTTATATGGTCATTGACCAAAGACTCGTTCGCCACATCCAGGTGACTGGTTGCTTCATCCATGAACAGTATGCGCGGCATGCGGTAGAGCGCACGGGCCAACACGATTCTTTGCTTTTGCCCGCCACTGAGGCTGGCACCCATATCACCCACCAGTGTGTTGTACTGCATGGGCATGGTGAGGATCTCGTCATGTATGCAGGCCAGCTTGGCGCAATGCGTGATACGCTGAAGATCGGGCTGCGGCTCGAAACAAGTGATATTGTCTGCGATCGTCCCGGCCATCAGCTGATCGTCCTGCATGACGCCGGCAATTTGACACCGGTACCCCGACAATTGGTGCAGAGGTTTACCATCAACCAGAATTTCACCTTCAGTCGGCTCTAGCAGCCCCATCAGACATTTGAGTAGTGTCGTTTTGCCGCACCCGCTGGGACCAACAATGGCTACTGTCTCGCCCGCTTCAATGGAAAAATTCAGATTCTTGAATACTGGAGGCTCTGCTTCACCGTAGCGGAACCCTAAATTTCGGACCTCAATATGCCCAATCAGCGGCTGAACAGTCTCAGCAGTACTATCACCCAATGGATACCCGTCATCCGGATTTTCCATTTTTGTAAAGACGATATCTGACAGGCGATCGAGGTGCAGACCAAGCATCTTGATCTCGATCCATTTGGCGATTAGCGCGTCCATAGATTCGACAAAGCGCGTTTTATAGCTGACGAATGCGTAGAGCATACCGACTGTAAACAGGTTGGCCATCACTGCCGTGGCAGCAAAATAAATCACCAGCAGATTCTCCAGGCCAAACAACAGTCGATTGGCAGTGTCGTAGCCAATATTCCATCGCGTGATACGAATATCTTTATTCATGGTTTCTGCCAGGCGGTTATGCCACTGACCCTGCCGATCATTCTCACGCTGAAACAGCTTGACTGTTTGAACGGCACGGATAGATTCCATAAAGTGTGAATCATGCTTCGCCTGAGCAACGATCTTCTCTTCCGTCAGCAACCGCAATGGACGAAATAGCAACAATCGCAGCACTGCATAAATCATCACCACCAGCAAAACAATCAGGGTGAGCTCCACATCATAGAAAAACATAACGGCAAGAGTGATAACTGCCATAATGCCGTCTACCAGTGCCGCTACCATGCCAGTGGTCATAAGTTCACGGACCTGATTCAAGGACCCAAAACGGGATACCACATCGCCCATATGCCGTGTTGAGAAATAATTCATAGGCAATCGGATCAGATGTCGAAAGAGGTTGGCGGCCATTTGCATATTTAGCCGGGTAGACAAATGCAGGATAACCCACTGACGCAGCGCACTGGTGCCTGCTTGAATCACAAGTAACAACCCAAATCCCAGCGCGAGCACAAGCAATAAACTGGTATCACCACGCAAAATAACGTCGTCAATAACCGTCTGCATATAGAACGGCGTAACGACAGCAAATAGCTGCAATAAGAGCGACAATAAAAGGATTTGGGTCAGGCTTCTCTTCAGGCCGGTAACGCTTGACCAGAAATGGCCAAGCGTCAGTCTCTGGCGGTCTTCTCCAGTTGTAAAATTCTTTGTTGGTGTCAGCTCCAGAGCCACGCCGGTGAAGTGCTGCGCGAACTCTTCGCTGTCTAGAACACGCTCACCAACAGCGGGATCATGAATCCTGAGACGCCTGGGCTGGACCGATTTCAATACAACGAAATGATTCATGCCCCAGTGCAAGATACAAGGCAGCTGTAATTCGCCCAGATGCTCCATCTCCAGACGGAGGGCACGACCTGCTAGCTGCAAACGCCCCGCCATATCCATGAGTGTTTTGAGGTTAATGCCGTGGCTGGAAATGCTGAAACGACGGCGAAGCCCAGCCAGATCAGTCTCGAAACCGTGATAACCGGCGATCATTGCCAGGCAGACAAGACCACACTCTGCAGCCTCTGTCTGTAAAATCACGGGAAGCCTGCGGCCGACAGAGAAGTGAAGTAGATTCTCCGGCCGAGATCTAGCGGTGAACTGATGTGCCGCAGCTTCCATCACAGTTGCCCCTTGAGGCTATAGATGGGTTCTAGCAGCCACTGCAAGAGACTACGCTCAGCTAGGAGTATATCTGCCGAAAGTGTCATCCCTGGCTTCAAAGTCAACTGCTTCCCATACCCTCTAACTGAGGGTTGCGTAAGAGTGGCTGACACCCTGAACACTGGTTCGCGTGCAGATACAGGCACATTAAGCAGCTCCTCTGGTAACAAGACCGTATCGGAGATTGCTGATATGGAACCGCTGTAAAGACCAAATTTCTGGTAGGGAAAGGCATCGTACCGGATACTCAGGGGCTGACCTGGCTCCATTAGACCGGCTGCCCTAACAGGAACCAACAATTGTGCGGTCAGTGCGTGGTCCTTGGGGACCAGGGAGAGCATCGGGACACCACTCTTAACATTCCGGCCCTCCCTTGCCTGCAAGTTATTTACAACCCCAGGTCCGGGTGCTTTTATGATATAAGCACGCTGTCCATGAAGTTGTGCCATCTTCTGGGCGAGGTCAGAAAGGCGGGCAGTTAGCCGGGCAGCATTATTGGCATGCTCTTCAGGTAATACGCTGCGCCGGGTTATTAACTGCTGAATCTTATTGCGAAGATTAAGTTGGTTACGCTTCAGGCTTTGAAGCTCTGCCTGCAGCTCCAGCTCCTGAGCTAATACTGCGTCTAGTTCTGCTGATGATATATGCCCTGAATGCTTGAGATGCCTGTAACGCGCCGCTTGCGCCGCGACCAAATCGTAACGGTGCCGTTGGGTTTTCACTTGGCTCCTAACAAGCTGCAGATCAGCCTCGGCCAAGTCGATCTGCCGCTCGATGTTCTGTAAATTTTGTTGATGTATGCGTTCGCTACGCTCCAACTGCTCATTGAGTAAATTATGCTGGCTTTCATACTCCGCGATCAGCAGTGATTCAAGATTCTTACCGTCGGCAAGCACACGATCACCATTCACGGCAAACAAAGGTTGGCCTTTGACTACCTGCTCTCCCTCACTAACCAAAACCTTTTGAACAATCCCGGGGTTGTTGGCATAAACGCGCAGCACACCAGTTGCAGGCTCTAGCCATCCAAAAACAGTTTCTTTGCGTGCATAACTACTATTGATCAACCAGATGATTGTGATTAACACCCACAGTAACAGCAGGCTCAATAGGATTACGTGAGAAAGCCTTGGCAGCAGGAGAATCTCTCCGTGCAATCTATCGGCCTGCCGGTCAACAACCTGCTTTCGAAACAACTCTGTCACCGCACATTCTCTCACTTGGCATTTGGTGACAACAGATTCAAATGATTTCAGGACTACGAAGCAAGAGGTTTTTAATTACAAGTCATTACAAAACCTGAAGTTAAATTCGAGTTTTACTTCTACACTTGCACAGCATGAAACTATGTAAATCTTTTCGACTAATTATCTCTGGCGATGTCATGACCGGCCGGGGGATTGACCAGATACTTCCGCATCCCGGTGATTCGCAAATTTACGAGGGCTACCTGCACTCGAGTGTGGACTATGTGCGCCTTGCTGAGACGCAGAGCGGCCGCCTGCCCGAAGACATTCCATTCTCATATCCCTGGGGCGATGCGCTAACGGAGATGGACAACCGGTCCCCCGCTGCTCGAATCATTAATCTGGAAACTGCCGTGACCGGCTGCGATGATTACTGCCGTGGCAAGGGCATCAACTATCGCATGCACCCTGACAACATGCCCTGCCTGACGGCGGCAAAAATCGACGTATGCACCCTGGCAAATAACCATGTACTCGATTGGGGCTATGGAGGACTGAAGGAGACGCTGTTGAGCCTGCGTTCAGTAGGACTTGCTCAGGCTGGCGCCGGCGGTGATTTACCGGAAGCCTCTGCGCCGGCCATTATTACCGCTGGCGACTCCAGGATACTTGTCTTTGCCTGCGGCCATCCCAGCAGCGGCGTACCGGGGGATTGGGGTGCGGGCGACGATCGTCCCGGCATCAACCTGCTACCGGACCTATCACCACAGTGTGCCGATACATTGGTACGGGAAATAGTGAAACACCGCCGGGTCGGCGAGCTGCTAATGGTGTCGATTCACTGGGGAGGAAACTGGGGATACCAGGTACCCGAGGAACAGCGGGATTTCGCCCACCGGCTGGTGGACGCCGGCGTTGACCTGGTCTGCGGCCACTCTTCACACCATCCGAAGGGCATCGAGATTTATCGGCAGCGGCCGATTTTCTATGGCTGTGGAGACCTGATTAACGACTACGAGGGCATCTCGGGACACGATGCTTTTCGCCCCGAGTTGAGGATTCTTTATTCTGTGGATCTGGATCGGGAAAGCGGTGAGGTTCGGGGAGTGGAACTGATTCCGTTCGAGTCCCACAAACTGCGGCTGTGCCGAGCGACGGCCGCTGATACGGCGTGGCTGCAAAAGACGTTGAACCGGGAGTACCGCTCGATCGGGATGCACCTCGAGACAACCGAGAGCGGACTCATGCTGCGATGTTAGATTTTAAAGGAAAGCCGTCAGTAACTTTAGTCGCGGTAGCCGTTGGGGTTCTGCGACTGCCAGCGCCAGGTATCTTCTGCCATCCGCAGCAGGTCATATTCCGCCCGCCAGCCAAGCTCCTGCTCAGCCAGTGCCGGGTTGGCATAGTACTCGGCCACATCGCCATCACGGCGAGGCGCCATTTTTATTGGAATTTCTCTCGCACTTGCCTGCTCAAAGGCTTTGACCACCTCGAGGACCGAGCTTCCCTTCCCTGTTCCCAGGTTATAGGTGTAACACCCCGCCACCGTTTCCGCACCGCGCAATTTTTCCAGTGCAGCCAAATGGCCGCGGGCCAGATCTACCACGTGGATGTAGTCGCGAACGCCGGTTCCATCGACGGTATCGTAGTCATCACCGAACACCTGCAGGAGTGGCAAGCGACCGACCGCTACCTGGGCCACATAGGGCAGGAGATTGTTGGGGATACCACTGGGATCCTCCCCGATACGACCAGTTTCATGGGCACCAATCGGGTTGAAATAGCGTAGAAGGCTTACTTTCCACTGACTGTCCGGCGCGGCACAGACATCCCGCAGGATGTTTTCCACCATCAGCTTGCTGGCGCCGTAAGGGCTTTCGGGGGCAGTGGGACAATCCTCGGGAACCGGCACTATCGCCGGATCACCGTAGACCGTAGCGGACGAACTGAATACAAACTGGTTGACACCAAACTCCTCCATCACCTCACAGAGCGTCAGCGTTCCCGCAACATTGTTCTGGTAATAACGCAAAGGTTGGGCAACTGATTCACCGACAGCCTTCAGACCAGCAAAATGAATCACTGCCTCAATACTGTGGCGGCTAAAAATCTCCCGCAGTGCAGCGGCGTCGCGAATATCAGCGGTATAGAGGGGGACGGACTTGCCGGTGATCGCCTCGACACGATGCAGGGATTCCGGGCTGCTGTTGGAGAGATTATCCACCACCACCGGTTCCCAGCCCGCCGAGAGCAGCTCCACACAGGTATGACTGCCGATGTAGCCGGCACCGCCGGTGACCAGGATCGCCATGGCGCGAATCTCCAAATCGTTTCTGTTTCTCAGGGGCGCAAGTAGACCGTAAAACTGCCGCCCAATTCAACCTATGTTGGCGGCTGCGCCTCCCGCAGTGCGAAGGGAAAGCTATCCTCATTATGCAAGGGAAATTTTACAGTTTCTCGTTTGGCGACACACCGAGTGTCCCACAGGTAATAAAGATAGAGTTCAGCGCAAAAGCGCCTTTCAGTTACCGCGAAACCTGCCGATCAGGTCGCGCCCGCTTCGTCAGCCGCAC
Source organism: Microbulbifer flavimaris (assembly GCF_001641755.2). Taxonomy (GTDB): domain Bacteria; phylum Pseudomonadota; class Gammaproteobacteria; order Pseudomonadales; family Cellvibrionaceae; genus Microbulbifer; species Microbulbifer flavimaris. The sequence continues at coordinate 58,126 of NZ_LRFG02000003.1, forward strand.
GGGTCAGTTGTTCACACAGGCGAGAGCCTCTGCGATACCCAGCTTGCATGATTCTGGTGCGACTGGCTGGAAGAGCTGTCCGACACGCCAAAGGGAGTTGTGCACGATGACGATTTTCAACCACTACCTGGAACGGTACGAAGCCATTCAGGATGAAGAGCTCAGCATCCAGGAATATCTGGAGCTGTGCAAAAACGACCGCAGCGCCTACGCCTCACCGGCGGAGCGCATGCTGATGGCCATCGGCGAGCCGGAACTGGTGGACACATCCCGCGATCCGCGGCTGTCGCGCATCTTTTCCAACAAGGTGATCAAGCGCTACGCTGCCTTCAGTGAGTTCTACGGCATGGAAGAGGCCATCGAGCAAATCGTCTCCTTCTTCCGCCACGCCGCCCAGGGACTTGAAGAGAAGAAGCAGATCCTCTATCTGCTGGGGCCAGTTGGTGGCGGTAAATCCTCTCTGGCCGAACGCCTCAAGGCCCTGATGGAGAAGATTCCCATCTATGCCATCAAGGGCTCCCCGGTATTCGAGTCACCCCTGAGCCTCTTTTCCCCTGACGAAGATGGGCAGATCCTTGAGGAAGACTACGGGATTGCCCGGCGCTACGTGAACACCATCATGTCACCCTGGGCGGTCAAGCGATTGCATGAATTCCGTGGTGATATCAGTCAGTTCCGTGTTGTGAAGATCCGGCCATCAATCCTCGATCAGATTGCGATTTCCAAAACCGAACCCGGTGACGAAAACAACCAGGACATCTCGTCCTTGGTAGGCAAGATCGATATTCGCAAGCTGGAGGACTTCCCCCAGAACGACCCGGATGCCTACAGCTTCTCTGGCAGCCTCTGTCGTGCCAACCAAGGGCTGATGGAGTTCGTCGAGATGTTCAAGGCGCCCATCAAGGTTTTGCACCCACTGCTCACCGCGACGCAGGAGGGCAACTACAACAGCACCGAAGGACTGGGCTCCATTCCCTACAATGGCATTATTCTCGCCCACTCTAACGAGTCAGAATGGCAGACCTTCCGCAACAACCGCAACAATGAAGCGTTCCTTGACCGGATCTATATCGTCAAGGTGCCCTACTGCGTTCGAGTGCAGGAAGAAATCAGGATCTACAAGAAGCTGCTGGAACACAGCTCGCTTTCCAAGGCCCCCTGCGCGCCGGATACGCTGCGCATGTTGGCGCAATTCTCCGTTCTGTCCCGAATCAAGGACCCGGAAAACTCCAGCGTCTTCTCCAAAATGCGGATCTACGACGGCGAAAACCTGAAAGATACCGACCCGAAGGCAAAAACCATTCAGGAATACCGTGACAACGCTGGTGTTGACGAGGGCATGAACGGCCTCTCCACCCGCTTTGCCTTCAAGATCCTGTCCAAGGTCTTCAACTTCGATGCAACAGAAGTGGCTGCCAACCCGGTGCACCTGCTGTATGTGCTGGAGCAGCAAATAGAGCAGGAACAATTCCCGCCAGAGCAGCAGGAGCGCTATCTCGGCTTTATCAAGGAATACCTGGCGCCACGCTACGTCGAGTTCATCGGCAAAGAGATCCAGACGGCCTACCTCGAGTCCTACGCAGAGTATGGACAAAACCTGTTTGACCGCTATGTGACCTATGCCGATTTCTGGATCCAGGACCAGGAGTACCGCGATCCCGAGACCGGCGAGATTCTGGATCGGGGCGCCCTGAACGAGGAACTCGAGAAGACCGAGAAACCGGCAGGCATCTCCAACCCGAAGGACTTCCGCAACGAGATCGTCAACTTTGTGCTGCGCGCCCGTGCCAACAACCAGGGCAAGAACCCGGATTGGCGCTCTTACGAGAAGCTGCGTGCAGTGATCGAGAAGAAGATGTTTTCCAATACCGAGGACCTTCTCCCGGTTATCTCGTTCAACACCAAGGCCTCTGCAGAAGACAAGAAGAAACACGCCGACTTCGTCGCGCGTATGGTCGAGCGGGGCTATACCGAGAAGCAGGTGCGGCTGCTCTCGGAATGGTATCTGCGGGTCCGCAAGTCGCAGTAACCCAGCAGTACTCGCGGGGCGCCGAAGAGCGCCCGGCGGTGCTGGCCGAGTCATACCCGAGTGCAGTCACATCCATCCCACGGGTTGAGATGCTCCTGCACACCGGGGCAGCGCCAGCTACCGCTGCCACGCACTGGTCAGAGGCAGTAACATGAGCTACATCATCGACCGCCGGTTAAATGGCAAAAAGAAAAGCACGGTCAATCGCCAGCGTTTTCTCAGGCGCTATAAAGCCCACATCAAAAAGGCCGTCGGCGAGGCCATGACCAACCGCTCTATCACCGACATGGACAAAGGCGAGCGGATCAGCATTCCCACACGAGATCTCAACGAGCCGATCTTCTCCCATGGGCCCGGAGGCCACGTCGAGCGGGTTCTGCCGGGCAACCGCGAATTCGTCTCCGGTGACCGAATTCCACGCCAGGGCCAGCAGGGTGGTGGCGGCGGTGGAGGTGGCGCCAGCGACAGTGGCGAGGGGGTGGACGATTTTGTCTTCCAGATTTCGCAGGAAGAGTTCCTCGACTTCATGTTCGAGGGCTTGCAGCTACCGAATATGATCAAGCGGCGCCTGGCGGGCAATGAATCCTTCAAGATGGTACGAGCCGGCATCAGCAACGAGGGCACACCGGGCCGGATCAATGTGGTGCGCTCACTGCGCGCGGCCAATGCCCGCCGCATCGCACTGACCAGCAGCAAGCGGCGCAACCTGCGGGAACTTGAGACCGAACTAGAGAGGGAAGAGCAAAAAGACACAGCCCTCCGTGACCAGCGAAAGCTCGAGGCCCTGAAAAAGAGTATCGTCGACCTCCGTGAGCGTATCGAGCGGGTACCCTTCCTCGACGACTTTGACCTGAAGTACAACCTGCTGGTTAAACAACCCAAGCCCCGGTCAAAAGCGGTCATGTTCTGCCTTATGGATGTCTCCGGTTCCATGAACCAGGCCACCAAGGACATGGCCAAGCGCTTTTTCCTGCTGCTGTACCTGTTTCTACAGCGGAGTTATGAACACACCGAAGTGGTCTTCATCCGCCACCACACCAGTGCAAAGGAAGTGGACGAGGAGGAGTTTTTTTACTCCCGCGAGACCGGGGGCACCATCGTTTCCAGTGCCCTGAAGCTGATGCGCCGCATCATGCAGGAGCGCTATCCTGCAAGCGAGTGGAACATTTATGGCGCGCAGGCATCGGATGGCGACAACTGGAATGACGACTCCAGCACCTGTCACAAGATCCTGATCGACGACATCATGCCCCATGTCCAGTATTTCTCTTATGTAGAGATCACCCCCAGGGATCACCAGGCATTGTGGGAGGAGTACGAGAGTGTCCGTGCCCTGTTCCCCGAGCACTTCGCCATGGAGCAGATCGTCGACTTGCAGGATATTTATCCGGTATTCCGTCAACTGTTCAGTCAGAAGGTGGCCGCGTAATGCTCGATAAATTTCCCACAGCACCGGATGCAAAATCAGAGGGCCCCATCTCCACTACCTCTGAGTGGACGTTTGAACTAATCCAGGAATACGACCAGGCCATCGGCGAACTGGCGGAAGAGTTTGGTCTCGACACCTATCCCAACCAGATAGAGATCATCAGCTCCGAGCAGATGATGGATGCCTATTCCTCGGTGGGTATGCCTGTCGGCTACAACCACTGGTCCTTTGGCAAGCAATTCATCAGTGTCGAGAACAGTTACCAGCGCGGCCTGATGGGACTCGCCTATGAAATCGTGATCAACTCCAACCCCTGCATTGCCTACCTCATGGAAGAAAACACCATGACGATGCAGGCCCTGGTGATTGCCCACGCTTCCTATGGCCACAATTCCTTCTTCAAGGGCAATTATCTCTTCCGCAGCTGGACCGATGCCAGCAGCATCATCGACTATCTGATCTTTGCCAAAAACTATATCGCCAAGTGCGAGGAGCGCCACGGACTGGAGGAGGTCGAGGCAATCCTGGACTCCTGCCATGCGCTGATGAATTACGGCGTCGACCGCTACAAGCGCCCCTACCCAATTTCAGCCGTCGAGGAAGAGCGCCGTCAGAAAGAGCGGGAGGAATATCGACAGCGGCAGCTCAATGACCTTTGGCGCACTATTCCCAAGATGGGTGCAGGCCGCGAGGAAAAGTCGATTCACCGCTTCCCCGACGAGCCCCAGGAAAACATCCTCTACTTTATTGAGAAGAATGCGCCACTACTGGAGAACTGGCAGCGGGAGCTGGTACGTATCGTGCGCAAACTGGCACAGTACTTTTATCCACAGCGGCAGACCCAGGTGATGAACGAGGGCTGGGCCACCTTCTGGCATTACACCCTGCTGTCGGAGCTTTATCGCCGCGGGCGCGTGACCGAGGGCTTCATGATGGAGTTCCTGCAGAGTCACACCAACGTCATTTACCAGCCGCCTTTTGATAGCCCCTATTTCAATGGTATCAACCCCTACACCCTGGGCTTCAGCATTTTCAGCGACCTGCGGCGTATCTGTGAGGAACCGACGGAAGAGGATCGCGCCTGGTTCCCGGATATCGCCGGCAGCAATTGGAAGGAAACCCTGCAGTTCGCCATGCGGGACTTCAAGGATGAGAGCTTTATCCTTCAGTTCCTGTCACCGAAGGTGATGCGGGACATGAAACTGTTCTGCATCAGTGACAATGATCGGGAGAATGAAATCGTCGTCAGCGCTATTCACGACGAGGATGGTTATCGGCAGCTGCGGGCGGACCTTGCCGGGCAATATAACCTAGGCAACCGCGAGCCCAACATTCAGGTTTACTCGGTGGATACCCGCGGCGATCGCTCACTGACCCTTCACCACACCCAGTATCGCCGTCGCCCCCTGGGCAAGGATAGTTCCGAGGTGATGCGGCATCTGCACCGCCTGTGGGGATTCGATGTGCACCTGCACAGCCTGCATGAGGATGAAATCACCGCCAGTTACCACTGCCCGGAGCGGGGACGTGATCGCCTGGACCACGATGAGGAACCAATGCTGGTGCCAAAACCGATCTGAGCGGCATTGAGCAGCGGCATGAACAGAAAAATGGGCGCCGGTGAACGGCACCAGAGGACCGGAGCGACAGTCTGAATCGCCCCGGGAAAGCCGAAACTGCCCTTAACTCAGATCTCGAGCAGCAGCTTGACCTTCGCCACCAGCTCGTTGCGGTCTACCGGAGAGGTCACCACCGCATCTGCGCCAGCTTCCAACCAGCGTTGCTGCTCCTGATCACCGCTGGGAGCCACAACCAGCGCATGCACATTGGCAAATTCGCTGCGTGAGCGCAGGTGATCCAGAATCTGGAAACTGTTCAGCTGACTCATGTTGCCGTCGATCAATAGCATTGCTGGCTTGCAAGCCGCCATCAGGGTGCCAGCAATGAAACTGTCCCCTGCCACGTCCACCTCGCAACCAGACTGTTGCAGCGCCTGGCGGCCGGCGCCGGCAATCGCAGGATCTGAAGTCAGTAACAGCACCTTGCGGCTGGCAACGGCCAACTCGCTGGGCACTGGCATGGCGTTATCCCGCAGAAATCCCACGAAGTCCTCGACACAGATACGATGGTCCCCGCGGCCGGGCAATTTGTAGGCCTTGAGCTGCCCTCGCTCAATCCAGCGAATCACAGTGCGGAAGTTCACGCCGCAGTACCGTGCTGCCTCGCCAGTTGTGAGCACATGCAGTTCGTTCATTTTTCTAATTCCCCCAAACATCCTGCAAACACTGACAGGTACCCCGGGCAAGCGCCACGGCAATCATCGATGGAAACAGGCAGCCTAACGCGAATTTATCCTGCCAACACCGGGGACCCTTATAAATTATGCTGCCGAAGACGGCAAAGCCAGACCGAAACTCGGCTTTTCAGAGTATTGACGAAGCAGCGGCGGAACCCCTCAACAAAAAAGCGCTAAGGTATAGTTGACAGGTAAGACAGGTTAAATAAAATAGTCACAACTTCCGGAGACGCAGGTCTTCGTCCCGGTCAGCATGTGCTCTCCAGCGGCCGTCGGGCTTCCATCCCGACAGACGCCACGGCAGACACCCCTCCCAACACGAATACCCTAAGACCCTGGGCCCCCTTGTTTTTTCGGGGCCTTTTTTTTATCTTGCCGAAGCTCCTTTCACTTCTCCTGATACCGTCACGTCTCATCCTGACTCGTGCGGTCAACGCCGGCATAGATGGATTTATGGCTGTACTCGGCAACCCCAGCACCCTTCACTACCTGGTTGCAGGGCTTTCAACGTGAAAATCTACCTGGTTGGCGGCGCTGTCCGCGACAAGATGCTCAACCGCCCGATTCACGAGCGCGACTGGGTCGTCGTGGGCGGCGATGAAGCCAGCATGAAAGCAATGGGGTACACCCCGGTCGGCAAAGATTTCCCGGTTTTCCTGCACCCGGAGACCAGCGAGGAATACGCACTGGCGCGCACCGAGCGCAAGAGCGGCCACGGCTATGGCGGCTTTACCGTACATGCAGCGCCGGACGTCAGCCTGGAACAGGACCTGCTGCGGCGGGACCTCACCATCAACGCCATGGCTGAAAGCGAGACCGGCGAGCTCATCGACCCTTATGGCGGCCATGAGGACCTCGAGGCCCGCCAGCTGCGCCATGTCTCGCCCGCCTTTGCCGAAGACCCTCTGCGTATCCTGCGGGTGGCCCGCTTCGCCGCCCGCTACCACCACTTGGGCTTTACCGTCGCCGACGACACCATGGCGCTGATGCGGGAGATGGTCGCGGCCGGCGAAGTGGAGCACCTGGTCGCCGAACGGGTATGGAAGGAAATCAGCCGTGCACTGACGGAGCCGGACCCGGATATCTTTATTCAGGTGCTGCGGGAATGCGGTGCCCTCAGGATATTGCTGCCGGAAGTGGACCAGCTGTTCGGGGTACCGCAACCACCCAGGCACCATCCGGAAATCGATACCGGCAAACACCTGTTGCTGGCCCTCAAAGCCGCCCCTGCCGAGCTGCCGGTGCGCTTCGCCGTGCTTCTGCATGACCTCGGCAAGGGCATCACTCCGGAGGACGTACTGCCGAGCCATCGCGGCCACGAAAAGGCCGGACTACCGCTGGTAAGGGAGGTCTGCCGCCGCTGGCGTGTGCCCAGGGAGCTGACGGCCCTGGCCGCCGGTGTGTGCGAATACCACCTGCATACCCACCGCGCATTTGAGCTGCGGCCGCAGACCCTGATGAAAATGTTTCGCGCACTGGACGCCCTGCGCCGGCCACAACGGTTCGATTATTTCCTGCAGGCCTGCGAGGCGGATGCCCGCGGGCGGGAAGGCTTGCAGGATCGGGATTACCCCCAGGTGAACTTCCTGCGCATGGCGCGGGTCGCCGCAGCCGAAGTTTCACCACAACCCCTGATCGAGCAGGGATTTGAGGGCGCCGAACTGGGCAAGGCACTGGACCGCGCCCGCATCGAAGCGATAGCCAGGGTCAAAGAGGAATACCATGCGTAACGTCCTGATCACCGGCGCCGCCGCGCGCCTCGGCCGGGCCATCGCCCGGGACCTGCACCGGGATCATCGGGTCATCATCCACTATCGACGGTCCGCCACTGCCGCACAGCGACTGGTGAAGGAGCTGAACGAACAGCGTCCGGACTCCGCTGCCGCCCTGCAAAGTGACCTGGACAGCGCCGCCGGCTGCGAGCAGCTGGCACAGCACGCCTGCGAGCTTTGGGGCGGCATCGATGTCCTGATCAATAACGCATCATCGTTTTATCCGACCCCAGTAGGCGATGCCGATGAACGGGACTGGGACCAGCTGGTGGGGAGCAATCTAAAAGCGCCGTTCTTCTTGAGCCAGGCGCTGACACCCACCCTGATCGAGCGCAGCGGCTGCATCATCAACATGATCGACATCCACGCCGAGCGCCCCATGCCCCAGCACACCATTTACTGTGCCGCCAAGGCCGGGCTCGTCATGCTGACCAAGAGCCTGGCCCTGGAACTGGCCCCAAGGGTCAGGGTCAACGGCGTGGCACCCGGCGCGATCCTTTGGCCGGAACAGGAAGAAGTAGATGAAGAAGGCAAGGCGCGCACCCTGTCCCGCGTCCCGCTCGGCCGAACCGGCAGCGAGGCGGATATCGCCAAAACAGTGCGCTTCCTGACCACCGAGCCCTCCTACATCAGCGGCCAGATCATCGCCGTGGATGGTGGGCGCAGCCTGAATATCTAGAGTGCGGCGATGGATCGCGGGCAGGGAATTCGGCCACCCCGCACAGGGACAGCCAGCGCGCGAGAGACGAAAAGCACCCGCCAACGGGAAGCTGAAAAGATGTAAGGAGGCGACCCGGTCGATTCAGGGCCAGACGAACTCCACCGGCCACAGCTTCTGCCGCGCTTTATCATACTGGCCCCAGAGCTCGGCAAACGTCTGCCCCGTGACCGGATGACTGCGCCGGGGCGCAATTTCGGCCAGGGGCTGCAGGACGAACGCATTCTTCAGAATTTCCGCCCTCGGCAGCTCGATACCATCGACGGTGCCAACCCTGTCGTCGTAGGTGAGGATATCGATATCCAGCGTCCGCGCACTGAACTTGGGCCCGCCGCGCACCCGGCCGTTGGCGTCCTCGATTTCCCGTAGACACTGGGATAACTGCCCCACTGGCAGGTCGGTGTGGATGCCCACCACCAGGTTATAGAAGTTCTCACCATCGAACCCCACGGCCACACTCTCGAATACCCGCGAGACATCTAGCTCACCGAACTCCTGCGCGAGTGCATCGAGCCCGGCACGGATATGCTGCTCGCGGTCGATATTGCTACCGAGACTGAGAAAGACCTCCGCCACGCTCACACCTCCGCCGCTGCACCGGTGGCCGGACGCTCACCGCGCTCGATGATCACGCCCACATCGCGGGAACCGCGCACGGCGCCGGGTTTGGACAGCCGCAGGCGCAACCAGGAAACGTTGAATTCGTTGCGGACGATGGCGGCAGCCTGCTCGGCCATGGTTTCCACCAGCAGGAACTCACTGCCTTCAATAAAGGCGATCAGACGCTTGGCCACCGCCTTGTAGTTGAGCGTGTGCTCGATATTGTCGGTGCGCGCCGCCTCGGAGATATCGAAGGCCATTTCCAGATCGAGGCTCACGGTCTGGCGCACCTCGCGCTCCCAGTCGTAAATGCCGATGATCGTATCGACCTGTAGTTCGCGGATGTAGACGATATCCATCAGTTGGCGAGACTCCCCTTCTCAGTTAACTGCGTCATGGGCCAGCGCGGCATCACATCGACGGCCAGGCCGGCACGCTCCCCGGCTTGCAGGCGCAGATAGCCGGCATAGGCGATCATGGCGCCATTGTCGGTGCAGAACTCATGGCGCGGGTAATAGACGCTGGCGCCCTCTTCCGCCAGGCGCGCCTCAAGGCACTCGCGCAGCACCTTGTTGGCCGACACACCGCCGGCAATGACCAGGGTCTTGTGGCCGGAGGCGCGGATCGCGCGCCGGCATTTGATAACCAGGGTGTCCACCACCGCCTCCTGGAAAGCCGCGGCAATGTCGGCGCAGGTCTGCTCATCCGGCAGGCCGTCTTCCAGGGCGTGCTCGCGCACCGTGGTCAGGGTGTAGGTCTTGAGGCCGGAAAAGCTGAAGTCCAGCCCGGGACGATCGGTCATGGGGCGGGGGAAGGTAAATCGCGTCGGATCGCCTTTTTCCGCCAGTGCCGCCAGCCTGGGCCCGCCCGGATAATCCAGGTCCAGCATCTTGGCCGCCTTGTCGAAGGCCTCACCGGCGGCATCGTCCAGGGATTCCCCCATCAGGGCGTAGTCACCGAGACCGCGCACATCCACCAACTGGGTGTGACCGCCGGAGACCAGCAGGGCCACAAAAGGAAAGGCGGGTGGATTCTCTTCCAGCATCGGCGCCAGAAGATGCCCCTCCATATGGTGGATCGCCACGGCCGGGACCTTCCAGGCATAAGCCAAGGCGCGGCCGGCGCAAGCGCCTACCATCAACGCACCGACCAGGCCCGGCCCGGCGGTATAGGCGATGCCATCCAGATCGGCCGGAGCCGTGTTGGTCTGCGCCAGCACCTGGCGCACCAGCGGCAGCAGCTTGCGCACATGGTCACGGCTCGCCAGCTCCGGCACCACGCCGCCGTATTCGGCGTGCAGATCTACCTGACTGAACACTGCATGACCGAGCAGTCCGCTCTCGCTGTCGTAGATCGCGACGCCAGTTTCGTCGCAGGAGGTTTCGATACCGAGGACTCGCACAGGCTCTGCTACTCGTTACTGCTTCGGAGGCTCGCTATCATACCGGAAAAGAGGCTTGCGATCGCCGACCCGAGTGATTAGAATTTGCGCCCTCGCTGTGAACCGGCCCCCGGATTGCAACTGCGAGAGCATTTGCCGGAAAGGCCGAGAGAAACGAATTTTACAGGTATTCTAATGCCCTCAGTACGAATCAAAGACAACGAACCTTTCGATATCGCCCTGCGCCGCTTCAAGCGCTCCTGCGAAAAAGCCGGTGTACTGTCCGAAGTACGTCGTCGCGAGTTCTACGAGAAGCCGACTGCTGTTCGCAAGCGCAAGGCTGCCGCTGCCGTTAAGCGTCACGCCAAGAAGCTGCAGCGCGAAAACCGCAAGTTCCAGCGCCTCTACTAAGAAGCCGCCGCAAGGCGCTTTCACAGAGAGGCCGGGCGGGGCCCAGCTCCGTGCGGTAACCACGAAACGGCGTGCGAGCCAGACTCGCGCGCCGTTTTGCGTTGTGATGACAAGCGTTTGTCGCCACCTTTCGCGCCCATAGAGAGGCGCGCTATGCTTGCCGACACCAGTACAACAACCCTAATAGCCGGATTCATCGCATGAGCACTCTCAAGGAAACCCTCACCCAGGCCACCAAAGACGCCATGAAGGCCCGTGACAAGGACCGCCTGGCGACGCTGCGCCTGATCAATGCCGAGATCAAGCGCGTCGAGGTAGATGAGCGCATCGAGCTGGACGACGCCCGCATCCTGGCCCTGCTGGACAAGATGACCAAGCAGCGCCGCGACTCCATCACCCAGTACGAAAAGGCCGGCCGCCCTGAGCTGGCCGCGGTGGAGCAGGCAGAGATCGAGGTCATCCAGGAGTACCTGCCGGAGCAGCTGAGCGAAGATGAGATTTCCGCAATCGTCGCTGAAGCCGTGCGCGACACCGGCGCCTCCGGCATGGCGGATATGGGCAAGGTAATGGCCCAGGTCAAACCCCGGGTACAGGGCCGCGCCGACATGGGTGCGGTGAGCAGGCTGGTCAAGGCCCAGCTCGGCTGATCATTGGCAGCGGAGGGGCTCCCCCCTCCCACGCTTGAGCGCATTTATGGCCGGCAAGATTCCCCAGCACTTTATCGACGACCTGCTCGCCCGAGCGGATATTGTCGAGACCATTGATAGCCGGGTGAAACTGCGCAAGACCGGCAAGAACTACTCGGCCTGCTGCCCTTTCCACGACGAGAAGACCCCCTCTTTCACCGTCAGCCCCGACAAGCAGTTTTATTACTGCTTCGGCTGCGGCGCCAACGGCAACGCCATCGGCTTTTTGATGGAGTACGACCGCCTGCCGTTCCCGGAGGCGGTGGAAAAGCTCGCGGCAGGTATGGGGCTGGAAGTCCCGAGGGAGCAGCTGGCGCCAGGCCAGGAAAAACGCCAGCGGGAAAGCCAGTCTCTCTACCAGCTGACGGAAAAGGCGGCGGACTTCTATCGGCAACAACTGCGCAACCATCCGTCCGCCGGGCGCGCTGTGGCCTACCTGCGCCAGCGCGGGCTGTCCGGGGAAATCGCCCGCGACTTCGGCATCGGCCTCGCCCCGCCCGGCTGGGACAACCTGCTCAACGCCCTGGCCGACACGGCAGAGAAAGCAGACCAGCTGGAACAGGCCGGCCTGGCCATTCGCCGCCAGGACAGCGATGGCCAGACCAAGCCGGGACGGCGCCATCACTACGATCGTTTTCGCGACCGCATCATGTTCCCTATTCGGGACCAGCGCGGACGCCCCATTGCCTTTGGCGGCCGGGTTCTCGGTGACGAGAAGCCCAAATACCTGAATTCGCCGGAAACCCCCATCTTCCACAAGAGCCGGGAACTCTACGGCCTGTGGGAGGCGCGCCAGGCCAACCGCGACCTGAAACGGCTGATCGTGGTGGAAGGCTATATGGATGTGGTGGCCCTGGCCCAGTTCGGCATCCGCTGTGCGGTGGCCACCCTAGGCACCGCCTGTGGCGAGGAGCATATCCAGCTGGCATTCCGCCACGTACCGGAACTGGTGTTCTGTTTCGACGGCGATAAAGCCGGTCGCACGGCCGCGCGCCGCGCCCTGGAAGCCGCCCTGCCGCAGATGCAGGACGGCCGCAGCCTGCGCTTTTTGCTGCTGCCCGAGGGCGAGGACCCCGACACCCTGGTGCGCCAGGTGGGTGGTGAGCGCTTCGAACAACTACTGGACGAACAGGCCAGACCCCTCGAGGACTTCCTGTTCGACCTGCTCGGTGAGGGCATCAACCTGCAGACCATGGACGGCCGCGCGCGGCTGTCCAAACTGGCGGGCCCGCTGCTGGATCAGCTGCCCGATGGCGTATACCGCCAGCTGATGTTCCAGCAACTGGCAGCGCGCACCGGACTCGACCGGGCAACCCTGGAAGAAGTGATTGGCGCCGAGAAAGCCCGCGCGGCCCAGGCCCGAGCCCAGGCCCAGCCGCAGGCAGCGAACCGGCCAGCGGCTCCAGCCACGAAACCGGTGGAACCCGAGGCTTTCCCGGCAACTGCAGAGGCGCCGCCGGTGATGGAAGACATCCCACCGCCGGATGAGATGTACGATCAGATACCGGACTCGGCCCCTGCTGGATTCGCCGCGCCCCAGGAGCGGCCACGCAGCCAGTACCGGTTACCGGCAGAGCGCATGCTGATCGCCCTGCTGCTGCATCATCCGCAACTGGCGCAGCAGATCCAGGATCCCGGCCGCTTCCGCAACAGCGCCCATCCGGACCTGATTCTGTTTGCCGAACTGGTCGAGCTGTTGCAGCGGCGGCCAGACTACAATCTGAACCAGTTACTGGGTTACTGGCGAGCCCACCACGGCGCCGATTCCTGCGAGGTGCTTGCCCAGCTCGCCACCTCGCAACTGGTCACCGGCGCCCGGCAACTGGCGCAGGGTGACACCCAACTGGAATACGATCCGCAGGCAGAGTTTCGCGACTGCCTGCAGAGACTCGAGCGGGCCGAGCAGAAGGCCCGCAACCGCAGCCTGCTGGAGCAACTGAAAAGCACCGGCGGCCAGCTGAGCCCGGAGGAGCGGGCCCTGCTGGCAAACTGGCAACGCAAGCGCGAGTAACCATGGCGGGGGCCTTGAAATCTCAGGGCGCACCGCCATATTCATTCACCCGTGGACGTGGACCGGATACACAGAGCACACAGATCGAACCCCTGTCGCTTGACAGCCAGAGTGGTTATTGCTAGCGCAAATACGCTATAATCCCGCGTCTTTGTCCCGTATTTTTTCCTTACATTCAGGGTTGTGCATGACCGACAACACCCAGCAACAGACTTCACGCATCAAGGAACTGATCGCCCGCGGTAAAGAGCAGGGCTATCTGACCTACGCCGAAGTAAACGACCACCTGCCGGAGGACATCTCCGATCCGGACCAGGTCGAAGACATCATCGGCATGATCAACGATATGGGCATCAAGGTGTATGAGACCGCACCGGATGCCGAAGAATTGTTGATGGCCGAGGGCGATAGCTCCGCTGATGAAATCGCCGCCGCCGAAGCCGCCGCCGCCCTGGCCGCGGTCGAGTCCGACGTGGGCCGCACTACCGATCCGGTGCGCATGTATATGCGCGAGATGGGTACCGTTGAACTGCTGACGCGCGAAGGCGAGATCGCCATCGCCAAGCGCATCGAAGAGGGCCTGCGGGAACTCATGGCTGCGCTGGCCTACTGGCCTGGCGCCGTGCAGCATGTGATCGACGAGTACCAGCTCATCGAGAAGGAAGAGCGCCGCATCCCGGACGTGATTGCCGGCTGGCTGGATCCGGCTGACGAAGTGCCTCCGGGTGCCCAGGCCGGCCAGGCCGCCGAAGCCAAGAGCAGCAAGGACGACTCCAAGTCGGACGACGACTCTTCTGATGAGGAAGAGGAAGAGGAGAACGTCGGCGGTATCGATCCGGAAGAGCTTGCCGAGCGCATGAAGAAGCTCATCGCCGCGCAGAAGAAGGCGGATGCCGCCATCAAGAAGCATGGCCGTGACTCCAAGCAGGCCGGCGAGGCGCTGGAAGCCGTGGGCGAAGTCTTCCGCTTCTTCAAGCTGGCTCCGCGCCAGTTCGACCCCCTGTACATCCAGGTGCGCAGCATTCTCGATGAGGTCCGTATCCAGGAACGCGTGATCATGGCGCTCTGCATCAAGAAGGCCCGTATGCCGCGGAAGACCTTTATCAAGGAATTCCCGGGCAACGAGACCAACGAAGAGTGGATCCCCGGCATCATCAAGAAAAAGCGCGACTACTCCGACAACCTGCGCCAGGTCGCGGAGGACATTATCCGCAGCCAGCGCAAACTGGCCCAGTGCCAGGAGCGCGCCGGCCTGGACATCGGCCAGATCAAAGAGATCAACCGCCGCATGTCCATCGGTGAAGCGCGCTCCCGTCGCGCCAAGAAGGAGATGGTCGAGGCCAACCTGCGCCTGGTGATCTCCATCGCCAAGAAGTACACCAACCGTGGCCTGCAGTTCCTGGACCTGATCCAGGAGGGCAACATCGGCCTGATGAAGGCGGTAGACAAGTTCGAATACCGTCGCGGCTACAAGTTTTCCACCTATGCGACCTGGTGGATTCGCCAGGCAATCACCCGCTCCATCGCGGACCAGGCGCGCACCATTCGTATCCCGGTGCATATGATTGAGACCATCAACAAGCTCAATCGTATCAGCCGCCAGATGCTGCAGGAGATGGGCCGCGAGCCGACTCCGGAAGAGCTGGGTGAGCGCATGGAGATGCCGGAAGACAAGGTGCGCAAGGTACTGAAAATCGCCAAGGAACCGATCTCCATGGAGACGCCGATTGGCGACGACGAAGACTCCCATCTGGGCGACTTCATCGAAGACCAGAACCAGGACTCCCCGGTGGATACCGCCACCCAGACCGGCCTGCACGACGCCACCCGCTCCGTACTGTCCGGCCTGACGGCACGGGAAGCCAAGGTACTGCGCATGCGCTTCGGTATCGACATGAACACCGACCACACCCTGGAAGAGGTGGGCAAGCAGTTCGATGTAACCCGTGAGCGGATTCGTCAGATTGAGGCCAAGGCACTGCGCAAGCTGCGACACCCGTCGCGCTCGGAGCACCTGCGAAGCTTCCTCGACGAGTAAGCAACCCAAAGCCCGGCACCGCCGGGCTTTTTTATGACAATCCGGTGACTGGTAGGCCCAGGCGCCAGTTGAATTGCCCCTTTGCAGGAAGCGAAGACTCATGCAAGAAGAGTTCGTCAACAAGCCCGGCAAAACCGGCATCCCACGCCTGATCGATGCGACCAATTACTCCTGGCAGGGTCTCTCGGCCACCTGGCGCAACGAAGCCGCCTTCCGCCAGGAAGTGACCCTGGCCATCTTCCTGATCCCCCTGGCCATCTGGCTTGGCGAGACCGGGGTCGAGCGGGCACTCCTGATAGGCGTCACCCTGCTGGTCATGATCGTGGAGCTGCTGAACAGCGCCGTGGAAGCCACCATCGATCGCATCAGCCCTGAACGTCACCCGTTGTCCAAGGTCGCCAAGGACACCGCGTCCGCCGCAGTGTCCCTGTCGTTGCTGCTGTGGCTTTTCACCTGGGGCAGCATCCTGCTGCCGCGCTGGGTTGTCTGATGCCAGCGTCACCAGATTGACACAGTTGGCTTGCCCCGCCATTGATTACTGTTAACAGATACCAGGGGCAATTTTCCGGCGCCGCTCTCTCCCACTGGCGCCGGCCATATCCACTGCTCGTCTAAACTTTCCGCACCCCATTTTTCATTCATAAACCAGGGAAGCGTTTATGTCTCTCGGGTGCGCCCGGCTAATGCCACTGCTTATTGCCGCCTGGATGTTCCTGCCGCTACAGGGCGCATTGGCACAGATACCCAACGGGCCCATTTCCACCCGCGAAGAAATTGCCCTGTACGCGCAGATCAAGGCATTGGCGCAACAGCTCTCACTGCAGGAGGTGAGCGGCTACCAACAGCGCCGCGGCGAGCAGCGCTCGGGCAATGGCAGCGCCAGTACCGGCGGCCTGCGACTCTTTCACCGCAGTGACCAGCTGCAGTGGAGTGGTGACCTTAGCAGCCGCTTCGACGGAGAGATCAGTGGCATCCAGCTGAACCACCACTTCTACGCCGGCCCCACCTGCCGCGGCTCCCAAGAACTGGGACTGTTCGGCGGCAGCAGCGTCGCCCGCGGGGATGTCACGGCGGCTTTCCCGGGCGATACCAGCTTCAGTGCCGGGCGCAATTCCATCACCAGCTTCTACGGCGGCCTCTACTTCAGTGACTACCGCCACGACCTGGGCTATATCGACGCCATGGCCAAGCTCTCCTATGTCGCGGCTGACACGGATTCCGCCCGCGGCCTCAGCAGTCGTGTTACCGGACCGCAGCTCACACTCTCTGCTGAACGTGGCATCGCCCTCTCCCTGACCGAGCAAATGAATCTGGAGCCACAACTGCAGATCATCGCCAACTACACCAATTTTGCCGCCCTGCAAGCGGACAACGACTTTCTGGATACCGACAAAACCCCGGAAGTCAGCGTCCGCGCCGGCCTGCGCACCTACCCTGTGGAAAGCAGCCGCGAGATCTACGCCTTCGCCAATTACTGGTACAACCTCGCCGGGGAAGACGATCTGCTGCTGCGGGACGGCAGCCGCCTGAAACTCGAGCGCGGAGCCCGCTGGGGCGAAATCGGGGGCGGCATGACGCTGCTGAATGCCAAGTTTGCCAGCGTCTTCCTGAACCTGAGCTACCGCCAGTCCCTGGACAACCAGGACTGGAGTGGCGGCGGCGCCAACCTGGGCTTCCGCTGGTACTGGTAACCCCGCCACCACGGCTGAAAGCGTTGATTCAAAAGGGGAAATCGGGTACTTTGCTCTGCCGCCGTGGCCCGACCCACGGCATCTGTGGGCCCTTAGCTCAGTTGGTTAGAGCATCCGACTCATAATCGGCAGGTCCTGGGTTCAAGTCCCGGAGGGCCCACCATTTCCAACCTTGAATCAGCACTCTCCCTGAATTGCAGCCTTTGGGCTAGTTGCGCAGCCTCGAGCTTCTGTTACCTCGTCCAGTAACGCCAGTAGGACCGAAGATACATTTGGGAGTATCTGGACTGATCGCCCAGGCTAACTCCTATCCACCGCTTCAAGCACAGAATCCGGCGGAGCTGGTCTAGGGTAAACAAAGTAATCGACGGTTTTCATATCCGAACAGACGCGGAGCCCGGGCGCTATGCACTGGTATCTCAAAGTCCTGAAAAACTATGTCAATTTCCACGGCCGTGCGCAGCGGCGGGAATACTGGTACTTCGTTCTTTTCAATCTGCTGATTGCACTGGTGCTCAGCACCATCGACAGTATGACGGGATGGTACAGCGAGGAATATGGTCTTGGATTTTTGAGTGGGGCTTACGCCCTGTTTGTGCTGCTGCCCTCCCTGGCAGTCACCGTGCGGCGGTTGCACGATACGGGGCGCACGGGCTGGTGGATACTGGTGAGCCTGATTCCCGTGGTGGGCTACCTGGTGCTGCTGGCCTTTATGGTGTTCGACAGCGAACCCGGCACCAACCGCTTTGGTCCCAACCCCAAAGGAATCTCTGCCAGCCCCTAGCTTGTGCCGGCCTACAGGTTGGCCACACTGCGAATAGCGGTGAAAGTAGTAGCAAGCACCAGCAGGACGAAATAGACAGCTCCCAGCAGCGAATACTTGGCCAGTGTCATGGCCCAGCCCTGACCGTAAACCCGCTTCTGCATTAGCAACAGGTAAACCGGCATCCACCAGAGCATTGCCAGCCAGGTGTAGTCCAGCAGGCTCTGTATCCATGATGGCCCGGTTGTCGCAACTGACTGCGCGACGGAAACCAGCGCCAGCAGCAACAGCGAGAGGCTCAGGAAGGCGTGACTGTGCAGGGCCACAATCAGGTGCTCCATATACATCCGCTTGCGGAAGAAATAGAGCGGCTTCAGTATCAGCGCAAAAATCGGCAGTAGCACAAACAGGGTGCTGGGCAACGCGCCGAACAAGGCATCCTTGAACAGGTTGGGATCTTCCTGCACGCGCTTGAAGTTTTCATGGATCTTCTGCTCGTAACGGTCAATCCAGTGATTCACCGGACTCGGCAGCCCCTCCACATCGATCAGGTTAAAGCTCTGGCCATCCTCACCCTCGGATTCGGCAGCGGTCTGCTGGTCGGCCTCAGGCACTGTCGAGGGTATTGTCTCTTGCTGCGGAGGTTCACGCACATCTTCCCCGCGCAACTCTGCGATACGCCTGCCAGCCGCCGCCTTGATCTCTTTTTCCATTGGTTCAATGGAGACGCGAATCGCCGGCAGGTCGGTACCTTGTTGGTCGAGCTCCTGTATCCCGGCCAGGGCCTGGTCGCGGATCCTCTCCACTTCCTCAATGGATTCTGCGCTCGCAAAGTTTGCATCAAAGGCCGCAATACGCTCCCCGTCTTTCCCCATAGCAAAGGGGGTTTCCCAATCGCTACTGACCTGCAGGGCAAAAAATGCGGTAATACACAGAAACACAAACAATTGCACCGGCCCCACATAGCGAATGCGGCGGCCCGCCACATATTCGGCGGTGAGAAAGCCGGGGCGAAAGTAGAGCGGCACCAGGCTGCGCACCAGGCGGGAATCCAGCGCAAAGACGGTGTTGAGAAAGTCACTCAGCACATTGGAAAACCGCCGGATCATCCCGTCGCGGGACTGACCACAGGCGTGGCAGAAACGCCCTTGCAGTGGTTCGCCGCAATTCGCACAGGGCGTGCGCAGCAGCTCAGCGGGCGGCGG
Organism: Microbulbifer flavimaris; assembly: GCF_001641755.2. Classification (GTDB taxonomy): domain Bacteria; phylum Pseudomonadota; class Gammaproteobacteria; order Pseudomonadales; family Cellvibrionaceae; genus Microbulbifer; species Microbulbifer flavimaris. Next base: position 77,156 of record NZ_LRFG02000003.1, read on the forward strand.
GACGGGATGAACAGCTTGAGAAGTGCTTTCTCGTTCGGCTACCGCTGAGTTGTCTTGATGCATTGTTGTATTTTTCTGATGCGGGCCGGTAACACTCGGCTACCGGCCAGGGCCTGAACAGTATTTTCAGTTATCCTGCAGGAAGCGCGCGATGGTGCGGATTCCATGGGCCTTGGCGCCCTGGGCCCAGAGATCGTTGGGCCCTGGCTGGTAGGAACCGGACAGGTCCATATGTATCCAGTCGCGGCCGGTATCGCGCACAAAACGGGCGAGGAAGGCCGCCGCAGTGGAGGCGCCGGGGCTGCCTTCAATTCCCACATTGGCTATCTCGGCAAAGCCGGAAGGGATTTGTTCCAGGTGGAATTTTTCCAGCGGCAGACGCCAGGCTTTCTCGTGCTCGGCCGCCGCGGCGTCCAGCACGCGCCGGGCGCTGTCGTCCTCGAAGCTGAATACAGAATTGAAGTCGCGGCCCACTGCCATCTTGGCGGCGCCAGTCAGGGTGGCGGCGTCGAGAATCCAGCGTGGCTCCTCCTCCGAGGCCGCGATCAGGCCGTCCGCCAGCACCAGACGCCCCTCGGCGTCGGTGTTGAGAATTTCCACCGTCACACCATTCTTGTACTTGATGATGTCACCGAGCTTGAAGGCGTGGCCGGAAATGAGGTTTTCCGCACAACAGAGGTAGAGCTTGACCCGCTTTTGCAATCCCCGGGCAATCGCCAGCGCGAGGCCGCCGGTGACCATGGCAGCACCGCCCATGTCGGACTTCATGTGTGCCATTCCGGTGGAGGGCTTGATGCTGTAGCCACCGGAATCGAAAGTGATGCCTTTGCCCACCAGGCAGATATCTACCGGTGCATCATCTTTGCCCGTGGGGTTGAAGTCCAGCTGCAGCATCACTGGCTCGCGCACACTGCCGCGGCCGACGTTGTGAATTCCGGCAAAGCCCTCGGACAGCAGTTCGTCGCCGGCGATCATGCGGTAATTGACCGCATCCGGGGCGAGCTTCTGCAGCATTTCCGCGGCACTTTCCGCCAGTACACGCGGAGAGACATCTTCCGGCGTGCCGTTGGTGATGCCGCGCACCCATTCCGCCGCTGATTCCCGCGCCTGTAGCTCCTTGAGCTCGCGGTTGTTATCGGTACCCCAGTCCAGCTCGCTGTCGCGGTTGGGATTATAGAAGCCGGCCCAGAAAGCCCAGCGGCTCTCGGTGGTCCAGCCTTCACCAGCAAGCTTCACCGCGGGAATACCCATACCATCCAGGCGCCGGGCGGCGCGCTGGGCTGCCACTTCGGCAGTGCCGGTGGCGCCTGTGACATGAATGCGGGCGCCGCTGGCGGTAAAACTCAGCAGCGCCTTCTCTCCCCAGCTGGCCGCTGCTGCGGATTCCACCAGCTCAACTTCCATTGCCTTCGCCATACCACTTTGCTCCGAAATTCCTGTTTGTGATGGGGTGATGGATTTCATTCTATCAGCCCCGGCGGCCCTTCTGCTGCCGGAGGCCATTTGCGCCAGAGTCCGGCGCGCCGCTAAACTGCGCCGAGGACAACCGGAACAGGGAAGAAAGAATATGGCAGAGTCCTGCAACTACCACTCGTCGCGGGAAGCGGGCTGGCACTGCCAACCCTGCAAGCGACATTTCTGCGCAGACTGCGTGCCGGGCAGTCCGGCGAATTATCCTACCGGCCGGGCCGAGTGTCCTCTCTGCCACAAACCCCTGGCCGACATCGCCGCCAGCAACAGCGCCCGCCCTTTCTGGCAGATGGGAGCCTTCTTTTTTCGCTACGCGTTGCACCCGGGCCCATTAACCGTCATTGGACTGGCCACGGGTGCCAGCCTGCTGATTTCCGGTCTCGGCCTGATTTCACTGTTATTGCTGCTGGCGGCAGTGGCACTGCTGACCCGCTACAACCTGCTGGTGATCGAACACCTGGCGCACGGCAAACTGCAGGCGCCGGAATTTGGCGAGGCACTGGACGGACGCAGTGCACCCATGTTTCTCAAGGTCATCGCCATGGCGTTGATCGCCGGTTTCGGTGGTTACCAGATGATGCGTCTGTTCGGTGAGGGGGGCATACAGCTCTACTCCATCGCACTCTCGTTGCTGGCGCCGGCGGCGATGATTGTACTGGCCCTGGAGGGGCGCCTGCGCTCGGCGGTCAATCCCCTCAAGCTGCTGCATTTCACCGTGGTGATCGGCTGGCCATACCTGCTGTTGTGGCTGTCCACTACCGCCGTGTCGGCAGCGCCCCAATACCTGATGCTGCTGGTGGCGGAAAAATTACCGGCCTGGGCCATCGTGCCCGTGATCGCCGCGAGCACCAGTTATTTCTATATCGTCACCAGCGCGATGATGGGCTACATCTGCCTCGGCAAGCAGCAGTCACTGGGTATCTCCCCAAGCCGCGATGATGACGAGGATTTTCTGGAGGAAAGCGATTTCGACCGCGCACGCGCGCTGGCTGAAGCGCAGATCCTGATGCGTGAAGGGGAGCACAACGCGGCACGACGCGTGCTGGTGGATGCTCTGCGACGCTTCCCCAATGACGCGCCCCTGAACGAACGCTACTACCGGTTGCTGCTGGCCACCCACGACCAGAAGGCTCTGCGCGAACTGGCTCCCCACCTGCTGGAAAAGTTGATCAACCTCAACCACCCCCACCGGGCGGCAGAGCTCTACCTGGCGACAGAGCCCCAGCCGGCGATCGACAAGTCATCACTGCGCCACGGCCTCGCCGATGCCCTGTACCGCCACCGCAAATTCGCGCCGGCGGCCAGGCTGCTCAACAACCTGCACAAGGATGACAGTCACTACCGCAACCTCGACAAGGCCTATCTGCTGCTGGCGAAGGTGTATCTGGACGGGTTCAACCGGGAAGACCTGACAAAACAGCTGCTGGTGTTCCTGCGCAAGAAATACCCGGACAGCGAAGTTCAGAGTGAGGTGAGGACGCTGGCCAAGGTGCTGCAGGCGGGACAGCCCGCCTGAGTTGATTTAGTCCGAGACGCTCGCGGGGCGGACCAGTTGCTGGATCTCCCGCGCGCGCACTTCCTCTCCCAAGCGGCGGTAGTGATCCACCAGGGCCGTGCCGAGCCGCGGTAGCAGCGGATGGTCGACTCCCTGCCCCTGCAGACGGCGCAGCAGCTCCTCGAGCCAACCCCACTGCTTTTCCCGCGCAGCGCGTCGGGCCAGTAACAGGCAGGCCTTGGCGGACAGGGCACGGGGGCGGCTGGTTGCCCGCAGATAGCGGCGGTAACTGTCTGCCAGTTGCCCCACCCCGATCGCCTGGTCATCCGCCAGCGCGAACAGCGCCAGGTGCGCGCGATGATAAGCCTCGCTGTCCGGCGCCACTGAAGAGAGCTCAATGGCGCGCTCGATCAACTCAATGCTTTGCGGATGCTGACGCACCGCGGCACCAGCGGCCTCACCAGCCTCTAGATACTTGCCCTGCTCCTGCAAACGGTCGATACGGGCAAGCACCCGCTGTTCCGCTGTCGGTACGCCCTGCTCCACCGGCATCTGCGCCAGTACCGGGCGACGGCTGAGCAGCGCCATGGTGGCGACAAAGCCCGCCAGAAGGCCGCCCAGGTGCGCCCAGTAGGCGATGCCGGCATCGCCCCAGAAGTAGCCGAAGAGCTCCTTGGCCAGCCACAGGGGCAGCACCAACAGTGCCGGGGCACTGAACTCACCGAACATAAAGCCGATGGTGTAGAAGAATCGCAGCCGCTGTACCCCGTACACGGCCACGAACATGCCCATCACGGCAGACACCGCGCCGGAAGCCCCCACCATTGGCATCGGGCTGCCGGCCTCGACGACCATATGCAGACCGGCGGCCGCCAGCCCCCCGAGCAGGTAGAGACCCGCGAACCAGGCGCCGCCGAGGGCCAATTCAACGGAAAGGCCAAACAGCAACAGGAAGACCATATTGCCGATCAGGTGATCCCAGCTGCCGTGCAGGAACATGTGTCCGAACAGCCCGGCCAGTGTCGGCTCCGCCGGCGTGAGGCCCAGCGCAAAGGCGCTCAGGCGATTGCGCAGCTGGTCGAACTGCTGGCGCTGGGCGAGCCATTCGGTCTCCCCCTCGGCCCGCAGCTGGGGCAGCAACCACTGGTGGAATTCCCGGTTGCCCAGCAGCTCCCGGTAGACAAACTCTTCGCCCTGCGCATCCATGTGCATGCGCCACTCGGGGTGTTCCTCGTTGATGTACACCAGGAAACGCTGCTCTTCCAGAACCGGCAGGTCACTGGAAAAGTAATACTCTTCCGCCGCCTGCCAGCGGGCTTCATCGCGTCCCTGATAGAAGATGAACACCAGCAGGTTCAGGGCGATCAGGGCAAAGCACATCAGCGGCGGGCGGCGCCAGTCGGGCTTGTTCTGTATCGGGATAATCAGCAAGTACGGGATCCTGTCTCAATTCTTGCGCCGCAGCCGGCCCACTGCGGGACCGCCATATCAAGCGCCCCAGAATACAGGCGCAGCGATTGCAGAACAAACATTTCGACCATAAATTGAACGAATGGCACCCGCCGGTCACTGGCTGTTGCGGCGCGCGATAGTGAGGGGCGCATCCCAGCTGCGCAGGTGCAGATCCCGCTGCGGGAAGGGGATTTCGATCCCGCGGTCATTGAATTCCCGCAGCAACTCCACGTTATACAGGGCATAGGGATCCCCCAGTGGCGAAACCATGTTGCTGTTGATCCAGACCACCAGTTTGAAGTTGAGGGCACTGTCGGCGAACTCCATCAACCAGACCTCGGTCTTGCGCTGCCAGTCGGTATGGGTGATCGACACGCGCTCCGCAGCAGCAGCGGCAGCCTCGCGCACTTCGTCCGGGTCAGAGCCGTAGGCCACCCCGAACGGCACATGGATGCGCCGCACCGGGTCGTCCAGGGTGTGGTTGATGACGCGGCCGGCGACGAACTCCGAGTTCGGCACCAGGATATCCACGTTGTCGCGGGTGGTGATACGGGTCGAGCGCACGTTGATGTCGCGAATACGCCCGAACACCCCCGACTCCAGCTCCACCAGATCCCCCACCCGCAGCGGCTGCTCGAACAGCAGGATCAGCCCGGAGATGAAATTGGAAAAAATCGCCTGCAGGCCGAAGCCGATACCCACCGACAGCGCACCGGCCACCAACGCCAGCTTTGAGGCGTCCAGTCCCAGCATCACCAGCGCAACCAGCAGCGCAATGCCGATAATGCTGTAATGCAGCACCCGGCCGAGGGTGTACATGGAGGATTCACTGGCGTGCTCCTTGCGCACCAGCCGGTTGAGGAATCGGCGGGTGAAGCCGGAGATCAACCAGGCGCAGATCAGTACGAACAGCACCCGGGCCAGGATGCGCAGGGTCACCGGACTCTGGCTGATGGTGAACAACTGGTAATCCGCCAGTTCGCGCCAATGGGTATAAGCGACGTTGGTCAGGTGACCGGCACGCTCGCGCAGGGTCGCCCACCAGCCCCGCCGCTGCTGGAATACCTGCAGCTGGGCAGACTCGTAGCGCAGCACATCCTCCAGCAGGTCTTCCGCACGCCCGAGTGCACTGTCGATCTTCTCAAAGCGGCGCCACCAGGTGCGCATGGCGCCGCGCTCCTCGTCACTCCAGGCCACCACCTGACGCTGACGCAGATTGAGGTCGCGTGAGACCGCATCCATCGTCGTGCGCGCGGTTTCCACCAGGTCCCGGTCCCGGACCAGCGTCGGATCTTCGCCATCCGGATTCAGCACCGAGTTCATGGATTGCAGCAGTTCCGACTTGCGCTGGCGCAGCAGGTTCTCCAGTTGCGAGATTTCGTTTTCCATCAGTTGCAGATCCTGCTCGAGGTTCTGCTGCGGGTCCGTGGATTCGAGAGCCCGGCGCTGCAGCTCCGCACGCTGCTCCACCATGGCGTCGCGCTTTTCTTTCAGCTCCTCTAGAGTGCTGCCGAGCGATTGCTGGGCTTTTTCGCTGTAAACCAGCGACTGCAGCGTGGTGTCGAGCTGGTTCTCCGCCAGTTCAACCTGCTCCTGCCACAGGGACATCTGTTCCTCCAGCAGGCTACGCTGTTCGATGATGTTGAGGTGATCAACCTGGGTGCGGAAGAGCTTCAGCGCCGCGATCTCACTATTGGTGCCTGCCTCAGCATCCCTGAGGGCCACCACCCGGTTGCGAAGCTGCCGCAGGGACTGGGACAGCGCCTCATCGATCTGGCGCACCTCCAGCTGCAGACTCTGCAGGCGCTGTTGCCCACGGGCGATGGCCGCGTCTGCCTTCTGCCAGTCCAGCACGGTGGGCTCACTGGGGAACTCCACTTCAGGCAGTACTGCGACGCTTTTTAATTCCTCGTAGCTCGTCCAGGTGACATTGAGGCGTTTGAAGCTGTCGTTGACGGCTGCTACCTGCTCCTGCAACTCCTTGTTTTCCGGCAGCTTGCCGCTCCACTCCATCCACGACTGGACCAGTTCCTTGCGCCACGCCTGGCGCTGCTCCCGGGTGGCGTCAGGCCAGCCGGTCCACCAGTCTGCAGTCGGGGCGGAAAAGTCGGGGATGACCGGCTCAAATTCTTTCGGCTTTCCGCCGGGGAGCTGGGCAAATGCAGAGAGGCTGAAGAAGGTCAGGAGAAATGCCAGGACCAGCGAGCTGGCCTGATGCAGCCACTGGCACCTGCGACTGCGACAGCTGGGGGTAAGAGAGAGGAAGGCGAAACCGCTGCCACCCTGCATAAAACGCCGACTCCGTGGCAAAACCCGACACATGGGAAGAGGCGGAGAAAATGCCCCGCTTTTTCAGTGTAGCCCAGCGGGTTCCGCCGCCCTGATGGACGGGGGCTACTCTCGAAGTGCACGGTAAGAACGATAGCCGGCGATAAACGAAGGGCGCTGGGGTCGCTGTCGCCACGGCCCAGCACCAGGTGAATCCGGGAGAAAACTGGAATTGCCGCCACAGTCCATTGCTGCCCGGGGCAGGAAAGCCGGCGCAGAAAACAACGCGGCTCTCCAATGCGGTTTTCAACGCAGCTTTCAACGCGGCTTTCATTGAGTTCCGTCTCTCAGGGGAACCGGGGTCGCCTGCTGGCAGCCGCACTAACGCATGCAGCGCTCAAACTCGTCCCGGTAGCTGCCCGGCTCGCGGCGATAGGGGCCGACGTCGCCGCGGCGCGATTGATCGGAGGCGATGCGTCGACAGGTTGCACGGCGCTCCCGATAGCTCTGGTCGCCAATGTAGTCACGGAAGCCATAACGGCCGTAGTAACCACCGCCAGGGCCGACGGAGTAACTACCGCGAATCGCGGCATAGGGGGCGCTGCGGGTCCGGTACCCGGGACTGGGCCGCGGGTAGGCTCGGGGAACCACCGTTGCCTGCGGGGCTCGTGCCGCAACCTGTGGCGCAGGCCGCGGTGCCGGCAGAGACTGGAGCCCCGGTGTCCCTCTGAAATAGTCACGCCAGCCGTAGGGCGGGGCCACGACCGTGAAGTCATCACCGTTGGGCTCGTATCGCAGGAAGGCCCCACCGCGTGTAACGAAGTAGCGGTCGCCGCCCATGGTGAAGGTGCCACTGCTACCAGGGGCATAGGGCACCCGCGCACCACGCGGTGGTTCTACGCGCACATACCCCCCGCGTGCCAATCGGTAAAAGGAGCCGGCTGAATAATAATAAGTTTCACCGCGTACCAGGATTTGCGATGCACCGGACGGCAGCGTTCTTGTCACGCCCTGTGCCCAGGTCTGCATAACGGCACAACTGAGAAGGAGTGCTATGGCGTAGCGCATGGCGGCGCCTCCTTTCTGGCAAACTACTGAATATCGGTAGTCTACTGAGCGGCGACGCCCATCCCCAGTCGCTCGAACGCTGCGTCCGGCTCTGCTACGGCCAAATTCTGCTACAGGAAGTGCTGCACCTTGTTTTTATAGCTGCGGCTCATCTTCAAACGCTCGCCATTTTGCAGCACCAGATAATACTCACCGTTGATGTGCGCGCAGATTTCGCTGACGCGCCCCAGGTTGACGATGGTGGAGCGGTGAATGCGCTGGAATACTCGCGGGTCCAGCTGCTGCTCCAACTCTTTCATGGTAATGCGCATCACATGGGTTTCCCCCTTGGCGTGCACACACATGTAATCGCCGGCGGCGTCGATCCAGTCGATTTCCTTTGCCGGTACCAGGGTGATTTTGCCGGCATCCTTGATGGCAATTTTATCGGGGTAGCGCGCACCGGACAGTTCGCCGCTGGCAAGCTTTTCCTCCAGCGCCTCGGGCGATTCCTGGGTCAGGTCCGCCACCGCTTCCAAAAGCTGCTCCCGCTGAGCCGCCAGGTCTTCGGTTGCACGCTTTTCACGCACGCGATCCATGGCCCGCTGCAGACGGTCCTCCTCGATGGGCTTCAGCACGTAGTCCACCGCGTTGACCTCAAAGGCATCCACGGCGTACTCGTCGTAGGCGGTAACGAACACCACCTGGGGCAACTCTTCTTTGGCCAGCGTCTGCACCAGCTGCAGGCCATTGATACCGGGCATCTGGATGTCGACAAAGGCGATATCCGGTTTCAGTTCTGGAATTCGTTCGCTGGCCTCGCGCCCGTTGCTGCACTCGGCGAGCACCTCCACACCGCCCAGGTTTTCCAGGCGTAATCTCAGGCCGCGCCTTGCCAGGGGTTCATCGTCGACGATGATCGCGGTCAGTTTTTCTGCAGTGCCAGTCATGGTTTCCTTCCTGCTTTCTATTCCAGTCAGCGCTTGCTGCCGGCGATTCCTGCTCGCTATTCCGGATTACTATTCCTGCTCGAAGGGAATGCGAATATGCACCGCCAGGCCACCGCCCGGCTGATTGCGAAAACGCACTTTCTGCTCCGAACCATACAGGGCGCCGAGGCGCTCGCAGGTATTGCGGATACCGACGCCGCGGCCGGAGCCCAGTTTTTTCAGCTCCCGGTCGCTCATGCCGGGTCCGTTATCGCTCACCTCAAGCAGCAACTCACCGGCAAACACCCGGGCGCGGATGGTGATCTCACCGCCCCACTCCCGCTGGGAGATACCGTACTTGATGGCATTCTCCACCAGCGGCTGCAGCAGCAGGCTGGGCACCAGTGCCCTGGGTGAATCCCCCTCCAGGTCGACATTCACCCCGAGCCGATCGGCAAAGCGCACCTTCTCGATATCCAGGTACAGCATCAGCGCCTCCACCTCCCGCGCCAGCGTGACCTTCTGCATGGGGTCATTGTCCAGCGAGTGACGCAGGAACTGGGACAGCCGTGAGACCATGTCATTGGCCGTGCGCCCGTCGTTGTCGAGGATCAGCGTGGAGATGGCATTCAGGGTATTGAACAGGAAATGCGGATTGAGCTGGTAACGGAGCATCTTGAGCTGGGCCTGATGGGCCATGGACTCCGCCAACAGCATTTTTTCCTGCTGATCCTGGGAGGCCTGGTAATACTTGATGCCGTAATACAGTGCTGCCCAAGTCATCAGCAACAGGAAGGAATAGGAGAACCAGTAGATCGCCAGTACGGCCGGGTGCTCGTCACTCTCCTTGCCGTACAGCCAGACGGAGCCGCCAAACTTGATCGCCGCCCAGACGGCCGCCGCCAGCACCACCACCATCAGTGAGCCGATAAAGCGCATAGCCGGCGGCCGGTTCCACAGACGATGGAAACCCCGGCGCATCAGCTCCGACAGGGCCACACCCGAGGCCGTTGCCACGGCGATATAGCCGGAGTGAAGCCAGTGGTTCTTTACCCAGAAAAAGCTGCCGATGAAGGTCAGCAGGGTGTAACCACCCCAGCCCGCGGCCTGCAGTGCCCAGTATTTCCACCGCTGCGAGGCCAGCCGTTCAGACAGCCATTGAAAAGCCTTGTTGCCCATATTCTCCCATGGCGGCCCGACGCCAGGAGCTGCGGGCCGAAGTTGACACTTCTACAGACGTTCATACTAAATGGCGCCGGCGGCCTGCGAAATACCACCCGGCGCAGCGAGCACACCGCCTGCCGCAGGCAATAGAGAGGGAAGGACATTGAACTACTGGCTCTTCAAGTCGGAACCCGACGAATACAGCATCGACGACCTGGCATCCGAGCCCGACCAGATTGGCCGCTGGGATGGTATCCGCAACTATCAGGCGCGTAATTTCCTCAGGGATCAGGTGGCGGCAGGGGACTCTGTGCTCTTTTATCACAGCGCCTGCAAGGTGCCTGCGGTGGTGGGTACCGCCGAGGTGGTGAAGGCCGCTTACCCGGATCCGGCCCAGTTTGATCCGGAGAGCGCTTACTTCGACCCCAAAGCCAGCCCGGAGAACCCGCGCTGGTTCTGTGTGGACCTGCGCTGGGGCAGCAAGTTTGCCCACCCGGTGGCGCTGGCCACCATCAAGGCGGATCCGCTACTGCAGGACATGGTGCTGGTAAAGCAGGGCCGGCTGTCTATGCAGCCGGTGGCGGCTGCGGAGTGGGAGCACCTGCTCAAGCTCGGGCAAAAGTCCTGACATCAAACCATCAGATGATTCCGGGCTGGTTGCCGCCTCCCGGATAGCGCCGCTGGTCACTTGGCCCCTGGCAGGAACAACCCCTTTTGCCCCCTGCGGTTCTCCACTCACGGTAATTTTCTGCACGGCACTGCATGCGCAGCCGGGTATCAGAGGAAATCTGCGATCTCGTCCAGCGCCTTCTTTTCAATGGCCGGTACCTCCGCGCCCTCGGCGGGCAGGCCGGCCACCAGGATCATGTAGGGCTTTTCCGTAGATGGACGTCCGAGGATCTCGTTGAGGAACTTCATCGGACTCGGGGTATGGGTGAGTGTGGCGACGCCGGCATTGTGCAGGGCCGCGATCAGCATGCCGGTGGCGATACCGACGGACTCGGCAGTGTAGTAGTTCTTCAGGCGCTCACCGCTCTCGCTGCTGGAGAACTTCTTCAGGAAGATCACGATCAGCCAGGGGGCGGTTTCGAGAAAAGGCTTGTGGGCATCGGTGCCCAGCGGCGCCAGCGCATCCAGCCACTCGGCAGAGGCACGGCGCTGATAGAACTCCCGCTCTTCCTCTTCGGCCGCGAGCCGGATCTGGCGCTTGAGTTCAGTACTGCCGACCACGGAGAAGTGCCACGGCTGCATATTGGCACCGCTGGGCGCGCTGCCGGCTGTCAGTATCGCGTCCTCGATGACCCTGCGGGGCACTGGCTCGGCAGAGAAGTCACGCACGCTGCGGCGCTGCTTCATGCTGGCGAGAAAACTGTGACTGCGGCGCGCCATCTCGTCCTCACTCAGGCGCTCAAAGCCCAGTGGAATAAAGCCTTCGCTCTCCGCCATCACACCACTCCCTTGGTCCGTGCGATCAACAGGCTAACCAGCGACAACACCGTCAAAACAACGACGATGATGCCTAGCAGCAAAAAAGGGCGAAAGGGTTTGCGCTCTACGCGGTTGACACCGCTATGCAGGTATTTGTCGACCTTGGCCTGGTCTTCATCAGAGAGTTTTTTCTCGGGCATGGCTTTGTTATCGGTTTTTTATTCAAGCTCACCGAGTGTAGGAGAAACGCCGCGCACAAAAAAGCCCCGCGCTGCGGGGCTCCCTGTCCCGGGCCCGCCTTTTATCGGCGAGCCGGGCTGTGCTGACGGACTACGTTCAGAACAGTTCTTCCTCCAGGTCCATCAGCGTTGCACTACCGGCATCCACGCTTTCTGCCAGGGCCGCGGCCTGTGGCAAGAGGCGGGCAAAGAAGAAGCGCGCCGTCTTCACCTGGCCCGCATAGAAGCTGTCTTCGCCAGTCTTCGGCAATGCAGCGGCGGCGATCCGTGCCCACATGAATGCGTAGGCCACGTAACCGAACAGGTGCAGGTACTCCACTGAGGCTGCGCCCGGCGCGTGGGGATCCTCCTGCGCCGCAGCCAGTACACGGGCGGTCACATCGCGCAGGCGCTGCAGTTCAGTGGCCAGCGGCTGAATGAATTCCGCCAGTGCCTCGTTGTCCGCCTGGCTATCGACAAACTGCTGCACATCGTCGGCAAACAGATTGAAGAAGGCACCGTTGTTGGCGACGGTCTTGCGGCCGATCAGGTCCAGCGCCTGAATGCCGTTGGTACCCTCGTAAATCTGGGTAATTCGCACGTCGCGCACCAGCTGCTCCTGGCCCCACTCGCGGATGTACCCGTGGCCCCCAAACACCTGCTGACCGAGCACGGTGCAATCCAGCCCTTTATCGGTAAAGAAGGCTTTCGCTACCGGAGTCAGCAGCGCCACCATGGCTTCGGCTTTCTGCTTCTCCTCGCCTTCCCCAAACTTGGCGATATCCAGCCACTGGGCAACATAGGTGGACAGCGCGCGGCCGCCGCCGATCAGGGCCTTCTGGGTCAGCAGCATGCGGCGCACATCCGGGTGCACCAGAATCGGGTCTGCCGCCTTGTCCGCCTGCTTCGGGCCGGCCGGGGAGCGGCTCTGGATCCGCTCGCGGGCGTATTCCACCGCATTCTGGTAGGAGCGTTCGGAGGCGCCCAGCCCCTGAATACCCACACCCAGGCGCTCGTAGTTCATCATGGTGAACATGGCCGCCAGGCCCTTGTTGAGTTCACCCACCAGCCAGCCCTTGGCACCATCGAAGTTCATGGCGCAGGTGGCGGAGGCCTTAATACCCATCTTGTGCTCGATGGAACCGCAGTTCACGGCATTGCGCTCGCCGACACTGCCGTCTTCATTGACCAGGAACTTGGGCACCAGGAACAGGGAAATACCTTTCGGCCCCTTGGGTGCGTCCGGCAGCTTGGCCAGCACCAGGTGGATGATGTTCTCCGACAGGTCGTGATCGCCACCGGTGATAAAGATTTTGTTACCGGTGATCTTGTAGGAACCATCTTCCTGCGGCTCTGCCTTGGTGCGGATGATGCCGAGATCCGTGCCCGCATGGGGTTCGGTCAGGTCCATGGCGCCGGACCAGGTACCCTCGTACATCTTCGGCAGATAGCGCTGCTTGAGCTCCTCGCTACCGTGGGCATCCAGCGCCAGGCAGGCACCGGCTGTCAGCACGGGATAGAGCGCGAAGGAGATATTGGCGGAATTGATCATCTCCTCCATCTGGGCGCCGAGCATTTTCGGCATGCCCATGCCGCCGTATTCCGGGTTGCCCACCAGTGCACCCCAGCCACCCTCGCAGAAGGTGGCGTAGGCCTCGGGGAAGCCTTTCGGTGTGGTCACAACGCCATCCTCCCAGTGGCAACCCTCTTCATCGCCACTGCGGTTGATCGGATCCAGGGTGTTGGCGGCGAGCTTGGCCATCTCCTCGAGAATGGCATCCGCGGTCTCGCGGTCCACCGCACCTTCCAGCCCCGGCAGGCGCGCCCACAGTTCGTCAGCGGCAAAAACCTCATGCAGCAGGAAGTTCATCTCCCGCAGCGGTGCTTTGTAATCCGCCATGCTCGGCTCCTCAGTCAAGTGTTTCAAACGATTGTTTGAATCTAGGTGGAGGCGGCCCGCTTGTCAACCGTGGGGCGCGACTCAACCCAGCAGCGGCGAGATGTCCAGGGCTTCTGCCGCGAGACGAAAATCCGCATTCTCATCGAAGGGGACCACGCCCAGCAGGGGCGCCGGCAGCAAAGTGCGCAGAGTCGCCAGGTTCTCGTCTGGTCGCGCCATCCCCTCCCGGGCAAAGTTGGCGACCCAGCCGGCCAGGGTCAACCCGTCGCGGCGGATAGCCTCGGCCGTCAGCAGGGCGTGATTGATACAGCCCAGCTGCATACTCACCACCAGAATTACCGGGATCTCCAGCTGTTTCGGCAGGTCAGAGAGGAAGGCGCGCGGACCCAGCGGCGTGCGCCAGCCCCCGGCACCCTCGATCAGGACCAGGTCCGCCCCGGCGGACATGACGCCCCGGCAGACACCGGCCATGCGCCCCACATCCAGCCGCTTGCCGGCTTCCATGGCGGCAATATGGGGAGCGATGGCGGGCTCGAGGGCAATGGGATTGACCTGCTGGTAGGGCAGAGACAGGGTCATGGCATCCTGAAGCAACAGGGCGTCGCTGTTGCGCAGCCCGTCGTGAGTGACCTCACAGCCAGAGGCCACCGGTTTCACTGCCGCAGTCTTCAGTTTCCGCTGTGCCGCCCTTTCCAGCAGGGCAGCGCTGATGAAGGTTTTCCCGACTTCAGTGTCGGTTCCGGTCACAAAATAGGTTCTGCTCAAGCTGACTCTCCGTTCAGTAAATTTTTTTGACGGCGCCCTTTGAAACACCGTCTGGTTGCTGATAAATTACCCGCTCAGATCATTTTTTAATCGCCCCAGCCGCTTTTATGCACCGGGGTTAGGATAGAGCCCTAACACCATGCCCGGCCGGGATCTGGTTGCCAGCGAAGGACAACGCTGTCATGAATCGCGCCACCCCGCCCACTTCGCGAGGTGACAGCAGGGAAGCTGCCGTTCCACGGAAACTGACAAACACGATTTGCCGAGACTATGCGATACCTTGCTTTTGCCCTGCTGATGCTAGCGCCCCTGCTGTCCACCGCCGCCATTCAGAAAGCGGATGAAGTGGTGGTGTACAAGTCAAAATCACTGATGCAGCTGAAACGGAATGGCCGTGTGCTGAAAAGCTACAAGGTCGTCTTCGGCGAGAACCCCCGCGGCCACAAGGTAATGCAGGGTGATGAACGCACGCCGGAAGGCCGCTACACCCTGGACTGGAAAAACCCCAAGAGCCGTTTCTACCGCTCTATCCATATTTCCTATCCCAACGCTGCGGACAAGGCCCGCGCCCGTCGCCTGGGCGTGAATCCCGGTGGCGACATCATGATCCACGGCATCAAACCGCAGTGGAAAGGGATGGAGAGCTACCTGACCAAGATGAACTGGACTGATGGTTGTATCGCGGTAACCAACCGCGAGATGGACGAAATCTGGGCCATGGTAGATACCCCGACGCCGATTTCTATCTATCCGTGATCATGCCCGGGCCACTGTGCCCGGCATCACTGACCCACCTCCAGGACGCCGGCCTCTGTGCCGGCGTCCTGCGTTTTCACACTGCCGGCGCTGCTGTGCAACTCCAGGTAAAAAATCTCGTAACTAGCCGGCAAGCCCGCTGTGGCACGCAGGGGCTCATAGGCCTGTGACAGCCGACGCAGGCGATCGCGACCGGTCAGCCCCTTCCCTGCTCCGCTGTTCACGTTGTGGGCGCCGATGCGCTTCAGGTCCCGCATCAGCTCCATTGCCGTGGAGTAGTGCAGTACCCGTTCCTCCGTCCGCAAGCCACCGCACAACCCCGCTTCCTGAGCCGCGTCGCTCCACTGCAGCGCCGGCAGGAATCGGTTCACGTGCACACCATCGTCGACACGCGCCCACGCCTGCCTCAGCTCCCACAGCGTCCCCGGCCCCAGCGTGGAAACCAGCAACCGGCCATCCGGGGTGAGTATCCTCTGCAACCCGGCGAAAAGCGCCGGCAGCCGGTAGCACCACTGCAGCGCCATACTGGAAAACACCAGATCGAAGCTGTTATCGGCCAGGGGCAACTGCTCGGCATCCGCTGCGATATAGGCATTGGCCGCCGGTCGACTGTGGCGTGCGAAAGAGAGCATCCCCTCGGCCAGGTCCAGGGCGACGATCTCCGCGCTGGGAAATCGCTGTCTCAATAACTCACTGCCGTAGCCGGTACCGCTACCCAGATCGAGAATCCGGCGCGGCTCAGTTTGCTCCGGCAAAGCGGAGAGCAGCTGCCGGCAAACGGCGCGCTGCAGGTGCGCGGCAGCATCGTAACTGGTCGCGGCCCGGCCAAAGGAGCGGGCCACTGCAGTTTTGGCAAACGGCTCCGTACTGCCTGACGAGTCTTCGCCGCGGCGGGCCTGAAGGATAAAGTCACCGATGGCCGCTGCCAGAAACTGCGGCTGACTCAGCGGCAGCACATGTCCGGCGCCATCGATCACCTCTGCCGCAACCCCCAGCCCGGAGAGACTTTGTGCCGCTTCAACGGGAACCAGGGCATCATTTGCCCCCAGGAAGTGGCGCTGTGGCTTATCCAGTTCTTTCAGCAACTCCCGGTTATCCAGCCGCCCCAGACATCCCAGCGCCGCCGACCAGGGGCCAGCCGTAGCGGCGGAAGAAGTTGTTTCGGCAACAGTTGTTTCAAAAGCGCTTGATTCGGGTGCGAGAGCGCGCAGGTTTTTCAGTAGTGCCCGCGCCTTGTGGTCGCCCTGCACCTGCAGGCCGCAGAAGCGCTGCCAGGTCTGTCGCGGCACAGCGGCAAATGCGTTGCAGAAATCAGCAAAGGTAGTTGTGGCCATACCGGGCCAGTCCGGGTCGGCCGTGAAGCGGGCATTGGCAGCGAGAGTGATCACTCCCGCCACCCTGTCCGTTCGCGCTGCCAGGCGCACGGCCAGCATGCCGCCGAGGGAGTGACCTACCACCAGGCTGTCATGGGGAATCCGTTCAGCCAGGCTATTCAGCAGCGTCTCGCCATCGGGCCAGCGCTCACCAAACCTGTCGCCAAAGCCCGGCAACTCCAGCACGGTAAGCGGCAGCTCCAGCCCGTTTTCGGCAAGTCTTTCTTCAAGCGCGGCTCGCAGCGGCTGCCAGATCCGCCCATCACACCCCCAGCCATGGATGAATACCAGGTGATCAATGTTCATGGGCGCACCTCACTACTTCCGGTCGATAGGGCCCCTGCATCCTCCAGTGCCGAGTCCAGTGCCGCCAGCAGCGCCGTGATCTGCGCCGGATCGTGGGCGGCACTCAGGGTGATACGCAGTCGGGCGGTGCCGACCGGCACCGTGGGAGGACGGATGGCTCCCACCAGGAAGCCCTGTGTGGCCAGTTCCGCTGCAACACGCATTACCGTCTGATCGCAGCCCAGCAGCAGCGGCTGAATGGGGCTGGTGCTGTCTCCGAGCGGCAGGCCGCGCTCCGCCGCACCGCGGCGAAAGCGGTCAATATTGTTCCGCAGGCGCTGTTGCCGCTCCGGCTCCCGTTGCATCACCTGCAGGGCGGCCAACGCACCGGACGCGACAGCCGGCGGCATACCGGTGGTGTAGATGTAAGTGCGCGCAAACTGCACCAGGTAATCAATCAGTTCCCGGGAGCCGGCCACAAAGGCGCCGGCATTGCCCGCCGCCTTACCCAGGGTACCCATCAATATCGGGGCATCCTCCCCTGTAAGTCCCATCGCAGCAGCACTGCCTGCAACCGGCAACTTCTCACTCCCCATCAGACCAAAGCCGTGAGCCTCGTCCACCATCAGCCAGGCGTCATGTTCGCGGCAAAGTCCCGCGATCTCTGCCAGCGGCGCGCAATCGCCGTCCATGCTGTAAACGCCGTCCACAGCCACCAGGGTATTACCACCTGTGTTCCGGGCCCGCTGTAACTGTCGCGCCAGCGCTGCGGTATCACTGTGGGCGAAGCGCAGACTCTCCGCCCGGGACAGGCGCGCGCCGTCAATCAGCGAGGCGTGATTCAACTTGTCGGAGACGATGCTGTCGCCACGGCCGATCAGGGCACAGATGGTACCCATATTGGCGGCATAGCCGCTTGAAAACACCAGCGCCGCCTCGCGCCCGGTCGCCGCCGCGATTTCCTCCTGCAGCGCCTCATGGATTTGCAGATGACCATTGACCAGGTGGGAAGCCGTGGCGCCGGCACCCAGGCGCGCCCCCTCCTGTTGCGCAGCAATCACCTGCGGATGGCAGGCAAGTCCCAGGTAGTCGTTACTGCTGAAGGCGACCATCGACCTGCCGTCGACGACGGCGGTCGGCGAAGGCGCCGCCTCCAGCGTCTTGAGCTGACGGTAGAGGCCCCGCTCGCGACGCTCCGCGAGCCGGGCTTGCAGGGTCGCCCGCAGGGTCATTTGGCCGCGTCGTAGAAGAAAGGATCGTTTTGCTGCTCGGCGATGCGAGAGCTCAGTTCCGCCTCCATTTCGGTCTCATCGGCGTACTGCTGGTACTCCTCCGGCTTGATACCCAGGCGCTGGAACAATTGCATGTCTTTGTTGGCTTCCGGGTTGCCGGTAGTGAGCAGCTTCTCTCCATAGAAGATGGAATTGGCCCCGGCCAGGAAGGCGAGCGACTGCATCTCGTCACTCATGGCCTCGCGGCCTGCGGACAGGCGCACGTGGGACTTCGGCATCATGATGCGGGCCACGGCGATACAGCGGATAAACTCGAAGGGATCCAGGTCTTTCTCTTCCTCCAGCGGAGTGCCCGCCACTTTCACCAGCATATTGATGGGCACCGACTCCGGGTGCTCGGGCAGGTTGGCCAGCTGCATCAGCAGGCCCGCGCGATCCTTCTCCCCTTCCCCCATGCCAATAATGCCACCGGCGCAGACCTTCATCCCGGCCGCGCGGACGCTGTCCAGGGTTTCCAGGCGGTCCTGATAGGTGCGTGTGGTGATGATCTCACCGTAATACTCGGGTGAGGTATCCAGATTGTGGTTGTAATAGTCGAGACCGGCATCAGCCAGTTCTTTAGCCTGATCATCGTTCAACATGCCCAGGGTCATACAGGTCTCCAGCCCAAGGGCCTTAACCTCCCGCACCATCTGGGTTACGTAGGGCATGTCCTTCTTTTTGGGCGACCGCCAGGCGGCTCCCATACAGAAACGGGTGGCACCGCCGGCCTTGGCTGCGCGGGCCTCCTCCAGCACCTTTTCCACCTTCATCAGTTTTTCCCGCTCGAGACCGGTGTCGTAGCGGGCACTCTGGGGGCAATAGGCGCAATCTTCCGGACAGGCGCCGGTCTTGATAGAGCAGAGCGTGCTCACCTGCACCCGGTTGGCATCGAAATGGGAGCGGTGCACTTGCTGGGCGGTGAAGAGCAGGTCGTTAAACGGCATCGCAAATAGGGCCAGTACCTGCTGGCGGGTCCAGTCGTGACGGCTCTCGAGGTAATTCACGGAGGAGGAAGGCATTTGCTGGGCGGCAGTCACTGGGGGTAGTCTCCCTGGTTCATTGTTTTGGTCCGGCGCATACGCGGCGATTGTTGGGAATTTCGCCAGTTTAGCGGCGGGCCGGTCACTGTCAACCGAGCGACCAGGGAATGGTTTACAACGATTGGCGACAGAGTGGGCTGCTGCGTTGCATCCTCTGCGGGGGCGGTGCAGAACCGCGTTTTGGCGTCTGCGAGGGCTGCGCCCGTGACCTGCTATTGATCGAAACTGCCTGCCGCACCTGTGCCATGCCGCTACCCCCCGCACCAGCGGGCCGCAGCCGACAGTGCCCCTCCTGCCTGTCCCGGCCACCGGCCTGCACAGCGACCCGCTGCGCCTGGCACTATGGCTTCCCGGTGAGCCAGTTGATCCAGCACTTCAAGTACGAAGGTGACCTGGCAGCAGGGCACAGTCTGGCGACCCTGGCGGCCGAAACGCTGGCGGATATGGCCGGATCACTGGACCTGCTCATACCCATCCCCCTGCATTGGCGCCGCTACTGGCAGCGGGGTTTCAACCAGGCCCAGCTGGTGGCCGAGACGCTCGGTAATGCCTGGCAGCTGCCGGTACTGACGCGCGGCCTGCGCAAGTGTCACGCCAGCGAACGCCAGCAATCCCTGGATAAAAAGCAGAGGCTGCGCAATCTCTCCGGCAGTTTCGCCGTGCGCGCGGCGGTGGAGGGCCGCCGGGTGGGACTGGTGGACGATGTAATCACCACCGGCGCCACCATGGAGGCCGCCGCCGGCGCACTGCTGGAGGCAGGGGCGGCACAGATCAGCGCCATCGCCCTGGCCAGAACCCCCTGATCGCTGGCTGGCCCCAAACTCCCCAAAGTAGACCAGGTGTAGCAATCTCGTCACAATAGCCGCCCTTTTCGCACCCCCTCCCTGGAACGACGTGCCGTCGTGACCGGGGTTCGCAGCATTTCAGCGGTCCATGCGACCGGGCTGCTAAGGTTTTTATTAATGACTATGGGCTCGCGAGCCGTCGACAGGCGAGCCGAGGATTCAGCGATGACAGATTTCAAGTTGCCGCGCGGTATCGTGGTCAGCGGCACCGGCCTGTGGACTCCGCCGGAAGCCATCAGCAACGAAGAACTGGTTGAGGCGTACAACAGCTACGCCGAGCGCTACAACGAGCGCCACGCGGGAGAGATAGAAGCGGGCAACATGGCCGCCAAGCCGCTCTCTTCGGCCGAGTTCATTGAAAAAGCTTCCGGCATCAAGAACCGCTATGTCATCAGCCGCGAGGGGATTCTCGACCCGGGCCGCATGCGCCCTTACCTGCCGGAGCGCCCCGATGATGAAATCAGCCTGCAGGCGGAGATGGGCCTCAAAGCAGCCAAGCTGGCACTGGAAAAAGCGGGCAAGAAGCCCGAGGACATCGACGCGGTGATCGTTGGCGCTTCCTATATGCAGCGTGCCTACCCGGCCATCGCTATCGAGATTCAGGGCGCACTGGGTATCGAGGGCTTTGCCTTCGATATGGAAGTGGCCTGCTCCTCCGCCACTTTTGCCCTGCAGCGCGCTGTCGACACTGTCGCAGCGGGTTCGGCGCGGTCCGTTCTGGTGATCAACCCGGAACTGGCATCGCCGCAAATCGACTTCACCGACCGGGACAGCCACTTTATTTTTGGCGACGTGGCTGTGGCCAGTGTGGTGGAGCGGCGGGATACCTGTGCGGTGGATACCGCCTGGGAAGTCCTCAGCACCCGCGCCCAGACCGTGTTCTCCAACAATATCCGCTCCAATTTCGGCTATACCGCCCGTGCCGCCGACGTGGACCCCTTCGGCCCGGGCAAGCTGTTCCGCCAGAACGGCCGCAAGGTGTTCAAGGAAGTCTGCCCGATGGCCGCTACCCACATTGAGGAACATGTGCGTACCGCAGGCAGTGAGCCGGCCGACGTAAACCGCTACTGGCTGCACCAGGCCAACATCAATATGAACAACCTGATCGCGAAAAAGCTGATGGGCGATGACACCAGTATCGAACGAGCGCCGATCGTCCTGGATCGCTATGCCAACACCGGTTGCGCCGGCTCGGTGATTGCGTTCAACCTTTACAGCGATGACCTGGCCACCGGCGACCGGGGCGTGATCTGCTCCTTTGGCGCCGGTTATTCCATCGGCAGCCTGGTGCTGGAGAAGATCGCCATCTAATGGCGGACAGCCCCGGCGTCAATGCCGGGGCTGTCTTACAGGAACTTCCGTTCGTCCCCTTCCTACCCCTTCTTTTCCCTTCCAACCCCACCCGGCTCTGCCGCCAAATCACCCGGGATCTCCCGTAATCCGATTTGCTGGTTACGCCCGTAAGTTGCGTCGCACAACCGCAAACCTGCCAAATGCACCCCGCAGCGGTGCCGGCACTGCCCAGAAAGCCCGCCGACACAGAAAACGATCATCATTTAAAGCCCCAAGAAAGCTATCTGTACTAATATTCACAATTTTTTAACATATACAGCCTAGCAATTATGCAAAGTGTAGATATAATCGCCACCCCGAACACCGAGCCGCTGACGAGATAGCTGTTTACATGTCACCGCCGATCATTGCCCCGCCTGTAGAGTCAGAGAAACCGTCTAGCCCGCCCCCGGCCCTGTGCCGGCGTCGCGAGCTGCTGCTCGACATCTTCGCCATGAACAGCTTCTCCTGGGCCATTGCCATCCCCATCGAGCTGCTGCTGGCGGGCCTCAGCCTGCAGGAACACCTGCAGGTTCGGATGCTGGCTGTCGTCTTCAACACCCTGATCGCCCGCCCATTCGGCCTGTATCGGCTGTGGATGTATCGCCGCCTGCCGGGGCGGGGCCGGCTTCATGCCTATCTGGTGGACACCTTCGTGTTCCTCAGCTTCCAGCTGCCCCTCTACACCGGCAACATGCTGCTGGGTGGTGCCAGCTGGATGGAAATCGCCACGGCGAGCCTGACATTCATGTTGCTGGCCGGCGCCATGGGCCGGCCCTACGGGGTCTATCTCGACTGGCTGCGTCGACTGTGGATCAGACAACGTCAGCACGGGCGGACCCGCGCCCTTGCGTGACCCCGCAGCAGGAGAGCCGGGAAGCAGGTGCGCCTGAATGAAACTGACGCGGATTGCAACAACCCCGCTGCAGTCAGCGCAGGTGGCCGCTGAAGTCGTCTATCTTTAGCTCGGGTCCCTATAAACGCTGATAAGCCGGGGCCCGGATCGTTCATGATCACGCGCTAAGGGCTGCCGAGCCGGAACAGACATACCCCCAAGTACCCGACGCGCACAAAATTCCCTTGAGTTGCGTGTCCAATTGCAGTATCAAGCTCTCGTGGGTCAGACAGAGCAGTTAGACCCGAAAAAATGAGTGTTGGGCCGCAGGAATTGGCCCTATCAGATGGTGACAAGGATGAATAAACGCCGTTACTCCGTGGAGGCGGGACGCTTCACGCGCTCGTCTCTCGCTGGCATTGCCACGCTTCTTTCCCTGACACTCCCATCCGTGTCCTTCGGCCACACTCCTCCCGACCTGGCCGCAGGAATGGTGCCATTGCTGTGGCTGGCCGGCACTGCACTAGCACTACTGGTGACGCTGGCGACCAGCTGCATTCTGTGGCAACGACTGCGACAGCAGGCTCGCACCTCCGCCGGGCGGCTGGAAAAGCTGCAGTCCGAGCGGGACACACTCGATGGGCAATTGCGCCATTACGGTCGTGAAATCAAGGAGCGCGACAAGAAATTGTCAGTAGCGAGCCGGCGCATCCACGAGTTGCAGCAGGGCAAGTCAGACCTGCAGGCGGTCATCGGTCACCAGCTCCGCCGCCCACTGGATAACCTCAGTGAAACACTGCAACGCCTGGCGATCAGCGCCCAGGGTGACAGCGCCACCCTGGCGGAGCGCGCACGTGCCCAGCTGCAGCCGATCATTCGCTCCCTAAATCAGATTCAGCGTCTCGGCCAGGTGGAGACAGTCGCCATCGCCGCCCCGCCCCAGGCCGACAACGGTGCAGAGGCTGACGTACAGTCACTGAGGGTGCTGAACCTCAACGCACTCGAACAGAAGCGCGATACCCTCGGCCACCAGACGTTTGCCGACCTGATCAACCGACGTGCTGCGCACCTGCCAAAGAAAATCACGGAGCTCACCAGCGCCCTCACCGGCCGACACTGGCTGGATGCGGAGAGACTGGCGCTGGTGGTGGCTGCCAACGCCGAGGAAATCGCCCTCGACGCGATCGCCGGCCATCTGCGCAACCTGTCTGCTCAGCTCGGCATCGACAGTGAGCGCGAAGGTTGCCGCCAACAGCGCTCCGAGCTCCTGAACCTGATGCGTGTCTCCTTGCAACAGCTGCAGGACTGGAAGAGCAAAAATCTACATACCGAGTGGGCGCTGCGATGAGTACCCACAGGCCCTGCTTGCAATGCACCGCGGCGACCCCACAATAGCCTTTTCATCTATTGCGAGAGAGCCCATGTCCGAGCAGTACCCCGTCAAAACCCCGGAAGCCCGCGAGCAATCCGGCCGCGATCTGGCTACCCTGGTCTACCTGATCCAGGCCATCAGCCTGTTTACAGCCGTGCCGTTTTTCATCGGTGTGATCATCAACTACGTAAAGCGCGGCGACGTGCGCGGCACGCTGGCGGAATCGCACTTTCGCTGGCAGATCCGCACCTTCTGGTTCAGCATCCTGTGGTTTGTGGTGGGCTGGGCGACCGTGTGGATTTTCGGCCTGGGCTTTGTCATCCTCGGCATCAGCTGGATCTGGGTGGTATATCGGGTTATCCGCGGCTGGCTGGTACTGGCAGACAACCGCCCGGCCTATTGAACGATTTCCCCATACAGCAAAAAGGCCGGCTAACAAGCCGGCCTTTTTTGTTGCTGGGATTTGCTCTCACCCGCAGTTAAAACTGTCCGGTAATCGCCATCAGGAAAAGATCCGGGGGCAGCGGCTGGCCGTTGACCTTCAGCTCACCGCGATCCACCTCCAGTAGCATCTGTAACTCGCCATCCTCTTCTTCCAGCAAGCCGTATTTGCGCAGCAACAGGGCCTGGCCAATCAGCGGGGACTGCAACAGCGCCTGCTCGGCGGCAGAAAACGTCATGGTGCCGGTCATCGGTGCCAGCCACCGGGCCTGCGCCTGGTTCACCTGCCGCGCACCGGCACTGAAGCCCCGCCAGTTGATATCTGCATCCAGCATGATGGGACCGTTGGCGGACTCCACAAGGAGTTGCTGTTTCAACACCAGCGGCGGCTGGAATACCTCCGGCCATTGGCGTGCACCGGAGACCGGTATCAACTGGGACAGATAGTGGCTCAAGACGGCAGGCGCAATTTCCGGAACGTTCACCCGCTGACTGACCGCACTCACCGGCGTCGCAGACTGGACCTGCGGCGCATCGAATTTGCTTTCCAGCTTCAGGCGACCACCGCCGATCACAGTCAGCGCCAGGTCCAGCTGAACCTGGCGCAGTTCCAGCGGGCCGGACTCCGTTTCGGCCTTCAGGAGCGGCCATTGCAGGCTACCCTCCAGCGAGCGGCCGGGCACAATGACCATCTCCCCGTTAGCCGGTGCGCTGTAGAACTTTTCGTGCCCACCCTCGCTGTGACGGATCTCACCGACCTGCACGGTGCCATTCAGTACCGCGCCGGTGTAATCCGTCAGGAACCGCACTTCGGCACCCTCAAACTGCAGCTCGCCACTGGCGTCACTGCGGGTAAACGATTCGAGACGCAAGGTGTTCTCGATGTTGTTGTCCATACCCACGACGGTCTCCAGGCGCAGCGGGCTGTCCTCAAGGCGGCCGTACAGCGCTTCGAGTTGCGCACGCAGTGCCGCCGGCAACTGCTCCGGGACCAGGGTGGTAACGCTGTATACCGCACCCACGCGCGGGCCAACGGCAGTGAAAAGCAGTGGGCCGTGCTGGATTTCACTGCGCAGCTCGGTCGGGCCGTCGCTTGCAGAGATTTGCGTATGCGCCTCGGCACCGAACCAGCCGCGCTGGTAGTCAGTGCGCTCTACCTCCTTGATGCGCCCGAGCTGTTCCATCCAGACGGTCTCGATTTGCGGACCAATGACTCGGGGGGCGCCGACGGCGATCAGGACCAGCAGCCCGATCACAACCAGAAGGGAATTGCGGAGTAGTTTCATAGAAAAGATGACACTGAACATTTTGTGCCGATGGTAACAGATTCAACGTGACGGCAAGGCGAACGCCAAGCCGTCATCGAGGTCGACAGCAACCGAAGTGCCGGCCGCAAATCAGGCGGGAGTCATTGCCCGGGCAACACGGGAATTGCTCTCGCGCCCCAGTTCCGTGGAGATATAGTTGCCAGCTGCCACCAGCTTGTCCAGGTCGATACCGGTCTCTATCCCGAGCCCCTGCAACAGGTAGAGCACATCTTCGCTCGCCACGTTGCCCGATGCTCCGCGGGCATAGGGGCAGCCACCGAGCCCGGCCACAGCAGAATCCACCACCGCAACGCCCATCTGCAGTGCGGCGTAGATGTTGGCCAGGGCCTGACCGTAAGTATCGTGGAAGTGGACCGCCAGTTTTTCCAGCGGTACACGGCTGGCGACGGTGTCGATCATGCGCTTGGCCTTTTCCGGTGTCCCCACACCGATGGTGTCACCGAGGGAGATCTCGTAGCACCCCATGTCCAGCAGCGCCGCACTGACCTCTGCGACTTTCTCCGCGGCGATGTCGCCCTCGTAGGGGCAACCCAGCACGCAGGATACATAGCCCCGCACCGGGATGCCGTCGGCCGCAGCGCGCTCCAGCAGCGGCGCAAAGCGCTCGAGGCTCTCGGCGATGGAGCAGTTGATATTTTTCTGTGTGAAGGCCTCTGAGGCGGCTCCGAAAACCGCTACTTCGTCCGCCCGCGCCTGCAGGGCGCGCTCATAGCCCTTCAGATTTGGTGTCAGGGCGCTGTAAATCACACCCTGTTGACGCTCGATTCCCGCCAGCACCTCTTCGCTCGAGGCCATTTGCGGCACCCACTTGGGGCTGACAAAACTGCCGGCCTCGATCACCGGCAAGCCAGCCGCGGACAGCCGGTTGACCAGCCCGATACGGGTATCGACGGAGATGGGCTGCTTCTCGTTCTGCAGGCCGTCCCGCGGGCCCACCTCGACCATTTTGACTCGTTTCGGCAGGTTGTTGGTCGCCGTTGTCATGACTGCTCCCCGGTATCGAAATCGATCAGTAGGCTGCCACCGTCCACCAGGTCGCCCTGTGCGCACAGGTACTGCTGAACCACACCGGCGGAAGGTGCCCGCAGGGTGTGCTCCATTTTCATCGCCTCCATCACCAGCAGCGGCTGGTCTGCCTCGACGGCGCTGCCCGGCTCCACCAGCAGCGCGATGACGGTACCGTTCATGGGGGCTTCCAGGCCCTCGGCGTACTGGCCACCCTCGCCCAGATCCGGCGGCAGTACCCGGAATTCCACCTGGCGGTCACCGACAAATACGGCCCCGCCCTCGGCGGTGTCCACGCTGCTGAAGCTCATCCGGCGCCCATCCACCAGCGCCAGCTCTCGGCCCGGCAGCAGGCGGATCTCGCCCTGCCCTGCCTCTCCCAGGGCCTGACAATGCCAGAACACCGCGCCATCGCGCACTTCGGTAAGCAGGTCCACATGGCGACCGTGGATATCGATATTGTGACGCCGCTGTGCGGACAGCCCACTGCGCCAGTTGTCGCCGCAGTGCCAGGGAGAGTGGGGGTCCCGGGCGGGCGCCGCCGCGCGCAGGTCGCGCATCTCGCGCTCGTGCAGATAGGCCGCAATGCCGGCGCACTCCAGCGCAGTGATTGCCCGCTCAGCCTGCAGCAGCTCCGATTCGTGATCTTCGATGAAGTGCGTGCTGACACGACCGGCGACAAAGTCTTCCTGGTTGATGACCCGACGCAGGAAGTCGATATTGTGTCGCAAGCCGGCGATCTGGTACTGCCCCAGCGCCCGATCCAGTCTCGCCAGCGCCTCGCGGCGGTTGCGACCGTGGCAGATCAACTTGGCGATCATCGGGTCGTAGTGCACGCTGATCTCATCGCCGCTCTGCACGCCGGTGTCGACCCGCACTGATTCGCTCTCCTCCGGCGGACGGTGGCGCACCAGCATGCCAGTGGCCGGCAGGAAATTGTTGTCCGGGTCTTCCGCGTAAATACGCACCTCGAAGGCATGGCCGTCGATGGCGAGCTCCTCCTGCCGCCTGGGCAGAGGTTCGCCGGCGGCGACCGCCAGCTGCCACGCCACCAGGTCCTGACCGGAAATCATCTCCGTCACCGGGTGCTCCACCTGTAGCCGGGTATTCATCTCCATGAAGAAGAAGCTGCCGTCGGCATCCAGCAGAAACTCGACGGTGCCCGCCCCTTCATAGCCAATAGCGTGGGCCGCACGCAGTGCCGCTTCACCCATCTCCGCACGAAGCTCCTCCGAAAGGCCCGGCGCCGGTGCCTCCTCCACCACTTTCTGGTGGCGGCGCTGTACCGAGCAGTCCCGCTCGAACAGGTAGACGCCATTGCCCTGCTGGTCGCAGAACACCTGGATCTCCACGTGCCGGGGGCTGACAACATAGCGCTCGAGCAACATCAAGTCGTCGCCGAACGCGTTCATTGCTTCGCGCTTGGCCGCGTCCAGGGCGCTGCGAAATTCTGCCGCGTCATCGACCCGGCGCATGCCCTTGCCGCCACCACCGGCGGCGGCTTTCAGCAGAATCGGATAACCGATGCGCTGGGCGTGGGCTTCAAGTTCAGCGGGATCCTGGTTGTCACCGTGATAGCCCGGCACCAGCGGCACCTTGGCTTCTTCCATGATGCGCTTGGCCGCAGACTTAGAACCCATGGCCTCGATGGCGGCTGCGGGCGGGCCGACAAAAATAATGTCCGCTTGCTGACAGGCGCGACAGAAGCCGGCGTTCTCAGACAGAAAGCCGTAGCCGGGATGAATGGCGTCGGCACCAGTACGCGTGGCGGCGTCCAGTACCTTTTCGACATCCAGGTAGGAGTCCTTCGCCGGCGGCGGGCCGAGCCGCACCGCTTCATCCGCCAGCTGTACATGCAGGGCATCGGCGTCGGCATCGGAGTAAACCGCAACCGTAGCAACACCGAGTCGGCGGGCGGTTTTAATGATGCGGCAGGCTATCTCACCGCGATTGGCTATTAACAGTTTGCGAATCATAGTGCGTCCGAAAAGTTATTCCTCGCCACTGCCCATCCAAGTGGGCGCCCGTTTTTCCAGGAAGGCACTGAGCCCCTCCTGCCCCTCCGGAGAGACACGCACCGCTGCAATCAGGGCGCTGGTCTGGCCCTGCAGCTCTTCGTTGATCACCCGGTTGGACATGGACATTGCCAGTTGCTTGGCCATGGCGACGGCCCGCGGGCCATTGTCGAGAATCGTGTTCACCAGTTTCTGCACTTCCAGGTCCAGCTCGCCTTCCTGGCAGACCTCGGAGACCAGGCCGATTTCACGGGCGCGCTGCGCGCTGAAACGTTCGGCGGTGACGAAGTAGCGTCTGGCGTGGCGGGCGCCGACGGCATTGATGACGTAGGGACTGATGGTGGCGGGCAACAGGCCGATCTTGACCTCGGACAGGCAGAAACTGGCGCGCTCCGCAGCGACCGCCATGTCGCAGCAGCTAACCAGACCCACTGCGCCGCCAAACGCTGCGCCCTGCACCCGGGCGATGGTCGGTGCCGGGAAAGTGTCGAGCTTGTGCAGCATTGCCGCCAGCGCAGCGGCGTCACGGCGGTTGTCCTCCTCGGAATATTCCGCCATGCGCTTCATCCAGTTCAGGTCGGCACCGGCGGAAAAGTTCTTGCCATTGGAAGCCAGCACCAGCGCACGGATTTCCGGCTGCTGGGAAAGATGATCGAAAGTCTCACCCAGCTGACGGATCAGGTCGTCGTCGAAGGCATTGTGGACATCCGGACGGTTGAGGGTAACGGTTGCCACGCCCTCGCTGTCGATTTCGGTCAGCAGTTTTTCACTCATGAATTTTCCTTGCTCGGTGGTTTCCGGACAGAATTCTGCTCTCGGGCATTACATGCGGAAGACGCCGAAGCGGGTCTCCTCCGGCTCTTTATGAGTCGCCGCAGCGAGACACAGGCCCAGCACCCGGCGCGTATCCGCGGGATCGATCACACCGTCATCCCACAGACGCGCTGACGCATAGTAGGGATGCCCCTGATGCTCGTAGGTATCGACGATGGGCTTGCGAAACGCCTGCTCATCCTCGTCGCTCCAGCTCTCACCGCGGGCGGCTTTCTGGTCGCGCTTTACTTGCGCGAGCACGCCGGCGGCCTGCTCACCGCCCATCACCGAGATGCGGGCGTTGGGCCACATGAACAGGAAGTTGGGATCATAGGCGCGACCGCACATGCCATAGTTGCCGGCACCGAAAGAGCCGCCGATCAGGATAGTGATCTTGGGTACTTTCGCCGTCGCCACCGCGGTCACCATTTTGGCACCGTGCTTGGCGATGCCACCAGCTTCATACTGCTTGCCAACCATAAAGCCAGTGATATTTTGCAGGAAGACCAGCGGAATATTGCGCTGTGCACAGAGCTCGATGAAGTGCGCACCTTTCTGCGCACTTTCGGCAAAGAGGATGCCGTTGTTGGCGACGATACCCACCGGGTAACCGTGAATACGCGCGAAGCCAGTGACCAGCGTGGTGCCGTAGAGCGCCTTGAATTCGTCAAACTCGGAGCCGTCCACCACTCGGGCGATAATTTCGCGCACGTCGTAGGGCTGGCGGGAATCCGCCGGCACCACACCGTAAATGTCTTCCGGCGGATAGATGGGTTCCACCGGCTGGCGGACATCCAGGCCGGGATTTTTCACCCGGTTGAGTCGCGCTACCGAGCGGCGCGCCAGCTGCAGGGCGTGCACATCGTTGTTGGCGTAGTGATCGGACACACCGGAGGTACGGCAGTGGACTTCAGCTCCACCCAGCTCCTCTGCCGAGACTTCCTCACCAGTGGCCGCTTTTACCAGCGGCGGGCCGGCGAGGAAAATGGTCGCCTGCTCTTTCACCATGATGGACTCGTCCGCCATCGCGGGCACGTAGGCACCACCGGCGGTACAGCTCCCCATCACCACCGCGATCTGCGGAATATTTTTCGCGGAGAGGTTGGCCTGGTTGAAGAAGATACGCCCAAAGTGCTCGCGATCCGGGAACACATCGTCCTGGCGCGGCAGGTTAGCGCCACCGGAATCCACCAGGTAAATGCAGGGCAGGTTATTCTGCTCGGCGACGGTTTGTGCCCGCAGATGTTTTTTTACCGTCAGCGGGTAATAGGTACCGCCTTTCACCGTCGCATCGTTGGCCACGATCACGCAGGGCTGGCCGGAGACGGTGCCGATACCGGTAATAATGCCGGCCGCCGGCACGTCTTCCCCGTAAACGTCATAAGCCGCGAGCTGGGACAGTTCCAGGAAAGGGCTGCCCGGATCCAGCAGGGCATCGATACGATCCCGCGGCAGTAGCTTGCCGCGGGAGAGATGTTTTTCCCGCGCCCGTTCACCACCGCCCTGTGCGATGGTCTCCAGCTTTTCTTTCAGGTCCGCAACCACTGCCTGCATTTTTTCACGATTGAGTGCGAAGGCTTCGTCGCGCGTGTTGATCTTGCTCTGTAGCTGATTCATAGGTGTTGGTTTGCTGGTAGCAATGTACTTTTACGTTTCGTGGCTCAAATACTCATGAGCCAGTGACCACTATGGAAGCGGGAATTGCAGGCCCGGCCTCCGGGTATCGTCTTGCGAGACTGTCGGCGAGAGGGACCTCGCCGACAAGCCTACATGGACGTATTCACGGCGTGTCTCGCAAGGCGAAACCCGGAGGCCGGGCCGCCACACACTAGATCCACGCCTCCTGTGATTAACGCGTTTCGCTGAACAGCTCGCGGCCGATCAGCATGCGCCTCACCTCGGAAGTGCCGGCACCGATTTCGTAAAGCTTGGCATCCCGCAACAGGCGGCCTGTGGGGTATTCGTTGATGTAACCGTTGCCGCCCAGGGTCTGGATCGCCTGCAGCGCCATCTGCGTGGCACGCTCTGCAGTAAACAGGATCACTGCGGCAGCATCTTTGCGGGAGTCCTCACCGCGGTCACAGGCCTGGGCCACAGCGTAAAGGAAGGAGCGGCTGGCGCTCAGGTCCGCGTACATATCAGCGAGTTTGCCCTGCATCAGCTGGAACTCACCAATGGCCTTACCGAACTGCTTGCGCTCGTGCACATAAGGCACCACAACGTCCATACACGCCTGCATGATGCCCACCGGACCGCCGGAGAGAATGGTGCGCTCGTAGTCGAGGCCGCTCATCAAGACGCGTACACCACCGTTCAGCTCGCCGAGAATATTCTCCTCCGGGACTTCGCAGTCCTCGAAAACCAGCTCGCAGGTATTGGAGCCGCGCATGCCGAGCTTGTCGAGTTTCTGGGCCTGGGAAAAGCCCTTGAAACCGCGCTCGACGATAAACGCCGTAATGCCACCGGAGCTGATACCCGGCTCGGTGCGCGCGTAGATAACATAGGTGTCGGCATCGGGGCCGTTGGTGATCCACATCTTGTTACCGTTGAGGATGAAGCGGTCACCCTTTTTCTCAGCGCGCAGTTGCAGGCTCACCACATCGGAGCCGGAATTGGGTTCACTCATCGCCAGCGCGCCAACATGCTCACCGGAGCAGAGCTTGGGCAGGTACTTTTCCTTTTGCGCCTGGCTGCCATTCTTGCGGATCTGGTTGACGCAAAGGTTGGAATGGGCACCGTAGGACAGGCCCACCGAAGCGGAAACCCGGGAGATTTCCTCCATGGCTACGGCATGGGCCAGATAGCCCATGTTGGAACCGCCGAACTCTTCCTCCACGGTAATGCCAAGCAGGCCCATGTCGCCGAATTTCTTCCACATGTCGGTGGGGAATTTATTCTCTTCGTCGATCTGTGCGGCGCGTGGCGCCAGCTCTGCCTGGCACAGCTTGTAAACCATGTCGCGCAGCATGTCGATCTCTTCGCCGAGATTGAAATTGAGGGTGCGGTATGCGGTGTTCATAGCAACTCCGGAAAACGGTTATCGGTTCACGGGGAAATATTTTTGGCGAGAGACGCGCGGGTGCGCTCTTCCGCATCATCCAGTTCGCCCATCAGGCTCTGGATATCGCGCAACTGCTGCTGCAGCTGCGCGCGCTTCTGTTCGATGCCCTGCAGCAATCGCTGCAGCTGTTCCACATTGCCGTGGGCCGGGTCGTACATCTCGATGATTTCCCGACTCTCGTCCAGAGAGAAACCCAGTCGCTTGCCGCGCAGAATAAGCTTGAGCCGCACCCGGTCCTCGGGGGAATAAATGCGGGCCTGGCCGCGACGCTCGGGAGCGAGAAGCCCCTTGTCTTCGTAAAAACGAATGGTGCGCGTGGTAATGCCGAACTCCCGCGACAGATCGGAGATGCTGTAGCTGGCTGGCTCACTGTGGCTCGATTCGGGCTTCATGGCTTACTCCTGGGAACGCGGGCAAGCCTAGCAAAGGTTTACGTTAACGTAAACGTAAGGCTGATGACAAAACCGCCACGCCGCCAGCGGTCAGAAAGGGGCCGGCGGCTCTCAAAGGGAAAGGATGGGATGGTTACCGCAGCGGGGCGGAGGCTATCAGGCCTGAACCAGCTGCTGCAGCTGATTGTCCAGGAGCTTCTGGTACACCGGCGACAGGGCCGTCACCTCAAGCCCGACGTCACTCTCGTGGCATTGAATGCGGGCCGACAGCTCGCCCTCCTCCAGTAGATCCCGGTGCAGATAGAGTGCCCGCGGCTGCGCCAGCAGGCGATCTGCGGAGAAATCGCTCAACTTCCCCGGAGTGACGGCCAGCGCCAGCTGCAGGCCGGTGACGGAGCTCGTGCCCTGCAACTCCCTCAACAGCAGACCACAGCAGACGGCTCGAAAGCCGGCATCGGCACCAGTAAAACCCAGTCCCTGCTGGGGACCGGCCTCCTTCAGCGGTCGCGCATCATAGATACGGCACAGCAGCTGCAGGCGCTCCTGCAGTTGCTGCTCCAGCTTCTCCAGTGCGCCGCGGCTCAGCTGGTTGCCGAGCTGTGCCCAGTTGAGCGGTCGCAGGTAGAGCCCCGCCTCCACCGGCGGCTCCGGCTCCGGGGCCGGTTTGGCGGGAGCGGGGGCGATTACCGGTGTGCCACGCCGCGCCGGCAACTGCGCAACTGCAAGCGCCGCCGCCGCACTCACCGGGAGCGCGAAGACCAGACACAGAAGCAGGCTCGCCCACGGGAAGCTCACACCCGCCCCGGGCACGAAATTGACCGCAACGCTGCCGGCCAGGCTGTCGTGAAGCACCACAGGCGCGGTCACAGTCTGGCCGCGATCGATATCTCCCACCTGTGTGAGGGGGTGGGATTCCACATCCTGTACCGTGATGCCGGTAACACCGGGCAGCGCCAGCAGCTCCCGGGCCAGTAATTGCAGGCTGATGCGGTCACCCGCCACGATACGCTCCAGGCTCTGGCGAGCCAGCACCGCCGCTGCGGTCTCGGCCACCACCGTGTCCCGGACCTCTGCGGCGGATTGCTGGCGTCCGTAATCGTGGCTCAGGGCGGTGGCACAGAAGGCGGCGATCACCAGCCAGACGGCGGCGCCCACCCATCGCTGGCGGGCGTTCGGGGATAGCTCCCTGAACAGATCCTTGAGGAGACGCGACAGGTCCGGGCGATTCACTGGCATGGGGCGGCACACTTATTGTCATTTTTGGACGGCAGTGGCGGGGATTTTAGCGGATATTGCCGCCGGGGCTATAATGCGCGGCCAACTTCGCATGCCACGGACTTTCATCATGGACGCCCCTACCGTTTCCCTGCAGCTGCCCCTCGAGCAGGTAACCCGCTCCTCTGGCGATGCGCCACTGCACTACCTGGAATTCCATCCGCAACTGGCAGAGCGGGCTGTGCTGGGCCTCACCGATGACGGCAATGCGCAAATCACTGACACACACGCACTGGCAGAACCAGTGCCGGTGCAACCGGCCGCCAGCGGGGTTGTTGCACCCTGGTGCCTGACACTGCTCTCCCCGAGGGCAACCCTGGCGCAGGTGCGGTCAGTGTTGAGCTTCATCGCCGCCGCAGGTGCATCGGTCGAGGCCGTGGACACCCTGTCGCGCCGGCGCGCTTGCACAGTGCTGCGTTTCCAGGTGGACGGGCAGCTTGAGTTCGACAAGACGCGCCGCGCCTGTCTGGAACTGGCAGAGCGAATCGGCGCAGACCTGGTGCTGCAGGCTGGCGACAGCCAGCGCCCGCCATCCCTGGCGGGTTTCGATATGGATTCCACCCTCATCGACGCCGAGGTCATCGACGAGCTGGCAAAGATCACCGGCATCGGCGAGCAGGTTGCTGCAATTACCGAAGCGGCCATGCGCGGCGAACTGGACTTCCGCCAGAGCTTCAAGAAACGGATGCGGCTGCTGAAGGGATTTCCGGAGAGGGAACTGGCACGGATCGCACCGCAACTACCGATCAAGCCCGGCGCAGAGCGCCTGCTGCGGGCCCTGCGTGGACTGGGCTGCAAGACCGCCATCCTGTCCGGCGGCTTTACCTATTTTGCCCACTACCTGCAGTCAGAGCGGCTGCCGGTCGACATCGTCCACGCCAACGAGCTGGAATTTGCCGACGGTGCGCTCACCGGCGAGGTCATCGAACCGATTGTGGATGGGGCGCGCAAGCGCGCATTGCTGGAGGAGATGGCGACAGAAATGGGCCTGCCATTATCGCGGGTCATTGCTGTTGGTGATGGGGCGAACGATATCCCCATGCTGTCTCTGGGCGCCCTCGGTATCGCGATTCACCCGAAACCCAAGGTGCGCCAGGAAGCCCCGCAGTCCATTGACCGCTTCGGACTGGATGCGGCGCTCTACCTGTTCGGGCTCAACGACGGGCAGATCGCCGGCCTGCTGGACTCCGACTAAACCCGGTCAGTGCATAATCCCCGCATGGGGGAAGATGGGCCCCGGCGAGTGCGTCGGTGCCCGCCGCTCGTCACATACCTGGCGACTGCAACCCGCTGCCAGTAACAGCAGCACAATCAAAATCATTCCTTTGCGCATAACCCCGACCCGTTCCCCCCGGGACGCCTCCCTGAATATTTAGCATTTCGCGACAACCACTCGCTACTTTACCGTTTTTTGCCGCAGCTTTGACAGCGGTGCAGCGAAAAATGTGCGCTAGTCCGGCGCGAAGCTGCGGCTTTTCGCGCCAGATTTGCCGGGCCGCACCATCGTGCTCAGCGGGGCTGCGCATGCTCTTCCTGCAGCTGCTCCACCGCGCGCCCCACTTCACCCGGCGAACCGGTACGCCGCGCGAGCAGGTCGTAGGCGGTCGGCACTACAAAAATGGTAAAGACCGTCGCCGCCAGCACCCCGAACAACACCACCACGCCGATCACCGCACGGGTTTCAGAGCCCGCACCGGTGGACAGCAGCAGCGGCAGTGAGCCGGCCGCAGTGGTGATACCGGTCATCAGGATTGGGCGCAGGCGCGTCGCCGCCGCCCGGCGCAGGGCATCGCCAAAGGCCAACCCGCGGTCGCGCAGCTGGTTGGCGAACTCCACGATCAGAATGCCGTTCTTGGCCGCGAGACCAATCAGCATGATCAGTCCCACCTGGCTGTAGAGGTTGAGGGACTGGCCGGTGGCCAGCAGGCCCACCAACGCACCCGCCATGGCCAGGGGCACGGTAATCATGATCACCAGCGGATGGACGAAGCTCTCGAACTGCGCCGCGAGTACCAGGAACACCACCAGTGCACCCAGCACAATGGCGAATACGATCGTGCTGCCGGAATCCTGGAAGTTCTTCGACTGCCCCTTGTAGTCCACCACCGGCGAGCCAACGATGGTGCGGTCCACTACCCCATTCAGGTAGTCAATGGCATCGCCGAGAGCCAGGTCATCCGCCAGATTCGCCTCGAGGGTGATGGAGCGGATGCGGTTGTAGCGCTGCAGGTTCGGGCTGTCGGCATATTCACGCACTTCCACAAAGCTCTGCAGCGGCACCAGTTCGCCACTGGTGGTAGAGCGGGTATAGATATTGTTGAGGCTCGACGGGCTGCGCTGCATCTCGCGCTCCCCCTCCAGGATCACATCGTATTCCTCACCGTCATCGATGAAAGTGGTGGCACGCAGGGAACCGAACATGGTCTGCAGGGTGGAGCCGATATCGCTCACCCGCACCCCGAGGTCCGCCGCACGCTCGTAATCGACGGCGATGCGCATCTGTGGCTGGGTTTCCTTGTAGTCCCAGTCCACCCCCAGCAGGCCGGGATTGGTGCGGGCAATCTCCGCATCGATCTGGTCCCGCCACTGGGTCAACTGCTCGTAACTGGGCCCACCGAGCACGAACTGCACCGGCTTGCCCAGACCACCGCCGAAGCCCTGTCGCATGACCGGGAAGGCACGCACGCCGCTCAGGTCGGAAACTTTCCCCCGCACCATATTCATCAACTCGAAGCCGGATGGACGCTCGCCGAAGGGCGCCAGGGTGAAGATCACCATGCCGGTATTGAAGGTGGCCGAGTTACCAAAGGAGCGTGGTGAACGCACCAGCAGGCGACGCACATATCCCGCGTCTACCAGCGGCATCAACCGCTCCTCGATGATGTCCATATACTCCTGCATGTACTCGTAACTGGCGCCCTCGGGGCCGTTGACCAGCAGGAAGAAGGAGCCGCGATCCTCCCGCGGGGCGTACTCGTTGGGTATCAGCTTCAGTGCCAGCCCGGCGAATACCATCACCCCGGCAAAACCCGCCGCGGCGATCCAGCGGTGCCGCAGCAGCCCGTCGAGCACCCGCCGGTAGCCCCTCTGTACCCGTTCCAGTTGTCGGTCCATGGCGCGGGTAACAACGTTGTGACCATCGCTGGGCTTGACCAGCTTTGAAGCCAGCATCGGCGACAGTGTCAGTGCCGTCAGTGACGAGAAGATCACAGCGGCAGACATGGTGAGGGCGAACTCGGAAAACAGACGGCCGATATCGCCATCCACAAAGGTAATGGGCACGAACACCGCCACCAGCACCATGGTGGTGGCCACCACCGCGAACCCGACTTCACGGGCGCCGCGATAGGCCGCCAGCAACGGCGGCTCGCCGTACTCGTCCATGCGCCGGAAAATATTTTCCAGCACCACAATGGCATCATCCACCACCAGACCGATCGCCAGCACCAGTGCCAGCAGGGTGAGCAGATTGATACTGAAGCCGAACGCATACAGCAGGATGGAGGTGGCAATCAGGGATACCGGTACGGTGATCGCCGGCACCAGGGTTGCGCGCCAGTTACCGAGGAAGAGATAGATCACCAGTACCACGAGTATCACCGCGACCCCCAGGGTGGTATAGACCTCGTCGATGGCCTCGCTCACAAACACCGAGGAGTCGTAGCTCTGGGCCAGGGTCATGCCCTCCGGCAGGGTCTCGTTGACCCGTTCCAGCTCGCGCTTGGCGGCCTCGGCCACGGCGATGATATTGCCGGTGGACTGCTTGGTGATGCCGATTCCCACCATGGCCTCACCGTTACCACGGAAGGTGGAGCGCTCTTCCACCGAACCCAGCTCGACCCGCGCCACGTCGGCAAGCCGCACCACGTGACCATTGGCCCCGGTGGCCACGGCGAGCCGCTCGAAGGCGGCCTCAGTGCGGAACTGGCGCTGCAGGCGCAGAGTGAACTGCCGATCAGTGGACTCCAGGTAACCGGCCGGCAACTCGCGGTTTTCTGCCCGCAAGGCCTGCTCGATATCGGCGGCGGTGACGCCGTGGGCGGCCATGGCGTTGCGGTCCAGCCAGATCCGCATGGCGTACTCCTTGCCGCCGCCGACCCGCACCCGCGCCACCCCGTCGAGCACCGAGAAGCGGTCCACCAGGTAGCGGTTGGCATAATCCGTCAGCTCCGGCACCGTCATGCGCTCGGAGGTAAGGTTCAGCCACAGCACCACATCGTCGCTGCTGTCCACCTTCTCGATTTCCGGCGGGTCCGCCTCCACTGGCAGGTTGTCCATGACACCGGCAACCCGGTCGCGAATATCGTTGGTGGCCGCATCGATCTCGCGATTGATACCAAATTCGATGGTGATGGAGGAGCGACCGTCGCGGCTCGATGAGGAAATACTCTCGATCCCCTCCACCCCGGCGATTCGATCCTCGATCAGCCGGGTAATTCGGGTTTCGACAACATCCGCCGAAGCACCCGGATAATCGGTGCGCACGGAGACAATTGGGGGGTCGATGTCCGGGTATTCCCGCAGCGAGAGGCGGTCGAAGCTGATCAGGCCGAAAACCACCAGCAACAGGGACAGGACCAGCGCGAAGACCGGTCGTTTAACGGCGGTATCACTGATGATCATCGCTGCGTCAGCTCCCCGGCGGATTGCTCGACGACCGCCCTGCCATCCTGGAGGTGCAGGGTGCCGCGGGTTACCACCCGCTCACCGCGACTGAGGCCATCCAGCACTTCCACCTTGCCCGGGTAGCGCTGTCCCAGCTTGACCTGGCGTTTGCGGGCCACAAAGCCCTCGTCCACCGGCTCCAGCACGTAAACCCACTGGTTGTTCGCCAGGGGAATCAGCGCCGCTTCGGGAATAGTGAGCGCCTCGCGCTGGTCGCTGACGATGGTCACCGCCAGCATCATGCCGGGCTTCAACAGCTCCTTCGGGTTATCCACCCGGGCACGCACCGTAAAGGCGCGGGTCTGGGTATCCACTCGCGCCTCGGCAATCATGACTTCGCCAGTGAAAACCCGCTCCGGGTAAGCGGGGCTTACGGCGCGGATTGGCATCCCCCCCTCCACGGCCGACATCTGGCGCTCGGGCACAGTGAAATCCAGTTTCAGCTGGCGGATGTCCTGCAGCGTGGTGACCTCCTCACTCGGGGAAACCAGGCTGCCGACACTGATATTGCGCAGGCCCAGTTGGCCGGAAAACGGCGCGCGAATGATGCGATCCTCGACCTGGGCTTCCAGTGCCAGCACCCGCGCCCGGGTCTCGGCTACCAGTGTCCCGGCGGCATCCAGCTGCTCGCGGGTCGCCAGCTTGTCACGCTCAAGGCGCTGCAGTCGCTCCAGGTCGCGGCGGTGCCGCTCGAGGCTGGCGCGGGCACCGGCCAGTTCCGCCTGCTCCTCCCCGTGGCTGAGCTCAACCAGCACATCCCCGGCCTTTACCCGCTGGCCGCTGTCGAATTTGATCCCGGTGACCCGCTCGGTCTCGCTCGCACGGATAGAGACGAACTCCCAGGCGCGAGCAGTACCAAGAGCCTCGATCGGAGTGGCAATCGGCTCCAGGGTCACCTCAGCGGTGCGCACCGGAACCGGTTTGCCACCCTGGGCCAGGGCCGGCTGGGACAATAGTGCCAAGAGAAATACGGCAATATGCAAAAGCTTCATGATCAGGTTCTTGTCACGGTGAAATAAAACCGCATCACACCGCAGCAGCATCCCGGGCGATTGAATGTTACCGGGCGCAGAGGGGAGCGGGGTATCAGCCCCGGCGCGCAGGCGAACTGCGGCTCTGGGGTGTTCTGGTTACGGGGGAATTCCGTTTCCGGTTCACCCGGGGCGGCGGCAATGGCCGCCACCCCGGGCGCTTTACTGGCGTATTACTCGGCGTCGTCGCCGTAGATAATTTTGCTGTTCACTTTCACGGTCAGCGGGTGATAGCCGGCCTTGGCTTGCTCAAAAATCTGCGCTGCCATTTCCTGTTTGCCGCTCTCCACCAGATTGCGGTAGAGGGGGCGCAGGAACTTGTTGCGGCCGATCTCGGTGAGGAAGTTTTCCAGGCGTTCGAAGGCCGGCTGGTAATCGTTGCGCACGGCAATCATCAACCAGCTGAATGCGATCTCATTGTTCTTGGACTCGGTGAGATTGAATGCGCTATCAAGCGCCTGCAGCTGTTCCTCGCTCAGTTTCTCCGGCATTCCGTCCAGGAAATATTTCCACTGGTGGTAGGTCCAGTCGCTGGTATCGATGTCCGCGGCGGCCATCTCGCCATTCAGCCACTGCTCGCGCACCGGGTCGATCTTGCTGAATGCATCAGACGTGGGGACCGGCGCGCCCTCCGGGATGCCAGGCTCATGGATCCACTGGCGGATACGCTCGGCGTCCAGCTTGTCCGGGTATTGGGCCAGCAGGGTCTTCTCCAGGTACTGCTCGAAGTCTTCCGTGGTGATGCTCTGGAAGGCAAAGTTATTGAAGTAGTCCAGCAGGAACTGATCGAAGTTCTCGCGACCTACCTTCTGCTCCAGCTCGTAGAGGAACAGGGAGCCCTTCTCGTAGGGAATATTGGAAAACACCTCGTCCGGATCGCGACCGCGCAGGTCGATGGCCATGATCTCATCGCCGTCGGGACGGTCCGCCAGGTCCGCCTTCAGATCGTCGTAACCAAGCGCCATTTCCATACGATAGCGCTCGTCGCCATAGATATTCTGCATGATGCGGTTGGTAAGGTAGGTGGTGAAACCTTCGTTCAGCCACAGGTCACGCCAGCTGGCATTGGTGACCAGGTTGCCGGACCAGGAGTGGGCCAGCTCGTGGGCGATCAGCGCTACCAGGCTCTTGTCACCGGCGATCACGGTCGGAGTGATAAAGCTCAGGCGCGGATTCTCCATGCCGCCGAAGGGGAAGCTGGGAGGCAGGATCAACAGGTCGTAGCGATCCCAGCGGTAGGGACCGTAGGCCTCTTCAGTGGCCTCGAGCATGGACTCGGTATCTTCGAACTCGGCCGCTGCGCTCTCGAGCAGTTCGGGTTCGGCGTAGACACCGGTGCGCTCACCCATGGGCTTGAATTCCAGGTCACCCACCGCCAGCGCCAGCAGGTAGGAGGGAATCGGCTGCGGCATGGAGAATTCAAATACACCGTCCATTTCCGCTTCAGGGTCGTTGTCCGCACTCATCACTGCGCGCAATTCTTCCGGGGTGCGGATGGTGGCGTTGTAGGTAATGCGCACCTGCGGCGTGTCCTGCAACGGCACGAAACTGCGGGCGTGGATGGCCTGGGCCTGGGTGAACAGGAAGGGGTGCTCGCCGCCGGCAGTCTGCTGGGGTTCCAGCCACTGCACACCGGAGGCGTCCGGGGAAGTGCGATAGCGGATGGAAACCGCGGTGGCATTCTTCGGCAGCTCGATCTTCAGCGGCGTGCCCAGGTTGGGATCAGTCTCGCCCATGGAGAACTTCACCGGCTGCAGCTGCCCACCGTGACCGGCCTCCACTGACTCGATCTCCAGGCCACGGGTGTCCAGGATCAGGGGCTTCTTCTTGTCAGTCAGACGCTTCAGCTGCAGCTTCGCCTCGCCCTCGAGCACCTTGCGATCAAAATCTACGGTGAGGTCCAGGTCCACATGTTTCACGCGGAAATCACTGGTATTGGCAAAGGAGTGGTAGTCCACGCCGGATTCCGGCTGGTCGGACTGCGCCTTTGCTTCTTCCCGCACTGCTTCAGCAGGCGCTTCTGCAGTCGGCTCGGCGGCGGTCCGGGTCTCGGGCTTTTGCGGCTCCTCTGAGGGGGAGCAGGCCGCCAGCAGTGACACGGCACCGATCAGCAGGCTGGTACGAAGAAATCTGGAAGACATATCAAAGCTCCAGTTGGTTTTTTGGCTTCTTGAAATTGCGCTAAAGGATAACCAAACGGCGGCAGAAGGTGAAAGCGCGTTGCAGGAAAAGGGATCCCGGAGTAGATATTTTGCGCGTTTTGACCGCCAGTAGAGAGGAAATTGCCGACGGCGAGGGGACACCGCCGGCCGCGGCTCAGTCCAGGCTGAAGTCGAAAGCCATTTCTTCAGCGGGCGCCTGGACATAGTAGCCCTGGATATAGTCTGTACCCGTCTGCCAGAGGGTCGGCAGCATGCTGGCCTGCTCGATATGGGGAACGATGACCTTGGTGTTGGTGGCAGTGAGCTCCTTGACCAGGTTGGCCAGGGTCTCGCTGCTCTCGCCCTCATCCTGCACTTCGCGCACGAAAGACGGGTCCACTTTGGCCATGTCGACCTTGACGTGCTCCAGCGACTTGAACGGGTTGAGGCCGGTGCCAAAGTGGCAGACCGCCACCCGGCAGCCCAGGTCCTGCACCTGCTTGGTGAAGTCCCGCGCGGCATGCAGGTTGCTGTTGATGTCTTCCTGGCGCAACTGGAACACCACGGAACTCGGCGACACCTTGGCGGCCTTGAACGCCACCCCCAGCCAGGCGGGCAACCCGCTATCCACCAGGGTGGCCGCAGTCAGGTGCAACAACAGTGTGACCTGTTTGCCGTCCGCCCGCTGTGCCGCAGCCGCCTTCATGGCGGAGAGGATAATCCAGCGGTCCATTTTCGTGGACAGGCTTGCATCGCCGATACCTTCCAGGAAAGCCACCGGGGCCAGCTCTTCCTTTCCGTCTACCAGGCGTACCAACACCTCATAGATGTGCTCCCCGCTGCCCTGCAGGCTCAACACCGGCTGGTAAAGCAGCTTGAGATTACCGGCCTCAAGGGCCTGGGCCACCCGCGCACGGCGGTAGGTATTGGCATCGTCGTGCTGTTCGGTGTCTGGTTCATACAGGGCAAAACTGTTGCCCTTGTCGTTTTTCTGCAGGGCCTGGTCATGGGCCTTGAGCGCCTGGTTGAGAACCTTCTCGCCACTGCCGGAGGCCTCACTGAGCAGGGAAATCCCCACTGAGGCGGTGACCTGCACGGTCTTGCCGGCGGCCTCGAAAATGGTGTCGGAAATTTTCTGGAGTAATTCCTTCGTGCGACGCTCGGCGCTGTCGGGCGTTGTCTCGGACATCAGGAGGCAGAAGCTCTCGTCGCCATAGCGTGCCACCAGGTCACCGCGGCGCAGGCTGGACTGTAGCAACTCCGCCACTTTCTTCTGCAGGTCATCGGCACCCGCCACCCCAACGGTTCCCAGTACCGTCTCCTCGAAACGGTCGATCTCCAAGTACAGGAGGCCGCCGGTGCGCTGGGAGCCAGCGATGGAGTTAATGGTCGCGTCCAGCACACGGAGAAAGTGCTGGCGATTGTAGAGGCCGGTGAGGGGGTCTCGATTCTTGATATCACTGAGCTGGGCCTCCAGCTGTTCGGTATCGCCCGTCCGGGTGGCGATCCGCACCTGCAGGCAACGTTCTTCATCGTAAACCGTGGAGAGTACTTCCGCCCTGGTTGGCAGCGCGGAGCCGGAAGCGGTCTTGGCCGTGAACTTCCACTGCCGGGCTTCCACCTCATTGTTGTCGATCGCGCACTGCTTGAGGAATTCCCGCCCGTCCTCGCGCTCGCTCTCGGTCAACATATCGATCAGCGGCTGGTACTCCACATCGTCGTTGTTCTGATAACCGAGCCGCTCGGCGAAGGATTCATTGGCGTAGACGATCAAGCCATCGGAGACATAGGCAATGGCATCCTTGGAGCTGTCCAGCAGTTCTTTGGCCCGCTGCAGCGTGGCATGGTAGCGGCGGTCATGGAGCCGGGCCCGGCGGCGGTTCTCCAGCGCCAGCATTTCCCGCTGGATCACCAGCAACAGGTGCTGATCCTCATCCACCGTGACCACGTCCCGTGCTCCCAGCTTCAGGCCTTCCACCACCGGCTGCGCGCCATTGCGCTCACTCAGCAGCAGTACGGGGACATCCTTTTGCATCTTGTGGATTGTCCG
Source organism: Microbulbifer flavimaris (assembly GCF_001641755.2). Lineage (GTDB taxonomy): Bacteria > Pseudomonadota > Gammaproteobacteria > Pseudomonadales > Cellvibrionaceae > Microbulbifer > Microbulbifer flavimaris. The sequence continues at coordinate 120,621 of NZ_LRFG02000003.1, forward strand.
CAGGGCTACCGCGGGCGCGAGCTTGCTGCTGTTCTCCGCAGCAATCAGCAGATCCCAGGTCTTGTCCTGCAACAGTTTCACCAGTGCGGCCTCGCTGGTGACGTGCTGTGCCCGGTTGGGACGGCCGGCGTTGTGCAGCATGCTAACCAGCCGTTGGGCCTCCGAGGGCATATCGTGAATCAGGAGAAGTCGAATAGTGTCGCTGCTGCTCATCTTATTGCTCTTTGTGACTACTGCGGCGGCCGCTGGCGCGGCCGCAGGCACCGGGAAGGGCCGGCGCTAAAGGAGCTTAAGTTTAGGTTGCGTCAGCAGTCACTTACAAGGGCACCGACATCCGTGGTCGCGATGCTCGTCACACAAATTCAAAGCACGCGAAACTGCTGCCGCTTTCAACCTGCCTGCCGAGCCGCAGGGAGCGCGCCTCGGGCCGGCAGAGCAACTCCCCATTGTCGCCGCATTTAAACAGCGGTTCCGGCAGCGCAAGCGCCACCCTCTCCCCGTCTGCCATGCGCAGCAGCAACCCCGAAATCGGCGCCGACAGATGCCCGGCATTGGTATGCCGCTGCACCTGGACCACCAGGGTCTCGGAGGCCAGCACTTCCAATCCGGCCCGGACACAGTCCGGCAGCGTGTACTGCCAGCGAATGATTGCCAGCTGCCAGGTGTCTACCAGGCGCACGGCGAGCAATTCGCCGACACGTACTTTTTCGGCCAGTTGCGCCGGGAGTTTCAGGCCCATACCGCCGCTGCTGAAGTCTGCGACTCCCGCCTCTACCGCGCGGTAACGCTCGGCAACAGACTCGCGTACGCCCCCCTTCCAGCGACTGCCAAGGCTCGGGGCATCGGGCAGAACCCCACCAAATTCACTGGCCTGGCGACGCAGCCCCGTGCGTGTGCCGGAGCTCGCTTCGCCCTCACTTTTGCTACCACAGAAGCGGTCGAGGACTTCTTTTTCTGGAGGGGTACCGGTTCCCAGGTGATGGCAGACGGCACCGAGGCCGACCAGCACCTCGCAACGCTGTTCCGTCGGGGTGCGGCGCTCATGCCGGCCAAAGTGATCGGCCCAGCCGCAATACACTCGGCGGACCAGCCCTCCCTCGCTGTCCCCGGGCTGACGGGACAGCTGGTCGAGAAGCCGCTTCAGATCGATTTTCCACCCCAGTGGTGCAGTGAAGTGACGCAGGTCGAGCTGGCAGTTTTCAATGCGATTGCTGGGAATCGGTGGCTGATCGAGTGCCAGTGAGGCGAGCAACCCGGCATCGCGGTCTGCATAGTTGTCATCGATGGCGGCATCGCCGGCCCAGCGATGGGTGAGAGACCACAACCGCTCCTGCTCCGCCACCTCGAGTTGCCCCGGGTTGGCACTGGCAAAGAGCGCTGCCTGTATGTAGGCATTGGCAACCCGGTCACGGCGCTGTGGATGATGGCGGTCCCGTACGGCCCGGGTATCCAGCTCCTGCGCCCGGGCCAGCTGCACCAGCAGCTGCAGGTTGCGCCAGGTATGGCGCGGGGTGGCGACAGAAAACAGGGGGACGAGCTGTATCAACCGGCGGTAGGCATCGACGGCCCGTTGCAGGGCGCGGGCATTACGCCGGCGCCCCAGCAGAGGTAGGCCCGGCTCCAGGCGCAACTGCTGTGCCAGTGCACTGTAGGCCAGCGCCAGCTGCTGGAGCAGGCGTATTGAACTGCGCACGCCCGCCTGCAGCGCAGGGCCGCGGGCATTGAGCTGACCTGCCTGACGCAGTGCCATACCATCGACACAGGCCAGGGCGTACTCCCGCACCAGCTCCAGCATTGGCAGGCGCTGCGAGGCAGGGCCGCGCCAGCGGGCGATTTCATCGGCAAGATTGATCAGTAAGGTCGACAGGCGTTGCTGGTCACTGGCCTGATACGGCTGGAGATACTGGTCTGCGAGCCAGTCATACAACTGGCGCTCGCTGTCACAGCCACAGGTCAATGCGTCCAGTGACGGTGGCGGCAGCTGAAGCCGCGCAAACAGATCTGGTGCGGTGATCGCCATACGGGACACCGTTTGAGTGGGAGCTTCCGGCATTTTCTCTAACCATCCATTGGTTAGCCGCCAGTATAGGGAGCGGATAATTCCTCAAACAAGCGGTTAATAAGGAATATCACGCCAAAATTGTGAAATCCGTCACCTGCGGGTCACGTTCGGCTCAGATCGGTGTCTTGGAGGCCTCACCGGCGATCTCCCGTACCAGTGTCGGAACCAGGTAGCCCGGCAGGCGCTTCCGGATCGCAGCCACGAGGGCCAGTGCCCGATCGTCGGTAATTTCGAAATGCGCCGCGCCCTGGACCCGGTCCAGCTGGTGCAGGTAGTAAGGCAATACGCCAGCTTCAAACAACCGCTCGCTCAGCTGGGCCAGCGCCTCCTCGGAGTCGTTGACGCCACGCAGGAGCACTGCCTGGTTCAACAGCGTCACGCCGGCACTACGGAGCTTCTGCAAGGCAGCGTGCACCCGCTGGTCGATTTCGTTGGCATGGTTGCAGTGCAGCACCAAGACCGGTTTGAGCCTGCTGCCGGTCAACCAGCCCAGCAGCTCGTCCGTCACGCGAGCGGGTGCGACGATCGGCAGGCGGGTGTGCACGCGCAGGGTCGCGAGCTGCGGTATGGCCGCCAGCTGATCGGCAACCCACTGCAATTGCCGGTCACCAAGCACCAGTGGATCGCCGCCACTCAGGATCACTTCCCGCAGTTCACGCTGCCCGCGGATATAGTCCAGGGCACCCTGCCACTGGGAGCGGCTCAGGTGGTTGTCGCCGTAAGGGAACAGGCGGCGGAAGCAGTAGCGGCAGTTCACCGCGCACTGCCCGGCAGCAATCAACAACAGCCGTCCGCGGTATTTGTGCACCACCCCCGGCACCGGATTGGCTGCGCCCTCCCCCAGCGGATCCGGGGTGAATCCCGGAACGGGCTCCAGCTCCGGCGCGCCGGGCAGGACTTGCAGCAGCAACGGATCCTGCGGATCGCCCTTGGTCATGCGGGAGAGAAAGGGGCGCGGGACCCGCAGGGCGAAGTCACCACTGGCCCGCAAGGCAGCCGGCAACTGGGCCGGATCCAGCTCCAGCAACCGGATCAGCTCCCGGGGATCGGTGACCAGATCGCCAAGCTCCTCCTGCCAGCGGCGCTCGGCGTGCTGCGCGGGGTCATCGCTGGCAACGATTTCACGGGGAACGGGGGCGTGCTGTATCATATGTGGCTATTCAACTTGCGCAGAGCGCGCAAATTTTAAGCGCCCAGACCAAAATTGGAAGGGCAAAAATTGAGAGGAAGGCCGGCAACCATCGCCCGCCTCCCCGAGTTGCACTCAGAGGAATCCATGGCTAGTTACTCCACCAACGAATTCAAGGGCGGTCTCAAGGTAATGCTGGACGGCGACCCCTGCTCCATCGTGGAAAATGAATTCGTCAAACCCGGCAAGGGCCAGGCGTTCAACCGCGTCAAGCTGCGCAACCTGAAGACCGGCCGGGTCTGGGAGCGCACCTTCCGCTCCGGTGAGAGCCTGGAAGCCGCGGATGTCATGGACCGCGATATGGAATACCTCTACAACGACGGCGAGTTCTACCACTTCATGGAGCCGGAAACCTTCGAGCAGCATCAGGCCAGCGCAGACGCGGTTGCCGATGCGGCCAAGTGGCTCAAGGAGCAGGATGTCTGCACCGTGACCCTGTATAACGGCGCCCCGCTGGCGGTCACCCCGCCCAACCACGTGATTCTGGAAATCACTGACACCGATCCGGGTCTGCGTGGCGACACCGCCCAGGGTGGCACCAAGCCCGCCACCCTCTCCACCGGCGCCGTGGTGAAAGTACCGCTGTTCCTGGAAATCGGCGAGACCGTCAAGGTAGACACCCGCACCGGTGAATACCTGGGCCGCGCCAAGGACGACTAACTGGTTGTCCGGACCCTGCTCCGTCACTCTTACCGCCGCCAGCCGGCGGCGGTAAGCCTGCTCACGCGTTACCCATGAGTTCAGCAACACCGCCCTGGCAACCGACGGCCAGCATCCAGGCCCTGCATCAACGCGCCGCCCTGTTGGCGGATATCCGCCGTTTCTTTGCCGAGCGCTCGGTTCTGGAGGCGGAAGTACCGACACTCTCCCACCGCGCCACGAGCGACCCCCATATCGATTCCATTACCGCCCTGTGCACCGGCGAGCCCGTCTATCTGGCCACCAGTCCGGAATTCGGCCTGAAGCGCCTGCTCGCCGCCGGTTTTGGCGACTGTTACTACCTGGGCAAGGCATTCCGTGAGGGCGAAGCCGGCGGGCGTCACAACCCCGAGTTCACCATGCTCGAGTGGTATCGGGTCGGCTGGGATGACCGCCGGCTGATGGAGGAAGTCGGCGAGCTGCTGTCTCAGGTGCTGGGTATCGGGAATATCCGCTCGCTGAGCTACCGCGAGCTGTTCCAGCACCACCTGCAACTGGATCCCCACCGGGCCAGCGATGAAGAGCTGCAGGAGTGCGCCCGCCGCGAGGTGGAACTGTCTTTTGTGCCCGCCAGTCGCGACGAGTGCCTGGACCTGCTGATGAGTCACCGCCTGGAACCGGCCATGGGGGACGGCATTACCCTGCTCCATGACTTTCCCGCCAGCCAGGCCGCCCTGGCCCGGGTGGAAACCGACGAGACAGGCACACCGGTCGCTCGACGCTTCGAGGCCTATGTGGCCGGCCTTGAGCTGGCCAATGGCTACTGGGAACTGACCGACGCACAGGAGCAGCAACGCCGCTTCGAGGCAGACCACCGCTACCGCGCCATGCAGAAACTGCATGTGTATCCATTTGAAGAACGTCTGGTGGCTGCCCTGGAGGCGGGCATGCCGGAGTGCGCCGGGGTCGCCCTTGGAGTCGACCGGTTGCTGATGCTGGCGGGAGGCTACCAGCGTATCGAAGAGGTGATCGCCTTCCCGATCGAGCGGGCCTGAGCCGGCCCTGCGCAGGAATCCTCAGGGCTCGAAGCGGTAGCAGGCGACCTCGCCCACGGCAAAGAACCCGGCCTCCAGCAACAGTTCCTGGCGGTCCGCAGGGGTCAGCGCCACCGCGTGCTTGTGATGGCTACTCTGGAGCTGCTCTACCAGGTAGTGAAAGAGGGCCCGGCCGATGCCCTGGCCCCGGTATTGTTCATCCACGAACAGGTCGTAGAAACCCAGGGCGTCTGCGGAGGCGTAAAGCGATGCCCCGGCCACCATCTTGCCATCCATCCGGCCGGCAAAGTAACGCAGCCGACTGCGTTTCGGCTCCGGCACCTGGGCCAGGGCCTGGTAGAACTTGCGGATCTGCGGCCCCTCGCGCTCGCCGCTGTAAGCCAGCGCCTGCAGCTGCCCGTACTCCTCCAGCGACTCGGTAGTTACCGGCGCCAGCTCGAGCTTGCCCTGCAGGTTCTCGGGCAACTCCTCATCCGCCGCCAGGCGTACCACTTCCGCCGCCATCGCCACCATCGACGGCTGCCGTTTGAAGCCCAGCTCCGACATCTCGCCCGCGTCCAGCGGCCTGTTGGCGCAGTGCCAGAGGGTGAACGGGCTGTGACGCTCGCGGAAGTAGTCCACCACGAACCGCTGCAGGATCCGCGATGGCATCACCGCGGTGGTCACCGCCTGGTTGAAAGAGTGGGAGAGCAGACCGCTGTCGGTGCGCAGTACGCCGGTGATCTCCTTGGTGGCATCCACATTCATCAGGCCCGCGCAATAGCTGGCATGGGCCTCCAGGTTGCGGTTGACCAGATTTTTGGCGCTGAGACTGTATTTCATGCCTGTAAGAATAGCTTCCTTTGCCTCACCACCAAGCGGGATTACCCGGTGGTAACAGGTGCCCTGCCCTCCTTCACGGCAGCTGCCGTTCCACCTGGGTCAATGCACACTGGTCCATGGATAGCGCCGGCTGGTCACAGCTGGCGTCGCAGATCACCCTGGCTGGCACTCCCGCCACCAGTTTCTTCTCAGGAACCGACTTCAACACCACGCTGCCCGAGGCCACCTGCGCACAGCGGCCGATCTCGATGTTACCCAGCACTTTACTCCCCGCGCCGATCAGCACACCCTCGCGCACCTTGGGATGGCGATCACCGCTCTCCTTGCCGGTACCGCCCAAGGTCACGGACTGCATGATGGAAACGTTGTTCTCCACCACCGCCGTCTCTCCGATCACGATGCCGGTCGCATGATCCAGCAGGATTCCCTGTCCAAGCCGGGCTGCCGGATGGATATCAATGCCGAACACCACCGAAATACGATGCTGCAGAAACAGCGCCAGTGAGCGACGCTTTTCCCGCCAGAGCCAGTGGGCAACCCGGTAGGCCTGCAGGGCATGGTAGCCCTTGAAGTAGAGGAACGGTTCGTAAAGAGACTTGCAGGCCGAGTCCCGCTGGAAAACCGCCCTCAGGTCCGCGCGAGCGGCACGGCCGATGCCCGGATCCGATGCCAGCGCCTCATCGATCACTTCCCGGATCAACAGTGCCGGGGCCACCGGACTGTCCAGCTTGTTGGCCAGATGAAAACTCAGCGCCTGCTCCAGGGTGGCGTGATTGAGAATCGTCGCGTGCAGGAAGCTCGCGAGTATTGGCTCCAGCTCAGCCTGCGTTGCCACGCCCGCGCGGATTTCCCGCCACAGGGCATCGTCGCCAGTCTGCATCTGATGGGCTTCCATCGCTGCTTTGAACCTCCTCTTCAGACCGCGCCCAGAGTCAGCGGCGGCTCCTGTAATGCCGCCTGCTGTTCGCGCAGTGCCAGTATATGTTCCGCCCAGTAACGCGGCGTGTTGAACCAGGGAAACGCCAGCGGGAAGGCCGGATCCTGCCAGCGGCGTGCGAGCCAGGCCGCGTGGTGCAGCTGCCGCAGGCAGCGCAGCGGCTCCACCAACTGCAGCTCGCGGGGATCGAACGGGGAGAAAGTCTCGTACCCCTCTATCACCGCATCCAGGTAGGCTGTCTGCTCCGCGCGACTGCCGGAGATCAGCATCCAGATATCCTGGATTGCCGGCCCGGTGAGGCAATCATCCAGATCCACAAACCAGGGGGTTTCATCCCGCCACAGGAAATTGCCCGCATGGCAGTCCCCGTGCAACCGCAGCTGCCGCCAGGGCTGTTCAAACAGCGGCGCTACCCGGTCGATGATATCCGCGGTCACACTTTCATAGGCAAGCCGGTTTTCCCGGGGCAGGAAATCCCCACTCAGAATGAATTCACGACTGTCGATGGCAAAGTGCTGCAGGGTGAGGGCCGGGCGGTGCTCGAAGGGCCGGCTGGCACCAACCGCGTGGATACGCCCCAGCATGGTCCCCACCTGTTCCAGGTGGTCAAAGTTATCCAGCTCCAGCTGGCGACCGCCGCGACGCGGGAACACAGCAAAACGGAATCCCCCGTGCTCCATCAGGGTCTTGCCATGGAATGCCAGTGGCCCCACCACCGGGATCTCGGCCTCGACCAGCTCGCGGGTAAAGGCGTGCTCTTCGAGAATCTGCGCATCGGTCCAGCGGCCGGGGCGGTAGAATTTCGCGATGAGCGGCTCCGCGCCCTCGATCCCGACCTGGTAGACGCGATTTTCGTAGCTGTTGAGCGGGAAGATCCGCGCATCGGACCAGAGCCCGACCGACTCGACACAGTCGATGACCATATCCGGCGTCAGGGCTTCGTAGGGGTGGTGGCTATCGGACATAGACGCTATCGACTGGCTAATGGCCGCCAATGCTAACGCGCCGCAGCGGCAGGGCCAACTGTGCCCCGCCAGATTCACCCGGCCCTGGCTCGACGGTCTTGCCTATCTCTCCGATGGCGGCAACTCCAGCGCTCCTTTTTCGCCGCACTCACCACTCTCGCCGACAAACTGACAGAGTGACCGCATCGCCATGGATACGACAGCTGCCCTCATGATGCACCTCCAGGTTTCAGGCACACCCCGCTGATGCACCTCGATGGCATGCAGAATAGCGGGGCGGGAGACCCGGGGGAAATCGAACCTGCTTATGGCTGCCATTGTCGTGCGCTATGCGTTCCGTCGCTTCATCAGATAACCCAGTATCAGCGCCACCAGGAAAAGTGCCGGCACATCTCCGAGCAGATTCATGCACTCGGCGGGGTCGGCAATTGCCTGCACAAACATGATGGCGCCATGGACGACACTGGACCAGACCGTGAACCAGATCAGGCTGGCGTTGGCCGAGGGATTCCTGGCCGCCAGAATCAGGAAGACACCGAGCGTGGCATAGATCCCCATGATCATCTGCTCGTATTCATGCTGCCTTGGCTCCCACCCCCAACCATCGGGCCAGATCCACATCATCATGGGGTAAAGGCCAAAAATGAAAAACAACCCGAATACAACCAGACAGACTTTTAGCAGTCGATTCGCTGTCGTTGGTGTCACGGGATCAACACTCCTGAAAGGGAATCGGAGAAATACTGGAGAGAAACAGCAGACTACTCACTGCACGTCCGGCAGATGGCAGACAACTTCCAGGGTGTGGCCGTCAGGGTCAAGCACACAAGCCGAGTAATAGTGCTCGTGATACTCCGGGCGCAAACCCGGCGCACCCTTGTCCTTACCGCCGGCGTCGATGGCTGCGCGATAAAAATCGTCGACGGTTTCTCGATCTTCGGCGCGAAAAGCGATATTTATGCTGGGACTGGTGCTCTGCCCACCCTTGATCCATAAATCGGGTTTGTCGGCCCAGCCGAATCCCGCCCACTCATTGAATTCCAGAATCAATTCATAGCCCAGTGGAGCCAGCGCCAGGCGGTAGAATTGCTTGCTGCGCTCATAACTGTGGATATGGATAGCGATGTGATCAAGCATGGCCTGTATTACCTCCGTCAGAACCGGTAGCGAACGGATGCCCGCAGGGCGCGCGGCTCGAAAATATGGTAGTGGATATCCTCGATACCGTCGGCCGGCTCTCCGGGCAAACGAGAGGCATAAAAGTAGTCGACATCATGGTCACCCGAGTCGAGCAAATTGAGAACGTCCAGCTGCAATCGCCAGTCGGAAAAGTCATGGCCTACTCTCAGGTTGACCAGGGATGATCCGTCGGATTCGACCTCGCCGCTCTCGATCAACGGATAGGGACCGAAATGACGTAAATGCATGGAGGCGAACCAGCCGCGCTCGCCCCGATAATTGATCGCCGCACTGGCGACCAGGGGTATCGCCCCGGGAGTTTCGCTGCCGGCCGCATCACGACCGGCAAAGGCGGCATCGGTGTAAGACAGCTCCAGCTCGGTATTCAGGTTTTCCGCAGCAAACCAGTACACCCCCAATTCAACGCCGCTACGCTCGCTGGGACGACTGGCTTCGGTATTGCCGGCGTCGCCGACAAAAAGCAATTCCGAGTCCAGATCCAGCTTCCAGAGGGCCAGGGTGCTGTGCAGTTTATCGGTAACGAAAATTCGCGCTCCCAATTCCGCACCGCTCGACTGCACAAGAGGATCGACCGCTTTCACCGACTCACCGGTGACCGGATCCACGTTGATGACAGTACCCCGGGCGTCATTGGAGTGCAGGCCCTGGCCGAAGCTGGCGTAGAACTCGGCAACTGGCAGTGGCTGCCAGGCGAGGCTCGCCTTCAGCGAGGTCGCGCCATCGGACTCGGTGCCACTGTTGACTGGCAGGGAGGCATCCACGTCAAACGTATAGAAATCATGGCGCAATCCGATATAGCTGCGCAGCGTCTCAGTCAGTGCGTAGTTATGGGCAGCAAAGACACCAATACTGTCCTCGAGCACGCGATCCTCTCGCACCGTGGACAACCGGGAACGACGCTCGGCCTGATAGAGGCCCACACGATCGATATCATCCCGCCGCCCCTGCAAGCCGACCTCCCAGCTGGCGCGCTCCTGGCTCCACTGCTGGGCCAGATCAAAACCGAAAATCTGCCGGTCATCGAACTGCTGAAACTGGTCGCCGCGGAGCGGGTCGTCGAGGCGATAGGTGAAGTTGGACCAGAGAGCGAACTTGTAATCGATCACGTAGGCGCTGGAGCTGAAATCCCCACCGGCCAGCGGACTGTCCCAACTCGCAGACAGGCTGCGCCGGGCGGTATCTCCCCCCAGGTCCGGATCCAGTGAGCCGAAGGCATCGATCACACCCTGCGCCACGGCCCGCGAAGGGATTTGATCCGGAGAGTTCCAGTCGTTGTCGTAACTCATGGCAGTGACGCTGCCACGCCCCTCGCCCAGTTCGCCACTGACTCGCAGCAGCAGATTGCGCTTGTTTACGTCCTCATCCACGTCGCTCCAGGGCCCGGCGTAGGTCTGCCACTCGGCCGCATAGAGCAGGCTTACAGAATCGAGCTCAGTGGAGTCCGCGATCACTCCCCGGCGCCAGCCAAATTCACCGACGCTGCCCTCGGCTACACCCCGGGCCAACCGATTCGCCATTTCGAACTCCGCTGAACCGGCGGAGGAGAAGTCCCCCACATCGGCATAGTAGGGCCCCTTGCGATAGCGCAGCCGCGCAATGGTCTCCGGGATCACGAAGTTGAGATCCGTATACCCCTGACCATGCCCATGGCTTCGCAGGTTTACCGGCATACCATCCACCGTAGTGGCAAAGTCTGTGCCGTGGTCCAGGTTGAATCCGCGCAGGAAATATTGATTGGCCTTGCCGCTGCCGGAGTGCTGAGTGGCCACCATTCCCGGCACGAACTCCATCAGGTCACCGGTCCGCAGCATCGGCCACGCACCGATTTCCTCCGGCCCCACCTCCCCCTCTGAAGCACTGATGGCTTCCCCGGTCAGGTCCAGTCGCCGCCCGATCACCAAGACCTCTTCCAGGCCTCCGGGAGATTGCTGATCATCAACCTGCCGGGCAATTGAGTGGGGGGCAATGGTCGCACTGGCGGTGACTGCGGTGAAAGCGATAAAGCCCATGGACAGGCTCACTGATGAATCCCTCATGACGAATCCTTTATTATCAGGGCTGACTCAGTGGAACGGCTCGATGCCAGACAGGGAGGCCTCTCAGGCGCCTCAGAGGAAGAGAATGGATCCGACCGGATTCCAATCAGTGACCCGGCAAATCAATCGGCAATGAGCCCAGTGAATCAAGATAGTCGCTGGGTCACACAACGAGTGGAATGACCCGCCATCTTGCCTGTACCGGGCCGCAGAAGTGACTGCGCCGTGGCGCGAGGAGAGATTTGGACTGGCAGTAGTCGACGGCAATCAACCCACTGCGCCGGGCAGCACCTTTGATTGCACCCGATTGCCCGGGTGCCAGTCCCGCTGCAACAGCGCCAACATTACGGAGTCCTGAAAACCGTCCGGCTCGAGCCAGCGGTCCCTCAACACACCCTCGCGCAGGAAGCCAAGCTTCTCCAGCAATTTCAGTGATGCCTGATTGCGGGGATCCACATCCGCCTCGATGCGGTGCAGTTGCATTTGTAGAAACGCGAAATCCAGCAACAGCCGTAGAGCCTGCAGCATCAGCCCACGTCCCTGGAACCTGCGCGCCAGCGCAAAGCCGATTTCGGCGCGGCGGTTGTCGCGGTCGATCTGGGCAAGTGTGCAGGTGCCAATGAGCAGCCCCTGATATTCGACTCCCCACTGGTAAAGCTTGCCGGTCAGAAAACCCTGTTGGATCGAAAGCAGAAAAGCCCCGGCGTCATCCTCGGTGTGCAGGCAGGCGATGGCCATGAATCGCACCACTTCAGGATCGCCGAAAATAGTCCGCAGAGCGGGCAGGTCCCTCTCACTCAGCCAGCGGAGCCGGTAATCTCCTGAAGCGAGTGTCGGCAAGCTGCCGACAAAGTCGTCGGGATTCAATGCTCACCCCCGGTGCCACAATGCCAATGGCATAATTCCCACATATCTCATCCGCCAGTTGCAGATCCACCCTGTGCGGCCCCGAGCGGTCCGCCCCGGTCGCTATTATCCCTACCCGCTGCCGCCCCCCTACATCCGGTCCAGCCGGTCACCGACTGTCAGGGCCACCATCTCTGGCGCGTATGGCCTTGTGGTGGAAATTGCGGCAGGATAAGTCGGCCAAGAACAATGAGTCTCACAGGAGTTAACCAATGTCCAACCCCGCGAAATATTCCCTCCCCATGCGCCTGATGCACTGGGCCATGGCCGCTCTGATCCTGGGGCTGATCGCCGTCGGCTGGTATATGGAGGGGCTGGACCGTTCTGTCGAAGCCAAGTTCGCCGTATTCTACCCGCTGCACAAATCGTTCGGCGCCCTGGTGCTTCTGCTGGTATTGATGCGCGTGGTGATGAAAGCATTCACCGCGAAACCGGCCATGCCCAGCTATGTAAACGGCATTATGCGCAAGCTCTCCGTGGCCTCACACCACCTGCTATACATGCTGATGCTGGCCATCCCCCTGTCGGGCTACCTGATGTCCAATGCCGGCGGTCGCGCGGTGGAGATGTTCGGTATCACTCTGCCGGTGCTGGTAGAGAAGAACAAGGCGCTCGGGTCGCTGATGCACGACATCCACGTAACGGCGCCCTACGTGCTGCTGGCCCTGATCGCCGTACACATCGGCGCTGCCATCAAGCACCACTGGTTCGACGACAGCGAGCGCAGCTACCTCCGGCGCATGGCCTGATTCCGGCAAGCACCTTGCCCTATGCCCCGCCCGGATCGCCCGGCGTATACCAGATAGGTGATGTGTAGGCGCGATCCTGGATCGTGGCCGGGACCCGCTCGGGGCGCGGTATGTTGAAAAACGCCGCGTCGTAAGTGGTCCAGCGCGGGGTGGGGATTTCCAGCACCCGGACGTAGTAAAAGGCCGCCTGTGCCGGGTCAAAGTCCGGGTCTTCCCAGTAGGCGGCCATCACCGGTTCGCCAATGGTGTTGGTATAGGTGGCCTTGTCCAGGTCCACCGTCGAGCCCACCGGAGTCTTGCAGCGGCCGTCGCGGCCGATTTCACGCCCGTCGGAAACTGCCACATCGTAAATGCGCTCGTGCGTCTCGCCACTGGCGTCGACCCAACCCTTGATCACCTGCACCCGATCCAGGTTTGCCCCATCCGGGTCCCGCAGGGCACGAACCATAAAACGCGGAACAGCGCCGGCGGGGGCCTTGCTGAGGTCACCGCCCATGGGCACCCCTCTGCGGTAACCCTGGTCGGCGAAATCCGGGCGTGACACTTCCTCCTTGGCGAAATCCCAGCCGGCAAAAACCCGCACACGGATGCGCGTACCTGTGGTGGCGTAAACCTCCTTGCGCTTGAGCGCATCGAAGATGTCCCGGCGGGTGTTATGCCGCGCCCACACCGCAGTGAGGCCCGCGGCGGATTCCTGAGAGGTGAGGACCTCCAGCGCCGGGTCTTCGGCGGGGATAACCTCAGTGTTGTGGCGATCCGCCGAAGGCTCCGTGGCCTTGTATTTGCCGAAGTAGTTCTCCTCACGGCTTGAGGCAAGCGCGGTGTGGGTGTCTGTTGCCGCCGTGAGGCCGAACTTGTACGGGTTTACCCCGATCCGCTTCTGCTGCTCCAGCCCCATCCGCAAGGCCGACCGCGCGTACTCGCCGCGCAACATAGCCTTTTCCTTCCCCGCGGTGCCGGCAATGTTACCCGCATCCCAGTTCTCGAAATCCGCAAACTCATCGTTGGGCGAGAGGTATGGGTGCGCCTCCTCGTCCCCCTTGATCTGCGAAACCTCATGCAGCGGTTCCCAGCGCATGCGCCGCCTTGCGTAGTCTGCACTGATGGGCTTGCCGTCAAAGTCGAGGCCGTTGAACATCAGCCCGTTGCTCAGGTTGCCGTTATGAGGGATAGCGATCGCGCGGCCACCAGTTTTCTCCTCGTACCCCGCCAGGTACTTCCACAGGTCCTCGGGATCGAGACTGTCGAACATTGAGAACGGCAGGGTTCGGCCGGTCTTGTCGTCGCCATCTGCAAAAATCACCACCCGGTGCAGGTTGTCCCCTCCGGGTGTGGAGGTCCACTCGAACCCTGTCATGGCGGTGAAATGACCGGGCTCATTGTACTGCTCGGCCTTTTCGACGAAGTCCTGCCAGATGGACGCAGTGGCGTCATTCGAGCTGAGCGGGTTAACACCCTCGACGGTACCGAGCTGGATGATCTCTGCGAACACCTCCTGCTGCCCCTCGAGCCCGGAGTTAAAGCGCTCGTAGGCGGACTTGCCCCAGGCATCTGCGAGCAGCGCGGGGTGCCCCTCTCGCAACATGGGCGCGAAACCAATCATCTCCGCGTGGTCGGTAATCACCAGGAAGTCCAGCGGCCGGATCAACTGAAAGCGCTGCCCGCTGTTGGACAGCACTTCCTCGCCGCGGGCACCGCGATAGGCAGCATCGACATCGAGGGTGGTACCGATCAGGCCCGCATCAAATGACAGGTGCGTATGGAAGTGTGTGTCCCCGAATAGCACCTGGTCAGGGTAGTCGCGCCCCGCGTAGGGAGAGTACACGCGCTCAGCCACCGGATTCTTTTTCTGGCCCTCGTAGGGGGAGGCCTGGGCAGCCACTGCGAGTGCCGCCATCGAGGCAGCGAGGATCAGGGGAGCAACAATCGTTTTCATCGGTTCCTGTCACATGCGGGAGGGAGGATGATTTTTTGGGTGGACGGCTACGGCCGTGAGGGCTGTCTGATCCGCGTGCAGAAGTGTAGCCCACCGCGCTGGCGGCCCGTGGCCGTGGCGTGCAAGCAGGGTGGGATTCGCCGCCGGCAGCGAGCCGTTTATTTCCAGGCAGCACAGCATCCTCTCCCCAGATGCCGGAGCTGCCAATCCGTGTCCGCCCTGCTCCAGCTTGACCGCGCTTCCTGCGCCTGAAAGTGATCGCGCAACCGCGACGGATAAATACTTCGACGAAATCTGTTACAGCGTATTTTTTAAGGGGAAATTTGCCGACGTCGACGCACGGAAGCCGAGGTTTCGCTGGCGTGGGGGGGGGGGGGGGTACAGGGCCAACCCGCTGCTGCAGGGGCTGGCCAGGCTGTTTACGGGGCAGAAGCGCTGCGCGTTCGCTGGCTGCCAGCGCGACCGGTGGGCGCCGCCAATACTGCGACGACACGCCAACCGTTGGTCGTGCACAAAAAAGCCGGGCGCTGCCCGGCTCTCAGCTGGTCCTGTCCAGAACCACTACTGGTTGGCGCGATGCTCAATCAACTCATCCACCACCGAGGGGTCGGCGAGGGTGGAGGTGTCGCCGAGGTTTTCCAGCTCGTTGCAGGCAATCTTGCGCAGGATACGGCGCATGATCTTGCCGGAGCGGGTCTTCGGCAGTCCCGGAGCCCACTGGATTACATCTGGCTTGGCGATCGGACCGATCTCCTTCACACACAGATCGATCAGTTCCTTGCGCAGCGCCTCGGAAGGCTCGTGCCCCGCCTTCAGGGTGACATAGGCGTAGATACCCTGCCCCTTGATGTCGTGCGGGTAACCTACCACTGCCGCCTCCGCGGTATCGTCGTGGAGAACGATCGCGCTCTCGATTTCGGCCGTGCCCAGGCGGTGGCCCGATACATTGAGCACATCATCGATGCGGCCGGTGATCCAGTAGTATCCGTCTGCATCACGGCGGGCACCGTCACCGGTAAAGTAATAACCGGGGAAGGCGGAGAAGTAGGTATCGATCATGCGCTGATGATCACCGAAGACGGAACGGATCATGCTCGGCCAGCTGGCTTTCATCACCAGCGCACCCTCACCTTCACCGTCGATTTCCCGCCCTTTCTCATCCAGTAGTGCCGGTTGTACGCCAAAGAACGGCTTGGTGGCGGAGCCCGGCTTCATGTCGATGGCGCCGGGCAGGGGTGTGATCAGGTGTGCACCGGTTTCCGTCTGCCACCAGGTGTCGACAATGGGGCAGCGCTCATCACCCACCACCTGGTAGTACCACTCCCAGGCCTCTGGATTGATGGGTTCGCCCACCGTACCCAGCAGCTTGAGGGAACTGCGATCGGTTTTCGTGACGTAGTCATCACCGGCACCCATGAGGGCGCGGATCGCAGTGGGCGCGGTGTAGAAAATATTGACCTTGTGCTTGTCCACCACTTCCCAGCAGCGCGAGGCATCCGGGTAGGTGGGAACGCCCTCGAACATCAGGCTGACGGCACCCGCGGAGAGCGGCCCGTAAACGATATAGCTGTGTCCGGTAATCCAGCCCACATCGGCGGTACACCAGAAGACGTCGCCCTCTTTGTAATCGAAGGTGTACTTGAAGGTCATGGAGGCCATCAACAGGTAGCCGGCAGTGGTGTGCAGGACGCCTTTTGGCTTGCCGGTGGAACCGGAGGTGTAGAGGATGAAGAGTGGATCCTCCGCATTCATCACTTCCGGCTCGCACTCCACACTCTGTTCGGCTACCGACTCGGAATACCAGATATCCCGCTTGCTGTCCCAGTCCACGTTGGCACCGGTACGCTTGACCACGATGGCGGTGTGCACATTGGGGCAATTTGAGAGTGCCTGGTCCACATTGGCTTTCAGGGGCACCTTCTTGCCACCGCGCACACCCTCGTCGGCGGTGATCACCAGCTGGCAGTCACTATCCAGGATGCGGTCTTTGAGCGAGTCCGGAGAGAAACCGCCGAAGACCACCGAATGCACGGCACCGATACGGGCACAGGCCAGCATGGCGTAGGCCGCCTCGGGAATCATCGGCATATAGATACAGACCCGATCGCCCTTGCTCACACCGCGGGCACGCAACAGATTGGCCAGGCGGCAGACCTGCTGGTGCAGCTCGGCATAGGTGATGACTTTGCTGTCGGCGGGGTCATCGCCTTCCCAGATAAAGGCTGTCTGTTCGGCGCGGGCGGGCAGGTGCCGGTCGATACAGTTGACGGTGACGTTCAGGGCGCCGTCGGCAAACCAGGCGGCGTGGCCGCGCTGCAGGTCTTCCTCGCGCACCTTGGTAAATGGCTTCTGCCACTGCAGGAAGTCCTTGGCCTGCTGGGCCCAGAAGGCATCGGGATCTTCGATGGACTGGCGGTAGAGCTTCTCGTAGTCATCGGCACGGATATGTGCCTCGGCGGCAAATTCCGCCGGCACACGGCGAATGTGGACTTCGGACATCGTTTTCTCCCTTATTGCTCTTATCGGGATTAATTTTCTCGGCTTCATCGCACTGCCGCTGGTCAGCGGTCAGTCTGGTCGGTCAGTTATATCATTCACGAAGCCAGAATGACAACGCTGTCAAGAATGCGGTCATTTCATGGTAACCCGCTGTACGCCGGCTTTCACCGCTCGACACGGATTGAGGTGCCAATTTCACGTAAAGCCGGGCACAATAGCGCCACAAAAAAGTGATCACATTTTGAGGTGGACCATGAACAAGAGATTGCTGCGCATCGTCGAGGGCCAGGGGGAGCAGGATGCCGGACCCGTGGCCGAGGAGAAACTCCTGGCCGGCAAGCCCCGGCAACTCACCGAGCATTTCTTTACCAACACCAAAGAGAATTTTTTCTGTGGCGTATGGAGCTCAGACACCGGCAAGTGGAAGCTCAGCTACAGCGAAGATGAGTTCTGCTACATCATCGACGGGGAAGCGATCATTACCGATGCGGACGGACACAGTGAGCGTGTCGTCACTGGCGACGCTTTTTGCATTCCCGCAGGCTTCGAAGGCAGCTGGGAAACCGTGGGCAGCGTGAAGAAGTTCTACGCCATCTACGAAGAATGAGGAAACGGCGGTCGACGACCGCCGCTGAACAATCCGCCCTCAGGCGGTGACTTCAGCCAGCTGCACCGGGATGGTATTGGTGC
Organism: Microbulbifer flavimaris; assembly: GCF_001641755.2. Classification (GTDB taxonomy): domain Bacteria; phylum Pseudomonadota; class Gammaproteobacteria; order Pseudomonadales; family Cellvibrionaceae; genus Microbulbifer; species Microbulbifer flavimaris. Next base: position 138,306 of record NZ_LRFG02000003.1, read on the forward strand.
TGCGCTCCACCCGGTTGTGCTCATCGAGGTAGACGAGCCGCGGCTTGAAGGTGTCCGCCTCCACCTCGCTCATCTGCGCATAGGACGCGATGATGATGCGGTCCCCGACCTGCACCCGGCGGGCGGCGGCACCATTCATTGAGATGATCCCGGAACCCCGCTCGGCGAGGATCACGTAAGTGTGGAAGCGCTCGCCATTGCTGACGTTATAGATGTCGATCTTCTCGAATTCACGCAGACCCGCCAGTTCCACCAGATCCTGGTCGATGGCACAGGAGCCGTCGTACCAGAGTTCCGCCTGGGTAACTGCCGCCATATGCAGTTTGCACTTCAACATCTCGATCTGCATTTCCTCACCCTCCCATCACAACTCAAGGGATACGTTGTCGATCAGCCGCGCGGCGGTGGTGTACATGGCCCCCAGCACGGTGATCTCGCGGTCGTCGTGAGCGGCCGGCTCCAGGTTGCGACTATTGCGGATGGAGAAATAATCCACCTGGAAGCCACTGTCTTCGATCCGCGCCTTTGCCTCCGCTTCCAGCTCGGCGAAGTCACGCCGCCCCTGCTCGATCGATTCACGGACCCAGTTCAGCGAGCGGTTCAGTACCGCCACCCGGGGACGCTCTTCCGGGGTGATGTAACTGTTGCGGGAACTCATCGCCAGGCCGTCGGACTCCCGGTGCACCGGTGCGGCAACGATCTCCACCGGGATGCAGAGGTCCTCCACCATGCGCCGGATCACGGCTAATTGCTGGAAATCCTTGATACCGAAAACGGCCTGATCCGGCTGTACGATATTGAACAGCTTGGCCACCACGGTAGTGACGCCCTCGAAGTGCCCGGGACGACTGGCACCACAGAGCACATCGGTCATAGCCGGACAGACCACGCGGGTCTGCTCATCCATGCCATTGGGGTAGATTTCGCTTTCTTCCGGGTGAAAGAGAAAGTCGCAGTCCACGGCTCGCAGTCGCGCCATGTCCTGCTCCATAGTTCGCGGGTAGGTGTCCCAGTCTTCGTTGAGACCGAATTGCAGGCGGTTGACGAAGATGGACACCACCACCACGTCACAGTGCTGCCGGGCCAGGCGCACCAGCTCGATATGGGCATCGTGCAGGTTACCCATGGTGGGCACAAAGCCGATGGTCTTGCCGTTTCTGCGTGCTCCGGCCAGTGCCTCGCGCAGGCTGGCTACATGATGAAAGACTTGCATCCCGTTCATCTCCACCTGGGTGACCTGGACGCCACCGGGATATTCGCTGCTGGGTAAAATGTGCGCGGCATCATACTCGGAGGATTCGGCGCCCACAATATCGATGGGGAATGAAATCGGGCTAAAAAGCCCAAATTTCGGCGAAAACTAGCGCAAACAGAGCGAACTCCCCCAAAACAGAACAAATACTCAACTTTTGTCGCAGTGCATACCGGCAGCGCCCGGCGGCAGAGTCCGCGCGGTTCAGGAAAGATTCAGTTGCACGGCGGCAAACTGCTCCCCATCGTATCAGAGGCCGCATCGGCGGCACCGTGGAGAGCAACATGAGAACACTGATCACCACCCTTGCCACCGCGGGCCTGTTGCTCGCCGGCCCCGGGCCTGCACTGGCCGACAATTCGCCGGGCGGCTCCGCGTTTGAGCGCGCCTACCAGAAAGAAAAGCGCCAGCAGCGGGAACAGCATCGGGGGCGGGGCCACCACAAGCGGCAGGACAACAACCACCAGGGTAATAATCGCCAGGACAAGCACCGCCCGAAACATCGCCCAAAGCATCGCCCCGATCGTGACTGGGACCGAGACCGCGGCGGCAAGCGCTGGAAGCGTGACGATCGGCGCTATCACCCGGGGCGCGGTCATGCCTGGGGCCACGGCAAGCGCAAAGACCACGGCCACCACAAGCATCCCTATTACGGCAAGCCGTACTACGCCAAGCATGGCGACAGGAGGCACTACAAGAAGCGCAAACACTACCGCAAGCACCGCCACCACTGGCGTCCGTCGCATTACCACTACGGCTACCGCTGGCGCCACCTGCCGCGCAACTTCGTGCGCATCAGTTTTGGCGGCCTCGGCCTCTTCTACAGCGAGGGCATCTTCTACCGTCCCTACCAGGGTGCCTACGTGGTCGCGCGACCGCCCATCGGCGCCATCGTCACCAGCCTGCCGGGCACCGCGGTGAGCGTGATATTCGGGGGCCGGAATTATTACGTGGCTTACGATACCTACTACCTCTGGGACGATTATCACCGCGGCTATCGGATCGTGGAAAACCCGGGCTTCTATTACTGACACCCGCTCGCAAACAGGCAGCCAAACCCGGCTGCCTTTTTTTATCGCTTTATCAGTCCGAAAAGGGCGGCGAAAACCGAATAAAAATTTAATTTACCAAGCGGATGGCGCATCAATCCGCAGCAAGCTTTTTATTGCTTGCACTGGCACCGCACACATTCCTTCCTGTCGTCATCTCCCGAAAAAACCGAATTAAACTTTAATTTTCCAACATTAAATTTTTTCATTTTTTGTTATCTATAGTTATTGCTTTCCCAGCAGACTGAGCGCACCATTCGCGCCCCTTCAGACTCCCTGATCACTGAGGCGTCATGAAACAGCAACAAGTAAAAGAGTGGACCTGCGAAGACTCTGCGGAGCTTTACGGCATCCGCAATTGGGGTGCAGGGTATTTTGACCTGAGCGCGGACGGTGACATCACCGTCAACGTAAAGAACAGCGCCGGCCAGACAAACGCCGTATCGTTGATGGATATCGCCAGCGGCGCCATGGAGCGCGGACTGGGCATGCCCCTGCTACTGCGGATCGAAAACCTGCTGGATGCCCAGGTGTCACTGCTGAACCAGTCTTTTGCCCGCGCCATCGAACAGTGCAATTACCGCAATGTTTTTCGCGGCGTATTCCCCATCAAGGTGAATCAGCAGTGCCAGGTAATCGAGGAGATCGCCAGGGCCGGCAATCCTTTCAGTCACGGCCTGGAAGCCGGCAGCAAGGCTGAATTGATTACCGCGCTGTCCACGCTGGAGAACACCGACTCCCTGATCGTCTGTAACGGCTACAAGGACGAGGAATTTATCAACCTCGGCCTGCAGGCCCAGCGTCTGGGCGTTCAGGTCTTCTTTGTCGTCGAGACACCATCGGAAGTGGCCACCATCATCCAGTGCGCCGAGCGTGAGCAGGTGCGCCCCAATATCGGTGTACGGATCAAGCTGGCCTCCAAGGTGGGCGGCTACTGGAACGCCACCAGTGGCGACCGCAGTATCTTTGGTCTCGGCAGCAACGACCTGATCGCGATGGTGGACGAACTCCGCCGCCATGACATGCTCGACTGCCTGAAACTGTTGCACTACCACCTGGGCTCGCAGGTGCCCAATATCCGCGATATCCGTACCGGCGTCCTCGAGGCCTGCCGCTATTACGCCGACCTGGTGGAAGAGGGTGCGGCCATGGGCTACCTCGATCTGGGTGGCGGCCTGGCAGTGGATTACGATGGCTCCAAGACCAACGATACCCACAGCCGCAACTACTCCCTAGACGAATATTGTGTCGACGTGGTCGAGGCCATTATGGGCACGCTGGACAGCGAGGGCGTCGAGCATCCGGTGATCATCACCGAGTCCGGCCGGGCCACGGTGGCTTATTCCTCTGTGCTGCTGTTCGATATCCTCGACACCACACGCTACGAACCGGTGGCCATCGACACCAACAAAATCGGTGAAGATGATCACGCGATGCTGCGTTATCTGAAAGAGGCTGTGGATGGTGTCGATGCAGACAACCTGCAGGAGAGCTACAACGATGCACTCTACTACCGGGACGAAATCCGTTCCCTGTACCTGCATGGCCAGGTAAGCCTGCGGGAACGTGCCAACGCCGAAAACCTGTTTCTGCATGGCGCGCAGAAAATTCGCGCCCTGCTCGATGAAGTCGATGAGGTCCCGGCTGACCTCGAGTCGCTGCCGGAAGCACTGTCGGATATCTATTACGGCAACTTCAGCCTGTTCCAGTCCCTGCCCGATATCTGGGCGATAGACCAGGTGTTTCCGCTGGTACCCATTCACCGGCACCAGGAGGCACCAACCCGGTCCGCAATCATTGCCGACATCACCTGTGACTGTGACGGCAAGATCGATCGGTTTATCGGTCGACAGGAAGAGCAGCGCACCCTGTCACTACATGAATTGCGCGAAAACGAGGATTACATTCTGGGCGCCTTCCTGATCGGTGCCTACCAGGAGACACTGGGCGATCTGCACAACCTGTTCGGGGACACCAATGTGGTCAGCGTGCGCATTGATGAAGACGGCGGTTTCGATTACAGCCGCGAAATTCACGGCGACAGCATTTCCGACGTGCTCAGTTACGTGGAATACCGGCCGCAGGACATGTTCGAGCGTTTCCGCAAGCTGGCCGAGAGAGCAGTAAAAGAGGGTCGTATCAGCCCCCAGCAACGCAAGCAGATTCTGCATACCTACACCGCCAGCATGAGTGGCTACACCTACTTCGAAAAATAGCGTTCAGCATGGGTCACGCTCCGTGCCCGACAGATTGCTGACTGCGGGCGACAGCGAAAATTAGTGGAGGATTTTCATGGCTAGAGTACTGATCATCGGCGCCGGAGGTGTCGGCCAGGTGGTTGCGCATAAATGCGCCCAAGTGGAGGACGTATTTGAGCACATCACCCTGGCGAGCCGCACCAAGAGCAAGTGCGACAAGATTGCTGAGATGTTGCCGCGCAAGATCGATACCGCCGAAGTAGATGCGGACAATGTGCCGGAGCTGGTCAAGCTGATCAAAAAGGTCAGGCCGGATATGGTCATTAACGTTGCCCTGCCCTACCAGGACCTGCACATCATGGATGCCTGCCTGGAGACCGGCGTGCATTACCTGGACACGGCCAATTACGAACCGCCGGAAGAGGCCAAGTTCGAGTACAAGTGGCAATGGGCCTATCAGGATAAATTCGAGAAGGCCGGGTTGATGGCGTTGCTCGGCAGCGGTTTTGACCCCGGAGTGACCAGCGTTTTCACCGCCCATGCCAACAAGCATCATTTTGACCGGATGAAGACGCTGGACATTCTCGACTGCAATGCCGGTGATCACGGCCTGCCATTCGCCACCAACTTCAACCCGGAAATCAATATTCGCGAGATCACCGCAAACGGTCGCTACTGGGAGAACGGGCAGTGGGTCACCACCAAGCCGCTGGAATACAAACGGGTATTTGATTTTCCCGAGGGCATTGGCGAAAAGGACATTTACCTGCTCTACCACGAGGAACTGGAGTCACTGTCGAAGCACTTTCCGGACCTGGAGCGGGCGCGCTTCTGGATGACGTTTTCCGCCAACTACCTCAAGCACCTGGAAGTGCTGCAGAATGTGGGCATGACCAGCATCGAACCGGTGGACTTCCAGGGCCAGGAGATTGTGCCCATTCAATTCCTCAAGGCGTTGCTGCCGGACCCCGCGAGTCTCGGCCCCCTTACCCAGGGCAAAACGTGTATCGGCAATATCATTCGCGGAATCAAGGATGGCAAGGACAAGATCTACTACGTCTACAACATCTGCGATCATCAGGAGTGTTACCGGGAAGTGAAGTCCCAGGCTATTTCCTACACCACCGGAGTGCCCGCGATGATCGGCGCCAAGATGATGCTGGAAGGCAAGTGGATGAAGCCCGGCGTGTGGAACCTGGAGCAACTGGATCCGGATCCCTTTATGGCCGACCTGAATCGCTACGGCCTGCCCTGGCAGGAAACCTGGCTGGATGAGCCCTTCCAGTAAACGCCCCCATTACCTTTTTACCCGGCGTGCGGGCCCTGGCGCCCGCGGCCTGATCGATTGGGAATAAGAACGACTCTATGGACCTGACGCCCCGCAAAGACTACTTCGGCGAGTTCGATCCGTCCCGCGTGCCATCCCCCTGCTTCGTCGTGGACGAGGTGGCATTGCGGGACAATCTCACCGTGCTGGCGGATGTCCAGCGACGCAGTGGCGCCAAGGTGCTCACGGCACTGAAGGCTTTCTCCATGTTCAGTGTCGGCCCCATTGTGGCCGAGTACCTGTCCGGTGCCTGTTCCAGCGGCCTGCACGAGGCAAAACTGGCGTACGAGGAGTACGGCGGCAGCGACCTGGGCAAGGAGGTACACGTCTTCAGCGCGGGCTACAAAGAGGACGAGCTGCGGGAACTGCTCACTTTCGCACACCATGTGATCTTCAATTCTTTTTCCCAGTGGCACCGTTATAAGTCATTGTGCCTGCAGGCTCAGCAGCAGCGACCGGAATTACGTTTCGGCCTGCGTATCAACCCGGAGCATTCAGAGGGGCACACCGCACTTTATGATCCCTGCGCGCCCTGTTCCCGCCTGGGGATCGTGCGCTCGCTGTTCGAGGGCGAGGACCTCACCGGCATCAGTGGCCTTCACTTCCACACGCTGTGCGAGCAGGACTTCGAGCCACTGGCTCGCACCATCTCCGCAGTGGAAGAAAAGTTCGGCGACCTGATTCCGCAGATGGAGTGGATTAACTTCGGTGGTGGCCACCACATTACCCGCCGTGACTACCAGGTGGACCGCCTGGTGGATGCGGTGCGCGCGTTTTCCGAGCGCCACGGTGTGCAGGTCTACCTGGAGCCGGGTGAGGCCGTGGCCCTGTTCGCCGGCATCCTGGTGAGCGAGGTGGTGGATATTGCCTGGAACGGGCAGAGCCAGGCGATTCTTGACGCTTCCGCCACCTGCCACATGCCGGACGTGCTGGAGATGCCCTACCGCCCCGAAATTACTGGCGCAGCCCGGCCCGGTGAGCTGCCACACGATTACCGCCTCGGCGGGCAAAGCTGCCTCGCCGGCGACAGTATCGGGGAATACAGTTTTCCCGAACCGTTAAAGGTGGGCGACCGGCTGGTGTTCGAGGAAATGGCCTACTACACCATGGTCAAGACCAACACCTTTAATGGCATTCCGCTACCGGCCATTGCCCTGTGGAATTCCGATACCGATGAACTGCGCCTGGTGCGGGAGTTCGGCTACGAAGACTTCAAGAACCGGCTGTCCTGACAGCGGTTGCAGCGTTTCAGCACAAGAAGGTCACAGATGCTCTCTGAAAACGATTTTCCGATTTTTCTCGGCTCCGAGATCGAGCAACCCAAGCCCGAGGATGCCCTGTTCCATATCCTGCCGATCCCCTACGAGGAGACGGTGTCTTATGGCGGCGGGACAGGCCGGGGCCCGGCAGCGATCCTCGAGGCCTCCTGGCAGCTGGAGACTTTCGACAATTTTTCTTCCCCCTGCGACCTGGGCATCTATACCCGCTCCCCCGTCAATGTCTCCGGTGGGCCGGAGCAGGTGATGGACAATATCGCCAGCGCCACCCGGGAAATTCTCGAGGCCGGCAAGATGCCGGTGGGCATTGGCGGCGAGCACTCCGTCACCTGGGGCGTGATCAAGGGGTACCTGGATGCCGGCATAGAGGACTTCGGCGTCGTGCAGATTGATGCCCACGCCGACCTGCGCGACCGCTACGAAGGCCAGAAACACAGCCATGCCAGCGTGATGCGCCTGGTCGTGGAAGCCGGTATCCCACTGTTCCAGCTGGGGATTCGCGCCTACTGCGAGGAGGAGATGGGCGCCCGTGACAAGTACGGCGTTCATTACCTGGACGCCCACGAACTGGTGCCCACCAACGTGCAGAGCGTGGAGCTGCCGGAGGATTTCCCCAGCAAGGTGTTCTTTACACTGGATGTGGACGGCATTGACCCCTCGGTCTTCCCCTCTACCGGCACGCCGGTGCCCGGCGGCCTCGGCTGGTATCAGACCCTGAACCTATTCGAGTCGGTGGCCCGGCAGCGGCAGGTCATCGGCTTCGACCTGCTGGAGTTTGCGCCCATCGAGGGCTTCCACGCCTATGATTTTGCCGCCGCTCAGCTGCTCTACAAACTCATGGGGATAGTGCAGCGCAATAGCGAGGTCCAAAAGATGGCTCAACACGGGTAGACCTGCCGGTTCACACTTCTTAACCGGCAGGCGTGGCGCAGGCCCCCTCGAACGGGTTAAAATTTAACCAATGTGAGTAACCGCTCCGCTGGAGAAGTTGTGAAGATCTTGAGATTCCTCATCGGCGCCGCAGGGCTGCTGGCCTTGGGCGCCTTTGCTTTCGCCCCGCCGGCGGACGCCCGCACTGCGGCCCTGGAACGGCACGGCGGGCACCATCACCACTGGAAGCACCATCACTGGAAGCGCCACCATCATGGACCGCGGTTCCGGGGACCGCGTATTTCCGTCGGCTTTACCGTCCCGGTTTTACCCCGCGGCTACCTGAGCCTCGCCGTCGGTGGACGGCCCTATTACTTCCACAGCGGCCACTTCTATCGCCACGGCCCTGCTGGCTACGTGGTGGTATCCGCCCCTCTGGGTGCTTCCGTCGTCTCCCTGCCAGCCAGTGCCGTGCAGGTACAGATCGGCGGTGCGGTCTTCTACCAGTATGCGAATGCTTACTATCAGTGGCACCCGGCTCGCCGGGCCTACGTAGTGGTGCCTCCCCCCGCCGGAGCCGTTGCTGTTCCCGCCGCCGCAGCCACACCCACCAGCCCTGGCACTTCGCCTTACAGTCCCGGTCAGGTGCTGGACAGCCTGCCAGCCGGCTACACGGCAGAGGTCATCAATGGGGTGCAGTATTACCGCTATGGCAACGACTACTTCATGCCCACACAGAGAGATGGGCGCGAGGTCTACGTGGTGGTACAGATCTGACCCAGCGCCAGGTAAAAAAAGGGGCGGACCACTTGGTCCGCCCCTTTTTTATCCCCGACGAAAAGACTGCGGGGCTGCTCAATCGCCCTGGTAGTACTCCGGCGCCAGGTTATCGAAGCGGGTGAACTTGCCGACAAACGCCGCCCGGCAGGTGCCGATTTCGCCGTTACGCTGCTTGCCGATGATCAGCTCGGCCATCCCCTTGTCCGGGCTGTCCTCGTTGTAATACTCGTCGCGATAGATAAACAGGATCACGTCGGCGTCCTGCTCGATGGCACCGGATTCCCGCAGGTCCGAGTTCATCGGCCGCTTGTTGGGGCGCTGCTCTACCCCCCGGTTCAACTGCGACAGGGCAATGACCGGGCAGCTGTATTCCTTGGCAAGGCCCTTCAGGGAGCGGGAAATCTCGGAGATCTCCTGGGTCCGTCCCTCGGTGGCGCCCTTCACCTGCATCAGCTGCAGGTAATCGAGCATGATCAGTGCCGGCATGCTCTTGGCCTCGGCCTCTTCCCGGGTCATCTTCGGGTTTTCCCGCATCAGCTTGTTGGTGTGATCGCGCACGGTGCGCTTGGTGCGCGCCCGCACTTCGCTGGGGGAGAGGGCCGGCGTGTCGTCGATGTACAGGGCCCGGCCCTTCATCTTCTGCACGGCACTGGAAAGCTTCGGCCAATCGTCCTCCTGCAACTTACCGTTGCGGATACGGCCCTGGTCGATACGGCCAATTGAGGACAGCATCCGCATCACCAGCGCATCAGAGGGCATCTCCATACTGAACACCAGGGTCGGGTTGTCCTGGGACAGCATGGCGTGCTCGATAAAGTTGAGTGCCAGGGCGGTCTTACCCATGGAGGGGCGCGCGGCGAGGACGATCAGTTCGCCTGGCTGCCAGCCGGAAGTGCGCTGATCGAGCTCCGTGAGGCCGGTACCGAGGCCGGTGATATCACCCTCGGTCTTGAAGAGCTCATCGATGCGCTCAACGGTCTGCTTGAGCAGGGTATCGACGCCGACAAAACCGCCATCTTTGGCCCGCCCCTCGGCGATCTCGGCGACGCGGCGCTCCGCCATCTGCAGCAGGTCCGTCGAGGCCAGGCCACCGGGATTGAAGCTGGTGCGGCTGATCTCACCGGCAGCGGCGATCAGCTGGCGCAACATCGAGCGCTCGCGCACGATCTTGGCGTAGGCGACGATATTCGCCGCGGAAGGGGTATTCTCGGCCAGTTCGGCCAGGTAGGCGGGACCGCCCACCTCGGCCAGCAGGTCGCGGCTGGCCAACGCCTCGGCCAGGGTCACGATATCGAGCGGCTGCTCGCCATCCCCCAGCTGCGTCATCACCGCAAAGATCTTGCGGTGGCTGGCGACGAAAAAGTCCTGCTCGCCGAGCTGCTCCGCCACACTGTCGATGCGGCTGGAATCCAGCATCAAGCCACCGAGGACAGACTGCTCCGCCTCTACCGAGTGTGGCAGTGGCGAGGTGTCGTCGGTTTGCAGCTCTTCTTCTGCTACGGCGTACTCGTCGTTCATCGTTGTTCCGGCTACCAAAACAGATCGGGCGCTGGACCCATGGGGAATCCAGCGCCCGATTGTAGCGCGACTAGCGGGGAATTGGGGCCATTCGGGCGAGACTTATCCGGCTCGCCGCGGCCCCAATCCTGCAGTGAGGCGCTTATTCGGCTTCGACGACTACCTTCACGGTAGCGACGACGTCGGCGTGCAGCTGCAGGTCGATGTCGTACTCGCCCACTTCACGCAGAGTGCCTTCCGGCAGGTTGACTTCAGCCTTGGCCACTTCAACGCCGGCTGCGGTGATCGCTTCAGCGATATCGCGGGCGCCGATAGAACCGAACAGTTTGCCCTCGTCACCGGCATTGGCGGCGATGGTGACAACTACGTCGGACAGTTTCTCGGCACGGCTCTCGGCCTCGGCCACCTTGGCTGCAGCGGCAGCTTCCAGTTCAGCGCGCTTGGCTTCGAACTCGGCGATGTTGGCTGCGGTCGCTGCAACGGCCTTGCCGGAGGGCAGCAGGAAGTTGCGGCCAAAACCGGCTTTCACTTCAACGCGGTCACCCACGTTGCCCAGTTTACCTACTTTGTCGAGCAGAATGACTTCCATCTCGGTGTCCTCAATTTCAGTTGTGTGCGCTCGCTGCTACTTGTTGGTGGCGCGAGCGCGAATATCTATCCAGCTATCTATCAGTGCCAGGCCACACAGGAAGCCTGCCAGCGGCAATGCCGCGATCAACAGGGCGATGTACAGGGCCACCAGTGGACCCCTGCCCCAGCCGCGGATGGCAACCATCCAGTGGATCAGGGCACTACCCGCCACCACCATCGGGAAGGCAAACACCGCACCCCAGAAAGCGAAGTCCTGGGTCAACAGACAGTATACCCAGACCAGCATTCCCACCGCGGCCAGCGGCAACGGCATGCGCAGCTGATGAAACTCCTGACGGAAACCGCCGGGGTTGTACAGCATTGCCTGCCACCAGCGGCCCACCACCAGTGCCAGGGTCGCGGTAATCGCCGACACCCAGCTCAGGTAGCCCGTGGCCATCGGCTCACTGGCAAATACCTGCTGCAGTTGCTCCGCCTGGGCGCCGCCGGACTCTTCCGCCGCGACCAGCAGGCTCTGCAACAGGCCACCACTGAAGTGGGCCGTCAGCACAATGCCGATGGCAGCCACCGCAGTGGTGATGACCAGTGCCTGCGTCCAGGAGCGGCTGCTCCGCAGTGCCACAGCGCCGCAGAAAACTGCAGCGAGGTGACTGACCGCAAGCCCGGTCATCAGCGGCGACATATAGCCGCTCATGCCTGCGGCGATCACCGGCAACAGGGCCCAGGCCAGTACCATCAGGCCCTCGCTGCTGCCGCGGCGCAGACTGACCAGCGCCAGCGCAGCCGGGCTGATCAGCGGGATACCCACCATTGTGATGAGCACCGCGCGTACACGCCCGCGCATGATGAATTCTGCCAGGGCGCGCACGACTAGATAGCTTCTCTAATAACTCGTTTAAGCAACGGAAGCCGCTTAGGCTTCGTGGCTGTCCGTGTACGGCAGCAGGGCCAGGTAACGGGCGCGCTTGACCGCGGTGGCCAGCTGACGCTGATACTTGGCTTTGGTGCCAGTGATACGGCTCGGAACGATCTTGCCAGTTTCGGAAACGTAGGCCTTCAGGGTATCGAGATCTTTGTAGTCGATACGCTTGACGCCTTCGGCGGTGAAACGGCAGAACTTACGACGACGGAAAAAACGTGCCATCTGATTATCCCCTTACTCTTCGCTTTCGGCGTTATCGGAAGACTTGGCTTCCTCGGAGGACTTGCTGTCCTGTTCGGAACGCTCGCGACGCTCGGAGCGCTCGGAACGCTCTGCGCGTGCAGCCTTGCGCTCACGGCTTTCTTTTTCCGCTTTCATGATCGGGCTCTCTTCGGTGATCGCCTCGTCTTCACGGATAACCATGTTGCGCAGCACGGCGTCGTTGTAGCGGAAGTTGGTGGTCAGCTCTTCCAGAGCCTCTTCCGTGCACTCGACGTTCATCAGAACGTAGTGGGCTTTGTGGATCTTGTTGATCGGGTAGGCTAGACGGCGACGGCCCCAGTCTTCCAGACGGTGAACCTGGCCACCGCTGTCCTTGATGGACGCAGTGTAGCGATCCACCATGCCAGGTACCTGCTCGCTCTGATCCGGGTGGACCAGGAATACAATTTCGTAATGACGCATTTTCGCTCCTTACGGGTTAAACAGCCTCCCGGCTAATCCGGTGAGGCAAGGAGTACAACAGGTTCCGCAGACATGCGGACCCCATTGCGGGCGGCGTATTCTATGCGCACGCCCAACTGGTTGCAAGTTGATCGATCCGGCGCTCCCAGCTGATCGAGCGGCCACCCCCAAACTATAGCGAGCACCCGCTTGAGCCCCCTCGCCGCCGGTAGCATTGCGGCCCTGGCTGACTTGCTCGTCACAGACTGACATGGCGGATATTTCTCCCGCTACCATCCCAGGAGTCGACCGTGGACCAACTAATCATTCAGTTTGATGACGCATTGCCGGGGGACTACTGCGAACACCTTATCCGGCGCTTTCACGAGGCACCGGAGAAACGGGCCGGTCGCACGGGCTCCGGCGTGGACCTGAACAAGAAAAACAGCTCGGATCTCTACCTTTCTGACCTCCTGGACTGGCAGGACGAGTGCCAGGCCATCAACGGCGTTCTCTGGCGTGCGCTGGCCGCCTACAGTCGGCGCTACCCGCACATGGTGACCGGGGCGCTCTCACCCAGCCTGCTCGACCCCGTCACCGGCAAGCCCCGGACATTGCACAGTGACGATATCGGCGCGCTTGGGGATGAACAGCTGCAGCACCTGCTGGCCAGCATCTACCGGCTGGACGGCATCAACCTGCAGCACTATCGGCAGGCCGAGGGCGGTTATCACCACTGGCACTCCGAACACTTCCCCCACCCCACCGACCCGCAGCAGCACTCCCTGCACCGGGTGCTGCTGTGGCTGCTGTACCTGAACGACGTGGAAGAAGGGGGCGAGACAGAGTTCTTTTACCAGGGCGCAAAGCTGAAGCCGAAAAAGGGCAGCCTGGTGCTGGCCCCCTGCGGTTTTACCCACACCCACCGCGGCAATGTGCCGCGTTCAGGCGATAAGTACGTGCTCACTTCCTGGGTACTGTACCGACCCGCGGCGGAGCTCTATGGCCAGGTGCCGGCCCCCTGAGGGCAAAGATTCCGCGCACAGAAGAGCAGGCACCAACCTTCAGCTATCGCCCCCGCGCTGGCGCACCGCCTCAAACAGGCACACCCCGGTGGCGACGGAGACATTGAGGCTGCTCACCTCTCCAGCCATGGGAATCTTGATCAGGTGGTCGCAGTGCTCCCGGGTCAGACGGCGCAGCCCGCCGCCCTCGGCCCCCATTACCAGCGCCATGGGGCCGGTCAGCTGACTCTGGTAGATATCCTGCTCCGCTTCACCCGCCGCGCCGAATATCCACACTCCGGCCTGCTGCAGTTTCTGCAGCGTACGGGCCAGGTTGGTGACGGTCACAAACGGCAGTACCTCCGCCGCCCCACAGGCCACCTTGCGGGCGGTGGGCGTGAGACCGGCTGACTTGTCCTTGGGTGCGATCACCGCATGCACACCGGCGGCTTCCGCCGAGCGCAGACAGGCACCCAGGTTGTGCGGGTCGGTGACCCCGTCGAGGACCAGCAAAAAGGGCGCTTCACCACGCTGCTCCAGCGTTTCCAGCAACTCCTGCAGAAACCGCTCGTCGTGGACCCGGGTCTTGCCGGCACAGATGGCCACGACGCCCTGGTGATTACCCTCGTCGCCCACCTTTTCATCTAAAGCGCGGCGATCGACAACGCGGACGGCAATACCGTTCTTCTCCGCCTGCGCAAGGATCTTCTGCAGGCGCTGATCGCGGCGGCCGCGGAGCAGCAGTAACTGCTGCACCTGCTGCGGCGATCCCTTCAACAGGGCCTGCACTGCATGCAGGCCATAAACCAATTCTTCTGACACGACTTATTTCTTCTTGCTCTTGGGCGAGCCACTGCGACCCGGCTTCTTCTTGCCCTTGGTGGGTTTTTTCCTGGCCTTGCCGGCCTTCTCAGCCTTCTGCGCTGCCTTGCGGGCCGCGACGGAGGGGCGCTTACCGCCCTTGCGCGGCGGCGTACGCCGGGGGCCGCGCCGCTTCTTGGGCGCCTCACCGTCACCCTCGTGCCCCTCCACTACGGTGCCCGGCTCTGCCGGCCGCTGCGGCTCAGAGGCTACCGGCACTGCCTCGTCGGAGCCCACCTTGCGCTTGCGGAACGGGGTCTCACCCGGTGCGGTTTGCGGAAGCTTCTTCCAGGGGGACTTTGCACCACCTTTACCAGCGCCCTCTTTGCCTGCACCACTTTTGCCAGCACTGGCGGTGTCAGAGCCCGCATCACGCCCCTTCTTGACCTTGCTCCGGCGCCGCTGCTCCTGCTGGTGCTCCACCGCCATCTCCATGGCCCTGGGGCTCACCTCGGTGTTGTCGCGCTTCGGGCGCGGCATGACCGTGTCCAGCAGGAAATCCACCTTGCGCTCGTCCAGATCCACCCGCGCCACCTGCACCATCACCGGGTCACCGAGATGGTAGCGGGCGCCACTGCGCTCACCGATCAGTCGCTGGTGCGCCTGTTCAAATCGGTAGTAGTCCTTGGGCAGCGAGCTGACATGAATCAGCCCTTCCACGTAAAAATCCGAGAGCTCCACAAACAGGCCAAAACCGGTAACGGCACTGACCACCCCCGGATAAGTCTCGCCCACGTGCTCCTGCAGGTACTCACACTTGAGCCAGCTGACCACATCGCGGGTGGCGTCATCGGCGCGGCGCTCGGTCATGGAACAGTGTTCACCCAGCTGCACCATGGCTGCCATGTCGTAGGGCAGGATCCGCTCGCGGGGAATCGCCTCGGCGCCGGGCACCACGTGAATCTTCTTCGCCACGGGGCGGTCATTGGCGCTGCCGTTACGGATCAACCAGCGCAATGCGCGGTGCAGCAACAGATCCGGGTAGCGACGAATCGGCGAGGTGAAGTGCGCATAGGCCTCGTAGTCGAGCCCGAAGTGGCCACGGTTCTCCGGCTGGTATACCGCCTGGTTCATGGAGCGCAGCAGCATCATCTGGATGATGTGCGCATCCACGCGCCCCTCCACCTGATCGAGCAGCAACTGGAAATCCATCGGCTGCGGCTCGGCACCACCCGGCAGGCGCAGCCCCAGCTCGCCCAGGTACTCGCGCAGGTTGCTGAGTTTCTCTTCCTTGGGCACATCGTGCACCCGGTAGAGCGCCGGCACTTCCGAAAGCTCCATCAGCTTGGCCGCACAGACGTTGGCGGCCAGCATGCATTCCTCGATCAGCTTGTGCGCATCGTTGCGCTGCACGGGCACGATGCGTTCGATCTTGCGCTGCGCATCGAAGATGATGCGGGTTTCGGTGGTCTCGAAATCGATGGCCCCGCGGCGATCGCGGGCACCGCGCAAGGCCCGGTAGAGGTCGTGCAGGTTGTCCAGATGCGGCACCAGTGCCGCATATTGCTTGCGCATACCGCTGCCGCGGTCATCGCGCTCGGCAATGATCTGCCCAACCTTGGTGTACGTTAGGCGCGCGTGGCTGCGCATCACGCCCTCGAAGAAACGGTAGTCACCGATGTTGCCCGCGGTATCGATGTGCATTTCACACACCATGCACAGCCGGTCCACTTCAGGGTTGAGTGAGCAGAGTCCGTTGGAGAGTTTCTCCGGCAGCATGGGCACGACGAAATCGGGGAAATACACCGAGTTGCCGCGGCTGTGGGCCTCCTCGTCCAGGGCGCTGCCCGGGCGCACGTAGTGGGACACATCGGCGATGGCCACCAGCAACTTCCAGCCGCCGTCACCGAGGGCCTCACAGAACACCGCGTCATCGAAGTCACGGGCGTCCTCACCGTCGATGGTGACCAGTGGCAACTGGCGCAGGTCGACACGGCCCTTCTTGTCTTCCTCGATCACCTCATCCGCAATCGCGTCCGTCTCCGCCGCCACCGCCGCCGGCCACTCGTGCGGAATACCGTAATTGCGAATGGCGACATCGATCTCCATCCCCGGGGCCAGGTGATCCCCCAGCACTTCCGACACCTCGCCCTGAGGCAGGACATCCCTGCCCGGCTGCTGGGTGATATTGACCACCACATACTGGCCGTGGCCGGCACCGCCGGTTTTGTCTTCGGCGACCATGACATCGAGATTGATGCGCGGGTTCTCGGGGCGCACAAAGCAGATGCCGTTCTCGCGATAGAGCCGCCCGGCCAGCTGCTGGGTGTTGTGCTTGATGACCCGCACCACCGCGCCCTCGCGCTTGCCGCGGAAGCCGCCCGGGGTTTCGCGCACCAGCACTTCGTCGCCGTCAAAAACCTTGCGCATCTGGCGATGGGCCAGGAACAGGTCATCACCGCCGTTGCGGGGGGAAACGAAACCAAAGCCGTCACGGTGACCGATCACGCGACCGCGCACCAGGCTCATCTTGTCGAGCACGCCGAAGTCCCCGGCGCGATTGCTGGCAATCTCTCCGTCGCGGGACATGGCGATCAGGCGCCGGCGCACGCCTTCGCGGCGGTCTTCATCTTCGAGACCGAGTGCATCGGCGACGGACTCCCACGGGACCGGGCCGGCCTGCTGTTCCAGTAACTGCAGCAGGAATTCCCGGCTGGGAACGGGCTTGTCGTACTTCTCCGCCTCGCGCTTGGCGTGGGGATCGTCGTTGATCTGGATTTTCTTCTGAGTCAAAACAGCTTCCATTGTCTGGGGGCAGTCGCCCCTCTCTGGCGACTCCCGGGGAGACCCGGGGGAGTTTGGATAGCGCGATGAAGGTTCTCAATGGCCGGTGCAGAACGCCCGGCGTACAGTTCGCGCAATTGCAGGGATTATAAGCGATTTGGGGCCGGATCCCGACCATCGCTGTCGATGTTGAATCAGGCGCATCAAAAGCGTTGACACCCCCCCGGCAAATCTCTATAGTGCGCGTCCTCAACGGAGCAAGCCGTTGATTTGCCCAGGTGGCGGAATTGGTAGACGCGCTAGCTTCAGGTGCTAGTGACCGCAAGGTCGTGGAAGTTCAAGTCTTCTCCTGGGCACCAATTCCAAGAAAGGCCGACTCGTGAGAGTCGGCCTTTTTTCGTTTCGGGGGCTTGCTCCAGCACTGCAAATGCCATCAGGCGCCGCCCCGCTTTTCGCCCGCAACGACAATACGATCCCCACCAGTCACAGACACTGATTGACACGCTCGGGAAAACCTCTATAGTGCGCGTCCTCAACGGAGCACACCGTTGTTTTGCCCAGGTGGCGGAATTGGTAGACGCGCTAGCTTCAGGTGCTAGTGACCGCAAGGTCGTGGAAGTTCAAGTCTTCTCCTGGGCACCAATTCCAAAAAAGGCCGACTCGCGAGAGTCGGCCTTTTTTATTTGCGTGTCCCGTCAGCCGGTGTTGCGCATACCGGCGGCGATACCGGCGATGGTCACCATCAGTGCGCTCTCCAGGGTCTCATCGGAGTCCCGCTCCCGCAGTCGCGCCATCAGCTCCGCCTGCAGCAGGTGCAGAGGGTCGGTATAGGGATCGCGCACGCGAATCGACCAGCGCATGACCGGGTTGTTGTCGAGGAGACTTTCCCTTCCGGTAAGCCCCTGCAGCGCACCGACGGTGTGCCCCAGGCGATCGCGCAGCGCAGCGCCGAGTCGCATCAGCTCCGGGTCATCCGTCAGCCGCTCCTCGTACCAGGACGCGACCCGGGTATCTGCCTTGGCCAGCACCATCTCCAGCATATCCACCACCCCCTGGAAAAAGGGCCACTGCTCGTTCATCGCCCGCAGGGTGTCGGTTTCTGCAGAACTGGCCAGTGCGCTTTCCAGCGCCGCACCGGTCCCCAACCAGGCCGGCAGCATCAGGCGGATCTGGGTCCAGGCAAACACCCAGGGAATGGCACGCAGGGTTTCCACGCCGCCACCGGGCTTGCGCCGCGCCGGACGACTGCCCAGGGCGAGGCGGCTGAGCTCGGTCTCCGGCGTCACCGTCCGCAGGTAGGCCACCAACGCCGGATCCTCGCGCACCACTTCGCGGTAGCCGGCGACCGATACCCGGGTCAGCCGGTCCATCTCCTCGCGCCACTCCGGGCGCGGCTCTGCCGGCGGCATCAGGGTCGCCTCCAGCGTTGCCGCCACATACTGCTCCAGGTTGTACGCCGCCACCGAGGGGCGCCCATACTTGAAGCGAATCATCTCGCCCTGCTCCGTCACCCGGATGCGCCCGGCAACCGAACCCGGCGGCTGTGACAGCAGTGCCATGCGGGTCGGAGAGCCGCCGCGAGAGATAGACCCGCCGCGACCGTGGAACAGGGTCAAGGGAATGCGATGCTCGCGGAAAATCGCGGTCAACGTTTCCTGCGCGCGAAACTGGGCCCAGGCGGCACCGAGAAAGCCGGCATCCTTGGCGGAGTCCGAATAACCGATCATCACTTCCTGCCCGCTGGATACTCGCTCTTTGTACAGCGGAATCTCCAGCAGAGCGCCCATGGTATCGGTAGCATTGTTGAGGTCGTCCAGGGTCTCGAACAGTGGCACCACACGCATCGGCTCGAGAACGCCGGCGATCTTCTGTAACAACATCACCGCGAGTACATCGGATGATGTTCTCGCCATGGAAATCACGTAGGCACCCAGTCCCTCTGAACCCTGCTCAGCGATCACCCGGCAGGTAGCCAGCACCTCTCGCACTTCCTCGTCACAGAATTCACTGCGGTAAAATGCCTCATCCACCAGCGGCCGACGCCCTTCCAGTTCCGCCAGCAGGAACTGCTGCCTGCGGGATTCGTCCCACTCTCCATAACTCCCCAACTCCAGGTAGCGGGTGACGGCATCCAGTGCGGCGGTGTGACGGGTGGACTCCTGGCGAATATCCAGGCGCAGCAAGGTGATACCGAAACAACTCAGGCGACGCAGGGTGTCCTTGAGCTGGCCCTCGGCGATCGCTGCCAACCCCACAGCGCGCAGGGAACGATCTATCAGGCGCAGCTCTTCAGCCAGCTGGTTACTGGAGATATAGGCCTCACCCTGCGGCTCTGGCTGACCGTGCACCCGCGCCTCCATCTGCGCGCGGGTAATACGAAGGCGATCCCGCACCTGCCGCAGCAGCAGTCGGTAGGGCTCGTGTGTGGGGCCGGTATGCGCCAGCAGCTCGTCGCTGGCGCGGTGCATGGAAAGGTCCGCCAGCAGGTTTTCCACATCGCGGAGATACAGGTCTGCGGCCATCCACCGAGCCAGGGTCAAAACCTCGCGGGTAACGGCAGCGGTAACATTGGGGTTGCCGTCACGATCGCCGCCCATCCAGGAAGCAAACCGGGTGGGTACCCAGTCCGCCGGCAGCGGGTCCAGTCCCGCCAACGCCAACTCGTTATCTATCTCCCGCATCCCTTCCGGGACCGCCCGCCACAGTGACTGCTCGATGGTGGCAAAACCCCACTTGGCCTCGTCTACAGGGGTGGGTCTTTCGCGACGAATTTCATCGGTGCTCCAGGCCGACAGGATCTGTTCCCGCAGGTGGCGGCGCAGCTCATCCACCTCTTCCGCGTTTAGATCGGGACGATCCAGCTCCGTAAGCAGGTCGGCGATCCGGTCGTACTTGCGGATCAGGGTGCGACGGGTGACTTCGGTGGGATGGGCGGTGAGGACCAATTCAACTGAAAGGTCCTGCAGCACAGAGTGAATTTTTTGCCGATCAACGCCGGTCTTCTGCAGCTCTGCCAACACCTGGCGCAAACCACGGTCGGTATCGGGATCGCCAGGATAGCGCTGGTGATGCCGATGCAGGCGCTCGCGGTGGCGCTGCTCGGCTATGTTGGCCAGGTTGAGAAACTGGCTGAAAGCGCGGGCCACTTCCAGCAGGGTATCGTCGTCGAGCGGGTCCAGCATGTCACGCAGGCGTCCAACCTGCATTTCCCCCTTGCCGCGACTTTCCACTGCCGCCTGGCGAATGGTTTCAACGGTATCGAACAGGGGCTCACCCGCCTGTTCTTTGAGCACCGTGCCCAGCTCCTCGCCGAGCAACCGGACATCTTCTCTCAGCGGGGCATTCTGATCCGCACTCACGCTATTCTCTCCCTTCCATTTCGAGAGCGCACATCTTCCCATTTTTTCCTGCAAACACCCAGCGAGCGTTACAGCTGAAACTTTTTTATCGGACTGCACAATCGTACCGCCTGAGAAATACCAGAGCATGTTGCTACCGTGCTAAACACGGTGCGACAAAACGAGGGGCAATAAAAAACCGACCACAAAGGGCCGGTTCTTAAAAAAGTAATGACACCCGATAGAGAGTCACATTCAATTGATTACTCCAATAGCGTAACTGTCACCCGCAAGGTATCGCGATACTGCCCCGCCATACGCCCTTTTGTTTCACCAATTTGCACGCTGATATTCCTCAAGCGCCGACCATTTTCCGGTGCAGAAAAACTGCGACTGTCCTTGCCCCGCTGAAGGGACAACTGCTGGCCGTCCAGCCAGGCCCGGTAGGGCACAGCCGTGTTCTCCCCCTTGAGAGACACATGCTGCAGCTGGCCATTGTTTTCGGACGCCACCGCCAGGTTGTAGGCACCATTTGCGCGCACCGCCAACATCGCAGACAGAGTCTCCCCCTCCTCCAGCTCACCAAAGTTCATGCCCGCAGACCTGCCCAGCTGGCTCTGTGCATTGCCGGCCAATTGCAGGTCAGCCTGTGGTGCTACCCGTGCGGAAAGGCGGAAATCGAGATCCCGCACCCACTGGCCATTGGCAAATACCCGCAGGACAAACGTATTGCCGTAGTCGCCAATCCTGCGCGCCTGGCCAACCGGTAATTTCACAGCGAGGTCCAGGGTGTAGCCCCTCGCAACCGGCTCGAATTGCAACCAGCGCTGCTCACTGCCATTCATGGGTATCACCCGGTCGCCCCGGTCCCGGAAGCTCAGGTTCAGCGGCTGACCCGGACCGCGCAGTTGCGCACCTGATGCAGGCAGCAGTGCAACACCGAAACGACAGCGTCCCTGGGCGCCGATCGTCAATCGCAGAGGATTGATTCCATCCCTGTTTGCAAAGGGGTAATAGACCAGCCCCACTGCACCCTCCAGAGAAAGTGAAGTGACAGAACAGCTTTCACTTTCTGGATCGTCAGCTTGTGCCCGGACGCCCACCGGCAACAGGAGGAAGCAACACAATAGCAGCCAGCCCCTTCTCATAGTGAAATCCGCTCCTTGATTACACCCAGCTCGACAATGCCAGCCGCCCCCTCCTCGATGGTGAACAATACGCTGAGACCTTGCCGATCGGGGAATACAATCCGGTACTTGCCGGGCGACAGTCCCTGCGCCACAAATCGGCCACGGCCGTTGGTGAACGTGGTCACCGGCTCAAATTCGCGCTCATCCGCGGCTGTGATCCGGCCGACCTTCATACCGACGGCATCACCGCGACTATCCAGAACCTCGCCGATCACAGTGATGGAGGCTTCGGAACCCGCGGTATAGGCGACACCGGAGCGATAGTAGGGAAAGGCATTGCCCTCGATATTGCCCATGTCATAGCCGTAGGGCGGACTTTCCGGCTCCCAGCGAATCCGGCGCAAAACATAACTGTTGACGGTGGGTACCACGGCCGGGCCAAAATTATCGGCAATTGCGACATGGCCATCCTGTCGCTCGTCCACCAGAATACGGCTACCATCGAGCGTCTCATGCCGTCTGACCATGATGAAGGAATCATTGATCGGGCGCCCCATACCCACGGTGCCATCGGCATAGGCCAGACTGCTCCCCAGCCGCACCGTGCTGAACTGCGCCGCCGGTTGGTCCGCGTCAGCGAATTCGGTATAGCGGTGATCCAGCCCCAGCTGGAAACGGTTACCCAGGTACAGGGCACCCAGGTCTCCCTGGTATCCATCGATATCAGACCGCAGGGCTAACCCGCCGGACAAATCACCCACAGTGCCATCAGAGAAACGTCCAAACGTCAGCTCGCCAATATCATCGAAGCTGTCCCACTGAGCGGTTGCCAGCTGACGCTGGCCCAGCGGTGCGGAAATACGAATCAAACCGCGTACTTCCTCTGACTCCGTGACTTCCTGCTCCAGCCGCAGCGACAAATTGAAAGGGCCAAAGCGTCGAGTAATATCAAAGCTGTATACCTCTTCTCGAGGATCCTCTTCGAAGATCGTCTCGGCGTGACGGGCACTGGCAGTCAGATAGCTGCCAAAAGGTCCCGGGGCTGAGTAGCGGGCACGTAGTTCCGTTTTGTACTGGGTACTTGGGGTCAGCTGCCCGAGATACGTGTACTGTTCATCCCGTGCAACGGCCACCAGGTCCAGCTCGTGGGGACGGCTACTGCCGATCAAGAAGTCGTAAGACCAGCGCAGCGAAGACGCATTTCCACGACCAATACCTTCCAGATGACTGCTACTGACATTGCCCGCCAGTATCCCCGCTGGCGTAATGACAGATAGCTCGGCGCCACTGATCTGCTGGATTTCGGAGGCCTGGTAACTGGCCCCCAGAGTCAGGTAGTCGGTTAACCCGTAACGATAAAAACTGGAAAAAGCCGGCGCATCGTAGTCATACTCGATACCGATGCCATCACCCAGGCCGCGCTGGTAACCGGCGTTGAAGGAAAACTCGGAAACCCCCTTTTTCAACAGGGTTGGATCGGAAAAGAGTGAAAATTCGATCCTTCTCTGGTCGCCAGATGGGTCGGTGATCAGCAGGGCGACCTCATTGACGCCGGCATTCACTGCAAAGTCATTGAGGTCATAGCGTCCCGGAGGCAAGCGCAACGCATTCTGAAACAAACCATTGATATAGACCTCCACAATGGAGCGTTGGTTGACAGTAAAGCTGCGCGACCCTGTGGGCGTAATATTCTTCAGTGGCTGAATGTCGGAATATGCCCTTTCGATCGAGAAGCCCAGCAGCGGTGGCGCTACCTGAAACTCCGTCCCGCGATAGAAAATATCCCCCATGGAATACCGTACCGCCCGCTCCACATCATCGTGGAGCAAACGAACCTCCGTGCGCTGCCAATCAGCACTGCTGCCGAATGCTGAGTCCTGATAGGCGCCACCCTCCAGTACCACACGGGGATTGCCAAATAACTGCACTGCGCCGTCCACGTTAAGCAGTGTCGCTCTTCGCTGGTCGTCTTCCAGGGAGTCATCCCAGCGATACTCCTCCTGCACATTGACATTCAGATAGGCGGAGCGCTCCGGCAGGTCATAGCCGGACAGGTTGTCGTAATCGACAATATTTGGGCGCAGTGACAGCTCCTGGGTCTGCCTGCGTGAATCGGCCAGCTCAATCTTTATTTCAAGCGTCGCCGGATCAAAAAAGATATCAATAAATTCTTCAATAAATGCATCGACAGGAATCGCCTGCTCATCAGCAGATGCGGCGATTCTCTCTATCACATCGGCATTGAAATGACCCGTGGCAAAGTCGGTCCAGCTTTGCTTGTCGATGCTGTACAGCGCCGTTCCCGTGACTCCGGCATTCAGGCTACCAACGATGGTTCCATCGATTGAGGCCGGCAAATTGATATAAATAACGTTCGGTTGTGTACCCTGAGCTGTGACAGGCTCCTGCTTTTGCTGCGTGGCGGCCGCATTCACAGGCAGGATGTAGCCACCCGCAAGCAGGATCACTAGCAGTAAGCGACATATAGACACCGCCGTCACTCCTTCTTCACCAGGCGGGCGCCCTGGATGCTGGCGTCCTCCAGGCCGATCAAGCGCAGGGGGATCGATACTGTTTGCCCCGGCAAAATAGCATCACGGTTCAGCAGTCGCGCAATTTGAAGACCGTCAAAGACCACCGGCCCATCAGCGCTGCCGACAGTGATGGCATAGTTGGAGAGCAATGCGTACTTGGGACCGGTATTGACCAGCTCCAGAGATGCGCTGCCATCAACCTGTGGCGGGTGGAAATCCATTGCCGTGTCACCCCCTGTGTCGATGTGCACAGGTAGGCGCAGAGACATCAGCAGGCGTATCTCGGCTTCGTTTTCCCGCCGACCCACCGCCAGCGGCAGCTCATCGACTCTCAGGTAGTAGGAGACACTTTCCGGTGGTTTTTGACGGCCTTTCCAGCTTACCAGCACCTGCCGAGTCTCTCCCGGTTGCAACAATATCTGCGGCGGTGACACCGTCAGTGGAATCTCTGCTCGTTCATGCGCCTTTTCAGGCATGTGACGATATTCCATGACATTCAACTCCAGCGCCACGTCAACAGCCTTGGTGGAGGAGAGCGTCAGCACTGCACGGGGCGACTGCTCTATGTCGATCTCCAGTCGCGTTGGTGTCACTGACTGGGCAACAGCGTGGGAGATTCCCGCGAAGAGAATAAGAAGAGAAACCGGCAGCAGGCGCGCTGATATTGTCATCAGTCTTCAGAAATAAGTTGCGGGGCTCCCTGTACTCCACCCACTTTGAATGTCCTGGTGGCACCGGGGGTAATCAGGGTTCGCCCTGCTGCATTCGCCAGGTCCAGCTGGCCGATCTCATTGCGGCCAAATTTCATTCTCAGCATATCGATGTAAATAAACTCATTCCCTGAGTTCTTGATCGATACGATTACGCCATCCCGAACTGGCCTGTAGCTGGCCAGCTCAGGTTTTGATACGAAACCCTCGTTAGTGACGTGAATTGAAGCCCCAATGCGCAGGATGGTCTGCACTCCGGATTGCCGTATCCCGCTCAGGCTCAGCGGGAGCTCTTTGGCATAGAGGGTAAAAGAGCGCGACTCTGCCAATGCGCCGCCCACCCACTGAATCCGCAATGCCTGGGTTTTGCCAGCAGGCACTACAGCCTGTGGCGGGAAAATGACAAAATTATCGTCTGCTGGCGTTGTGACTTCAGTGCCATCCTCATTAATCTGCCGTTCAAAAATCTCGAATACAACGGGAAGGTCGACGTTACGGGGATTCCTCATGATCAGGGTTTCGCCGGTAATATCGGCCGGTAACCGCAGCACAGTCACGGTGGGGTCAAGAGTGAAGGCCTGAGCGCTTTGTACAAACAGCGTGGATAGGAGAAGCCCCGCGAGCAGGCCGCCCATTTTCCGCAGCATAGGAATTATCCTTATCCGTTTCATTGGGCGCCCGGTGTTTGCCGGGCGCCCATTCCTTTCTATTGAGCTTTTTATTCAGCCATCGTCTAGTTGGGTGTCACCGACGCCGTGATCGTATCGGAGTAGATGCCGGCAACCGTCGCCGGATTCTGCAAGGCTACACTGAGACTGCGCGTCTGTACCGCATTCGCCACTGCGGGCCAGTTGTTGACCGGCGTTGGTCCGGTCAGCTGCGTCGGCCCAAGCAGTCCGCCGCTGACCTCCAGCGTATATCCCACCTTGTTGGGGCCGCTCACCAGGAAGCCCCCGTTAGCGGACGTGAATGTCACTGTCAGCGTGCCGCCATAGTTACAGATAGGACTCAGCGACTCGGCTCCCTGGGTGTTCGTGGTGGTCATATCCAGGTCATCGAAGGGACCATTGACGAATGCGGTGACGTCGCAGGTCTTGCAGAGCTCCCCTTGCAGGGGAATATCGACGCTGTTCCCAGCGTGCGCGCTTCCCGCGGCAATCATTGCGGCAGCTGCGCCAAGGGCAAAAAATTTCTTCATGGGTCAGTTTCTCCTTTACAAACAAACCTCTCGGAGTATCGCGCGACAGGCCTCCTGCGTCGGTCACGTTCACTCTCGCGCCGTTTCCGAAGCGCTGTACCAGAAAAGCTGATCCTATAAACGAGACAGAGAATCCTCTGACTAATACACATCTATTTGCGATCATCTGACTGAGGCACTTGACCGACTCCAACTGCTAGAGAGGAGCCGGGCAATGATGAGTGTATTAGCGGCTGATCATTTTGCGAGCAATTACAGATAAAGTGACGCAGCCTGCGTTCAGTTTTGATTCGGGTGGAGGAAATGACGACGCAGGTCGTAGAAAGCGACTGGCAGGATAATTTTTCGATATGTTTTTGTTATCAATTCCTGAAGGGATGAAATGGCGATTGGCGGCCAGGGTTCTGCGATTCTAGATGGCCGACCAGTCCTGTAGAAATACCACGGAGATATACCGCAGACACTTTCCGATCCCCACCAGGATGACGAACAGCCAGATGTTGACTCGCATGATGCCCGCGATCAGGGTCAGCGCATCACCTCCCACCGGCATCCAGGCCAGCAACAGGCTCCAGAAGCCGTAGCGCTGGAACCATTCCTGCGCCCGAGCGATCTGTTCTTTAGAGAAATAGAACCAGCGCCGGTCCTGGAAGTGCAGCAGATAACGGCCGAGAAACCAATTAACCACAGCGCCCAGTGTATTGCCGATTGTAGCCACGACAACCAGTAACACCGGGTCGCCGCCTTCCCGCAACAAGGCGAACAGGATCACTTCCGAATAAAACGGCAGGATGGTGGCGGCGAGAAAGGCCGAGGAAAAAAGAATCAACAGTTCGATGATCACCGGCTCTCCCGCACCAGCCAGCGAAACAAGGCAAAATGCGCCGGCAAATAGAACAGATATTCCGGATGCCACTGGACGCCGATAATAGGCTGGCCGTTGTCGTCCTCCACCGCCTGGGTGAAGTCATCCAGATCCCGCCCTACCAGCTGCAGGTCCCTGCCCAGTCGGTTGATCGCCTGATGGTGCAGACTGTTTACCCGCAGCTTTTGCCGTTTGCAGATCCCGGCGAGGTTTGACCCCGCAACCAGGAATACCTGCTTGGTAGGCAGCAGCCCCGGCCGATTGTAGGTCCGCCGGCGCATCTTGCGAATGTCTACATGCAGGTTGCCACCCCTTACAACATTAATCAGCTGGGCACCGCGACAGATACCGAGCAGGGGCAGGCCGTTACGCAATGCTTGCTCGATCCAGGCGATCTCCAGTTGATCCCGCGCGGGATCTGACTTTACTTTGGCGCGCAGGTCACTGTCGTAGTGCTCGGTGCCGATATCGTCGCCACCGCCGATAATAATTCCCTGCAGCGGTCGCCCGCTCGGCGGATGGCGCACACTGATTCGTTCCGGTATCGCCCCTGCCAGACGCAACGCGATCGCGGTGCACCACCAGCTGGGCGACCAGCGGCGGCCATTACCGGTTACACCAATCCGCGGTCTTTCAGCCATATATCTACTGTTTTTTGCCATTCAGCTCGATTCAGCCCCAACAAGCCCGAACTGGCGTCCATAAAGCGCCGCCCCAGGTCATCGAGCTCATCCGGACGATAGGCGAGTTCTTCCACCACGCACCAGAGATTCCACTCGCCGCTCAACGACCACTCGGGTTTTTCGATCTGGCAGTTCGGCAGCCGATAGTGGAAAGCGGGGCGCGGCTTTATTTTCGGGTCGTCGATGGCACGCAGCACCCGCTCCCGGTCGATTTCAGCCAGGATCGGCAGCATATCCAGCGCGCGGTTGCGCGTGGCATTGTGCTGCAGGTAGTCACTGAAAAGGGCGTCCATGGAAGCCCCTTCCCGCAAGATCAACTGGCGCACATAGAGTTCGGGGTACAGATCAATATAGGGGCTGACACGACGGGCCGGATTGACCTTATGCGCCTCCACCAGCCACCACTGCAACAGGGAGAAAGCGCGCAGGTATGCATCGATGGTCGTAGCATTCTGGCGTGGCAACTCCGTATTGATGTGCACTCCATAGGCGGCTAACAGGGTCTCCTCAGTGCCGATCGCGCCCGCATCCCTCAATTCCGTCATCAGCGGTATCAGCTCGTCGAGCCTGGAAAGCGGCAGGGGTGGGCAGACCACCTCCGTTGGCACCAGCACCGCAGCCGTCTTGCTGAGGAGCTCGACCCAGTCCTCGCCCTGGCTTTTACCGGCAGTGCGCAGCAGAAAGTCCCAGTCCAGCTCAATCCGGAACTCTCCTGCACCCTCGACCTCTACGGCCCGCTGGGCAGCGGACAATTCCGCCACTTCGCCACCCATCGCCGCCTGCAGGGCTTTTGCTGTGCTGTCCAGGTCGACGCCGGAAAACTCCAGCTCAAAACCCACCCTGCGACACGCACCGGATTCGTTTTCGCGGATCGGCGGCATCACGAAACCGGAATCGCTATCGGCCATCAATATCCCCCCTACGCAGCTTCAGAATCATTGCGCCACGGTGCTCACCCTAACATGGACGGCTGACTGCTGTCGCAGCCTGGCCCTGCTACTGCCTGCTCTGCTTGCTATTGGATGATTTTTTTCTATTTAGCAAATAGCCCACCCTGCCTTCTTTCTGGGCAAAGACGGGTGCTCGATAAGTCCTGTCCTCCGTTACTGGTTCAGGCCCTGCTCTCTCAACATCAGATTGGCAATACGCGGTGCATGCCATAACGTAGGCAAGATAATCAGGGACACCGGCACTGCCGTCACCACGATAAAGGATTGCAGGGCGCTGACACCGCCTTCTCCAATGCTGATCAGTATCGCCGCCATCACCCCCATCATCACGCCCCAGAATATCCGTACACCCGTGTGTGGATGATCGTGCCCGGTCATCACCATGGAGACTGCATAGGTCATGGAGTCTCCGGTTGTCGCCACAAACACCGTTGTCAGAACAAGAAATAGCAGCGACATCAGGAATCCCGCAGGCAGGCTTCCGGTCATCGCCAGCAATGCAGCCGGCAGGTCGAACCCTTCAAAGGGTACTGAAATTACCCCCGGTGTCTGCAATTCGTAGTAGAGGCCTGTACCGCCAACGATCGTAAACCAGACGCAGGTGATGACCGGGGCAAGCAGGGAAATCAGCAGCACCACTTGCCGTATCGTCCTGCCCCGTGAAATACGGGCCACAAACATGGCCATCAGAGGGGCATAACCGAGAAACCAGCCCCAGAAGAAAATCGTCCAGCCATCGAGCCAGGCGGTATCCTCACGGAAAGTCGCCATCGGAATGAACTTGTCAATATAGGTTCCGAGCGAATGCACAAAGCTGTCGACAAGAAACGCAGTGGGGCCAAACAGGAAGATGACCGACATCAGCAGCACTGCGAGCACCACATTGAAGCGGCTCAGTATCTGGATACCCCGTGTGACGCCGGTGACCGATGAGATGGTGTAAATGGTGATCAAGCCGAGCAGAATGAAAAGCTGGGTTGTGTAGGTGTCGGGGATGCCGAACAATTCCTCCAGCCCAAAACTGACTTGCAGGCCCAGAAACCCGATCGGCCCCACGGTGCCCGCCACCACCGCGATGACACAGGCAGCATCTGTCAAAACCGCCAGGGGACCACTGAGCGCCCGGCGACCAAACACTGGATAGAGCAGTGTTCTGGGCTTTAGTGGCAACCCGACTTCATAGTGCAGGTACATAAATACGATACCGGCCAGGCTACCCAGTATGGCCCAAGCCAGGAAACCCCAGTGCATGAAACTCTGGGCCAGGGCATTGTGCGCTGCCGCCAGCGTGCCCGTGCTGTCTACGGCAAAAATCGGAGGCGGCGAGACAAAATGGGCAATGGGCTCCGCCGCCGCCCAGAAAACACCGCCGCCGGCAAGCAGTGTGCACATGATGATGGCCGTCCAGCGGAACGTGGACATCTCCGGCTCACTGACCCCTCCCAACCGCACCCGGCCGGTTCGTCCCAGCGCCAGCACCAGACCGATAAAGAATGTAAGCAATAACAGGACTTGCCAGTAGGCGCCGAACAATCGGGTGGAGACGGCAAATGCGCGGTCAACGACGCTGGCGACAAGCTCCAGGTCATAAACGGAAAGCAGTGCAAACGCCAACAACAAACCGCCGCTGATAACGAACACCGGGATATCCATCAGGTGTTTGGTTTTACCGGGCGGCTCAGTCTGGCGCGCTGCATCAGATGAGGATTGCCGAGGGTTTTCCATTAGTATCAGCCTCTGGTGGTGGAGACCCGGGGCTACACGCCGCCGGGACCGTGCAGGCATCAGCGGTGGGCAGGGTTTGCCCGACCATCCCGGTGGCTCCGATACTCGGTTCAGCCACTGCTGACCAGAGGAGTCGCGTCGGCCGGATCGAGTCGTGAGCAGTGACAGCAAAAAGGTGCGCAAGTGGTATGAAAACACAGTATAGAGCTCTAGCCATGCTGCACATGCTCGCTAGGGCTGCAGTTGCCGCCCTGCCACTGCGTGCTGATTATTGACCCCCTTTGCACCTACAATGAGTGCCTGAAGCAGCCAGGAAGCGAGAGATGACAGAGAAGTTTTCGATAGGCGGCGTTGAGATCGCCCGCGGGGAAATCCGGCGCATTGAGCTGCCAATTGTCCGGCTATATACCGGCACTGATATGGCGATCCCGGTTTATGTAAAGCGTGGCAAAAAGTCGGGTCCGACCATGTTTGTCTGTGCCGCCATCCACGGCGATGAATTGAACGGAATCGAAATCATCAGCCGGCTTATCGGCAGTCGCAGCCTCAAGAACCTGCGGGGCACACTCATCGCCGTACCGGTAGTCAATGTGTACGGCGTACTGGAGCAGTCCCGCTACCTGCCGGATCGCCGCGACCTGAATCGCTCCTTCCCCGGCTCAGACAAGGGTTCACTGGCCGCGCGCATGGCCCACGTATTCCTTGAAGAGATTGTCTCCAAGTGCGACTACGGCATTGACCTGCATACCGGTGCCATTCACCGCAGCAACCTGCCGCAAATCCGGGCCAACCTCGACGATCAGCCCACCCGTGATATGGCCCGAGCTTTTGGCGTGCCGGTGCTGCTGAACAGCACCCTGCGCGACGGCTCCCTGCGCCAGGCGGCCGCAGACCTGGGCGTGCAGATTCTGCTTTATGAGGCCGGCGAAGCGCTGCGGTTTGACGAGTTCTGCGTGCGCGTGGGTTACAAGGGCATCCTGAATGTCATGCGCCACCTGGAAATGCTACCGCGAGTGAAGAAAAAGGAGAATATCGAGCCCTATGTGGCCCGGCGCAGTGGTTGGTTACGCGCCACTGGCAGTGGCATCGTCAACTACCGCAAAGATCTGGGAGACCATGTGCTGAAGGGTGAGGTGCTGGCCACGATTTCCGATCTATTCGGTGAGGAGATCGACCGGGTACCCTGCAATGCAGATGGCATCGTTATTGGGCGCCAGAATCTTCCCCTGGTGCAGGAAGGCGATGCCATGTTTCACATCGCCTACTTCCACGAACCCCATGAAGTTGCGGAAAACCTGGGGCTACTGCAGGACAGCCTGCTGCCGGATGAAAACTTCTGAAGTGCCCTCCTGCCCCGATACCAGTTAGCATCGGGGCAGGACTGACCGGGAGAGAAAGCAAATCACCGGTTTTTCCGCAGCTCCTCCAGGACTTCCTTGCTGGGGAAGCCCTGAACTTCCACACCGATACTCTTCTCGAACTGCTGGATGCCCTTACGGGTCCCGGATCCGGCCTTGCCGTCGATTTCACCCTCGTACAGGCCGCGCTCTTTCAGCAGCTTCTGCAGCTCCTCGACCTCAGTGCTATCGATTGGCGTAAAGGGACGCGGCCAGTCCTGAACCAGTCCTTTGCCACCGCCGATCTGGTCGGCGAGCAGACCCACCGCGGTCGCGTAACGGTCGGAATTGTTGTAGCGCTTCAGCACGAAGAAATTCTTCAGCATCAGGAAGGCCGGTCCGCCGCGACCTGCGGGTAGTTTGAGCTCGGCCTTGTCGTCCGGGCGCGGGAATGCTTTACCATTCACGCGTTTCACACCGAGCTTTTCCCATTCCCGCAGAGTGAGTTTCCCGGCCGGTAGTTTCCGCTCGGGAATGGTGACCTCATAGCCCCAGGTTTCGCCGCTACGCCAGCCATTCTTGGATAACAGACTCGCCGCTGTCGCCAGCGCATCCGGCACGGAATTCCAGATATCACGCTTGCCGTCGCCATCGATATCCACCGCATAAGCCTGGTAGCTGGTGGGGATAAATTGCGTGTGCCCCATGGCGCCGGCCCAGGAACCTACCAGGTGCTTCTCATCGACATCGCCGCTCTCGAGGATTTTCAACGCTGCCAGCAGCTGCTGACGCCCGAACTTGCTGCGCTTTGGATCGGCATAGGCCAGGGTGGCCAGCGAGCGCACCACGCTGCGGATCACCTTCTGGTTGTCCAGGATGGCGCCGAAGCTCGACTCGATGGACCAGATGGCCAGGAGAATATTGGGGTTAACGCCAAAGCGCTGTTCAATCTTGTCCAGCCAGGGTTGCAACTCTTCCTTTTTGGCGCGCCCCATGCGAATCGCCCGCTGCTGCACGCGGTTGTCAAAGTACTGCCATACCGGAGCCTTGAATTCCGGCTGGTAGCTGGCCTTGTCCAGTACCCACTGGTCCGGGGACTCGATACCGGCAAATGCGCGGTCAAACACCTCCGGCGAAATACCATTGGCGAGTGCCGTTTTACGGAAGTCCTTTACCCACTGCTGGAATCCCTCGTCGGCAGCGCTGACAGGGAAAGTAAAAATGAGCAGGAAGGACAAAATCAGGAAGCGAAAGCCGGACAGCCTGTACATGGGGACTCCTTAGGGGTGACACGCTCGCTCAAGGGTAGAGCGAGTATGGCAAAACCGAAAGTCCAATCGACGATGCTGTGACAGGGCGCAAATAGCGCCCGGGACCGGTCAGGGAATGACGTACAGCAGCACCGCGAAGTAGTGCAGGATAGCACCGGCGAGCACGAAGACGTGCCAGATGGCATGGTGGTAAGGCAGGCTGCGCCAGAGATAAAAGACGATACCACCCGTATAACACAGCCCGCCCAGAAGCAGCAGGATCAGGCCGCCCGGCGCGAGGGTCTCAAGTAGCGGCTTGGTGGCCGCCACCACGACCCAGCCCATCAGGGCGCTCATGGTGATCGACAGCGCGCGGTATTTTTTCAGCGGCGTGAACTGGATCAGCAGGCCCATTACCGCCAGCGCCCAGATGATGCCAAACAGCCACCAGCCCCAGGAACCCAGCGAGAAGGCCGAATCCCGCAGCGTCACCAGGGTGAAAGGCGTGTAACTGCCGGCGATCAGCAGGAAAATGGAGGAGTGGTCCACCGTGCGCAGGATCTGCTTGGCACGGGGATCGATGGCGCTGTGATACAGCGCCGAGGCGCCGAAACACAGAATCAGGGTGCCGGCGTAGATGGCACAGCTGACAATATGCCAGGCGTCGCCCCGCAGCGCGGCGAAGGCGCACAGCACCCCGAGCCCGGCAATGGCGAGCACCGCGCCGATTCCATGGGTGACGCTGTTGGCGATCTCCTCGGCAACACTGTAGCGAGAGTGATGGGTAGCATCAGTACTGGTCGACATAAGTCCCCCGTCCGGCGATGACTGGCAGACTGCCACATAAATGTGACCAACTGCTTAATTTGAGTTCAATCATCGTCTGCCGGGGCTGCCGGCGCAAGGTGCATAACCGACTTGCGGTTCACGGAGCCGGCCGGGCGGGCGCCCGGCCGGGGTCTGGCGGTTTGAATCAGAGACTGGGGTTGTGGATGCCCATTTCGCACAGGGCGGAGGACTCACGCACGATGGTCTCGTTGCGGTCCGGGCCGGTGGAGATGATATCGATAGGGGCACCCACCAGCTCCTCGATCCGGGCGATATAGTCCCGTGCCGCCTGCGGCAGGTCTGCCTCGCGACGCACGCCGAAGGTAGTGTCGCTCCAGCCGGGCATGGACTCGTAGACCGGCTCCACGCCCTCCCAGCCGGCAGCATCGAAAGGCACAGGCACTTCCTCGCCATCGCGGTTGCGGTAGCCCACACAGATCTTCACCTCTTCGAGGCCATCCAGCACGTCCAGCTTGGTCAGGCACAGGCCGGAGATGCTGTTGATGCGAATGGCGTGGCGCACGGCCACGGCGTCGAACCAGCCGGTGCGGCGCTGGCGACCGGTGGTGGCGCCGAACTCATGGCCTTTTTCACCCAGGTGCCGGCCTACGTCACAGCCCAGCTCAGTGGGGAAAGGACCACCACCGACCCGGGTGGTATAGGCCTTGGTGATGCCCAGCACGTAATCCAGGTACAGCGGCCCGAAACCGGAACCGGTGGCGGTACCGCCCGCGGTGGTGTTGGAGGAGGTCACGAACGGATAGGTGCCGTGGTCGATATCCAGCAGGGAGCCCTGGGCACCCTCGAACAGGATATGCTCACCGCGCTCACGGGCCTGGTGCAATGCGTCGGCCACATCGGTGATCATCGGCACCAGCTCATCGCGCCACTCTCTGGCCTGGGCCACCATGTCCTCGTAGCTGACCGGGTCCACCTTGTAGTACTGGGTCAGGGCAAAGTTGTGGTATTCCAGCAGCTCTTTTAACTGGGCACAGAAGCTGTCCCAGTTGCACAGGTCGCCGAGGCGCAGGCCGCGACGGGCCACCTTGTCCTCGTACGCCGGACCGATGCCGCGGCCAGTGGTGCCGATGGCCTTTTCACCACGGGCTTTTTCCCGCGCCTGGTCCAGGGCCACGTGGACCGGCAGGATCAGCGGGCAGGCGGGGGACAGGCGCAGGCGCTTGCGCACCGGTACACTTTTCGCTTCCAACTCGCCCATCTCTTTCAGTAGTGCTTCCGGAGAAAGCACCACGCCGTTGCCGATCAGGCAGGTGACGCTCGGGCGCAGGATACCGGAGGGAATCAGGTGCAGGACGGTCTTTTCCCCGTCGATTACCAGGGTATGACCCGCGTTGTGTCCGCCCTGGAAGCGCACCACCAGCGAAACTTTCTCGGTCAGCAGGTCGACGATCTTGCCCTTGCCCTCGTCACCCCACTGGGTTCCGAGCACCACTACATTCTTGCCCATTGCGTAAATCTCTGAATCGTAAATTCCCGAAGGACTGTCCCGTGCCATTCCGGACCGGATGGCAGCAGGCCCAGGTTGCGAATGCGGTGCGACCGCGCTCGCGTCTCTCAAGATGGGCGGGGGAAATCGCGACGGCCACGCCCATCGAGCGGCCCGGGACAAACAGTGCTCGCCCCGCGAATCCCAAAATCATAGACCGAAGCGTCAATTGCGGGGTTGCACCAGCCAGTCATCGCCCCGCTGCACCAGCTCCCGATCACAACGGGCACGCACCTCACCCTCGGCGCCGTCAGGTAACGCGGTGATCACCACCTCACCCTCGCGGCGCAGCTTTTCCACCGCCTGCCAGAGGGTATGGTCATCGCTCTCTGGAGCGAGGATAGCAGCGCCCTCCTGCCAGAAGCCCTTGCCGAGCTGGTTCAGTGCCACCAAGTCGGTACTGAATCCCGTGGCCGGACGCTCGCGACCGAACACCGAGCCAATACCGTTATAGCGACCACCGTTGGCCAGCGCCTGGCCATGACCCGGCGTATAGGCTGCAAACACCAGTCCGGTCTCATAGTCGTAGCCGCGCACTTCACTCAGGTCGAAAAACAGCTCGACCTCCGGATAGCGGCGGGCCAGCGCATCGGCACAGTGCTGCAGGTCGGCCAACGCCGCCTCCAGCGCCGGCGGCGCATTGGCAAAGACCTCTTGCGCCCTTGCCAGGCAATCGCTGCCCCCCGCCAGATCCGGCAGAGCCCGCAACCACTGTGCGCAACGGGAATCATCGACATTGTCGGCAACCCAGCGGTGGATATCTGCAGCGGCCTTGCTCTGCAGCAGCGCGAACAACGCTTCGCGACGCTCGGCATCCAGACCTGCGGCCTCGGCGAGACTGCGGTAGATGGCCACATGGCCGAGATCCAGGTGAATGCGGTCGATGCCGGCGGCTTGCAGGGTCTCCAGCATCAGGGAGATCACTTCGATATCCGCAGCCAGGCTATCGACACCATACAGCTCGGCGCCAATCTGTATCGGCGCGCGGGAGCCATGCACACTGCGCGGGCGGGTATGCAGCACCTGGCCGGCGTAACAGAGCCGGTTGGCGCCGGCGCGGGGGAAACTGTGCGCATCGATACGCGCCGCCTGCGGCGTGATATCGGCGCGAATACCCAGAGTGCGGCCGGAAAGCTGATCGGTCACCTTGAAAGTGCTGAGGTCGATATCACGCCCCATGCCGATCAACAGGGAATCGGTGAATTCCACCATCGGGGGAATGACCAGTTCGTAGCCCCAGCTGTGGTACAGGTCCAGCAGTCGTCTGCGCAGGGTTTCGATGCTCTTGGCATCCGCGGGGAGAATCTCGGCGATGCCTTCCGGCAACATCCAGCGATCGGCTTGGGTCATGGCTAATGATGGCTCAGGACATTCGCGACGGTACAGGGAGGGGCCTCGAAACCCCCTCCACCCAGGAGGGACCGGAACCGGCAATGCCGCTTAAAGCCGGGTCCCACACACGAAAAAACCGGGCGACGCCCGGTTTGCGTGAGTTTACCACCAAGTCCCGGCGGGACGGTAGGGGGGCGTGCTGCCGCCCCCACTGGGGCATTTGTTACTGATTGCCCTCTGCGTCTTTCAGGTAGCGGAAGAACTCACTGTCCGGCTCGATCAACAGCATATCGGCGCGGTCGTTGAAAGACTCCTTGTAAGCCTTGAGGCTGCGGGTAAAGCGATAGAACTCCGGGTCCTTGCTGAAAGCTGCAGCGTAGATGGAGGTCGCCTCGGCATCACCGGCACCGCGCAACTCCTCGGCCTCGCGATAGGCCTCGGATTCGATCTCCACCACCTGGCGGTCGGCATTGGCGCGGATACGCTCGGCGGCTTCCTCACCCTTGGCCCGGTGATCCCGCGCCTCCAGCTCCCGTCCGGCGCGCATGCGCTGGAATACCGACTCGGATACCTCCGGCGGCAGGTCGATGCGCTTGACGCGGACATCGATCACTTCCACACCCAGGTTGGTCTTGGCCACCTCGTTCAGGTTCTTGGTGATCTCCGCCATCAGCTCATCGCGCTCACCACTGACAACCTCGTGCAGGTCGCGCACACCGAACTGGTTCCGCAGCCGGTCGTTGATCTGCTCCGACAGCAGGCGCACCGCATTGCGTTCATCACCGCGGGTCGCGACGTAATGGCGCTTCACGTCAAGGATGCGGTACTTCGCGTAGGAGTCCACCATCATGAACTTGTTTTCCGCGTTCAGCATCCGCACCGGGCTGGAGTCCACAGTCTGGATACGCGCGTCGAAACGACGCAGCTGATGCACCAGCGGAATCTTGAAGTAGAGGCCGGGGGTGTAATCCGCGCGGACCACTTCACCGAAGCGGAGCAGAACCGCCTTCTCGGTTTCCTTGATCACAAACGCGCTGCTTGAAACCGCCAGTAAGGCGACCAGCAGAGCGGCAATAATGACTAGCGTTCTGTTGTTCACGTCCTACCTCCTAGCGAATGTTGCCGCCGCGGCGATTATTGTTGGCCTCGCTGCGCAGACGTTCGATCACGCGCTGGGAGACTTCCTCGATCATGGCGGAGGAGGTTTTGTCACCGCGTTTGCTGGTGCTATCCCCGCTGCGCTCGGCGATCTTGTCCAGGGGCAGGTACATCATGTTGTTGCCGCCCTCGACATCCACCATCACCTTGGAGGTGTTGCTCATCACTTCCTGTACCGTGTCCAGGTACAGACGCTCGCGAGTCACTTCCGGTGCCTGCTGGTATTCCTGCAGCAGCTTCTCGAAGCGGACGGTTTCACCTCGGGCCAGCTCTACTACCTGGGTCTTGTAGGCCTCGGCCTCCTCAAGAATCCGCTGGGCGCGACCGCGAGCCACCGGGATCACCTGGTTGGCGTAGGCCTGGGCCTCGTTCTTGAAGCGCACTTCGTCCTCGCGGGCCTTGGTGACGTCATCGAAGGCATCCTGTACTTCGCGGGGCGCCTTGGCGTCGGTCAGGTTGACCACATCAATTTGGATACCGGTCTGGTAGAGATTCAGGTACTCCTGCAGGCGTTCCTGGGTATCCGCGGAAACCTGGGTACGGCTCTGGGAGATCACGCCATTCAGGGAGGCGGAACCCACCACGTGGCGCAGTGCGCTGTCAGTTGCCTCCTGCAGGCTCTTGAGCGGATCGCGCACACGCAGCACGAAGGACTCGGCATCATCGATATGCCACTGCACCGTCAGTACTACCTCAACGATATTGGCATCCTCGGTCAGCATCTGGCCGGTGGTGCGCTCGGTCCGCACCTCGGTCACGTTGACCTTGGTTACGTGGTCGATGATGGGCGGATTCCAGTGCAGGCCCGCACCCTCGGTGGAATGGTATTCACCCAGACGCAACACGACGGCGGACTCGTTGGCATCCACTTGGTAGAAGCCCCAGAGACCATAGAGCACCGCGACAACGATCAGCGCCGGCACCCAGGGAAACTTGCCGCCGGATTCAGGACCGGAGGATGAGGAGCCCCCTCCGAACAGTCCATTCAGCTTCTGCTGCAGTTTGCGCAGCAGCTCGTCGAGATCCGGCGGGCCGTCGTTGCGGTTACCGCCACCTCCACCCCAGGGATCTTTGTTATTACCACCCGGCTCGTTCCAGGCCATCGAAATACTCCAACTCAGTTCATTAACCTTATATACGGCGAGATTCTAGCACCCTTCGGCACCGAATTGCCGCCGTGCAACCTGCTCAGCCGGCATCCGCCGCAGAGTCAGGCTGCCAGAGCGGCGACGTCGCGCTCTCTTTGTACGGCGCCAGCAGACGCTCCAGATCGCCACGGGGCAATGTCAGCGCCAGCTCGCAAGCGCCGTCATCCAGGTAGCGCTCGTCGCGGACCGCATTGATCTCATGCAACTGGGCACGCAACCGGCCCTGCTCGGGCGCCACTACGAGATGACCGCTGACCATCTCCTCCCCGAGTCGCTCGGCAATGGCCTCCACCAGAAGGTCACAGCCCTCTCCTGTCACTGCCGAAAGCCAGACCGCACGCGGCATGCCGTGCTCATCGCGGTCGATCCCGGGCTCACGATCCTGCAACAGGTCGATCTTGTTGTAGACCAGCAGCTGGGGAAGCTCCCCCGCGCCGATTTCCGTGAGGACTTCCTGTACCTCTTCCATCAGGGTCAGGCGGTCCTCGGCCGCTGCATCGACCACATGCAAAAGCAGCGAGGCATTGCTGGCCTCCTCTAGGGTGGCACGAAACGCCTCAACCAGCCGGTGCGGCAGGTGGGAGACGAATCCTACCGTGTCGGCCAGAATCATGGCCCCGACATTGGGCAGCTCCACGCGGCGCATGGTCGGATCCAGCGTGGCGAACAGCTGGTCCTTCACGTAGACACCGGCATCCGTCAGGCGATTGAACAAGGTGGACTTGCCCGCGTTGGTATATCCCACCAGGGATACCGTGGCGACTTCCGCCCGCGAGCGGGCCCGCCGGCCCTGCTCGCGCTGGCGCCGCACCTTCTCCAGGCGCTTCTCAATCGAGTCGATACGCGCGCGCAGCAGTCGCCGGTCGGTCTCGAGCTGGGTTTCACCGGGACCGCGCAGGCCAATACCGCCCTTCTGCCGCTCCAGGTGCGTCCAGCCCCGCACCAGGCGCGTGGACATATGGCGCAGCTGGGCCAGCTCGACCTGCAGCTTGCCCTCATGGGTTCGGGCCCGCTGAGCGAAAATGTCGAGGATCAGGCCGGTCCGATCCAGCACCCGACACTTCAACTCCCGCTCGATATTGCGCTCCTGACTGGGCGAGAGAATGTGATCGAAAATTACCAGCTGCGCGTCGTGCTCCCGAACTGCGGCCTGGATTTCCTCCAGTTTGCCGCGCCCCACAAAGGTCTTGGGGTCGGGGGTTGCCCGCTGGCCAAAGATAAAGGTCACCGGATCGGCACCGGCAGAAAGGGCCAGCTCCTCGAACTCCCGGGGGTCCTCCGGGCTGTCGATAGCGGACAGATCCAGGTGCACCAGCACAGCCAGCTCTCCGGATTTCGGTCGTTCAAAAAACAAGGGTAACTCTCTTTAAGGGGCTCATAACGGGGCGAGTATCTTTCGGGAGACACGCTGCCGCGGCGGGCGCTCGGCCTCGGCACTTGGCTTTTGAATCGCCTTTCGTACCAGCCAAATGGCAGGCGCCCCGGCATGCCGGGGCGCTGCAAATAATAGAGCGGCGACGACAGCGCCGCTCAAGGACGGGGTTCGGAGTCGGCTCAGCCGAAAGTTTCCCGCTCACCGCCCTCGCCGTGACCCTCAGCGCCCTGCTGGGCCGCCGGGTTCAGCAGCGGAACCCGCACCGCACGGGATGGGACCACAGTGGAAATCGCGTGCTTGTAAACCATCTGGCTTACGGTGTTTTTCAACAATACAACAAACTGGTCGAAGGATTCGATTTGCCCCTGAAGCTTGATACCGTTCACCAGGTAGATGGAAACTGGGATGCGCTCTTTGCGCAGAACATTGAGGTAAGGGTCTTGTAAGCTGTGCCCTTTTGACATCTTTTTTCTCCTTGTCAAAAGCTGGAAGCAGTATGCATCCCATAATCGCACTCGCGAAAGCCGCGAGCTAAAGAACGGTTACGGTTGAATACGCGTATCGATAATAGAGCCCAAAGTCGGGGGGCTCTGTGAAACAAACTGACTGAATGGGCCGCCAATAGGATGACCCATCCACGTTATGGCTGCTCATGTGAGAAATTTCAAGGCTTCTGCCAACATTTCGTCATTTTTGCGCACCCGCCCCGCCGCGTCTTGAGTATAGATTCGCGCCAAATCCTGCCAGCGTCGCAACCAGGTCAGCTGACGCTTGGCCAGCTGGCGGGTGGCGGCAACGCCGGCCGCCACCATTTCCTCATAATCGAGCCGTCCCTCCAGGTACTGCCACACCTGGCGATATCCCACTGCACGGATCGCCGGCAGGTCCTCATGCAGGTCACCGCGGCCCCGCAGGGTGCGCACCTCATCCACAAAACCGGCCTCCAGCATGCGCTGAAAACGCAGCGCGATGCGCTCATGC
The DNA here is from genome assembly GCF_001641755.2 of Microbulbifer flavimaris. GTDB lineage: Bacteria > Pseudomonadota > Gammaproteobacteria > Pseudomonadales > Cellvibrionaceae > Microbulbifer > Microbulbifer flavimaris. Next base: position 179,391 of record NZ_LRFG02000003.1, read on the forward strand.
AGCAGCGCCCTGTCTCGCGGCACCAGTGCCAGCTGGCGCAGGTCGTAATGTTCGGCCACAGAATCCTGTGCTTGTTCCCGCCGGAGCTCTGAGAGCGGTTTGCCCGTCAGCCGATAGACCTCCAGCCCACGCTCGATGCGCACGGAATGATTGGGGTGCAATTCCGCCGCCAGCTCCGGGTCCACAGCCGCCAGCTCGCGGTGCAGTGCAGGCCAGCCCTCCCGCTCCGCCTGCGCCTCAATTTCTGCACGGACAGCAGGGTCGGCCTCGGGGAGCTCCGCCATGCCCTCGAGCAGCGCGCGAAAGTAGAGCATGGTGCCGCCCACCAGCAGTGGCGTACGGCCGCCAGCCACAATCTCGGCCATCGCCTGCAAGGCATCGCGGCGAAACTGTCCGGCGGAATAGGATTGGGAGGGATCGCAGATATCGATCAAGCGGTGGGGATAACGGGCCAGCTCTTCCGGGCTCGGCTTGGCGGAACCGATATCCAGGCCCCGGTATACCAGGGCGGAATCCACGCTGACCAGCTCAACCGGCAGCCGGTCCGCGAGCGCCATGGCCAGATCCGTCTTGCCGGAGGCGGTAGGCCCCATGAGAAATATCGCGCGCGGCTTGTTTGCCAACTCACCCTCCAACTCACTCTCCAGTCTGGCGGTCAAAATGGAGTGCTCCGGGGCGGCCGCTCACTGGCCGCGCAAAAACCACTTGTCCATGTCTGCCAGTTTAACCTGCGTCCAGGTAGGGCGGCCGTGGTTGCACTGGCCACTGCGCTCGGTTCGCTCCATGTCCCTGAGCAGGGCGTTCATTTCCGGCACTGTCAACTTGCGGTTGGCCCGCACGGAGCCGTGGCAGGCCATGGTGGAGAGGATCTCGTTGATCCGCTCGCCGATGCGGTCGCTCCCCCCCTCGGCCAGCAAATCTGACAGCACATCACGGACCAACTGCTCCACTTCCGCACCGTGAAGCATGGTGGGCACCTGGCGCACCAGCAGGGTTTCCGGGCCAGCCCGCTGCAGCACGAAACCCAGGGACGAGAACACTTCACTGCGCTCCTCGAAGCAGTCGGCCTCGCGCTGGCTCACCGCCAGGCTCACAGGCACCAGCAGCGGCTGCGCCTGGATGCCGCCGGCGGCATGCGCAGTCTTCATGCGCTCGTAAACAATGCGTTCGTGGGCCGCATGCATGTCCACCACGATCAGGCCGTGCTGGTTCTGGGCCAGGATATAGATACCGTGCAACTGGGCCAGGGCGTAACCCAGCGGCGGCGCCTCGCCATTCTCAGAGGCGACCGGCGCTGCAGCCTCCCCGGTGGGCCAGGGCTGGGCCAGCTGCGCACTGGCTTGAGGCGCTGCTGCCCCCGGTCCGGCTTCCGCCACACCGGGTACACCCTGGTAGGGCTGGTGCAGGGTGGCGTAACCCTGCATCTGCTGCTGCAGATCCCCCGTCGATGGCGCCGAGGACAGCGGCATCCGCTCCTGGGCGGCAAATTCCCCCACGGCCACGCCGGTCACCGGTTGCGGGCGCACCTGCGCCAGTTCGTTATCATCCCCTTCCCCATCCCGGTCTCCCGGGCGCACCGACGCCAGCGCACGATGCAGGCTGCCGAACAGGAAGTCGTGCACCAGGCGGCTATCGCGGAAACGAACCTCATGCTTGGTGGGGTGGACGTTGACATCCACCGAGGCCGGATCCAGTTCCAGGTAGAGCACAAACGCCGGATGGCGGCCGTGGTACAGCACGTCGGCAAAGGCGCGACGCACCGCATGGCTGACCACTTTGTCGCGGATAGCGCGACCGTTCACATAGAAAAACTGCAGGTCGGCCTGGGAACGGGAGAAGGCGGGTTCCGCCACCCACCCCCACAGACGCAGGCCGCTGCGTTCCACATCGATATGCAGTGCATTCTGCATGAAAGCGGGACCGCACACCTGGGATACGCGGCGCTCCATCTCCACCCGGCCGCTGCCAGCGCGCAGGTTGTGCACGCCCTTGCCGTTATGGCGCAGGGTAATGGAGACGTCGAAGCGCGACAGCGCCAGGCGCTTGATGGTGTCGTCGACCCGGTTGAATTCGGTCTTCTCGGTACGCAGGAATTTCCGCCGTGCCGGGGTATTGAAAAAGAGGTCGCGCACATCGACGGTGGTGCCGCGGGGATGTGCTGCGGGTGCCAGCTGGGCCTGCATATCGCGCCCCTCGGCGCTCACCTGCCAGCCCTTACCCGAATCATCGCGGCTGCTGGTCATGGTGAGCCGGGCGACCGAGGAAATACTGGCCAAAGCCTCGCCGCGGAAGCCCAGGGTTGCCACCGCTTCCAGATCCTCCAGCGCGTGGATCTTGGAGGTGGCGTGGCGGGCCAGGGCCATGGGCAGATCCTCGCGGTCGATACCGCGGCCGTTGTCGCGCACCTTGATCCGCTTGATGCCGCCATTTTCTATTTCGACATCGAGTCGGGAGGCACCCGCATCGAGGCTGTTTTCCAGCAGCTCCTTGATTACCGAGGCGGGGCGCTCGACCACCTCACCAGCGGCGATCTGGTTGGCGAGGCGCGGGGTGAGCTGCGCAATCTTGTCGTGCATAAAAAGAACATCGGCCCGCCTTGCGGGCTCTTGCAGGGAATTTATCGGCTCGCTTCGCGCTCAGCTCGACGGGATATTGAGGGTCTGACCCACCTGGATCACCGAGGTGTTGATCCCGTTCAGCCGTTTCAGCGAAGCAACCGAAACATTGTATCTCGCGGCAATACCCGACAGGGTATCGCCGCGGGCGATGGTGTGGCGGCGATCCAGCCGGTCACGGTTCACAGCAAGCCAGCTGCCTGCCGGCGGGCGCGTCGTGAAGTGCGCCACTATACCGTCGCTCAGCTTTTGTGCCAGTCGCCGCTGAAATGACGGGTCGCGCAGGCGGCGCGCCTCCTGCGGATTGGTGATGAAACCCGTTTCCACCAGGATGGAGGGCACATCCGGTGAGCGCAGTACGGCAAAATTGGCCTGCTCCACACGCTTCTTGTGCAGGTGTGTGACCACACCCAGCTGCTGAAGAACGCTGGCACCGATATCCAGGCTGGCATTCATGGTGGCCGTCATGGAGAGATCCAGCAACACACCTGCCAGGGTGTCGTCCTTGTCGCCCAGGTTCAGGCTGCCGGCACCGCCGATCAGGTCCGACTCGTTTTCCCGCTGGGCCAGGAATCGCGCCGTCTCACTGGTGGCCCCGCGGGAGGACACCGCGTAGACGCCTGCACCGCGGGCATCTTTGCGGGTGAAGGCATCCGCGTGAATGGAGACGAACAGGTCCGCGCGCATCTTGCGGCCCTTGTTCACACGTTCACGCAGAGGAATGTAGTAGTCACCGGTGCGCACCAGCTTGGCCTTGAAGCCCGGCCGCCCATTGATCGCCTTCTGCAGCTGGCGACTGATGGCCAGCACCACGTCCTTCTCCCGCAACCCGCCAGGCCCCAGGGCGCCCGGATCTTCACCGCCGTGGCCTGCGTCGATGGCGATCACCACATCCCGCTCGCGGCTCACCTGAAGAACGGTTTTCTCCTCCTGAGCCACCTTGTCGTAAAGGTCGATCACCAGGCGGTCCGGCAGATTGCCATGGCGACGCAGCGCAAAACTGCGCGGGCTGATCTGCTGCTTGAGGTCGAGTACCACCCTCAAGTCGCGCTGGTTCTGCCGCGCATGGCGCAGTCCCTCGATGGGGGTATTACCGAGCTCCAGCCCCTCGAGCGCCGCCGCAAGCTGTGCATTGCTGATGTCCACCACCACCCGGTGCGGCGAAGAAAGTGTGAAAAGCTTGTGCTCTGCCGGCCCACTGAGGTCGAACACCAGGCGGGTGTGATCCGGCGCGCGCCAGAGACGCACACCTTCAATTTCCGTCGCCAGGGCCGGGGGCGTGAGCACCAGGGCCACCACAAGGGCGAACAATCGGATTGAGGCTCGCTTCATCCTTTCTGTCCCGTTGGTTATTGCCTTTATCGGGTCAATCCCTTCCAGCAAGACTGCCTATCTACTGTTGTATTTACAGCAATTTTCCCGCGACCGCGAGTACCCTCTGCCCGCTGGGCGAATGGGCGCTGACACTGAGCTGCCGACCATTGTCCGCAACCGTCAGCGCGACTTCCAGATCCGGCTCCGGCAGGATGCCGGTACCGCGCTGGGGCCACTCCACCAGGCTCAGACTGCCGGGGGCAAAGTAATCACGCACCCCCATAAACTCGAGCTCCTCCGGATCGCCCAGACGGTAGAGATCGAAGTGATACACACGCCAGTCGCCCATCTCGTAGGGCTCCACCAGGGTATAGGTGGGGCTTTTCACTGCGCCATCGTGGCCGAACGCTCGCAACACACCGCGGGAAAAGGTGGTTTTGCCCGCACCCAGTTCACCGAACAGATAAAGAGTCAGCCCCGCGGACAAGCCGCTGGCGAGGCAGGCCTTGCCGATGGCCGCGCCGGCGGCAACTGTCGCCTCCTCATCGGGCAGATCCCGTTCCAGCGTTGGCTCCATGGTGCGCCCCTTACCCTGCATCGTTAACACTCCCGTCCCGGCCTATCCAACCGACCGCGCTCAGCGCCGCCGGTTCAATCCACCAGTTTCCGCACCCAGGGCAGCAGGTCCGTTGCCAGCAAACCGCGCTGGCCATCGGCCGCCGCGCGATCACCGGCGGCACCGTGAAGCCACACCGCAAGGCGCACTGCGTCGACGAGAGGCAAACGCTGGCCGATCAGCGCCGCAATGATGCCCGTCAGCAGGTCGCCCATGCCGCCGGAGGCCATACCCGGGTTGCCGCCATTGATCAGGTCGACACCGCCATCGTGGGCAATCAGTGTTCCCGCCCCTTTGAGTACCACTACGCCGCTGAACTTCTCCTGAATTGCCTGTGCCGCGGCGAGGGGATCTGCCAGTACCGCATCCGTATCCCAGTCAAGCAGGCGCGCCGCCTCACCGACGTGCGGCGTCAGCACCCAGTCGTCGCGCCGGACACCCGCCAGCACCCTGCCGCCGGCGAGAATATTCAGTGCATCGGCATCCACCACCAGCGGCACTTCGGCGCGACCGGCACGGGCCAGCAACTGCTCCCCCCAGGGAGCGCGGCCGAGGCCGGGCCCCACCGCAATCACATCGGGGATTTCCAGCAGGGGCTCCAGCTCCTGGCCGGATATCACCGGGTGAGCCATGACTTCGGGGCAGCGGGTTAACGCGGCAGAGAGATGCTCGGGGCGTGTCGCCAGGGAAATCAAGCCAGCGCCGCAGCGGGCGGTAGACTCCGCCGCCATCAGCGCCGCGCCGCCAAAACCCTTGTCCCCACCCACTACCAGCACGTGCCCGAACTGGTTCTTGTAGGCATCGAGGGGACGCGGAGTGAGGCGTGGGACACTGGCTCCGGTATAGCGCCACACCAGCGGATCCAGCCCCCGGTATGCCTCTGCAGGCGCACCGAGGTCCTCAAATATGACCTCTCCGCACGTTGCCGGACCCCGAACACAGTAGAGCCCGAGCTTGCGACCGATAAAAGTGACGGTCACGTCCGCCTGCACGGCCTTGTCGCCGTGGCCGGTATCGGCGTTCAGGCCCGAGGGCACATCCACCGCCAGCACCGGCGCAACACTGCGGTTGATGCGCTCCACCGCGTGGCCCACCGGCTCGCGCAGTTCACCACTGAACCCGGTACCCAGGAGCGCATCGACGATCACGGTATCGCCGTCTTCCGTATCCAGCTCGGTCAGCGACTGGACCACATGGACACCCTCCTGCAGCGCAAATTCATAGGCGGAGAGTGCGTCGCCACTGAGCTTTTCCGGCGGTACGCAGGCATAGGCCGTGACCGGGATCTGCTTCTGCGCGGCCAGCCCGGCTACTACATAGCCATCCCCGCCGTTGTTGCCGCCGCCGCAGAACACCTGCAAGCGCCGCAGGTCGGGCCAGTGCACCATCAGCTGGGCAAAAGCTCGACGACCGGCCCGCTTCATCAGGACAAGGGAGGGAATGTCGAGTGCGGCGATCACGCGCCGATCCAGTTCCCGAACCGATTCAGCGCTGTACAGGGGTTGAGGCGTATCCATGCGGCTCCCGCGGTGTGGTCAAATTTTAATCTGTGGCAAAATAGCCGACCGGGCCCGGTTCGGCGCCCTTATGCGCCGCAAAGTATACCGTTACGGGCGCGCGAATTGTTCCCCGCTGCGAGAGAGACCATGAACCAGGCCGCACTCGCCGAGCTGGCAGCCCTGATCAAAGACTGGGGCCGCGAACTCGGCTTCCAGCAGATCGGCATTACCGACTGTCACCTGACGGAGGATGCCGAGCACCTGCGCGCCTGGATCGATGCCGGCCACCATGGCGATATGGACTGGATGGCGGCCCACGGCGACAAGCGCTGGCGCCCTGAAAAGCTGGAACCCGGGACGCTTCGGGTCATCAGCGCGCGCCTCGACTACCTACCGCCGGATACGGAACCGGTGCGGGTCCTCAAGGATTCCTCCAAGGCCTATGTCTCCCGCTATGCCACGGGGCGCGACTACCACAAGCTGATCCGCAAGCGCCTCGCCCAGCTGGGCGAGCGTATCGAACACTTCTGCGATGAGCGGGGTATTGAGGTAAAAGGCCGGGCATTCACTGACAGCGCACCGGTGATGGAGCGCGCCCTGGCGCAGAAAGCAGGGCTGGGCTGGATCGGCAAGAACTGCATGCTGATCAACAGTGGCGCGGGTTCCTGGTTTTTCCTCGGCGAGCTGTTCACCTCCCTGCCGCTGCCCGTGGACGAGAGCGATGAACCCAACCAGTGCGGGGAGTGCAGCGCCTGTCTGAAGGTCTGCCCCACGGACGCGTTTCTGGGCCCCAACCAACTGGATGCCCGCCGCTGCATTTCCTACCTGACGATCGAGAACAAGGGGCCCATTCCTGAAGAATTCCGCGAGCCCATGGGCAACCGGGTGTTTGGCTGCGACGACTGCCAGATCATCTGCCCCTGGAACCGCTTCGCGCAGCCCACGGCAGAGCGGGACTTCCACCCACGCCACGGTCTCGCCGACGGCGACCTGCTGGCGCTGTTCCGGTGGTCTGAAGACGAGTTTCTGCAGCGCACAGCCGGCTCTGCCATCCGCCGCATCGGCTATGAGCGCTGGCAGCGTAACCTGGCCGTTGCCATCGGCAATGGCGAGCCTGCTGCCGAAGCCATCGCTGCACTGGAATCCGCCCGGGGCAACGCGACACCGCTGGTGGCGGAACATATCCACTGGGCGCTCCAGCGACTGCGCAGCGGGCGTCGTCGCCGGCGCAAGATCCGGCGCCAATTGAACCAGGACTGAGGGTCAGAGCCAGAGGTCAGGAAAGCCGGAAGAAATGCTCCCGGTAGTGCTTGAGCTCGTCGATACTGTCGCGGATGTCATCCATCGCCAGGTGACTGCTGTGTTTCTTAACGCCCTCGAGCACATCCGGCCGCCAGCGGCGGGCCAGCTCCTTGACGGAACTGACGTCCAGGTTGCGGTAGTGAAAATAGCTCTCCAGCTGCGGCATGTATTTGACCAGGAAGCGACGGTCCTGACCGATGGAGTTACCGCACATGGGCGAGGCCCCCTCCGGCACCCACTGGCGCAGGAAGTCGAGGGTCTCACGCTCTGCTTCGCGCTCGGTGATGTGGGAATCGCGCACCCGCTGGACCAGCCCGGAACCGCCGTGCTGCTCGGTATTCCAGTCATCCATTGCCGCCAGCAGGGCATCGCTCTGGTGCACCGCCATCGACGGCCCTTCGGCGAGAAGGTTGAGCTTGGAATCCGTGATGATGGTGGCGATCTCGATGATGCGCTCCTTTTCCGGGTCCAGCCCGGTCATCTCCAGATCGATCCAGATAAGGTTGTTTTGATCCACGCGCGGCCTCCTTTTGCTTGCGCGAACGGTAGCGCAAAGGTCCGCGCATGCAAAGCACAGGGCTCCGGAGCGCGCAAACTGAGCCTCCTCAGGTGAAAAACGACGCCCCCGGGCATGCCTCAAGCTATAATCCGCGCAAACCTTACCGGGAGCCCGCACGGTGCAACCTACCCGCCGATGAGCAAGCGCAGACTCAATCGACGCCAGCAGTGGCGTATCGCCAAAATCCAGGAAGAGCGGGAGGCCCGCGCGCGCAAGCGTGCTGAGAGCGCTGAACAGGCGGTGGAAGAAGGAGATCTCGGCCCGGAACAGACCGGGCTGGTGATTGCCAACTACGGAACCCAGGTACTGGTGGAGAGCTCTGAGGACTCCGAACTGCGTCAGCGCTGCCATGTGCGCGCCAATATCGAAACACTGGTCACCGGCGACCGCGTCGCCTGGCGCCCTGCCGTCAGCGAGCGCACCGGTGGGCTCGGCGTTGTGGGTGCACGGTTGGCCCGCCACTCTGAACTGCAGCGACCGGACCGCTACGGTGACCTGAAGACAGTCGCCGCGAATATCGACCGTATCGTGATCGTGATCGCCCCCAGGCCAGAGCCTTTCGCCAACGCCATCGACCGCTATCTGGTCGCGGCAGAAAGTACCGGCATACCGCCGCTGCTGCTGCTGAACAAGATCGACCTGATTGACGACAGCAACCGGCGTCACCTGCAAGACCTGCTGGCCCCCTACCCCGCACTTGGCTACCCGGTGCTGGAACTTTCCACCAAAACCGGTGAAGGGCTCAAGCAGCTGCTGGCGACACTGGCGGAAGGCACCAGTGTGTTCGTCGGCCAGTCCGGTGTGGGCAAGTCCTCGCTGGTCAATGCGCTGCTGCCGGAGGCAGGGGCCCGTACCGGCGCCCTGTCCGAGGCGACCCAGAAGGGCACGCACACCACTACCGCAGCGGAACTCTTTCACCTGCCGAGCGGTGGCGATCTGATAGACTCGCCCGGCATCCGCGAGTTCGGCCTGTGGCACATGAGCGAGCAGGCCCTGCTCGAGGGTTTTGTGGAATTTCGGCCCTTTATCGGCCACTGCCGATTCCGCGACTGCCGCCACCAGGGTGAACCGGGCTGCGCCATCAACGAGGCACTGGCGCGCGGGGATATCACCGAACGGCGTATGAACAGTTTCCTCCACCTGCGCAACAGCCTGCAGGAAGAGTGAGTCCCAGCGACCAACAGGAACAGGGAGAGCCTTTTGTCACAATCATTGCCCTTGATCGTCGAGCCGGAAGCACTGGCTGCGCAACTGGAGCGCGAAGACCTGCTGCTGGTGGACCTCAGCACCCCGGCCAATTACCAGAGTGGCCATATTCCCGGGGCTGTCCACGTGCCCTTCCAGGCCCTGATGGCGGGCACTCCGCCAGCACCGGGCAAGCTGCCCACCGCCGAGCGTCTGACCGAACTGTTTCGCAGCATCGGTTTGCGGCCGCAACACCACGTGATCGCTTTTGATGACGAGGGCGGCGGCTGGGCCGGGCGTTTTCTGTGGACACTGGAGGTGATCGGTCACCGCCAGTACAGCTACCTGAACGGCGGCATGCACGCCTGGCGCGCGGCCGGCCTGCCACTGACTACCGAGCTCCCGGTGGTCCAGCCCAGCGATATCGAGCTAGAGATCCATACGGACCCCATGATGGAGGCGGAGGAAATTCAGCAACAGCTCGGCGACTCCAGCTTCCGCGTATGGGATGCCCGCTCGCCGCAGGAATACCGCGGCGAGAAAGTGCTCGCCATGAAGGGCGGCCATATTCCCGGCGCCGTGAATTGCGAATGGACCCAAATGATGGATCCCAAGCGCGATCTGCGTATCCGCGAGGACGCCCGCGAATTTCTCGCCAGCGTGGGGATCGACGATAGCCAGCGCATCGTCACCCACTGCCAGAGCCATCACCGGTCGGGATTTACCTGGCTGGTGGGCCAGAGCCTTGGCCTCGATATCCGCGCCTACCCGGGCTCCTGGAGCGAATGGGGCAACCTGCCCGACACCCCCACCGAACAGTAATTTTTTTGAGCTTGCTATGAATCCCAAATTGTTTGCCACATTGCAGTACCTGACTCCACAGCACACCCTCTCCCGTGCAGCCGGCTGGCTGGCTGAGACCCGCAATGCCTGGGTCAAAGAGCGCTTTACCGGTTGGTTTGTGGATAAGTACGGCGTCGACATGAGCGAAGCGCAGGAACCCGACTATACCGCTTACGCCAATTTCAATGATTTCTTCACCCGCGCACTCAAGGAAGGCGCGCGCCCGATCGCCGAGGGGGAGAAAGCAGTCGCCTGCCCCGCCGACGGCCATGTCAGCCAGCTGGGCGAGATCCACAACGGTCGCATTTTCCAGGCCAAGGGCCACGACTACAGCCTGCTGGAACTGGTCGGTGGCGACCCGCAGTTGGCCGCACAGTTTACCGGCGGAAATTTCGCCACCGTCTACCTGTCGCCGCGGGACTACCATCGGGTCCATATGCCGGTGGATGGTGTATTGCGCAGCATGGTGCATGTGCCCGGGCAGCTGTTCTCGGTCAACCAGGTCACCACCGAAGAGGTTCCACGCCTGTTCGCCCGCAATGAGCGGGTCGTCTGCGTCTTTGATACCCCGGCCGGCCCCATGGCCATGGTATTGGTGGGCGCGATGATTGTGGCCAGCATCGAGACGGTCTGGTCGGGGCTGGTAACCCCGCACAAACGGCGCATCCGCACTACCCACTATGGCGACAGCAAGCCGATCGCCCTGAAGAAAGGGGAAGAAATGGGTCGCTTCAAACTCGGGTCCACGGTGATCCTGCTCTGTGGTGCAGACCGTGTGGACTGGCTGGAATCACTTGGCGCCGAGAGCCCGGTGAAGATGGGGGAGGAAATCGGGCAACTGGCGCAATAGCGCCGTCAGCTGGAATTCAACCCCGGGCCGCGGCAGCTTGATGGCGCGGCCCGCAAGGAAACTGAAAGAAAGTTGAGAGGAAGCGGAGAGGAAGCTGACAGCTGGTAAGGCGCGCGGATCAGGCCTGCCCGCTGACTAGCCGAATAAGCGGGAAAAGAAACTCGGTAGCCCGCTGCGGCTGAACAGGTAAGCATCGCGAACGGCCGCCACATCCACTTCCGGGAAGCGGCTTGGCTCCAGGTCCTTGACGATGGAAATCTTGTCACCGGGGGTCAACTTGCCGCGCTCCACAAGACGCTCCTTGCGGTCGTCGTCAGCGGCCAGGTCCAGCAGGCGCGGTTCAGGCAGTTGTTGCTTGTCCCGGTCCAGTACCACCATGACCTTTGGCTTCAACCGGCGGCGGTATGTCTGCTCCAGCACGACCGCCACCTCTCCGGTGGAGAGCTCCACCTGTGTCCCGGTCGGATAGAGGCCAATGGCCTGGATAAATTCCACCACCAGCTGCTCCTGGTAGCAGATACCCCGCAGGTCATAGAGCTCTGCCACAGCGCGGGAGGGCGCCACCGGGAAACGGGCTCCGCGGGGATTGGTAGCCTCGTCGTAAAAAGTGACGATACCGCACATGCGGGCCAGCACAGGGATCTTGTCGCCGCGCAATCCAGCCGGATAGCCGCTGCCATCGTGACGCTCGCGGTGACACTGGACGATCTTGACCACCTCGGGATCCAACTGCGGATCTCGGGACAACAGCTCCACGCTGTGGCCGACAAACTTGCGGTATTCCAGCTCCTGACGGGGGTTGCGCTCGACGGCCTGCAGCACCTCGTCGTCAAGGAGCAGTTTGCCCACGTCTTTGAGCAACGCGGCGAGCCCCAGCCGGATCAGGTCCTGACGGCGCAGGCCAATATGGCGACCGAAGAGCACGGCCCAGATGCCAGCGCGAATAGAATGACGGTAGGTGTGCTCGTCCTTTTCCTGAATCCGGGCGAGCCAGGCAGACGCGTCAGGGCTGCGCAGCATGCTGTCTACCAACTGCTCCATCGCGCCCTGTATTTTGCGCAGCGGCAGCGCGCGCTGCTCACCGATCAGGGACCCGACCGCGTCCAGGCCCTGTGCGATCTCCCGGTACAGTTTTTCGGCCTTGGCAGCTTCTTTGCGGGCGGGCACCGGTTGCGGGTAGGCGTCGCGCTGCACCTGGACCGGGCGGCAGGGAATCAGTGCCGGTGTGGCCGGACCGCGGGAGGATCGCACTCCCCTGGGCTTCTCCGCGGTCGCGGCGGCAGATTGACTGATGCGTCGCAGTTTGACGCCCACATCGCCCACGGTCTTGACCACGTCCACGTAGACATAGCGACAGTATTTCTGCAGCTGGCGGATCTCTTCGAGGTCGCGGATGTAGAAGCCCTGCAGGGCAAACGGGGTACGCGTCCACGGGCGATCGAGGCGCGACACAAACATGCCGCGCTGCAGATCTTCTACATAAACTTTCGCTTGTTCAATCGCCACGGAGGGAAATGCTTTTTTGTTGGTTATTTATTCGTCGATATCCGCCACGGGCTGGGACACGAGGCGCAACACGCATTTATACCACGACTGCGTCAGTATGGAATCAGAGTCTAACGCCCAGCGCACACCGTAAGTGTGACACCCATCACACTTTTGGTGTTATTTTCACTCCCCTTCAAGCAGACAAGCCGTCAGACGTGGTATTTCGGAGACAGCTCGTGCACCGCGTCGATCATGGCCCGTGCATGTTCGGGATCCACCTTCGGCGTGATGCCATGCCCCAGGTTGAACACGTGACCGTCCCCGCGACCAAAGCTGGCCAGGACAGAAGCCACCTCCTCGCGGATACGCTCTGGACTGGCATAGAGTACAGCCGGATCCAGATTGCCCTGCAGCGCCACCCGGTCGCCCACACGGGCGCGGGCGGTGCCGATATCGGTGGTCCAGTCGAGACCCAGCGCAGAGGCACCAGTCTCCGCCATCGCCTCCAGCCACTGACCGCCGCCCTTGGTGAAGAGAATGGCCGGTACCGGCCGGCCGTCGGCCTCCTTGATCAGGCCACCGACGATACGCTCCATATACTGGAGGGAAAATTCCCGGTAGGCCCCGTGGCTGAGCGCGCCACCCCAGGTATCAAAAATCTGAACCGCCTGGGCGCCGGCACGGATCTGGGCATTCAGGTAGTCCGTCACCGAATCAGCCAGCACGGACAGCAGCTGGTGCATCAGTTCCGGTCGACTGTAGAGCATCTCCTTGCAACGGGCGAAATCCCGGCTCGAACCGCCTTCGACCATGTAGGTAGCGAGCGTCCAGGGGCTACCTGAAAAGCCAATAAGCGGTACCCGCCCATTCAAGGCACGGCGGATCGTGCTCACCGCATTCATCACGTAATCCAGATCGGACTCGCTCTTTACCACCTCGAGCCCGCAAATATCCGCCTCGGTACGCACCGGCTTGCGGAATTTGGGTCCTTCGCCTTCCTCGAAATAGAGCCCCAGTCCCATGGCATCGGGGATGGTCAGAATATCCGAGAACAGGATGGCGGCGTCCAGGTCGTAGCGCTCGAGCGGCTGCAGGGTTACCTCGCAGGCCAGCTCGGTATTCCGGCACAGATCCATAAAGCTTCCCGCCTGAGCACGGGTGGCCCGGTATTCCGGCAGGTAGCGCCCCGCCTGGCGCATCATCCACACAGGGGTGCGGTCAACGGGCTGGCGCAGCAGGGCGCGCAGGAAACGGTCGTTCTTCAGTTCAGAGGGCTTGGCGTCGGACATGGTTACCACGGGCTGGCTAAAAAGGCGGCTATTGTAGCGGGGTGCTGCGGGGGAAAACAGGACTGGACGCGAGATGGCACAAACGATCAGGTTTGGCCTGCCCTCCCCTCGTCAGTCGACCGTCCGGAGTCGACAGAATCGCGAGCGATCAGCCCGCCCCTCTCTCCCCGCAGGGCTTTGACGACCCGGATTTATGGTGAGCCGTCTGCGGGTCTCGCGCACCAAAAAAAGGGGGCACTGCCCCCCCCTTCGACTATTGGCTCACCGGCAGGTCAGACATCCAGGTAGTCGAGGATACCCTCCGCAGCCTGGCGACCTTCCCAGATGGCGGTTACCACCAGGTCGGAACCGCGCACCATATCGCCACCGGCAAAGACCTTCTCGTTGCTGGTCTGGAACTTGTAGCGTTGCTCTTCCGGCGCGACCACGCCACCCCAGTCGGCGACTTCGATATTCTGCTCACCGAACCAGTCGGCCGGGTTCGGACGGAAGCCAAAAGCCACCAATACCACATCGGCGGGAATAATCTCTTCGGAGCCTGCCACTACCTGCGGGCGACGACGGCCGTTTTCGTCCGGCTCACCCAGCTCGGTGGTGACCACTTTGACGCCGGTCACCTGCCCCTCGCCAACAATCTCTACCGGCTGACGATTGAAGAGGAAGCGGACTCCCTCTTCCTTGGCATTGGCCACCTCGCGGCGGGAACCGGGCATATTTTCTTCATCGCGGCGGTAGGCGCAGGTCACGCTGCGGGCGCCCTGGCGGATGGAGGTGCGGTTGCAGTCCATGGCGGTATCACCACCACCGAGAACCACCACGCGCTGGCCCTCGACGGAGATGAACTCTTCCGGGTGTTTCTCCCAGCCCATGTTGCGGTTCACATTGGCGATCAGGAACGGCAGTGCGTCATGGACTCCGGGCAGATCCTCCCCGGGGAAGCCGCCTTTCATGTAGCTGTAGGTACCCATGCCCATGAACACGGCATCGTAATCCCGCAGCAACTCATCGATACTGATGTCCCGGCCCACCTCGGTGTTGAGGCAGAACTCGATACCCATGTCAGTAAAGATCTCGCGACGCTGCTGCATCACGCGCTTTTCCAGCTTGAACTCGGGAATGCCGAAAGTCAGCAGGCCACCGATCTCGGGGTTCTTGTCGAAAACCACCGGCTGCACACCGTTGCGCACCAGTACATCGGCACAGCCGAGGCCCGCCGGACCGGCACCAATCACGGCGACGCGCTTGTCCGTCTTCTTCACATGGCTCAGGTCCGGGCGCCAGCCCAGCGCGAATGCGGTATCGGTGATGTATTTCTCGGCACTGCCGATGGTCACCGCACCGAAGCCATCGTTCAGGGTGCAGGCACCCTCGCACAGGCGGTCCTGCGGACAGACGCGGCCACACACCTCGGGCAGCGTATTGGTCTCATGGCAGAGCTCGGCCGCTTCCATGATGTTGCCGTCGGCGATCAGGCGCAGCCAGTTGGGAATGTAGTTGTGTACCGGGCATTTCCACTCGCAGTAGGGATTGCCACAGTCCAGGCAGCGGTGCGCCTGGCTGGCAACCTGGCGCTTCCCGAACGGGTTGTAGATCTCTACGAACTCGTTGGTGCGTGTGATGATGTCCTTTTTGGCGGGATCGATCCGGCCCACATCGACAAACTGGAAGTCATTGTTCAGTCGCTGAGTCATTGTCGTTACCCCTTACTCACCACGCTTGCGCACATCGGATAGCAGGCCGGCGAGACTCGCCGCCTTGGGTTTTACCAGCCAGAAGCGGCTCAGGTAATCGTCGAAGTTGTCCAGCAGCTCCGCGCCCCATTCGCTGCCGGTTTCGGCGACGTACTCCTCGATCACCTCGCGCAGGTGGCTCTGGTTAGGTTCGAGGGTCTCGCTGCTGATGCGCCGCAATTCAATCAACTCGTGATTGCACTTGTCGAAGAAATCCCGCTCCAGGTCCAGCACATAGGCAAAACCGCCGGTCATACCGGCACCGAAGTTGAAGCCGGTCTTTCCGAGCACCGCCACCATACCGCCGGTCATGTATTCACAGCAGTGGTCGCCTGCGCCCTCAACCACAGCGAAGGCACCGGAGTTGCGCACGGCGAAACGCTCGCCGGCGCGCCCGGCGGCGAATAGCTTGCCGCCGGTGGCACCGTACAGGCAGGTATTGCCGACGATACTGGTGTCCTGGGAGGCAAAGCTGCTTCCCGCAGGGGGACGAATCACCAGCTTGCCGCCGGCCATGCCCTTGCCGACGTAGTCGTTGGCATCGCCGTCCAGATACATCTCCAGGCCACCGGCATTCCACACGCCGAATGACTGCCCGGCAACACCGGTCAGACGTATTTTCAGCGGAGCGTCCACCATCCCCTGGTTACCGTGACGCCGGGCGATTTCACCGGACAGGCGGGCGCCGATGGAGCGATCACAGTTGGTAACGGTGTACTCATACTCGCCGCCGGACAGGCTCTCGATGGCCGGCAGCATATCCGCCACCATCCGCTCCGCCAGCTCACCCTTGTCCCAGGGCGTGTTTTGCGGCTGCTGACAGGTCTGCGGCTTTTCAGACAGCAGTGCGTCGGTATGCAGCAGCGGCGACAGATCGAGCTTGTTCTGCTTGTCGGTCTGGCCCTCGAGCACCTGCAACAGGTCCACGCGCCCCACCAGTTCCTCCAGCGAGCGCACGCCCAGGCGCGCCATCCACTCGCGGGTTTCCTCAGCCACGAAGCGGAAGAAGTTCATCGCCATTTCCGCGGTGCCGATGTAGTGATCGTCGCGCAGATCTTGGTTCTGGGTGGCGACACCGGTGGCGCAGTTGTTGAGGTGGCAGATACGCAAGTACTTACACCCCAGCGCCACCATGGGCGCCGTGCCAAAGCCGAAGCTCTCGGCGCCGAGGATGGCTGCCTTGACGACGTCGAGGCCGGACTTGAGTCCACCGTCAGTCTGCACGCGGACCTTGTCGCGCAGGTCGTTGGCGCGCAGGGTCTGGTGGGTTTCCGCCAGACCCAACTCCCAGGGAGAGCCGGCATAGCGGATCGAGGTGATCGGGCTCGCAGCGGTACCGCCGTCATAACCGGAGATAGTGATCAGGTCGGCATAGGCCTTGGCGACACCGGCGGCGATAGTGCCCACGCCCGGCCGCGAAACCAGTTTCACGGAAACCAGCGCATCCGGATTGACCTGCTTCAGGTCGAAGATCAGCTGGGCCAGGTCTTCGATGGAGTAGATATCGTGGTGCGGCGGTGGCGAAATGAGGGTCACCCCCGGTACCGAGTAGCGCAGCCGCGCGATCAGCTCGTTGACCTTGCCACCGGGCAACTGGCCGCCCTCACCCGGCTTCGCCCCCTGGGCGACCTTGATCTGCAATACCTCGGCATTCACCAGGTAGTGCGGGGTAACTCCGAAGCGACCGGAGGCCACCTGCTTGATCTTGGAAACCTTGTCGGTACCGAAGCGCGCCGGGTCCTCGCCACCCTCACCGCTGTTAGAGCGGCCGCCCAGGCGGTTCATGGCCTGGGCCAGGGACTCGTGGGCCTCCGGAGACAGGGCACCGAGAGACATCGCCGCCGAATCGAAACGGCGCAGGATATTCTCTGCCGGCTCCACCTGGTCAATGGCAATGGATTCCAGGTTGTCCCGGAATCCGAGCAGGTCACGCAGGGTCGCCACCGGGCGCTGGTTGACCAGCTCGGCGTAATCCCGCCAGATAGCGTAATCACCGGTGCGAACCGCCTGCTGCAGGGTCATGACTACGTCCGGGTTGAACGCATGGTATTCCTGACCGTGGACGTATTTGTGCAGGCCGCCCGGCGATACCGGCTTGCGCGCTTTCCAGGCGCTCTCTGCACGCTTGGCCGTATCCACCTGCAGGTCAGCAAATCCAGCGCCCTCGATTCGCGTCGGCGCTCCCGGGAAGCACAAGTCCACGACGTCACGGGACAGGCCCACCAGTTCGAACAGCAGTGCGCCGCGGTAGGACGCCACCGTGGAAATCCCCATCTTGGAGAGGATTTTCAGCAGGCCCTTGATGATGCCGTTGCGATAATTCTTCTGTGCTTCCGCCGCATCCAGCAACAGCTCACCGGTCTCGATCAGGTGGTTGATGATGCTGTAAGAGAAGTAGGGGTGTACCGCCGTCGCGCCCACGCCAACCAGGCAGGCAAGCTGGTGCGCATCCCGGGCACTCGCAGTATCGACGATCACATTGGAGTCACAGCGCAGGCCGGCGTGCACCAGGTGATGATGTACCGCGCCGGTAGCCAGCAGCGCATCGATCGGCAGCCTGTCCGGCTGGATGTCGCGGTCCGACAACACCACCAGTACCGTGCCGGCACGCACCGATGCTTCCACATCGGCGCAAAGCTGGCGAATGGCCGCCTCCAGGTCGTGCTGGGCGGGATCGAAATTGAGGTCGAAAATCTTCGCTTCGAAGCCGGGGCGATCCAGCTCCAGCAAGGCCGTGTACTTCATGTGGGACAGTACCGGCGAGGACAGGATCACCCGATCCGCGTGCTCCGGCGTTTCCTCGAAAACGGATTTTTCCCGGCCCACGCAGGTTTCCAGGGACATGACCACCGTTTCCCGCAGCGGGTCGATGGGGGGATTGGTCACCTGGGCGAACTGCTGGCGGAAATAGTCGTAAATCGTGCGGTTGTGACGGGACAGCACCGCCATCGGCGTATCGTCCCCCATGGAACCGACCGCTTCCTGGCCAGCCTCGGCCATCGGTCGCACCACGGAATCCCGCTCCTCCAGCGAGGAACTGAACAGTTTCTGGTAAACCTTGAACTGCTCATAGGAGAAATTATTGTCCACCGGAGCCGTCACCAGGGTGGAGCGGATGCGGCGGGCCTTGTCCTTCAGCCAGCGCTTGTAGGGCTGGCGGGCCTTCAACATGTTGTCGATATCGGCGGTGTGGTACAGCTTGCCCTCTTGGGTATCCACCGACAGCATCTGGCCCGGGCCGAGGCGGCCCTTTGCCACCACGTCTTCGGGTTTGTAGTCGTAGACACCGATTTCGGACGCGACGGTGATGATGTCGTCCTTGGTGATCACCCAGCGGGACGGGCGCAGGCCGTTGCGATCCAGGGTGCAGACGGCGTAGCGGCCGTCCGTCATCACCAGGCCTGCCGGGCCGTCCCACGGCTCCATATGCATGGAGATGTATTCGTAGAAACCGCGCAGGTCGGGATCCATGCTCTCTACGTTTTGCCAGGCCGGCGGCACCAGCATGCGCACCGCACGGTGCAGCTCCATACCTCCGGCAATCAGCATCTCCAGCATGTTGTCGAGGCTGGAGGAATCCGAGCCCTCACGGTTGACCAGTGGCGCCAGCTCCGCCAGTTCCGGCAGCAGGGGGCTGGAAAACTTCGGTGTGCGAGCCACGGACCAGTTGCGGTTACCGGTAATGGTGTTGATCTCGCCGTTGTGGGCGAGCAGGCGGAATGGTTGCGCCAGCGGCCAGCGCGGCATGGTATTGGTGGAGAATCGCTGGTGGAAAACGCAGATCGCAGTTTCCAGGCGCGGGTCCGCCAGCTCCGGAAAGAATTTCGCCAGGTCGGCGGGCATCATCAGGCCTTTGTAGGAAACGACCTGGGCGGAAAGGCTGGCAATGTACACACCCGCCGCCAGCTGCTGCTCCGCTTTGCGTCGCGCGACGTACAGGCGCGCATTGAACTTGGCTTCGCCGAGGGGCTGCTCGGCATCATTGATCAGCAGATGCTCAAAGCGCGGCAGGGATTCCCGGGCGATCGGACCGAGGCATTCCGGGTTGGTCGGCACGGTGCGCCAACCGGCAACACGCAGTCCCTGGGCCTCAAGCTCGCGGGCAAGGATATCTCGCCCGGCCTGGGCCTCTTGGTCGTCGAGGGGCAGCATGATGACGCCGACGGCGTATTGGTCGGTCAGTTCAGCGCCGCACTGCTCGCGGGCCTCGGCGCGCAGGAATGCATCCGGCTTCTGCAGCAACAGGCCACAGCCATCGCCGGTTTTACCATCGGCGGCGATACCGCCGCGGTGGGTCATACAGGTGAGCGACTCGATCGCCGTCTCCACCAGCTTGTGGCTCACCTGACCTTTCAGGTGTGCGATCAGGCCAAAACCACAGTTGTCCTTGAACTCATCCAACCGATACAGACCGCTACCCATAAAATTCCTCATCGTTGTAATGCCGGGCCCCGGCGAAGAGAGAGAAAGGAGAGGTGCGAGAGCCAGCCCGGGGCTGACAAGGTTATGCGATGCCGCCTACCGCAAGATCCGCAACAATCCCCAATTTCTGATTCGCGGGGCCGGTCGCGTTTGCCACGACCCTGCCTCACTGACAAAAAAAGCCCGCAAAGGGGCTTTTTTATTCTGGCTTCTATTCCCCGGTTTTCTCCGAGGGGCGCGCAATATTACTGGCGTCGATCTGGAATTGCAAGAATAGACAGTCTATTCTTCTGGATGGCATGCAAAAAACCGATTTATCTTCTTTTTGCGACCGCTTTTGTCAAATAGTCCTCAGCGACTGGATAAAAGCAAGCATGCGGTCATACCGCGCCGCAGCGGAGCAGGGCCTCCGAGATCAGGTCCCGACTGCAGTCCGAGACAATTGCTGCCTCACCCAGCTCCCGCAGCAGAATCAACCGCAATCTGCCGTCGATGACCTTCTTGTCCACCGCCATGGCATCCAGGAATTCATCCACGGTCATCGCCTCCGGAGCGCTGACAGGCAGTTCAGCGGCAGCCAGCAGCTGGCGGATGCGATCCACCAGTGCCACGGGAATATCCCCGCGCAGCCGCGAAAGCTCCGCTGCCATGACCATGCCGGCGGCCACCGCCTCCCCGTGTAACCACTGACCGTAACCCTGCACAGCCTCAATGGCATGGCCGAAGGTATGGCCGAAGTTAAGAATCGCCCTGCGCCCCGACTCACGCTCATCCGCGGCAACCACCTCGGCCTTGTCCCGACAGGAGCGCTCCACCGCAAAGGCCAGCGCTTCAGGATCCCGCGCCATCAAACGTCCCATGTTGGCTTCGAGCCAGCCGAAGAATTCGCTGTCGCAGATCAGGCCGTACTTGATCACCTCGGCAACACCGGCACTGAACTCCCGAGGTGGCAGTGTTGACAGGCTGTCCATATCGGCGAGCACCAGTCGCGGCTGATAGAAGGCCCCGATCATGTTCTTGCCCAGGGGGTGGTTCACCCCGGTTTTGCCGCCGACAGAGGAGTCCACCTGAGACAGCAGGGTGGTCGGCACCTGAATAAAATCGACACCCCGTTGGTAACTGGCAGCGGCAAAACCTGTCATGTCCCCCACAACCCCGCCGCCGAGCGCAATCAGTGTCGTGCTGCGATTATGGCGCCGCTCCAGCAGGGCATCGAAAATCCGATTGAGCGTATCCAGGTTCTTGAAGGCCTCGCCATCCGGCAACTCCAGGTGGTCCACCCGTTCCAGCTCACAACCCGCCAGCCCGGCCAGCAGCTTCTGCAGATACAGCGGTGCGACCGTCTCATTACTGACCACCATCACCTGTCGGCCACGGATATAGGGCGCCAGATTGCTGGCATCAGCGAGAAGGTGCTGACCGATCAGGATTGGATAGCTGCGCTCTCCCAGTTCGACCGTGAGGCGATTCATGAGACTCTCCATCTAATAGCTTTGGATAGGTGCGACCCTGGAGGTATCGCGAGGCAGGCTGGAGCCCTGCCGGGTGGGATCAATCCGTAGAACTGGCTTCCGAAAGCCTCTCTGCCACCCGTATCGCCGCCTGTTTGGGCGTGCAATAGTCGGTTTCGCAGACGAGATCAGCCACCTCGCGGTAGAGGGGGTCGCGCTCCTCCACCAGCTCGATAATCCGGGCCCGGGGGTCCGCGACCTGCAGCAGGGGGCGGTTGCTGTTCTTGGATGTCCGTTCCATCAACTGGTCGATACTGGCCTGCAGGTATACGACCAGGCCATGCTTGCGCAGAAGACGACGGTTTTCCTCCCGCAGCACAATACCGCCGCCGGTGGCTATGACCTGCACTGGCCCCTCGCACAGCTGGCGTAACGTGTCGCTTTCACGGCGCCTGAAGCCGGCCTCCCCCTCGACATCGAAAATCCAGGGGATATCGGCACCGGTCTTCTCTTCGAGCACCTTGTCGGAATCGGCAAAAGGCAGCCGCAATTGGGCTGCCAGTAACTTGCCGATAGTGGACTTGCCGGCCCCCATGGGGCCGACCAGAAAGATAGAACGACTGATCACTTGCTGTAGATGTAATCGTCTTCCATGATCCGCGGGGTGATGAAGATCAGCAGTTCACGGCGATCGTCACTGCGCACCGTCTGCTTGAAGAGGTTACCCAGGTAGGGGATATCACCCAGCAGCGGCACCTTGGTCTCCCCCTCGATGGCCTGACTCTCGAAGATACCGCCGAGCACGATGGTTTCACCATTGCTCACCAGCACTTTGGTCTGCAGAGAGTTGATATTGATCGAGGGAATCTGAGAGCCGGTCACCAGGTCGGTGAACAGCTCGCCCACGCTGTCCTGGTTGATATCCAGGTCCATGATGATGTTGTTATCCGGGGTGATCTGCGGCGTTACGTTCAGCTGCAATACCGCCTCGCGGAAGGTCACCGACGCAGCACCGGAGGAAGTCGCCTCAAGGTAGGGGATTTCCACACCGGATTCGATGTTGGCTTCCTGCTTGTCACCGGTCACAACTTTCGGCTGCGACACGATCTCCGCCTTGCCCACATCTTCCAGCGCGGAGAGCTCGAGGCCGAGGAAGAAATCTTCCTTCAGGATTGCGTAGGCAATGTTACCCGCCGGGTTGGCGACTCCCAGGTCCACCAGCATCGGGTCAAAGATGGCCTGCGGGGCATCCACACTTGGAATGGCGCCGTCACCCTCGCGGAAATCTGCCGCCTGTCGACCACCACCAATGCCGATGGCATCATCATCAATGTTGTGGTCTTCGCTGTAGTCCCAGCGCACACCCAGCTCACGCAGGAAGTCGGTATTCGCATTGACGATACGGGCCTCGATCATCACCTGGCGTACCGGGATATCAATGGCGGCGATCAGGTCACGGAACTGGGCGATCTTCTCTTCAGTGTCGGTGAGGATGATGGTGTTGGTGCGCTCGTCAACGATCGCACTGCCACGGCGGGACAGGATGCTGCGCTGTTCGCTGTCATCTTCACGGCCGCCGGCAAAATTGCCCTGGTTGAAGCCGCCACCGCCGCCACCCTGCTGGCCGGAGAAGAGGCTGAACAGCTCGCGGGCATCTGCATAACGTACCTGGATATACTCGGTGCGCAGCGGTGCCAGCTCTTCCAGCTGCCTGCGGGCCTCCAGCTCCTGCCGCTCGCGCTCGGCGATCTCGGCCGCCGGCGCCACCATAATCACGTTACCGTCCTGGCGCTTGTCCAGGCCCTTGGCCTTGAGGATCAGTTCCAGCGCCTGGTCCCAAGGTACACCGTCGAGACGCAGGGTGATGCGGCCGGTGACAGTGTCACTGGCGACCAGGTTGAGGTCGGTGAAGTCTGCGATCAGCTGCAGTACGGAGCGCACTTCGATGTCCTGGAAGTTCAGGGACAGCTTCTCGCCGGAGAACTGGAACTCCTGGCGCTTCTCCCGCACCTCGGCCACGGTCAGCGGCTTTACACTCAGTACATACTGATTATCCGCCTGGTAAGCCAGGTAGTCGTAGTCGCCGGTGGCCGGATCCACCGAAATCACGGTGTTGCGGCCATCGTAGTCCACGGTGATGGACTTCACCGGGGTGGCGAAGTCGGTGACATCCAGACGCTGACGCAGGGACTCCGGCAGGTCGGCGCCGAGGAAGGTGAGAAGAATGCGGCCCTTGGTGCGCTCCACATCGATATTCACTGCGGGGTCACTCAGGCTCACGATGACCTTACCCTCGCCGGCTTCACCGCGACGGAAGTCGATGTTGCTGATGGCCACGTTATCGGCAGCCTGGAAGCGGCTCTGACCACCCAGGCTCAGATTCTCGCTGGGCTGCTGCACTGGTGCGGGTGCCGCGGCAACGGAAGCGGTCGTAGCAGAATCGGCACCTATCTCCATCACCACCTGGTTGCCCTGGCGCTCACTGGTGTACACCGGCAGCTGGTCCAGATTGACGATCAGGCGGGTGCGGTCCTCGGAGGAAACCACCACGGCACTGCGGGCACCGCCAATGCCCAGGGAATATTTTTTCTGCGGCAGCACACTCTCGACGCCGGCGAAGTCCATGACGATGCGTGCGGGCTGTTCAATGGTGTAACCGGTGGGCTCCGGAGGCACATCGCTGAAGCTCAGCCGCAACTGGACGCGGTTTCCCGGCAGTTCGGAGAACTGTATATCGTTGAGCTGATTGGCCTGTGCCAGGGATACCGCGGGCATCAATGCCAGAGCCAGCAACAACGCCTTTGCGGCGGCCATTACTTTGGCGAGTTGCTTGTTCATCATTATTGGTTGTCCTTCTCTTCCAAAGTCAGCGCCCGTGGCCGCTCGATCCAGCCACCGGTGCCATCCGGTACAATTTCCAGTACATCAACCTGTGCAGCAGAGGCACTCACCACGCGACCGTGGTTCTTGCCCAGATAGTTGCCGACGGTAATCCGGTGAATCCCCCCCTCACCGTCGTCAACCAGCGCCCAAATCTGGCCGCTCCGTGACAGCGTGCCCACCATGGACAGCGCATCAAAATTAAATCGCTCCAGCAGCTCCTTGCGGCGATCGCTATCCGGTGCCACGTCCAGCCGCCGACCCACGATTCGCTGCTCTGAGTCCAGTACCGGACGCGTGAACGGACTGCGCTCTGCAGCCGCGCTGTAGACATAGGGACTGTAGGGCGTAAAGGTCGGGATCGGCTCGATCTGGCCTTTCGGCTTGGCTTTGACCGCAGCCATTTTCTGGCGCAAATCACTGTGGCTCGAATCCAGGCTGCAACCGGCCACGGCTACAGCGGTTAGCGCGAGAGCAAACAGTCTGATCATCCCTCTTCCCCCTGCTCTTTATAGCGGTAGGTCTTGGCATTGATGACCATATTGAGCAGCGCACCGCCGTCTTTGCTGGTATCGATATTAAAATCGTGCAAGGTCACGATACGGGGCATGCCGGCAATACCGCTGACGAAAGCCCCGAATTCGTGGTAGCCGCCCTGAACCTCGATACGGATCGGAAGCTCCACATAGAACTCACCGACCTGCTCCTCTTCCAGGGCGATCTTCTGAATCGTCAGGCCGCTGCCGCGACCATATTCGTCGATATCCTCCAGCAGGCCCGGCACCTCGGTGTCTTTCGGCAACTGCTTCAGCAGCGTCCCGAAAGTCTCCTCCATCTCGGCCAGCTGCTGGCGATAGGCGTCGAGGTTGGCCGCCTCAAAGGATTTCTTCTCGAACTTTGTGAAAAGCTCCCTCTCCTTGTTCGCCGCAAACTCCAGTTGCTGGTAGCGGTCGCCGATCAGAAAGTAATAACCGCCGCCAACCAGTGCCAGCGCAATGATTATCAGCAATGCAATACGCCCGGCCAGTGGCCAGACACCCACGCGTGAAAAGTCGATATCGTTGATATCGAGCTGATTCAGCTGTTTGAGCGTATCCTCCAACGCCATGGCTTGGACCCTTTAATTAGCGGTTGTCGCTAGTTCTTGTTGTTCTTCGTCTTCTTGTTTCTTGCGCCCGCTTACCGTCACGGTCATCTGGAAGGCGCTGGCCTGCTCGCCGAACTCTGGCTTGGCGGTAACACCGGTCAGGTTGGGAGACTCGTACCACTCGCTCTGATCCAGATTGCGCATAAATGACGAAACGCGGTTATTGGACTCGGCCACGCCGGTAATCTCTACCGTTTTGCCGCCACGCTTCAGGCCGGTGAGCCAGAGGCCCTCCGGGGCTGCACGGACCATTTCATCGAAATAGCGCACTGACAGTGGCCGGTTACCCTGCAGCTCCTGAATCACCCGCATCCGATCGATGAGCTCCTGACGGCGCTTTTTCAGATCCTTGATCTCGCGGACCTGCTTTTCCAGGGCGGTAATCTCGGTCTGCAGTAATCGGTTGCGCTCGTTCTGGTTGCCGATCTGGCCGTCGACCATTTTCATCCACAGGAAAACGGCGACGCCTGCGGCGATCACCACCAGCGCTGCGACCTGCTGGAACTCTTTCTGCTTCTGAGCGCGAAATTCCTGGCGCCAAGGCAATAGGTTAATCTTGGCCATACTCAGTACTCCTTCTCGCGCATGGCAAGGCCCGCGGCAATCATCAGCGAGGGCGCCTCATTGGCCAGCGCCTGGCGATTGACCCGGGAAGCCACGGTCATGTCCTGGAAGGGGTTGGCCACCAGGGTCGGCTTACCCAGCTTCTCGCCCACCAAATCCGCAAGCCCGTCCATCGCCGCAACACCACCACCCAGCAGGATGTAGTCCACGTCGCTGTAGGAAGTTGAGGAGTAGAAGAACTGCAGGGAGCGGGTTACTTGCTGCACCACCGCATCGCGGAACGGTTCCAGCACCTCGGGGTAGTAGTCGTCGGGCAGGCCGCTGCCGCCCTGGCGCTTGGCCAGCCCGGCCTCCTCGGCAGAGAGACCGTAACGGCGCTGGATTTCATCGGTCAGCTGGCGACCGCCGAACAGCTGCTCGCGGGTGTAGACCGTCTTGCCGTCCACCAGCACTGAGAGCGCTGTCATGGTGGCGCCGATATCAATCACGGCCACGACCAGCTGCTCCTGGGGCGGAAACTGGCGCTCCATCAGGGTGTAGGACCGCTCGATGGCATAGGCCTCGACGTCCACCACCGCAGCCTGCAGCTCGGCCTCAGCCAGCGCCGAGACCCGCTGCTCGATGTTCTCGCTGCGACAGGCAGCCAGCAGCACTTCGACCTGCCCCTCGCCCTTGTCGGACGGGCCCTGCACCTCGAAATCCAGGTTGACCTCGTCCAGGGGGTAGGGAATGTACTGGTCGGCTTCCAGGGCGATTTGCGCCTCGAGGGCATCCTCGTTCAGGTCCGACGCCATTTCCAGGGTCTTGGTAATCACCGCCGAACCGGAAACCGCCACTGCAGCCTGGCGCAGGCGGGTCTTGGACCGACGCACCACCTTGCGAATGGCTTCCGCGGTCGCACCCACGTCATTGATGTTCTTGTCGACCACCGCATTGGGGGGCAAAGGCTCTACGGCATAACATTCGACCCGGTATTTGTCACCGTTGCGACTTAGCTCCAGTAACTTGACCGCTGTAGAGCTAATATCTAGCCCCAGCATGGCCTTCGGGCCCTTGTTGAGAAAAGGGAGCATCCCCATTTTTCTTATCTTTTCCGTGGGTTATGAAGATTTGATGTTATAGCACTTTAAATTACAGCTGCAACCGGCAATTGCATAGGTATCAGCGCACAATATTCGTATAATTATTCACCCGATCTGATTCAGACGTAAACCAGAAGCACCCTTAAATGTCCGAAAAAGCCCGCAACCGCCTGTTTTCGTTGGTTTGGCTCGCCCTGGCGGGGGCCGCCGGCGCAGCCATGGCCTTTGCCAGCATCTACCTGTACCTCAAGCCAGGCCTGCCCTCCGTGGAGACTCTGCGAGATATTCGCCTGCAGACGCCACTGCGGGTCTACTCCCAGGATCTCAAGCTAATCGGCGAGTTCGGCGAGAAGCGCCGCAACCCCATTGGCATCGAGCAGACGCCGGAAATGTTCGTCAAGGCGATTCTCGCCGCGGAAGATGACGGATTTTACTCCCACAAGGGCGTCTCGATTAAGGGCCTGATGCGGGCGGCATCCCAACTGGTGCAGACCGGCTCGATCCAGTCCGGTGGCAGCACCCTGACGATGCAGGTGGCACGGAACTTCTTCCTGAGCCGCGAACAGCGCTTCGTGCGCAAGTTCAACGAGATCCTGCTGTCCCTGGAAATCGAGCGGGAACTCAGCAAAGACGAGATTCTCGAGCTCTACATCAATAAAATCTTTCTCGGCAACCGCGCCTACGGCTTCCAGGCCGCAGCCCAGGTGTATTACGGCCGGGATATCGCCGAGCTCAACCTGGCCCAGTGGGCGATGATGGCGGGCCTGCCAAAAGCGCCCTCCACCTACAACCCCCTGGCTAACCCGTCCCGGGCCCTGGTGCGGCGCAACTGGATTCTCCGCCGCATGCTGGATCTCGGCTATATCGACCAGGCGGACTACAAGAACTCCATCACCGCACCGGTCACCGCCCGCCCGCACCCGCGGGACCTGGACATGGACGCGCCCTATATCGCCGAGATGGCCCGCAAGGAGGCCGTCGAGCTTTTCGGTGACAGCGCCTATACCGATGGCTACCAGGTCATCACCACTGTCGACAGCCGCCTGCAGCAGGCTGCGCAGGAAGCTCTGCAGCGGGGCCTGGAGACTTATGACGGTCGCCACGGTTACCGCGGACCGGAACAGCGGCTGGACCCGGAACTGCTGCAGGACAGCGACCAGCTGGTCGACCTGCTGAACGAGATCCCGGTCCTCGGCGGTCTCGAGCCCGCCGTCGTTACCGCAGTGGAACCCAAGAAGTTGCAGGTGCAGCTGGGAGATCGCCGCGTAGTCGAGGTCCCCTGGGAAAACGGCCTCGACACCATCCGGCCGTTTTTGTCGGAGAACTCCCGCGGCCCGCGCCTCAAATCCGCTGATGAGATGTTTGCACCGGGTGACGTCATCCGCCTGCGCCGCGTAGAAGTAGACCCCCAGGACGAGAATCTGGTCGCTGAAGCCTCCAGCGAGGAGGCCGAGCCTCCCCGGGGCGCCGACCCGTTTGCCGACCCCGGCGAACCCGCTGCGCCGCTGGATGAGCCACAGGTGCGCGAGGAATGGCACCTGGCACAGGTGCCGGCGGCACAGGGCACGCTGGTGTCACTGGCCCCGGAGGACGGCGCTATCCGCGCCCTGGTGGGTGGCTACGACTTCCGTCAGAGTCACTTCAACCGTGCCACGCAGGCGGCGCGGCAGCCCGGCTCCAACTTCAAGCCGTTTATCTACGCCGCAGCAATAGAACGCGGCTACACTGCCGCCAGTATGATGAATGACGCGCCAATCATCTTTGAGGAAACCAACCTCCAGGATGTGTGGCGCCCGGAAAACTCCTCCGGCACCTTCCTCGGCCCGACCCGACTGCGCAAAGCCCTGTATATGTCGCGCAACCTGGTTTCCATTCGCCTGCTGCAGGCTCTGGGTATCGATTATGCGCTCGACTTTACCGAGCGCTTCGGGTTCGAGCGCAGCAAGCTCGCCCGCAACCTGACCATTGCCCTGGGTAGCTCTGCGCTGACACCGGTAGAAGTCGCTCGCGGATACGCTGCGTTTGCCAACGGTGGCTACCGGGTCGAGCCCTACCTGGTGGATCGGGTGCTGGACGTGAACGGCGATGCGGTCTACCAGGCCCTGCCGCTGACGGTCTGCCGCGACTGCCCGGAACCGGGCGCCGAAGAGCTACAGCGGGAGCCGCTGGATCTTGAGGAAGTGCAGATGGAGGCGGCCGCCATCGAACCGACCGACGAGCCCGTCGATCTCCGCACCCTGCATGTGAGCCCGGTCTACAGCGAGTCCGGTGAGCAGGCCCGCCCGCGCGCCCCGCGAATCATGTCCCCG
The DNA here is from genome assembly GCF_001641755.2 of Microbulbifer flavimaris. Taxonomy (GTDB): domain Bacteria; phylum Pseudomonadota; class Gammaproteobacteria; order Pseudomonadales; family Cellvibrionaceae; genus Microbulbifer; species Microbulbifer flavimaris. The sequence continues at coordinate 208,536 of NZ_LRFG02000003.1, forward strand.
GAGACGGCGTTCATCATGGACTCGATGCTGAAGGACGTGATCAAGAAGGGCACCGGCCGCAAGGCGCTGGCCATGAAGCGCGGTGACATCGCCGGCAAGACCGGTACCACCAACGGACCGCGCGATGCCTGGTTCTCCGGTTACAGCCCTCACCTCGCCACCAGCACCTGGGTCGGCTTCGATTCCAATGACGAGCTGGGCAAAAACGAGTACGGTGGCTCCGCAGCCCTGCCAATCTGGATCGACTTCATGACGACAGCCCTGGAGGGTCAGCCCGAGCGCCACCTGCCACAGCCTGACGATATCGTCACCGTGCGTATCAACCCCAACACCGGCCGGCGCACCTCCGGCGGCGGCATGTTTGAGGTCTTCCGTGCCGACCGGGTTCCCGGCAGGGAGAGCTACCGCTCCATTGCCCCTGTCTACTCCAATGACCGTGATCCGGACAACGCACAACCTGAGCGGGAGCGCGAGTCCCTGCCGGAAGAGCTCTTCTGAGGGCCGCAGCGCAACAACACCGCAACAAAAAACGGGGCCTGATGGCCCCGTTTTGCTTTCCCCTGACAATCTCAGGCGATCGGCGTAGCGTCTAGCGAGCGCTGCGGTACTTGAGACAGGCGGCCTCGAGGGCCTCGAGGTCGGGGATCACGGCCTCTTCTCCGGAAAGTGCCACATGCATCAGCTCACCACTGCTGCAGTCTTTATCCCTCCCCGCCAAATCTTCCTGGGTCACACGGACAAGCCGCGGCGTACCCTGAAGCATCAGGGCCAGAAAAGGCAGGTCCCCGTCCGGGTTGCCGGTATTCAGTACGGCGATGCGCCCAGTGCTACTGGCCATCGCCAGAGAGCCGCCACGCAGGACCTCGAATGACACCAGCGGTAATCGCTGTTCACGCCAGTTCAACTCACCCAGATACCAATCCGGGGCATCATAGGCAGAAACCGGCGTCTGCACCGCAATGACTTCCGACAATGTATCCACGGGGACCAGCAGCTGCCCGTCCGCCAGGGGCAGGAACAGGCTGCTCACCTCTCTCGGCACATCCACCGGCAGCGCTTGTACTCCACTCATTGCCACACACTCTCTTTTTTCACGGTTAGTGCTCCGCCAGCTCCGGCAGGTGCTCGCGAATCGCTGCGAGGAGCACCTCCTCCTGATAGGGCTTGCCGAGATACTGGTTAACCCCCAGTGACAGGGCGTGATCCCGGTGTTTTTTACCCGTCCTCGAGGTAATCATCACGATCGGGATATCCCGCAGGGTACTGCTGGAGCGGATATGCCGCGCCACCTCGAAACCATCCATGCGCGGCATCTCGATATCCAGCAGGATCAGGTCTGGCTTCATGTCCTGCAGCTGGATCACCGCATCCTGACCGTCCTTCGCCGTGACGGCGATATAACCCTCACGCTCAAGGAAGCGTGTGGTTACCTTGCGCACCGTCACCGAGTCATCCACAACCATTACGGTCTGCTGGCGCTCTTCCGCCGGCTGCGCCTGGGGAGCCGGTTGCTGCGGCTCCAGTGTCAGCGCCGCCGTTTCCGGCCGCGCTAGCTGCGCAGCCTGGCGACGCAGCAGTGCGTGGGCGTCGAGAATGACCACCACGGTACCGTCACCAGTCACTGTCGCACCGGAAACACCCTGAACCGCGGCAAACTGCGGACCCAGGCTCTTCACCACAATCTCGCGGCTGCCCATGATGGCGTCCACCTGCAGGGCCATGGCATGGCCCTCGGAACGCACCAGCAGCACTGGCAGCTGCATGTCCTCGACACTGAGCTTCGGTTGCGCTTCAGACTGCAGCAGTGTGCCGAAGTAGTTCACCTGGTAAGGCTCTCCCGCATACTCGAATCTCGCTTCAGCGGAGCGGTAGTAATGCTCGAGCTCAAACGGACTGAGCCGGACGATACCCTCGATGGTATTGAGCGGCAGCGCGAACAGATCCTCACCGATGCGCACCATCAGGGCCCGGTTGACCGATACGGTGAACGGCAGGCGCACCACGAACTCGGTACCGGTCCCCGACTGGGAATTGATATGCACGGCACCGCCGATCTGCTTGATCTCGGCGCTGACCACATCGAGACCCACGCCGCGGCCGGAAATTTGGGTCACCTTTTCCGCGGTACTGAAACCGGCCTGCAGGATGAACTGCAGAATTTCATTGTTCGACAGCTCGGCGTCCGGCCGCATCAGGCCGCTCTCCACGGCCCGCTGACGCACCTTCATCAGGTTGATACCGGCACCATCATCGCTGATGGTCAACACCACCTCACTACCCTCGCGCTCGAGCGCGACGGTGATACGGCCCTTTTCAGGCTTGCCCGCGGCAACCCGCTCGGCCGGGGTTTCGATACCGTGGTCCACTGCGTTGCGGAGCATGTGCTCCAGCGGTGCCACCATCCGCTCGAGCATCGAGCGGTCGAGTTCACCCTCGACATTGGAGAAGACCAGCTCGACCTGCTTGCCGACCTCGGCGCTCACCTGGCGGACGATACGGCGCAGGCGCGGCACCAGCCGCGAGAAGGGCACCATGCGGCTGCGCATGAGACCTTCCTGCAGCTCGGTGTTGACCCGGGATTGCTGCAGCAACAGGGTTTCCGTGTCGCGGGTCTTATTGCCCAGGGTCGAACGCAGTTCCAGCAAGTCCGAGGTGGACTCCATCAACGAGCGGGACAACTGCTGGATGGACGAATAGCGGTCCATTTCCAGCGGGTCAAAGTCATCATCCTTTTCCGCCAACTGTTCCTGGCGGAAGAGAATCTGGGCTTCGGTTTCCAGGTCCAGACGGCGCAACTGTTCGTTCAGTCGCTGCAGCGTCATGTCCATCTCGTCCAGCGCCAGGCCAAAATCGCTCACCTGTTCTTCGAGGCGGCCCCGTGAAATCGAGGTCTCACCCGCCAGGTTGACCAGCTCTTCAAGCAGCTCCGCGGCCACCCGCACCATCTCCTGCGGCTGGCCCCGACTCGGGCTGCTGCTCTCCTGGGGCTTGATGCCACCATCCTTACGGACGAACGGCAGCACGTTGCCGCTGCGCTTCGCCAGGATCAATTCCTGGATAGCACCATCATCCGCGCGGTCAACGGGCGTCTCCGGCGCAGCAGTATCATCACTGCCACGCGGCGGCTCAGCGGTTTCCCGCACTGGTTTCTGCGAGTCTGCTTCAGGCAGCTCTGGCTCTGGATCACGGGCTTCAATGCCGTAGTCGACAGGGTTGGCGTCCTCGGCCAGCTTGTCATCGGCCCAGTGAGTGGAGAGCAGCAGCCCAAAGGCCTCCTGCTCGTTTCCTGCCATCCAGGCACGAACCGTCTCTACACCCCCGGCGAGGCGATCGTAAATCGCATGGGCATCGGCAAAAAATTCCGCGGAGGGCTCGGCCGTGCCCTGCATGCCCTCGATCACCGTCTCAAAGCGATGCGCAACCTCGCCCAGCCCCATCAGGCCCGCCATACGGGCGCCACCCTTGAAGGTATGCAGGACACGCTTCAGTGCTTCCGCCTGACTGGTATCGGAGGGGTCCTGTTCCCAGGCCTGAATCAATTCCTCAAGTTCATCGATGAGGTCACCTGCCTCCTCCATGAACACCTCGACCACGTCCGGGTCGATGTCAGACAGCAGCGCCTCAATGTCAGGCCCGACCATTACCGGGTCTTCCCCCGAGCCCTCTGATGTCTCTGCAGCTGCTGAGTCACCGGCGCTGGCCGCCGTTGGTTGCGGCGCTCTTACCGGCTCACCAAACTGGTTTTCATCACCATCGGCAGCAATCGATTCCGCGTCCGGCGTGAGGGGCGAGCCGTTATCTGTCTGCTCCACGACCTCTTCGGCCAACAGGAGATCATCGAAGTTCAGATCATCAAACTGGCTGTCCCTGTCACCAGCCTCTGGTTCTGCCGTGAGCGATTCCCCGTCGGCATCCAGCAGGACTGCGTCCGCACGCTGGTGATCGGCACTATCCGTACCCGCCTCACCATCAAGGGTCAGGCCTTCCAGCAGCTCCCGGTCGCGGGTGTCGGAAACCGGAGTGGTCGTCTCGGCCTCCACCGCCCAGCGCCCAGCGTCATCGGTAGTGGGCAGATCGGCACTGTCGATCCCCAGCTCCGCCCAGTCGTAATCGTCATCGCTGACAGCGGTGCTCTCATCCTGAACCAGGTAGCGCAGCGCCTCTTCGACCGCCTCGCTGACCTCCGGCAGATCCTGTGCGGCGGCGACCGCGTCCACCAGATCCAGCAGCTCGTTGTGACCCTGTTCAAGTGAAGCCCAGAGCGCGGGCTCCGCTTCCAGCCGCCCTTCAATCACCTTGCGGTACACGGCAAGCAGTAATTGTGACAGGTCGGCAAGCGTCGGCAGCTGTGCGCGACTGGCCGCCTCCTGCAACACCTGCAGCTCTTCGGCCATCGGCTCCAGCAGCGCGGTGTCATCGGGGTTGGAACGCCACTGATTCAGCATCTGATCCGCATCCAACAGTACTTTCATACCGTCAGCCATGATCACTGCCAGCAGCTGCGGATCCACGGCCCGGGGCTCGTTGGCCTCCCGCTCCCGGATCAGGTGTCCGACCGCGCGCTCCTGCAATTCAGCCACCCGGGCCAGGAACTGCTCGCACTTCTCGATTTCCAGTGCCTCGCCCGCGCGAATCTGACCCAGCGCGGTGCGCACATACTCTGCACCGTCGCTGATCAGCTCGAAGATATCCTCATCGATGGGCACCTGATAGGTACGCAATTCTTTGGCAAAACGTTCCAGAGGCGCTATCAGCTGGGCGACCGGCGTCACCTCCGCCATATGGGCGGAACCCTTGAGCGTGTGCAGCGCCCGGTGCAGCGGATCGGAGGGCACCCCATAGACGGGGGCACACTCGCGCATTTCATCGAGGAACTCGGCCACGACCGCGAGGTGTGTCTCTGCCTCCTGGGCGAAGATTTCCCAGAGCTGGTCGATCTCTTCCGCCGCGTCCTGATCTGCAGCCTGGGGCTCCGGCACGTCAGCACTGGAGGCTTCGAGCTCGGATGGTATTTCCCCGCGGGAGAGCTGTTGTGCCCAGGACTCCAGCTGCGCGGTGCGCGCCGGATCCGGATCCGCTTGACGCTGACGAAACGCGTCGACCATGGAGGGCAGCTTCTGCCGCACCTGTTCTACAAGCTCAGCGTGGGCGCGCTGCGGTTTGACACTCTCGTCAATGACCCGGTTGAGCATGTTTTCAACTGCCCAGGCCAGCTCGCCTATATCCGCTGCCTCGACCATGCGGCCGGAGCCTTTCAGCGTATGGAAACCGCGACGGAATTCCACCAGGGCTTCTTCATCACCGAAATTGGCCGCCCAGCGCGGGAAGTACTCGGCGATGGTGTCGAGCACCTCCCCGGCTTCCTCGAGGAAAATCTCGATGATCTCGTCATCGATCAGGCTTTCGTCATCGTCTTCTTCCGCCCCGCTGGATTGCGCCTCCGCGGGAGCTTCGGGACTCGCTGGCTCTCCATCGGCACTGGAATCCGTTGCGGCAGCGGCTGATTGTGCAATATCGGACGACCCCGACTCATCGGAGGCAGCAAACCAGCTGGATTCCTCTCCAGTGTTCGCGCCTTCCGTATCGGCGCTTTCCAGTTCCATGTCAAAACCGGCAAGCGCATCATCTTCCTCTGACTGCTCCGGTGACGACTCGAAGGCCCCTTCGGTGCTCGTCAGCACCGGGTCCTCCACACCGGACACTGCAAAGCCCAATGCCGCCACACTGTCCTCGGCCAGGGCGAGCAGCATGTCTGCATCTTCGACGCCCTCAGCGCGGCGCTCGAGATAATACTCAACGCTGGTGATGGCATCGGCGAGGGTATCGAGCAGTTTCCAATCCGGCTGGGCACTGGCGCTGATCAGCTGCTCGCTGATATAGCGACGGCAGGCATTGACGATTTCTGCAGCGCGGCGGTAACCGACCATTTCCAGGCCACCGCACACTTCCTGCAGACGCTCCGGTACCTGACTCAGGTAACCCGAATCCCAGTGACTGGCAATATATTCGACGACGGATTCCTTGACATGCTCCAGGCCGGCGCGGGCCTCTCGCAAAACCGACTCGGTCGCATCACCCATCAGGGGCTGGCTGTTGTCGGTCCGGTTATTCCGGCTCATCGCAGACTGCAGGGCCGAGTCCAGCTGGACCAGCTCACCGGCCGCCAGCATAAGCAGGTCATCGGGCGCCTCACTGCGGGAGGCATCACGCAGGGCCTCGTAGACACTGCGCGCACGGGTGCGGTGATCTTCCAGCCCCAGCACACCCAGGGTGTCAGCAATCCTTTTCGCTACCGCGGCGGTCTCAGAGAGGGGCGCACGCTCACCACCCGCGAGTTCGGGTTCGAGGGCCTCGCGTAGTGTCCGCAACTCCTCCCGCAGGGCTGCTACCGCAGTCCCCAGGGCCTCGGGCCCCATCGCCAGTGCATCACCGGTATCCGGCCGCGGTGTTCCGGGCACCGCGCGATCGAGCGCGAAAGTGCGGTAAAGGGATTCGCGCTGCGTTCCATTCGGGCCGCTGAGATAGACATAGAAGAGCAGGTTGCGCACCAGGTCGCGATCGAGCTGGGCATCCAGTACCGCGGCACCGCGCCCCTGGAGGAGGCGGAACTCCACATCGATTCGACGCAGTAACTGACGCAAAGCCGGCATCACGCTCAGCTGGTGGGCGTCAACGGCGGCAAAGATACCCTGGAGAATCTGCCAGAGCGGCTGGCGAACACTACCGCTGTACAGCAGCGACATCTTCTCGCAGACTTTTTTCAGGTAGGCGATGTTTTCGCCACTGTTTACATCGCGAATCAATCCAGCTGCGGCCACGTGATACATTTTGCGCAGCTTGGAAACCAGCTCCTGTAGGCGCGCATTATCCGTTGTGATGGGCTGGCGCTTGCCCGTGGCGCGATCGAGAGGGGACAGGTCGGGCGCGAAGATTGCACCCTCGGTAATCAGGCGCTCGCGGCGCACGGCCCTCAGGTCATTCAGCAGCGGCAGCAGGAGCACCGGATTATCGCGGCGCTGGAAAGCGACCTTTTCCAGGTACAGCGGCAGTTCGAGCAGCGCCCGCATCAGGAATTCGCGGGTCTCCTCACTATTTTCCACCACACCGGAAGCGAGCGCCTGAACCAGCTGCTCCATCTCCTCGGCCAACATGGCCGCGCCGGTGAGCTCGGCCATGTGGAGGCTGCCGTGGACCTGGTGGATCAGCGCCAGACAACTCTGAAGCAAACTGGCGTCGCCATCCGCTTCTGCAGCGAAATGCTCGAGATGCTGGCGCGCCTGCGTCAACGACTCATTGATTTCACCGGCCAGCCAATCCAGGGCCTGAAAATTGGGATTGTCGTGACTCACGCCAAGTCCTCAGTAAATCTGTCTGTACGCGGGTTTCCGACACGGCCCGGCGAGAGGCGCAGGCCAGCGTCATGCGCTTGCCCGGATGTGCAGCGGTGAACCACACCGCGCTCCGGGCGCACCGATCAGGCCAGGGCCCGCTCCTCGCGGCCGTGCTCCTCTTCGACGGCTTCGCCATCGAGCATGGGGAACTCGTCCTCGGCCATTTCCGGCAGTTCCACATCGTACAAATCGCCACTTTCCACACCTGCCTCGTCGCTCGGGAGCTTGAAGCCGGCAACGGATTCACGCAGCGCGTTCGCGGTCTCTGCCAGGTTACCAATGGACTGGGCGGTAGCCTGAGTACCGGCAGATGTCTGCGAGGTAATTTCCTGAATCACGTTCATCGTGTTGGAGATGTGACCCGCGGAGGAGGCCTGCTGGCGTGCCGCGTTGGAGATGTTCTGGATCAAGGCGGCCAGGTTGGTGGATACGCCTTCAATTTCCTCCAGCGCCACACCGGCGTCCTGGGCCAGGCGAGCACCACGCACTACTTCAGTGGTGGTCTGCTCCATCGACACTACCGCTTCATTGGTATCGGACTGAATCGCTTTTACCAGGCCTTCGATCTGCTTGGTCGCAGCAGCGGAGCGTTCCGCGAGGCGCTGTACTTCGTCCGCTACCACCGCAAAGCCCCGGCCGGCGTCACCGGCCATGCTCGCCTGAATGGCGGCGTTCAATGCGAGAATGTTGGTCTGGTCGGCAATGTCGTTAATCAGGCTAACGATATCGCCAATTTCCTGGGAGGATTCACCCAGGCGCTTGATCCGCTTGGAGGTGTCCTGGATCTGCTCGCGAATCGTGTCCATGCCCTTGATGGTGTTCTGTACCACCTTGGCACCGTTGCTCGCGATCTGTACCGAGCGCTCGGCTACCTGGGCGGACTCGGCGGCGTTCGCAGATACCTGGTCAATGGTCACGGCCATTTCATTCACCGCCGCGGAAGCGCCGGCAATTTCCTGGGCCTGATGCTCCGAGGCCTCGGCCAGGTGCAGTGCGGTCTGCTGGGTATCCTGGGACAGGGTGGATACTTCCTGGGCCGCATTGTTGATTCGGCTTACCAGTACCCGCAGCTGGTCGATGGTGTAGTTGATGGAGTCGGCGATGGCACCGGTAAACGCCTCGGTTACCGTCGCGGTGGTGGTCAAGTCACCATCGGCCAGGTCGGCCAGTTCGTCCAGCAGCTGCATAATCGCCTGCTGGTTACGCTCGTTGGTTTCTGATTCTTCACGCAGGCTGCGGCGGGTACCGGAGAAGGCCGCGATCATCATGCCGAAGATCAGCACCACGAACACCACCGCGATAATGGCGATGGTCTGGTTATTCGGCTGGCGTTCGGTGGAGAGGTTAACGATGCGGTCGTTGAGCGTGTTGAGCGCTTCCAGCAATTCCGGCGAGGAGGCGATGATGCCGTCCGCCGCCTGGCGGGTGGCAAAGAGGGCCGGAGTCGCTTCAAAGATCTCCCGGACGGAAGAACTTACGAATTCAAACAGCTCGGTAATTTCCTCGAGGGACTGGCGGGCCTCGTCGTCGGTCACGCGGGAGATACCCATCACCACGTCACCGCTCTTCATGCCCTCAACCACTTTACCGAACAGGCTCGCATCGGTGTTGAACTGGTCGGCCGCGTCCTCCGCGTCGTCACCACCCTGCAGCATCTTGTCGATATTCCGGCCGATACGCTCTGCACGCCAGACCTGAAGCTGGGCCTGCTCGACCTGGTTGGCCGGGGCGTTATTCGCCAGCAGGATCTCCACAATGTTGTTGTGCTCCGCCTGCAGCTCCGGCAGCGAGTCGTTCAGGGTGCTCGCCACATCGTTCAGGAAGATGATCGAGTCCTTGTTGCCAATAATGGTGTCGGCCTGCTCACGCACCTGACGCCAGATCTCGCTGTAGTTCGCCAGTTCAGCCCTCAGTGCGTCGCGGGTGCCTTCGTCGGCATTCTGCAGCTCGCCCCAGGTGGCATTCATCTGGCGTACCACCTGCTCGAGCTCGGCGAAGGCCTGCTCGTCACCAGCGGTGGCTGCGGGGGCGTAGGAAACCACCTGGTAGGACAGTGCGCGAAGCTCCGCGACCTGCTGCAGGTAGTCTTTGTCTCGGTCACCCCGGGTCTGCACCAGGTAGATACTGACGATCAGTCCCGCCAGCGTGGCGAGCACCAGCAGACCCATAAACAACGCGGCAGGGTTACTGCGCAGCGCGGAAAAGGAACTCTGGGAGCCTGTTTTCATAGTTTACTCCTGGCGGACCTGTTTCTCAGGCCAATTCTTTTTTGTCACCACTGTGTGTTTAACGCTTTACCCGCAGAGCACCTCAGGAACCACCGCCTCAGTGATCACCTGACAGCGTCTGCCACCCCCATTGAAAAACCCGGCGGGAGCAACCGGGAAGGCGCGCTGTCAGTGAACAGCGACGTCCATAAACTGAAAATCATTGAGAAGCGCGTGCATATCGAAAACGAGCCAGCGATCCTGCTGCAACTTGAACTGCCCGTTCACCATCGGGGCGAACGGCTCCATCAGGTCTCCGGGGGCGTGATCGGCATACTCCAGCGCGAGATGCTGCATGCCGTGCAACTCGTCCACAATCAGCCCCGCGTACACCTTCCCGCGCTCGATCACGAGAACACGGCGCTGCTGCCGCGTACCCCGCAAATGACCGCCGAAGAACGCCGCCAAATCGAACAGCGGCAGCAGGCGGCCACGAACGTTGGCAACGCCGCGCACCCACGGCTGCACGCCCGGAATAAAAGTGTGCTGAGGCACCTCAAGCAATTCCGCCACGTCGTCCATGGGCGCGACGAACCTGTGCCCGAGAAGAGAAAAGCCAACACCGCTCCAGTAAGGCTTGACCTCCTGGCGGCCGGGCAGGCCAGCAGCCTGCGTCTTGGCGCGACTGGCCATTTCGACCAGCGCGAGATAAGGAGTCTTTTTTGACTGCACAGCAAATATGGCCGGCCTAAGCCAACACCTCCTCGATGGTGCCGAGCAGCTTCCCTTCGTCCACCGGCTTGGTCAGATAGGCCCGGGCACCCTGACGCATGCCCCACACACGGTCGGTGTCCTGGTCCTTGGTGGTCACGATAATGATCGGGATGCCGTTGGTATTCCCGTCCTTGCTCAACTGACGGGTGGCCTGGAAGCCGTTCAGCCCCGGCATGACGATATCCATCAGGATGACGTCAGGGCGCTGCTGTCGCGCCACGTCCACACCGTTTTCCCCATTGGTGGCTGCGATCACCGCGTGACCGTTTTTTTCCAGAATGGTGGTGAGCTTGTGAGTCTCGGTAGGAGAGTCGTCAACAATGAGTACTCGTGCCATTGGTTCCCCGCAACATTGATGGCCCGCCATACACCAGGGTGTGGCAGTTATGTGTTGTCGTTATCTGCGGGAGCGCCCTTCGGAAATCCGAGACACACTGCCCGCCCGTCCTTCTTTTCTTATTTATTATCCAGCCGGCGACATCCGCGAAGACACCACCGGCAAGTCACTGCACCCCAGCGCAGCAACACAACCGACCCATTCTACGCCGGAAGCGGAGAACGGGTACAACTTGTCTTCAATCGTTCAGGCCGCGTGATGCGGCTTGGCGTGGGCTGAGATTGCTCCCAGCAGTTCGCTCTTGCTGAACGGCTTGGTTAGATATTGATCACAACCAACGACGCGACCTTTGGCCTTGTCAAACAGACCGTCCTTGCTCGACAGCATGACAACTGGCGTGGACCGGAACTCGCTGTTGTTTTTTATCAGGGCGCAGGTCTGATAGCCGTCAAGACGCGGCATCATGATGTCCACAAAGATGATATCGGGGCGCGAGTCGGCGATCTTCGCCAGTGCATCGAAACCATCCGTCGCAGTGACAACGGTACACCCGGCTTTTTGCAGCAGGGTTTCAGCGGTGCGGCGAATCGTCTTGCTATCGTCGATCACCATTACCGTCAGGCTTTCCCAGTTCAACTCCATAGTGTTCTTGAATCCCCTGTTTACTTATTTTCGGGCCCCGCGTCCGCTCGTCTCGCGGACCCTTATTGTTTACCGCGTTCGGGGTCTGGGCGCCTCGCCGACTGGCCCCGCCAGTGACTGCCTGCCCTGTTCACGGCAGGCACCTTCGCCAAGGTCGCACAACAGTGGCAACTTTTATCACAGAAGCCACACTGAATCTACCTGACACGCGGGCGGGAGCTGCACAATCGCGACCTTCACGATCGGAAGCACCAGGCCAGGCAAATGGTTGCACCGCCGGCGGCCAGCTCTTACCTTATCCCGACCCCGGCACTGCCGCCTGTCGTTTTTTTAGCCAGCACGGAACACGCTATGAGCCAAACACTCGGCGTGGTGATGGATCCCATCGCCAATATCAGTTTCAAGAAAGACACCACACTCGCCCTTTTACAGGCGGCCCAGCGCAGCAATTTTACGCTCTATTATTTTGAGCAGTCTGACCTGTATCTCGATGGCGGGCGGGCCATGGGCGTCGGCCGCCCACTACAGGTGTTCGACGATCCGGAGCGCTGGTTTGCCCTTGGTGACGCTACCCCGATGCCACTCGGGCAGCTGGATACCATGCTCATGCGTGTCGACCCGCCTTTCGATAACGAATATGTCTATAGCACCTACATCCTCGAGGCTGCCGAGCTTGAGGGCACACTGGTGGTCAACAAGCCCCAGTCCCTGCGGGACTGCAACGAGAAGATTTTTGCCACCCGCTTCCCCCAGTGTTGCCCGCCACTGATCGTCAGCCGTGACATGTCACGCCTGCGGAGCTTCCACGCCAGCCACGGGGACGTGATCTTCAAGCCCCTCGACGGCATGGGCGGCAGCGGGGTCTTTCACTGCAAGCCCGATGGTGCCAATCTTGGCGCAATCCTGGAGATGCTCACCGAGCACGGGCAAAAGCAGATCATGGGACAGCGCTACATCCCCGAGATCAAGCAGGGCGATAAACGCATCCTGGTGGTCGATGGTGAAGCGGTGCCCTACTGTCTTGCCCGCATTCCCGAAGCCGGTGAGACCCGCGGCAACCTGGCGGCCGGTGGCCGAGGGGAAGCGCGCTCCCTCAGTGACCGCGACCGCTGGATCGTAGAGCAGGTGGCGCCGACCCTGAAGGAGAAGGGCCTGTTGTTTGTGGGCCTCGACGTGATCGGCGACTACCTGACGGAGATCAATGTCACCAGCCCGACCTGCGTGCGGGAAATCGATGCGGCATTCGGGACGGATATCGGTGGCCTGCTGATGAGCGCCATCACAGACCGGCTCGCGCAAAAGGGGTAAACTCCCCCCTGACCCGCCAAGCGGGCTTATCGCGGTAAATTGAGCAGTAACCAAAAACCAATAATGACTTCCACCGCCAAACCGAACCACCTGCAGGCCGCCCAGCACGATCGCTTCGTGTTTGCGCTCTTTCTCGCCGGCGCTTTCCACGCCCTGGTGATCTTTGGTGTGGCTTTCACTGCACCGGAGGGACGCCAGGCACCGCCGACACTGGAAGTCACCCTGGCCCAGCACCACACCGCCTCGGCCCCTGAGGATGCGGATTACCTGGCACAGCACAACCAGGAGGCCAGCGGCACGGCGGAGGACCCGCGGGAGCTCTCCACCAACCGCCGCGCCGAGATTGCCGATACCGCCGTGCGGGAGGTGAACCCCATGCCCCAGCAGCAGGCAGCGCGCCCGGCGGAACAGCGCCGTCAGCTGATCACCACTATCGGCGAGAGCCCCCAGCAAGCACCCGAGCTGCCCGCCGAGGACAAGCCCTCCGAGGAACGCGAGGGCAATGCTCCCAACGACCTGCCGCTGTCCAACCCGGAAATTGCCAGCCTGCAGGCCCGCCTGGACAAGATTCGCCAGACCATCGCCCAGCGCCCCCGCGTGCGGCGGCTGACCTCAGTGGCCACCCGCGCCTCCGCCGATGCCGAGTACCTGCACGCATGGCGCCAGAAAGTGGAAGCCATCGGCAACGATAACTTCCCCGAAGAGGCCCTGCAGCAGAAGATCACCGGCAGCCTGCGCATGATGGTGCGGCTGCTCCCCACCGGCGCGGTGGAGGAAGTGCGCATCCTGGAATCCTCCGGCGAAGCGGTGCTGGATGATGCCGCACAACAGATCGTGCGCCTGGCGGCTCCATTCGCGCCTTTCCCCACGGATATTCGCAAGGAGGCAGACCGGCTGGAGATCATTCGCACCTGGCGCTTTGAAATGACCGGCTTTTCCACCGCTACCGGGGCAACTAAACCGCGCGGTTAAGCGATGCCCCTCCGGTCCGCACTAAACTGGGTCTATGCACAAACAAAACATCGACAGCGACCTCACCCACAACAGCCTGCGCGGCCAGTTCCTGCTGGCCATGCCCGGCATGGAAGACCCCCGTTTCACGCACACCATCGCCTTTGTCTGTGAACACAGTCCGGAGGGGGCCATGGCGATCGTGGTCAATGTGCCCAGCAAGGTGCACTGGCGCGAGGTCTTCCAGCAGCTCTCCCTCAATGATCACAGCCAGCGCGGCGAGGAAATGGTGCTACTGGGCGGCCCCCTGTCACCGGAGCAGGGCTTCGTACTGCACGGCACCGGGATGAAGTTCGACTCGACAGTGGCAGTCAGCGAAGACATCAGCCTTACCGCCTCCAAGGACATCCTCGAGTCCCTGGCCGCTGGCCGCGGCCCGGATGATGTGCTGGTAGCCCTCGGGTACGCCGGCTGGGAGGGCGGACAGCTGGAGCAGGAACTGCTGGAAAACGCCTGGCTGACCCTGCCCGCGGAACCCGAAATCCTGTTTGCCACACCCACCGAGAAGCGCTGGCAGTCCGCAGCCGCCCGCCACGGCATCGACCTCAGCGGTATCGGCTCCCAGGCGGGGCACGCATAGCCCCGGCGGGCTCGTCGCAAGGCCACTGAACCGAGCCACTGGACTGAGTCACCGGACTGAAAAGCCGCTTGAGCGCGTGTACACTGCGCTTTTCACAATTCCCCCAGCCGTATGAAACCCCTGACTGCCCTCGCCTTCGACTTCGGTACCCGCTCCATAGGCACCGCCTATGGGCAGACAGTGACCGACAGCGCCCGCGAGCTGCCACCCCTGCCCGCCCGCGACGGGCAGCCCGACTGGAACCAGCTGCAGCGCCTGGTCGAAGAGTGGCAACCCAAGCTGCTGCTGGTCGGCCTGCCGCTCAACATGGACGGCACCGAGAGCGAGCTGAGCCAGCGGGCACGCAAGTTCGGCAACCGCCTGCACGGTCGCACCGGCCTGCCGGTGGAGTTTGTGGACGAGCGGCTCAGTACCCGCGCCGCCAAGGAGGAAGCCTTCGAGCGCGGTCACCGGGGCAACTTCGCCCGGGATCCCGTGGACTCCATCGCCGCACGCATCATCCTCGAGGACTGGCTCCGCTCCCGGAGCGCCTGAAGCCCGCCACAGGTGTGGGGTCTCTCTGGTAGAATTGCCGCTCATTTCCCAAGCGACCAAGTTTCCAGCATGTCCATTTCCCGTATCCGCATCGCCACCCGAGAGAGCGCCCTGGCCCTCTGGCAGGCCGAATTTGTCCGCGCCGAGCTCGAGAAGCACCATCCGCACCTGACCGTCGAGCTCCTGCCCCTCACCAGCCGCGGCGACCAGTTGCTGGACATCCCGCTGGCGAAGGTGGGCGGCAAGGGCCTGTTCGTGAAAGAGCTGGAAAAGGCCATGCTGGATGGCCGTGCCGACATTGCCGTGCACTCGATGAAAGATGTGCCGATGGAATTCCCGGAGGGACTGCACCTGCCGGTGATCTGTGAGCGCGAAGACCCGCGCGATGCCTTTGTGAGTAATCACTACGCCGACATCGACGCCCTGCCCGAGGGCGCCGTGGTCGGCACGTCCAGCCTCCGGCGCCAGTGCCAGGTGCTGGCGCGGCGCCCGGACCTGCAGATCAAGTTCCTGCGCGGCAATGTGAACACTCGCCTGGCCAAGCTGGATGGCGGTGAATTTGACGCCATCATCCTCGCCGCAGCCGGCCTGCTGCGACTGGAAATGCGTGACCGCATCCGCGATTTTCTGGCCCCCGAGATCCTGCTGCCCGCCGGTGGCCAGGGGGCCGTCGGTATTGAGTGTCGCCGCGATCCCGAACTGGAAGCCCTGCTGCAACCGCTGCACCACGGCGCGACGAGCGCCCGGCTGGTGGCGGAAAGGGCACTGGTGCGCCGCCTCAATGGCAGCTGCCAGGTCCCCATCGGCGGCTATGCGCTGCTGGACGGCGACGAACTGTGGCTCCGCGGCCTGGTCGGCAGCCCCGACGGCAAGCACATGGTGCGCGCCGAGCGCCGCGGCCCCGCCGCCGAAGGCGAGGCTATGGGTATCGCCGTCGCCGAAGAGCTGCTGGCCAATGGCGCCGACCGGATTCTGGCAGCAGTCTGAGTACCGTGGAGAAAAACCTCCAGCAGCGGCGCATTCTCGTTACCCGGCCGGCGGCCCAGGCGGCCGCCTGGTGCCAGCGACTGCAGGCAGCCGGCGCCGACACCGACTGCATCCCGATGCTGGCTATCGAACCGGTCACCGACGAGAGCGGCCTGCAGGCGATCAAACAGCAGATCCTCGACTTCGACCAAATCGAGCACGCCATTTTTGTTTCCCGCAACGCTGTGCAGTTTGGCTTTGAGTGGCTGGATAACTACTGGCCGCAGCTCCCCATCGGCCCCAGCTACTACGCCATTGGCGCGGCGACGGCGCGGGCGCTGGAGGCGTGCGGAGTCCATTGCCAGAGCGGTGGCGAAGCCATGGACTCGGAGGCCCTGCTGGAACTGCCGGCGCTACAGCAACCGCACCACGCAAAAGTCCTTATCTTTCGCGGCCGCGGCGGCAGGCCGCTGATCGGCGAAACCCTTCAACAGCGGGGAGCCGACGTGCGCTACTGCGAGCTTTACCACCGCGCCCTGCCCGCTGCTGCCGCCAATGAACTGGCTGCTTACCACCAGGAACCCGACGCCATCGCCGTACACAGCGGCGAGACATTGCAGAACCTGGCGCACTGCATCGACGCAACCGGCAGCACCGCTCTTCGCGACGCCCTGCTGGTCTGTCCCAGCGCCAGGGTTGCAGAACTCGGCAAAGCGCTCGGTTTTTCCCGGGTGATCGCCGCAACCAATGCCGGCGACGATGCCATGCTGGCCGCCCTGGAGCGTGGCCTTGGCGGTCAATGAGCCGCTTACGCCGCCCCTTTTCGGTAAATTTTTTTAAATGCGCGCCACACTTTGACTATCGCGTGTCTCAACTCGCTATAATTTGACGACATTTTCCACCTCTTTCCGGCCGCCATGACTGATAAAAAATCTGCCAATTCCAAGTCGAGCGACGCGTCCAGCACAAAAGTCCCCACTGTCACGAAAAAAGCTGAGCCCAAGAGCAACTTCGCCAAAGCCGAGCAAGCCGCCGACAAGGGTGCAGGAAAGGGAGCCGGGAAGGGCTCCGGATCCAAACAAGCCGAGCAGAAAGCCGGGTCGGCAAAAGGCGGCCGCGGCTGGCTGTGGTTGCTGATAGTTGTGCTGATCCTGGGAGGTGGTGGCACCTGGGCGTGGTTCAACGTGCCGCAGGTGCAACAGGGTTTCGCCGAACTGCGATCACGCCTGCCAGGCAGTGAGCAGCCCGCAACCACCCGGGTGGCGCCCGAGCAAACAGCACCCACAGCCGCCGCCCCGGAGGAACCGTCGGAGCCCCAGTCCGTCGAGGCCTCTCCCCCGCCGCCCAGCGCGGAAATACCGGCCACCGCCAGACCGGAGAGCGAACAGCCACTGGCGGCGCAACAGCCCAGCACCGGCCCATCACCCCAGCAATTGCGACTCGAGCAGGCTGCCGCCGCGCTGGCGCAGGAAGTTGAGCGCCAGGACCGGGTGATTGCCGAGCTGCAGCAGCAGATGTCCCGCATGCAGCGGGCACTGAATGCCCAGGCCAGCCGCCTGGGGGAACTCGGCAATGTCAGCCGCCAGGACTGGCAGCTCGCGGAAGCGGACTACCTGCTCCGCCTCGCCAACCAGCGGCTGCTGCTGGAGCGGGACTCCCGCGCTGCGCTGGGCCTGCTCGAGGAGGTGGATAACATCCTGCGCCGGGTGGACTTACCGGACCTCTACGCCGTGCGCCAGCAACTGGCCCGGGACATCACCGCGCTCAAGCTGGTGGACAATATTGATCGCGAGGGCATCTTCCTGCGCCTGCGGGCACTGGAAGAACAGCTGCTGCGCACGGACATCCAGCCCGAATTCGACCTGGCCACCCGCGATACCTCGGAGTTGATTGCCGATGAGCAAGGCAGTGAACAGGCCCCCATGGCCCGCAGCTGGGACAACTTCCTGCAGTTCATGCGCGAATCTGTCCGCATCCGCGACGGTGACATCGATCCGGTGCTGCTCTCCCCGCAGAGTGAGGCCCGCTTCCGTCAGAGCCTGCGGCTCAACATGGAACAAGCCGAACTGGCGCTGCTGCGCGAGAGCGGCACCGTCTTCACGGATTCGCTGCAGCGCGCCCGCAAGCTGCTGGTCGACTACGGTATCCCCAGCCACCAGCGGGAAGTACTGGCGGAGGAGCTGCAGGAATTAGCCGGACTGGATATCGAGGTGGATCTACCGAGCCTCGCCGCCTCCCAGAGCGCCCTGCACAATTACATCGAGCGACTGCACAAGACCGAAGACGTTGAGCCGGCCGAGCGCGGAGGTGACACTCCATGAAGCGCTTTCTCTTCTCCGGACTCGCCTTCCTGCTCTTCGGTGCCTTTCTCGCCGAAATGATCCGCAGCTACCCCGGCTACCTGTTGCTGGCAGTGGGGGGCAAGCGGATCGAGATGAACCTGTGGATTGCCGTGGGTGCCCTGGCCCTCGGGCTACTGCTGCTGTTCCTGGTGTTCTGGCTTCTGCGCAGCCTGCTGCGCGGTGTCGAAGGTGGCGTTAGCCGCATCCGCTTCGGCCGCACCCGGGTCGCCCGCCGCCGGCTTACCAACGGCCTGGTGGAATTCATGGAGGGCAACTGGGCCCGCGCCCGCCGCCAGCTACTGAAAAGCGCACCGCGCTCCGACGCGCCGCTCATCAACTATCTGGCCGCCGCACGCAGTGCCTATGAGCTCGGGTACCGGGACGAGGCCAATGAGCTGCTGGCCAAGGCCGAGGCCAGTGGCGAGGATACCCGCCTGGCGGTAGCCCTCAGCCAGGCGCGCATGCAGCTGCTCGACAAGCACTATGAGCAGTGCATTGCCTCCCTCGAGCGCGCCAAGCAGGTGGAACCCAAGCATCCGGCCGTCCTCCAGCTACTCAAAGAGGCCTATTACCGGCTGGGGGACTGGAATCGCCTCCGGGCCCTGCTGCCCGAGCTCGAGAAGCACGCCAACATGCCCGATGAGGAGATGGAGCAGCTGGAGCTCGAGATCTACCAGCACCAACTGCGCGATGCCGCCAGCCGTCGGGACCCGGAAAAGCTCAGCGAAACCTGGCAGGGACTCAGCGGACGCTGGCAGCGCCACATGACCCTGCGCAGCCTCTATGCGGAGCTGCTGCACGACAGCGGCAATGACCCGGAGGCAGAAAAGCACCTGCGCTGGGTGCTGAACCGGGAGTGGCGCCCCGAACTGGCCCGCCTGTATGGCTGCCTGACCGGCGCCGACGCGACAGAGCAGCTCACCGTCGCCGAGGGCTGGATGAAGGAGTATGGCGAAAACGGGGATCTGCTCACCTGCATCGGGCGCCTGTGCCTGCGCAACGAACTCTGGGGCAAGGCGCGGCAGACCTTCGAGAAAAGCCTGCTGTTGCGCTCCGACCCCGCCACCTCGGCGGAACTGGCTCGGCTACTGCACGCCTTGGGCGAAAAAGAGCAGGCCGCGGAGCTTTATAAAGAAGGTCTGATGCACGCGGTTGCTGACCTCCCCGACCTGCCGCTGCCGGGCGATGGCAAGCCTGCACTGGAAGCCTACGGCTGAACCAGAACAGCCAAGCACTGCCGCCGAACCGCCGGCGGCTCGCCTGGTCAAGTATCCCGGAGCGGGCCGCAACCTGTCTTAACTGCCATTCGCCGGTAAAAGTTGCCTATCTTGGCCTGTCCGCCCGAGAAACTTTCCGGACGCATTGCGTGCCCTGCCGGATTCCAGTAAAAAGTTTGCTAAAGCCAATCTCAGAATAACGGCATGTACCAGATCACTATCGCGATGGGCGATCCGCTCTGCCGGCGCTCCAGCGATTACCACCTCAGCGAATGGTTCAATAATTGAGTTCCCGCTACCGAGCCAGGTAGCGGGCTGTCAGTGATTTTCTCTCCAGCCTGCCCAACTCCCCCTAGGATTTTCGCTCCAGAGGCAGGTTTCTGTGTTGCAGCTGTATTTTTCCCCAAACACCGGTAATTCCATCGTACCGCCGCTCTACCCCGCGGTGGGCACTCCCGTTTTGCGAAGCAACCCTCGCATAACATCGTGGCTTGCACTGGCCCAATCCGGTCTGTCGCGACGCTGCGCCCCTCGGATGTTCAAAAAGACCAAATAACCACAACAACGATTAAAGCAACGAGAAGTCAAAGGTACCCTTATGACCAAGTACAACAAGAAACTAATCGCTCTGGCGATTGCGGCGACTACCGCCGTTCCGGTGGTAGTCCAGGCCCAGGACAGCACTCAGCAGCAATCCCAAGCGCTCGAAGAAGTCGTAGTAACGGCCAGCCGTCGTTCCGAATCGATCCAGGAAATTCCCTACAACATTACCGCCGTGACTGGCGAAGCACTGGAAAATATCGGTGCCGATGACCTGACCAAAATGGTGCAGTTTATCCCCGGTATGCAGATGATCGACGCCGGCCCCCGCAGCACCGGTCTGGTGACCCTGCGTGGCATGAATGTTGGCGGACTCGAGGCTTCCGAGAACCAGGGCGGCAAGGACATTATTTCCCGCTACGTCAATGACACCCCCCTGCTGATCGACTTCAAGCTGGTGGACATCGAGCGCGTCGAAGTACTGCGCGGCCCCCAGGGCACCCTATATGGCCGCGGCGCCATGGCCGGCACCCTGCGCTACATCCTCAACAAGCCGACGACCGAACTCACTGAAGGTTCTGTCAGCACCGAGATTTACCAGAACAGTGAGAGTGACGGTATCTCCAGCGAAGTCAGCGGCGTATTCAACCTGCCGCTGTCCGACACCCTGGCCCTGCGCTTCTCCGGCACCCGTGTCGATGATGCGGGCTTCGTGGACTACAAAAATGTGCTGGTCGAGCCCGGCGTTAGCAACGACGAGCGCACTATCGACGATGCCAACACGGAAGAAACCAATTCCGCCCGAGTTTCCCTGCGCTGGGAGCCCACCGAAGAATTCTTCGCCCAGGGCAACTACTACGTTCAGGACTCCAAGGCCGGCGGTCGCCAGGCCGTAAATCCGGCGTTTACCGGTGATGATTTCGCCTCGGCGCTGCGCTATGAGGAAGTGCGCGAGAACAAGGACTCCCTGCTCAATGTGGAGTTTGGCTACAACAGCGATGCCATCGAAATCTTCTCCACCACCTCTCTGGCCGAATACGAGGGCATTGGTAACCGCGACCAGACCGACCTGCTGTGTGTCGATATCTGGTCTGGCTACTGTGACTTCCCGGAGTTCTCTGCCTTCACCGTCGATGACAACCAATCCGAGTCTCTGGTACACGAAACCCGCGTCTTGTCCACTGACGGCAACTCCCCGGACTGGCTCGACTGGATTGCCGGGGTCTACTACGAGGAGACCGACACCCTGCTGGATGCCCGTGAATACACGCCGGGCTTTGAGCAATACGCCATCGACAACCTGTCCTGGATCAGCGGACCTACCGGTACCGGTGACCTGGAATACTGGCACTACAGTGACAGCACCTTTGAAGAGCGTGCGGTATACGGCGAGACAACGTTCCATGCCAATGACCAGCTGCAGCTCACTGTCGGCGCGCGCTATTTCCAGCAGGAAGAGAGCTACGCCTACGACTGCTACCTGCTGCCGTTCTACACCGGCCCTGACGCCGATTGTGACGCCGGTTCTGGCGAGATCGACGATACCGTGTTCAAGCTGAATGCCGCCTACGATTTCACTGACGACGTCATGTTGTATGCGACCATGGCCGAGGGCTTCCGTCGCGGCGGAACCAACATCGGCCCCCAGCTTCTGGACAGCGAAACAGCCTACAAATCGGACACCGCCGTTAACTATGAACTGGGCTGGCACACCACTCTGGCACAGGGTGCCGTGATCTTTAACGGCGCCGTGTTCATGATCGACTGGAAGGACCTGCAGGTACCGACCAAGTCCCAGGAAGCGGCCATCAATATCACCGGCAACGCCAACCAGGGCGAGATCAGTGGCCTGGAGCTTTCCACCCAGGCAGCGGTCAGTGACAACCTGACCCTGAGCGGCTGGGTTACCTACTATGACCACGCCCTGAAAGGTGATGCGCCGGAAATCGACGGCTTCGACGGCGACAGCTTCCCGGGTGTGCCCAACCTGCAGGCCAACATCGCCTTCGACTATGCGATCGATGTACCTACCGGTGAGCTGACCCTGCGCGGCAACGCTTACTACAAGGACGAAGTACAGACCCGCCTGAACAGCATTGGCGACAACTTCGACAACGAGACGCTGGACTCCTATACCGTGGCCAACCTGTCAGCGGACTACCGCCTCGACCAGTGGCGCGCCTCCCTCTTCGCGGATAACGTCACCAACGAGTACTACTTCGCGGGTGTGCGCAGCGAGAAGCGTTACGGTGAACGCGGCCAGTTCTACTACGTGGGTCAGCCCCGTACGCTGGGCCTGAGCGTTTCTTACGAGTTCTGATCCGACTCCTCTCACAGGATCGTTAGGCGGGGCTCGACCCCGCCTTTTTTATTTTATCCCCCATATAATGCGTTCTCCGTCCATTACCGGTGCCGCACCCGAACGAACGGTGCCTTTGCAGAGGTAGTCCATGGTCCAGCCAGATATCGACGATACACTACGACAAGTGCGCGAGGCTGTGAGTGGTAAGGACTGGCGAACCGCCACCGCGCTCTGTATCGACATTCTCAAGCGTGACCCGCGACAGGCCGATGCCCATCTGGTCCTCGGGCTCGCGTCCGCAGAAGCGGGCAAGATCGACATGGCACTGCGCGCCTTTGATACCGTGCTGAAAATCGACCCCGCGCGCTTCGATGCCCGGGTACAGAAAGCCCGCTGCCTGGTCCAGGCCGGGCGCCACGCGGAGGCCGAGCGGGAAGCGGATCGCTGTATTCAGCCTGCGCAAGAAAACGCCAAACTCCTGGATTTGCTGGCGACGGTTTATAGCCATATCGGCAAGCAGGAAAAAGCCGCACCGCTAATCAGCCGTGCCACCACCCTGGCGCCGGATGACATCGCCATCCTTTCGAACGCTGCAGCCATTCAACTTTTTGTCGACCAAAAACAGGAGGCGATCGGCAACCTGCAGAGAGTGCTCGAGCACCGGCCGGATCACGGACGCAGTCACTGGCAGCTGGCCAAGGCGCGCCGGGCTGAGGGCCGCGAACACTGCGCCGTGATGGAATCACTGCTCGAAGCAGGGAACGACGATGTCGGACGCGCAATCTACCTGCACTACGCCCTGGCCAAAGAATACGAAGATCTCGAATGCTGGGAGGATGCGTGGGCTCACTATGCTGAGGGCGCAACCCTGCAGCGACAGCGCATTCAATATGACTTCCGTGATGACCGCGCCCTGTTCGATACGCTCCGCCAGCGGTTCGACCAGCGCTGGTTCAGCGACACGGCCGAAGCCGAAAATACAACAGGCGCTCAGCCCGTTTTCATACTCGGTCTGCCCAGGTCGGGTAGCACCCTGGTGGAACGTATTGTTGCAAGCCACAGCCGCGTCGAGTCACTCGGGGAACTGGCGCAGTGGCCTCTGGCGGTAAAACGCCTGAGCAATATCCGTCAGCCGGGCCTGTTCCGGGCCGACATCGCCGCCCAGGCGGCGACGATGGATTTACAGCGGGCAGCGGACCTCTATCTACAGGATACTGTCTACCTGAGGGGCGCCACGCCACTCTTCACCGATAAACTGCCGAGCAATTTCCTCTACCTGCCGCTACTGGCCAAAGCCTTTCCACAGGCACGACTGGTTCATGTCTATCGCAATCCGATGGACAGCTGTTTTGCCATGTACAAGCAGCTGTTTGCCGATGCCTACCCTTTTTCCTACACACTGGAAGAACTGGCGGACTACTACATCGGTTATCACGGCTTAATGGCGCACTGGCGCAACTTGCTCGGTAAGCGGCTAATCGAGGTCAATTACGACCAGCTGGTTCAGGGCCAGGAAGCGCAGACCCGGGCATTACTGGACAGGCTGGAACTGCCGTTCGAGGCCGCCTGCCTCGAATTCCATCGCAGTTCAGGCGCTGCGGCTACCGCCAGTGCAACGCAGGTACGCCAACCCATGCACCGGCGCTCTGTGGGCCGCTGGCGGCAGTTCGCCTCCCACCTGCAACCGTTGCGGCAGCGGCTTGAGGCGGCGGGCTTCCCGGTCGAGTGAACCTGCGCCATTTCCCGGCCATGGCCGGCTGATGGCGGGTTGATGAGTTAGGCTAGCGGTGTACACAGCGTGCCCCGCTCCCATCTGATCCACATCTGGCGGGGTTGCGTATGCTCAACTGCCACTGTGCCCGGGACCCAATTGTCATGCAGCCTTCTCACCTGATCGCCAGCAAACCCATCCTTACCCTGTTGTGCGCGCTTACTCTTGTCGCCTGCAGCTCCGCCGGCATCGAGCATTATCAGGACAAGCAGCCGCAGATGGTGCCGGAAGAATTCTTCCTCGGCCCATTGACTGCCCACGGCGTGCTGAAAGATCGCACAGGTACGGTCACACGGCGCTTCAATGCAGACCTGCAGGGCAGCTGGGATGATGGCGTCGGCCTGCTCGCCGAGCGCTTTGTATTTGATGATGGAGAAATCCAGTTCCGCAACTGGCAACTGATCCCCACCACAAGCGATACACCCGGCGTGCGTACCTACATCGGCCGTGCCGAGGATGTGGTGGGGGATGCTGAGGTGCAGGTCAGCGGTAATGCCATGTTTATCCGCTATGTGCTGGAAGTCCCCTACAAGGGGGACACGATCGAGGTGAATGTGGATGACCGCATGTACCTGGTATCCGACCGGGTACTGATCAATGAGTCCAGGCTGACAAAGTTTGGCATCCCGGTCGGTGAAATCGTGCTGACCATCATCCGCGGACCAGGCCCACTGGGCGCCAGCGTCTCAGAGGCCAAGTGAAACCTTCTTGCTTTGCGGGCGCCCGGGACCCGGTGACCCGCACCGATGCAGCTAAATAGCAGCCAATGCCGAACCCAGTAGCAGGAATGCACCAACCGTGATCAGCCCCTGCACCAGGGCAATCAAAATGCCCTTCAGGAAGCCGGTGCCCAGCACCAGCATGTAAGCCACCGCGGCCAAAGGAATGCTGAGTAAAAAACCCAGCTCTTCCGATACACCTGGAATCATGCTGCCAACAACCCGCTGGATGATCACTGCCAGCAGTAAGGCAAACAGGCAGTAGAATGCCCCCGTGTTGCGTGCCCCCATCATGGCCGCGGCCATCTTTAGCGGAAGCACCAGCACCGCAACCACGATAATCAGCAGGATGATGAATTCCATACAGCCGTCCTTATGTTGATGTCTCTTTATTTCTGGCAAGCCAAACTGGTCGCGCCGCCCCGCTAATAGCCGCTATCTGGAGCGAATCCTTCCCAACCGGTTAGTTTGAGATCAAAGATTCCAAGGGGTTAGGTTAGCGGTCCTCCGTATTCAGAAGGCGCTGCCAGTAGCCCACATCGATCCAGGCACCAAACTTATGGCCAACCTCCTTGAAGTGCGCCACCTTCTCCATGCCCAGCTTTTCATGTAATGCCACACTGGCTGCATTGGGCAGGGTAATACCACAAATGACCGCATGGATGCCGAGACTCTCAAGTTCTTTTAGAAGCTGCCCATAGAGCCTTGTTCCCCAGCCTCTAGAGAGCAGGGATGCATCCAGATAAATCGAAGCCTCCACCGAATAGCGATAGGCCGCTCGCCCCTTCCATTTAGTCGCATAACAATAACCAATTACCTCACCAGCATCCTCAGCCACCAACCAGGGCAGGTTATCCCTTTGGCAGCCTACGATTCGGGACGCCATATCCTCCACGGCTAATGGCTGAGTCTCGAATGTTGCCGCAGTTTTTTCTACATAATGATTGTAGATTTTCACAACGCTGGCGGCATCGCTTCTCCGTGCTGATCGAATCATTTGACCATTACTGCGAGCCTACCTAACGAGGGTAAGTCTTACGCATAGCGCCCGCAACAGGGGCGACCAATGCTATGCACATTTTGTGCGATACTGGGAGCGCAGCGACCCGCACAAGATGTGCATAGCGTTGGGCGTCCCGCGGAGGCCCGAAGGCCGGAACATTCTGCTTGCATTTGTTATGTGTGTTCTTTGCATGCTGCAATTAGGTCGCTGTATCCATCGATCTTTTTGTAAATTACGTATTCTTTTTTGTCTTGGGTAGAAATTACGCTGCCTGAAGAAAAAAACGTCTGATGCCACTCGTAGGGCTGAAGGTCTTGTGTGGGAAATTCTTTGATTGACTCGATCGAACCCCACGGAACAAATACACGCTCTTGGCGTGTATGAAAATATAAGCCTGAGTCTGAAGATGATATGGGCCAATAGGGTGCTCGGAATTCTGTGAAGAAGTACTGAACTACTACCAATGCAAGAATTAGCGCATACCCTTCAGGGTGTTCCGATTTGACCCAAGTCACATCCATTACGGCTAAAACTGAAAACAGAATAACCGAAGCCCATAAAGTGTATACCTTCGCCCACCACGGATATTGAAAGTTTTTCATCGTGCCTTACACATAACGCCGCGCACAGGGGCGGTTTGCTTTGTGTAATTTATGTGCGACAGTGGAGCGAAGCGACCGCACATAAAGTGCACAAAGTAAGCCGTCCCGTTGCTGCGCATTGTTAAGCATTTTCGCTCTCGGCATGCTGAAGAGATTCTGGTTCTTTATATCTTTGGAGCAGTTCTGGCTGGGATTGAGCTAATTCAATGAAGAACTCTCCCATTTTTCCCGTAATCCATCTTAAAAAGGTTTCAAGCTCTCGCAACTCGCTGTAACTCAGGTGTAGCCCTTCATTAAATTGAAAATGAGGGATAAAGAATTCTCCATCAATTACAGGATAGGTTGTAACCCTGTAATGCATCTCTTCCTCGGCGGAGTGCGCAATAATTTTTCGCCTAAGATCTAAAATCTTATCTCTTAATGCGCAATCACTTTTAGACAGCTTTATACCAAGAGCGCGCAGGCCAAGTGTTGTTCCCCTCCTGGCAATTTCAAACGGACGTGCAAATGAAATAATAGCTGTAGATTCATAGCATCGAAATCGCCGCAACTCGACCTTATTATATTTTTCTTCGAAATCACAATCTTCTAAGAGAAATGTCAGAGCAGATAGAGCTTGCTGAAAATCCCATTGCGAATAGATGGCTCTAGTTAGTTGCTGATCTGTAATGTTCATAATGCTTAACGCCCACGGCAGGGGCGGATTACCTTATGCGCGTTTTGCGCAAAAATGGGAGCGAAGCGACCGCGCAAAACGTGCATAAGGTAAGCCGTCCCGCGGAGGCCCGAAGGGCCGGAGCTTCACTGCCCGTGATTGTTATGTGCTTTCCTTAAGCGATAAACTGCAAATTGAGCCACTTTACCCACAACCAAGCCTATTGATGCTGGGACCAACATCTGCATTACAAATAAAATTGGGGCCATGATAATTGCTTCTGAGGAACTATCTATAGCTGCGCCAATAGGAACTGCAATTAGCACGAATCCTACGACCAGCCCGCACCAATACAATGGCAATAGACCTTTTTTTCTATAGGCCAGAATCGCCACAGCGAAAAATTCAACAGCTACGGTTACGACTGGGCTTAAGTAATTCAAAAATAGTGCTGGCCCGCCTACCACTATCCCAACGAAGAGCTCAATCATCGTATTTGCACATAACGCCGCAATCAGCCGCATTTAAAGCGGAGCGGCTTTTGTGTATAAAATGTGAGCACAGCGAACATACACAAAAGGTGCATAGCTTTAAATGTCGGCTGCATTGCCTTGTTAAATAGCTCCACACTCAATGTGTGAAACGAACTCTAACTCAACCTCTCCTTCTCTATAAGGTCCATCGCCATCGGAGTCCATTTGAGGCTCATCAAATTTTATCCATACAAATGTTACCGGCCCATTTTTTCCTCTTACTTGGCGAGTAAATCCATCTTTACTTCCCTCTTCACCACAAGCATCTGTTACGTATTGAGGATATTTTGCTACGACACCAGTTGCACTATTCGGGAAATTCCAGTTTCCAGACATATTGATGTGGTCACCAAGATTAAATGTCATATCGAACGCTCCTTGTATGCTATTTAACGCCGTGCTCAGCGGCGGCTTACTTTATGCGCGTTTTGCGCGAAAATAGGAGCGCAGCGACTGCGCAAAAGGCGCATAAAGTAAGACGTCGGCTGCAGCACTTTGTTAGTTGCTTTTTCGGAGTGCAAATATTTCATCTAGCACGGCCTCTCCTTTCTTTGTTGGAGTTAGCTCATATTGCCATTTATTGTCTCTTGAAAATGAGCTTCTCCAACTCCATGGATCATTAATGAAAAATTCCAAATCATCATTGGTTAACACCTTTACAGATTCAACCGAGTATGGCTCATTTGAGCTGCAAGCAATTTCGCATAGTGAAACCAGCCCCTTAGACACCAGTGAATTTACGATGCCAATTGCCACCTCATATTTCTCCATGAGCCTTTTCTCAGGGGCATCAGAATGAATCTCAGATATTAACTCGGGTAGAGTTTTACTAAAATCGGTCAACTCAACTAATAGCCATTTCTCATTGTCTGACAAGTTGATGGCTAAATTCTCCTTGGGCAACTAACGCCCAGCGCAGGCGCAGCCAGCGCGGAGCGCTTTTTGTGTTAATGTTTGAGCGCAGCGAGTAACACAAAAGGTGCGTAGCGTTGGCTGTCGCTCTGCCGCTGATTGTTATGCTAGCGGACCTCGAAAATGTATAGTTTCTTGGGTTTGCCTTCAATTGGGACCCAAACCTCTTTGATGCCTTTAAAGTCCAAGACCAGATCGGCTTCCTCCAAGATGCTTTGGCCTTGGACGAGACCATCCCAGTACACCCCGCCACAAGTCCAGTAAACTGGAGCCTCTTTTTCAGGGATGGTTACCATTAACTCGCCACTTTCTGGCCTGGTGATACTTAGCTCATGCTCTTTGAATGCGGCGGCAGAAATGAAATTTTTCCCTTCAATAGTCATGATTTCAGGAAGTTCTATATCTCTCACTTCTTGCGACGCACAGCCACTAATAAAGATTAAAAATATTGCGAGAAATATGCGATTCATTTTATTCCTACTTGAGCATAACAGTTTATTCTTATGCGTGGTCATATCTGACCACGTCCCCATATCCAGCCAAGAGCACCCATATATGACCACAAGTGGTCCTATCTGGCCACTCACAGCTCAATGCTGGTGTCTACATCGATACAGGCGTCAATCAGCCCTTCAACAATCCGGTGATTGAGACCGAGTGTCGCAGCGGTTTCGCGGGTTGCCACCCAGGCACGGGCTTTCTGGCTCCAGCGCGCTCCGGCCTGTTTCAGCAGGCGCTGCATGGCGTTTTCTTCTGCGCCAACGGAAAGCGCAACAGGCTCTGCACGCTGGTAGGCCTGTAATGCTGAATGGGAAACGCCGGGCGCCGGTTTATCCCGCTCGTCCACGATCAGTTCGACCGTCGTGAGCACTTTGCTGCCGCACGGTGAGTTGCGGTACCGAACAGCGCATAGCCGCTTGCCAAAGCGTCGCTCGAAGCGGCGAGCGCCCTTCTGGCCGGGCCGGATGGTTTTGATCACTTGCATGGTCCCCTCCCTGGGTCAGTGAGTGAATGATGTCAGGTAGTTAGAGCCCCAGCTCACCCCAGATCTCATCGACCTTCTTCACTACATCCGGGTCCCGCTCAATGGGGCGGCCCCATTCTCGGTCGGTTTCTCCCGGCCATTTGTTGGTAGCGTCAAAGCCGATCTTGGAGCCGAGCCCGGAAACCGGCGAGGCGAAGTCCAGGTAGTCGATGGGAGTGTTTTCCACCATGGTCGTGTCCCGGGCCGGGTCCATGCGGGTGGTCATCGCCCAGATCACGTCGTTCCAGTCGCGGGTATTCACATCGTCATCGGTGACGATGACGAACTTGGTGTACATGAACTGGCGCAGGAAGGACCAGACGCCCATCATCACCCGCTTGGCGTGACCCGGATACTGCTTCCTCATGCTGACCACGGCCAGGCGGTAGGAGCAGCCCTCCGGCGGCAGGTAAAAATCGACGATCTCGGGGAACTGCTTTTTCAGGATCGGCACAAACACTTCGTTCAACGCCTCGCCGAGCACGGCGGGCTCATCCGGCGGCCGCCCGGTATAGGTGCTGTGGTAGATGGGGTCTTTGCGGTGGGTGATCTTTTCCACGGTGAACACCGGGAAGCGGTCCACCTCGTTGTAATAACCGGTGTGATCACCGTAGGGACCCTCGTCCGCCATATCGTCCGGGTGAATAAAGCCTTCGAGCACATACTCGGCGCTGGCCGGCACCTGCAAATCGCTGAGGGTAGCCTCTGCCACTTCAGTCTTGTCACCGCGCAATAGCCCGGCAAAGGCGTATTCGGACAGGGTATCGGGCACCGGCGTCACCGCACCGAGGATGGTGGCCGGGTCGGCGCCAAGGGCCACGGCTACCGGGTAGGGTTTGCCGGGGTTGCGCTGGCACCATTCGCGGAAATCCAGCGCCCCGCCGCGGTGGGACAGCCAGCGCATAATCAGGCGGTTTTTGCCAATCAGCTGCATGCGGTAGATACCCAGGTTCTGGCGCTTTTTCTCCGGCCCGCGGGTAATCACCAGCGGCCAGGTCACCAGCGGCGCGGCGTCTCCGGGCCAGCAGGTCTGGATCGGCAGTT
Organism: Microbulbifer flavimaris; assembly: GCF_001641755.2. Classification (GTDB taxonomy): domain Bacteria; phylum Pseudomonadota; class Gammaproteobacteria; order Pseudomonadales; family Cellvibrionaceae; genus Microbulbifer; species Microbulbifer flavimaris. The sequence goes on from NZ_LRFG02000003.1 coordinate 238,950, forward strand.
TGTGGAGATCCACCTCGTCACCGGTCAGCTCGACTTGCTGGCACGGCGCCTTCTTGACGACTTTCGGCCCCATGTTCAGCACCTGCTTGAACACCGGCAGCTTCTCCCAGGCGTCCTTCAGGTTCTCGGGGGGCTGGGGTTCCTTGAGGAAGGCCAGCAGCTCACCGACTGCGCGCAGTTCCGACACGGATTCCCGGCCCATGCCCAGTGCGACGCGCTCCGGGGTGCCAAAGAGGTTAGCCAGAACCGGGGTGTCGAAGCCCACGGGGTTTTCGAACAGCAGTGCTGGCCCGCCGGCACGCAGTACGCGGTCGGCGATCTCGGTCATCTCGAGGTTTGGGTCGACGGGGTGCTGGATGCGCTTCAGCAGGCCGCGTTTTTCCAGCAGCTTGATAAAATCGCGCAGGTCTTTGTATTTCATTTTGCTCCTGACCGCAGAAAAGCGTTCTGCGCAGTGTAAAGGAGTCAGGACAAAATGGGGAATGGCAGCCCGGCAATGCGGGTTGCGAAAAGAAGGGGGTTTGAGGAGACCCGCAGCGGCTGCTGCGGGTCACCGAACGCTTAAGCTGGGCTCAGCTTAGAAGCGCGGACGACGCGGACGGTCTTCGCGCGGCTTGGCTTCGTTAACACGAATGTTACGGCCAGACAGCGGCTGATCATTCATTTCTTCGATCGCCTTGCGAGCTTCATCGTCGTTCGGCATTTCAACGAAACCGAAACCTTTAGAGCGGCCAGTCTCCCGGTCGGTGATAACAGTCGCGCGAGAGATTTCTCCGAAGGCAGCAAATGCTTCCTGCAGGTCGTCAGAGGTTACCGCGTAGGCCAGATTTCCAATATAGATATTCACAAAAAGTTCTCACTAGATATGTGGGCTGTCGTGCAGTCACAAATGGATAACCAGCTCCACCAGATCATCCATCTGAGATTGGCCTGAGGTGTGTCAGTCAGTTTGCGACTGGCACTGGCCAATTCGGTCGGGCGTCGTTCGTACAGTACACATCCAGCGCCACAATGTGGGACTTTATATGCCTAACGGCTCGCCTTTTCAATCAGTTTCTGGGCAAATAATCGCCGCTTTCCACCCCTTTCAGAAACAGGGCACCGGTTTGGGTGCCTTATTCTGATTGGGAATTATTTCCGTTTCATGGACAGGAAGAACTCGTCGTTGGTCTTGAAGTCCTTCAGGCGGTCGATCAGGAATTCGGTGGCCGCCAGGTCATCCATGTCGTGGAGCAGCTTGCGCAGGATCCATACCCGCTGCAGTTCGCCTTCCGGCATCAGCAGCTCCTCGCGGCGGGTGCCGGAGCGACGCACGTTGATGGCCGGGTAGACCCGCTTCTCGGCGATCTTGCGGTCCAGCTGCAGCTCCATGTTGCCGGTGCCCTTGAACTCCTCGAAGATCACTTCGTCCATCTTCGAACCGGTGTCCACCAGCGCGGTGGCGATGATCGAGAGGCTGCCGCCCTCCTCAATGTTACGGGCCGCACCGAAGAAGCGCTTCGGGCGCTCCAGCGCGTGGGCATCCACACCACCGGTCAGCACCTTGCCGGAAGACGGCACGGTGGTGTTGTAGGCGCGGGCCAGGCGGGTGATGGAGTCCAGCAGGATCACCACGTCCTTCTTGTGCTCCACCAGGCGCTTGGCCTTCTCGATCACCATCTCGGCCACCTGTACGTGACGGGCCGGCGGCTCGTCGAAGGTGGAGGCGACCACTTCGCCGCGCACGGAGCGCTGCATCTCGGTAACCTCTTCCGGGCGCTCATCGATCAGCAGCACGATCAGGTGGCATTCCGGGTTGTTGCGGGTAATGGCCTGGGCCATGTTCTGCAACATGATGGTCTTACCGGCCTTCGGCGGCGCGACGATCAGCCCCCGCTGGCCCTTACCGATGGGCGCGACCAGGTCGATGATGCGGCCGATCAGGTCTTCGGAGGAACCGTTGCCACATTCCAGCGTCAGGCGGTTGTTGGGGAAAAGCGGGGTGAGGTTTTCGAAGAGAATCTTGTTGCGGGCATTTTCAGGCTTGTCGAAGTTGATCTCGCTGACCTTCAGCAGTGCGAAGTAGCGTTCGCCCTCTTTCGGCGGGCGGATCTTGCCGGCAATGGAGTCGCCCGTACGCAGGTTGAAGCGGCGGATCTGACTCGGGGAAACGTAGATATCATCCGGGCCCGCCAGGTAGGAGGAGTCCGCGGAGCGCAAAAAACCAAAGCCGTCCTGCAGGATCTCCAGTACACCTTCGCCGTAGATGTCCTCGCCGCTTTTCGCGTGGCGCTTGAGGATATTGAAGATGATGTCCTGCTTGCGCGAGCGGGCCAGGTTCTCAAGGCCCATGCCCTTGGCGATTTCAATCAGTTCTTCGATCGGTTTGGTTTTTAATTCGGAGAGATTCATACCAATTGCTTTATTGCGGTTTATGTTTGCATTTGGCGCGGACGCGCCGGAATTTTTCGAGGAGGGGTTTGAAGTTCGAAATTGCTCAATTTTGCCCATGGACAGAGCGCCCTTTCATGCTTGTCCGGATTCGCGATAGCTCAGGGGGAACTCATAAAACTGCCTCAACTGGCCGGTCGGCCGCGCAGTTTGGCTCTGGATAAGTTCAACTCGAGGAGTTAACGCGCCGGGGATGGTCTACGACCGTGCGGAGGGGCGACTTCGTTCAGCTCGGCCAGGAATCGTACTCGACTCGTCTGAATGGTTTCAGATTATTAGCCAGTATAACGGCAGATCGCCATCCTGCAAGCGAAATTGTCCCACAGGATGGCGGGGGATTTTAGAGCTGGCTGTCGATGAATTCAGTCAGCTGGGCGCGGGACAGGGCGCCGACCTTGGTGCCTTCCACATTGCCGCCCTTGAACAGCAGCAACGTGGGGATACCGCGCACGTTGTACTTGGCCGGGGATTCCTTGTTGGAATCCACGTCGACCTTGACGATCTTCAGCTTGTCGCCGTAGTGACCGGCCAGGTCTTCCAGGACCGGAGCGATCATCTTGCAGGGGCCGCACCACTGCGCCCAGAAGTCCACCAGTACCGGGCCGTCAGCCTTGAGGACTTCGGCCTCGAACTCGGCGTCAGTCACGTTGACGATTGCGTGCTCGCTCATATTGTTTTCCTGTTCTCTAGGTTACTTGGTGCGCTCGGCCCGGTGGGCAGATCGCCACATGATAAGGACTGCCCCCTGCCTCTCGCAAGGCGCCGGCTGCCCTCTTTATGGGGGCAGCGGCCGGGCTTTCAAGGTTACGGACTCCGCCGGCTAGGGCTGCTCGAGGAACCGCTGCAGTATTTCGTCAAGATAGTCGAAGCCGAAAACCGAGGCGGCTATCCGCTGATCCAGTGGCTCCACAAGCTCCAGTTGCTGTAACGCCGGCCACTGCCTTGCGAGCGCCGCCAGCGGCAGCCCCGTGTGACGCGTAAATACGTCTGTCGGGACACCCTGGACCAGTCGCAGGGCATTCATCAGGAACTCGAGAGGCAATTCGTCGCGGGCGATGGGCTCTGCCGGCGGTGCCGACAACGGTCCGCCCTCCCCCGACGCCAGGTAGTGGCGCGGTGTGCGGGTGCGCCGGGTACGGAGGATCTGCCCCCCATCGGGCAGGGTTACCTTGCCGTGGGCCCCGGCCCCGACTCCCAAGTAGTCACCAAATGACCAGTAGTTGAGATTGTGGCGCGCCTCCCGCCCGCTCTGTGCATAGGCGGAGACCTCGTACCGCCCGTAGCCGTGGCGGGCCAGGTAATCCCGCCCGGTTCCCTGCATGGAGACGATGTGGGCGGGCCCGGGCACCACCGGCGGGGCACTGTAAAAAGCAGTATTGGGCTCAATGGTGAGCTGGTACCAGGAGATGTGCTCCGGCCCCAGGTCCACCGCCCGCTGCAGGTCTGCCAACGCCTCCTCTTCCGTCTGCTGCGGCAAGCCGTGCATCAGGTCCAGGTTGATATTGTCGAACCCTGCCCGCCTGGCCATCTCCAGGGCGCCGGCAGCTTCCGGGCCCGAATGAATGCGCCCCAGGTTTTCCAGCTGGTGCCCATCGAAGCTCTGCACACCGATAGACAGTCGGTTGACCCCGGCGGCGCGATAGCCGGCGAACTTCTGCTGCTCGAAGGTACCCGGGTTGGCCTCGAGGGTAATCTCGATTTCCGGCTCGAAGCCCACCAGTTCCTCGGCCGCCTGCAGGATTTCGGCAATGGCACCGGCGGAGAACAGGCTGGGGGTACCGCCGCCAAAGAAGATGGAGGTCAGTTTTCGCCCTTGGGCCCAGGCCTGCTGGCTGTGCAAATCACGCCGCAACTGGGCCACGTACTCCGCCTCCGGAAGAGTTTCACCGGCGGCATGGGAGTTGAAGTCACAATAGGGACATTTGCGCACGCACCAGGGGATATGCACATACAAGCTGAGCGGTGGCAGCACCAGGGATGTAGCCTGAGACTCAGCCAAGGGAGGCCCCGCTACCCATGCACTCCTGCCACAGCGCCTTGAAACGCTCCACGGCCTGGCCGCGATGGCTGATGCGGTTTTTGACCTCCCGGGGGAGCTGGGCCGATGTCATGCCCTCGGACTCGACATAGAACAACGGATCGTAACCAAAGCCGGCCTCACCGGCGGGCTGCTGCAGGATGCGGCCGCGCCACTGGGCGGTGCACACGAGCGGCACCGGGTCATCCTGGCGGCGCACAAACGCCAGCGCGCAGTGAAAACTGGCCCCCCGGCGTTCCTCCGGGATCTCCGCCAGCGCTTCCAGCAGCTTGCGATTGTTTTCCGTATCGGTGGCACCGGTGCCGGCGTAACGCGCGGAGTAAATGCCGGGCGCGCCGTGTAATGCATCCACGGCCAGTCCCGAGTCATCCGCCAGTGCCGGCAGGCCACTCAGCCGACTGGCATGGCGCGCCTTGATCAGGGCGTTCTCGATAAAACTCAGGCCGGTTTCATCCGCGTCCGGGATATCAAAATCCGACTGCGGCACCACTTCAATCTGCCAGCTGGCAAACAGCTGGGAGAACTCGCGCAATTTGCCGGCATTACCGCTGGCGAGCACAATCTTTTCCAAACTTTTCTCCCGATTCTGGGCGGCCTTCGGACCCACAAATAAAAAAACGAGCGCGGAGCGCTCGCTTTTGCCCTGACGATTCCGCTGTCCTGCGTTACAGCTTGTCCAGCTGGCGGCGGAAAGTCAGTTGCTCACTGCGGCCATTCGGCAGCTTGACGTCCACCTTGAAGGTGAGCACTTCCTCGTCCTCGAATCGCAGTGGCGCCAGGTAATAGACCGCCTCCCCTTCACGAATCTCCATAAAATCGAGCGTGCGCGACTGCTGGATCAGGTTGGTGGCCGTTCCGCCCACCTCACTGGAAAGACCGTGCTTGCCAGAATCCTTCTCCACCACCGAGACGTTGACGTAGGCGCGGTCATCGGCGCGCACCAGCTTATACTGCTGGGCGATATCGGGCTTGATAAAGCTGCTGTTGAACACCGAGTAAATCACCCGGTAATCGCCAAAATCCTCATGGCTCTTGATGATCTTGGCTTCCTGCGCCGCGGCACTGACCGCCCAGAGGAGCAAAGCGGCTGCGGCCACTACTGCCAGAATGCGTTTCACGGGGTCACCTCCTGTTGTTGTGGATATCCTCGCCTGCGGTCGTTTGGCGGCAAGGCACCATGGCTATGCCCGGCCTTGTGGCCGCTGGCGCCATCTCCCTTCAGTTTAGCGAGTGAGATGGTAGATCGCCGTCTCGCCGAACAGATTGGGCAAAAAATCCTTCAAACCCTTCCCCAACCTGGTCTCGGATACTACCTGCCGATGGAGAATAGTCCAGCGGCGCTCGCGACAGAGGAGATCGAAGTCCCTGAAAGTACAAAAGTGAATATTGGGCGTGTCGTACCATTCATGGGGTAATAAATCCGATACCGGCATCCGGCCGGAAAACGCCAGGTGCCAGCGCGCCTTCCACTGGCCGAAATTGGGAAACGTGATAATGCACTCACGCCCCACCCGCAGCATTTCCTGCACCACCAGGTGGGGTTGATGCAAGGTCTGCAGGGCCTGGGTCATGACCACGGTATCAAAGCTGTCGTCGGCAAAATTGCCCAGCCCGCGGTCCAGGTTCTGCTCCACCACATTGACGCCGCGGGCAATACAGCGCTCGATCTGCTCATGGTCGATTTCCAGCCCGTAGCCGCTTACCTGTTTATTGCGGCCCAACTGTTCGAGCAGGGTGCCGTCACCACAGCCCAGGTCGAGAACCCGGCTCTGTGGCGCGATCCAGTTCTGGATGACATCGAGATCGATCCGCATCATGGCGCCACACCCTCCGCACACTCGGCGGCGACCCGCTTCATGTAGGCATCAAACGCACGTCGATAGCGATTATTCGGCAGCAGGAAAGCATCGTGGCCCATAGAGGACTCAATTTCCGCGTAACTGACCGGCACATTGGCGTGCATCAGCGCATCGGCAATTTCCCTCGAGCGCTCGGGTGCAAAGCGCCAGTCGGAGGTAAACGAGAGCAGCATGAAACGGCAGCGGGCATGGGAGAAAGCCGCCACCGGATCGTCGCCGTATTCCCGCGCCAGATCGAAGTAATCCAGCGCACGTGTCATCAGGATATAGGTGTTGGGGTCGAAACTGCCGGAGAAACTGTCACCCTGGTAGCGCAGGTAACTTTGCACCTGGAACTCTACCTCTTCTTCCGCCCCAAGGTTGAAGGTGCCCGAGCGCAGCTCGCGACCAAATTTTTTGCCGAGACCATCATCGGATAAATAGGTGATATGACCGATCATGCGCGCCACGGCGAGCCCACGGCGGGGCAGCTTGTCCTGTTCCAGGTAGCGGCCGTGGCAGAAATCCGGGTCAGAGGTAATCGCCTGGCGTGCGGTCTCGTTAAAGGCAATGTTCTGGGCCGAGAGCTTCATCGCCGAGGCGATCACCACGCAGTGTCGCAGACGCTCCGGGTACTCCAGGGACCAGCGCATGGCCTGCATACCACCGAGGCTGCCACCGATCACTGCTGCCCACTGCCCGATACCGAGCAGGTCCGCAAGCCGTGCCTGGCTGTGCACCCAGTCGCGCACCCGCAGCCGGGGAAAATCCGGTCCCCAGGGGCGGCCGGTTTCCGGGTTTGTTGAAGCGGGGCCGGTCGATCCGTGGCAGCCGCCAAGATTGTTTAACGAAACCACAAAAAAGTGATCGGTATCGATGGGCTTGCCGGGGCCGATGTAGTTATCCCACCAGCCCGGGCGCTTGTCGCTCTCGTTGTGGTAACCAGCGGCGTGGTGATGCCCGGACAGGGCATGGCAGATCAGCACCGCATTGCTCTTGTCCGCATTCAGGGTGCCGTAGGTCTCATAGACCAGGGTGTATTCATTGAGTACGCGCCCGCAGGCCAGCGCCAGCGGTTCCCGGAAGGTATGTTCCCGGGGCACGACAATACCGACTGAGCCGGGCTCGCGGCTGGTCTTTTGCTGCTCCGCAGAAGCTGAGATTTTTTCCGTGGACAAGGTGATACCGGTTTCCGGGCCAAACGGGGTTAATCGGTGGAAGACCGGCAAGTTTACGGGAGCGCCGCAGCGGAAGACAAATTTCTCCAGCGCGGGTCAACCCGAACCGTTTTGGCAGACCGCTCCGGGTATGCGGCCTCAGCTGGCCGCAGGCGCCTTGAGCGGCGTCACGTTATCGCGCCGGGGTGCCGGCGCCATCGGCTGCGGTGCCGGGGCATTCTGCTTTAGCAGCTCCTCCAGCGACGCGAGCGCACTGTCGTTGCGCAGGATTTCCTCTTCCAGGGCGCGCAGGTCGGTGCGCTTGCTCTGGGTTTTCTGCTTCAGTTCCGTGAGCTTGATCAGATGCCGGTTGAGGAGATGCTTCTGGTACTGCACATGCTGCTTGAGCGGTTCCAGCGCCTGATCGAGCCAACCGTCAGCGGCCGAGATCAGCTGGCTGTACAGGCGCCCCACCTCGCTGGCGAGCGTCGCCATAAAGCGCTCCGTGAGTCGATTGCGCCGCGCCAACAGGAGCTGCGGTGAACGGCGCAGCTGTGCCGCCTGGCGGTGCAGGCCGCGCAAACTGATGCGGAAACCGGCAATATCGAAATGCTGGTCGCTGGAGTCGAGATTTTTCAGGGACGAGCGCTCGAAAATGGCATCCACCAGTCGGTTGGCAGAGTCCACTTCCCGCTCCATATTCGTCAGCTGGTGATCCACGCCCTCCATGAAAGCGTCGATGGCGCGGGCCAGGCCCAGCGGCGTCCAGCGTTCGTTCAGGGCGCGGCTGGTATCGTCGATCAGGCTCTGTAACTGCTGACTGGACACCGGCGCCAGCAGTGAGGCGCGCTGACGCGCCAGCATGCGGTGGCTGGATTTCAGGGTCAGCAGTTCGTGGTGACAGACTTTGTGCTGCTCGCGCACCGTCTGCTGCAGCTGGGCCAGCTCGTCCAGCTGCTCGGTGCTGGTACCGCCGTGACGCTGCAGGTGCTCGAGTGCCGCGCGCCCACTGTTGAGACGCCGCTTCAGCAGATCGCGGGTATCCGCCATCAGGGTCAATGACTGGTGCAGGGAGCGGTGTTCCGCCACTTTCTGCCGGTGCTCCAGTAGCCGCTGCACCAGCAGCTTTTCGAATTCCGCAAAATGACTCTGTTCCAGCAGCGCCGCGTCCTGCCGCTGGCGGGCCAGCAGTGCTTTCTTCGCCGAGACGCCGACCACGCTCTCCTGGGGAATTTCCAGCAGCTTGCTCACCTGCGCGCGCATGCGGCGCAGCAGCAATTCCGGATCTTCATCCGGGTCATCCCACATGGCATCGATCTTGTTCAGCAGCGCCATGACCGCGGTGCCGCGGTGCTGGCGCAGGGGCACCAGATGGGTCTCCCACATATTCAGGTCGGTGCCGCTGACGCCCGCGTCCGCCGCCAGCAGGAAGGCCACCGCCTGCGCACCGGGGAGTGTGCTGAGGGTCAATTCCGGCTCGTTGCCGAGGGCATTGAGCCCCGGCGTATCGATGATACGCAGCCCCTGTGCCAGCAGCGGGTGTGGCAGGCAGATCAGGGCGTAGCGCCAGGCCGGGATTTCCACCAGTGCGCCATTGCTGTCCAGGTGACGACGGTCGAAGCCGAGGCGAGCGGCCTCTTCCGGCGTGACCGACTTGCTCGCGGCCACTTTCAGCAGCGCCTCGCGGGTGGCATCGGCGTCGTTGGCGTCGAACTCGTGGGCGACCCACTTCTGCGGGATACGGCGGAAGCTCTCCAGGCTGGTATTGGTGGCAAGGGTCTCAATCGGCAGCAGCCGCAGGCTGGCCTGCTCACCGCCATCGCTGAAAATCTCCGTCGGGCACATGGTGGTGCGGCCCGGGCGGGACGGCAGCAAGCGCTTGCCATAGGTATGGGAGAGCAGCGCGTTGATCAGCTCGGTCTTGCCGCGGGAGAACTCGCCCACCAGGGCCAGGGTGAACTGGTCTTCCGCCAGCAGCGCGCGGGCCTGCTGCACGACCTGCCGCGCACCGGCAGAGTTGGGGAAATGCTGTGTCAGCCACTGGTTGAAGGCGGCAAACTGGGTATCCAGGCCTTTTTTCCAGCGGTCGTAATCGGCGATGTGCTGGCGCAAGAGGGCGTCTTCCATGTAATTCTGTTCTTGTTGTACTGCTTACTCGACGGAACCAGCTATTGTCGACCAACAAGCTGGAGAATAGAAGCGCCGGGTCGGCGGAAATGCGACCCGGTTTGCGGAACGGGCGCCAATCAGAACCCGGGTATCTGCCAGAACAGTCCGTAAACGAACGCGGGCATGTTTGCCATCTGGGCAAAACCCACCAGCAGCTTGTCGGCCACGGTCAGCAGGATAAAGACGAAAATCGGGCTGATGTCGATCACCCCCAGCGGCGGGATCAGGCGGCGCACCGGCGCACAGAATGGCTCCAGCAGCTGGCGCAGCAGCATCAGCGCCGGATGGCCGCTCTGGGGGGCAATCCAGCTGAAAATAATCGAAATCAGCATACCCACGAAGACAATCGCAATAATGGTGCTGATACATCCCAGCAGGGACCACAGCAGCGCACTCAGCGGATTCAGCAGGCCACCACCGGCCAGCAGACCGCAGGCCAGAATCATCACCCAGCCCACCAGGATCGCCAGCACTACCGAGGCCATATCGAGGCCGAACAGGCCCGGCACCACCTTGCGCAGCGGCAGCAGCAGCGGATTGGTCACTTTCACGATGCCTTGGGAGATCGGGTTGTAGAAGTCTGCCCGCGCCAGCTGCAGCAGGAAGCGCATCAGCACTGCAAACAGAAAGAGGATGCCAATCGTGGCGACGAGAAACACACCGATATTGGTGAAGGTGTTGGCCATCTAGATTCCCTGCGAGGTTTTGCAATTTGCTATCGACGCCCGCCCCTGCCGGCGCCAGTTATTGTTCTGGATCAAGCGCGGACGGTCAGTTGTCGAGTTCCCGCGCCATCTCTGCGGCGCGCGCGGCACAGTCGCGCATGGCCTGCTCCACCAGCTCTGGCAGCCCGCCACTCTGGAAGCGCTGAACAGCGCGCTCGGTGGTGCCGTTGGGCGACATGACGTTGCGTTTCAACTGGGCAACATCCACATCGCTGGCCACCGCCAGTTTCGCCGCGCCCAGTGCGGTTTGCAAGGTGAGGCGCTCCGCGTCCGCACGGGGCATACCCGCTTTTTCCGCGGCATCGATCATGGATTCCATAAACTGAAAGTAATAGGCCGGGCCGGACCCGGATACAGCGATAACCTGGTCGATGCCGGACTCCTGCTCGACCCAGATGGCGATACCCACCGCCTCGGCCATCTGCTCTGCGATCTGCTTTTGCGCGGCGGAGACACCGTCACCGGCAAAAAGACCGGTCACGCCAGTGCCCACCAGTGCCGGTGTATTGGGCATGGCCCGCACGATCGGCACACCGGCACCCAGCCAGCGCTGATAGGCCGCCAGGGGGATGCCCGCGGCCAGGGTAATCACCAGCGGTTTGCGATCGCTCACCAACCCGGCAAGCTGTTCGCAGAGTTCCTTCATCATCTGCGGCTTGACGGACAGCACCAGCACGTCGGCCTCGGCCACGGCGGCTTCGTTGTCCGTGGTTACCTGCACACCGTGACGCGTGGCGAAGTCCGCCAGTTTCTGCTCATTGCGACCGGTGGCGACAATACGCTCCGCCGGGTAGCCGCTGGCCACCAGGCCGCCGATCACTGCACCCGCCATATTGCCGGCACCGCCGATAAACACCATCTTCGGTTGTTCCGTCGCTGTCACTGACTTCCCCTCGCTGACTGCTGTGTAGCCTGTTGCGGCAGATTATGGCTGCCGGCCCTGTTAATTGAAAATCTGGCGGCATTTTCATCCAGTTCCTGTCCGCTCGTCGAAGCCGACTGGAATCCCGCCGCGAGGCTTTTAACATGGAGGCGACAATGACGATAACAAGGAATACCCATGAACAAGCAGAGATTGCTCGCCACTGCCCTGGTGGCCGTCGGCCTGACCTGGTCAGCGGTCTCCCCTGCCGCAGTGGAGACCCGCACCCTCAATAACGGCAACCTGGTGCTGGAGGACATCCCCCCGGTTCCCGATCAGGTGGCCGATGACCTCAACCGCTACCAGAATGTGCGCTCCGCCGCAGTGCTGGGTTGGACCGAGGAGGGAGATTCACTCTACGTCTCCACCCGTTTCGGAGAGGTCAATCAGATTCACCGGGTAGATCGCCCCGGTGGTGCCCGCCAGCAGCTGACTTTCTTCCAGGAGCCGGTGGGCCAGGTGGAACCGCGGCCGCAGGCCAGCCAGCTGGCGTTCACCATGGACGCCGGCGGCAGTGAGGATGCACAGATCTTCCTGTTTGATACCGCCAGCGGCGAAAGCCGCATGCTCAGCGATGGCGAGTCCCGCAACAGCGCCATTACCTGGAGCCCCGATGGCTCGCTGCTGGCCTACCAGAGCACGCGGCGCAACGGCCGCTCCAACGATCTCTGGATCACCCGCCTGTCCAGCGATGGCCACACCAGCACCCTGGCGCTGGAATCCCCGGATGGCAGCTGGTGGGGGCCGGTTTCGTTCAGTGCCGACAACCGTCGCCTGCTGGTGCAACAGTACATCTCCTCCACCAACTCACTGGTGCATGTACTGGATATTGAGAGTGGTGAGCTGCAGCGGGTCGCCGGCGACAGCGAGAACCAGTCTCGCAACTACGCCGCTGACTTCGACACTGACGGTAACGGTATTTTTTACGTTTCCGACCGCCGTGGCGAATTCGCGCAGCTGGTGCACCGGGATCTTGCCACTGGCGAGGAGCGTGTCATCACCGCTGACATCCCCTGGGACGTGTCCACTGTAGTGCTCAGCGAGGATCGCCGCCGTGGCGCCTTCACCGTCAACGAAAACGGCATGGACCAGCTGTACCTGATCGACCCCCGCAGCATGCGTTTCCGCAAAGTCGCGGATATGCCCATTGGTGTGGTGGGCGGACTGCAGTTCAACAGTGCCGGGGACAAACTGGCGCTGTCCATCAACACCCCCAAGACCCCCACGGATACCTTCGTCCTGAATCTGCGCCGCAACCCACTGCGCCACGCAGAACTCGAGCGCTGGACCCGCAGTGAAGTGGGCGGCCTGGATACGGAAAACTTTGTCGAACCGGAACTGGTGCAGTACCCCACCTTCGATGAGGTCAACGGCCAACCCCGCAAGATCCCCGCCTTTGTCTACCGGCCGCGCAACGCCGAGGGCCCGGTGCCGGTGATCATCTCCATCCACGGTGGGCCGGAAGCCCAGTACCGCCCCTACTTCAGCAGCACCTACCAGCTGTGGCTGGAGAAGCTGGGCGCCGCTGTCATCGCCCCCAATGTGCGCGGCTCCGCCGGCTACGGGAAAACCTACGTCGCCCTGGATAACGGCTTCAAGCGCGAGGATTCGGTGCGTGATATCGGTGCACTGCTGGACTGGATCGAGACCCAGCCGGACCTGGACGCAGACCGGGTGGCGGTATTCGGTGGCAGCTACGGTGGCTATATGGTGCTGGCCAGCGCCATGCACTACAGCGACCGGCTGCGCGCGGCGGTGGATATCGTCGGCATCTCCAATTTCGTCACTTTCCTGACCAATACCCGCGACTACCGCCGCGATCTGCGCCGGGTGGAGTACGGGGATGAGCGCGACCCCGATATGCGTGCCTTCCTCGAGCGCATCAGCCCCAGCAACAACGTGGAGAAGATTCGCGTACCGATGCTGGTGGTGCAGGGGGAGAATGACCCGCGGGTGCCCGTTACCGAGGCGGAGCAGATCGTCGCCGCCCTGCGGGAGGGAGGCAAACCGGTGTGGTACATGAACGCCCTGAACGAAGGGCACGGTTACCGCAAAAAGGAAAACCGGGATGTTTACGCCCAGGTCACCGCCCTGTTCTTCTCCGAGCACCTGCTGGAAAAACCGGTGCCCAGCTGGAAGCCGGACCAGAGCGAGGAAATGCAGTCTGCCGGACAGGCCCTCTAACCGGCACTGGATTCAGGCCGCAGCCTCTTCGGGCTGACGGCCCAGCCAGCGGTATGGCTAGTCGCGGCGCCCGAAGATGTCGGTGCCGATGCGCACCGTCGTGGCGCCGCAGGCGATGGCCGTCTCCATATCACTGGACATCCCCATGGACAGCGTGTCCAGGGGCTGGCCGGGTAGCTGCTCGCGCAGCTGCCGCAGAAGGTCCGCCAGCGCCCGAAAAGGCTGCGCCTGCGCGTCCGCGGCCTCCCGCGGTGCGGGGATGGCCATCAACCCGCGCAGGCGCAGGTTTGGCAGCTGCGCCACCGCCTCCGCCAACGCTCCCACCTCATCCGGTGCCACCCCGGACTTGCTCTCTTCCCTGTCGATATTGACCTGCAGGCACAGGTTCAGGGGCTCCATGCCTTCCGGCCGCTGGGCGGAAAGCCGCTGGGCAATTTTCAACCGGTCGACACTGTGCATCCAGTGGAAGTGCTCGGCCACCGCGCGGGTCTTGTTGGATTGCAGCGGGCCGATGAAGTGCCAGATGATGTCCAGGTCGGTGAGCTCCGCCTGCTTTTCCAGCGCCTCCTGCAGGTAGTTCTCGCCAAAATGGCGCTGGCCGGCCTCGAAGGCACAGCGCAGGTCTGCCGCGGGACGGGTCTTGGACACCGCCAGCAAGGTGACGCTTTCGGGATCGCGCCCACAGGCGGCGCAACTTGTGACAATGCGCTCGCCCACGCGATTCAGGTTTTCGGTGATGTCTTCTTTGCGCATATACTAGCCCAATAACAAAGAGGGCCGATTGTACGCAAATCCCGCCGCGACTCTAGAAACGGCCCGCCGCCGAAGGGTAATCAGAACAATAAGGTAGCAGTATGGACATCACAGAACTCCTCGCCTTCAGTGCCAAGCAGAACGCCTCGGACCTCCACCTGTCCGCGGGGCTACCACCAATGATCCGGGTGGACGGCGATGTCCGCCGCATCAACCTGCCGGCCATGGAGCACAAGCAGGTCCACTCACTGATCTACGAGATCATGAATGACAAGCAGCGCAAGGATTACGAGGAGTTCCTGGAGACCGACTTCTCCTTCGAGGTGCCCGGGGTAGCCCGTTTCCGGGTTAACGCCTTCAACCAGAACCGCGGTGCCGGCGCCGTGTTCCGGACCATTCCGTCCAAAGTACTGACCATGGACGACCTGGGCATGGGCCAGGTGTTCCGCCAGATCTGCGATACACCCCGCGGCCTGGTGCTGGTGACCGGGCCCACCGGCTCCGGTAAGTCCACCAGCCTGGCGGCGATGATCGACTACATCAACGACAACAAGTACGAGCACATCCTCACCGTCGAGGACCCGATCGAATTCGTGCACGAGTCGAAGAAGTGCCTGCTCAACCAGCGGGAAGTCCACCGGGACACCCACGGCTTCGCCGAGGCCCTGCGCTCCGCCCTGCGTGAAGACCCGGACATCATCCTCGTGGGTGAGATGCGGGACCTGGAAACCATCCGCCTGGCCCTGACCGCGGCGGAAACCGGTCACCTGGTATTCGGCACCCTGCACACCACCTCCGCCGCCAAGACCATCGACCGGGTAGTGGACGTCTTCCCGGCGGAAGAGAAAGCCATGGTGCGCTCGATGCTGTCGGAATCCCTGCAGGCGGTTGTCTCCCAGACCCTGCTGAAGCGCAACGGTGGCGGCCGCGTGGCCGCCCACGAGATCATGCGCGGCACCCCGGCGATCCGCAACCTGATCCGCGAGGACAAGGTCGCGCAGATGTATTCCGCCATCCAGACCGGTGCCAGTGTTGGCATGCAGACCATGGACCAGTGCCTGCAGGACCTGGTGGAGCGCCGGATAATTACCCGCGACGTGGCCCGGGAGAAGGCCAAGATGCCGGAGAACTTTTAATTTACACCTCGCCCTGCTCTGCCATGAACAGGGCGCGCGTCGCCGTGGCGAAAGTGGGTTACGGCCCGCTCGCATGCGACAATCGACAAAAATAAATAGCGGTGAAATCTATGGAAATCGAACGACTCTTACAGCTGGTGGTGGAAAAAGGCGCATCCGACCTGTTCATCACCGCCGGGGTCCCGCCATCGATCAAAGTCCACGGCAAGGTGATCCCGGCCAGCAGCTCGGCCCTGACTCCGGAGAAGGCCCGCGAGATGGTGGTGGGCATCATGAACGAGAAGCAGCGCCGTGAGTTCGCCGATAAGAAAGAGCTGAACTTCGCCATTGCCGTGCGCAATGTCGGCCGCTTCCGGGTTTCCGCCTTCTTCCAGCGCAACCTGGTGGGCATGGTGCTGCGTCGCATCGAGACCCGCATCCCCACCGTCGACGGCCTGGGCCTGCCGGAGATCCTCAAGGACCTGGCCATGACCAGGCGCGGCCTGATCATCTTTGTGGGCGCCACCGGTACCGGTAAGTCCACCTCGCTGGCGTCCATGATCGGCCACCGCAACGAGAACTCGAAGGGCCACATCATCTCCATCGAGGACCCGATCGAATTCGTCCACCAGCACCGCGGCTGTATTGTCACCCAGCGGGAAGTGGGCCTGGATACGGAGTCCTTCGAGGTCGCCCTGAAGAACACCCTGCGTCAGGCCCCGGATGTGATCCTGATTGGTGAGGTGCGCTCCCGCGAAACCATGGACCACGCCATTGCCTTCGCCGAGACCGGCCACCTGTGTCTCTGCACCCTGCACGCCAACAACGCCAACCAGGCCCTGGACCGGATCATTCACTTCTTCCCGGCTGACCGCCACCAGCAGCTGTGGATGGACCTGTCCCTGAACCTGAAGGCCATGGTGGCCCAGCAGCTGGTACCGACGCCGGATGGCGACGGCCGCCGGGCCTGTCTCGAGATCATGATCAACACCCCGCTGATGGCCGACCTGATCCGCAAGGGTGAGGTGCACAAAATGAAGGAGTTGATGAAGCGCTCCAACGAGCAGGGTATGCAGACCTTCGACCAGGCGCTGTACGAGCTCTACGACCGCGGCGAGATCACCTACGAGGATGCCCTCTCCCACGCGGACTCCGCCAACGACCTGCGCCTGATGATCAAGCTCAAGTCCGAATCCGATGCCGAGTACCTCAACAATGCGGCAGACGAGCTGAGCCTGGAGGGCGACAGCGAAGAGTACGGCGGACCGAAACTTTACTGACAGGCCGGGCCGGCATCTCCTACCGGCCCAGTTCCTCCACCAGCTGGCGAATCTCAGGCAGTAACCGGCGGCTCACCTGGGGTCGCTCGCCAGAGTCTTTCAATAGCACCCGGTAGCTGCCGCCGTCGCGGCTGAGCCCGGCGATATAACGCCGGGAAACCAGTGCGTTGCGGTGCACGCGCACAAAGGTGTCCGCGAATTCCTGCTCCAGGTCCTTGAGGGACTCGTCCAGAATCGTTTCACCACCCTCGTGATGGGCGACCACATATTTGCTGTCGGCGATCAGGCAGCGAATGGTGCCCACCTCCAGCAATTCCACACCGCGTCGACTGACCGCTTTGATCTGCCGTCTGCTCGGGCTCCCCTGCCCGGAATCGACAGTGGCCAGCCGTCGCTGTGGCTTGCTCAGGCGCTGCAGCTTTTCAATGGCCGCCGACAGCTGTTCCCGCGACACCGGCTTGAGCAGATAACCGGCCGCGGCCGTGGCAAAGGCCGGCAGGGCAAATTCGTCGTGCGCGGTGCAGAAGATCATCGCCGGGGGGTGTTCACGGGCCGAGAGTGTCTCGGCCAGCGCCAGGCCGCTTTCGCCGGGCATTTCAATGTCCAGCAACACCAGGTCCGGGTCCAGCGCCTCCACCTGGGCCAACGCGGTCTGCGCGTCCACCGCCTCGCCCAGCAGCGTGCAGTGATCCAGGGCTTCAAGCTGCCGCGCCAGCCGGGCCCTGGCCAGCGGTTCGTCATCTACGATTAACACACCGAGTTCGGTCATAGTGCGGGCTCCGTACTCTCGGCTTCCGTCTTTGGCTTTTCCTCACGGCGGATATGCAGCACTGTTTCATGCTGTGCGGGCTTCGTTGAAGCCACCTCAATGGGCAACTCCACTTCGAGCCGATATAACCCGTCGATCAGTTCAGAATGAAAGCGGTAGCGATGGCCGTAGTGCGCAGCCAGGCGCTGGCGAACATTCTCCTGCGCCATGCCGTTGCCGTGGCGCTCCCGGTCCGCATCGTACCCCGGAGCGGGATTTTCGATCAGCAATCGCAACTGGCTGTCGTGGCGTCGAAGGCCGACTCGGATTTCGCCACCTCCCGGCAAGCGGGCCACCCCGTGCAGCACCGCGTTCTCCAGCAGTGGTTGCAACAGCATGGAGGGAATCAGTGCGTCATCGAGGCCTTCGTCAATCTCCCAGTGCTGGCGCAGGCGAGCGCCCAATCGCAGCGCCTCGATCTGCAGGTAGCGCCGTGCCAGGGCCACCTCCTGGGCCAGCGGCACCAGCTTGGAATCGGCAAGACTGGCACGGAACAGCGCGGAGAGATCCTCCACCAGTTTTTCCGCCCGCTGCGGATCGACGGCGATCAGGCTGGCCAGGCTGTTCATGCTGTTGAAAAGGAAGTGCGGGCGAATCCGCGACTGCAGGGCATCGATGCGGGCACCCAGTTCGGCCCGTTGCTGGTTGTGCAGCTGCTGCTGCACATAGGCATAGCGCAACACCACCCCCACACAGATGGCACCGAGAAGCGTATTGTCCAGCAGGTGCCAGAAATCAAAGCCCTGGCGCGTGAGCGAGGCGCGCAGCCATTCCTGGGCGACCAGCACCGTCATCAGCACGGCCATCACCACCGCGAAACTGGTACCTCCTGCTACCCGGTGCGGCAACTTCGCCAGCCACGGCCTCAGGCGACAGAGGATCGCGGCAGAGGGAAGGATGACCCACTGCACCACCAGCGAGACCAGCCCCAGGCGTTGCCAGCTGAACTCCCGCAGGCCGTCGACCGCCAGCACCAGCACGAGGGCCAGCAGCTCGCCCATCAACACCAGTGCCGCCACCGCCGAGACGTGGCACAGGTCTGGCAGAAACTGCAGTTGCGCAGAATCTTCGCCTTCTGGTGCAAATTTACGAATTTGCTGCGTTATACTGCCCGCCGGCTGCGCGGACTGTGGGGAGGTCATACCACTGTTATTCTTCGTGCGTTGTTATTGGGTTCGCTGCGGCTCCGCTGAGCCCGGCGCGCCCCCGAAGATACCGCCATCGCCAGACTACTTCCACTACCTCCGCCGGATTCGCGGGGTGAGATTGCAAGAGATAGCAACACGACATGAGCAACAAGAAAGACCCGGCCTCCGAGACACTGAAGACCGACGCCAACCCCGCAGCCAAACTCTGGGGCGGGCGCTTCAGTGAAGCGACTGACACCTTCGTGGAGCGCTTCACTGCCTCGGTGATGTTCGATCAGCGCATGGCACTGGAGGACATCCAGGGCTCCCTGGCCCACGCCCAGATGCTGTCTGAAGTCGGCGTATTGACTGCCGACGAGTTCCGGCAGATCGAGGGTGGCCTGAAAGACATCGCCGGGGAGATCCAGGCCGGCGAATTTCCCTGGTCAGTGGCACTCGAAGATGTGCACATGAATATCGAGGCGCGGCTGACGGACCGCATCGGCGCCACCGGCAAGAAGCTGCATACCGGCCGTTCCCGCAACGACCAGGTAGCGACCGACATACGCTTGTGGCTGCGCAACCGGATCGATGCCATCGGCTCGGAGCTGACCCGCCTGCAGACCGGACTGGTGGACCTGGCCGAGCGCGAGGCCGAAACCATCATGCCCGGCTTCACCCACCTGCAATCCGCCCAGCCGGTCACCTTCGGCCACCATCTGCTGGCCTGGAACGAGATGCTGACCCGGGACTACGAGCGGCTGATGGACTGCCGCAAGCGGGTCAACCGCTCGCCCCTGGGGGCAGCGGCACTGGCGGGGACCAGTTACCCCATTGATCGCGCGCGCACTGCGGAGCTGCTGGGCTTCGATGCCCCCACGGAGAATTCACTCGATTCTGTCAGCGACCGGGACTTTGCCATCGAGTTCTGCGCCTTCGCAGCGCTGCTGCTCACCCACCTGTCCCGCGCCAGCGAGGAGCTGGTGCTGTGGACCTCCAGCCAGTTCGACTTTATCGATCTGCCCGACCGCTTCTGCACCGGCTCCTCGATCATGCCGCAAAAGAAAAACCCGGATGTACCGGAACTGGTGCGCGGCAAGACCGGCCGCGTCAACGGGCACCTGATCGCCCTGCTGACCCTGATGAAGAGCCAGCCGCTGGCCTACAACAAGGACAATCAGGAAGACAAGGAGCCGCTGTTCGACGCCGCGGATACCGCCCTCGACTGCCTGCGGGCGTTCGCCGATATGGTGCCGGCACTGAAGGCAAAAAAAGAAAACATGCTGGCGGCGGCGGCCAGGGGTTTCTCCACCGCCACCGACCTGGCGGACTACCTGGTGCGCAAGGGTGTGGCCTTCCGCGATGCCCACGAGATCGTCGGCAACTCCGTGGCTTTCGCCATCGAGAAGGACTGCGATCTCGCCGACCTGAGCCTGGAAGAACTGCAGAAATTCTCCGACGTCATCGGGGACGACGTGTTTGAGGTGCTGACACTGGAAGGCTCTGTGGCCGCACGCGACCATGTCGGCGGTACAGCACCGGCGCAGGTGCGGGCGGCCTGTGCGCGGGCGAAGGAACTGATTACTGCGCGCTGACTTTTAGCGGCGGAGCCCGTATTCGGGCTGCTTGCAGTGCTTACTGCTTTTATTTTGTGGCCAGCTCAGTTGGCGGCACTGTTAGCGGTGGGTGTTTGCCAGACACGCTGTACATACGTCCCTGTACGCTCTACGCCGCCCTCCATGGCGGCGTAAGGTCTGGCAAACACCCACCGCTAACAGCAAGCACCTTGGCATCGCTTACGGGCTTCTATCGAGCGATGGCTGAGAGCCTGAAAAAGGCCGTGTAGCCGATCCGAAGGCCCTGATAGCGGAGCGACCCCCCCCTCATCATGCGCTATGCGCTGAGATTCAGGGACACCGTCTCCCCCTGTTGCTCGGTCAGCACCCGGTCCAGCAGCGTCGGCAGGTCTTCGCCGGTGGTGGTGCATTTCCAGCCGGGGTTCTCGAACGACAGGTGATAGCCACCGGAGCGTGCCGCCACCCACAGCTCGTGGTTGGCAGTCTGGCGGGACAGGATCACCTGGCTGCCATTGACCTCCAGGGTGAGGGTCAGCACCGCATCCGCGCGCTCGTAATCGATATCCCATTCACAGGCATCGAGCGCATCCTCGATCTCGATCAGGGTGCGTTCGATCGCTGCATTAAAGTCTGCCTGGGTCGCCGTCATAGTTACTTCTGTTACTGTGTTCATCAGGTGGAGTAGCTGGCTATACTAGCAGGCTTTTCCGCAGAACAATGCGCAGGAAACCGTCGATGTCCCGAGAAAACTTACCGTTGGCTGCTGTCCTTCTCATTGTGGGCCTGCTCGGCGCCTGTGGCCAGAAAGGGCCGCTGTACCTGCCGCAGGGAGCCGCCAGCCCGGCGCCCGCAGGTGCAGTCGCGCAGCCTCCGGTTGCGCCGGCGGGGACAGCAGTGCCGCCCGCGGAGACCGAAGCACAGAATGAAGAAGAAGAAACACGGCGCGAGCGCGATAGCGCAACCGCCGATGAGCTGGAGCCCGCAATAGAAAAATGACTGACTTCCATTACCGCGACGGCGCCCTCTGGGCCGAAGACGTCTCCCTGACGGAAATCGCCGAGCAGTTCGGTACCCCGACGTACGTATACAGCCGCGCCCACTTCGAGCGCCAGTACCGCGATTATGCGGATGCGCTGGGCGACCATCCGGGGCTGGTCTGCTATGCGGTCAAGGCCAACAGCAATCTCGGCATCCTGTCACTGCTGGCGCAGCTGGGCGCCGGTTTCGATATCGTTTCCGGTGGTGAACTGGAGCGGGTGCTGCTGGCCGGCGGCGATCCGTCCAGGGTGGTGTTTTCCGGCGTGGGCAAGACCGCAGAGGAAATGCGCCGTGCGCTGGAAGTGGGGGTACACTGCTTTAATGTGGAGTCCGACGCTGAGCTGGAGCGACTGGAAGCCGTCGCCGCGGACATGGGCGTATCTGCACCGGTTTCCCTGCGGGTTAACCCGGACGTGGATGCCAAGACCCACCCCTATATTTCCACCGGCCTCAAGGAAAACAAGTTCGGTATCGCCATCGATACCGCCATCGACACCTACCGCTGGGCAGCCAAGTCCGACCACCTGAACGTCGTCGGTGTCGATTGCCACATCGGTTCCCAGCTTACCGAGGTATCGCCGTTCCTCGACGCACTGGAAAGACTGCTGCTGCTCATCGACGAGCTGGCGGCGGAAGGTATTCACCTGAAGCACCTGGACCTGGGCGGCGGTCTCGGCGTTCGCTACCGTGGCGAGGAACCACCGCCGGTCAGCGACTATATCGGCGCGGTGAAAGAGCGCCTCGGCGACCGCAAGCTCGAGCTGGTACTGGAGCCGGGTCGCTCCATTGCCGCCAACGGTGGCCTGCTGCTGACCCAGGTGGAATTCCTCAAGCGTACTGAGGAGCACAATTTCGCCATCGTCGATGCCGCCATGAACGACAACCTGCGCCCCGCCCTTTACCAGGCGTGGCAGGACATCGTGCCGGTACACCCCAACGGCAAGGAAACCGAGCTCTGGGATATTGTCGGCCCCGTTTGCGAGACCGGCGATTTCCTCGGCAAGCGCCGCGAGCTCTCCCTGGAACCGGGGCAGCTGCTCGCCATGCTGTCCGCCGGCGCCTACGGTTTTACCATGAGCTCCAACTACAATTCGCGCCCCCGCGCCGCCGAGGTGCTGGTGGATGGTGACCGCCCCTACCTGATCCGCGCCCGTGAAAGCATGGCGGACCTGGTGCGCGGTGAGAGCAAGGCGCCGGAGAAGCACTGACAGCTTGTGCGCAAGGCGCGACGGGCGAAGTACAGAGGAATCAGATGCGGTTGAAGTTCACCAAAATGCACGGCCTGGGCAATGACTTCGTCATGCTCGACGCCATCAGTCAGCGGGTCAAACTGTCGCCGGACAAGATTCGCCGCCTGGCGGACCGGAACCTCGGTGTCGGCTGCGATCAGGTGCTGCTGGTGGAGGCGCCGCGCAATCCCGATGCGGATTTCCGCTACCGCATCTATAACGCTGACGGCAGTGAGGTAGAGAACTGTGGCAACGGTGCCCGCTGCTTTGCCCGCTTCGTGCGCGAACGCCGCCTCACCGGTAAAAATCAGCTGACCGTGGAGACCGCCGCCGGACTGCTGAGACTCAGCCTGCTGGAACGGGACCAGGTCAGCGTCGACATGGGTGTACCGGTGCTCGAGCCCGCGGACGTGCCGTTTGATGCAGACCGTCGGGCGCCCACCTACCCATTGGAAGTAGACGGTGAGGTCTATACCGTCAGCGCCGTCTCCATGGGCAACCCCCACGCCGTACTGCTGGTAGAGGACGTTGCCACCGCGCCGGTACACAAGCTGGGCCCGCTGATCGAGCGGCACGCCCGCTTCCCGAACCGGGTCAATGTGGGTTTTTTGCAGCTGGATTCGCCCGAGGAAGCTCGCCTGCGGGTGTTCGAGCGCGGCGTGGGCGAGACCCGTGCCTGCGGCACCGGCGCCTGTGCGGCCGCCGTGGCGGCGCGCCTGCGGGACCTGGTCGATGACTCTGTCAAAATCCATCTGCCCGGCGGCGCGCTGACAATCCACTGGAGCGGACCGGGACAGCCGGTTACCATGACCGGGCCCGCCACCACCGTGTACCATGGGCAGATCGTTCTCTAGCAGCAGGCAACCATTCCAACGATGACGGAACAAAGCGACGTTACCCTGGACTACATCGACAGTGACCGCGGCACCGGCAATGAGCGCGACCGCAAACTGCTGGCGCGCCAGGTGGCCCGCTACCTGATCCAGAATCCGGATTTCTTTGCCGAGCACATGGAGCTGCTGGAAACCATCAAGCTGCCCCGGGAAAATGGCAAGACCGTGTCGCTGATGACACACCAGACGCACCTGCTGCGGGAGCGCAACATCGAGATGCGACAGCGGCTCGACCAGCTGCTGCATAACGCGCGGGAGAACGATCAACTGTTCCTGCACAGCCGCCAGCTGATCCTCGCCCTGCTGGAGGCCGATTCGGTGGCCGAGGCCGGCGCGGCGCTTTACCCCAGCTTCTCTGACGACTTTGGTGTCGAGTTCACGTCGCTGATCCTGTTTGGCCCCCTGCCCGGCGGGCACAGCGCGCTCGGCGACGTGCGCTGCACGCCGCGGCCGGCGGCCGAGAACGCCATCGGCAGCATCCTGCGCAACGGTCGCACCGTATGCGGCATTCTGCGCCCGGCGGAGAAGACCTTCCTGTTTGGCAAGGACGCGGATGCGGTAGCCTCCGCCGCCGTGGTGCCCCTGGCCAACCAGCTGGGTGTGCTCGCGGTCGGCTCAAGCGACCCGCAACACTATCGCTCCAGCCTCGGCACATTGTTCCTGTCCTATATCGGCGAAGTGCTGGAGCGGCTGCTGCCGCGCCTGCTGGACGCTCGGTAATGACGCCGTGCAGCTGACGGCCGCCATCGAGCATTTCCTGCACCACCTGCAGAGCGGCAAGCAGCTCTCCCCTCACACCATTTCCGCCTACCGCCGCGATCTCGCCCGACTGCAATCCTTTGCGGAAGCGGAAGGCATCGGTCGTATCAGTGAACTGCGCGAAATGACATTGCGCAGCTGGCTGGCCGAGCTGCACCGACAGGGGCTAGGCGCAAAGAGCCTGCAGCGCTGGCTCTCCGCCGTGCGCAGTCTCTGCAATCACGCCCTGCGGGAACACTGGCTCGGCGCCAATCCCGCCGCCGGCCTGCGCCCGCCCAGGGGCGAAAAAAAACTGCCCAAAGTGCTGGATGTGGATGCGGCAGCAGATTTTGTCCAGGCGCCGGATGCCGGTGACGACCCGCTGGCGCTGCGCGACCGGGCGATGCTGGAACTCTTCTACAGCAGTGGACTGCGGCTCAGCGAGCTGACCGCGCTCAACTGGAGTGACCTGGACCTGAATGCGGCGGAAGTACGGGTAACCGGCAAGGGCGGTAAGACACGGCTGTTGCCGGTAGGTACGGAAGCCATTGCCGCCCTGAAGAGCTGGCAGCATGTAGCACCGATTTCCACCGACGGCGCCGTCTTCACCAGCCTGAAAGGCCGCCGCCTTGGCAATCGGGCCGTGCAGACGCGGCTGGCTCACTGGGCACGCGCCAGCGGCGCCGAGCAACGGGTCCATCCGCATATGCTGCGGCACTCGTTTGCCAGCCATATGCTGGAATCCAGCAGCGACCTGCGCGCAGTGCAGGAGCTGCTGGGGCACGCCGATATCAGCACCACGCAGATTTACACGCACCTTGACTTCCAGCACCTGGCCCGGGTTTACGATCAGGCGCACCCGCGGGCGAAAGACAAAAAGTCCTAGCTGCTCCCGCTACGCCCTCCTACGGGTTGTACCAGATGGGTGAGGTGTAGGCGCGCTCCTGAATACTTGCCGGTACGTCCTTAGGTCGCTTCAGGCCAAAGTATTTCGCGTCGTAAGTCGTCCAGCGCGGTGTGGGGATCTCCAGCACCCGCACATAGTAGAAGGCATTCTGCCGCCCATCGAACTCCGGATCTTTCCAGTAAGCCTGCAGGAAAGGATCCCCGATGGTATTGGTGTAAGTGGCGGCATTGGGGTCCACAGTATTACCCACTTTCTTTTCTGCGCGTGCGTCGGCCCCGATCTTGCGGTCATCGGACACTGCGACATCGTAGATCCGTTCGTGGGTTTTACCTTCAGAGTCCAGCCAGCCCTTGATGATCTGGATGCGATCGAGATTGGCCCCGTCCGGGTCGCGCAGGGCCCGCACCAGGAAGGTGGGCGCCCTGTCGGATCCCCTGAGCTCACCTCCCATCGGCACGCCATTCTCATAGCCATGCCTGGCGAAATCGGAGCGGCCGAGATCCTTCTCATTAAAGTTGAAGCCGGCAAAGACCCGCACGATCGGGCGTGTGCCGGTGGTTGCATATACCTCCCTGCGGGCCAAGGCATCCCACAGGGCCTCGCGGGTGTTTTCACGCGCCCACACGGCGGCCAGCCCGGAGGCACTGCCCTCATAGTGGCGGATGGCATAGTCCCGTCCCTCGGGATCCGGCAGGTAGCCGGTGATCTTCTCCTCGAATCGGACCGGGTCGGCGCTGGGCTCGGCTACAGTGGCCTTGCCAAAAAAGTTGTCTTCCCCGGTCGTGGCCAGCGAGGTGTGGGAGTCGGTACTGCCGATCATGCCAAACTGGTAGGGGTTGGCTCCAAGTTTCTTCTGGTGGGCCAGGCCTTGTTTCAAGGCCTCACGGGCATACTCCCGCGGCAACATGTCCTTTTCCTTGGCCGCCCCGAAACTGCCCCTGTCCCAGGTTTCGAAATCGGCGAACTCGTCGTTCGGGGACAGCAACGGATGTGTCTCGCCGTCGCCTTTGATCTGGGTCACCTCGTAGACCGGTTCCCATCTGGCGCGGCGCTCGGCGTAATCCCGATCGAAGGGTTTCTCGTCGGTGAAGGTGACACTGTCAAACATCAAACCATTGGAAAGGTTGCCATTATGCGGAATGGCGAGCACCCGGCCGCCCACCTTTTCCTCGTAGTTGGCCATCCAGCGCCACAGGTCTTCGGGGTCCTCGGAATCGTAGGCCGATAGGGGGATGATCTGGTCGGCCCTGGGTTTGTCGTCACGAAACACGACGACACGATGCAGGTTGTTGCCATCCGGGCTGGAGGTCCACTCAAAACCGATCAGTGCGGTAAACAGTCCCGGGTTGTTATGTGCATCTGCGGCCTTGGTGATGCGCTGCCACATCGATGCCATCAAGCCTTCACTATTGTCCAGGGGGTTTTCCCGTTCACCGACCGCCGCTCCCCACATCGTGTACGCCTCATCCGGCTTGCCCGCCTTGGTGAGGTCGTGTACTTGCTTGCCCCATTCACTGGCCAGCAACCTTTTGTCGGACTCCTCGATTAACGGGGCCAGGCCCAGATTCTCCGCATGGTCGGCGACAACGAGGAAATCCAGTGGGCGGTGCAGGCGGGCGGGCACCCCGGTGCTCGAGGTGACCGTTTCCCCTTTTGCAAAGCGATAGGCGGCATCCGGTCCCAGTGTATTGCCGAACATGCCGGCATCAGTGGAGTAGCTGGTATGCAGATGGGTGTCGCCAAAGAAGACCCGGTTGGGGAAATTGAGTTCCGGGTAGGGCGCATATTCCACATCGGGTTTCGACCCTTGCGGCGGCGCATCCTGCGCCATCGTCATCACGCCCGCTAATGGCATACAAATGGCAATAAGCAGCCGGCTCGACAGCTTCATCCCTGAACATCTCCAATCATTGGTTCAACGGCAGGCTGCAGCGACCCCTGGCCCGGTGCCACATAGCAGTGCTATCAAACCAGCCACGAAAGAGATAGCTCGCGCCCTGCTCTGCCGGGCGCGAGCTGTGCTCGGAGGAACCGAATGCGCGCCAAACCAGCGCGGAAGAGGCTTCCGGTCAGATAGGTCGACTACCGTATTTCGGCTGTGGCTTGCGCGGAGGATCGGCGGTTACCTCCGGATCGATTTCGGCGATGGCACCGCCACTGGCGAGATATTCCTCGATATCCTCATTGAGTTGACTGCGGGCCCGCTCGCGGGAAGTGATACTGCGTTCTTCGGCAAAATCCTCATTGTCTTTTGCGCGTGAAGAACTGCCCTGATCCTGATAACCGTCTTTCATGATTGAGACCCTGTAACTGCTACTTCTGTTACAGAGGAAGTACCCCTGTGCCGCACTGCACCATGCTTCAAATCGCGGCGATTAATATATAGGCAGCTTTGCCATAACGCGCCAGCGCCCGGCATCAACAAACGTAGAGTTTTTTGTTGCCGTCCGGTTACGGGTTATCGCTGTTGGTTATGGACAAAAACGCGACAGGAATTTTTGCGGGGAGGGGAAGAAAAGCAAGCGGCCAGCGTGGCAGCAGAAGCCACAAAATAAAAAAGCCCCCGCGGGGGCTTTTCGGACTGCAGAAAGAAATCCGTCAGCGGCGCTTAAACCGCCTCAGAACCGGTTTCACCGGTACGGATACGAATGACTTCTTCCAGAGCAGTAATAAAGATTTTGCCGTCGCCGATCTTGCCGGTCTGGGCGGCCTTGGTGATGGCCTCCACGGCGCCGTCCACCATGCTGTCATCCACTGCCAGTTCCAGTTTTACCTTGGGCAGGAAGTCCACCACATATTCTGCGCCACGATACAGTTCAGTGTGACCCTTCTGGCGACCGAAACCCTTGACCTCGGTAACTGTCATGCCCTGCACGCCCACTTCGGAAAGCGCGGTGCGCACGTCATCCAGTTTGAAGGGCTTCACCACAGCCGTGATTAATTTCATTGCGTCTTATTCCCCTGGTCGTTTGTTTCTGCGGGAAGTTCAGCCGCCGGCTCCGGAGAGCCGGCGACAGGTGCGGACAGTTATTTGCCCATGAATTCCGGATAAGCTTCCATTCCGCACTCTACCAAGTCAACACCTTCTTGCTCCTCGTCCTCGCTGACGCGGATACCGGTGATGGCCTTGAGCAGGAACCATACGGCGAAGGAGGCGGCGAATACCCAGACAAAGATCGTGGCAGCACCGATCAGCTGGCCGCTGAAGGAGGCACCGTCGTTGGTAACCGGCACCAGCAGCAGGCCCAGCAGACCAACTACGCCGTGTACGGAAATGGCACCCACCGGATCGTCGATCTTCAGCTTGTCCAGGGTGACGATGGAGAAGACCACCAGCACACCACCAATGGCACCGAACAGGGTTGCCTGCAGGGCAGTCGGGGTGGACGGTTCAGCGGTGATGGCTACCAGGCCAGCCAGTGCGCCGTTCAGCAGCATGGTCAGGTCAGCCTTGCCGAACAGCACGCGAGCGGTGATCAGTGCCGCAATAGCACCACCGGCAGCGGCGGTATTGGTATTCAGGAACACCATGGCCACGGAGTGAGCACTGGCGGCGTCGCCCAGCTTCAGGACAGAACCACCGTTGAAGCCGAACCAGCCCATCCACAGGATGAAGGTACCCAGGGTTGCCAGCGGCAGGTTGGCACCGGGGATGGCGTAGACCTCACCATTGGGGCCGTACTTACCCTTACGGGCGCCAAGCAGCAGTACGCCGGCGAGAGCCGCGGCCGCACCGGCCATGTGGACGATGCCGGAACCGGCAAAGTCAGAGAAGCCCAGGTCGCCCAGGTTGTACAGGCCGAACACATCAGCACCGCCCCAGGTCCAGGAACCTTCCAGCGGATAGATAAAGCCAGTCAGCACCACGGCGAAAGCGAGGAAGCTCCACAGCTTCATGCGCTCGGCCACGGCACCAGAGACGATGGACATGGCAGTCGCCACGAACACCACCTGGAAGAAGAAGTCGGATGCACCGGAGTAGACCGAGTCACCCTCGAAGCCGTTCTCGGCAGAGCTGGCGAGCACGCCTTCTGCATCGAATGCCTCAATGCCGGACAGCATCCAGCCGCCGTCGTACATGATGGCGTAGCCGGTCAGCAGGTACATGATGCAGGCAATAGCGAATAGCGCCACGTTTTTGGTGAGAATTTCCGTGGTGTTCTTGGATCGCACCAGGCCCGCTTCCAGCATGGAAAAGCCCGCTGCCATCCACATGACCAGTGCACCACACACCAGGAAATAAAATGTATCAATTGCATACTGCAACTGAAAAATTTGGTTTTCCATCGTTCGCTCCGTTCAATCCCAAAAGTTTTGTTTGACTAGGTTGTTGGTTTAACGCCGCTGCGCCACACCATTTTTTCTTCAGATCGCCTCTGCGCCGGTTTCGCCGGTACGGATTCGCACTACTTCTTCCAGCTCGGAAACAAAAATCTTGCCGTCGCCAATCTTGCCGCTGTGGGCGGCGGTGCCGATGGCTTCCAGCACTGCATCCACGCTGCTGTCATCCACGGCAATCTGCAGCATGGTTTTGGGCAGGAAATCCACCACATATTCCGCACCACGGTAAAGCTCCGTGTGGCCCTTCTGGCGACCGAATCCCTTTACCTCGCTGACCGTGATACCGGTGACACCGGCCTCGGCGAGCGCATCGCGCACGGTGTCGAGCTTGAAAGGTTTAATAATTGCTGTGATCAGTTTCATCTGTGATCCCCCAAAGTATTGGGGCCCCACTCCGCCGAGCAGGGCCCAACGATTACCAGCTGTAGGACGCGCCGGCGAGAACGGACGGCTCACACCAGTCCAAGCCGAAGCACTCACTGTCACTGATGTCAGTACCCACCAGGGACGCGCTCAGACTCAGGCTGCCGAATTCCTTACCCAGGGTGACTGAGTAATCGATGTAGGAATCTGCCTCGAACAGGAAACCTTCTTCGTCGAACATGTTGGCGCCGACATGCAGGCCCAGGCTCATGTCAGCCGGCAGGGCAAAGCTGTACTCAGCGTACGGATAGTAGAAAGCGCCGGTAGCGGCCCAGTAGTCATCGGAATAGGCCATGCCCAGAGTCAGGTCAGAGATGCTGACGCTGCCGTAGATCTCCTGGTAATCCTCATCGTTATCGCCACCGTGGTAGGCGTAATAGATGTAGCCGACGTCATAACTGACGGTCTCGCTGATCTCACCGGCGTAGCCACCGTAGAAATCCTGCTCGTAGTCTGTCTCGTCTGCGCCGTAGGCAAAGTCCACCTGGGAGGCCCAGGTACCGAGGTAAAAGCCATTGCCGAAATCCAGGTCAACACCGCCCTGCACGGCTGCGCCACCATCGGTCTGCGATATGCCGCGGAACTTGTAGTCGGTGACAACACCCAGGTTGGCGCTCGCGGACAAGCCCCCTTCGGCGTTAACGGCAGAGGATGCGGCCAGGGTCAGGGCCCCGACAGTCATTACGGCTGCAATTTTTTTCATGTTATTTCCCACCTTAAATCTCCTTGGTCTCTGTGATCTGTGATTTTTTTGTTGTGACTACAGCCTGTCAGCAACGGGTGCCGACCATTGGATGGATGGCGGCTCTGCTGTTTCGCCTTGTGAGCTGTCCTTGCCCGGGGCTGATACACCCGACGGAATCGCGTTCCGGAGGGGAGGCTGCTGGGTGATAAATTGCACACTTGATGCCAAGTTGTTTTTTTATTGATAAATCAACGAGTTAGAGCTTGCCAAGGGTCAATGACAGGGAACTTTCTGATGCGAGCGGCAAGCGGCACGCACCAAAATGGTCCCACCGGAAGCGTCGCGCACAGGAAAAGGGCTCGCCGGTGGTGCGGCGAACCATTTGGGCGCAGTGGGTTGTGCGGCTGCGTCAGTGAGAGGCATCGGGAGAGGCATCCGGCCCCGGGCCGTTTCGGCCAGCTCGGCGGCTGGGGTACAATCCGTCGGAGTTTGCCGGCAGCGGGACCGGTACCGATCAGCGTGTGAAAGGTGAGGGTAGAAAATTGTCGTCAGACAAGCTGCAGCAACTCCTCGATGAACTCAGGGCACAGGGCGCGGTGATCACCGACGACCTGCGCGATGCGCTCACCGTAGCCATGGGCAAATTGCCGCTGGTTTCGCAGCGGGAATTCGACACCCAGGTGGCCATTCTCGAGCGCACCCGGGAAAAAGTGGCCGCACTGGAAGCCCAGGTAGCCCAACTGGAACAAGCACTGAGTCAGGGTGGCGAGGAGTCACCCGGTACCGATTAAGGACAGCATCGGGCCTGCAAAGACTGCGACCGCATTGGGGAGTAGCGGATCGCTGAACAACAAATTTCAGGGAAGAAATTGTGAGCCTCTCCGTCACCTATGCCCGCGCCCAGGTGGGCGTCTCCGCCCCGCTCGTTACCGTCGAGACTCATCTGGCCAATGGCCTGCCCGCGTTTAATATCGTCGGCCTGCCGGAGGCGGCGGTGCGCGAGAGTCGCGACCGGGTGCGCAGCGCCCTCATCAATAGCCACTTCGAATTCCCCCAGCGCCGCATCACCGTCAACCTGGCTCCCGCCGACCTGCCCAAGGAGGGCGGGCGTTACGACCTGGCCATCGCTATCGGTATCCTGGCGGCCTCGGGCCAGGTGCCCGTGGAGCCGCTGCAGGAATTTGAGTTTGTGGGTGAGCTGGCACTGACCGGTGCGCTGCGACCAGCCAGCGGCGCCCTGCCGGCGGCCATCGCCAGCCGCGACGCCCGGCGCACCCTGATCGCCCCGGAGGACTGCGCCGATGATGTGGCGCTGGCCGACGGTGGTGCCCGGGTGGCGGGCTCACTGCTGGAGGTCTGCGCCCAGCTTCACGGCCGGGAGTCCCTGCCAGTTGCCGAAACCGCACCCGACAGTGACTTGTGGCACTACCCCGATCTCGCCGATGTGCGCGGTCAGCTGCGGCCCCGCCGCGCCCTCGAAGTGGCCGCCGCCGGCGGACACAACCTGCTTTTCTACGGCCCCCCGGGCACCGGCAAAACCATGCTGGCCAGCCGGCTGCCGGGCATACTGCCGCCGCTGTCCCGTGACGAGATGGTCGATGTAGCGGCCGTCTATTCCAGTGCAGGGTTGCCGCGGCAGCCGGCGCGACCATTTCGAGCGCCCCACCACAGCGCATCGCCCACCGCGCTGGTGGGCGGTGGCAGCAATCCGCGCCCGGGGGAGATCTCACTGGCCCACCGCGGGGTGCTGTTTCTTGACGAGATGCCGGAGTTTCCCCGCCATGCCCTGGAGTTATTGCGGGAACCGCTGGAGAACGGTGAGGTGCGCATCTCCCGCGCCCGCGCCCAGGTCACCTATCCGGCCCAGTTCCAGCTGGTGGGTGCCATGAACCCCTGCCCCTGCGGCTACCTGGGCGAGTCCCGCTGCCGTTGCACGCCGGACCAGATCGATCGCTACCGCAACAAATTGTCCGGTCCGCTGCTGGACCGGATCGATATGCAGGTGGAAGTGGCCAGCATGAATGCCGCCGAGCTGCAGGAGGCACCCGCCGGTGAGTCTTCCGAGACAGTGCGGAAACGAGTGCTGACTGCGCGCGAGCGGCAATTAGCGCGGCAGGGCGCGGTCAATGCCCAGTTATCCGGCAGTGCCCTGGAGCAGCACTGCGCGCTCGGTCAAAGTGAACGCGCCATGCTGCGGGCCTCGGTGGAACAGCTGGGCCTCTCTGCCCGCTCCTATCACCGGGTGTTGCGGGTGGCCCGCACCCTCGCCGACCTGGCCGGCCTCGATACCATCGGCGCGACACAGGTGGCCGAGGCACTGGCCTATCGCAACCTGGATCGCCGCCCAACTTCGGTCAACGCCTGATTACCAATATCCGCTACCATAGACAATCGAAAGGATGGCATATAGGCAGCCCCAAGCCGGCTCCCTAAGGAGACAAGACCGAGGGAAATTCAACATTGCATATATTATCGGTACCCTCGACCGAGCAACATCAGCGATTCTCTGCTGCGGATTTTCACCTAAACATGTCTATTCCTGCTAAATTCCGGCCTAAGAGGTATAAGTCTGATAACTTAAATTCTTAGCAGCCATATACACCCGACCCTCAGACATAAGCAATCATGCAAGATTGAGAGTTTCACAACCAGCTCTATTCAGAAGCAATTAATGCCATTTGCGTCAACAAATTAAATTAACAAACGAAATTTTATCGCTATCGGCAAAGACAATTCTTCCTGTAATATTTTTATATTAAACGACACTAAATTGCAGATAGCCAACCAGTTAGCAACATGTATAATTATGGCTCAAGTCAAACACTAACCAACCGCCCCCAGCAGATTTGATATGCCTTGATTACTGATTTTCAATCCGGCTCTGGATCTGCAGGAAAAGGAATAATAACTTAAAGGGAGCATAGGAGATGAAACTTCATACGAGTCTTCTAATTTTATTTCTAGCAGTTTCGCTCTGTGATCAGGGCAATGCCAGTGATTTGTACATTAAAGCAAGCTACGGAGAATCGAGCGCCCTCGATCAGGAATTAAGTGATGACCTAATCATCAACAATTCCGAAGATATCGAAGGATCAGCAGCTTATGCAATTGCTGCAGGTTATCAATTTAGCCCCTATTTAGCGGCGGAAATTAGCCATGCGAGCCTATCTAACTTTGACTTTAATGAATCTTACAAAGGATGGTATGGCTATGACCCTTATAGATCCTACAAC
The DNA here is from genome assembly GCF_001641755.2 of Microbulbifer flavimaris. Lineage (GTDB taxonomy): Bacteria > Pseudomonadota > Gammaproteobacteria > Pseudomonadales > Cellvibrionaceae > Microbulbifer > Microbulbifer flavimaris. The sequence goes on from NZ_LRFG02000003.1 coordinate 272,560, forward strand.
ATCACCCACAATGACACCCTAAAAATTACCAGCAGATCTACGGGCTTAAGTACCATATTCTCTACCAATATAGAAAATCAATTCTTTGCCGGGGTAAAAATTGGACTTCAGCAATTCCAGACAAAATGGCAAGAAACCCAGACACGCGCTGGATATTATTTTGATATCGACCCGAACAGTGGAGATCGATACCCTACAAAAGATATTGCAACAGAGCTCGATAGTTACCAGAGACAAAAATCAGGTTTCGGCGTGCACTATGGTGCAATTTTTGGCCTTAAGGTTCACAGCTGGCACATGGGCCTAGAACACACTATTCAAGGCCTGGAGAATACCGAAGCCAACATGAGCGCGGTATTTATCACTAAAAACTTCTAACATCCAAATTAGCGCCAGCACTGCTGGCCATCGTATGTTTATGATGCAATCTTATGTAATCGATTCGCCTCTTGTAGCGGGCGCCAGGTATAACGTGTGAGTCAATTATCACGCCAATGAAGATGAAGGCTGCATGCTTACAGGGGCTTTTCCGTCGAGACAGGGAAGTGCTCTAAGGTACCCGGAGTGGAGCGCATGCCGAAGCTAATGCCTGTGAGCCGTCTGTAATCTTGCGGGAGGTACTGGCTAGCCTAAACACCATCGGTACCGACCAAGTGACTGAAGCAGTGGCGTACTGCAACCTAGATAGGCGGGCAGGCGGAGCCTAAGTCTAACTTCCCGGAACCTCTTGACAATAAATTGCCCAGAAGCATCGGACAGAGCGCTACTTACTAAATGGAACGCGAACTCAGTGGGCGATATCGCCTTTACCTGCGACAAGTGCGGCGCTATCTCTGAGAGGCGGGCCTCAGTTAAGCCGCCCATTCGCGTCCATCAGAGAACCGGTGTCTCTCCGACCCCAAGCTGGTCGCCGTAGGCAAACAACGCCGGTGCACCGCCGGTATGCCAGAACAGCACACGGTCAGAGGCCTTGAAGGCACCGGCGCGCACCAGGCCCAGCAATCCCGCCATGGCGCGGCCGGTGTACACCGGATCCAGCAGAATACCCTCGGTGCGCGCCAGCAGGCCGATGGCTTCCCGCTCGGCATCACCGACCACGCCGTAACCCTCCCCCAGGTAATCGTCGTCCAGAATCAGGTCGTCGCTGGTAAATGGTTGCGAATGGCCCAGCCGCGCAGCCGCCTGTCCGGCCAGGTCAACAATGTGGTCTGCGAATGGCCGCTCCCCGCCGGCGCCCTTGTCGATATTGATACCCACAATCCTGGTGGGCAGCTCCAGCAAGCGCGCGCCGACCATCAGGCCGGCATGGGTACCGCCGGAGCTGGAGGCAAACACGATATGCGTGAAAGGCCCGCCCTGATCTGGCCACTGGGATTCAAGCTCTTCGAGGGCTGCAACGAAAGCCAGTGCACCCAGATCGCTGGAGCCGCCATAGGGCGCCACATAGAGTTTGCGGCCCGCCCGTTCGAGGTAGCGCACCACCTCGTTCAGGTCTTCCCCCTTGCGGTGTCCAGGCGTCCAGTGAATATGACAGCCGAATAACTGGTCCAGCAGCAGGTTGCCATGGGCCTGCTCGGGCGCCCTGCCCCCCAGCAGCAAATGGCATTCCAGTCCCAGTTTCGCCGCTGCCGCTGCAGTCTGCCGGCAGTGATTGGATTGCGCCGCACCGGCGGTGACGATGGTATCGGCACCCCGGGCCAGGGCATCGGCGAGAATAAATTCCAGCTTGCGGGTCTTGTTGCCACCAAGAGCAAGGCCTGTCTGGTCATCGCGTTTGATAAACAGTTGCGGGCCGCCCAGCGCCTCGGTCAGTCGCTCGAGCGGATGCAATGGCGTGGGGAAAAAACCGAGGGATTGCCGGGGAAGTTTGTGGGTCAGCATACTGGTGTCCGTGTATTTTTGACGTCCCTGAATTGTTCACATTGATGGCGCAGCCGCTAGCGAACAGACTGCGCGCGCCACCGCTCGCGCGAAAGACGGTAAAGGCAATGGCACCGTAACGGGCTGGTGGCCGGCACCAGGGGATGATCGAAAGTCTCTGGATCGCGCTGCATCCCCAGGCGCTCCATCACGGCCTGGGAGCGCTGATTCGGCAACGCGGTAAAAGACATCACTTCCTCGAGCGCCAGCCGGTCAAAAGCCACCCCCAGTGATGCCTGTGCAGCCTCGGTGGCATAACCCTGGCCCCAGTATTCCGCAGCAAGCCGCCAGCCAATCTCAACTGCGGGCGCAAACGGCAATTCGTCGCTGACCATCTTGATACCGACAAAGCCAATAAACGCTCCATCGTCCAGGCGCTCCACAGCCCAGAACCCCCATCCGTGCTGCTGGATATGGGCAATCTGTCGATCGACACCGGCATCGCTCTCGGTGCGGGTCAGCGCAGAGGGAAAGTGCTCCATCACCCGCGGGTCCGCATTTATTTTGGCGAAGGGCGCTCTGTCGCTGTCGCGCCACTGGCGCAATTGCAGTCGCTCGGTTCTGGGTTCGATCAGGTCAACCACGGCTGCCTTGCTCGCCGCGCTCTTTTGCAATCTGCTTGTCCAGTTTTCTGCGGGCATTGTCTGCGTAGGTGGCGCAGCTGATCGTCTCTGCCTGCTCCGCCCGGGCACCATACTGCCAGCCGCTGCCGCCCGGATGCGGCGTCAGCAACAGGTCGCAGGGCAGCTGCGCTACCCGGGCGAAAGTTTCCCGGTAATCGTCGATGATCATCGGGTAGCGGGGGTTATCCACCAGCTGATAGCCGGGTGCGCTCAGGCTGTCTACGTAGGCGATGTGCACGGATTTGCCGGCGCGGGTATCAGTCCAGGTCCAGCTCAGACTACCGGGCGTGTGCCCGGGGGTGAAGTGCGCCTGCAGCTCCAGCTCGCCCAGTGTCACCACTTCGCCGTCCTGCAGGATGCGATCGACGCTCACCGGCGGGTACAACAGATCACCAAAATGAAGGTCGTCTGCTCCGCCCCGGGCGAGCAGGACCGCTGACTGGGCGTTACTCAGCAGCTGCGCGCCGGTGGCTCGCTTGACCGCCGCCAGCGGGCCCGAGTGATCCGCGTGGGCATGGCTGTGCAGGATCAACTTCAGGTCCCCGGGTGCCACCCCCAGCTTGCCCATATTGGTCAGCAGCAGTTCGGCCATCTGTGGCATACCGCCGTCGATCAACACGGCACCCTCACTGGTCTTCAGTAACAGCGCGCTGAGACCGGCGGTGCCGATCTGCCAGGTGTTCTCCGCAATCTGCAGCGGCTCGATCGGCTGGCGCCAGGTGGCAGGCACCTCGTAGGCCTGTAATTGCCGCAGGGGCTCCGCCGCGGCCGCTGCACCGGTTGCTGAGAACAGCGTGAGTGCTGTGGCCGCTAGCAGGGTTCTTGCGGTTGTTATTTTCATTGCGGATTCCTTCTCCAATGCCCGGTCAGGAATGATTGCTTGCAGCCAGCCCATCCGGCGCACACACGGTGCTGGCCGGCGCGATCATGTAGTGGCACTGATCGATCCAGTCGAACGGCTCCGGATACTCCGCCACCGTAAATCCCAGCCGCCGGTAGAGTGCAACGGCAGCCGCATTGTCCTTGAGTACAAACAGCGAGCACTCGGATGCCGACAGCTCGGCGCAGCCGCGCCGGGCCAGCTCGCGCACCAGTATTTCTCCTAGCCCCTCACCGCGGCGCGCCGGTGCAACGATCAACCGGCCCAGGTGGCAGCGCTCGCGGCGCCGGTAGTACTGGCCAAAAGCGAGTAATTCGCCATTGTCATCGATGAGAGATCCGGCGGCGAGCTCCCCCCAACGGCAGTCCTCACGGAAGCTCTCTTCGCTAAACGGGTAGCGGAGCACGGGCCCGCCCCACTGCTGGCACTGCTGCCTGTCAGTAATCCAGGACATCAGGGTGCCCAGGTGCTGCGGCGCTGGCTCGATCAGCCGGGGGGTGTTATCCACTGCCCTACTTCTTCTGCTTGGCCAGCCAGCGGTCCAGCTGATCGGCAAACGCCTTGCGGTCGGTCTGGCTCAGCGGCGGCGGCCCGCCGGTGTGCATGCCACTGGCGCGCATGGCGTCCATAAAATCACGCATATTGAGGCGCGCGCGGATATTGGCCTTGGTGTGGCGCTCGCCACGCGGACTCAGGGCCTCAGCGCCTTTCTCGATCACCTCGGCGGCCAGCGGGATGTCGCTGGTGATGATCAGGTCACCGGCGCCGCTCAGGCGCACGATCTCGTTGTCGGCCACGTCGAAGCCGGCGGTTACCTGCATCGACTTGATATAGCGGGACGGCGGCACCCTCACCGGCTGATTGGCTACCAACAGCATTTCGGTTCCGGTGCGCTCGGCGGCGCGGAACAGGATTTCCTTGATTACAACAGGGCACGCATCCGCATCCACCCAGATTTTCGCCATCAGTCTTTGCTCTCTTCAATTTGATCCGGCGGTGCGCCCTCGTCGCACTTCTTGCACTCGAGGCATTCACCCCGCATGCCGGCCCGGCCGCTGTCGGTAATCACCCAGGGGCGGTTCTGCCAGGGCGGGTCGTGACGCACATGCTGGAAGTGGCCACAGGCAAGCTCCGCTACCCAGTGGCCTTCCTCATCCCGATGGTAACCGGTGATCGGTTGCTGCATGGTGCGGGCTCCGCGCTCTGGTCCGTCGTTATAGCCAATCGCTGTCGCAAAGTATATGAACAGGGCCCGCGCCACCGGTCAGCTTCAATCGCCCGGACCGTCCATTCAGTTGCGCAAGGACCCCGGCTCGGCTGGTAGAATGCCCGACCTCGACGCGGACCAGATGTATTACCCATGACCAAGCTCAACCCCCGCCAGGCGGAGGCGGTGAAATATATCGACGGCCCCTGCCTGGTGCTGGCGGGTGCCGGTTCCGGCAAGACCAGCGTGATCACGCGCAAGATCGCCTACCTGATCGAGGAGTGCGGCTACGCGGCACGCAATATTGCCGCCCTGACGTTCACCAACAAGGCCGCCCGCGAGATGAAGGAGCGGGTTGGCAAGCTGTTGTCCGGCGCCGACGGCAAGCGCTCCAAGGCCGCCCACGGCCTGACCGTGTCCACCTTCCACAACCTGGGCCTGAACATCCTGCGCAAGGAGTACCGGGCGGCGGGCTTCAAGCCCGGCTTCTCCATTTTCGACGCCGAGGATGCCCGCGCGCTGATCAAGGAGCTGATGCTCCGCGACGGCGATCTGGACACCGACCTGCTGGACCGGGTGCAGCACCAGATCTCCAACTGGAAGAACGACATGCGCACCCCGCGCCAGGCCCTGGAGCAGGCCCAGAGCGCCGGTGAGCAGGCCATCGCCATCGCCTATTCGCGCTACTGCGACGCTCTCAAGGCCTACAACGCGGTGGACTTCGATGACCTGATCCTACTGCCGGTACAGCTGTTCGAATCGGACCCGGAATTGCTGGCGCGGTGGAGGAAAAAGATTCGCTACCTGCTGGTGGACGAATACCAGGACACCAACAATTCCCAGTACCTGCTGGTAAAACTGCTGGTGGGCGGCCGCGGTGGCCTCACCGTGGTGGGCGACGACGACCAGTCCATCTACGCCTGGCGCGGCGCGCGGCCGGAAAACATGAGTGCGCTGAAGACGGACTTCCCCAGCCTGCGGCTGATCAAGCTGGAACAGAACTACCGCTCCACCAGCCGCATCCTCAAGGTGGCCAATCACCTGATCGCCCACAACCCGCACGAGTTCGACAAGGCACTGTGGTCCGATCGCGGACTGGGTGAGGAGATCCGCGTGATCAAGGTCGGCAACGAAACCGAAGAGGCGGAACGGGTCGCCAATGAAATCTTCCTGCAGAAGAGCCGTCGCGGCGCCAAGTTTATGGACTTCGCGGTGCTGTATCGGGGCAATCACCAGGCGCGGCTGATCGAAATGAAGCTGCAGGAGCACCAGATCCCCTACCAGATGTCCGGCGGTACCTCATTTTTCGCCCGCGCGGAGATCAAGGACGTGATGGCCTACCTGCGCCTGCTGGTGAACCCGGACGACGACAACGCCTTCCTGCGCATCATCAACACGCCGCGGCGGCAGATCGGCACCAGCACCCTGGAAGCACTGGGCAACTACGCCAAGGGCCGCGAGATCTCCATGTTCAACGCCTGCTCCGAAATGGGCTTCCGCGAGCATATCAACGAACAGGGCTACGAGCGCCTGAACCGTTTCGTGCTGTGGATGGAAGGCGTGCAGCGGAACTGTCGCGACAACAGCCCCGACGCCGCATTGCGGGAAATGCTCGACGACATCGACTACCCCGGCTGGCTCTCGCAGAACGCCAGCAGCGAAAAGGTGGCGGAAAAGCGTATGGAGAATGTCTACTGGCTGCTGGAAAGCCTCAACAAGACCATGGAGGGCACCGATGACGAGCTGGAGCAGGATGTGCGCCTGGAACAGGCCATCTCCAAACTGATCCTGCGTGACATGCTCGACCGCCAGGAAGAGGAAGAGGCCACCGACAAGGTCAGCCTCATGACCCTGCACGCGGCCAAGGGCCTCGAGTTCCCCCATGTGTTCATGATCGGCATGGAGGAAAACCTGCTGCCGCATCGCAACAGCATCGAAGACGACAATATCGAGGAAGAGCGCCGCCTAACCTACGTGGGCATCACTCGCGCCCAGCGCACCCTGACCATGACCCTGGCGGGCAAGCGCAAGCAGTTCGGCGAGAACCAGGACACCACCCCCAGCCGCTTTATCGACGAGCTGCCGGAAGAGGACATCGTCCTGGAAGGCTTCGGCCAGGCCACCCCGGAACAGAACCAGGCTAGGGGCGAAGAGACCCTGGGCTCACTGCTCAGCATGTTTGACTGACTACCTTGCCCTCGCGTTAGCCAAAACCGGCCCCCTCCCTCCACTGGACCCCGGCCTGCGCCGGGGTGACGACAGAAAGAAAGGTCGGCCCGATTTGATCCCGATTGGCGGCCCCATCAAAAAGTCAGACGGCCCTTTCGTCATGCCGGCGCAGGCCGGCATCCAGCACCTGGGGCTCCGTCGTACCCCAGCGCAACGATCCCCCCTTACAGTCGGGCACAAAAAAGGCCGCTTTATAAGCGGCCTCTTCAGCAACCGAAGTAAGCAGTCGCTTACTGGGCACTTTCCACCATGTAATCAACGGCAGCCTGGATCTCCTCGTCGGAGCAGTCCGCACACAGGCCCTTGGCCGGCATGGCATTGATACCGTTGATGGCGTTGGAGTACAGGGTCTCCATGCCCTTGGCGATGCGCGGTGACCAGGCCGCCGCATCGGCGAACTTGGGTGCACCCGCCACGCCCGCTGCGTGACACGTGCCACAGGCGCCGTTGTAGACCTCCTCGCCAGAGCGCGGGCCACCACCAGCAGCGGCAGTCGCTGCCGGAGCTGCGGCGGCGCACTCGTCACCTTGCATACAGATGCTGTCCGGCGCGGCCAGGCGCTCCGCGATCTGCTCATCCACGGACTGCGCCACTGCTGCAGCAGCACCCAGAGCCAGGGCCGCCATGATACCTACAATACTCTTCATTTCTCTCCCCCTAGAGGCCACCGTCGCAGCCCGTAGACTTCCGGCTTTCTGCCGCACACTTCTACCAGCCGCGCATTATAAGCATTGTGCCGCCCGCTGCGAAGGGCGACGCCAAAGGAATTGCCCCATAACCACTTTGCCCACCCCCACCCCTTCTGTATAATCCGCGTCCTCGCCGGCCCCACGGCCTACCGAGATCCGCCCGTAGCTCAGCTGGATAGAGCGCTGCCCTCCGGAGGCAGAGGTCAGAGGTTCGAATCCTCTCGGGCGGGCCATATACAAGAAAGGCCACCCAACGGGTGGCCTTTCTTGTATATGGATCGTCGGAGGGCCCGATGAGAACCTCCCAGGTTCGAGCCGGAGGCGGCAAAGCCGCCGGAGACCAGCGAGCCCAAAGGGCGAAGCTCATCCTCCCTCTCCCCCACCCAACGGGTGGCCTTTCTTGTATATGGATCGTCCGAGGGCCCGATGAGAACCTCCGTTCGACTCGAAAGCGGCAACGCCGCTGTAGAGCAGCGACCGAAGGGAGCTAATCCTCTCCCCGCAGCCCCTACCGCCCTCCAGCTCATTGCCGAACCCGCGAAGGCGGACCTCAGAGCAGAAAGCGTGAGTCCACGCAGCGCAGCCGCCGGAGACCAGCGAGCCCAAAGAGCGAAGCTCATCCTCCCTCTCCCCCCACCCAACAGTCGCCCCTCTCGGATATAGATTACCCCAGCTCCTGATGAGAAATTCCCAGATCCGAACCAGAGAGGGCGAGACAGGTGTCGCTACCTCTGTACTGTCCGTCCCCACAGCAGGACACTATCATTCGCTTCTGGTCCAATCCGGCCGGGGACAGTCAAATGCTGCGCATTTTCATTTTGCTAGTGTTGTTAGCACCACTGAGCGCCAATAGCGGCCCCACAGGTACCAGTCCAGCCTGCGGCACCCCGTCTGACTGCCTTCTTGTGCAGCTCCACAACCAGGTGCGGGAAAGTCTCAACGCAGGCCGCCTCCCCAACAGTCCCAAACCCAGTCCGCCCGTGACAATGTTGAAACATGACACCGCGCTCGCGCGCACCGCTCACAACTGGTCCGGGGCTCAGTGCAACAGCCGGCGCGGGCACAACAAAAATCGCAGGGGAGACTACCTCGCCAATGGCGGCAATCCGGCCTATCCGGCGATCGGGGAGAATATTTTTTATCACTCCGCACGGTTACCAGAGTCAGAGGCGCTGAAGCTGGCGGTCAATAGCTGGGCGGCTGAGGCGAGGGATTTTCAGTTTGGACCGTTCAAGAATCTCAAAGTCGGCCACTACACGCAGCTGATCTGGAATACGAAGAATGCCTTTGACGCGCAGGGCAGAAAACTACCCCGCGCGGTGGGCTGCGGGGTTTACCATTGCCCGTCAGGCAAGTTCAGGACGATCGTCACCTGCAACTACGCACCGGCCGGCAATATCTACCGAGAGCTACCCTACCGCGTCGACTGACTAGCGGACACGTATCGACAATGAGGCAATTACGCCGGGCGATGCACCATACGGTGACTGCCCGCCTCGCCAAACTCGGTACTGTCGACGTTATCGACAAAGATCCATTCCGCCTGCACTTCTTCGCGATTGAACGTCAGCGCCATAAAGCCGCGCTGATGCAGATTGCAGTACTGCAGGTCATCGATCAGTACGGACATGCCCTGCGCCAGCTCCCGGGCTGATGGCTCGTCCAGCTGCAGGTAACTCTCCATACCCGGTGAGGTAACGCTGGGTGTGGCAAACTCCAGCCCAATCTGGCGACCGCTATCGTCCTTCAGCTGATTGCACCAGGCGTTGTGGGTGTCCCCTGCCACCACCACCAGGTTCTTGCCCTGCTCTGCGATGTGCCGGTACAACGCCTCGCGCTCCACTGCATAGCCGTCCCAGGCATCCAGGTTGTAGGGCACCAGCTGCTGTAGCCGCGCGCGCTGGGTTTCGCTCAGCGGTTCCCCTTTCAGGCTGGTCATCTTCAGCTGCACCAACTCGGGCGTGGGATCGGGCTTCTCGCCGCGGCTGTAGAAACTCATCATGATTTCCGCCGGCAGGTGCATCTTGCCCATCAGCACCTGCTGACCCAGCAGCTGCCAGTGGCCATCGGACTGCTCCAGGGTCTGTGCCAGCCAGTTGCGCTGGGTCGGCCCCAGCAATGTGCGGTTGGGGTTGGCCAGCGCGGTGCCAAAACCCCGGCCATCGAAACTGCCGTCCTCGCCCAGGTAGGTAGAGAACTGCAGCTGTTCGTCACGGCCGATGACGCGGGTGTCCAGCATATGCAGGTCCACCAGATCGCCGAACTGGAAGCTGCGGTAGATCTGCGGTTTGGTCTCGCCCATGGGGGGACGGATGGGCAGCCATTCGTAATAGGCCTGGATGGCCGCCGCGCGGCGAGCGAAGAAATCGCCCTCCTCCGCACTGTGATTTTCCGCCCCGCCCTTCCAGGTGTCGTTGCTGATCTCGTGGTCATCCCAAACGGCAATAAACGGTGCCGCGGCATGCAGCGCCTGCAGGCCCGCATCGGTTCGGTAGAGGGCGTAACGCTTGCGGTAATCCCCTAGCGACAGGATTTCACCGGCATTGTCTGCAGGCAACGCGCGGCCGATCTCTGCTGCGCGCTCGGTGGCGTAACCGTCCGCAGAGTATTCATAAATGTAATCCCCCAGATGCAGCACCGCATCCCAGTCGCCGCGCCGGGCAGCCAGTGCGTAGGCATTGAAGTAGCCGGCCGGATAATTGGAGCAGGAGAACACCGCCAGTTTCACCTGCTCCACGCCACCGGTGGGCAGAGTCTTGGTGCGACCCACTTGGCTCTGTTCGGCAGCGCCGACAAAGCGGTAATAGTAGGTGGTATCCGGCTCCAGCCCCTGCACATCGATCTTGATGGTGTAGTCGCGGCCGGCACTGGTCTCGGCGGTGCCACGGCGCAATACCTCCGCAAACTCTTCATCCCGGGCCAGCTCCCAGGTGATTTTGATCGGAACTCCGCTCTGCGTGGACGCGGCCGGCAACGCCCGCGTCCACAGTATCACCGCGTCCTGCAGGGGATCACCACTGGCGACTCCATGGGGGAAGCTGACCTCGGAGGGGAGGTCGGGCCGAGTCATGGCCTGTAGCGGAGTGGATACCAGTACACCGCCGGTGGCGGCGAGTGCTGACTTGAGGAAATTGCGCCGGGAGAATCGATTCACGGTGTCACGCCTGTCTTGTTCTGTTTATGGGAGGTGACCAGGAGCCTGGGGGGCTCCACATGACAACTGTACTAAACGGGAACTGGCCGGCCAAAGTTTGCCGGCATTGTTTCGGCTTCTAGCGCCACGGACAGGAACCTCTGCCGCCGATCGGGATCTGATCGGGACACAACGATTCGCAATCAACTGACCCTGCCATGAACCGCCACCTGAAACGCATCACCAGAGCCGGACTGTTGCTCGGGGCCGCCTTCGCGACGGCATCAGCCGTGCTGGTACTGGCCCTGCGCTGGATTGACCCGCCGTCGTCGGCGGTGATCCTCGCCTGGGAGTTGCGCAATGGCCGGCAGGCACGGCAACAGTGGCAACCGCTGGAGAATATCTCCCCGCAGCTACAGATGGCCGTGATTGCGGCGGAGGACCAGAAGTTTGCCCACCATTTCGGCTTTGACTTCGCCTCGCTGCAGAAAGCCCTCAGCGAGGACCGGAAACGTCCTCGCGGGGCCAGCACCATTACCCAGCAGACCGCCAAGAACCTGTTCCTGTGGCATGGCCGCAGTTACCTGCGCAAGGGCCTGGAGGCCTGGTTCACCATCCTGATGGAAGTGCTCTGGCCCAAGGAACGTATCCTGGAGGTGTACCTGAATATCGCCGAGTTCGGTGAGGGGGTATACGGCGCCCAGGCAGCCGCACATCAGTTCTTTGGCAGCCCTGCCCGCCACCTCCGCAGCTGGCAGGCCGGGCGGCTGGCGGCCGTACTGCCGAACCCCAAGCGCATGTCCGCCCAGTACCCGTCACACTATGTGCGCAGTCGCGCAGCGGCCATTAACCGGCAGGTGCGCCAGCTGGGCGGGAGCAGCTACCTGCGGGCGCTCTGAAGCGCTTTCCCGTTGCCATCCCCGCGCACTGACTGGTCGAAATTCGACGAGCAGACGTATCCAGGCGGGGAGGCGGGAGCCCATGCCCACCCCGAAAAATCGCTTGTGGTAGCATCGATCGGGTTATTACGCACACGAAGGGAGTCTAAAACCACATGTATCGCACCAGAATTGCACTGCTTCTTGCCGCTGCGCTGCTCACAGCCTGCGGCAAGGGGGCCGATGATCCGGCCTCGCAAGCATCCTCCAAAGACGTTGCAGCCGAAGCTGCCAGCGCACTGCCGGCGGGCGTCAGCCTCGTCGAGACTTTTGACGGGGACGGAGCAGAGATCGCCATCCCCTACAGCAAGTACAAGCTCGACAACGGCCTGACCGTGGTCCTGCACGAGGATGACTCGGACCCGCTGGTACACGTGGACGTGACCTACCACGTGGGCTCCAACCGGGAAGACCCGGGCCGCTCCGGCTTTGCCCACTTCTTTGAACACATGATGTTCCAGGGCTCCGTGAACGTGGCCGACGAGGAGCACTTCCGCATCATTCAGGAGGCCGGCGGCACCCTGAACGGCACCACCAACACCGACCGCACCAACTACTACGAGACGGTCCCGGCCAACCAGCTGGAAACCGTGCTGTGGCTGGAATCCGACCGCATGGGTGTATTCCTGGATGCGGTCACCGAGGAGAAGTTTGAAGTCCAGCGCGAGACCGTGAAGAACGAGCGCGGCCAGCGGGTGGACAATCGCCCCTACGGCCGGGCCCTGGAGACCATGATGGCCGCCACCTACCCGGACGGTCACCCCTACTCCTGGCCGGTAATCGGCTGGCTTGAGGATCTGGACCGCGCCGACCTCAACGACCTGAAGCGCTTCTTCCTGCGCTGGTACGGCCCCAACAACGCCACATTGACCATCGGTGGCGATATCGACAAGACCAAGACACTGGAGTGGGTGGTGAAGTATTTCGGCCCCATTCCCGCCGGCCCCGAGGTAGAGGATCTGCCCAAGCAACCGGCCACTCTCGAGTCCGATCGCTACGTCACCCTGGAGGACAACATCCACCTGCCAGCGCTGGCGATGATGATCCCCACCGTGCACTACAACCACCCGGACGAGCCGGCCCTGGATGCGGCCGCGGAAATCCTCGGCCAGGGCCAGGACTCCATGCTCTACCAGCGCCTGGTACAGACCGGCCGCGCAGTACAGGCCAGCGTGAGCCACTCCTGTAAGGAGCTCGCCTGCGAGATGTGGTTTATCGTCATCCAGAACCCCGCGTCAGGCGAGTCCCTGGCGGAAATGGAACAGGCGGTGCGCGATACCCTGACCGAGTTCGCCGAGCGCGGCGTGACCAAGGACGACCTGGTCAAGTTCAAGGCCGGCTATGAATCCAGCCGTGTGTTCGGCCTGCAGTCCGTTGCCGGCAAGGTGTCCACCCTGGCCGCCTTCGAGACCTTCACCGGCAGCCCCAAGGGCATCGACGCAGAGATTGACGCTTACCTGTCCGTGGAAACCGGTGATGTCACCCGCGTATTCGACCAGTACATCGCCGACAAGCCGGCGGTGCTGCTGAGCATCGTACCCAATGGCAAGCCGGAACTGGCGGCGGCCGAGCAGAACTACGAGTGGAAGCGCACCATTCCGGAAAGCTACAGCGACGAGGACGAAGCCCTGGCCCTGCGTCCGGTGCAGGACAACTTCGATCGCAGCGTGCAGCCCAAGGCCGGTGTGAACCCGCAGGTGGAGCTGCCGGCGATCAAAGACGGCGAGCTGGAAAACGGCGTGCGCCTGCTCACCGTGCAAAACGATGAGACACCCACCGTCACCGTACGGGCCGTGTTCGATGTGGGCCAGCGGGACGAGCCCCGCGGCAAGGCCGGCCTGACTGCGCTGACGGCATCCCTGATGAGCGAAGCCACCACCGAGCGCAGTGCCGCCGAGTTCGCCGAAGCCCTGAACCGCCTTGGTGCATCCATCAATGTGGGTGCCGGACGGTACGACACCACCGTCACCCTCAATGTACTGGCCAAGCACCTGGACAAGGCCATGCCGCTGATGATGGAGCGCATCCTCAAGCCGGCCTTCACCGAAGAGGATTTCGCCCGCATCAAGCAGCAGACCATCGAAGGCCTGCAGCAGGCACGCAAGACTCCGCAGGGCCTGGCCACACGGGCTGTGGGTGCGGTCATGCGCGGACCCGAGCACCCGCTGAGCTTCCCCACCGGTGGCCTGCCGGGCACTGTTGCCGAGATCACCCTGGAAGACGTCAAAGGTTATTACCAGGCGCACTTCCCCTCACACCTGAGCGGTGTCACCGTAAGCACCAGCCTGCCTCACGACACTATCGTCGAGTCACTGGAAGGTCTGGCCAAGCTGGAAGTCAGCGAACCGGCCCGTGCCGCCCTGGCTTTCCAGAAGCCGGAAATCGACGGCCGTACCGTGTATCTGGTCAACAAGGAAGGTGCAGCCCAGTCCAGCCTGCGGGTCAGTCAGTACGCCCTGCCCTACGACGCGCTGGGTGACTACTTCCTCGCCTACCTGGGCAACTTCCCGCTGGGTGGCAACTTCAACAGCCGCATCAACCTGAACCTGCGGGAAGACAAGGGTTACACCTACGGTGCCCGGACCTACCTGATGGGCGAGCCGAACGTGGGCATGTACATGTTCAGCTCCGAGGTGAAAAAGGATGCGACTGCCGACGCCCTGAACGAGGTGCTCACCGAGCTGGAAACCTTTGACAGCGAAGGCATGACCGAAACCGAGTTCAACTACCTGCGCTCGGCCATTGGCCAGCAGGAAGCGCGCAGCTATGAAACACCTGCCGCCAAGCTCGGCCTGCTGAATCGCATCCTGCAGTACGACCTGCCGCTGGATTACCGTTCGCAGCAGAACGCCCTCCTGCAGGAGACCGACCGCAAGACTCTCAACAAGGTCATTACCGATGTGCTGGAGCCTGAAAACATGGCCATTGTCGTGGTTGGCGATGCAGCCTCTATCCGCGATGAGGTGGAGGCACTGGGCATGCCCATCGTTGAGCTGGACGAAGACGGCTACGTAAAAGAAACCGAGGAGCCGGCATCAGCGCCGGAGTCCGCGAGTCTCTAACATCGCTGCCTGAACCGAAAAAGCCCGCCATTTGGCGGGCTTTTTTTATTTTTCAGCCATGGCTTCGCTGAGTCCAGCGGAACGCTGCGTCGCGGAAATAACCGCAAAACTCTCTCAGGTCGCTTCCAACGGGCAGCGCTCTTCTATCTTGCCGAATGCCTGCTTGCCTACATCCAGGGTAATGCTGCCACTGCCAGGTTCACCTTTTATGCGGAAGACAAATACCGTGTCGTAATCCGAATTGGGCCACTCCGGCACTTTTGCGTCTGAGTTGAATCGGCGCAGCAGAATTTTCACCAGCAGATCAATATTCATATGCTCCCAGGCCACGTATACGGTAGAGCCAAGATAGGGCTTGGATAACAACGTATCCGCCAGCAATCCGGGATCGTTATAGGGGATTTGTGTATTGATGGGCACCTGGAAGTAAACGGCTGTCGGGCCGATGGTCAATAGCGGCCGCACATAGTCATGCCGCTTGCCATCACCATGGATCTCTGTGGCCTTTACCGACGGATCCGGCGCGAAGATAAAGTCCGGCTTGGAAAAGTTCTGCCGAAAATATTCCGGCAACAGAGATGCCCGGTTTAAGCCCTGGCAGGTCAGCAGGCCCAGCCCCTCGGCCGGCTTTTCCGCGTGACGGACAACGACCAATGTCATCTCATCACTGGCTTGCGCCGCCCTGAGCTCGCTTGTCATCAAAAGCGATGAGATCACGAGCAGCAAGGGCAATCCCCAGATCATCCTCTTCACCACCATCTCCCTGTGATTACACTGATCGTTTCAATGTAGATGAGAATGAGCTGTGAGAACTCCCGGGATCTTTCTTGGCCGCTCTTTCGCAGAGTTTGTCCCGTCCTACCGCCGACAGTAGATTCTGCACTTGTCCCCGCAAAATACTCACCAGGTGAACGATCCTTCAAGAGACCAAGATGCTACTTGGGCAAAGTAGAGCCCTCTTCTTGTCGCACGCCGATAACTGCCTCGCCATCATGCTCACATGTGCAGATGTTTTCCTTGGCCGAGCAAACCTGTTTAAAAGGGTGATAGCAATAGGTAGGGACATCTACACGATTGCCCTCCTTGGGGCCATCCGGCATCAGAACCGTTTTCAGCACCGCTGCATCCATCAACAATCCCAGCTCAGCGAAATCATTGGTCTGCTTTCTGGGCTCATGTCTCGAAGCGGCCTGGTCACGCTTCTTTACCTCATAAATCTCTTCATCCAAAACTGCCCCGGCGTAAGTACAACTGCACAACAGAACAACCCAAAAGGGCAAAAGCACGCCTCGCTTTATCATATGTCCTCCATGTCGATTTATGGATCGGGCGACTTACTGCATCGTGAGAGTCCAGTTAAAAATCCAGCCTGATACTCAATTTACGCCAGTGCCAGCACTTTTCGCCGCCCGCGCTGCATGCAGCTTCTTATAGCTCTCGATCAGGCGCAGATGCTTGTCCAGCCCTTCCAGCTGCATATTGGTCGGCGTCAGGCCGTGGAAGCGCAGGGTGCCGTTCACCAGGCCCACCACGGCATCCATCGTTTCTTCGCCGAACATGCGCCGCAGGTTGCCGATGTAGTCTTCCAATGCCATTTCATCATCGACGGCGATTTCCAGTACTGCATTCACCGCCTGATAGAACAAACCGCGCTCGACCGTGTTGTCGTTGTACTGCAGGAACATTTCCACCAGCTCCAGCGCTTCGTCGTGTCGTTGCAGGGCCAGGTAAATCAGTAGTTTCAGCTCCAGGATCGTCAGCTGACCCCAGACCGTGTTTTCATCGAACTCGACACCGATCAGGCTGATGATGGTTTCGTAATTATCGAGCTGGCTCTCTTCCAGGCGCTCCACAAGCTCCTCCAGCTCCGCATCACTCAGGGAGTGCAGGTTGAGGATATCCTCGCGGTAATCCAGTGCCTTGTTGGTGTTGTCCCAGATCAGGTCCTCGACCGGATATACCTCGGAGTAACCGGGCACCAGGATACGGCACGCCGGTGCACCCAACTCACCATACTCGGCCATATAAACTTCCTTGCCCATGTTTTCCAGGATCTGGAATAGGTGTTCGGCTTCAGTCTTGTTGGTGTCCTTGTGATTGCCGGAGAAATCCCACTCGACAAATTTGTACTCCGACTTGGCACTGAAGAAGCGCCAGGAAACCACGCCGGTGGAATCGATAAAGTGTTCGACAAAGTTATTGGGTTCCTGCACCGCCATGCTGTTGAAGGTGGGCGGTGGCACATCGTTCAGGCCCTCGAAGCTTCGACCCTGCATCAGTTCGGTCAGGCTGCGCTCCAGCGCCACGTGGAAGCTCGGGTGCGCACCAAAGGAGGCGAACACACCGCCGGTACGCGGGTTCATCAGCGTCACACACATCACCGGGAACTGACCGCCCAAAGAAGCGTCTTTGACCAGGATCGGGAAGCCCTGCTTCTCCAATTCTGCAATGGTCTCAACGATATCCGGGTATTTCGCCAGCACTTCTTGCGGCACATCCGGCAGGGCAATTTCCTGCTCGATGATCTCCTTCTTCACCGCCCGCTCGAAAATTTCCGACAGGCACTGAACCTGCGCTTCCGGTAGCGTATTGCCGGCACTCATGCCGTTACTCAGGAACAGGTTCTCGATCAGGTTGGAAGGGAAATACACCACCTCGCCGTCTGACTTGCGCACAAACGGCAGCGAGCAGATACCGCGGTCGCTGCGCCCGGAGTTGGTATCGATCAGATTCGAGCCGCCCAGCTCACCCTCCGGGTTGTAGATGGCCAACATGTAATCATCCAGAATTTCTTCCGGCAGCTCGTCACCTGGCCCTGGCTGAAACCATTTTTCATTCGGGTAGTGCACGAACTCGCTGTTGGCGATCTCCTCGCCGAAGTACTGGTCGTTGTAGAAGAAATTGCAGTTCAGGCGTTCGATAAACTCGCCCAGCGCAGAGCACAGGGCCGCCTCTTTGGTGGCGCCCTTGCCGTTGGTAAAGCACATCGGCGAGGCCGCATCGCGAATATGCAGCGACCACACGTGCGGCACAATATTGCGCCAGGAAGCGATCTCGATCTTCATGCCCAGGTCCGAGAGGATCCTGGTCATGTTGGCGATGGTCTGCTCCAGCGGCAGATCCTTGCCCTCGATAAAGGTGTGGTGCTCGGCGTCCGGCTCCACCATCAGCAGCGCCTGGGCATCCTCCGCCAGGTTCTCCACCGTCTCGATCTGGAAATCCGGCCCGGTCTGCACCACCTTCTTGACCGTGCAGCGATCGATGGAGCGCAGGATGCCCTGGCGATCCTTCTCGGAGATATCCTCCGGCAGCTCCACCTGGATCTTGAAGATCTGGTTGTAGCGGTTTTCCGGGTCGACGATATTGTTCTGCGACAGACGGATATTATCGGTGGGAATATCCCGCGCCAGGCAATAGACGCGCACAAAGTAGGCCGCACACAGCGCAGAGGACACCAGGAAATAGTCGAACGGACTGGGCGCCGAGCCATCGCCCTTGTAGCGAATGGGCTGATCAGTGATGACTGTAAAGTCGTCAAACTTGGCTTCGAGCCGCAGGTTATCGAGGAAGTTGACGTTAATTTCCATGGGGGACTACCAGTTCTGCAGAAATTGGCCGGCCACATAGCCAGAGCGCGGCATTATCCAGTTTTAGCCCCACCGCGTCTCCCCATCGATGAAACTGTCGCAGTAGCCTTCCGTCGTCATTCCGGCGCAGGCCGCAATCCAGAGAAAGCCCGAGCTAGCGAACTGTGACGTCGTCTCCGCCACTTGATATGGATGACTCACTATTCCGGTGGTGAGCAACGCTCAGCGTGCCATACCCTCCCCTAAAAACTGCCCCTTTGCAGCGCAATCATCTTTTCGAACGGCTGCAGCAGAGACTCAAAGTCATGCTCTGGCTCCAGCTGCTGAAGAGCAGCCGCAATGCTCTCGATGGTCGACAGGCTGTTTTCGATCGATGAGTGCCGAATCTGGTAGTTAGAGCTCAGCGCACCTTCGAAGCTGACGCGGGGCAGCTGCTGCAATGCCTGATGGAGATGGAGCATCTTCTTGGATTTGCGCCAGGTGGCATCGATCACTACCAGCTGTTCAAGCGGTTGGCTCTGCGAGTCACCCGGCGCTATTTGCTCCACTTCCGGCAGCCACTCCAGGGATGGATAGAGCAACGCCGACTTTGGTCTCAGCAGCTTTTTCAGTTCCGCCTCTGTGAGGCTCTCCGCTACCACCAGTTCACTATTCTCCAGGCACAGGTGCGCCATACGGCCGGTGTTGAACGGATGCTTCTCTTCCAGGGGGTGCTGTATGATCAGCACCTTGATGCGATTGGGGATATGCACCAGGGCGCTGCAGTAACAGACGTTCAGCGGGCGGTGGCAGGTAGGGCAAGTTTGGCGCGGCATAGATGACAGTAGAACATCCTTTCTCAGCGCACTGGCTCTCCGACATGGAGATCCCGCTGGCCAACAAATTTTACCGTACCCATAAATTTCGCGGCAAAGCGCGGCGTCACGATCCCTGTGCAGTGATCCGGAATGCGCAGCAGCAGATCGTCGCCTGCGGGTATCTGCGCCAGCTCACCGACGCGCAGCTGCTGGCTGGCGTGGCGGTAGCGCCGGACTACCGCGGTCAGGGCGTTGCCCGGCTGCTGCTGAACAGCATGGCGGAAGCCTGCGACCAACAGACCTTCACCTTCCCCTATCGGCACCTGATACCGTTTTACCAGTCGCTGGGATTTGTCGAAGAAGAAGTCGACGGGCAACCGAGTGCGATTGTCGACCGTTTCCATACCTACCAAAAGCAGGGGCGCGATATTGTCGTGATGCGCTATCAGGCGCAGGCAAAACCTAACGCCTGATAAATCCAGCGGCAGGCTTCAGCTCCCATAGCCGGTCATTTCCAGATAGCCCTCACCGGCGTGACTTCCACTGACGGTTACCGGTCCCTCCCAATAGCGCAGGGCGCCCGGATTCCAGTAATCGCCGGGCCAGGACTGGACTTTCAGATCCAAGCCGGCCGATGGCACCTGCAACTGCCAGGTTACTGGCACCTCGCCATAGCGGCTGTTGCGGGTTTCCAGTGGCTGCAGGGTGAAGTCGTTGGCAGTCAAGGTTCGGGCGCTGCCGTCGGCGGCGACTAAAGTGGCGGAATAGAAATCCTCGTCACCGCGCACCCGGAACGCCATCAGGTGGCGGCCGTCTTCCAGGTGCAGCGCCATCCAGTCCCAGCCTGTCTGGTCGGTTTTCAGGTACTGGCTGCTCCACTCCCGGTCGAACCAGCCCTTCCCACTCACCGCAAAGCGCTCACCGTCGATCTGCACCTCGCCCTCGATCGCCAGCTGTGGATAGCTGAAATACATCGAGCCGCCGCCACCGGCGGACTTGGCACTGAAGCCCTGCTCGCCGTTCAGTATTGGCGGCAATACCGGGCGCAATTGCAGCTGGTAACTGAAGCCCTCGTCTTGCACCGCCAGGGTCCATTTGCCCTGCTCCGTGCTGGCCAGCTGCCAGTGATCGATCCAGGCGTTGAACGGCTGCGCGGTAACGCCGGCCTGTCCGGTGCCGCCGCGGGCGGCGCGGTCCGCGAATCGATGATCGCCAGGCCGGCTCAGCGCGGCGTGGGCCAGCCAGAGTTCATCCAGCTGCCAGCCCGGCTTTTCCCCTTCAAATGGTCCCGGCCGCAGGCCGTTGCGGAACAGGGTCCACTGCACGCCGAAACGCTCGCCGTCGGCACTGCGCAAGTTGGCGGTGAGATACCACCACTCGAGGCGGTACTCCGGGTGTGCGCCCAGATCCCTTGGGAGACTGACGGTCATGCCCGAGACCGCTTGGCGGAAACCCTCCGGCGGCTCATTCAGGGCACTCATGGAGTTGCCATTGTCGGCCCGCTCGCCACAACCGGCCAGGAACAAAACGATCAGAAGGAAGCGGATAGCGCTATTCATTCTTCAGCGTCTCCAGCCGTACCGGGTCGCCCACCAGCGCGCCCACGAACGCGCCGATGGCAAGGCAGGCCAGCCACACCTGCAACCAGAAGCCAGGGTACAGTTTCAGCGGCAGTGCCCAGCCAAACGCCGCGGGGTTCACCTGGGCGACCAGGACCCAGCCAAGGAAAATCCCCATTGGCGTTGCCAACAAGGCCAGCAAACCGGTGACCAGCATGCTGTGCACAATCAGCCGCCGACGGAGATTGCTGCGCGGCACACCATAGACATGCAGCAGGGTGTAGCTGCCCTGACGCAGGCGGAAAATCACCAGCCCCATCAGCGCCAGCGCGGTACCCGCCAGGGCCAGCGTCAGGGTGTTCAGCATTTGGGTCATCTGGAAGGTGCGGGCAAAGGCAGCGTTGGCCGCCTGTTTCAGGCCGGCCTGGTCGCGCAGGCGGCTCTCAGCCAGCCAAGAATATTGCTCGGGCCAGTCCTGCCAGCCGGTGTTGCTGAGGTCATCCACACCCAGCACAAAGGTCGCATAGCGGCCGGGGAGTGCCTCGGGCACAGCGGTTATCGGCAGCAGCAGCTCCCCTTCCGGCCGGCCGTAATCCGCATAGATCCCGATCACCTCCCGCGTCTGAGCTTCGGTACCGAGGCGGAACTGGACCCGATCACCCACAGCGAGGGATTGGCGGCGGGACAGCTGCTCGTTGATCAGCACACCCCCGGTTGCCAGCCTTTGCCATAGGTCCGGCACGGCATTGAGAAAAGGCCAGTCCTGCAATAGCGGCGAACTTGGGTCCACCGCGAAGATATCCACCGGCAGCTCCCCGAGCACACCGCGGCCGCGCACCATCGGCAATACGCTGGTGACGCCGGGCAGCGCCTGTAACTGGCGTTGCCATTCCTGCGCGGTCACCGGCTGACCCGGGTCGAGATAGAGATCCCCCTGCAGGCGCTGGTCGAGCCAGCGACCAAAGGTGGATTCAAAGCCGGTAACCATCGCCTGCACACCGATGGCGGTGGCGATGGCAAAGGCCAGTGCGGTCAGCGGCAACTGCAGCACCCGGCACAGGGCACGCATCTCAGAGCAGGACCACTCCAGCAACGATCGCCGCGCGCGGTGTTCAGCATAGGCGAGCAGCCGGTTCAGCAGTTCCGGCAACAGCAGGCCGGCGCCGATCAGGCAGCCGGTGGTGGAGAGGAAGATCAGCCACAGCCGGTCTGTGGATAACAGCACCGCCAGCGAAACCGCCACCAGCGCCAGCGCCGCCAACCAGCGCCAGCCCGGCATCTGTTCTCCGCCCGCCGCACTGCGGTGGCGGAACATCAGCAGGTCCACACAGGCCCAGCCCACGACCAGAGCAAGGATCAGCACCATGCCGAGCCAGGTTCCCGCCGTGGGCCCGCCCTGCGTCAGGGTGTCGATATTGAACAGCCCGCTCAGCGTGCCCTGGAATCCCTGCGCCATGGCCGATGCCAGCCAGTTGCCCAGCCACAGCCCCAGGCTGCCGCCGATCACCGCGATCACCAGCACTTCTGCCACCAGCGCCAGGCGTAATTTGGGAGTTGGCACACCGCAGCGCACCAGAATCTCCAGCGTGCGGCGGCGCTGCTCCAGCGCAAAGCGATAGACGCTGCGCACCAGCAAGGCGGCCACCAGCAAGGCCAGCGCGCCCAGCGCGTCGAGGCTGAGCAGGAAGGCCTCCACCAGCGGGTCCGGCTCCACGCCGTAATCCTCCACCCGGGCGCTATAAGCCTCGGGCAACGGAATGCGCTCCACTTCTGTCGCCGGCAGCAGAAGCTCCAGCGTTGCGCGACCCGCCGCTGCCAGCATGGTCGCAACGGAAATATCGGTGAGCAGCTGCCCGCGCGGCAGCCCTTCTGTCTCTTTAAGTGGGTAATCAGCCAAACCCGGCAGCGACAACTGTTGCCAGGTCTGCAGATCGGCGGCATTGCCCAGCAGCGGCGGATTATCGAGTTCGGTAAACAGCGATTCGATCGCCGATGTAGCGTCTCCTTGCTGTTCACTGTACTGGCGCAGGCAAGCGGCACTGAACGGATCGATACCGACAACAGTCGGTGCATCTTCTTCCGGAAAGCGCACCTGGAGGCGCGGTGCCGCACACAGCCCGGCCCGGCGCAGCTGCGCAAAATCTTCCACCGTCACCGGGCCGCCGTCTGATCGCACCACACTCAACAGCGGTTCCAGCGCCGCGCGGGAGCGGCTGACGGCATCCTCGGCCGAACCGGTGAGTGAGCGCACACCACTCCAGAGCATGGCGGCGCACACCAGGATCAGCAGCAGGCCCGCCAGCTGCCCCGGGTGGCGGCGGTAATGGCTTATAAAGACGCTGCCGAGTCCCATGGGTGCAGGGCTCCTTCCCGCAATTCCAGAATCCGGTCGCAGCTGCGCGCCAGCTCCGGGTTATGGGTAACGATCAGCGCACCCACATTGCGCTCGCGGATGGCATCGAAGAACAGCGGGCTCACCCGCTTGGCAGTCGCCTGGTCGAGGCTACCGGTGGGTTCGTCGGCCAGGATCAGTCGCGGCTGCATAGCAAAAGCACAAGCCAGCGCCGCCCGCTGCCGCTGGCCGCCGGAAAGTTGATCCGGGTAACGATGGGTGGTGTCGGCAATATCCAGCTGTTCTAGCAAGGCATCGCCCTCATGCGCCTGCAGGCCGGCCAGCCCGGTGCGAAAAGCGATATTGCGGGCGACAGTCAGGGTGGGGATCAGGTTGCCATCCTGGAACAGGGTGGCGATGCGGGTGCGGCGCAATTCGGCCCAGTCAGCGTCGGTCAGCTCGGACTGATCCCGGCCAAACACCTGCAGCTGGCCGCTGTCGGGGCGCAGGAGGCCGTTGAGCAGGTTCAGCAGTGTGCTCTTGCCCGAGCCCGAGGGGCCGATGACCGCAACAGCCTCGCCGGACCTAAGTTCCAAAGATAGGCCGTGCAGAACAGATATTTGCTCGCGGGCAGCCCGGTAGGATCTGTTGAGATCCCGTGCCTTGATAAGGACGCCATCCATGTACTTGTTGCCGTATGTGGCTTTAATGTGGGATGCAGGCCCGACAAGCCTATCGGACTGCTCACCAGTTATCAGAGCTCGAAGGATAACCTTTACTGTTCCGGCCCACACTAGTATGCAATTTAGGCGTTGTCATCTATTGCCGACGATCAGCGTTACCCCATTAAACGTGACGTCTTTCACATTCCCTTGTAACATCTATCGCCTAAAAAACGGCGCTTACAAGACTGTTAAGGCAGAAGAAAAATGGATAGAAAGCCACTCCAACACCACTCCGGGCGTGTATTTTTTGTACAGCGACCAGAAATAACCCCAACTTGCGTTGTGTTTAAAGGACACCCTGCATATTTGGGTAACCACCCGCATGCTAGGCTGACCCGCACGTCTAACAACGAATGTTCAGCACCCAGCCCTTCCCTCCCTTTAACTGATCCAAATGTAACGATTGGCCTTAGCAATCATCTACACACGAGGTGGGCCGCTTGCCGTACTTCAACTAGTTTAAACGCGACAATTAATACTTTTTGTATGAGCGCGCTTCACCGAGGCGACAGCCACATCAATGCAGCCAAGTCTCCTTAAGCCTCAGTTGTATTAGGCAATGGTAAATTAGAATAACAATGGAAACCCTCGAAGTACTCAATAAATTAGAACCTATCTATTTTGCTAATGAACATAACCTCGACGAAGAGGTATTTGGCCCAATCTGCCAAACAAGTGACCACATTCGGTGCATGACCGGATATTTTTCAAGCGGCTCCCTGAGAGAATTAGCGCAGTCATTGAGTCACTTTTTAAAAACGCAAAGTACGTCGATTAAGTTTATTATCAGTCCAAACTTATCTCAGGAAGATGCAGAAGCTTTACGAAACGCCAATTCTTCAGATAAGAACCTTATCCCTCTATTATTCCCTGGTTTTGAGCCAACAGAAGATAACCTACGGACGAGGTCTGTCGAATCACTCGCTTACCTTGTCGCAACTAGGCGAATTGAATTTAAAATTGCGATTCAAAAGGATGGCTTATTTCATACCAAATGTTGGTTATTCGATACTGAGCATGGGCGGCTATCTGTGCATGGCTCAATCAATGCAACACAAAATGGGTTTAGCGTTAATACAGAGCAACTAAGTATCGATAAAGAGTGGGATGGGGAAAAATCACGCAAAGTTATTTCTGCCATATCGAAAAAATTCAATACTCTTTGGGCGAATGTAAGCCAGCATGTTACAACATTCGATATTAATGATCACACACTCAATCATCTCTGTGAGATTTATCGAAATAAATCACGGGAAGGCCTTTCTCAGAGAGAAATACAACAGCGCTTAGAGTCTTGCCTGATACAAAAAGGGGAAAAAAGACTATTGCGTCGTTTAAAAATACCAGACTGGCTTAATTACCAAACAGGCCCTTATTCCCACCAGGGCCAAGCTGTTTCTTCCTGGGTTGGTTCGGGTCGAGGCATTTTATCTATCGCAACGGGTGGTGGTAAGACACTCACATCACTCGTCGCAGCTACGCTAGCAACGCACCAAGAAGAGTCGCTACTCGTAGTCATCGCTGTACCCACTAAAGCATTGCTAGACCAATGGGCAAAAGATGTAGCACATTTTTCAATCGAGCCCTTTAGTAGTTTTGGCAAGACAGGTCGTGACACAAAGCGCGCACTAAAGGGGATGCTAAGAAATTTACGTCTAGGAATCTCAAAGAACGAAGTTTTAATCGTGACCCATGCGGCACTTAAATCAGACTTAGCGGATGACATAGACAAAGCTAGCAGTAGGGTTCCTATTATGCTAATTGGTGATGAAGTCCACAATCTCGGCAGTAGTGGATTCAAGGAGGCTGCACGGGAGAGCTTCAAATATCGGCTCGGGCTTTCTGCCACTGCTGTTCGACAATTCGATGAGGATGGGACTGCATTTCTTACTGACTACTTTGGCCCCGTTGTTTATGACTTCCCATTAGATGCGGCAATTGGCAACTGCTTGGTTCCCTATGAGTACCATGTCCATCGGGTAGTTTTGGATGAAAATGAAGAGGAGGCTTGGTCAGAACTGACCCATCAGATACGGCAGCTTGCCTACGCGGCAGAGCTACCTGACACAGCAAAAGAAAAGGAGAGGTGGAAACTTCTCTGTCTTCAAAGACGAAGAATCGTAGAGTCTGCTTCAGGGAAAATCGCCGCGCTAGCACAATCGCTACCAAAAGATCGAGAAGACATTAAAAGATCATTAGTTTTTTGCACTGACAAAGATCCAGAGCAGCTCTTAGCCGTCAATGCGCTTCTCACAAGACGCTCTATCAATTTTCATCAGGTTACCGCTGAAGAGACGGCATCAAAGCAGCTCCTAGTGAACATAGTCGATTCTTTTAGCGATGGTTCACTTCAGATCTTAACTTCAAAGCGGGTTCTTGATGAAGGATTTAATATACCCCAAACTGAAACGGCCTACTTACTCGCAAGCAATACTGTTAGAAGGCAGTGGATTCAGAGGCTAGGCCGCGTGCTGAGATCAAGTCCAGCCACGAATAAAGATCACGCAATTATTCATGACTACATTGTTATACCTAAGGTTAATGATGGTGAAATAGACAATGATTTAGCATCACTAATTAAAGGCGAATATGAGCGAGTATCGTTTTTTTCAAAGTTAAGCAGTAACGGCTTAGAGAAGAATGGATCGCTTTCAATCATATCCGAACTAATCTCATTGATGGAGAATAATAAATGAGCATAGGTTATAAAAAGATCTCCGAGATGATTATTGATGAAATCAATGGCATTGATCATCTCAATGAGCGGCAGAAAGGTCGACTTGAACAGCTTTGCAATAAGATTTACATGCTTGAGGCTAGCAGCAACCATAATGCATCTTCGAAAATAATTGATGACTTAATTGGAGAGTTGTCTATGGCAGCAGATAGAATCAAAGATTTAGGAGAAAATGCGTGAAACTTATTAAAGCTCACATTAGGAATTTTCGCCTATTAAAAGATTTACTACTCGATTTCTCGACCGATGATAATAAGAACGTTACGGTTATTCGGGCAGCTAATGAAACTGGAAAAACTACTTGTAAGTCAGCTCTGCTGTGGGGACTTTTTGGTGATAAAGCGCTCCCTGGAGAGGGAAAGAAATTTCCTTTGTTTCCATCAGATATGCGAGACACCCATGATCGAGTTGAAACCAAAGTAGAGGTCGAGTTCGAATCAGATCAAGTGGTGACTATCGGTCGTGGCGCGCACGAACTCCAGAAAAAGCACTATCGCCTAACTCGCTCTTGTTATGAGTATCCCGTCGATGGTGAGCGAGTAAGGCGTGAAGCAAACTCGGTAACACTTTATGAGATCAAGCCCGAAGGCACAGATAGAGTTCTAGACTCCCATATTGATAGTGTCATCGAAAGCTGTATCCCTATCGCACTAAAAGACGTTTACATTACGGATGGTGATGCCGCCATGTCTTTTATTGAGGCTGCTGCGACTCAAGGCGTCAAGAGGAAACGTGTTAGTTCTGCTATCGAGTCTCTACTAGGATTGGACTTATTAAAAAGGACTAGCTCGCATTTGTCCCGAGCTGCTAGTCGATTCAGCTCATTAATCGACAATACGGACTATAAAGCCAAGCTTGAACTCCTTAACAACCGCATCCTCTCTTATGAAGAAGATATTAACGATTGGGAATCCGAGCGAAAGGATCTAGAGACCTCTATCAGTGAATCTAGCATTGAACTTAGTTCGACAAGAAAGAAGATCGAGGACTTACTCAGGCTAGGGGATAAAGGCAAACTTGTTGAAAAAATGCAAAAAACAGTGCGCAGTATCGAAAAAAGTAAAGAGGGCGCTAGCCGTGCACTTACAGACATTTCAAGCCTGACTAATTCTAGTGATCTTTCTGCGGCCCTAATTTCAAAAACAGCCAAGAAAGGGATGGAACTGCTCAACGCAATGAGCAGCCAAAAGCAATTACCCAAAGTTAATGTACCAATCTTGGAAGAGCTATTAGACAGAGACAAATGCTTTTGTGGTTCAGACCTATCGAAGGAAACTGATGGCGGTCAAAAGGCCAGAGCCTCAATTGAAGCTTCGATAGAAAAAAGTCGGGCCGCGGATACAATCCAGGAATCCGCTACAAGTCTCTTCTACTCTGTAAGAAGTGAACATTTTGACGAGTGCAGGAAGGAGCGCTGGCTTGAGAGCTATGCCTCTCGCACGCAAGACTATATGGATCATAACTCCAGGCTTTCTGGTGAACAAAATGAACTCAAGCGGCTGAATGCAGAGAAAGATTCCATCGATGATTCAGCATTAATTTCATTACGTGAGCTTGAAGACCAGCTTTCCAGTAAGCTTAATTCTGCGCGGATAAATCAGGGGCAGTTAGACAGTAAAATCGATGATGCACGGATGCGCAAGAAAGACGCAGAAGATGATCGGCGAAAGATAGAGAAAAAACTTAGCAAGACTGATTCATCAAGCGACAAGTTAGCAATAGCGAGAACCACTCAAAATCTCTTTGATCGAATCGTTGATCGGCTTCTGAAGGAAGAGCTGCGTAAAGTTAGCGACGAGATGAATCGTATTTTCCTAGAGATGATTGGCTCGGATCCCGATGCTAATGAACTGACAATGATTACTGGTGCAGAGCTGACTGAAGATTACGATATTCTCGTCTATGGCCCAAGCGGTCACCCTCTGAACCCAGACCAGGATCTTAACGGTGCTTCACGACGGGCTATCACACTCGCATTCATTCTGGCTCTTACCAAGGTGAGCCGTGTTGAAGCACCAAATGTAATTGACACTCCCCTCGGAATGATGGCGGGGTATGTAAAACGGTCAGTACTGGAGCGAACAGCTAAGGAAGGATCCCAGGTGGTTCTGTTTCTGACGCATGATGAAATCGCAGGGGTCGAAGATATCTTGGATGTAAAAGCTGGAAAGATCTTCACGCTAACCAATCCAGCACACTACCCACGCATGCTGGCTAATGAACCCCAAGTTTCGGACTCTCGGATTCTTCGCTGCGAGTGCGATCACCGCTCTACTTGTGCTGTTTGTGAGCGACGTACCGGTACTTTTGCCTGAGGAGAATTTGATGTCCAGTAATCCATTTGCCAGTTTCAACTTAGAAATTCCCAAAAAATATAGGGATTCGGTACTAAGCTTCAGCCAGACAAGTGGCACTAAAGCATCAGCTGAATACGCCCCTTTCAAGCGCCAAGTAGACTTTTGGTATCTTGCCTTTCTCATTGGAATTGCAAAAGAGTTAGATCCTGAGGATGAAGCAGATACCTACAATGCTATTTCAGGAACCATCTTTGGTAGTGACCCTCATAGAATTGCCCATATGCAGATCGCTTACTTAGGTCGCACCGGTAGTGTTGAAGGTCTTGCTGAACATCGGAAGGTATTTGATTTTTGCCTGGGCGTTGCCAATGCTGCTATGCCAGTTCTTCTAGCTATTCTCTCTGAACCCGACGAGCGTCCGCTATGGTCATTGCTCGATGAATTAGAGAATCTGATGTGATCATAAAGGAAGGTAGGCACACCGTGCCTACCAGCCTTCTTTTGCACGTTTTAGTAATCACCTTCAGAACCGAACTCTCTGTGTTCTTAGTCATTCCTTTCCCAAATTTTATGATCGAAAATAACTTGTGCACAACTTGATCAGTAGTGCGCTGGGATCATGGAGGAACAAGCTCCGTCGCACCTCAATGCTGTTTAACATCATCGCGATGTCGTTCTAAATTCCTCAATAAACCCCGAACTGCACCATTAGCAACGGTTACAAGTACTTACTAATCCTCTTTCAGCACATTTTGTCGAATCTAGCGCCAAATGCTGAGGCACAGTTCAGTATGCTGACCTGCCCCCCACTTTCTAGTTCACTTAGCTTCTAGTAATGTTCATCTCCTGAGAGGAAGATGGACATGAAGAAGCGATTCACCGAAGAGCAGATTATCCCGATCCTGAAGGAGGCCGAAGCCGGCATTCCGGTCAAGGAGCTCTGCCGCAAGTACAGCATCTCGGATGCCACCTTCTATACCTGGCGCAAGAAGTACGGCGGGATGGAGGTGGCGGAGGCCCGGCGCCTCAAGGCGCTCGAGGAGGAGAATGCTCGCCTGAAGAAGCTGCTCGCCGAGTCCATGCTGGATCAGGAGGCACTCAAGGCCGCCCTTAACCGAAAGTACTAACCGTCGGGAACAAGCGCGAGGCCGTGCGCACCATGCAGTCGGAGACGACTATCTCGGAGCGCAGGGCCTGTTCACTCGTCGGGTTATCCCGCGCATCCATGCGATACCAGCCCCAGAAGGCCGCTGAGCCAGAGCTGGTTGAGCGTACCAAGGCAATCGCCCTGTAGCGGCGCCGCTTCGGCTACCGGAGGGTACATCAGATGCTCAGGCGAGAGGGGCTACAGGTGAACCACAAGAGGGTCTATCGGCTCTACCTCGAGGCAGGCCTCGCAGTGCGCAAGCGGCCAAAGCGCAAGCGCATCATGGTTGAGCCACAACCGCTTGAGCTGCCGGAAGCGCCCAATGAGGTCTGGTCAATGGACTTCGTCATGGATGCAGAGGCCAACGGCCGGCGCATCAAATGCCTGACCATTGTCGATGACTGCACCAAGGAGAGCCTCGACATCCCCGTAGCCAGAGGCATCTCTGGCCACCAGGTGGCGCGCACACTGGATGCCATAGCTGCCTTCCGGGGCTACCCGAAGGCGATCAGAACTGACCAGGGGCCGGAGTTCACCAGTAAGGCCCTGGACCAGTGGGGCTATGAGAATGGCGTTAAATTGAAGTTAATCCAGCCGGGTAAACCGACTCAGAACGGCTACATCGAGAGCTTCAACGGCAAGTTCCGGGACGAGTGCCTCAATGAACACTGGTTCCGGGATCTGGCACATGCGAGAGAAATCATCAGTATCTGGCGGCAGGACTATAACGAGCAGCGGCCACACTCATCCCTCGGCTATCAGACGCCGGCTGAATTTGCTGCGGTACTGAGACTGGATAAAAAAGAATCAACCACCACGGACATTACTAAGAAGACGCTGGATTAGATATTGGGGACAGGTCAACCAGTAGGAACACCTTTCAGAAGTACTATTCACAGCTTGAATTTCGAACTTTTCTTGAGAAGAATCTTAAACAGAATGTTGTTGCTGTGGGACAAGGTATTTTTATAGTTTTCCGAGAAAAACTAGAAGAACAAAAATTTCTCCTTGAGCGGCAACATATCAGAAGGGATTGGCATCAACTCACTCAACGTGAGATACAAGCCCGCAGTGAAACGATAACGAACGGCATCTTAGATAGGAATATTGAATTATTTACCGACTTCTGGGAAACGTGTCTCGACCTCGGGCGCATACCCGCCAATTCTGAGTGTGAGCTTTCTCCGCAGATCCGACGAATTGCAGGGTCTCATAACAAGGCTCACCAAGCCCTAGTACGCCATTTTGGAGCAAAACTATTTAAGGACGCAGAAAAGAAACGTCGTGACGATCTGATCGTCTATTTTGCTCTTGGCTTATTTGACAAGCGTAAGCCACAGACGAAAATGCCAGAGAGCTTGCGAAGAGATATCAGGTTCCTTTTTAGAACTTATTCAAATGCTATCACGCAGGCACGAAATGCACCTTTTTCAGTTGCGGATCCTAAGCTAATCGAAGAAGCCGGCAGGTCCACTTTTGAGGATCTTCAGCATGGAGAGTTTATTCAAGGACATAGCTGGATAATCCACAAAGACTTATTAGACAAATTGCCTCCTATATTACGCATTTATATTGGCTGCGCCTGTCAGTTATTTGGTGAGCTTAAAAACATCCATCTCATCAAGATTCATTTCACATCAAGAAAAGTTAGCTTATTGCGTTATGATAAGTTTGAGAAAAAGGCGCCCTTGCTTGAAGAGCGCATAAAAATAAAAGTTCGAGAACAAGAAATTGATTTTTTCACTTATGGTGACCTGTTCGAAAAGCCTCCGCTTGAAAATAAAATTAATTTTTACCAGCAACAATAAATAAGATAGTGACTTTGATTAATCTAATCTCTCTATTCAAATAGTACCTTTACCTTTTCGGTTATTATCGATTCCTTGAAAGCAACGACTTTTTGCGCCACCTCGCTTCTTTCATCGTAATCCTCGATTATCCCCTGCTTTTCCAACATCTTCTCATGTTTAGAGATTAGCTTTTCTCTGTCTGAGAACGTAAAAGATACACCGTCCTCTACTGAGGTTATAAGATCGACAATAATACTATTCAATAAGTTTACAGCTGGCTTACCATAATCGATCTCACCGTTGATTTTTTTAAGTATACCTCTCCAAAATTCCTTACCTACGTTGGACGACTTGACAATAGGCTTAGACTTCGAAGACACCTCAAAGCTGAGTGCAAACAAGGACTCCAATGGAGATTTCGCGGGGCATAGTACTTCGTATAAGTCGTTAAATAGCTCGACAAATTCTTTTGTTGCATCAAGGAGCTCTTGCGTATCATAGCCGGCTCGATCTAGAAAATTTTCAAATAGACACTTAAAAACTGCCTTCTGCCCCATTACCGTATAAAAAATATTGGTCGAGGAGATTTCTTCAAAACCTTTCTCATACTGATCAATTTTCTTTGCTAACGATTTATTATCTTTCCGAAGCTTTTCCCTTCGACCTCTGAAAGAGCGGTAATACTCATTCAGCTCACTGTGTGTAGTAAGAACACCATGTTCCTCAGCGTAATTTATAAGGTCCGCATATGGCCCCAAGTTTCGATATACATACCTAATAGAAGGGAGATACAGTTCCTTGAAGCGATTTTTCAATAATGAAGCAACTTTTGCACTGTAGGAAAAAAGAAATGAACTCTCTTCTTCATCATCTGTATCATTATCTGCGTCTGAAACTGCGGATGCATACAAACTAGATAGGCATTCCGACTTTCCAAATTGGGCCTCAATTTGTGGATCCGGGAGCAGCCAAGTGTCGATTTTTTTTAGCCATTTTTTTACATTACGCTGATTGATTCGGTCGTCCACAGACGAAAGCTTAGCCCCGTCAAACATTGCCGATAAGAGAACTTGCCGTATAACCAGCACACCTGATATAGAGTTATTAGACCGATGCTTCCCGCCTTCACATTCCCAGTCAATTAATTCAGGTGGAAGCACTGGATCGAATCCGTCATTGGAATCATCGATTAATGCTTGGGTAAATGTAGATAGCGCATCCCGGTCGTCCATAATGACTAATCGTGATTCGTCAACTTCAACCGGCGTATGGTTAATTGTTACAAATAGGTCCCTTGCAACCGCTGTCGGAGCCTTATCTGTCCGCTCACATATACCGATCAAATCGATTAATGTGATCGTTAATGAGCACTCATTAAAAGACTTATCTATAGCGACAGCCTCTTGTAACGCTTTATAGCGATGTTGACCATCGATTATTACTGCGGACACTTTATTGCGATCCCAGACTAAGTCACCACGCTCCTCATCAAATTCAATATTATAAATACCCCCAACAGGTGAATCGGGCTGCTGGTAACCTTCATCCTCATAGCTATAAGGTGTAAAGACACTACTACTCAAAGCCTTCAAGCCGTCACTGTCCGCTTCGTCATACGTATCGGTTGGAATATAAGAATCATCCGTCGGAATTAATACCGCAATTAACGGAGGAAAGTATTTTGTATTCCCTTTTGCAAGCAAATAGTCATGGGCTATCTGGGATGCACGCTTATGATCTAATTCACGCTGGATTAAAGTGCTTATAGGCCAATCCTGAACATTGTTTAGCTCTTCAAAAACTTTAAAATCCCTGTGGAGTGCTGAAACTTTTATATTTAACGAATAGACCTCAACAAGATCCTCGTCATAACCGAAATTTGTCTTAAAGTATGATCCCGGAGCCGAGAAATCATATTTAGCAGTATCAACTGACTGTATCTTTGACTTCTTCTTTTTTGCCATTTCTATGTCCCTTATCCGTAGCGTGAAACCAAAGGTGGATTAGTGATTTTTTGTAAAATCTCTTCCATCGTTGTCGTAATAGACTCATCGCTTAGAGAAATTTCATCTTTGATATATGAAATATATATGTCTTCCAGCGGAATCGATGTCTTTGCAAGCCGACCCGAAAAATCGGTTTTCCCCTCGAAATGTTGAAGCAATCTTTTTTGTAAATTATTAGCTTTTCCAATATATACGGGTGGCGCCTGACCTAGCAAACATTCTATCAATGTCGCTAACGCAATCCTATTCTCCTTAGATTTTTCCAGAGTATTAAGTAGCGTTAAAATTTTATTGTGGTCACGGATCTTACCAAAGATTCGCTCATCGTCTTCACCCGCAAAAGGCGTGCGGACAATTGTCGCTTGAATCCGAGTGCTCTTGAGCTTCTCTACGTGCTGCGGAAATTCGCATTGTATTCTCTTAAATAGGTTAATTAGGCTGTCAAACTCTAGGCCCCTCACCGTGGGCCAGTAACGCCAAATATATATACCACTGCAAGTCGGTATTTTTTTAAAACCGCGCGTCAATGCGATATAATTGTGGCCTCGCAAGAGCCTTAACTGCTCAACTTTTAATGCTGAGTATTCTTTATTGAACCTGCTCATAGTGAACAAATTAAACAAGCTTGATCTTCCGGATCATCATCCTCTGCATCGCGCAATAGATCTTGCCATCGCTCAGACACTACTCTGTTGCTGGCAATGATGCCCCGCTCTTTCTCTCTCTTTTCGGCTCTAGCTACAAGTTCATCAACAGTACCTTGCGAGGACCAAGTGTAACCGTAGCCTCCCACTTCGACTTCGCCATCTTGCCAGTCAAATTTTTTGCGCAGGCGTTGTTCATAATCCTTTGCTTTTTCAAATAATTCTGGATGATTGCGTTTTAAGCCCAGCCACTCATCCTGACGCTGGAAGAAGCAAAAATAACACCCTGACCTAGAACGCCATTTGTAATATTCCGGAATTCCAACAGTATCCTCTAATATTTGAAAAATATCTTCGCGAACAAGGCCATCATCAATGAAGGGGAAAATAGCTTTAATGTTCTCCTTTTGACTGATGTAGCCTTCCCGGTTTTCGTCCGCACGAATTCCAATGTAACTAATGACAGGGTCATCACCAACAAAATCTTCAAAGGGCTGAATTTTCATCACTCTGGTGCACCAGCGCTGCTTTGCAGAAGGCAGATACCCATTGTGTACTTTCAGCCAATGATCAAAACTTCTACCACTTCCTAAGCGAATTATTTCTTTATCAAGATATGACTCGAGCCGGTCCAAGAAATCATAGACCTCTTTCAACTCGGCACCAGTATCGGTGAAAAAGTATTCGACATTTTCATGAATTTCTGGATAGCGCTGCTTGAGATAGACAGCAAGCGCAGCACTATCCTTGCCCCCAGAAAGACCCAGGACGTGACGAGGACTATCATCGAAAAGCGCGCTTTTGATGGTCATTTTTTTAGCCATTTCTTACCTGCTTCAACTTTGGTTTCTTGGCTTTACTTTTTTTGTCTTCGGATGCTTTTTGACGCTCGTTCAGGAATTCATCGACGAGCTCAGCCAGTACAGCCAATTGCAGCTCACTATCTTTATGGGCGCTTAATGCTTCTTTAAGCTTCCCTTTCACATCTTGTATCGCTTCATGCCGGGCTTTATCAATCGCTACGACTTCATCAATAGGATCACAGCCTTTTTTAAGCGATTTTAACAAAATAACATCAAAATCCCCCTGCAGTTTTTCAGCTGAGCGATCGTAGTGCAGCCTTAGCGTCTCAAGATCGAGTATTCTCTTTGCAAAATCACTTAGCCTTACATCTGCCTCACTCAGATCAGTATCTGTCCATTTGGCTGTGGGCTTTCTACCCAAGAACATCAGCACGTTCTCAAGCCAGGTGGAATCATCACCATCCTTTTTCGTCAAGCGCTTAATGAACGCCTTCAGGCCATCGATATCAACCGTGTGCTGGTCCAGCCCCTCATAGCGTCCTATTGCCTTACGTCGAAGGTCTGCGAGCTCCTGGCCTTCATCCATATGTAGGGCTCTGGATAAATTCTTCACTTGACTGTCCAGCATTTTCGGGTAAGCAGCTTTCAATTCCTGCAGACACCCTTGCAACGTTGCCGCCATTCCCTCCAAGTTTGGCACTTCTTGCTTTAGTTCATTCTCAAAGCCGAGCGCTTTGGGTAGATCTTCAAATAGCAGACTTTCTGGGGATTTAGCCAGCTGAAAGGCATCTCGCACTCGTTTCGCTTTTCCACTGATTGCTCCACTCTTCGTCTTTAATGTGTAGTGTTCCAACGCGCCCAGCCAGTTGGCCAAAGGCCTTACGAGCTCAATAACGGTCTTTTTAGCCTTGTCACCGCCTTCAATGATCTTGTTATATTCCTCGTAAATGGACGCGCGCAAGCCTGATATTCTAAACCTTTGTACAGTAAATTGGTCCGGTCGCTTCACAAAGCGGTCTACCATTTCATCAGTAAAGAACGGCCGATAGCGTCTCTCCTCGTATAGGGCTAGCTCATGCTGATAAACGACATAAACTGCCATATAGAGAATAGGCAATACACCGGCCTTCACCCCATAAGGAGGAGCGATCAACTCCTGATTGAGTTCAGCAAAAGACCTGGGAGCATTTTCGGTCTCGTCTAAAAACTGCTCGATGCGCTGCCAGACCAAATACAAAGCTGAAGTCTTCGGTGGCGCCTGGAACTTGCCCTCTTTGCGCGAATGTAGTCCGGTTTCACGCAATATCGACCGATAAATGGCCTTTTCAGGTGGAAACTTTTCAATTCCTAAGTCCACTTGATCGGCATTGTTCAGCATCGCAATTAGCAACTTATTACGAGCAGCATTAGCTTGTGATGAAGGGCGATCTCGATTTATCAGCTCATTGTGGAGAAATGGTGATTTATTAAAGGCATTAGCTAGTACATCGGATATAGCTTCCTGGAACCCTCTCTTATCGACCACAGTGATCTGTTTACCATGGTGGAACCACCGTGCGTCCTGCGGCCGTTCAAACAGTTCCTGCAGTAATGAATTTTGTGATAATTCAGCGGCTGTCAGCCGATCCTCAAACTCTCGCTTGGCAACGGGATCCGTATTTAGTTCCTGGCGCGTGTTCTGTATGCGTCTTAAAGCGAGAACTTCGGCAGTTGCCTCTCTGAGCTGGGAACCATTCAAGCATAGCGCCGTAATATCTAAGGCCGAGTAGAAGTTAATCAAATGATCTTTAAAATGCTTTTCATCATCTTGTGCCGCAGCCAAATAAAAAAGGATTCTTGGCTCTTCGCTAGCTTGAGCTGATTTTTTATAATTGTCTGCATCAATAAATTCCGGCACAAAATAGCGCAACGCACCACTTTTTATCGTATAGCGACGGGCCACAATCGGCATCAAGGCCTTTTCTTTATTTAGCTGCTCTGCTAGTGAGAAATCCCCTAGGTTGCTCAGCTCTTCAGCTACGGCGGCTTCTAAGTCGAAGTCACTACCTTGCCAAACTCGATATTCATTACTGAACTTGCGATAGGTAATAATCGACTTGTCTAGCAACGGTTTTAAACCTGCTCTCTTGGGTGACTTGGCAGATACTTGCAAAATCGCCTTGGATGCCTTAAAGCCGCCTTTGGCGCCGATAATGTTAAGTATGCCAACGGTTTTCAGCATATTGACTTGATTTTCTGGAGCATCACCAAGCCGCTCGATGGATGTCACCACCTCCGCCCAGCGTCGGTGCGTTGTATAGTCACCAAGTACCGCGGGCTGATTGGTTATAAAATAGTCATATATGTCATGCGGATAAATCCAATCCTCTGCATTCTCAATACGAGCCAACATATCCTGTAAACCAAATTCTTCATGGCTCCCCAGGTAGCTGAATAACGTGCGTTCATTTTGAGCGACTTTTTGACAAAGCAGTGGCAACAAGATCGCACTTACAGGATGGAGTGGATAACATCCCCTGAACAACTCGATGGCTGAACTCTTATCGAGAACACCTGGCAAAGCATCCTCACTATTTAGAGTGTCGACGACAGAAGCTACATAATCTGAAACATAGCTTGCTTCGGCTTTAGTGAGCTTCTGTGAAAATGCCGCATTTACTACTCTTAAGACTTGCTCACTGGACTCGAGAAAAGGAACTTCCTCAAAACGTCCCTGGACTTTTGACCATTCATTTTTCAGGCTTTCACCAAGTCCCTTCGCATATTGCTCAAAAGATTGATGTAAAAGCACAAAGAGAAAGAGTCTACTATTGCCTCCTTCGCAGGCATGCTCAGCCAAGGATTGCAACAAATAAATATCGTTAGCACCGTAGTGCCGAGCTTCGTACTCGAGGAACTTTCCGAGTTCATCGATTACCAGAAGAATTCCGTTGCTATTCGCTTTTCCAAGAGAAAGTAGTAACTGTTTAACAAGCTCTACGACTTCAGAAGTGGCAACTTTGCTTTTTTTACTCGCATCCTTAAGGAGCCTCAGCACCTTCGGCTTGGCACCCGGCTGACCAGCCCAAAATTTTTCGGCCGCAGCACATAAAGCTTTAATGATTTTGTAAGCCATCGGCTCTGGAGAGCCGGTTACCAGTACTCTAAGGTAGCCGTTGGTACCTTTTATTTCCTTTGCGAACTGCTTGGCCAGTTCAGGCGCCGCTGACTTTAAGATAGCCTGTGCCGCTTTCGTGGGCTTCTCGTTAGGCGCCGAAAGCAAGTGTGCTGAAAAGCTCTGACAGGAAGACTTACCCGAGCCATATGGTCCAACAATTGACCAGGCTCTTGGGGCTTGTTCAGACGAGAAGCCTTCACTGATACGCCTAAAGAGACTCAATGCTCGAGATGTGGGAATGTAGGATTTCACCACCTCGAGAGAATCAGCATCTCTTTCTAAGTTGATCGAGCGCGTATAGTGTGTATTAACTACGATTTTTTCAGACAAGCTCATGCAGCCCTCTCTTCTTGAGAATGCTCATAGTGTTTTTCAATGAACTTCATACCGTTTGTGGTCTCTTGCATGAACAGCTGATGTTGACCTGCAGTATCTCGAATTTCGAAGACCTGCGGCATATACGCGACGAGCTCCTCAAGCTTCGTCACTAAGCTTGATTCAGTCAAACGGAA
Organism: Microbulbifer flavimaris; assembly: GCF_001641755.2. Taxonomy (GTDB): domain Bacteria; phylum Pseudomonadota; class Gammaproteobacteria; order Pseudomonadales; family Cellvibrionaceae; genus Microbulbifer; species Microbulbifer flavimaris. The sequence continues at coordinate 311,334 of NZ_LRFG02000003.1, forward strand.
CACTGATCCAGGAGCAACATAGTCGTCTCGGCTATACATCAGGTCCTCTATCGGAATCACTGATGTATTTTTCGCCTTGAACAATTGACACACTGCATAGCCCAGCACACCCACGGGGATCTCTGGGCGTGCTTGAGGGCGAGACTGATAGCTTCGGCCGCCGGCCGATTGGGAAACTAAGTTGAGCAAGGAAAATGGCGAATCCAAAGCGTCCTCTAACGGCATCCGGGTATTGCCTTTGGATTGTGTGTACATTCTCGTCAGTAGACCCGCATCATTCTTGAGCGTTGTGCTAGCTGGCTTCTTTTTTGCGATGACCTGATCGTAGACAAAGTCTTTCAAGGCCGTTGCTAGCTCTTGACCGGTGAACTCAGCTTTGTGGTAACGATTGAAAAACCAATACCAAGAGGTTGCCAATGCGGTGTTAGTCACCAAAAGCCAGTGAAGCAGCCAAATAGTGGCTTCATCTTCCAAATAGGGATCAAAGCCCTCTTCTCCAAGTAGAGCAAGCCCCAATTCTGTTGGCTCGCCAGTGGCTACGTCTGTCATCTGACAGGCTCTTAGCCAGTACTTAATAGAGGTGACCATGTTTTTGCCAACGCCGAGCTCTACCGTTGCATTATCGTCATCGAAGACTCTCGCGCCTTTTTTACTTTGCACAAGCGCATTAAAGCCCTTTGAGAGCCAGCCATAGCGAAGTGCAAACGTTTCGTGGCGGCCAAAAGCCATGTTGGCTGCATTAAATTTCACGATTTTTACCTTGTTCTTGTTTTACGGCTGGAAATGCGCTGTTACTTCTTTTTAGGAGGAACTGCTCGACATTGTCTAAAAACCATGACTTAAGGTTCACACCGTCTTCTTTTAGTGCGCTGTGAAGCTCTTTTTTGAGGTCGGGCTCAATTTCGATGACGATTCGACCGCTACTACCGATGCTCATTTTTTAGACGCTCATGTTATGTAACATAGTTTGCTGTGTAACATACGTGAGGTAAAATTGACTGTCTATATATACAGGGAAATATTCACTCCTTCATAGCAGCTGCTGGTTAAGCAGCGACCCTATTTGGCCAAAAAACAACCAGCGAGGTTTGTTTTCTGCCAACCATGAGCCCAGGCAATCTGATTGGCATCGTGTGCATGAATGCCCCGCCAACTGTGGACAAGCATTAACAAGATCTAATTTGACTGTCGCTTACGGACAAGGCTGCTTACCGCGCCTTGGCCTACGCGAGTAAAACAACTGTGATATTGATTGTGAAGACTTCAGAAGGCCCTACAGGGTGTCATCAACAGTGGCGGGAAGCTCTTATTGTCTCTGGACCACCTTTATAGAGTCCTCTAATCGCGTTTCTAGCATCTCCATCGGCAAAGCCCCATTTGCCAACACCGCATCGTGGAATGCCCTCAAATCAAACTGACCCCCAAGCTCCTTTTCAGCCTGTTCACGCAACTCCCGAATCTTGATCTCCCCCATCTTGTAAGACAGCGCCTGACCCGGCCAGGAGATATAGCGGTCGACCTCAGCGCGCACGTTGGCGTCTGACAGGGAGGTATTGTCGGAGAGGAAGTCCAGCGCCTGCTGGCGAGTCCAGCCCTGGGAGTGGATGCCGGTGTCGATCACCAGGCGGGCGGCGCGCCACATTTCGTAGCTGAGGCGGCCGAAGTGTTCGTAGGGGGTGGTATAGATGCCGTCCATCTCTTTGCCCAGGCGCTCGGAGTACAGCGCCCAGCCCTCGCCGAAGGCGCTGAGGTAAAGGCCTTTTCGGAATTCCGGTACGTTCTCCAGTTCCTGGCTGAGCGCGCCCTGTAGGTGGTGCCCTGGGACGGCTTCGTGCAGGGTCAGCGCCGGCAGTTCGTACAGCGGGCGCTGGTCCAGGGCGTAGGTGTTCACCCAGTAGGCGCCACCGCGCGTGCCGCCAATGGCGGACGGGTTATAGGAGGCGGTGGTGTAGTTGGGAGCGATCTCGTCCGGCACCGGCACCACGCCGTAGGGCAGGCGCGGCAGCTTGCCGAACAGTTGCGGCAGACGGTAGTCGATCTTCTTGGAGATGTAGGCGGCTTCTTTCAGCAGTTCTTCCGGAGTCTTGGCGTAGAACTGCGGATCGGTGCGCAGGAACTCGGTGAATTCCTCGAAACTGCCGTCGAAGCCACTTTCCTTGATCAGTTCTTCCATCTCGGCGCGGATGCGCTTCACTTCCGCCAGGCCGATCTTGTGGATTTCGGCCGGGTCCATATCCAGGGTGACGTAGCGGCGGATGCCGTGACGGTAGTACGCCTTGCCGCCGGGCAGCTGTTCGGCACCGATGGTGTCGGTGGCGGCCTGCTGGTAATCCCCTTCCATAAAGTCGGCGACGCGGGCGAAGGCCGGTATGGCCTCTTGCTGGATTGCCTGTTTGCCCTCGGCGCGCAGGCGCTGCTGTTCTTTGGCCGGGATGCTATCCGGCATCTTGGCGAACGGCTCGTAGAGGCTGCTCTTGGTGGGGTCATCATAGACCTGGGCGCGCACGGTGGGCGCGATGCCCTCCACCACGATCTTCGGCAGCACGAATCCGTCTCGGATGCCCTGGCGCATATTGGCGATGTTCTCGTCGAAGTAGCGGCCGAATTCGCGGATGCGGGCGATGTAGTCTTCGTAGGCTTTGACCGAATTCATGTTCAGGCCGTCGTTGGCCTGCAGGGCGTTAGCGAAGAAGCTGTAGAAGGTATTCAGAGGGATGCGGTCCAGGTAGAGCTCGTTGGCCTCAATGGAGTCCTTCAGTACCCAGCTGAGCAGGTCGCGGTTGATCCGCTCGGCTTCGGTGAGCTGGTCCGCATCGATGCCCTGCAACTGGGCGAGGATACCTTTTTCCGCTTTCAACCGCCGGACGCGGTCTTCCGGCGCCACGCCGGGCAGGCGATCGTTGTAGTCCGCCAACCCCATGCGGCCAGCCATGATCGGGTCCTCTTTCAGGCTGTACTGCCAGTGGTCGTCGATGACCTGCTGCAAGGTTTCGGAGGCGCTGGCGGCGTGTGCGCTGGTAGCAGTGATTGCCAGAAAGGTGATGGCTGCCAGCAGGGTGGGCAGGAAATTCCGCTGGCACGCGCCGAGAATGCTCGCCATAACTCTCTCCACAGTATTTATTTGTTGTTGTTTTGGTGTCGTTTTTTTGTGACACAGGCCCGGAACCTTACCATGACAGGCGCATAAAGGGACTGGCCGGCCACACTTGTTCGATTACAGCGCATTGCATGCCCGCTCACGTGTTTTCTTGGTCAGGCGATAAATACTGGGCAGGCAACGGCGACAGTGTGCAATGCACTGCGGCCTGTTCAGCGAGTAAGCGCTAACATTGTTACCAGCGCGATGGTCAGAGGGCTGGCCCCGGAGGAAGCATGAAAAATATCTGTGTCTACTGCGGCTCCAGTCCCGGGCGGCGGCCCGAGTTCCTGCAGGCAGCCGGGGCACTGGCGGCAGAACTGGTGGCGCGAGATATCGGCCTGGTCTACGGTGGCGCCAGTATCGGCATTATGGGTGCGCTGGCGGATGCCGTGCTCGACAAGGGCGGGCAGGTCACCGGCGTGATTCCGGAAGCGCTGGCAGTGCGGGAGGTGCCGCACCCGAATGTCACCGAGATGCGGGTGGTGAGCTCGATGCATGAGCGCAAGGCGATGATGGAGGCGCTCTCGGATGGCTTTATCGCCCTGCCCGGCGGGCTTGGTACCCTCGAGGAGTTATTCGAGATCCTCACCTGGGGACAACTCGGTTTCCACCAGAAACCCTGTGGATTACTGGATGTTGCCGGGTATTACCAGCACCTGGCCACCTTCCTCGATCACTGTGTGACGGAACAGCTGCTGCAACCCCAGTACCGGGCCATGCTGCTGGAGGCAGACGACCCCGCGAAGCTACTGAAACTGATGGAAAGTTATCGCCCACCAGCACGGGATCAGCGCATCTCCCGCGATGATCTCTGATTCAGCCTTCTCAGCCGGTAAGTGAATACCAACTGCGAATACTATCCAGACCAACTGTGGATATTCGGTTACTCACACATTCCTTGGATAGAGTTGTGAATAAGTTCGGAGTAAAGCGTCTGGACCGCATGGTTACTGGGACTGTGACAGGCGTGTGAAAAAACGACGATTGCTCACCGTTCCTTATTGAGTGAGACAGCCCTGACACCAACCGATAAAAAAACCGCACCCGATGAGAACCCGGTGCGGTTTTTCTTGCATTAGCTTTGCTTGCTCAGCGATCAGGTGCGCTGCAGCAACTCGATTACTTCCCAGGAGGCCCCGAGTGTGTGGTAGTCACACTTACCGCCGGCGATACTTTTTTCATTGGAGTATTTGCGGTTCTGGCGATCCAGAATCCGGTACCAGGCACCGTGCTGGTGGTCGATCATGTGGGCCCAGCAGTACTGCCAGATACGGTCGTACCATTGCCAGTAAATCTCTTCACCGGTGGCCTCTGCCAACAGCGCGGCGGTGGCAAAACTCTCCGCCTGCACCCAGAAATATTTGTCGCCATCGCAGATGCTGCCGTCGGGTGCATGGCCGTAGACGATACCGCCGTGTTCACCGTCCCAGCATACTTCCAGCGCACGATCGAACAGACTGCGAGCCCGCTCCAGCATCCACGGCTCCGGCCGATAACGGTACAGAGTGAGCAGTAACTTACTCCACTCGGTCTGGTGGCCGGGCTGGAAGCCCCAGGGGCGGTAGAGGTTTTTGGGGTCGTCGCGGTTGTAGTCCCAGTCGATCTCGAGGGCCTCGGTGTAATGTTCCCAGATCAGGCCATCGGCCTTATCGGCGAGGGTGACGGCAACAGTCCCGGCAAGTGTGTAGGCGCGGTCAAGGAATTGCTCGTCGCCGGTCGCCTGGTGCGCAGCCAGCAATGCCTCGCAACAGTGCATGTTGGCGTTTTGCCCGCGGTAGGTGCTGATAGTCTGCCAGTCAGCCGTGGCTTCGTCGGCGTAAAGGCCGGCATCCGCTTGCCAGAAATGCCGGTTGAGCAGATCCCAGGCTCTGTAAAGATCTTCCCTGGCACCGTCCATTTCCAGCTCGACGCAGCTGGCCAGCGCCAGGATCACAAACGCGAGGCCGTAGCAGTGGTTGGTCTGGTCCACGGGCGCGTTGTTGTTCAGCAACCAGTTGTAGCCCTGGCGTTGCTCGTCCCAGTGCTGATTCCGCAGGTAGTGCAGGCCGTGCCGGGCGCGCTGTAAATCTTGCGCATTACCTGAATGTCGGTACGCACCGCAGTAGTTGAAGATCATGCGCGTTGAGCTGACCAGGTGTTTGAAACCCGGATCAAACACCGTGCCATCATCGAGGTAATTCTGGTGGAAGCCACCCAGACGCTCATCGGTTACATGTGGCTGGTAGAAGGCCAGGATGCTATCGACGTGCTGCTTGAGAAACTCGGCGCTGCGGAAGTTTGGGATATCAGGCATGGTGGCTCCTTGCAGAGAGGAAGGCGTCAAGCGATTGCTGGTCGGGCAACGAGGGAAATGCACCGGCTTTGGAAGCCGCATGGGCGCCGCAGGCGCAGGCGAATTGCAGGGCCTTGTCGAACTCGGCGCTCTTTGACCAGGCTTCCAGTGTTGCGGGCGCAACATGCTGTCGGGCCAACTGGTAGATCAAACCCCCGATAAAGGCATCGCCGGCTGCGGTGGTATCCACGGCAATGGTCTGTGGGGGCTGCACCTGGCCATGCCCTCCCGCACGGATCCATTGCAGCGGGTTCGGGCCGTCAGTAATCAGCAATAGCTGCGGGCGCTGTTGCAGCAACTGCTCGTGTAGTTCGTGCAACCTGTTATCGGTTGCCAGATAGTCCCGCTCTTCGTGACTCATTTTGACGATGTCCGCCCGCTGCACCAGTGCCAGCACCCGTTCGCTATCTGCCGCACCGCTCTGCCATAAATTGTGGCGCAGGTTGACATCGACGCTCACCAACCAACCCTGAGCCTGGGCGGTTTCCGCAGCGTGCAGTGTGGTCGTGGCGATATCGGCATCCGTAAGGCTGTTGGAGCAAAGGTGCAGGATGCCGTGGCCGGCAAACGCTTCCGGCGGGAAATGTTCCGGACGGAAACAGAGGTCAGCCGCCGGTGGGCGGTAGAATTCAAAGCTGCGCTCGCCGCTCTCGTCCAGGGAGACAAAAGCCAGGGCGGTCTTGGCTTCATCGGTAAAGCGGACATAGTCGGTCTTCACACCCTGTGCCTTTAAAGCGTCGAGCAGGAAACGGCCGAACAGGTCGTCCCCGAGCATGCCGGCGAAGTAGGCCTCGCCACCGAGGCGCGCGACCGCGACGGCGGCATTGGCGGGCGCACCGCCGGGAAACTTGCGGAACTGCTCCTCGCCGCCACCCGCTTTGCCTTTACCCGCAATGCGGTCGGACAGCAGATCAACCAACGCCTCGCCAAAACAGACGACTTTCAGCACAACTTATTCCTCCCCCTGCAGGTATTCGGGGAAACGGACCGGCTGCGCCGCATAGGAGGCGCGGATGGATTCGCGAAAGTGTTCCAGCCCCTCGTAGAAAAAGAACACCTCGCCCAGCAGGCCGGCGCGGCGGTTGGCCGCCAGCATGCCTTCAAACAATACAGGACTGGGCAGCTGGTCGCCCACCTTGATCAGCACGCCGGGGACAAACTTCTGTCGCTCACCATCGGGAATCAGCGCCAGCGTCTGCTGCAGGGCCGACTCGTAATCAGCGAGGTTATGACGGTAGACCTGCGGCACCAGCAGGTCGACATTGTCTTCCCGCAGCCATGTGGGCCAGTCCTGCAGGTATTCCCGCTTCGACCAGGGGTAGATGGAAGGAGAGAAAGAGACGATCAGGTCCGGCCGCACCGCTTTTACCTGTCGGTACAGGTCTTCCGCATAGTCGTTGAGGATCGCCGCGCGCCAATCGACCCAGTCTTCCGCCTGGCTATCCGCCGGCGGCATCTGTCCATCGTGTTCGCGCTGGTAACGCTCGATCACCGCCGGGTTGTAACCGCCCTCGGAGGGCATGGCCGGCAGGCGGTCGTCACCCTGGATCCCGTCCACGTCGTAACGCTGCGCAACTTCCAGCACCAGCGAGCTCATGAAAGCCTGCACTTCCGGGTCCAGAGCATTCAGCCAATCGAACCCATTCTTGGTCACCAGCTCACCCTGTGCGTTGAGGGATTTCCAGTGGGGTTTTAGCCGGGCGATCTCACCGCCATTGGCAGAGTGGGAAGAGGAAAAGCCAAACTCGAACCAGGCGATCACCCTGATACCCCGGGGGCGGGCCGCGTCGATGACTTCCTGCAGTGGGTCGCGTCCGCTGCCGGACGGGTCCAGCTCCGGGTCCATGGCTATGCCGGTGAAGTTATGCATGACTTCAGACGGGTAGAGAGTCTGCCCCTTGTTCCAGGTAACGACAAAGATGGTGTTGATACCCAGTTCGTCACAGAGGGCAACCGCCTCTTCGATGCCCTCGCGGCTGTACAAAGCATCGCTGGCCACATTGGTGAGCCAGACCCCGCGCACTGCCTCGGGCAACACAGCTTTCCCCACATTTCCAGGCTCCCCTGCCCAGCAGAAGTGGGCGAGCATCATCAGCAGGGTTAACCTGACAAGCTTGCGCATATTCAGTGCTCCGCCATCGGTTTCAGGGTCGAGATGGTCTGCTCGTTGGCGTCGAACAAGTACAGCTTGTCCGCTGCAAACCTCAGGCCCACCTCGTACCCGGGGCGCGGCAGTAACTGCCCCTGGCTCTGTACACAGAGTGACTTGCCGCCCAGGGTGCAATAGAGAAAACTGATGGAACCCAGCTGCTCTACCGACCGCACCCGTGCGCGCAGTTCGCTGCTGTCATCGATGGTGGTGTGCTCTGGCCGTATGCCCAGGGTCAGCTCATCGCCGCCGGCAGGCTGTGCGTTGCATGAGATCGACAACTCCGCTTTGCCGCCCTCTCCCTCCACGGCGACCTCGATTTTCTCTCCATCAACGCCTGTGCTGACTACCGGAAGAAAGTTCATCTTCGGCGAGCCAATGAAGCCGGCCACGAACTGGTTGGCCGGGTTGGTGTACAGCGCCATGGGTTCACCGACCTGCTCTACCCGGCCGTCCCGCAACACCACAATGCGGTTGGCGAGGGTCATGGCCTCGGTCTGGTCGTGGGTGACATAGATCATGGTGGCACCGAGGCGCTGATGCAGGTCGGCAATCTCCGCGCGCATCTTGACCCGCAGCTCAGCGTCCAGGTTGGACAGCGGCTCATCGAATAGAAAAACGTCCGGGTCCTGCACCAGGGCGCGACCGATGGCGACCCGCTGGCACTGGCCACCCGACAGCTCGCCGGGCTTGCGTTTGAGGTAGGGTTCCAGCTGCAGGATCTCGCTGGCTCGCTCTACTTTTTCCGCAACGGTTTCCTTGGCCACTTTGCGCATGCGCATGCCGAAGCTGAGGTTCTGCTCGGCGGTCATATGGGGATAGAGCGCGTAAGACTGGAATACCATGGATACCCGGCGCTGGCTCGGCGCGAGGGCGGTGACATCGCGGCGGGCGATATGAATACTGCCCTCGGTCACGGTTTCCAGGCCGGCGATCATACGCAGCAGCGTCGATTTGCCGCAGCCGGACGGTCCGACGAATACCACGAACTCCCCCGGTTGTATCTGCAGGTCCACCCCATGAATGGTCTGGGTGCTGCCAAAGCGTTTCTTGACGGACTGTAGCTGTAACTCTGCCATGGGTAATGCTCTCTACTCAGGTCCTGTCGGCCATTGCCGGGCTCTCGGGCCAGTGAAGGGGGATGCCACTTTCCTGCAAGGTGTTCTGGAAAGCCACCACGGTATCGTTTCGCGAAGCCAGCGTGGCGGGATCGATTTTCTGGCGGATGCAATGGGAGGCGAGGAGTCCGGCCACCTCGCCAACCAGCCACTCGATCGGATGTACGCGGGTGGCGGCATTGACCAGGTGGGTGACGCTCAGGTTTTTGCAGGCGGGCAACAGGTTGTCCGCATCGGCGGGAATAAAGATTTCCAGCGGTAACTCGAATGGCCGCACCCGCGCATTGGAACCCATACCGGATTCACAGGTGGGGTGGATGTCCATGTTGTACAGGCCGATGCCAACACTGTGCTCGCAGCGCACCGGATCCCACTTTCGCGCCGGATCCAGCTCGATCTCCGATTGGGTCAGGGTTTGCAGGCCGACAATGCGGCGCGACTCCCGCACGTAAACCTGCTGGGCAAAGCCGTCTTCGGTGCCCAGTGCGTCAGTGGCCAGTGACAGTTCCGGAAAGCCCGAGCCTGTTTCGCCAACCCAGGATCTGGGCGCATCGTGCTGTAGCCAGTAGGCCAGGCACAGTGACAGTTGCCGCGCTTCTGCTGCTACCTGCGCCTGTGTCTGCGGACCGTCGAGCAGCGGGTGCAGTGCGTAATCGTTCTGCGCCCAGTTGATCAGGCTGATATCCTCGCGCTCGTCGCGCCAGTTATTGGCAGCGACGATGCGGCGGTAGCGCCACAGGTCCAGGGTTTTGCCACTGGCGAACAGCGGTAGCTGTACCGACGAATAGCCCTCGTGCCCCGGCAGGTGATCACTGAAGAGCGGATAGTCATAACGAGGCAGTACGTAGCTCTTCCAGAAGTCGTAACTTTCCGGACGGGGGATCGGCTCCGCTGCGGAGGGTTCCGTTTTCTGTAACGCGAATACATAAGTCACTGGCTGCTGGTCAGCCATGCTGGCCAGTTGCGGTGCCTGCCGCTCGTTAAACTCTGTGCGGGATTCCTTGCCCAACCGGTAGGGCAAATCTGCCTGTGCCAGCAGTTCGCCGGTGTCGGTGGCGTCGAGGAAATACTGTGCGGATACTCGCAGTCGCTCGCCCGACTGGTTCTCCAGCTCTACCCATTCGACTCTGCGGCCAGTGCGCGCGGTGCACACCGGGCGGCTTTGTTCCTCCACTACCAGCAGGCCGCTGGCGAGATGTGGCTGCAGTAAATTCCGCAAATAGCGCTCCGCCACCGCAGGCTCGAAACACAGGCGACTCACCCAGCCATCACCCGGATTGCAGCCCTCGGTCAGGGTGCCGTTATCGGTAAAGTTTTCGTCAGCCAGATAGTGATCGCGAATGGCGCGACGGAAACGGTAATAGCTTTTACTCGCCCCGAAAGACTCGATATAAGGATGTTCGTCCGGCGGCACCCCCTGACTGGTGAGCTGTCCGCCGATCCAGTCGAACTCGCTGCTCAGTAAGGTGCGCACACCTCTCTCGCACAGCTGATAGGCCGCCAGGACGCCGCCGAGGCTGGCACCGATGACAGCGGCCTCGATCAATATAGTCCTCACGCCGTCACCTCTTCCCGACTGGGTTCCACCACAGTGGTTCGCAGGCCGATTTCAAAACTGCGCTGCCAGGGCAGGTAGAGACTGTCGAGATGGATTCCGTCAAAGCCCTCCTCCTGTAGCCACTCACGCGCCTGTTCCAGATAGAGCTCTTCCAGTGCGTCGAGCAGGCGCACGGGATCGGCTGCGGCCTCCGGCACCTGCCGGCGCAGCTGTTGGCGGAAATCGGCCTGGTAGCGCCAGTCGTCCAACAGCCGGATCGCCAGCAAGTGACGATTGTGCTCTGGTGAGCCGCCATTCACGGCGATGCAAACCTGGGCCACCAGGCTGCCGATGCTGTTACTGGCGGTGTTCCAACCCGCATAGGCGGTGAGTGCAGGCAACGGTATTGGCAGTGCCTCCATCAGTTGTGGATCGCCACCATTGGCGTAGGCGAGATCGAGCAGCGCCAGTGGTCTGTCTGTGTCTGCCAGGGAGGCGAGCCAGTCGTCATCGTTTTCCGATGGCGAGGGCAAAGGCTGTTCCATGGCCCAGTCGCCCTGCTCGGGTCCGCTGGTGTGCACTGCGATCACCGCATCCGCCTGTGAGTTGTTGCCGACCAGCTCGGCACCGGCAGCGGCGATCTGGCAGCGAATGGACTCCAGCACCGGGCGGTCCTCATAACGGGCCACCATCCGCTCGATGGCATCCGTCTGGTGAAGATGCAGCGCCAGCCGGGTTGTTGGCAGGACGCCAAGGGTCTGCAGCTGATGGACCAGCAGGGTGTAGATCACCTCGTCCGCACCGGGATAGATCAACACGCGATCGCCCAGATCGCGCTTGTCCACCATGGACTGCAGTTTGCGACGCTCGGCGATATTAAAACCGTATTCGGCGGTATCGTCCTGGGGCAGGATCAGGCGGTCGATCACACCCGCTTCCACCAGCTGCAGCACGCGACAGGTCACGGAAAAATTGCGCGCACGGGTGGCGAGATAGTCCTGGCGAATCTGCTCGGGAATCATGGCCTGGGTCATATCAGCCCATTTCTGGTCCTCGGCTTCGCCGAGGCAATCAAAACGATCGCTGTGATAGGACCAGCGCCAGATCAGCTCGCCGTAGTCGGCCCAGTAGAGCTTTTCTTCCTCGTTCTCGTTGTTGTTGGACAGGCGCATGGTCGCGCAGAAGGCGTAGACCGGTCGATCGGGGAAGCGCTGTTTCAGGTTACGCAGCAGATCGAGGTGCTCCAGCAGGGACGACTCACTATCCTCGATAAACCGGGATGGGACCAGGCCGCCGTAGACCAGCATATCGATGGAGAAGATAAATCCATCCGCAGCCTCGCCATATTCTGATACCCACTGTGCGAGGTGGTTGCGGTCGGCGGGCTCACGAAAGTAACCCAGCGCTTCCACCGCCGGACACATCAGCTCGCAGTCGGCGACTCGTGCCAGCAACTGCACCTGCTCCCGCGTTACCGGGCGGCCGTCCACAGGTAAAGCCAGTATGCTCTTCTTAACCACGGGCGTGCTCCTTCACCTGTTGTGCGAGCACAAAGGTGGCGATCTGTTTGGGTTTGACCGTCAAAGAATCCGGGAGCGTTTCTCCCGCGAGGTCAGTGCGGACTGCCGCCAGGTCGAACTGGGCCGTCACTGGTTTTGCTGAGGGATTCCACACCCGGATTTCCGTACCGGCTGCAACCCGCCGCACACTGCTGACCTGCAGCTCTCTGTTCCGCAGCTGCGGACTGCAAATCTTCAGAGCCGAATGGCCACGCAACACTGATACCGGCTTGCGGAAGGCGGCGGCCCGGTCCAGAAGATCGACGTGGCCGGGTGCTTGCAGGGTGAAAGCAAATTCAAAGCGATGGTCACGCAGGCATTGCGCATCCGGTGTTTGCAGATCAGGGCCGGCGCCGAGACCGCGGGTTTTCAGGTCGCGGCGGGAGAGCCAGCCGACACTGCGCACGAGGGTGATGGCAAGATGATCCTGCCCTGCCCCTTCGATAACCTCAAATTCCTGTAGTCCCCGGTGCACAAAGCCGACGGCGCCGGCACTGATGGCACTGTAACTCGGCAGTACCGAGACGGGCGCTTCCTGCTGGCCCTGCGCCTGCATGGGCACCGCATATTGTTTGGCGCGCTCGGCCCAGTCGAAGGCGGAATCCGATCCTGTGTGCGTTATCGACTCGAGCAGCGGAAGCATCAGCCGCAGCCGCTGATCGCTTGCCCGGTTGTTCCATTCCAGCGTGCAGTGCAGCAGATCGTCATCCGGGAGCAGGCGTAACTTCAGGGTGCCGTGGCTGACGACCTGGTGATCGGAAACATCCTGCCGGTCTGCCGACAGTCCCGCCGGCTGTTCCAGGGCGAGGTGCAGCTTCAGCTCGCCAATGCCCCCCGGCAGCTGTCGGCATTGGGTGCTCCGGATCTGGGCGCGATAGCGCTCCGGTCCCAGCGGGGAAAAGTTATAGGTATCCCCCGTGTCGGTTTCGCTCACCAGTGCGAGGATATCGGTATACCGCTGCCCGCTTAATTTGTCCTCAATGATGAGAGAACCACTTCCCTCTACGCGGACACGATAAAACTCGTTTTGCAGCGAGGCTTCCCGTGTATCTGTGGAGCTGGAGGTGGCTTTAACGTTGTTTTCTTTCTGCGCTTTTCTCGCCAGGCAGGACTTTAGTTCCAGACCCGCCAGTTCCGACTTGATCGCAACGGTGTACCGGTGGCCATGCACCATATCCGGGAAATCATCCAGCGGCGAGGTGAATTCCTGTGCGGCCTCACGTTGCAGCACATATGCCTCGATGGAGTTGCCCTGGTTGTCCGACAGGTTCAGTCTCTCTGCTGCGTCTCCGGCAAGGAAAAGCGACTGCACCGTCCAGCCGGCAATGGGTTTGGGCGACGGGTTAAACAGGCTGAACCGGCTGTCATCGGCAAACGGGCTTGGTAACCCATGCTCGCGAGATGCCACCAGTTGTGGGTTGATCATGCCGGCATCGGACTGCGCCAACTCCTGTAGATAGTCGAGGCGCTGCTGCAATTGTGCGAAGCGGGTTTCCATTTCCCGGTGCACGGCATCGACGCTGCAACCGCAGATGGAATCGTGGGCGTGCTGCTCGATCAGCAGCTGCCACGTCTGCTCCAGGTAGCGGGCGGGATATTGCCCACCCGGGACAACGGCCAGCAGCGGCTCGATCAAGCCGGCAAGCGTGTCCTCCAGCTGTTGATTCTGTCGCTTGAGATACTGGCGGGTGGAGAGCACATCGGGCAGGACAAAGGCATTACGGTTACCGCGCAATTCACCCTGGAAAGTAGAGAGTTGCGGAGCGCTCGCTCTAACTTCTTTGATATAAGCCGCGAGCGTGGTCTGCTGCAGACGGTAGTTGTCCTGCCCGGCGTTGAAGTGCTCGATGCGCGACTGCAGGCGCGGATCGCTGAGCAGATGGTCGCCGCCCTGGGTCAGCAGTAGCTGTCCGGATTGACTGCGCCCGTCGATCTTTTCCAGATAGCCGTTCAGGCTTGCCTGCCAGTCTTCCGCGTTAAAAGGGTGCTGGTAGTAACCCTCAGTCAAAAAAACCGTGAAGACCTCACTGCCATCCGGTGCCTGCCAGACCAGCTCTGAATGATCGGCGTCGATGCCGCGCCAGGCGACGGCATTGTCGATGCCAAACCCGCACAGTATCTGCGGCATCTGCGAAATATGGCCGAAGGTATCTGGCAGGTAGCCGACGGCCTGGCAGTGACCATGCCCGCGCGCGCGCCGCATACCCATTTCGAGATTGCGCACCAGCGACTCGCCACTGCAGAGAAACTCATCGGCCATGATGTACCAGGGGCCGATGATAATGCGCTCTTCCGCTACGTACTCACGCACGCGTCCCGCCAGCGCCGGTTCGGCTTCTCGATAAAAATCCTCGATCGCCGAGACCTGGCCATCGAAGAGAAAATAGCGTAACTGTCCGCTGTCGAGTTGCGCCACGACCTGCTCCATCACCTGCAGCAGGCGACCGAGAAATGTCTGGTGCGGGTAATACCACTCCCGATCCCAGTGGGTCTGGACTACGACGGCAACGTTTTTTGTCATCCTTTCACCGCCCCGCGCATGGCGCCCTCGATAAAGTATTTCTGGCTGAACACAAACACCGCCAGGATCGGCAGAATCGAAAAGACTGCACCGGCAGCCACCAGGCGCCAGTCCATGGAAAATGTATTGGCGAGACGATTCACCCCCAGCGGCAGGGTGTAATAGCCGGGATCATCCAGAATGATCAGCGGCCAGAGAAAATCCCCCCAGACGCCGATAAAGCTGAATACCGCCAGCGTCGCCAGCGACGGTTTCACCAGCGGCAGCAGTACATGCCACCAGATCTGCAGGCGGGAGAGGCCCTCGATCATCGCCGACTCCTCCAGTGCACGGGGAATACCGAGGAACGCCTGCCGCATCAGAAACACGCCGAATGCCGTGCAGGCGTGCGGCAGCACCAAGCCGAGATAGGAGTTTTGTAGACCCAGGTTGATGGCGATGTTATATACCGGAATCATCAGCAGCTGGAACGGGATCATCATCGAGCTGAGCAGCAGGATAAAAATCAGGTTCTTGCCGCGGAATTCCATCCGCGCCAGCGGGTACGCCGCCAGCGAAGCAAAGATCAGGTTGGCCGCCACGGCCAGGCCTGCCACCAGAACACTGTTCTTCAGGTACAGGAGAAATGGTTGCGTGTCGATGACCCGCCAGAAGTTCTCCAGCGTTGGCTGCGCCGGCAACAGCGACGGCGGATACTGGAAAATATTCTCGCTACCGGATTTCAGTGCCGTGGACAGCAGCCACAGGAATGGCCCCATGGTCAGCAGGGCCACCAGTGCCAGCGCCAGGTAGCGTGCGGTGATGGAAAGGTAGGAACTTTTCATCAGCGCTTCCTCAGTACGAACAGGTTGATCATCGACAGGCCCAGGGTGAGCAGGAACAGCACCACACCCGCGGCAGAGGCATACCCCATCTCAAATTCCTCAAAGGCGCTCTGGTAGATGAAGTAGACCAGCGTCTTTGTGGCATCGAGCGGGCCACCCTGGGTCATCACATAGACCTCTTCGAATACCTTCATGGCGGCAATGGAGGACATCACCGCGACGATGGCGATCGAGGGCTTGAGCAGCGGAATGGTGATATGGATGGTCTGCTGCCACTTGGACACGCCCTCCACTTCCGCGGCTTCATACAGGTGCCTGGGGATGGATTGCAGCCCCGCCAGGTAGATCACCATGTAATAACCGAGTCCGGTCCAGATGGTGACGGCCATCACCGAGAAAAGTGCATTGGCGGGGTCGGTGAGAAATGCCACCGGGTTGTCGGTGATACCGGTGGAGAGCAGGAAGTAATTCAGGATGCCCTGCTCTTCGTAGACCCATTTCCAGATCAGGCCGGTGACGACCAGCGAGGTGATCACTGGCAGGTAGAAGATTGCGCGGAATATCTTGATGCCCGCCAGGGATTTGTTGACCAGCAGGGCGAGAAAAATTGGTGCAATAACCAGAAAGGGCACCACTACAACCAGGTACAGCAGGGTATTTCCTAGGCTGTTCCAGAAGAACGGGTCCTTGATGAGCTTGCGATAGTTGTCCGCCCCGACGAACCGGGACTCGGTGATCATGTTGTAATCGGTGAGGCTGGCGGCGATAGCGTGTAGCATCGGGTACAACACGAATCCGCCGATAATGGCACAGGCCGGAATCAGGAACAGGTAGGGCGCCAGGCCCTCGCTTTTCTGCATTATGCACCCCCTACCTTGCGATGAATCAGGGCAGCGGCGCCGTGGATGCCCGCATCATTGCCCAGCTTCGCCGGCTGGATCTCCAGTGGCAGGCCGGCTTCCTCCAGTTTGCTTTCCAGTACCGGCCACCAGTCTTCGCGGGCACTGACCAGGCCGCCGCCGATCAACACCCGGTCCGGATTCAGCGACCAGTAGATATTTTCCAGCGTCAGCAGCAGGAATTCACAGAAGCGGTCCCGGGCTGCGCGGCCCGGCGCTTCATCGCGTCGCAGCGCAGACAGTACATCACGACCATTCCGGAAACGCGTGCTGCCGTCCAGCTGATTGGCAATATTTGCCAGACCGGTGCCGGAGACCAGCTGCTCCAGGGCGACGGTCTTTTCGCACTGCCAGGGGCTCGGCAGGCGCATCTGGCCAAAGTGACCAGCGACAAAAGAAGCGCCCGGTAGGATATTGCCATCGATACTGATAGCACCGCCGAGCCCGGTGCCGAGGGTGATCATTACCGTGCTGCCGGCGCGGTATTCCGGTGAGCTTGCCAGCTCCCCCAGCAATGCGGCTTTGACATCGTTTTCCGTTGCCACCGGCAATCCGAACTGAGTCCCGATCACTTTTCCCAACTGGGTATCTTTCCAGCCGGGAATCGCCTCTGTGGCATCGACCACGCTGCCCGTTTGCGGGTCGATCACCCCGGCGCAGGAAAGACCGACGCCCACCGGCGACCAGCCCCGGTCCACTGCCTGCACATGGCATTCTTCCAGGGCCGCACACAATGCCGCGAGTACGGAATCGCGCCCTGCGCTGATATCCGTCGGGCGATCAGAGACAAAGTGACTCTCTTCACCCACAAAGACAGCGCTGCGGATTTTGGTTCCGCCCAGGTCAGCGACCAGTACGCAATCAGTCATCGGAACCTCCCAGGAAAAGCGCCCAGGTCTCTGCGGTTTCATCCAGCGCTTCATCCACGGACAGCTTCCCCAGCATGGCGGACTGCAGGTTGTAGACAAAACTGGTTTTCAGCTTGCTGTAGTTCGGCAGCGGCGGCACCAGCACACCGCCTTCGAGAATCTGCTGTGCCGACAACAGGCGGGCACGATCGACGATGCCAGGCTCTGGTCCCAGCTCACTGAAGAACGGATCGCGGTAGCTCTCCGCAGTGGATGGCATGAGTGGCACGCGGTGAGCCAGCGCCATCTGGTTTTCGTGATTGGTCACAAAGGTGGCAAAGCGGAAAGCGGCTTCCTTGTTCTGGGAGAGCGCCGGCACCGCCAGGTTCATCACCGCCACGTTATAGGGCGCACCGGCGACTTTGAGCTGTGGTGCGATGCCGACCTTCTCGAATAAATCGGGGGAATTGATGCGGATATTGTTCAGGAACTGCATACCCGTAGTGATCATCGCCACCTCGCCGGACTGGAACAGGTCGACGGCTTTGCGATGCCCCTCTGTCAGCACATTGCGGGGGATCAGGCCCTGCTGGTAGAGGTCACGGTAATAACGGAAAAAAGCCTGGCCGGCCTCGTTGTCGAACCCCACCGCACTGCGGCTTTCATCCACCAGCTGTGCTCCCATCGCCACCAGGCTTTCCATCGGATGGCTGCCGTCCATGGCCGGGAAGTAAGCGTATTTATCCAGCACGGTACGGATGCGTTTGGCCGTATCCAACAGCTCGACATGGTCCGATGGCACCTCCGCATCAGCCGTTTCAAGCAGTTCGCGATTAAAAATGGTGACGGTGGTGGAGAGATACCAGGGGATGGCAAAACTCTGGCCGCGGTATTTGTTGGCCTGCCAGATATTGGGAAGGTAGGCATCGATCTCTTCGGGAGCCAGGAACTGCTCCGGATCTGCCAATGCCCCGTACTGGGCGAGCTTGGCGGCGAACTGGGGATTGAGGTTGACCAGGTCGGGAGCCGTGCGGGCCGCCACTGAGGCCAGCACCTTCTTTTCCATTTCCTTCCAGGGCACATCGACCCATTTCACCCGCACGTCCGGGTTCTGCCGTTCGAATTCGGCAATCAGCCCGTTCACGTATTCATCGTGAAAAGGGGAGAGCTGCATGGTCCAGAACTGTATCTGGGTGGCCGCGCTGACATAGGCACTGAACAGTGCCGCGAAGCCAACCGCAATCAGCCTGGTGACTGGGCGGAGGATCAATTGCATTATTGGTTTTATCCTTTCTTATCACCCCGACTGTAAACCAATCCGAATTTGAAAATCAAACCAATTGGTATAGTATTTTCGTCACTACCGGCCAATTAATAGGCCAATGGCACGGCATTCAGGACATTCGGATGGGGATGACCCGCAAACAACAGCAGCTGCACCAGCAATTGCTGGACATCATCGATCAGCAGGGCCCGGACACCCGCCTGCCCGCTGAGCGTGAACTCAGTGAACGACTGGGCGTCTCCCGCGACACCCTGCGCCGGGCGCTGAAGCACCTGGAAACCCTGCAACGGGTGGAGATTCGCCAGGGTGCGGGGATTTTTGTCAGGGCACAGCCGCTGGCAAGCCAGCTCAAGCTGATGTCCTTCAGTGAGGAGATGCAGCAGCTGGGCCTTACGCCCTCCAACCGGCTGCTGTTTAACGATGTGGTGCAGGCGGACGTAAAGCTCGCCAGCAAAATGAACATCGCCCCGGGCGCCGAGCTGTTCCTGGTGCGCCGGCTGCGACTGGCTGAGGGAGAGCCGGTGGCCATCGAGCGAGTCTACCTGCCCAGGGAAGCATTCCCGGATCTTGCCATTGGACAACTTAGTACCGGCTCCCTTTACAGCCTGCTCCACGACCAATATGAAATTGTCGTCGACCAGGCCAGTCAGGAGATCAGCGCCACCGTGGTGAACGAGGAAGAGGCAGACCTGCTGCAGATTCCTGCGTTCAGCCCGGCGTTACTGGCGGAGCGCACGGTCTACGACGAGGAAGGGCACATTATCGAACTGGCCAAGAGTCTTTACCGCGCGGATCGCTACCGCTTCAACGTGCTGGTCCAGCGTAACGGCACCCGCCTGGCCACGGTTTACGAATCATGACTGACAGAACATCAGCCCTGGAAGCGCTCGACAGGTGTCTGCGAAATGGCTTGATTGTCTCCTGCCAGCCAGTGGACAACGGACCGATGGATGACGACGACACCGTCGTCAGGTTGGCCCGCGCGGCTGTGGCCGGCGGCGCGGATGGCCTGCGTATCGAAGGGGCCAGCCGCGTGGCCCGAGTCCGGCAGGCACTGCCGGAGGCCCTGATTATTGGTATCGTGAAGCGGGATTTGCCAGACAGTCCGGTGCGCATCACACCTTTTCTCTCTGACGTCGAAGCACTGGCGCTGGCCGGAGCGGATATCATCGCCGTGGATGGCACCGACCGGCCACGGCCGGAATCCCTCAAGGCATTGATCGAAGCGATTCACCACCATGGCAAGGTCGTCATGGCGGACTGCAGCTGCCTGGCCGATGCGGGGCAGGCCCATCGCCATGGTGCGGATATTGTTGGTTCGACCCTGTCCGGCTACACCGGCGGCCCCGTGCCGGCCGAACCTGACTACGACCTTCTACAGCAGCTGGCACAGACCTACCCACGGGTTATGGCCGAGGGGCGCTTCAATACCCCGGGCGACTGCACCCGAGCAAGACAACTTGGCGCCTGGGCTGTCACCGTCGGCACTGCCATTACCCGCACCGAGGTGGTGACGCAGTGGTTTGTGGAAGCGACGTCCGCTCCCCGCCGGGCCTCAGAGACAGCAATTGCGACCGAGCGCTGACGTGTGACGAGTAGAATATGCCGCGATTGAAAGCTGACCGGATCAGGGGTAGCTGATGCGGTAACCGGTTTCGAAAACCTCACCCGGTGCGAGCGAGATAAAACCAGGCTTTGCGGCCAGCTCGGTGGGGGCAGAGGGCATATCGTCTGTAGTATGCCAGGGCTCAATGCAGACATAGGGCGCATTCGGTTTTGCCCACAGGCCGAGATGGGGCAATCCACCGGTATCGAATTCCAGCAGTCGCTCGCCCCGCGCAAATAAGCGGACCTTGCGCGAACGGACGTTCTTCAGGATCAACGCATCCCGGGCAAAGGTCTCTCGTCGCAGCTGCAGGCGTCGGCCAGCTATCGCCAGAGGCTCAGGGTTTTCAGCCAGCAGGTCATTCTGTAAGCGGAAACACTCACCCCGCTCCTCGCACTCGAACTCCAGATAGCTGTCTGAAGTTTCCATGGTTTCACCAGGCAAGGCGAAGGCTGGATGGGAGCCGAGGGAGAAGGGCATATTGCCCTGCCCGTTATTCTCGACCCGATAGCGAACCGACAGACTCTGCTCCTCGAGCCTGAAGCATACCTGCAGCGCAAAATCGAACGGGTATTGCTCCCTGGTCACCTCGTCAGCACGCAGGACCAGCGTCAGGGACTGGTCGTCGGCGTGCAGCAGTGAAAATTTCCGTCGGGCGGCAAAGCCGTGTTTGCCCGGGTCGTACCAGCGCCCATTGCAATGAAAGCCGCCATCCTTCAGGCGCCCGACGACAGGAAACAGTATGGGTGCAGTGCCGGCCCAGATTTCGGGATCGCCGCGCCACATCAGTTCCCGCTGGCTCTTGTGATCTACAAGGCTGCAAAGCTCCGCACCATGCTCTCGCACAGCCAGCGTGAACCAGTCATTCTTCAGATAGAAACAGGACATTCTTGGTTTTTTTATATATCGTCATTGATCGAACGGCTCGGTGTGAGAACGCCAGATGCTACAAAATTGTCTGACAACAGGACGCTGTGTATTCTTGCCTGCATTGTCAGTTGCCAATCGATCATACACAACCATCAGACTCGCATGGATAGCACATGACCCATATTCCCCATTCATTGCCCCTCAGCATCAGATTGATACAGTACTGTGTTTATACAGGGTTTTTGCTGTTGTCCTACCCGGCACTGGCTGAGTACTCAGCCACATCAAACCCTGTTCCGCACCTATCGGGGACGCTCGAGGTATCAGTTGCGACTGGCACCATCGAGGCTGATGTAACAGTCGGCAACCTACCCAGAGTGCAGGATTACACATTCCAACTGAATAGCGGGCTGAACCTCCATAATATTCGCTCCGGGGATCTCGCTGCGACCTACCACTATCGAAGAACAGCGCTACCCGAAAGATTCCACGAAAGTCTCAGTTATTGGCTACCCGGTTCCGACAGCAATAGTAAGTATCTGCCACAAGCACTGCACTGGAATTACACCGGCAAATATCCGGTGATCGACGCACTGGAAAATCCAGCTGCGTTTGACTGGAAAGGCAACATTGCCTTCAACGGCGGCACCCTGCGCGCCGATGGCATGCAGACTGCCTGGTTCCCACAGCTCTATGACAAAGACAGCGATAAGCTGTTTTATGAGGTCACTTATGACCTGAAAATAAGTTGCAACGATTGCCGGGCCATATTTGTCAATGGCAGCCATCCTGTGCTCGGTACCCAAGCGCATCTTATTTCCAAGGACCCTGTCGAGCCACTGCTGCTACTCGGTGATTTTTCTTTCTCTGAACAGGCCGGAAACGTGCTGATCAATAGCCCACTCAGCCCTGCCGACGCAGAACGGGTACTAACCAGGCTTACTGCCATCAAGCAGAAGATGGCGAAGCTGCTCGGCTGGCAAAGCGATAGCGGGCTTACATTTTTGAGCACAACGCCGGTGAGCAAAGCGAATGCCTGGATGTGGGTTTCCATTCCAAGCATCGTATCTGTCGATCACGATGATGATTTGTTGGCGGGGCTACTGTCAGAAGATCTAGAGAAACGAATCAGCTATAGCCAGTTTGCGGCCCACGAACTTGCGCACGTTTTTATTGGAGAGCGGCGGCAGTTCAATTCCGATTTTGGCTTTATCCTCAGTGAGTCACTGGCGGAATATCTCGCCTCACTGGTTGTTAGTGATCTCTTTGCGGAAACATCGATGGACGAAATCACGCAGAAAAAGTTACAGCGCGCAGCCAGATCTCCGCTTCACTCTCTCCGTGAGATCTCTGAATCTGGAGGCGAACTTAACAATGATACTGTGCGCTACCAGCAGGCTCCTGCGATCTGGTTATTGCTCGATAAAAACCTGAGCCGTGCTGTGATGCTCAACTGGGTAGAGAGACTTCTTACACAACAGACAAAACTTACCGACTATGCTTTTGCATCAGAGCAGCTCCGCGCGAGCATTGGTGATGAACTGTTGGCAGATGCCATACTGCACCAGTACTTTGAAGGCACTGGATATAGCACCAATAACCCGAGCAAAGAAATGCGGGAAGCCAACGCCACCAGTGCTAAAGCATTAGAATCCAGATAGCGGCATTAAAGACCGGAGATACCACCGTGAAAGATTTTTGTGCCAGCGCAGTGCAGATGGTAAGCGGTGAATCAGTCAGCGAAAACCTGAAGAGGGCGCGAACCCTACTTGAAGAGGCCGTGCAGAGGGGCGCCCAACTGGCGCTTCTACCGGAAAACTTTGCCCACATGTCGGACCGCGGCAGTTTTTCAGTGGCAGAGCCTTTTGCCAACGACGGCAGAGCCGATGCCGACACTCAACCGATCCAGTATGCACTGCAGCGCTGGGCAAAGGAGCTGGGCATCTGGTTGGTGGCCGGTTCGGTACCACTGTCACAGCGGCCCGATGGCTCAGCAACAGAAGGACGGCGTAGTCGATCTGCCTGCCTGGTGTATGACGACGGCGGCAGACTGTGCGCCCGTTATGACAAGATTCACCTCTTCGATGTGGAGGTGGAAGATTCTGCCGGCAGCTACCGTGAGTCTGCGAGTATCGAGCCGGGTGAGACGACGCAGGTACAGGTCGTTGATACGCCGTGGGGTAAAATCGGGCTCAGTATCTGCTTCGATCTGCGCTTTCCCGAGCTCTTTCGTGAACTGGCCATGGCCGGTGCGGAGATACTGGTGGTTCCCTCTGCATTTACCCATACCACCGGCCGGGCTCACTGGATGACACTGCTTCGCGCCCGCGCGATTGAGAATGGTTGCTTCGTTATTGGCGCAAACCAGGGCGGCCAGCACTCTCCCAAAAGGCGCACTTGGGGCCACTCGGCGATTATCGATCCCTGGGGGGAGGTTGTCGCCGAGGCCAACGAAGGCGAAGCGGCACTAACTGCCACCCTGGCATCGAAAAAGCTCACAGCAGTGAGAAAACGGATGCCGCTGCTGACTATGCGCCGACTCTGAGCGATTTAAAATCGTGAGCGTGTTGCGCTTGCTTAAAAGCGCACTGTAGCGCCTCACGCCGCGCTCCGCATCAGGGTATCTGGCTGCGCATCGCCTTCACCTTTTCCACCTCACCCTCTTATTTTCTTACCTCCTCCATTCCTGCAGAACAACAGGGAGATTTTTCTTTGCTGACTAGACTTATGTTGCCCTTTTTAATTTTGGAAGTGGAAACAGGCGGCATGGAGGTGCAGCAATGGAATTTTCAGGAGCGACCGTCGCTATTCGTGTACTGTTATTGTCGACCTTGCTGATATCCATGCCGATGTCGTTGAGCGCCGCCGAGGGTGGCATGAGCTATTACGTGCCGGGCACCATGGCCACCCTGATCGACCGCGCGCCGGTACAGAGCGGTTGGGTGATCAAACCCCAGTATATGCATTACAGCGGTGACTTCGGTGCCGCGGCTGAGACACCAATTTCCGGCGTAGTTGCTCTGGGGCTGGATGTAGAAATCGATGCCTTTGCTCCCGGGGTGCTCTATACCTTTGAGGAATCGTTTTTGGGCGCCAAGTACACGCTCGGTGCCTTTCCCTCCTGGGTTGATGTGGAGGTCACCGGCGTTATCGAAAGTCCGCTGGGCAATTTCAGCCGACGTGACTCTGTCTCCGGTCTCGGAGACACCACGCTCATCCCTGCCCTGCTGGGCTGGGTCGATGACTGCTGGCAATACAATTTCATGGTGTCCCTGCACGCCCCCACTGGTGATTATGAGACCGGGCGTCTGGCTAATGAAGGGCTCAACTACTGGGCATTGAAGACAACCATCGGTGCTGCTTATACCAACTCCGCCTCTGGCTTCAATTTCAGTATCTTCGGGGGTCTGCTGTTGAATGATGAAAATAGCGATACCGACTACCGCAGTGGTCGTATCGCGCACCTGGATGCAAGTGTCCAGCAGATGGTCAAGGCGGGCAGCGGATTCGTCACTCTGGGTCTCAATGGTTACTGGGCGGAGCAGTTCAGCGCTGACCGCAAGCCCGGGGTCATCATTCGTGGAGACTTTGAACTGCGCTCGGCGGGTATCGGTCCGGTAGTGGGCTACATGCTGCCCATGGGTCGGGAAAACGTACTGCTGGAATTGTCCTGGTTACCGGAAACGGAGACAGAGAACACCCCGGACGGGGATTATTACTGGTTGAAGTTCGTCTATCAGTTCTGAAAGCTGTGTGACTCGGGGAAAGCAGTTTTCAAAAAAGAAGGCCGCCCGCTGGGCGGCCTTCATATTACCAAGCCGTTGTCATGATTTTTCTACAACCTGCTCGATGCGACCAAAGATCGACTTGCCCTCGTCATCGTACATCTCGATGGCGATGCGGTCACCGAAGTCCATAAAGGCCGTGCTCGGCTTGCCGTTCTGGATGGTCTCGATCATACGGATCTCGGCAATACAGCTGTAGCCGACACCGCCCTCTTCCACCGGTTTGCCGGGGCCGCCATCCAGCTTGTTGGACACGGTACCGGAGCCGATGATGGTGCCCGCTCCCAGGGGACGGGTCCTGGCCGCGTGGGCCACCAGCTGGCCGAAGTGAAAGGTCATGTCCACGCCGGCGTTCGGCTTGCCGAAGACCTTGCCGTTCAGCTCGGAGGTCAGCGGCAGATGCAGCTTACCCTCTTGCCACTTGGCACCCAGCTGCTCCGGCGTGACACACACCGGCGAGAAGGCGCTGGACGGCTTGGACTGGTAGAAGCCGAAGCCCTTGGCCAGCTCACCGGGGATCAGGCCGCGCAGGGAAACATCGTTCACCAGCATGATCAGCTTGATGTGCTTGAGGGCTTCCTCGGGAGACACCCCCATAGGCACATCGTCTGTAATCACGGCGATCTCGGCCTCGAAGTCGATACCGAAACCTTCGCTCTGCGGCATTTTTACCGGCTCACGCGGGGCCAGGAAAGTATCGGAGCCGCCCTGGTACATCAGCGGGTCGGTCCAGAAACTCTCCGGCATTTCCGCGTTGCGTGCCTTGCGGACCAGCTCGACATGATTGACGTAGGCGCTGCCGTCGGCCCAGTGGTAGGCGCGCGGCAACGGGCTGTGGCATTGGGCCTGATCAAAGGCCTCGCCCTGCACGTCACCACTCTCCAGTTGCGCGTGCAGCTTTTCGAGCTTGCCGGAAACGGTATCCCAGTTATCCAGTGCACTCTGCAGTGTCGGGGCAATATCGGCGGCGGACGCCATACGGGTAAGGTCATCGGAGACCACTACCAGCTGGCCGTCGCGGCCGGAATTCAGGCTGGCTAACTTCACTGTGCCTTCCTCTTGGTTTCAATCTTTGAATTTAGGGATCTAGCGGTTTGAATTCTTCGTCGCCGTGCATCCAGGCCGCGTGCCGCGGAGCCTTCTTGGTGCGGGACCACTCTTCCAGCATATCTTCCGCGACCCGCTTCAGCTCTTTGTGCATACCGGGCTCGGCGGTGTTGGCCGCCAGTTCGATACGGTGCCCGTTGGGGTCGAAGAAGTAGATGGATTTGAAGATCGTGTGGTCGGTCGGGCCGAGCACATCGATACCCGCATCCTCGAGCCTCTGCTTCATGGCCATCAGTTCGTCCATGCTCTCCACTTCCAGTGCGATGTGCTGCACCCACTGTGGCGTATTCTCATCACGGCCCATGTCTGGCGAGTTGGGCAGCTCAAAGAAGGCCAGTACGTTGCCCTGGCCCGCATCGAGAAAAATGTGCATGTACGGATCCGGTGCCCCGGTGGAGGGCACCTTGTCTTCGGCGATGGCCAGCTGGAAGTCCATGCCCAGGAGATCGCGGTAGAACTCCACGGTCTCCTTGGCATCGCGGCAGCGGTAGGCCACGTGATGAATGCGCTTGATGCCCATATCAGGCCTCCGGCTTCTCTTCTTTGCCCTTGTCACCGATCACGCCGCGCTTGAGCTGGTCGCGCTCGATGGACTCGAACAGCGCCTTGAAGTTGCCCTCACCGAAGCCTTCATCTTCCTTGCGCTGGATGAACTCGAAGAACACCGGGCCCAGCATATTGGCGGAGAAGATCTGCAGCAGCAGGCGCGGCTGACCGCCCTCGGTGGTCCCGTCCAACAGCAGACCGCGCTTTTTTAGCTCGTCGGTGGGCTCACCGTGACCCGGCAGGCGCTCTTCCAGCATCTCGTAGTAGGTTTCCGGAGGCGGGGTCATGAATTCCATGCCGCGCTCCTTCAGACGATCCCAGCATTTGATCAGGTCGTCACAGGCAAAGGCGATGTGCTGGATGCCCTCGCCGTTGTACTTCATCAGGAACTCTTCGATCTGGCCGCCGCCACCGGCTGCCTCTTCGTTCAGGGGGATACGGATTTTGCCGTCCGGCGCGGTCATGGCTTTGGACAGCAGGCCGGTGTACTCGCCCTTGATGTCGAAGTAACGGATCTCGCGGAAGTTGAACAGGTCCTCGTAATACTTGGCCCAGTAGTCCATGCGGCCGCGATAGACGTTGTGGGTCAGGTGATCCAGGGTGTGGAAACCGCAGCCTTCCGGGTGGCGGTCGACACCTTCGATCCACTCGAAATCGATATCGTAAATGGAGCTGCCTTCTTCGTAGCGGTCGATCAGGTACAGGGTAGCGCCGCCGATACCCTTGATGGCCGGCAGGCGCAGTTCCATCGGGCCGGTATGAACGTCCACCGGCTGGGCGCCTTTCTTGAGCGCCTCTTCGTAGGCGAACTTGGCGTCTTTGACGCGGAAGGCCAGGCCACAGGCAGAGGGGCCGTGTTCCTGGGCGTAGTAATCGGCGTGGCTCTTGGGCTCGTAGTTGGTGATGAAGTTGATATCACCCTGACGCCACAGTTCGACCTCCTTGGAGCGGTGGCGGGCCACCTTGGTGAAGCCCATGGCCTCGAAAACGTTTTCCAGAATGCCCTTCTCCGGCGCGGTGAATTCTACGAATTCGAAGCCGTTGAGGCCCATCGGGTTCTCAAACAAATCGGCCATGTGATCCTCCGTTGTGTTTCTTTTCACGTACCGCCCGCGGGGGCAGCCAGTTAGTTTCAGGTGCAACGAACTTAGTTACACTTGCAACTAATGTCAACAGGCGCATTGATCCAGGTGGCACCGATCAGTCATTTTCTGCAGAACCAAGCCTGTGAGTTGATCGTCAGCGGTTCCTGAACAGGCTTCCTTGAGCAGTCATCCTCCCTGGAGGCGCAAGCCCTGGATGGGCTCCCTTTCCGCAGCGGCACATTACTGGGGAGCGCGCTGGTCGGCAGTGCTCCTGTTACAGATACCCGGTTATAGTGCCGATCCCTGCCGGTGCGGTAGGGTCACAGGGTCCGCTCGACACTGTGGTTGCCTGCGACGGCCCGATCTGCGGTGGCTTTCCCTGGTTCTGCCCCCTTCAAGGTGGAGCCCCTGCTGCCATAGCCCGCCTGCCGGGGGTCCGGGCCATGGCCCAAAGGGACCAGCAAGGTGTCTGGCCAGCGGATAGAATCCGTGAACAATAAATCTCCGGCGCTCTGGCGACGGGTACAGTAATAGACGGGTGAACCATGAAATCCACGATCAAGATCCTGCTGGGCACGGTTGTCGCCCTGGCGCTGGCCGTTACGCTGCTGGCACCCCCACTGCTGGGATTTTCCATTACCCAGCTGGGCAGCGCGGTGCGCGTGGCCACCGGTATGGGGGCCAAACTGGCCTGCTCCGGGCGCTATGTCTCCGGCTTTACGCCCGCGGGAATTGTGGAGGACCTGGCCTCCTACTCACCGGCGAACCGTCTGCTGAATCTGGACTATGACGACGACGCCCGACGGGTGACAGCGGACCTGATTGGCCTGGGGGAAGTGAGTGCCCGCTACCGTAAGGGCCTGGGTTGCGCGCTGGAGATCGGCGATACCACACCGCTGGACCAGGTTGCAGTCACCCCTGTCGAGGTAGACGGCGAGCCCTGGCCAAAGGGCAGCAGCGCGCCATCGATCGATGCTGAGCTGCAACAACGCCTCGATGCCATCCTGGCGGCAGACAACGCCGCCGGCCTCGAGACCCGCGCACTGCTGGTCATCCAGGACGGGGCGCTGGTGGCGGAGTCCTATGCCGATGGCATCACACCACAGACCCCGTTACTGGGCTGGTCCATGGGCAAGAGCCTGACCGCGATGCTGCAGGGCCGCCTTGAGGCCCTGGGCCAGGGTGACCGGCAGGCCGGCGCTCTCTTTGCGGAGTGGCGGGATGACCCCCGCCGCGAGATCACGCTGGAGCAGCTACTGCAGATGTCTTCCGGCCTGGCTTTCGACGAGACCTATGCACCGGGCAGTGACGCCACCCACATGTTGTTCAGCGCGCAAAGCGCTTCCGATGTGGCACTGGCCAGCCCACCGGCGCACGCCCCCGGCAGCCACTTCTCTTACTCCTCGGGTACCACCAACCTGATTGCCCGCTGGCTGCACCAGCAGCTGGGAAGTGATGTACAGGCGAGCGTGGACTTTTTCCAGCGGGAACTGCTGCAACCCCTGGGCATGGCCAACACGGTGTTTGAGGTGGACCCCAGCGGTATTTTTGTCGGCAGCTCCTATATCTATGCCTCGGCCCGGGACTGGGCACGGTTGGGCCAACTGATGTTGAACGGCGGTGAGCTGAATGGGCAGCGCCTGCTGAGCGAAGACTGGGTTGCGCGCGCCTCCATGCCCAATGGCAGCGACAACGAGCCCCGTTACGGTTACCAGTTCTGGCTCAATAGTGGCGCTGACGTGCTGCGCTATCCGGAGCTGCCCGCAGATGCCTACTTCATGCAGGGCAACCGCAAGCAGGTGGTGATGATGGCGCCGTCTACCAATACGGTCATCGTACGCCTGGGCTGGTCAGCGGGAAGCTATCCGGTGGGGCAGAATTTCGCAGAGTTATTGCCGCCGGTCGGCCAGGCAGTGACCCGCAACTGACAGAATCAGACCGGGCTCTCGAGCCCGCTCCTAGCAAAACGACTGGCGGTAAGGCGCCGGGGATTGTCCACCACCAGCTCACGGGCCCGGTCGTCACCGATAATGGCCGCCGCGGCGTCGCGTCCGCGAGACAAGCCCGGTGGCCGGCGCTCCAGGTGATGGGCGTCAGAGGCGAGCACCGTTACCAGGTTATTCTCCAGCAACTGGCGTGCGCGTTTCTCGGCACCGGGACCGAAATCCCCGGCCACGGCAGTGGCGGTAACCTGGAACAGGCAACCCGCTTTCACCAGCGGGCGCAGCCGGGCTAAATCCCGCAGCACATCCCGGTTGCGCTCGGGGTGGGCAATAAGCGGGCGAATGCCCTGCCTGGCCAGCCACTGGATGAGCCGGTCTGTACCGGGCGGAATATGACTGTGGGGCAGCTCCAGTAACAGGACCTGAGCGCCCTCCCACTCGCCGACAAACGGAATTTCCCCTTGCTCCAGCAGCACTGGCAATTCATCGGTGAGGCGCACCTCAGCCCCGAGGGCCACCTGCAACCCACTCGTCTCGCCGGCGAAGGCGCCCGCAAGGGATTCCCTGAAGCGGTCAAAGACGGGGGTGAGTCGTGACAGCGAGTTCTCGTAGCGGCCGGGATGAATATGTGGCGTCAGTACTGCATGGGTAGTACCGTCAGCAACGGCGACGCGTGCGAGGGCGAGCGCCGTTGCTGTGCAATCGGCGCCATCGTCGACGCCGGGCAGCAGGTGGCAGTGCAGGTCAAACACCCCTAACTTTTCTCCTCGGCTGTTACCTCGGTGTCAGCCATTTCCATTACCGGGGTATGGCGGCTTTCCCGGGAGCCACCTCCTACGCGACCGTAGTCGTAGCCGTAGTATTCCTCGGCATAGGCAGCACTCTTGCTGGTATCCACGTGGTTCAACACCACGCCGGCTACCGGCGCGCCGGTCTGTTTCAGTCGAGCAAGTCCCTTGATGACGACCCGCTTGTTCACGTCGTCATGCTTGACCACAAACAACACTGAATCGGCACTGCGGGCGATGATCAGGGCATCACTTACCGCCTGCACCGGCGGAGTGTCGATAATGACGCGGTCATAGCTGCGTGCCAGCACCTGGATCATTTCATCAAAGCGCGGTGATACCAGCAGTTTTTGTGGATCGTCACACAACCGGCCCGCCGGAATAATATCGATACCGCCGTTCTCATCCGGATGGATACAATCGTCGATGGCAGCCGTGCCTTCGATCATGTCCGTGAGACCCGGCTTTTCCCGATCCACGCCGAAGT
The DNA here is from genome assembly GCF_001641755.2 of Microbulbifer flavimaris. Taxonomy (GTDB): domain Bacteria; phylum Pseudomonadota; class Gammaproteobacteria; order Pseudomonadales; family Cellvibrionaceae; genus Microbulbifer; species Microbulbifer flavimaris. The sequence continues at coordinate 341,762 of NZ_LRFG02000003.1, forward strand.
CGATCCCCACTACGGGCTTGCGCAGATCCGCATCCACCAGCAGCACTTTTTCAACCTGGCCAAGGGCGAAGGCGAGGTTTTCGGCTACGGTGGTCTTGCCTTCCCCGGGCACCGACGATGTCACAGCCAGCACCTGGCCTTTGTTTTCTTTACCATCTGCGGCGCCAAAGTGGGACAGGACAATACCCGTGCGCAGGGTGCGTACCGACTCGGCAAACGTGTACTGGTCGGGGTCGAAGAAAGCGCGCAGGTCCAGTCGCTGTCCGCTGACCTTCTGCACATCGGGCAGTAAACCCATCAACCGCTGGTGCAGGTAGACCTCGACGTCTTCAGGGTTGCGCACTCCCACGCGCAGGAAGTCGAGCAAGAAGGCAATGCCCACCGAGAGCAGGACGGCCAACCCAAACACCGCGGACACAATGACCCGCTTGTTGGGTGCTGAGGGCTCGCTGGGTGCCACCGCGAGATCCGCCAACCGCGCCGCTGCCACATCAAAGCCGGAAGCCTCCCGGGTCTCATTGACGCGAGTCAGGAAGGTATTGAACAGCTGCCGGTTGATCTGCGCCTGCTGCTCCAGTTCGCCGTGGCGCACTGCCTTGCGGGAAACCTGCTGGTAGTTTTCCTTGGCCCTGGCCACTTCCTGTTCCTGGGCGCGCACACGGGCCTGGGCGGTCTGGTAACGGCTTTCGATAGCGTCGGCGAGATTGCGCACTTCGCTGCGCAACTGGTCTCGCACCATGGTCAGCTCATTGTTGGCAGCGATCATCAGCGGGTGCTTTGGCCCGTAACGGCGGGAGAGTTCGGCCACATTGCGACTGGCCTGCGCCTCATTGCGCTTGATCTCCTGGATCATCGGGTTGTTGAGCACTTCAGGGAGGTTCGCCAGCGCCAGTTCGTTCCCCTCCAGGGATTCGACCTGATCGTGAATGCTGCCCACCTGGCGCAACTCGCGACGCATTTCCTGTAGCTGGGTAGTGGCTTCATTCAGGTCCTGCTCCGCAAGACTGAGCACGCCACTGATATCCACCAGGTCTTCCTGCTCCTGGAATGCGAGCAATTCGGCTTCAGATTGTTCCAGCTTCACCCGCACGGTTTCCAGTCGCTCGTTCAGCCAGGAGCTGGCGCGGTTGGTGAACTGCGCCCGGGCCTCCGACTGACTGGCGATGTATTCCTCGCCGACGGTATTCGCCACATCCGCAGCGAGCTGTGGAGAGCGGGCGGAGAAGGTTATATCCACCAGGTGGGTATTGCGCTTGGGGGCAACGGTGAGCCGTTTCAGGAAGGCAGTTGTGACCTGCTCCATGCGAGTGCGATCGACGCTGGCACCAGCGCCCTCATCACTGCCGACGAAGGGCAGCCAGCTCCAGAAACCGGAACTCCCCTGATGTAAGTTGGGATCAAACTCCGCGTGGTTGAGCAGATCCAGCCGGGTAATCACCCGCTCCGCTAGGTCCCGCGACTGCAGTAGCTCGGTCTGGGTGAGAATATATTCGCGGCGCTGATTGCCGGCTTCATAGAGTTCTTCCACCGATACCAGGTTGGCCTGATCCAGCTCGAACATCAGCGTGGAAGTCGCCTCATAGCGCGAGGGCATACTTGAAACCACCACGACAGCGACAGCCGTGATAGCCGCGGTGAGGCCGAGAATCATCCACTTGCGGGACATGATGGCTTGCCAGTAGCGGCGCAGGTCCGGCCCGCTCTCCTCAACCAGCTCTTCGCCTTCAAAAGGGTTTTGCTTGTTCATCCTTGCGCCCTCAGAAAATTCCTTGTTCAACAGTCACGATGTCCCCGGGAAGCAGCCGAGTATCCAGGTCCGCCTTGAATGTGCGTTTCTTATCCCCCAGCCCGCGCTCGACCGTAATCTTTTGCTCGGATGCGCGCGGTGTGAAACCGCTGGCCATGGCCACCGCCTTGTTGATCGTCAGGCCCGGATGGAAGGTGTAGCTTCCCGGTGTGGTGACCTCGCCATTGATAAAGAACGGCCGGTACTCGACGATGGTGACCTCGACACTGGGGTTGATCAGGTAATCCCCCTTCAGGCCGGCGACGATTTTCCTCTCTACCTCGGAGGTATTGAGACCGGTGACGTCGATCTCACCGATAAAGGGATAGTTGATCACACCGCTGTCACCGAGATATGTCTCCATCGAGAGCTCGTCCTCGCCAAAAACACGGATAGCGATGCGATCGCCGGAATCCAGCTGGTAATTGGCAATCTCCATCGTTGCCGACGCGGCCTCGCTGGAAAGTGACGGGACCGGCGCAAAACATAGCGCCGCCGCGACAATCAGGTAACGGGGTTTGGGTAGCTGCAATTCAGATCGCTTCATAGTGGGTAACACTCCAATAGATAGTTCTCGGCCTACTACAGGGAAGCCTCAAATCCAATAAATGCCTGGTTCCGGTCGTATTCGAACGCTGCCTGTGTGGCGTCCTGTTTCAATGCGGAAACGCCGGCGCGCAGGGTCAGCCACTCGAGGAAGCGATAGTCGACACCTGCAATGCCGCGAGAGATATTTTCTGTGAGATCGGTGCCTTCAAAGTCCGCATCGGTGTAACGGAATGAAAGCTCCGTGGAGATCGTCTCTGTCCATTCATGGGTCCAGCCCAGGGAGGCGCTGCGGGCATCGATCAGGCGTGCCAGCCCACGGGACTCCAGCGCGAGGCGATCCGCGGTAAAAATCACTTCGGTCATTTCCAGCGGTCGCCATGCCGCGAGAAATTCCCACCGGGGCCGGGAGAAGTCTTCAACTTCCGGATCGTCAAAAGTGCGCGTGCCAAGTCCCGCCAGCAGGCTCAGGGTGAGTAATGGCGTGTCTCGCTCGGCGCCAACCAGGTAATTGACCTCGCGGTTGTCCAGGTCTGGCAGTTCCGGCAGACGGCGGTAGTCGATATCGCGGGCGTCCACCCGTGTCAGCAGATTCGTCTGGCCGGCGATATTGAAACGGAACAGCCCGGAGCCATAGGCACCGCGGCGATCTTGTGCGCGGATCTCCTCTATATAGTCGCGGTCATTGTGACCGACTGTCAGTTCCAACCTGCCCCGCGCATCCTCCGCACCGAAGGTATAGGTGCTGCTGAAATCCTTTTCGATATAGCGGTCCCGCTCGAAAATCAGGCTTTCAAGATCGGGGGCCACGCCGCTATTGAATTCCTCCTGGATATCGCGGAAGACGAGGTTGACCTCCAGGCCGTGGCGCGGATGCAGGTCCCAGCTGGCATCCGCCAGCAGCGCCTGGTCTGTATAGGACTCCCGGTCGGCGTCGAGATAGTCGCCGTGGGAAAGACTGTACTGAACGCTGTATGTGGAGATTCCGGTATCCGCCTCGAGCAGAAAACGAGGCGTTCCCACCATCAGCCAGCTTTCTACTTCGTTGACTGGGGAATTGTTGATGTTGTCGTCATAGCGCAGGTCGACACCGATTGACGGCGTGAAAGTAACGCCCGCAGGCAGCATGATCGGCTCGGCTTGCGCCAACTGTGTTGAGGCCATTCCCACCGCTATTGCAATCGCAGCAGGAATGGCGAATACCGGACGCCTTTTGACCGGAGAGGAGATAGTCTGACTACCCATGATCGAGTACCGAATTTCTCGACGGGATGGAACACCCGTACCATTTTTCTGGGAGCCCTAAGTCTAGGTGGTCGACTAATTTCTGCTGTGGGATTTCGTGAAAAGTTTTTATTTTTTGGCGGCTAAGTCAGTAGGCATTCTTCGATTTAAAGCCTTTGAACACGGTCATCAGGACGATGTAACAGTCGAAGAAGATTGACCAGCGGCGAATATAGTCCAGGTCGTACTCCACACGCTTGCTCATTTTTTCCAGCGTATCGGTTTCGCCGCGCCAACCGTTTACCTGTGCCCAGCCGGTAATACCCGGCTTCACCTTGTGGCGCAGCATGTAGCCGCTGACGAGACTGCGGTACTGTTCGTTGTGCGCCACCGCATGGGGTCGCGGGCCGACGATCGACATTTCGCCACGCAGGACGTTGATGAATTGGGGCAGTTCATCGAGGGACGTGCGGCGCAGGAAGCCGCCGAAACGGGTAACCCGGGGATCATTGCGCGTTGCCTGGACGACTTTGGCGCCGTCCTCTTGGGTCGTCATGGAGCGAAACTTCCACACCTCTATGGTGTTACCGCAGTAGCCATAACGGCGCTGGCGAAAAATGACCGGACCTTTTGAAGAAAGCTTGACGCCGATGGCGATCAGCAGCATCAGCGGCGACAGCAGTACCAGTGCCAGTGAAGCAATGACCACATCCTCCAGCCGCTTGAGCCAGCCATTGATACCCTGAATCGGCGTGTCATAGATACTGAGAACGGCACTGCTACCGATCCTGTGCCAGCGGGACTGCAGCAGGTTGGCCCCGAAAATGTCCGGCAGCAGGTGCACGGTGGCCGTGGTATCCCCGAAAGCGGCCAGGAGCTCGCCGATGCGCTTGGCTTCACTGATCGGCAGGGCAATGTAGACGAGATCCAGCTCTCCCGAGTGGGCTGCGGCAAGCGCATCCTCGAGTTGACCCGTGGGCCCTGTCAGCAGCGAAGCGGCCCCGGCGACCGAGGTTTCGGCGGACGGGACACCGGAGATGCGGTAGAAACCCTGCAGGCGGATACCCAGCTCAGGATGCTGCTCCAGATCCTTTGCCAGCTGGAGGCCGGTGGGTGTGATGCCGAGGATGGCCGCAGAACGGGTGTTGCGGTCATGGATACGCAGGTATTGCAGCAGGCGCCGCAGTCCAAAGCGCCAGCTACCCAGAGCAATCAGGGAAAAGAGGAACCAGCACCCGACCACCAGCCGCGAAAATTCATGCCCCAGCCGGGAGAAGTAACCGACCAGCAATAGCAGCAGGCACACGGAGACCCACGTAACAGCCGTCGCGGCGAGCATCGCCCGGAAGCTGTCCGTTCGCCACGACCGGTACAGCTCCACCGGCTCGGCCATGATGACAAAAGCAATGACTGCGAGCAGTCCCGCTGCCGCCCAGTTGCCGCTGATCGGCTCTCCCATCAACGTGAGGCAAACGCCCAGTACCGCGAGAATCAAGACACCGTCAATCAGACGGTAAACCGCAGCCAGATCGCTCTGGTGCGCACGTATCCATCCCTGTTGCAACGCCCCAACCTCCCCGGGCTACCTCTTACCTCGTTACTTCTACTGCTGTTGCATCAGAGCCGCCCCTGTTCAAAGAACAACCAGGCTGCACATCTTTTGCGCAACTAGAATGGCACAGGGGGGAGGGATCACAAGACCGACTTGATAACTCTGTCACATTTCTGTTCGAGTTCGCTCACCGTGTCAGCCGACTCCACAAGGCAAGAAAAAACCAGGCACAGATGACCCCAAGGGCACCTGCAGCAAAATCCAGGATCGACGGTGTGCGCTTCGGCAGCCACAAAGCCTGGCACCACTCGAGTAGTGCCGCGCAGGTAATCAGGGCAGCAATAGTGAGCAGCACTTTGGTACAAGTACGGATACGCAGTGTGGCCAGCGCGAGGAAACCAAGAATAAAGAAGGCGGCAAAATGCAGCAGCAAATCAAAGTGTGGAAACACTTGCGGCAGCGGTCTGTTGCGCAGGCCGAAAGCCACGGCTGCGGCGAACGCGAGCAGGAACAGCAGCCGCCAGAGCCAGAGTCGGTGAAGCCGGATAATACACCCCCCAACAAATTACCTCAGAGTCCGGCGGCGTAAGCCCCCTTTATCACAGTGTAGTTCCAGCGGAGCCGTCTATGCTTGCTCCCAGTCCCTGAATCCGGCGCACGGGGTGTGGCGCCGGTGAACAATAATGTGTCCCCAAATCCGGCCCGGTATTCCTGGCATCAGCCTGCGGAGGTTCCCATGGACAGTCCCACTCTGCTGCGTCCGCGCGTCGTTGAAAAGCTGGCAGAGCAGCAATCCGCCATCGTCGATGGTGTCGAAAATCGTCCGGTCAAACTGTTCTGTTACCACCTCGATGACGACTCTGATATCTGCCTCCATGAGGCGAAACGCTACCTGAGTGTCGAGGAGCGTCAGCGGGGCCGGGCCTTTATCTCCGAACGGGACCGGGAGCGCTACATACGTGGTCGCGGTTGCCTGCGTCGCATTCTGGCACTGCAGCTGAATCGGGAACCCAATGATCTCCAACTCTCTGTCGGTGAGCATGGTCGCCCCTACCTGGCCGGCAGTGGACTCTCGTTCAATGTTTCTCACTCCGGGGGACTGGCGATCTGCGCCCTCTCCCGAACCCACTCCGTTGGCATCGACCTCGAGGTACACCAGAAAGCACTGTGCTTCGGCCCACTGCTGTCGCTGGTTTTCACCGAAACAGAGCGGGCCCGACTGAAGGAAAAGAGCGGCGTCGAGCGGCAGCGTATGTTCTTCGACTTCTGGACCGCCAAGGAAGCCCTGATGAAACTGACCGGCCTGGGCCTGTCACTCGCTCCCGCCAATATCGAATTGTTACTGGCCGGTGACCACCCCTGCGGATTTGTGCAGCCGGTGATCGAAAATATCACGTTGCAGCATATTGACTGTGCCCCCTTCGGGCACACTCCCCTGAGCTGCCACCTGGTTTCCGCACCGCGCCTCCGCGGGGACAGGTCAGAAATCACAGCGTGAAACAGTACATGAAAAAATATATGGCTGCGGAATGCACTGAGCAGAAATAGCTTTTCCACCGACAAGCAACTTTCCCCAGAGGCCTCCCATCGGGCCGGCCGGACTCGGTTGTTTCGGGTAGATCCTGAGCGTGGTGGTGATCTCTTCAGCGTCACTAAAGTGAATCCCCCCGGCGGCGCATGGGCAAGCGGATAGCACCTTCTGGACCCGGTCGCTTCACAGAAGCTTCAGCCTCGACGAAATACCCGCTGCCATCTGCCCTGTGATCTGACGGCTCAGGTGAGGTATCGACGCAGGGGATTTCTGTACAGACGCAAAGGCTGTATCAGACGCTTGATTTTATCGCGCATGGGTATGGGCATGGAGAGCCGTAGTTCCTGACGCAAGAAGCGCAGCTTGTCGATGCCTCGGGCGCGATTAAAGGGAATCTCCCCGAGCTCGGGCCACAGGTAGTCTAGTAGCGCAGGAATCACTTTTTTGTCACCGCGATAACTCTCCGGGATGGCCAGGATTTCGCGGTAATACTGTCCACAGTTGAAGGGGCTGATCGATGGCAGGGAGAGTTTATGGCCGTAGAGTGTCGGTCCTGCCCAGCAAGCAGCACGTATCTCTGCGTAGGCGAACTGAAGCACGTTACCGACACTCATTCCCTCGGGCAGGCCCGCCAGCCATTTCTGGGCCAGTGAAACCGTGTAAGGGTTGGTGACGATGCCCATCCGATTCAGCAGACCCTCGGCCGACAATGAGCCCAGATTGGCGTCACTTGAGTACCAATAGGGTGCGCGCAGCGCTTCTCCGCAAGTACCGGTGAGCTCATGGCTCTGGCTGTCATGCACCCGAGCAGTTGTGCACATTGAAGCCACAGTGTCTTCAACACAATGGCCTACTCGATGCAGCCATCCCCCCAGCTCCTCTCTCGACGGCTGGATGAATGGTATCTGGCGATAATTAAGATCAAAACGTTCGGCAATATCCGCTGCGATGTGGCAATCGAGGCGACACGAGTATTGATCCAGCACCACCGTCTGAAATTGCATCTGCTGGTGCCACTCCCGACTCGCTGCCAGAACGATCCTGGAATCGCGTCCTCCGGTAAGCTGGGCGACCCGATGGCCATCATCCAGTAATGCCTTGATATTGCTGCGAAGGATGTCCCCCAGGCGTGCGATCGCTTTCTCTGGCTCAATGCACGGGTCCCCGTGACGGCCAGTGCCGCCGGGCAATGGAAATACTCGCTTCGCTGTCCAGCTATTCAGGGCAAGCGCGTGGTTTGGCAATAAACGCCTGACCCCCAGATAAGGGGTCAGGCACAGCGGAAACCAGACCTCACCCTTGCCGCCGGCCAGAGCCTGACGGACTTCCGGGTCGGGCTGTTGTTCCTCGAACAGTGACAGAATTGTGGGGGATGAGGCGAGTATCTGCTGGCCGGCGTTGTAAACCACACCCATCATGGCAGCGGGATCGGTGCGGACCAGCACCTCTTCTCCCCGGAGGCTGAAACAGACAAAGCGCCCGCACAGCTCATCAAAGATGTCCGGGGCACCATGCTCGATCATGCCTGCGGTGATGGAATCCCCGTCGTGCAACAAGCGTCCGCGAAAGATTACCCAGCCAATAATCAGACTGAGCAATTCACCGCGTTCATCAAACACATTCAGTACAGAAACATCGCGCGCAACGGAGAGCCACCAGTCCCTTAGCTGGCAATGCTTCCATCCCGACAGCTGATTCAGCGGCCGTGATCCCAGCGAGAATTGTTTTGGATAGTCCATGGTTGTCACCTCTATCCGGTAGATTCACCTTATTTCAACTAGGTTCCCTGTTTACTGCCAAGATCACCCTGAAAGCGGCCCGCAGACCTGCGGTTCTGCATCACTTTAGTCAACTCCCAGCGCACCGATCTCTGGGTAATTGCCAACAGCAAGGCGGCCAACAATGCCGTAATTCCCGCTACCACAACCTGCAATAGAGCGAGTGTGAGGGAGCCGTCTGGTTTGGGCAGTAGCTCCGACAACAGTGCGACAGCAACATAGCAGAGCACACCGCCCAGCAGCATCAACTGGAAAAGACTCCGCACAAACACCGCTTTCCCGGGCCCTATCTGCACCAGAGATACCGACACCGAGAGCGCAATCAATTCTCCGCCAATCCCGGTTGCCGCAACCCAGGCCACCGGAGCACCATCCAGTCCAAGTTTTACGGCAAATCCGAGACTGACGCAGCGAAAGATATTCGCAATCATGGCGTTCTTGGTATGTGCCTGACTGTTGGCGATGATGGATGGGGCAATACGCACGACACGCAGTGCCTGCATGACTGCCAACCAGGTAATGACAGTGGCAGCCTGCAGGTATTGCTCACCAAAGCTGAGCAGAACCAGACCGTGGCCGCCAATCCCGAAGAAGACCACCGTCAACACTGCAAAGCTGACACAGCTGATCAGGGCAAACTCCCCGCATCGATAGAAAAGCGCTGCATCATCGCAGCTTCTCGAGAGTATCGGCATCAGGAGAGAGGCACTCAATTTGGCAAAAATAAGGGTAGGCAGCATGCACAGGGAGAAAGCCACGCTGTACCAGCCCAGCGTTTCCATGCTGTACAGACTACCGATGATGACCCTATCGCCCTGAAAAATACCAAACAACAGAAAACCGTTGACTAGCAGCGGCCAACCAAACTCCAGCTTTCGCTTCGCCAGTGACCAGCGCAGGGCCCAGCGATATGGTCGACGTGCGAGAATATGTGACAGCAACACCTGCATCGTTGCCTGCAGCAAAATCACGGCAAGCATGACGCGGTAATCTTCAAGCAATAATGAAGCGGCAAACGCGACAAACAAAATCATTATTTGGGGCACAGCGTCGTAAACCGCTGTAGGAATAAAATCCAGATTGCGCTGACGCACTACAAAATCGAAGTTCATTAATCCATGCAGCACCGGCACTACGGCCAATAGCTGAAATGCCCAGACTTTGTCACCCAGCCCGAACAGCAGTGCGACGGGATAGGCGATGGCAAACAACACCAGTGCAATCAACAACCCCTTTATGAATTGGAGAAAGTGTGCTGACCCGAGCATGTCATCACTGTCGCCATCCCTGTCCTGGACCAATACCCGATCCAGGGCCAGGTTGCTGGTCATCTCCACCAGTGAAATAGTCAGCGCAAAGGTGGTGGCAACCCCAAAATTCTCGGCATCGATATGCCTGGCAATAATGATATTGCGCAAAAATGTGCATGCCGCTACCAGTGCCTGACTCAGCGTCAGCACGGATGCACCCTTCAACAAATTGATCCGCAAAGACAACGGTTACTCCATGATTCACACGGTAGGAAACGCCGTCGATGTGTGTAGTAACGGCGAATATTTCCACGCAATTTTTATGCTGATCGGATGGCTCAGTGCCATCGAGTGTAGGAAGAAGAACAACGACGATTTGCCTGACAGAGTTTCCGCCCGGCACAGAGAGTTTAGCTATAGTTTCGTGGCCCTGCGGCCTGATTGGCTAGCTGGCGCAAGAGAGAATGTGAAACTGCGTATTACTCTCGGGGTGGGATCGATATGGATAAAAAAGTCTTGGCAGTGGCATCTCAGGGAGGACACTGGCAACAGCTTGAGGCGCTGATACCGGCCTTTAAGGCCTGTCAACCGTCTTTTGCGTCCACGACTCGGGACAGGCCTGACCTGAGCCCAACCTGCCGCTACTACCCCTTGCCGAATGCAAACCGGCGTACGCCTCTGCAGGCCATCTGGCTTTTATTCACCTCAGCCTGTTTGATTATCCGCCTGCGCCCAGACGTGATCATATCCACAGGAGCACTGCCCGGACTGGCCTGTATTTTCTGGGGACGGTTTTTCGGTGCGCGGACACTGTGGATCGACAGTATTGCCAATGCCGACAGGCTGTCCCTGAGCGGGCGAATCGCGAGGTATCTCGCGTCGGCCACACTGTCACAGTGGCCCGATCTTGGTCGTATGACCGGAGTGGAATACCGGGGCGCTGTGCTATGAGCTTGATTTTCCTTACCACCGGTACACGGGCACCCTTTGATCGCCTGGTCAGGATCGTAGATCACTGGGCGGAGAAAAATCCCGGGGTGCAAATCGTCGCCCAGATCGGCACAGGGCGCTACCGGCCCCGACATATCGAGGCAACCCGGTTCCTTTGCCGTGGCGACTATCAGGTCCTGGCCCGGGACTGCAGGTTAATGATCGCCCATGCGGGGATGGGCAGCGTCCTCTCCGCACTGGAACATGGAAAGCCCCTGGTAATGATGCCCCGTAATGATCTGCACGGGGAGTGCACCAACGACCACCAGTTTGGTACCGCCCGGCGCATTTCGGGCTTACCCGGTGTTTATACCGTTCATAACGCCGCACAGCTTATCCAGCGGCTGGACAACCACCATGAGCTCCGGGCACCGGACCAGATGCAAGCAAGCCCGCGCCAGCTGGAATTGGCGCAATTCATCATGGGCTTTATCAAGCAGCTCCCACAGTACGAATCGCTCGAAAACTAGTGTGTAGCGATTGGCGCGGCTTGCGAAAACAGTTTCCTGCAAATCCCTTCAAACGAGTTTTCATCACATGACCAGAATTTCTCTACTCGGGGCCGCTCCCGATACCGGCAACCTGGGCGTCAATGCACTGTCGCGCTCCACGATGCTGGGCATTGCCAAGCGCATTCCCGGGGCGGAAATCTGCGTTTTTGACAACGGCCGTGGCTTGCGGCAAGCAGCCTATCAGTCGGGCCGGGACACGGTGGCTTACCGGCTATGCGGGATGAGTAACAGCCGCCGGTTCTATCGGCCGGAGAGCCTGGCGCATATGCGACTCTCTACCCTGTTGCCGGGGCTTTCCAACCCCGGCATGGAGCTGTTGAGCTCCTCGAAAGCCGTGCTGGATATCAGCGGCGGGGACAGTTTTACTGATCTTTACGGTCCCAGACGCTTTTCCCTGATTACCCGCCCGAAACAGCTGGTCCTGGAAAAGAAACGGCGGCTGATTCTGCTACCGCAAACTTATGGACCATTTCAGTCCCCGGTACGCCGTAAAATCGCCGAGGATATTCTGCTTCGTAGCCACTGCGCCTGGGCACGGGACCAGGACAGTTTCGAACGGATGGCAGAGTTACTTGGCAATGACCTTGACCCTGCGCGGCACAAGTGCGGTGTCGATGTGGCCTTTCTGTTACCCACTACAAGACCAGCAGGACTGGATTCCCGACTGTTGAACTGGATGTCCGACTCGCCGGTTGATCTCGTTGGTCTCAATATCAGTGGTTTGATTTATAACAGCCCCCGCGAGGCCATCGCGCGCTATGGTTTGAAAGCAGATTATCGGACGGTAGTGCAGACTTTGTTAACGCGCTTTTTGCATGAGACCGATGCGGGAATTCTGCTAGTGCCGCATGTGCACGCCCCAATCGGGCACCCGGAGTCAGACCTGGACGCCTGTCGGGCCCTGGTGAAGACATTGGCGCCGGCTGACCGTGAGCGGGTTTACCTGCTGGAGGATCGGCTCGATGAATCCGGTATCAAGTGGGTCATTTCGCAGATGGACTGGTTCTGCGGCACCCGTATGCACGCCACAATCGCCGCACTTTCCAGTGGTATTCCCACCACGACGATTTCCTACAGCGACAAGGCCGTCGGGGTATTCGACAGCTGTGACCAGCGCGGTGAGGTTTTCGACCCGAGGCGCCTCGATACTAACGAGCTGAGCGAGCAGGTATTCGATGCTTTTCGACGTCGCGACAATGTGCGCCAGTCACTGAAGAAAAAACTGCCGGTCGTACTCAAGCAGGCACTGAAGCAGATGGATGAAATTGCAGAGTGTTGTGTGTCGGACTAGTTCAAACCATATCAGGGCTAGCGATCTATAAAAATTTTGGCGCCTGATCTCCTGCACCTTTCATGTTTTGACTCATTTTATTTTTCAGGCCCGCTAAAATTTTTTGCACCTTTTTTTATGCACTATCCAGTGGGTCTCAGCCGGAGTTGATCGCGGTCGATGCAAAAAATAAAGACCATTGAAGATGTGCGGCGCAGTCATCTCTGCACTGGCTGTGGCGCCTGCGCCTCACTTGAGCCCCAACGCTTTACGATGGTGGACGTGGCCGACGAAGGCCGGCGTCCTGCGTTAAAGAAAGATGCGGCGCCTGAGACCGGCCTCGGCATGGCAGCCTGCCCGGGAATCGGCCTGCAGCATGACTACGATGTATCCGACACAGAACTGCTGTCGGAACTGGGACCGGCCTGGGGACCAGTGTACCGGGTAATCGAGGGGCACGCCGGCGACCCTGCCATTCGCTTCGCCGGCTCCAGTGGTGGCGCGGCGACCGCGCTCGCGCTCTTTTGCCTCGAGCAGCGGGGCATGCGCGGTGTACTCCACACAGCTGCAGATCCCGAGCAACCCTATCTCAATCGCACCGTTTTCAGTCGTGACCGTTCCGGTCTGCTAGGGGCCACCGGCTCCCGCTATGCCCCATCAAGCCCCTGTGAGGGATTGGACCAGGTGGCCGCAGCCGATGGTCCCTGTGTCTTTATCGGCAAGCCCTGCGATGCGGCGGCACTGCAGCGGGCACAGCAACAATCATCAGCGCTGCGAGAGAACACAGGCCTGGCCATTGCCTTCTTCTGCGCCGGAGTTCCAAACACATCTGCCACACTGGAACTGGCGAAACACCAAGGTGCAAAGAGCCCTGACCATATCAAGTCGCTTCGTTATCGCGGTAACGGATGGCCGGGGAACTGGACTCTCGACTACCGCGATGAGGAAGACAAGGCTCAATCAAGCCGGATGAGCTACGCCGAATCCTGGGATTTCCTGCAGAAACACCGTCAGTGGCGCTGCTACGTATGTGCAGACCATACCGGTGAATTTGCCGATATCGCTGTAGGGGACCCCTGGCATCGCACAATTGGGCCAGGGGAAATGGGCAGTTCCCTGATCGTGGCACGGACCCGGCGCGGACTCGAGCTGCTTCAGGCGGCGCTCGATGCCGGTTACCTGGAAATGGTCAGTGACGACCCGAGCCTGCTTCCCCGCTCCCAGCCAAATCTGATCGCTGCCCGGGGCAACCTGTGGGCCCGCTTGAGTGTGATGCGGCTATTCGGGGCCTGTACACCCCATTATTCAGGGTTTGCCTTGCTGCCATTCTGGCTCCGGGAGCTGAGCCTTGTCGACAAAATGCATTCCCTGCTCAGCACTGTCCGGCGAATCTTTCGCAAGCGATTGTTGCGCCCGGTTGCGGTAGCTCAGCATCCACAACCCGCACAACAGGAAATTCCCAGACCGTTTCATTCGCGCGCTGCCAAGGCAGCGAGAGAAGAGGTTGATATTCATGTTTGAACGCCAGATGCCGGATCACTTTGGCGGCGCTCTCTGGGCCGACCAGACACTGGCCCACCCGCTCGGTATTGCCGCGCTCGTTGCTGCCCTTGTAGCGCTGTTTTTCCTGCCGCGCCGCTATGCCATGCTTCCGCTGATATTGATTGCCGTGGCTCTTCCCGGAGCACAGCGCATCGCTGTGTTGACCATGGATTTTACCTTCATTCGTATCGTCATCCTGGCCACCCTGGCGCTGGCAGCCTTCCGCGGACACGCGCGCGGGCTGCAACTGGGTATGCCGGACCTGCTGATCGGACTCTGGGTATTTTGGGGTGTGACAGCCGGGGGCATTCTCAGCGGCAGTTTCAGCGGTGTGCTCAGCGGCATCGGCGGTGCCATTGACACTCTCGGGGCCTATTTGATCGGGCGCATCTATATCCGGTCGCTGCCCGACCTGCGGCGCCTGCTGGTCTGGCTCGCGATCATTGCCATCCCGATGCTCGCTTTCTTCCTGGTGGAGCAGTTTACCGGGCGCAACCTGTTTGGCCTTTTCGGAGGCGTTCCCGAGGAGACCATGGTCCGCAATGGTCGAATGCGCGCTCAGGGTCCCTTCTCCCATCCACTGATGGCCGGTGTCTTCTGGGCGAGCCTGCTGCCCTGTCTTGGCGCGCTCTGGATGGCACGTGCAGGCAGCCGACCGGCCCTGGCCCTGTCCATGGTGTGTATGGGTCTGATTGTTGCCAACACGGCTTCCAGCACACCCATCATGGCGGTGCTGTTTGGAATTTTCGGTATGGGGCTGTTTCTGTTTCGCCGGTATCTGCGAATCCTGGTGACCGGTGTATTTCTCGCAATGGTGGGCCTGCACATGGTGATGGAGATGCCTATCTGGCACCTGATCGCCAGAATCGACCTCTCCAATGGATCCACTGGCTGGCATCGCTACAACCTGATCCAGCAATTCATCAATCACTTTGACGAGTGGTGGGCTGTCGGAACGGAGTTCACCGGCCACTGGGGCTGGGGCCTGCAGGACATCACCAATCAGTATGTACTGCAGGGAGTTGCCGGCGGCCTGCTGCAGCTGGTGCTGTTCGTGGCACTGTTGACGTCTGTCTTCCTGCGCCTGGGCCGCAAGCTGCGGGTGACCCGCAACCGGGCAGCTTACTGGTTGCTGTGGGGTGTAGGCGTCAGCCTATTCGTGCATTGCATGAGTTTCATTGCGGTTTCTTACTTTGGCCAGCTGGTCTGCCTGTTCTACGTGTTCCTGGGTAGCACTGTGGCAGTCTCCGAGCGTTCCCGTCGGCCAGCGCAACGACAGGCCCCGGCCATGCTTCACCAACCCTCACCATTGGGGAGCCCGGGTTGATGTCAACGGCTGAGGGTGAAGCACGGCCCGCCATCAACATCGTCATCGTCTGCTTCAACTGCGGACGCGACATCCTGGATCTGGTAAGTGATCTTCGCCACGGCGACTACCCGCTGGAAAAATTGTCACTGACGATCGTCGACAATGCCTCTGCCGACGATTCTGTAGAATTACTGCGTGGAATTGATGGCATCGAGCGGATACTGATCGAATCGGGACGCAACCTGGGGTTTGGTGCAGGCTGCAACCTGGCAGTGCGACATATCGCCGGCGACGGGCCCATCCTGTTCCTCAACCCGGATGTGCGCCTGCGCCGCGACAGCCTCACTGAACTGATTCGCGGATACCACGAGCACCCCCTGAGCGGGATCTGGGGTGGCCTTACCCTGGACGAAGACAACAGACCCGACGGCAAAAGTGCATGGCGAGAGCCTTCCCTGTCAGGTCTCGCGGCCTGGAGTTTTTTCTTTGATGCCGCGCTGCGTCCCTTCGGCTTTACCGGGGTCGAGGCTTATTCCCGCCGCGCGCTGCTGCAGGGGCCCCGGGTTGACGCTGTATCCGGCTGTTTTTTCCTGATCGACAGTGATCTGTTTCATCGCCTGGGAGGCTTCGATGAGCGCTTTTTCCTTTATTCAGAGGAAATCGACCTGTGCCGCCGGGCGAGGTTGCTGGGCGCACAACCCAGAATCATACCCGCAGCGCGCGTAATACATTCAGGCAGTGTGACCCTCACTAGCGAAGCCAAGTTGCGACATCTTTACTACTCAAAGTTGCTTTACTTTCGCAAGCACTGGTCGCCACTGCCGTTCCGCATCGCGCGGATATTGCTGAATGCGGGCACCCTGCTACGCTTGTCTGCCCTTTCATTGCTGGCGCCGCTGCGGCGCGACTTCAATCACCGGCGCAAAGCCTGGTGGAACTTCTTCAAGCAACAGCTCAGCTGGAAATTCTGATATGTCGGAAACCCTGCCCGCGGTGATCATCCCGGCCCACAACGAGGAGTTATCCATCGCAACACTGCTGCGCGCCCTGATGCCGGGGGTTCATAAACAGCGTTACACCATCACTGTGGCCTGTAACGGCTGCTCTGACCGCACAGCCGAGATCGTGCGATACCACTTTCCCCAGGTGTGCTGCATTGAGCTGGAGCAGGCTTCCAAAGTTGCCGCACTCAACGCGGCAGAAAATGCCGAGCTCGGCTTCCCCAGGATCTATATTGATGCCGATGTGGTTATCAGCAGCAGTGCAGTGGAGGCGCTGATAGATGCTTGCCAGAATTCCAGTAATCCTACGGTAGTAGCGCCACGGGCAGTGCCCAAAAACGAGGGTTGTGAATGGATAGTGCGGACGTATTACCAGGCCTGGCAAAAAACCGTTTTCTTCCGGCTGCATGGCTTTGGGTCCGGGGTCTATGCCCTGAACCGCGCTGCCCGTGAAAAATTTGAGCGCTTCCCCAACCTGATCTCCGACGATGGCTTCGTGCGCCAGATACTGAATTACGACAATATCCGCGTTGTGGAGTCAGCCAAGAGCCTGGTCAAGTCACCGCGGGATCTGGCCGGCCTGATTCGTATCAAGACACGCAGCAAGCTGGGCAGCCTGGAGATCCGGGATAGCGAGAACAAGATCGGTAACGGTCCACAGTTCAAACAGCGTTTCCTGCAACGGCCAACCATCACGGAGCGACTGGTTTACGGTGGTATCAATCTGCTGGCATTGTTGAATGCGCACCGCTTGATCAGGAAGCAGGGCCGCGCCCACTGGCTGCGGGATGAGACTTCCCGACACTCCGCATAACCTTTTTCAGGCAAAAACCACGGTCCCCGTGTCCGGTTACATAGCGGCCGGGCGCGGCCGGGCTGGTAGCTGCCGCATTTTTCTATCTGGTCAATCTGATAAGCCCAACGCCTGTCCCACCAGGGCAGCGGTGGCGAGAAAGCTGTTCCGCTTTCCCATCAGCAAGCATCAGGGCAAGAGTTGAGTCCCCCAAGCGCCAACTCCTGCAGAGTGGCGCCGGGGTCGTGTGCTCAATGAACCCGTTCGCCTTCCAGTGGCCGAGTGAACTCGCCCCGTGCATGGAAGAGGTTGCGGTCAGACATCTCCCACCACTTTAGTGATTCCAGCTTGGCAATGGTCTCCCGCGAGAACCGGTAACGGACCACCTGTGCCGGGTAGCCGGCAACGATTGCATATGGCGGAACATCCTCCACCACGACAGCACCGGCGGCAATCACTGCACCGTTACCGATTTTGCGTGTTGGGTACAGTATTTTTGCCCCATCACCAATCCAGACATCATTGCCCACCTCGATATTGACCCGGTCCAGTTCATAACCGGTACTGAAACCGAGCCCCTTGAAATAAAAGAGGCCATGGGTCGAGAGCGTATTGCGAGGGTGATCCGCGTTCTGGAACCGCACCGTCCGATAGATGGTGCAGTACTTGCCGATTTTGGTGCCGCTCTTCAGTCGGACCGGATCGAATGGAAGACTGGAGAAGTCTGCAACATCGATATCGTAGTATTTGCGGTAGAGCTCGCGCATGGTGACACTGAATGTGGAGCCCCCTTCCAGTTTCAGAATCAGCTGCTGCAACAGTTGCCTGAAGAGCCCCCGACGAATGGCAAATAGCGGTGCAAGCCATTTCTTCGCGAAGGCCGATTCACGCATTTTCATGCCATGAGGGAAATCGGGTAGATCCAGCGCTTCCTTCTTATCCCGCACGGCTTCGAGTATGGCATCTACTTGCTTACTGGTTTTCTCATCCAGCGAGGCCTGCTCAATCACCTCCTGTTCCGACCGGCCCTCACGGAAGGCCACAATGGCCCCGCTCAGCTGGCGAATACTGGCGAAGTCGAATAGCAGTGTCGGTGGCAGGCTCAAACCATAATGCTGGTTCAGCCGGGCGATCGCGTGGATTGCTGCCAGGGAGTGGCCGCCCAGGTCGAAGAAGCTGGCATCGTCCGAGTCCACAGGGGACTTCAGCACCTCCTGGAATACCTTGCGGACCACATCCTCGACGGCACTATTGGACGGGGCTGTGGGGGAAGCAGCCAACTCAGATGTCGGTTCAGAGTCCCTGCTGGAAATAGGATCGGCGACAGCTCGACGCCGTGCAGGCTCCTGCCCGGTATGTATTTCAGGAGAGGCCGACACGGGTTCCTGACTCACCGTCCTGTCACTCTTCGCAGGATCCACCGGCTGGACAACCGGCGCTTGCGCGGAGTCCTCTTCAACGTGAAGATTGTTCGGGACGCGCTCGTTCGGGACGAGTTCGTCCGGGACGCGTTCATCCGTAATGGCCTGCCCCGGGATGTGACCGCCAGAGACGGGATTGTCTGGCTCGCCATCCTGCAGAGTGGGCTCTTCCTCAGCGGGACCCGCCTTCACCGGCTCGGGTTCAATATGCGCAACGGGAGCGGTTTCAAACTCGGGCGGAGGCTCACTGGCCGGTTCCTCGGTTGCCACTGGCGGTGGAAATGCCTTGCGGTCCACCTTGCCGTTGGCGGTCATCGGGAAGTTTTCCAGTACCAGGAAATGTGCCGGCACCATGTAGTCTGGTAGCGTCTTTCTCAGCCTCGCCCGCAATGCGGGGACATCGACTGCCGCGTCGTCGCTGGCAATCAGGTACGCGGCCAGGTACTGGCTGCCAAAATCATCGTCGTGGGCGAGCACCACGGCACGGCTGATCTCCTCACCGACCAGGGCTTTCTCAATCTCGCCCAGTTCAACGCGGAAGCCACGGATCTTCACCTGGTGATCGATCCGGCCCAGGAACTCCAGTCGTCCATCGTTTCGTTGAACCACCAGATCACCTGTGCGATAGAGCCGCTGATCCGGATCCAGGTCACTGCGATAAAATTTCTCCTGCGTCAGCGCCTCCCGGTTGCGGTAACCCCGTGCCAGCCCGGCACCACCGATGCAGAGCTCGCCGGGCACGCCTGCAGGCTGGGGCGCACCGGCCCCATTGGTGACATATAGACGTGTGTTGGCGATGGGGGCACCCACAAAGCGCGCATCGGCGGGATTCCGAATCCGTCCCGCCGCCGACCAGATTGTGGTCTCGGTGGGGCCGTAGAGATTCCAGACCTCGAGGCCATTCTCCAGCAGCCGCGCAGCCAGGTCCTCACCCATGGCCTCGCCGCCACAGAATACCCGCACCCCGGGCTCTCCTCGCCAGCCGAAGTCCAGCAGCATGCGCCAGGTTGCCGGAGTCGCCTGCATTACGCTGACCTTGTGCCGCTCGATCGCAGCGCAGATCTCCTTCGGATCCAGGCAGCCGCGACGATCCTGGATGACAACGCCCCCACCGGTGACCAGCGGCAGGAACAGCTCCAGCATAGCGATATCGAAACACAGCGTGGTCACTGCCAAAAGTCGGTCATCGGCAGAGAAACCCGGTTCCCGCTGCATGGCGCAGAGGAAATTGACCAGGCTGCGGTGGCTAATCTCCACTCCTTTCGGGCGGCCGGTGGAGCCTGAGGTGTAGATGACGTAGGCGAGGTCTTCACCACCGGACAGGGGCTGCAGGTTTCGGCATCTATCGCGCGGAAGACTCTCGTCAGTGGCCGGTGGCAGAAGCACCTCACCGGGGAATTCCGTGAAACGGTCTCTCAGGTCAGCCACGGTGATCAGGAAGCCCGCACTGGCATCCTCCAGCATGTAATTGATGCGCTCCGCGGGAAAGTGAGGATCCAGCGGCACGAAGGCACCGCCGGCTTTCCACACCGCCAGCAGTGCGGTGACCATCGCAACCTCGCGGTCAATGCACACTGCCACCAGCTCGCCGGGCTGTAACCCCCGGTCAATGAGATCGCGAGCCAGTGCATTCGCCTGCTGATTCAATTCGCCGTACGTCAGTTGCTCTGCGCCCGCGCAGACGGCGATCTTCTCTGCCCCCAAGGCGGCCATACGCTCAAACAACTGCGCGGTGGTCGCCTGGCGCGGCAGAGTGCGGCTGGTGCGCTGCACCTGCTCACGCATGCCGGCCCGCTCACTGATCCCGATCAGATCCAGCTGAGCCACGGGCCGTTCCGGCGTGCTGACAGCGCCCTCCAGCAGGCGGGTAAAATGCTGGGACATCCGCTCGATGGTGTCGCGCTCAAATCGCGCCCGCCGGTACTCGATGGTGCAGGAAACTTCGTCCGTCTGTTCCAGCACTGAAAGCGTCAGGTCGAATTTCGATCCACCGCTGTGCAAATCCAGTGGCTTGACCTTGAGTCCCGGTATCTGCCACTGATCGCCATCCATTCGACGGTGGATAAACAGGTGCTGGAACAGCGGCGCCGTGCCACCACTCCGATCCGGGTTCAGGTCCGCCACCACCCGCTCGAAGGGCACCTGATCATTGGAAAAAGCATCGATGGTGGTGGCACGTACCTGCGCCAGCAACTCGCGGAACCCGGGTGCGTTGGAAAAGTCAGCGCGCAGCACCAGGGTGTTGATGAACAGACCGATCATGTCCTCGGTCTGGGTCAGCGGGCGCCGTCCCGTGGGTGTGCCCACAAGAATATCGTCCTGACCGGAATAGCGGTGCAATAGCAGTTGCCAGGTCGCCAGCAGCACCATGAAGCTCGTTACAGATTCCTGACGCGCCAGGTTTTTGGTCGCCGCCCAAAGAGCGACTGGTAACTTGAAGCGTACGATACCGCCAGAGAAATCCGGCCTGTCTCCCGGCGGGTGATCCGCTGGCAGGTCCAGTGTTTCCGGTGCACCGGAGAGCTGATCGCGCCAGAATGCCAGTTGCCGCGCGTGGACCGGGCCATCGGCGTGACGACGCTCCCAGTCAGCGTAATCCGTAAACTGATACTCGAGTGGCGACAACGTGCATACCCGCCCGCTACGGAGCGCATCATAGGCCCGGGAGAGTTCCCGAAAGAAGATCGCCGAGGACCAGATGTTGTCGTAAATAATATGATTGAACACCAGTGCCAGTACTGCAGCGCGCTCCCCCACGCGTATCAGGGTGCTGCGGAATAACGGACCCGTCGACAGGTCGTGGCGCTCCTCGAGGAGGCTGCGACAGATCTGCATGGCTCGTTTGGCACGCTCCGCCCTCGGCATTGCGCGCAGGTCGATCACTTTCAGGGTGAATGGCGATGCCGGCAGCACCTCCTGGCTAGGGCCCTCACTATCACTGGGGAAGCGGGTGCGCAGAATGCCGTGCCGCTCGATGATTTTGCCCAGAGCCCCCTCCAGGGCAGGCAGATCCAGCTCCCCTTCCAGATAGACACTGTTGGAAATGTTGTAGGCCGCACCGCCGCCATACAGCTGATCCGCTAACCACATACGCGTCTGCGCCGACGACAACGGCAAGCGCGCTGCTTCCGGGGCGTGGCACAGCCCCCGATCCGCGTCATCACTATCCAGCAGGGGCGCCGCATCGATTGCCTCTGCCAGTGCTTTCAGGTCCCGCGCCTCGAATATCGCCCGCACCGACAGGTCCACGGCAAAATGTTCGCGGATTCGCGCCAACAATTGCATCGCGCGCAGAGAGTGTCCCCCGAGGTCGAAGAAATTCTGGTTGGTTCCGATATCTTCGCGGTCCAGTAGCTCGCGGCAGAATCCCAGCAGATCGGACTCTGTCGGGCCCTCCGGCGGCACACGGGTCTCCTCCGTCAGGATATTCGACTCATCAGCTGCCGGCAGTGCGTTGCGATCTACCTTGTTGTTCGGTGTCTTCGGCAGCTGATCCAGGCACACCACGACCGTCGGAATCATGTAATAGGTGAGTCGATCGGCAAGGTAGTTGCGGAGTGCCTGCACGGTAATATGCTCACCACCATCGGGTACCACATAGGCAAATAGCTGTGTCTCACCGCCGACATCCCGGGCCACCACCACCGCCTCGGCAATTGCCGGATGATCAATCAGGTGGGCCTCCACCTCACTGACTTCAACGCGGAACCCTCGAATTTTCACCTGGAAGTCCTTGCGGCCGCGGTGCCGAAGGAGTCCGTCCTCCTCCATCTGGCCCAGGTCCCCGGTGCGGTAAATGCGAATTTCCGCATCTTCCGGATCCGTAGAAAAGGCTTTCTCCGTGGCCTCGGGGTTTTTCCAGTAACCCAGGGCTATATAGCGGCTGCGTACGGCAATCTCACCTACGTCACCGGTAGGCACCTCGTTGCCCTCTTCATCCAGCAACAGGACGTCCATGCCCTCCACCGGATAACCGATGGGCACGACATCTTCCTCCAGCTCCGTTGCCTCGTCGATGGGGTAATAGCGCATGGTGCCGGTTTCAGTGGCACCGAGCCCGGTGTAAAAGGCGACCTTGCGTGAGAAGACTTTTCGCGCCAGCTCCACATCACTGGTCAGCACACGTTCGCCACCAAAGATCACCAGTCGGATATCAAAGACATCTTCCGGGCCACGGTAAGAGCGGGCAAACTCCCGGAATACCGATGCCACCGAGTGATAGATCGTGATGCGGCGTGAGCGCAACCAGTTGGCCAGCTTCTCCACACCATCGGTGCGAAAATCATAGGGAAACAGGGCGGCACCGTTCAGCAGGGCGCCAAAAATGCAGTAAACAGAAGCAATAACGCTGCACGAGTAGAACAGCGTCATGCGATCCTGCGGAATCACCTTCTGCAAGTTGGTGCGTCGCATACAGCCATGAAGGACGTTACGCTGGTTCTGCACCACACCTTTGGGTGTACCGGTGGAGCCTGAGGTATAGATAATGTATGCGAGCGCGTCCGGTGATATGTCGAGATCCAGGTTCTCGCCGCTGCTGCTTTCAGGGATGGCATCCAGATCGAGAATCCGCGCCTCATCTCCCGCCATGCCGGCTGCTTCGGTACGACTCAAGCTATTGGTGATCAGTAGTGCAGCGCCGGATTCCCGATAGATGAGCCGATTCCTCTCTTCGGGAAATGCCGGATCGATCGGCACGTAGGTGTGACCGCATTTCAGTACCGCAAGAATCGCCGCAATATTCTGGATACCCTTCTCCATGAATACCGCAATTCGCACCGGGTCCCTGGCCGGCGTCACCGCCAGGATATTCCTGGCCATTCGATTGGCGAGCTGGTTCAGGGCACCATAAGTGATCGATGAATTGGCATCGGTGATAGCCAGGCGCCCACTATGCAGCAGGGCAATTTTTTCGAAGCGCTCTGCAATCGATTGCTCTGTTTCCTCTAGTGTGAAACGGGAAAAATTCGCAGAGAGTTGCTCGACGATATTCATACTCGTGCCTTGTTATAAATCGTGCAGTGTTCCCGGATCCACTCCCTCGAGCGGCGATTGAAAGGCTTCCTTCCCCAATAGGCGGCCGCCCAGCTGTTGCCGCGGTCTACCCGGGCATCGTTGTGAATCTCCTCGATCAGGTATTCCAGTGGATCGAGGTAGAACTTCTTGGTGAGCTTCACCCGCATATCCACATCCATACCATTGATGAATAGTGCGGAACCCGGGCGAAGTGTGAGATTCAAATTGGCGAAAGCGCGCCGGGCACTGGCCGGAGGGAGATGGAAAAGAACGTTCTGGGCAAAGACCAGGTCGACCTTGCCCAGACCCTCGATAAAGACCCGATCGAGCATGTCGCCCACAGAGAAAGTGATATGCGACATCAGATCAGGCCTGACGCGATAACCCTCCTCAGTTGTTTCGAAGGTTTCGGCGACAAATTCGTCGGTGACAAAGGGCCCCTGGAAAACCTCTTCTTCCGAGTAGAGGGGACTCTGTGCCCTTTCAATCACCTCCGGGACGATATCGTAGGCACGAATGTGAAAATCCAGATCCGGAAACTGTTTTTTCAGTACCGAGGCCAGGGAGATTGGTTCGGCACCACTGCAACAGCCGAAGACCAGGATCTGCAGGGGTCCATCACGCTGCGCCCGTATTCGCGGCACAATCCGCTCAATCAGGGCCCGATACTGGTTGGGGAATCGGTAGAATTGGGTGTAAACGCGGTTTTTACGCGGCGCCGTTTTGACTACCAGCCAATGTTTTATATGACGCAGTAAGGTCTTAATGCGCGATGGCTCTTCCATGAAACTTCCACGAGGCAATTAAAAGAGAAATATCCGTCTTATTTGGACTGGGTAGATATGGGCGGTAAGTGACTTACCCGATCTCCCGCTCTAAAAACCGCCTGCAACCGTATCGACCCGCCCCGGGGCATTGCACTCCGGGAATCGGGCTCGGCCCGGTGCCGCAAGTCTCACGTCTACCGCAGCGCAAAAAATTATAGGCGCTGCCGGCGTTTCTTCCGGTTTGTTGAATGAATTGCCGGACAATTATTCAGAAAATTTCCGGGCAGGCAGGAAATGGCTCAGCGCGACCCGAAGGCTGCTTTTGTTGGATGCCACTCCGCGTCCAGGCACTGGTTTCTTTACCAGAGCTGCCGCGGAGTGGCAGTGACCTTCAGGTCGCACCCCGAGTGAAAGGATGTGCAGGAGGTCCTAGCGGGGAACCTGCTGCTCGATAATCTGCGCCGCTCGCTCCGAAATCCCCAGCTCTTCCGCCAGGCTGTCCATGTACTGCTTTTCCCGCGGGTTATCCTCATTGATGGTCATGGCAGAGACGAGATAGAGATTGAATGCGGTGGCGGGATCATTCACCTGGCTGACGATGGACTCCATGTCTATCGGCTGCACCAGTAGTTGGCGAAATTCATCCAGCTCCGAAGGATCGAGCTGCTCCTGCAGTGCGCCGACGATGTTCTGCTGTTCCTGGGGATCGATACGCCCGTCCGCCTGCGCGGCGGCAACCATGGCGCGCAACATCAGGTCTGCCTGCTCGTCCGCGCGATCACCCTCATCGACAAACTGAAAGAGGCCCGCACCCCATTGGCCCGAGGAGTCGGGCGCTTTCGCACCGCCGCCGGGCTGGGCAAACTTGCCCTTGTTGCGGGCAAAGATCTGGCCGAGGATATCGCCCAAGGCACCTCCGGGTTGACCACCGGATTGCGCACCGCCCGGCTTCTGTCCTCCGGACTGCTGTTGCATCTGTTGGAAAACCTGCCGCGCGATCTCGGCAAAGACTCCAATACCACCGGCTGCGGCGGCGCCGGGCCCCGCTGCGGTACCACCGGCACCGCCGGGGGTAGCTGTGGCACCGCCCTGACCCAGCTTGCCGAAAATATCGTCGAGGCTGGCACTATCCGACTGAACTCCGCGCTGGTTGGGCGGCGGTACGCGGGAAAAGTCCGGCGGCGGCATATCCAACTTCGGATTTTCCTGCTGGCGCCGCTTTTTGTTGAGCAATGACATGCCGGCGCCGATCAAGGCCCCGAGTAATAGTTTCTTGTTCATGAGTACTCCCTGCTGAGCGCAATTGACTCATAAAACTGTAGAACAACGACCGCACATTCCGCGCTTTGTATCGGACCCTTGCCGGCATGGCTTTCCCATCGGCAGACAATCGGTACAATCCCTCCCCCAAGCCGTACCGGCTGGCGAGCTAGACTTCGCTTGCACGGCGCGCCCACGCTCAACCAACCAAGGAAACTCCATGCTGTTATCCCTCGCCGCCATCATTGCCGGTTTCGCCCTGCTGGTCTGGAGCGCCGATCGTTTCGTGGAGGGCGCAGCCGCGACTGCAAACCACGCGGGTATGCCGCCGCTGTTGATCGGCATGGTGATCGTGGGCTTTGGTACCTCGGCGCCGGAAATGGTGGTCTCCGCCATGGCGGCGCTGGACGGCAGCCCCGGGCTTGCCATCGGTAACGCCTACGGCTCCAATATCGCCAATACCGGGCTGATACTGGGCCTGACGGCAATATTCGTGCCCCTGGCGGTGCACTCCAAGATCGTGCGCAAGGAGCTGCCATTGCTGCTGGCGATCAGCTGCCTGACCGGAGCGTTCCTGTGGAATCGCGAGCTGGCTCGCTGGGAATCCCTGGTCCTGCTGGGTGGATTCTTCGGCCTCATCATCTGGACCATCATTTCGGCCCTGCGCGGCAAGGGCGACATCGTGGAATCAGAGATAGAGAGCGAACTTGCGGAACACGCCATGCCCCTGGGACGGGCGCTATTCTGGCTGGTGGCCGGCCTTCTCCTGCTGCTGGTCAGTTCGCGAATGCTGGTCTGGGGAGCCGTCAATGTGGCCGAGGCGCTGGGTGTGAGCGACCTGATCATCGGCCTCACCATCGTCGCCCTGGGGACTTCGCTGCCAGAGCTGGCGGCCACGATCATTGCAGCGAGGAAGGGGGAGCACGACATCGCCATCGGCAACGTCGTCGGCTCCAATATGTTCAACCTGCTGGCAGTGGTCGGAATCGCCGGCGCCATCGCACCCATGTCCGATGTGCCGGCAGAGGTCATTACCCGCGACTGGCCCATGGTCGTGGGCCTGACCGTGGCCCTGTTTATCTTCGCCTATGGCTTTCGCGGCCGGCAGGGCCGAATCAATCGCTTTGAGGGCGCCGGTTTGCTGCTTGCCTACATTATCTACAACGCCTTCCTGATCCACGAGATCACCAGCGCCGCGACTGCGGGCTGAATGCGCGCCGGGCGGGGGCTCAACGTTCCCGCTCGAGTCGCTTCAGCCTTGCACGCAGGCGTTCGATTTCCTCGAGCAATTCGACGGCGAGCGCAGCGCCGGCCATATTGACACCCAGGTCCCGCTTGAGACTGCGCACGCGCTGTACCCGCCGAATACTCACGGCGCTGAAGCGCCACTGCGTGGGTTTCCCGGAGGCGGGCTCGATGACCCCCTCCTCCACCAGGGCCATGACCTCTTCTGCCGGCAACTCACAGGCTCGGCAAAGTTCACTCAGGGTGAGCAGGCACTGCTCGTCCAGCAACGTTCCGCTCAGGGCTGTCACTTTTTTCTGAACCATTGTCAGCCTCCCATATCGCTGCGGGGATTGAACTCGAAGGCGTCGCTGAACGCCTGATATGCGGCCTTCTCTGCCTCGCTATGAGCCGGAGGGGCGACGACCTTGAGGACCACAAACAGGTCGCCGGGCTCCCTGGCAGGTATACCGCGCCCGCGCAGCCGCAGCTTGCCACCACTCTTGCTATTGGCCGGGATGGTCATATTCACCGAGCCTTCGGGGGTCGGTACTTGCACTTTCGCGCCCAATGCGGCCTCCCAGGGAGATACCGGCAGGTTGAGATAGACAGTCTTACCGTCCACTTCATACAGGGAGTGTGGGTTAAACGAAATCTCCAGAAAGAGGTCGCCCGGTTTGCCCTCACCGATACCCGGCTGTCCCTGGCCGGCCAACCGGATCTGCTGCCCTTCGGTAACCCCTCGGGGAATTTTGACGTTCAGCTTGCGCTCCCGCAGTCGCGGGCGGCCGTCGTCACCGAACTCCGAGTGTTTCAGCGTAATCTGGCGCGTGCCCCCGCGGTAGCTGTCCTCCAGGTCGATGGCGATTTTGGCGTGAGTATTTTCCCCCTGAGCATGAAACTGCTGCCGTTGTCCGGCGCCGAATCCGTGGGAGAACCCGGCACGACCGAATAGGCTCTCGAAAAAGTCGCTGAATGCCTCCGGGTCGGCCTCCGTGTAGCCGCCACCATGGAATTCAAAACCCTGATCCCAACCCGGGGGTGGCCGGAAATCCTCTCCGGCGTGGTAACCGGAGCCGACCTGGTCGTAGGCGGCGCGCTTCTCCGGATCTTTCAGCACCTCATAGGCTTCACTCACCTCCTTGAAGCGATCCTCCGCGCCTTCTTCCTTGCTCACATCCGGATGATACTTGCGCGCCAGCTTGCGATAGGCGCGCTTGATCTCATCCTGTTTGGCATCCCGCTCCAGGCCGAGGATCTGGTAATAGTCTTTGTATTCCATGGAGAACCCGCCCCGTGATTAGCCACTGGCGCCAGCAGTAAAGTGCGCTGACTTGCGCCCCTCCTTCGCCCCGACAGCCACTGGTGCGGGCCGATTCCAACTACTTGATAAAATAGCCCACGGCACGCCACTCACCGCCGACTCTCGCGAACGTGATCGTCTCCGTTGCCCGAGCTTTGTGCTCGAAGCTGCTGGCCATGGTCACCACTACGTACTCACCATCTGGGGCACCGGGAAGAGTGTTGTGTTCACTGCGGGACTCCACATCCCGGGAGATAACGGAGCCAAGGGGCTGGCGGACACTTTTCAGAGCCGCCCGCCAACCCTCGCTCGAGATCTGTTGCTGGAACATCGGTGCGGATTGCTCCCAGCTCTGGGCATAAGCGCCGCTGTCGACCAGCTGCAACCAAGCCGTGACCGATGCGAGTGCCCGATCATCGTCAGCCAGTGATAATCCCGGCAGCAACAGCAGAATGGTTAATATCAGTTTCTTCATGGTTCGCTCCAACATGATTTCGTTCATATAGGCAATAGGTATGCGCATTATGCGTAGAGTCAGTCTGTAGTCAGCGTGAGGGGGTCAGGTCTCTGTTTCCGCTACCTTGCCTAGCTCGCCTACACCCGCTTCCTTCAGCAGGGAGTCCACCAGAGGGGCCATGGCGCGGTGCTTCAGGGCACTGCCCACCAACGCCTCCGGCAGGCTCTGGCTCTTGCCCTCGCCGTCTCCATCGACAATGCCTCCGCCGACAGAGCTACCGACACCATTGAGGCCTTCCACGGAGATGATCTTCATACCGTCGATGCTCTCCATCGGCTTGACGCTCTCGCGAATGATGTTGGGCAGGTTCTCATGCAGGCTCAGGACTTTCTTCAGCGCGACCTGGGCTTCATTGAGGCTGTTGAAGGCCTCGTTCATCAGCCGCTGGCCTTCCGCATCCACGGCGTATTTCTCGCGATCCGCCTCGACCTTGATGCGGATGGCCTCGGCCTCTGCAGAGGCCTGCAGTCGCAGCGCTTCGGCGCGGTCGTCGGCGGCGGCTTTTTCCGCCTCGGCGGCCACGGTGATCGCTGTGGCCTGCCGCTCTGCTTCTTTCTGTGCCTCGATGATTTCAATGTGCTTGTCACGCTCGGCGACTTCCACATCTTTAGCCGTGCGCACCTGCTCCTCGGCTTTTACGGCCTCAGCCAGTGCGACGTTCGCCTGCTGGTCGGCAACGGACTGCTCCTTGGATTTCTCCGCAACGGCAATGGCGCGCTCCTGCTCGGCAATCTCGAGAGATTTCTGCTTGGAAATGCGCTGTTCTTCGAGCACCCTCTCTCTCTCGATTTCCTGCTCCTGCAGGCGCTTTTCTTTCTCGATCTCCAGCAGCCGCGTAGCCTGCTCGGCGGCGATGCGTGACTGATCCACCTCGCGCTCGGCCTCAATGGCAGCCTGGCGCGCAGCGCGATCCTGTGCCGCATGTTCCTTGGCGATATCGGATTTCTGAGCTGCCTCGCGGTTCTCTACCTCGCGCTGCTGCTCCAGATGCGCATATCGTTTTTCCCGCTCGATCTCGAGTTTCTGGCGCTCGGCTTCGAGATTTTTCTTCTCGATCTGCACCATGGTTTCCTGCTCGACATCGTTGACCTCTTTCCGGCGTGCCTCGATGGAGCGGGTCATACTGGCCAGGCCTTCCGCATCAAATACGTTGTCCTGGTTAAAGAATTCCTTGTGGGTCTGGTCAAGGCCTGTCAGTGAAACGGACTCCAGCTCCAGGCCGTTTTTCAACAGATCCTCGGAAACCACCTGCTGCACTTTCTGTACGAACTGACTCCGCTGTTCGTGCAGTTCCGCCATCTCCATCTCGGCGGCAACG
Source organism: Microbulbifer flavimaris (assembly GCF_001641755.2). Classification (GTDB taxonomy): domain Bacteria; phylum Pseudomonadota; class Gammaproteobacteria; order Pseudomonadales; family Cellvibrionaceae; genus Microbulbifer; species Microbulbifer flavimaris. Next base: position 371,672 of record NZ_LRFG02000003.1, read on the forward strand.
GAACGCAAGGCATCGACAAACTTGCCTTCGATCATTTCCTTGAGCGCTTCGGGATCAAGGGTGCGTATACCCAGGGTCTGCGCCGCGTTGGCGATGGCATCGGTATCCGGTTTCACCCGCAAATAAAATTCAGCCAGCACGTCCACCCGCATACGATCCTTGGTGATCAGTGCCTGATGCTCTTTGCGGGAGACTGCCAGGCGCAGGGTATTCATGTTGACCGGAATGATTTCATGCAGGACAGGAAGTACCAGGGCGCCGCCATTCATAATCACCTTCTGCCCGCCCATACCAGTGCGGACGAAGGACCGCTCCTTGGACGCGCGGGTATACAGGCGGGCAAAGATGGTACCGATCACTAGCAGGCCGACAAAGACGGCCCCGGCCATTATCAAAATACTGGATAGATTCTGAATCACTGAATTAATCTCCATTTTAGTTATTCTCAACCAGGTGCTTACTGCTGGGGCGGATCACCCGGAAACGGGCCCCCTGGTCCTCCACCAACAGCACGGAATCGCCCTGGCTGAACGTTTCCGTACCTTCCGGTTCCACCATGACATAGTGGGTGGTACCGAATTCATCGCTGAAGCGCGCTTCTGCCGGTGATCCGGCGGCGGCCTCTCCAAGGGTCACCACCGCGACCCTGCCAACAAACGTTTTCCGGCCCACGGATTCGGTTTCGTCACCGACGGCAAAGCGACGCAGCAGGTTGCCCACTCCTCGTACTTGCGGCAGGGCTAATAGAAATACCGGAATCGCCAGCAGCCACCCGGGCAAAAGAACACCCACCAGTCCCGCAACAAACATCTGCAGGACCAGGCCCGTCACGCCAAAGCTGACCAGAAAGGCCACGAGCAGAATCAGTGCCGGCACCTCACCAAATCGCAGCCAGCCCAACAGTCTGGTGAGCCCCCCACTGGGACCCGCATCGGGCATATCTGCATCGATATGGATATCCGGCAGCAGGTTATCGAGCAGGTCCGAGATTCCGAGACCAATCAATGTCATGACGCCCTCCATGAGGGCAATCATGAACATCAGCACCAGTGCACCGGTAAAGAGAACGTTTTCGTCCTGAAGCAGGAAGGCCATTATGCTTCGGTCCTGGATTTGATCTTGGCCAGCCGCTCCTTGATCCGATTGTTACGCGACAATTCCTCCAGCTCTGCCAGCTTGGTCGCGTCCGCACTGGATTCCGCCGTGGGGACCCCGGCGCCCTCCATGATGCGGTTAAAGGCACCGGTGGCCTGCTCGACCTTGTCGGCGGTTGCGCGACTGCTGCCACCCTGGCCACCGGTAGCACCGTTTGCCTCGTGCTCTGTTGCGCGGACGAATTCCCGGAGCTGTTCGCGCATCTCGCGCTTTTTGCCCTGCAATGCACTGATGTAGGCATTCAGCTCCTTGATCTCGCCATCGGTATCGGCGATCGCTTTCTCCAGCACCGGGATTTGGGCTTCGATGTCCATCTGTTTGGCGATGGCGGCTTCCGCCAGATCATCACGGCCCTGATCCACCGCAACCTCAATCTGCTCTGCCAGACTGGCGTGACGGGTATTCTCGTCGTTCAGCGTGCGGCTGCTCAGGTATTTTGCAGCCTCGGCCTTGCCGAGCTGGTCCCGCACTTCAGCAATTGCATCATCAATTTCCCGGATGGCCTGCTCCATCACCAGCTGTGGTGTCGCATTTTCAACGGAATCCACCAAAGCATTGGCTGAAGCGGAGATGATACGGGAGATTCTTTTCACGAGTCCTTCTTTCATGTTGTTTTTCCTTTTACTTTTTCTTTGGTTTTAGCGGGATGATTTATCAAGAGGTTGCAGATATTCACGGAGGGTTTGCCCGATATCCGGGCTGGGCCTGTCGGTACCTGCTGCCAGCGAGAGCAGCCGGAGCTTGTTTAGGAAGGCGTCAATCGCCGGCAGTGCGCGCTTTTCCAGTGCCGGCACCATATCCTGCTGATTTGCACAGGACTGGATGGCCGCAGCCCCCTCGGAGACAAGGTCCATGACGGCTTCCACCAGCAGGCTTCTCTCTGTGCCCTCCGCATATCGCGCGCGCACTGGCAGCATGGCCTCTGTGGAGGTCAGGTAGGCAAGAGCGAAACTCCCGGCACCGGCAGATTCCCTGGCCATCGCAATGAGTTCACGGACTTTCTCGCTCTGGGTGACCGCACCGTTGCGATCGATGGACATCAGGTAGGCGTAGTCCTCGGGAGAGAGGCGGGCGGATATGGACTGGGACTTATTGAGCATGGCAGTGACCAGTAGTTTTTTTGCCTGGTACCGCCGGCAGTATTGAAGAGTTCAGGGCTGGCAATCGCGCAAGCCGTGTATACAAAAGTACACATCCAAAGTGTGCCGGTCAATTACATGTCATTACAGCAGGCTCTCTGGCGTTTATTTCCTCGCACCACCCTATGTCCCCGGTACGGTCGTGCCGATGCGAATCATTTCGCGCCCAGCTTTGACGCCGCGCCCACCCCCCAGCGCTTCTGTGCTTTGCTGGGAGGAAGGGACGGCCCCCAAGGATGATCGGATTCCCATGACCGCGCACAACCTGATTCTCAATGTCGACAGCTACAAGGCGAGTCACTTCCTGCAGTATCCGCCCGGCGCGGAATATATCAGCAGCTATATCGAGTGCCGCGGTGGCGATTTCGCCGAGCCGCTATTTTTCGGGCTACAGGCGTTCATCAAGGAGTACCTGCTGACGCCTGTTCATGCCGGGGATATCGACGAGGCGGAGACGGTTCTCACCGCCCACGGGCTGCCGTTTCACCGTCAGGGCTGGGAGCACATCCTGCACCGGCACGATGGCTTGCTGCCGCTGGAAATCAGCGCCGTCCCCGAGGGCACGCCGGTACCCCTGCACAATGTCATGCTGCAGGTGGTCAATACCGACCCGAGCTGCTTCTGGCTGACCAGCTATATCGAGACCGCATTAGTTCGCGCCATCTGGTATCCGGTGACCGTGGCCACCCAGAGCCGGGCCATCAAAGCCATCATTGGGCGCTATCTGGAGGAGACTGCCGGCAGCCGTGCAGGGCTCGATTTCAAGCTGCATGACTTCGGTGCCCGCGGCGCCAGCAGTCTGGAATCCGCCATGCTCGGGGGCATGTCGCACCTGGTGAACTTCCAGGGCACCGATACCGTCTCCGCACTGGTGGCAGCGCGCCGGTTTTACGGTGCCGATATGCCGGCCTTTTCCATTCCCGCCGCGGAGCACAGCACCATGACTGCCTGGGGCAAGGACCGGGAGGAGCAGGCCTATGCCAATATGTTGCAACGGTTCGCCGGACCCGGCCGGGTCGTCGCGGTAGTGAGCGACAGCTACGATCTCTGGCACGCGATCGAAAATATCTGGGGCGGCAGCCTGAAACAAAAAGTCATCCACAGCGGCGGCACCCTGGTGGTGCGGCCGGATTCCGGTGACCCGGCCTCGATCGTGACCGAGAGCCTCGAGCGACTGATGCGTATTTTCGGTACCCGGGAAAATGCCAAAGGCTTCCGGGTACTGCCGGACTTCATCCGCCTGATTCAGGGTGACGGCGTCTCCCGGTTTTCCATCCCCCAGATACTGGAGGCGATGAAAGAACAGCGGATGAGCGCAGAGAATATAACCTTTGGTATGGGCGGGGAGCTGTTGCAGAAGCTCGACCGGGATACGCTCAATTTCGCCATGAAGGCCAGTGCCATCTGTATTGACGGCAAGTGGCACGACGTATGGAAAGACCCGGTGACCGGGCCGGAGAAGAAATCCAAGCGCGGACGCCTGGCGCTGATCAGGGGCGACTCCGGCAAGCTGGAAACGATCCGCCTGGAAGCACTGAACCAGCGCAGGAACCTGCTGCAGCCGGTATACCGGGACGGGCGCCTGTTGCAGGAAACGAGCTTCGAGGAGGTGCGTCAACGAGCGAGCCTCTGAGCAACAGACGACGCGATCCCGACCAGCCCTTACGGCCATCACCCACCCTCCTCCGGCTCCCCACGATCGACTGCGACGCCCTCAACTCAACTGATACTCGCTTCACCTTAACGACGACCGCTTTACAGGCTGCTCCCGTCAGGTGGAACCTGACATTTGGCCACAAATTTGCATCGATCGTGGATGCGCTGACCGGCCTCCACCATTGTGGTAGGTTGGGCATACCGGTCAGCTGGGACACTGGCCCGGTGACCAGAGAACAATAACCAATACTCCCGGCAGCACTGACCTGCGGTGAACCGGGCTGGGGAGGACCATGCAGAGACGAGAATTCCTGAGGCTGGCCGGTGTGGGTGCCGGCGGTATCCTGTTGCCGGTGTACGGCACCCGGGTAACCGCGGCGGAACTCACCGAAAACGGCATGGATGTGCGGCGCAAGAAGGCGCTGGCAGATGTTGTGCTGAATGCTGCGCGCAAAGCCGGTGCCAGCTATACCGATGTGCGCATCGGCCGCTACCTGAACCAGTTTGTCATCACCCGCGAGACCCGCGTCGAGAATATCGTCAATACCGAGTCTTTCGGGGCCGGCATCCGCGTGCTGGCCAATGGGACCTGGGGCTTCGCCGCCACCAATGACCTGACCGACGATGGCATCGCCCAGGCGGCCCGCCGCGCGGTCGCCATTGCCAGGGCCAATTCCAAGTACCAGGTTGAGCCAGTACAGCTGGCGCCGGTCAAAGGTGTGGGCGAGGTGGCCTGGCAGACACCCATCCAGAAAAACGCCTTCGAAGTGCCCATCGGTGAGAAGGTGGACTACCTGATGGAGGTCAACAACAGCGCGCTCAAGGCCGGCGCCAGCTTTATCAACTCCTCCCTTTACCTGGTCAACGAACAGAAGTATTTCGCCTCCAGCGACGGCTCCTATATCGATCAGGACGTACATCGCCTGTGGGCGCCGATGACGGTCACTGCAGTGGACAAGGAAACCGGCCTGTTCAAGACCCGCGATGGCCTGAGCACCCCGGTGGGAATGGGTTACGAATACCTGGACGGTCGCGAGGAAGACAAGATCCAGGGGCAGACGACCCTGTACAAGAACTCCTATGACATGGCCGAGGATGCGATCCTCGCCGCCGATCAGGCCAGGGCCAAGCTCTCCGCAAAATCCATTGACCCGGGCAAATACGACCTGGTACTGGAACCCCTGCACCTGCGGCTGACCATCCATGAGTCCGTGGGTCACCCGCTGGAACTGGATCGGGTGCTGGGTTACGAGGCGAACTTTGCCGGGACTTCATTCGCCACCCTGGACAAGTGGCGCAGTGGCAAATTCCAGTACGGCAGCGACAAGGTGAACCTGTTTGCCGACCGGACCCAGCCCGGCTCCCTGGGCGCGGTCGGCTATGACGATGAGGGTGTCAAAGCGAAACGGTGGGACCTGGTGAAGGACGGCATCCTGGTGAATTACCAGGCTACGCGGGACCAGGTGCATATGATCGACCAGGACGAATCCCACGGTTGTTCCTATGCCGACAGCTGGGACAGCGTGCAATTCCAACGCATGCCCAACGTGTCCCTGGCACCGGGCGAGGAAAAGTATTCCGTTGACGACATGATCCGCGACGTCGAAAAGGGCATTTACATCCTTGGTCGCGGCTCCTACTCCATTGACCAGCAGCGCTACAACTTCCAGTTCGGCGGCCAGCTGTTTTATGAAATCAAGAATGGCGAGATCGTCGGCCAGGTGGAGGATGTCGCCTACCAGTCGAACACCCAGGAGTTCTGGAACTCCTGTTCGGCCATTTGCGATGAGAGTGATTACCGCCTGGGCGGCACTTTCTTCGACGGCAAGGGCCAGCCAAGTCAGGTGAGCGCCGTCTCCCACGGCTGCGCCACCACCCGCTTTGACCAGATCAATGTGATCAATACCAAGCGTAATATTTCGTAAGACACTGCTCGGGTCACTCCCCCAGGCTGATAGGGCGGGCCCGTAAAAGAATAAGTAACCGGAGAAAAAATAATGGCAATCCTGACCAGAAGTGAAGCAAAGCGCATTCTCGACAAGGTACTCAAATACAGTCGCGCCGATGGTGCCAGCGCCCAGTTGACTGGCGCTGAGACCGGCAATATCCGCTACGCCCGCAACAGCGTTTCCACTAGCGGCATTGTGGATAATATCGAGCTGGCCGTTGAGGCCCGCTTTGGCAAGAAATCCGGTGTCGCCACCATCAATGAATTCAGCGATGCCGCGCTGGAAAAAGTGATGCGCCGCGCTGAGGAGCTGGCGAAGCTCTCCCCGGAAAATCCGGAAGCCATGCCATTGCTAGGCCCGCAGAAATACGTGGACGTGAATGCCTTTGCCAAGGGTACTGCCAACATTACACCGGAGCAGCGCGCCAAGGCGGCGGCCGACTCCATCATGGCGGCCAAGAAGAAAAAGGTGGTTGCCGCCGGCTACCTGGAGGACGACCGCTCTTTTGCCGCTGTCGCCAACACCGAGGGACTGTTCGGCTACCACGTTGCCACTTCAGCCAACTTCACCGTCACCATGCGCACCGAGAATGGTCTCGGTTCCGGCTGGGCCGAGAGTGACGTGACCGACTTTGCCGATATGAGCACCGCGCTCACTTCCGGTATCGCCATCGACAAAGCCGTGCAATCCCAGGAGGCCCGCGCGCTGGAACCCGGCAAGTACACGGTGATCCTGGAACCCAACGCGGTTTCCGGTCTGCTGGGTTACATGATGTACAGCTACAACGCCCGCAGCGCCGATGAGGGCCGCAGCTTTATGAGCAAGAAAGGCGGCGGCAACCGCCTGGGCGAAAAGATGTTCGACAAGCGCGTACACATCTACTCGGATCCCGCCGACCCGAATGTACCGGCCACCCCCTGGTCCGGAGAGGACAATATGGCCCTGCAGCGCATCGACTGGGTCAGGGATGGTGTCGCCGCCAATATGCCGCGCAGCCGCTACTGGGCGGAGAAAAATGAGGAAGAGGCAATTCCCACTCCCGGCAACCTGATCATGGTAGGTGGTGACAAGTCCACCGAGGAAATGATCAAAAATACCCGTCGCGGCATCCTGGTGACCCGCACCTGGTATATCCGCATGGTGGATCCACAGTCCCTGCTGCTGACCGGCCTGACTCGTGACGGCACTTTCTATATCGAGAACGGCAAGATCAAGTATCCGGTCAAGAATTTCCGCTTCAATGAGAGCCCGGTGATCATGCTCAACAACATCGAGGAAATGGGCCAGGCCAAGCGCGTGGGCATGTGGGGCTTTTCCGCCATGGTGCCGGCACTGAAAGTGCGCGATTTCACCTTCAGCAGCCTTTCCGACGCCGTTTAAGTGCGCCAGCCAACACGAGGACCTGACATGGACAGAAGAAAATTTCTCCAGTTGAGTGGCGCCGGTGTCGGTGCATCCATGCTGCCGTTCGCCGGCAATGTGATTGCCGAGAGCCAGCTGACCACCGACGGCATTGACCTTTCCGTCAAGAAAGAACTGGCCGATGCCGCCCTGAATACCGCCACCAAACTGGGAGCCACCTATGCCGATGTCCGTATCGGCCGCTACCTGAACCAGTACGTGCTGACCCGCGAACTGCAGCTGCAGAATGTGGTCAACACCGAGTCCATCGGCATGGGCGTTCGGGTGATTGCCAATGGCACCTGGGGTTTCAGTGCCACCAACGATATGACCGTCGACGGCATCGCCAAAGCCACCCGCAAGGCCGTGGCCACCGCCAAAGCCAATTCAAAACACCAGAGTGAACCGGTGCAGCTGGCGGAGCAAAAGGGCTTCGGTGAAGTGAGCTGGAAAACGCCGATCCAGAAAAACGCCATGCAAGTGCCGCTGGCGGAAAAAATCGACCTGCTGATGGAAGTGAACAAGTCGGCCATGGATGCCGGCGCGAGCTTTATCAACTCCAGCCTCTACCTGGTCAACGAGCAGAAGTACTTCGCTTCCACCGACGGCTCTTACATCGACCAGGACGTTCACCGCCTGTGGGCGCCGATGACCGTCACCGCTGTGGACAAGAAAAGTGGCGGCTTCCGCACCCGCAATGGCCTCAGCCAGCCGGTCGGACGCGGCTTTGAGTACCTGGACGGCCGCGCCGAGGACAAGGTGCAATCACAGACCGTGCTTTATCGCGATTCCTACGACATGATCGAGGATGCGAAACTGGCCGCGCAGCAGGCCCAGGAAAAGCTCAATGCCAAGTCGGTCAAACCCGGCAAGTACGATCTGGTGCTGGACCCGAGCCACCTGTGGCTCACCATCCACGAGTCCGTCGGCCACCCCCTGGAACTGGACCGGGTACTGGGCTACGAGGCCAACTACGCGGGCACCTCCTTCGCCACCCTGGACAAATGGCGCAGCGGCAAATTCCAGTACGGCAGCGACAAGGTCAACCTGTTTGCCGACAAAGTGCAGCCCGGCTCCCTGGGCGCTGTCGGCTATGACGACGAGGGTGTGCAGACCGGCCAATGGGACCTGGTGAAGGACGGCATCCTGGTCAACTACCAGGCCACCCGCGACCAGGTACACATGCTCGGCCAGGATAAGTCCCACGGTTGTTCCTATGCCGATGACTGGTCCAGTGTGCAGTTCCAGCGCATGCCCAACGTCTCGCTGTTGCCCGGCAAGGAAGAACTGAGCCTCGACGAGATGATCAAGGACGTGGAAAAGGGCATCTACATTATCGGTGCCGGCTCCTTCTCCATCGACCAGCAACGTTACAACTTCCAGTTTGGTGGCCAGCTGTTCTACGAAATCGAGGACGGCAAGATTACCGGCATGGTGGAAGACGTTGCCTACCAGTCGAACACGCAGGAATTCTGGAACTCCTGCTCCCAGATCTGCGACAAGCGCGACTACCGTCTGGGGGGCTCCTTCTTCGACGGCAAGGGCCAGCCGAGCCAGGTGAGCACCGTGTCCCACGGCAGCTCCACTGCACGCTTTGACGGGGTCAATGTGATCAACACCAAGCGTAAGATCGGTTAATTGGCTGCGGACCTGAATAGAGGTCGTCAGGCCGGCACCGGCCGGGATCCAGTCACCCCCAGTACTGGATGCCAGCCGGGGCCGGCATGACGATCCGGGTATTCACGTCCAGCTACACATTGAGTACAGAGCAGTAACCGTGTCCTCCTCCCGCAGGCATTTCTTCAGCCAACTGTTGCTCGCCAGCGGCGCCCTGGCGCTGCCGGCTATCCCCCGTGCGCAGTCCGGGGAATATTACGATTTCTATTTCACCCGCCTGATGTATGAGTCCGGCGACTGGGATGTGGACCAGCGCATGCCGTCTAATGTGCTGAATTCACTGGTCGAATACACCAATCTCAAAGTTGACCCGAAGGAGCGCATCGTACCGCTGGCAGACCCGGCCATGTTACTGGCCCCTTTCTGCTATCTGGCGGGGCACAAGCTGGTGGAATTTACCGCGGCCGAGGCGCGCAATTTCCGCAACTATGTCAATCGCGGTGGATTCGTGTTCGTTGACGACTGCAACCACGATATCGACGGCCTGTTCGCCAAGTCGTTCGAGGCACAGATGGTGGAGCTGTTCGGTGAAGGCTGCCTGCAGAAGTTGCCCGCCGACCACGAGCTTTACCACTGCTTTTTCAAGTTTGACGAGTTGCCCGTGACCAGCTTCGAGCTGAATGGCTGGGGCGACGACCTGGTGCACGATTACCTCAAGGCCATTGTCGTGGATGGACGCATCGCCGTGCTCTACAGCAACAAGGACTTCGGCTGCGAGTGGGATTACGACTATCGCAACAAACGCTGGCTGGCAGTGGACAATACAAAGTTCGCCGTCAATATCGTTATCTACGCATTAACCACGTGAACCATCATGGAAACTGAAACCCGCACCGCTACCGAGAGCGGCATCGAGCAAACCCTGTCGGCGCTGGACAAGCTGCGCAACGAAATCAGCCGTGTGATCGTCGGTCAGGACGAGGTGGTGGACCAGCTGCTGATCTGCCTGCTGGCGCGTGGCCACGCACTGCTGGAGGGCGTGCCCGGGCTGGGCAAGACGCTGCTGGTAAAAACCCTGGCGCAGGCCACCGAGCTGGATTTCAAACGGGTACAGTTCACCCCGGACCTGATGCCGGGGGATATTCTCGGCACCGAGATCCTGGAAGAGGACCACAGCACCGGCAAGCGCTTCTTCAAGTTCCAGCGTGGCCCGATTTTTACCAATATCCTGCTGGCGGACGAGATCAACCGTACCCCACCAAAAACCCAGGCCGCACTGCTGGAGTCGATGCAGGAATACGCGGTGACCATGGCCGGCGAGACCATGGCGTTGCCGCGGCCCTATTTCGTGCTGGCGACACAGAATCCCATCGAGCAGGCAGGCACCTATCCCCTGCCGGAAGCGCAGCTGGATCGCTTCCTGCTCAATATCCATATCGATTACCCGGGTGAGGAAGACGAGATCGCCATCCTGCGCGGCACCACCGGCGATGAGGCGGCGACGCCCTCACCCAGCCTCGACGGCAACGCCATCATCGAGATGCAGCGACTGGTGCGCGAGGTGCACATCAGCGACGACCTGTACGGCTATATCGCCCGCCTTGTGCGCAGCACCCGCCCCGACAGGACCAACACCGGCAGTGAAGACTCACCGCTGAACCAGTGGATCCAGTGGGGCGCCGGCCCCCGCGCCGGTCAGGCACTGGTACTGGCGGCCAAGGCCCGCGCGCTGCTCAGCCAGCGACTGGCGGTCACCCGCGCGGACATTCGCGCGCTGCTGCTGCCGGTGCTGCGTCACCGCATCCTGCTGAGTTTCCATGCCCAGGCCGACGGCGTGGGTATCGAACGCATAATCGAAGAACTGCTGCGGGTCTGCCCGGAGCCGGGGCGGGACTGAAATCGTGGATTTGCTGGACCCGCTGACACTGGCCCGCACCCGCGACCTTGCTTGGTTGTCGCGGCATATTGCCGCGGGTGTGATGCTGGGCGCTCAACACAGCCGGCGCCGCGGTGCCGGGCTGGAATTCCAGCAGTACCGCAGCTACCAGCCCGGCGATGCCATCAACCATATCGACTGGAAACTCTTCGCGCGCTCGGACCGCCACTACGTGCGCGAGGCCGAACAGGAAAGCCAGATGCATGTCTGCTTTGTCCTCGACGCCAGCGCCTCCATGGCCCAGCCCAGTTTTGCCATACCGGAACTCACCAAGCTGCAGTTCGGCAAATGCTGGATTGCTACCCTGTGCTGGCTGTTGCAGGCCCAGGGCGATCGCTGTTCTCTACTGGTGCTGAGTGACGCCGACCTGCGCCGCGTGCCCGCCGGTCAGGGAGAGGCCCACCACCATCGTATCGCGCTGGAACTGCAGCGCAGCCGCGCGGCGGGTCACTGGCCGGGACCAGAGCAATTGCAACCGTTGTGGTCCCAGTTCGACAATAACTGCCAGGTAGTCCTGGTGAGCGACTTTTTCGAGCGCGGGCAGGAAATCAGCGATTTTGCCACGCGGCTGCACGCCGCCGGTCGCCCCTGCCTGCCGCTGCAGCTGCTGGTGGAAGCGGAGGAAACCTTCCCGTTCGAGGGCGAGTTGCGCGTGCGCGACCCGGAGGCCGCTTCCGGCAGCTCACCGGTGCGGGAAATGGACGCACGCAGCCAGCGGGCCCAGTACCAGCAGGCATTTGCCCGGGCACAGCGGTCCCTGGCTGCAGGCTTTGCCGGCCGCGAGAGCCCGCTGACCAGCGTGCAGATCGAGCGCCCGCTGGCGGATGCCGTCCAGCGCTTCGTGCAGCTGCACTCGCGGATTGCCTGATGGCGGGGGATACCTGAGATGTCCTGGTTACCCTGGAGCTGGCAATCGCCGCAGTGGTTGTGGCTGCTGCTGGCGCTACTGATACCGCTGTTGATCCACCTGCTACAGCGCAGCGCGCCGCGGGAAATCACCTTCGCCGCCGCCCACTGGTTGCAGCGTCGCCAGCCACAGAGCTGGAAACGGCTGCAGCTGCGCGACATCGGCTTGCTGTGTCTGCGGCTGCTGTTGCTGGCGCTGCTGTCCGCCCTGCTGGCGACACCATTGCTGGAAAAACGCGATCAGACCGGGGCTCTGCTGCTGGTGGACCCGGCAGTAGCCCGGGGAGAACTGGATAGCTTTACCGAAGCCCGGGGACCCTTCGCGCAGGTTCTGTGGCTGCAACCCCGCCCCCAGCCTGTGGCCAGTACGGATCCCCGCGGGTACGACAGCTGGAACAGCCTCTCCACCCTGGCGACAGAACCCCGCTACCGCCGCGCCCATATCCTGCTCCACCGGGATACCGCTTCCGGCTACCGCGCCCTGGACTACAGCCCCCACTGGCAATGGCACACCGCCGGCATCACCGAAAGCGGGGCAACAGGAAATCCACCGGCCACTCCGTCCATTGCCATCATCGGCGAAGCACCGGCCTGGCTGGCGCCGGCCCTGCAACAACTGGCGGACACCGGTACCGCCCGGCTGGAGCCACAGGCACTGGCGGACCCGGGCCAGCTGGACCCAGAGGAATTTGACTGGCTGCTCTACAGCCGACCCGGCCCGCTGCCGGAGGCGGTGCAGGCCTTCGTGCGCAGCGGCGGGCTGCTGATCAGCGACGACTCGGTAACGACAGGACAGACTGTGGATTTTGTACCGCTGGTCGATGATGGCGGTCCCACCCGCGCAGCGGCGGCGCTGGGTCGGGGCAGCTGGCTGCGCTACCGGGACAGCTGGCAGGACCAGTCCTTCTATCGCCGCGCCCGGCTGCCACAGCAACTGTGGCAACAGTGGTCCCGGCAGGACTGGCCCTTGCAGTCAGAGCAGCAACCGCGCTGGCCGGCAGGTGAGCCACCAGGCCGCCCGGTAGCAGACAGTGAAGTGGCCACGGCGGCCCGGGAGCCGCTGCAGCAGCCACTGCTATTGGCGCTGTTACTGATGCTGCTGGCAGAGCGAGCACTCACACTGTCGCGGAGGCGGGTGGATGGATAACCGGATGCCTCAACGCCTGCCGACCCCACTGCGCACCGCGCGACGGCACTGGACCCTGCGGGGCCTAGCCCCTTATATCGCGCTGGCGCTGCTGGCTCTGTTGCTGGGCCAGGTGAGCTACAGCCTGTTGCAGTGGCCCCTGTGGACGGGCATTGGGGCCGCGATGCTGGCCGGACTCGGGGCATTGCTGGATCACCACTGGCGCCCCGACCCCCGCTACCTGTGCCGGCTGCTGGATCGCCGCTACCCGGAACTGCAGGACAGCAGTGCCCTGCTGCTGGAAGCACCGGAGTCCCTGCCACCACTGGTGCGCCTGCAGCAACAGCGCACCCGCGTCGCGCTGGAACAGCTGGTGGCGGGCGAGGCGCTGCAACGCTTCCGGCCGCGGCGCTGGCGACCCGCTATAGGCGCCACCCTGGCGCTGTGTATTGCCGTGCTGCTGGCACCATTGATGACTGCGGCAATTTCGCTGTGGGGCGGCAAGCATCCCGGACCGGGCGCCCCTGCCGCCGTCCCCGGCACTGCGGGGAATGAAGGGCCTGGCATTATCCGCATCGCAAGCGCAAAGGTCCGGGTGAGCCCCCCGGCCTATACCGGCCTGCCGGAGCGGCAACAGCCACTGCAGGTCAGGGCGCCGGAAAGCGCCCGTGCCCGCTGGACGGTGATCCTGACCGCGCCGGTACAGAGGCTGCAAATGCAGGCTGCGGATGCCGACTTCGATTTCCAGCCGCAGGGAGAGTTGCCGACTCTTGCCTGGACCCTGGAGCGACGGCTCACAGAAAGTGACTTCTACCAGCTGGCGGTTACCCGGGACGGCGGTGAGATCCTGCTGCCGGAAATTCACAATATCGAGGTCATCCCGGACCGGGCGCCGCAATTCGAATTCAGCCTGCCCCGCGACAGCCTCACGGTGGTCAACACCGCAATGGTGTCCGGTGACGCAGCGCTACAGGTGCTGGTGACCGCGGAGGATGATTTCCAGATCACGGACACCGCACTGGTAGTGACCCTGGCCAGCGGCAATGGCGAGAATGTGCGCTTTCGCAACGAACGCATTCCCCTGCAACCGATCTCCGGCAGCGGGCAACGCCAGCGTTTTGAGTTCCAGGTACCGGTGGACCGTTTCGCGATCGAGCCCGGTGACGAGCTCTACTGGTTTGTGGAGGCCCGCGATAACCGCACTCCCGCTGCCAATGTGGCCCGCAGCCAGCACTTTATCCTGCGCTGGCAGCAGGAGGAGATCTTCGGCCTGAGCGATGCCGAAGGCATGGCCATCAAGGTGATGCCGGAGTATTTCCGCAGCCAGCGCCAGCTGATTATCGACACCGAGGCCCTGCTGGCAGAGCAGCCGGAAATTTCCCCGGGGGAATTCCGCAACCGCGCCACATCCCTGGCCCACGAACAGAACCTGCTACGCATGCGCTACGGAAAATTCCTGGGTGAGGAGGACTCGGCCCTGGAAGCACATGATGATGACCGCATGGCGCACGACGAAAGCGACAACCCCGAACATGAAGGTGGACATGGCGATACCGACGGACACCACGACCACCACGCGGGCGAAGGCGCAGTTAGCAGTGCCGCTTCGCAGGGGGAAGCACCACAATTCGGTGATGCTGCCGGCATTGTTGAGTCGGTGGGCCACCAGCACGACAACTCCGAGCACGCCACGCTGTTCGACCCGCAGACAAAAGAACTGCTGCGCAGTGCACTCAATGCCATGTGGAGCGCCTGGCGGGAGCTGTCGATCGTCGAACCGCAGGCGTCACTACCCCACCAGCATCGCGCCCTGCGCTTTATCAAGGAAGTGCAGCAGGCTTCGCGCATCTACCTGCAACGGGTGGGTTTCGAGCCGCCGCCCGTTGATGAGGGACGCCGCCTGACCGGTGAGCGCGAAGAAGTGGCACCGCCGCAGGTGATAGCCAGTTTTGACGATCCCGACCGAACCTTGCTTGAGTCCACCCTGCGCAGCCTGATGGCCGGGAACACCCCGGCAGATCGAGATCTCGCCATGCTGCCAGAACTGATACAGGCCGGGGAACAGCAGGCCACCCGGCAATTGGAAGTGGGCAAGGCACTGCGACGATTCCGCCAGGACCCGGCATGCGGCCAGTGCCGGCGGGAATTGCAGGCGCAGCTGTATCAGCTGCTGGCGCCGCCGACGGCCGCGCCGGCGCTGCCGACCTCGGGCACTGGCAACGACAGCTACGCCGACTGGATTCAGGCCACGCAACCGCGCGATGCACAACCGGAACAAAGCGGGGGCATGCCATGAGCCTGTTGATAGCGGCCATCTGTATCGCCGGCGGGCTGTTGTCCCTTTTACTTGTCGCCCGGCGCCATACCTCGGTGAGACGGCGCACCGCCGCCGCATTGCTGCAAATGGCGATCTGGCTGGCCGCCTGGCTGCTGTTCCAGCCCCCGCAACTCCTGCCCGCCCCGGGCACTGCGGTGCTGAACAGCGAACGCCTGCAAGCCGGTAATGAACTGGCACCGACGGCGGCGGGCCCACGCCAGGCGATCACACCCGCCCTTACTGGCACTGAGCTGGCAGCACTGCCGACTCTGGCGGTGAGCGGTGCGGGGCTTTACCGCGAGGATCTGCTCGCCCTGCCACCGGTACGCCTGGAGTCGGAAAACTCGGATCCCGAACTGGCAGAGGCCGATGGCTGGCAAGTGAACTGGTCACGCCGGCTGAGCCTGGGCCAGGAGTTATCCCTGCAACTACGAGTGCCGCCGACACTGCCGGCAGATACCCCGGTAAAACTATTGGATCCCTTCGACACCGTGGTGGCGCAAACCACCATCGGCGAATCCCGTACCGTGACACTGGCAGATACACCGCGGCTCTCCGGGCGCTGGGAGTACCGGCTGCAGCTGGGGGAGGGCGAAACGGCGAGGCGCGAACCACTACCGGTGCAGGTTGACCGGGGCGAGCGGCCCCGGGTGTTGTTGTGGCTGGCCCGACCGGGTTTCGAGTCCGCCGCCCTGTCCCGCTGGCTGCAGGAATCCGCCGTGCCCGCCCGGGTTGTTACCCGGCTGGCACCCGGGATCGAGCGCACCCGCAACCTGAACGGATTCGACAGCGGCGATCGGGCACCGCTCGACCCCGCCAACGGCTTCGACCTGCTGATCCTCGACAGCCAGCTGTGGCCACAGCTGGACCGGCGCCAGCGGCAGCAATTGCAGCAACAGGCATCGCTCCTGTGGCTGGTTGGTGACACAGTCCCGGACGGTTTTATCGATTACGCCCGTGCCCACGGTATGGCCCTGCACAGGGACGCGGCCGCTCAGCTGCGAGCGCCCTTCGGCGACAGCGATACGCCGGCACTCGGCACTAGCGGTTTCCGGCCCGCTGCGCTGCAGACTGGCGACCGGATTTTACGGGGAGAGCGCATTGGCCCAGCCGCTGGCGACGATATCGCGCTCCACTGGAGTCGTGCGACTGCGGATGGGGCGCTGGGGTTCGTATTCTTTCGCAACAGCTATCGCTGGGTAACCGCCGGCTACCATCAAGCCTTCGCGCGCCTGTGGCAGGCCGTGCTGAAGCCGCAACTGGCCCATCTGGGCGAGGGGGCAGCGGTGGCGGTGCGCCAGGCAATGCCCCGCGCAGGCCACAGGATCACCCTGTGCAGCCGCGGCTTCACCAGCGCTGCACCGGTGCTGTCGGCTGTCGGGGGCGAGCGCCGCCTTAAAGGCACGCCGTCGCCCGGCAGCTGTTATGCCTACTGGCCGCGCGAGAGCGGCTGGTACCAACTGGAAGGTACGGGTGAGATGACCGCGGCACCGTTCAGCCTGTACGTCTTCGCAGCCGATGCCTGGCCCGGCTGGCAGCACACGCTGAAAACAGCAGCGACGCGGCAGATGGCCACCGCCAGGCTGGGGCCCGGGATCGACCCGGCACCGCCAAAGCGGCCACTGCCACGCTATTGGCTGGCATTACTGCTGGCGGGATTACTGGCGATCAGCTGGTGGGGTGAGCGCAAGCTGAAACGCTGATGTATCGTTCCGGGCCGGTAGCAGCTCTCAGCGGCTTTGCTCCGGCGATGACTGGCGGGAACCGGACGGCTCACCGCTGTGGTCGACAAAGATGAGCTGGTCGGTGTCGTAGCCGAGCTCACGGGCCTTTTGCAGAAGCTGCGCTAATTCCGCCTGCGGCATTTTCTTGTCCCGGGCAAGAATCCAGAGGTAGTCCCGGTTGTATCCCACCACCAGTGCGTAGCGGTAGTCGCCGTCCAACGCTGCGACCACGTATGAGGCATAGAAAGGCCCGAAGAAAGAGACTTCAAGATGTGCGGTACCGGGATCACCGGCAAACCTGGCTTTGCCGACAGCTTCCTGCCACTCGCCCTCACCCATCGAAAAGCCACGGTTAACCACCCTTACCGTGCCATCCTCGTTGCGACTGTATTCGGCGGTGACATGGCTCAGGCCGCGTTCGAAGGAATGATCCAGACGGGCAATTTCGTACCATTTACCGAGATAGCGATCCAGCTCGAACCCCTGCACGGGCTCGACATTCTCCGGCACTCCGGTACAGGCGGAGAGCCAGAGGCAGAGAGGCAAAAGCCACTGTTTCATGGAGCGGGCTCCTCTGTCTGCCTGCGGGCAATCGTCCAAACACAGAGGCCACCCCGGGGGATGGCCTCTGTGTGATTCAGTGTAGCCGAGCGCCAGCGAGACTGACCCCCAACCAGGGCGTCTATTTTTCCACAAACGCCCGTTCGATCACGTATTCATGGGGAATCCCGGCCCGGGTCTCGCGAAAGCCCCAGTCGTCGAGGATATTGGTCAGATCCTTCAGCATCCCGGGACTGCCGCACAGCATAAAACGGTCATCTTCCAGCGTCGGCTTCGGCACGCCCAGATCGTCAAACAGCTTGCCGGTGAGCATCAGGTCTGTGAGGCGGCCGGTGTTCCTGTAGGGCTCGCGGGTCACGGTGGGGTAATACAGCAGCTGGTCCCGCACCATCTCGCCAAAGTACTCGTGCTCGGGCAGCTCCCTCTCAATTTGATCCTGGTAAGCCAGCTCAGACACGTAGCGCACACCGTGAGTCAGGATCACCTGGTCGAAGCGCTCGTACACGTCCGGGTCCTTGATAATGCTGAGGAAGGGCGCCAGGCCGGTACCGGTGGACAGCAGCCACAGGCGCTTGCCCGGCAGCAGGTGATCCGCCACCAGTGTGCCCGTGGGCTTGCGGCTGACAAAAATCTCGTCCCCGGGCTGGATTTTCTGCAGGCGCGAGGTAAGCGGGCCGTCCGGCACCTTGATGCTGAAGAACTCCAGCTCGTCCTCATAGTTGGCACTGGCAATGGAGTAGGCGCGCAGCAGTGGCCGGCCATTGTCCTGGGGCAGGCCGATCATGACAAAGTGGCCGTTTTCAAAGCGGAAACCCGGATCCCGCGTGGTCTTGAAGCTGAACAGGGTGTCGTTCCAGTGATGGACATCCAGCACCTTCTCGATATTCAAATTAGACATTACTTTAGAACCACTTATTCCTGAATACTCTTAATACTGAAATTCTAGCGCTGGAACAACTATCGGCAAAATGGGATATTTCGATATTCCTTATATTTTTTTTCGATAATGTTAAGTCACCCCCATGCGCTACACCCTGCGTCAGCTGGAAGTTTTCCTCGCCTGCGCCCATCACGAGAATGTGAGCCGGGCCGCGGCCAGCCTCAGCATGTCCCAATCCGCCGCATCCACGGCGCTGAAAGAGTTCGAGCAGCAGTTCGACCTGCGCCTGTTCGAGCGTACCGGCAAGCGGCTGCGCCTGAATGAGCTGGGCCGCCAACTGTGGCCCCGGGCCGAAGAGCTGCTGGAGCGGGCACGGGAGCTGGAGCAGACCCTCGCCGCCCACGACGACCTGGGCCGGCTCAAGATCGGCGCCACCCTGACCATCGGCAACTATCTGGCGGCAGCGGTCATGGCCCGCTATATGGCGGAGCAGCCCGGTACCCGGGTCGAGCTGGAGGTGGCCAACACGGCGGCGATTGTCGATAAGGTGCTCGGCTTTGAACTGGATCTGGGGTTGATCGAGGGCGAACTCAACCACCCGGACCTGGAGATGATCCCCTGGCGGGACGATGAGCTGGTGGTCTTCTGTGGACCGGATCATCCGCTGGCGGCGAGAAAGCGACTGGCGGATCGGGATCTGTGCAATGCCACCTGGATCCTGCGTGAGCGCGGCTCGGGAACCCGGCAGGCGTTCGAACGCGCCCTGTCCGGTCTGTTGCCGCAACTACATATCCTGCTGGAACTGCAGCACACCGAGGCGATCAAGCGCGCAGTGGAAGCCGGCCTCGGCATCAGTTGCCTGTCCCGTGTCTCCCTGTCCGACGCCCTGAAGCGCGGTTCGCTGGTGGAACTGCCGGTTCCACAGCGGGACTTTCAGAGGGAATTTCATTTTGTCCTGCACCGGCAGAAATACCGCAGTGCTGGTATCGAGCGCTGGCTGGAGTTGTGCCGGCAAGTCCGCTGAGCTCGCCGGCACAGACAAAAAAGCCAGCCGCATGACGGCTGGCTTTTTGACAGATCCGATGTGAGCACCGGTTCCCGCTAGGTTTACTCCACCGGAATCAGCTGGGATTGCAGCTCTTCCGGAATCTGATCGATGGAGGCAATAGTCAGTCCATCAACGGAAGTAGAGGCGGTCTGTGACTGCAGACTGACGTGCGCAGTTGCTGGAAGCTTCCACATGGCGCCGGTGGCCGGGTCCACGATCAGCATGCCAATCAAGCCGCCCAGCAGAATATTGCCAATGTACCAACCGTCCATGCCAGCTTTCAGCTGAAAACTCTGCTCGTTGTAACCGGCCATCTGGTAATTCACGGTATAAGTGGCGGAAGAGAAGAAGCCATCGGATGCATCCAGGGTAATGGTGTCAGGGGTAACGCCAGAGTGAACGTCCAGACCCGCCTCATTAACCACGGAGAAGTTGGCACCGGAAGGCGTGCTGGCGATGGTCACCGGGTATTTGCTGTCGCTGAGGATGCTGGCACAGCCACTGGCCAGAGTCAGTGCGGCGATGGAGGCCCCCAAGGCAATTTTCTTAAACATATTTTTTCCTAGACTTGTTGTTGTCGTGCGGCTGGTGGGAATAAGCGCCAGCCGGGCGGCAGATTACCATGCACACGTTCCCACCTGCCGCTTTTTTCATTACACACCATTACATGCACTCGGCCTGAGCGCCGGCGTCGAGCCACTGAAGTACCAGTAGCGAGGATATCGTTACCTTTTATAGGCGACAGGGTCGGGTTGCGGAGAAGCTCACGTGACGTGCGGACCCGTGAAGCTACAGCCAATGTCTGGTATGCCCAGAGAGGCCGCGCACCGTCGTGGTGGTGCGACGGCGGACCGGTTAAAAATGTTTTTGAGCGATCAGCGTGAGCCGGCAAACAGGTCGCCGAAGAAATCTCCCGGATACCAGGCCGGCTTGCGGCGGCTATCCGCCACCTCGCGGGCAATGGCGTAATTTACCTGGGCAAACTGCTCGGCGGCCACGTAATCGATCTGCTCGTCCGCCTCGTCCGCTGGCTGGTGGTAGCGCTCCTTGAAGAACTTGTTCTGCATCGCAGTGCCGTCCACCGCCGGATCCAATGCCTCGCGCCCGGTGATCAGATAAATCGCCGGCACGCCCTGGCGTACAAAGCTGTAGTGATCACTGCGTACAAAAATCACCTGCTCCGGCATCGGGTCCGGGCTCACTTTCAATCCAGCCCGCTCGGCGGCGCGGGCAGTGGTTTCACCCAGTGTGGAATGCTCGGCACCAAAGGCGATAATGTCGCGGAACGGGTACAGCAGCATTGGCATATCGAGGTTGATATTGGCCACGATAGAACCCGGCGGCACCGGTGGGTGCTGGGCGAAATAATCAGAACCCAACAGGCCCTTTTCTTCCGCCGTCACCGCCACAAACAGCAGTGAGCGCCGCGGCGCCCGACCCGACTCCATAAACAGCCGTGCCGTTTCCAGCATCACCGCAATACCCGCGGCATTGTCCTGGGCACCGTTGTTGATCTGGTCCCCCTCGCCATCATCTTCACCGGTGTGATCCAGATGACCGGTGAAGACCACATACTCGTCTTTCAGCTTCGGGTCCCGGCCCGGCAGCATTGCCACCACGTTGGGGCTCAGCAGGCTCTCGTGACGAGCGCCGCTGGTGAGAGAGACGCTGTAGGGCAGCGGGAATCCGGCCGGTGTCAGGCCGTTTTCGATTTCAGTGAAGATGGTATCCAGGCTGCGCGCGGCGCCCATAAACAGCTGGCGTGCCGGCGGCATATCCAGGTAAATCCCCGGGTGTAAGCCGGGAATGGCATTGCCCGGCACACCGTCCGCATCGAGCCAGTCAAAGTTTTCATCCCGGGCGTGCTTGGCGGAGCGGGCGAAGGGTGAGCGCTGTTCCCGCGCCGGCGTGTTCAGCAGAATGTAGCCGACGGCACCGCGGCGCGAGGCCGTCTGCCGCTTGGTGCGGGTCGCCGCATAATGTGCGCCCACTTCACTGGGCATGGTTTTCGGGCGTCCGCTCAGGACCACGACAATCTTGCCGCGCACGTCCAGACCGGCGTAATCATCGATGCCGAATTCCGGTGCTTCGATGCCGAAGCCCACAAAGACCAGCGGTGCGGTCGCGGCCAGGTCCTGGCTGACTGTCGGGGGAGAAGCGACAAAGTCCTCGGCAAATTTGAAGGTGATATCACCGTCGTTGCCACGCAGTACCATGGTCGGCTCGCGGCCTGCCCAGCTGGCCCGACGGAAAGGCACCGGCTGCATAAACCCCTGGCTGCCGGCGGGCTGCAGTCCCATGGCCTCAAACTGCCGGGCCACATATTCTGCAGCGCGTTTGTATCCTTCGGTGCCGGTCTCCCGCCCCGCCAGCTCGTCCGAAGCCAGGTATTCCACATGCCGGCGCATGTTGTCAGCTTCAGGTACCGGCAGGGGGGTCGGTTGCTGGGTGGCACAGGCCACAAGAACGCTCACAAGCAGAGCGCCGATCAGGGTCTTCATCTTCATGGGGAAAATCTTTTTATCCTGCTTGCCGGGTGCCGGCGCCAGCCGGCTGTTCAAGCGAGCAAGCTTACCATGATCCAAATCACCGGAATGGCGACCAGGTTGAGTAATAGCCCCGCTCGCAGCATCTGCCGCTGCAAGACCAGCCCCGTGCCGTAGGCAAGGGCATTGGGCGGCGTCGCCACCGGCAGCATGAAGGCACAGGTAGCTGCAATGCCCACCCCGAATACCAGCGCATAGGTAATGGCCGGGTTCAGCTGCTGCGCCAGAGCGTAAATGACCGGCACCAGGATCGCTGCACTGCCGGTATTGGAGGCGAGTTCGGTGAGGAAAATCATCAGCGCAATACAGGCCATGATCAATAGCCAGCCCGGCGCATCGCCGAGCCCCCCCAACAGGGATTCCGCCAGCCAGACCGAAGTGCCGGTCTGTTGCAGAATCGCCGAAAGACACAGGCCGCCGCCGAACAGCAGCAGGATGCCCCAGTTGATCTGGCTTTGTAGCTGTGGCCAGGAGATCAGGCCCAGCAGTGGTGCCAGTGCCGTAATAGTCAGCCCTACCACCGCATCGAAACTGCTAGCGAGCCCGAACCAGCGGGCAATCAGGGTGGAAAAGGTCCAGGCGAGCACCGCCAGTGTGAACAGGGCCAGCGCGCCGCAGGCACCGGCATCCCACTCGCGCTTCCCCACTTCCGGTGGCTGTATTTCAGCGCGTTCCCTGTCCGGTCGCATTACCAGCCACAGGGCGGCGAGCACCAGCGGGAACATGGTCAGTGTTACCGGCAGGCCCACTTTCAACCAGCTGATGAAATCCAGCTCCAGTGCTCGCGCGGCAATGGCATTGGGCGGACTGCCAACAATGGTCGCGAGACCACCAATATTGGCCGCGTAAGCGGTGCCCAGCACAGCAAAGGCACGGGTGCGCGGATGGTCGCGGTCCACCATCGACAGCGCAATCGGCAACATCATCGCCGTCGTGGCGGTGTTGCTGATCCACATGGAAAGAAAGGAGACCGTGGCCATAAAGCCGATCAAGGTGGGCCAGAGGCGGCCACCGCCCAGGCGCAAGACCGCCCCGGCCAGTCGGCGGTCGATTCCGTGCGCCTGCAAGACCGCGGCCAGCGTAAAGCCACCCATAAACAGAAAAATGATAGTGCTGGAGAAGGGTGCCAGCGCAGCGGCCGCCGGCATCAACCCGGTGAAATAGGCCGCAGCAGGAACCAGCAGTGCCGTCACCGGCAGCGGCACTATCTCGCTCATCCACAACCCGGCGGCGGCGATCAGGATAAACAGACCCAGTTGCTGCGTGCCGCCCGAGGTCAGCAAACTTGCCAGGAAATAGGACAACAGGATCCAGAGTAGAATGATCGCCAGCCGGCTGGGCATGGAGAGGTTCTGCACGTTGCACTCCGCTTGTTTTTATCGGCGCAACAATAACAAATTCCCCGGCGGCCCTCTCAGTGCAAACCGGGGAAACTTTTTCGCACCGCCTGCTCCGCTTTTTCATGGGCGGTGTCTGCGCAAAAACCACCGTGGCCGCCAAGCAGGTGCACAAACGGCAGGTCCAGCAACCGCTCGAAGTCCTCCCCCAGCCACCGCCCCGGATCACAGCCGCGCGGTGTCATGCGCAGCCGCCAGGTGGGCGCCACCTGCATGCCGCGGCGAAAACCGGCCAGCCGCATCAGGTTGCGGCCGAGCCAGGTGCAACCCTGCCACGACTGCCAGTACTGCAGCGCATCGCAGGTCAGCAGCAAGCCGCCATTCATGGGCACCCACAGTGCAGCTTCCGGATGGCAGCTGTGCGTAAACTCAAAAAACTGCCCTGTGGGCGCCGGGCACTCTCCCCCCTCACGCAACGGCGCATCCGGGGCGGGCGCCGGGTAGAGGTCCGAGTCCAGCTGGCGCCAGAAGGTGAGATTGTAGCGATCGCGGTAATAGAGATCGTCACAGCCGTGGTAATAGCCCAGGCGCACCGCATGTGTGACCCGCCCGAGGTCTTCCAGCTTTTCCTCCTGAAAGGGACGCAAACGGACAGGATTGACCAGTACCAGCTCATCGCCGAAACGCAGGATGGCCATATTGCGGTTGACCGTCAGTGCCGGTCCGAGCCGGGCGGTACCCGGCACGTAGAAAAGATCCGGCAACAGCCGGCGAATTTCACCGTGAGGCTGTGGCAGTGGGTAATCGATCTGCATGGCAGCGCGATACCACCCGGGCTCTCAGCTGTACTGGGCCCGGTTTCGCAACCCGCGCAGGAGCTGCAGTGCCTCCTCGGCGCGCGCTTC
This sequence comes from Microbulbifer flavimaris, assembly GCF_001641755.2. Classification (GTDB taxonomy): domain Bacteria; phylum Pseudomonadota; class Gammaproteobacteria; order Pseudomonadales; family Cellvibrionaceae; genus Microbulbifer; species Microbulbifer flavimaris. Next base: position 395,875 of record NZ_LRFG02000003.1, read on the forward strand.
CGGCACGAAGATGTGATCATGGTTGAGGGCGGCCACCACATTGGCGCTGATACCGGCAGAGGCGAGCTCACCGGAAACGGCCGCGGTCAGGCCGACAGCTTCCAGGCTCGAGTAGACCTGCAGGGTGATCTGCCGAAAGCCGACACTGCAGTCGAGGCCCTGCTGCTCTGCTTTGCCACGCTCGAGCACCCCGCTCCAGCCCTCCCGCTCGCGGAACAGTGACAGGCATTCCTGCCAGAGCCGGCCTGCCCGCTCGTCATCGAGGGCGCAGAAGACAAAACAACCCTCTTGCAGTTCTGGTTCGAGGGACTGCAACAGGGTGCCCAGGCGTACTTCTGCATTCATAACTCGTAGTCCCATTCAATATTGTTGAAGACCCAGCGCGAAGTCATTTGCAACGTCATTCAAATTCCTCACCCTGAAATTCTGGCTCGCCCGGGGCGGGAGTGGTGTCGACCTGCAGACCCTCCGCCTCACCGGCCGCGGCCCGAGCCTCCTGCTCCCAGCGATCGAGGGCGGAATCGATATCCCGCTCGAGGGCCAGACTCGGAAATTCCGGACAGGGGGCGTCCTTGGCAGGATTGTGCCATCCGGACAGGGGCGCGACGAATACAATCAGGGATTTGTGCAGATAGTTCTCGCCGATGCTGGCCTCGGTCCAGGTGGTCTGCCAGGCAAACTTGCCCCGCACCGCATAATCGCTTTCGTAGGATTTCAGGGTCAGGAAATAGGGATACAGACGGCCACCGCGGCAGACGATACGCCGCTGGGTTTTGATATTGGCCATCTGGGTGAAGGGATCAAAATACCAATGGATATCGTAGCCGTAAGCGAAACGCATGCCGCCATCATGCTCGAGAAACGCATAGGATCGGCCGGTGCCATCCGCATTGAGACTCCACACATGTCGCGCTTCGCCGTCGCGGGAAATGAGCCAGTCGCCCACCCACTGTTTGGCCTCGAGACGGGAACCGGAGTCCCATCCCCACCCCGGGGATTCTGCCTGCCCGCCGGAGGCGGACTCATTGGATACCTTGCTCTCCTGCCCCTGCGCAAACGCAGACACGGCGGAGCAGATCAGTAGCACTGTCAGAATAAAGCGTCGCTGCAACACAGCGGTTCTCCCGTTCGCTTTACTCTTCCCTGAGCTTCCTGTTGCCGCCCCTTGGGGCGGCATTCCGGAAAGGCTAACAATTCAGGTGGCCAGATTCGGACACTCATTCCCCGCCCGGGGGGTTTCCCAGCTTTCCAGCCGCCGCTGGAAGGCGAGCAGCCCGCCATTGCGCTGTAGCCAGTGACGGCCGTCCACTATGGCGAAGTCTAGGGTCGCCGCGCTCCACCCGGAAAAGGCAACAGCGATCACGCCCCCGGTGCAACGCACCGACGCACCGGTACGGACCCGGACGCGATCGCCCTCGAGCTGCCAGTTGATGGCAAAACCGTGGGAAAGACGACCATTGGGTTGGAAACCGTAAGCAAATCCGGTGCCGTCGGCCTTCAGCTGCCATACCAGCTGCTGGTCAGATTCACCCACCACCAGCCAGTCGCCCGCCCAGGCTTTCTGGTCGGGTTCGGAGGCGACCGCGAGGGGCACCAGGAAAAAGACGATGAGCACCAGCAAATAAACCTGGAGCAGTGACAAGAGAAGACGGGAGAAAGAAGGATATCGCAGGTACTTCATGCGCGACTCTACCGTTGGCTGGTTGCGACAGGCGGCCCAGCTGAGCCACCGGTTGTCCCTGCCGGGCCGGCACTGTGCCGGGCTCCGGTTAGAAAATCGCGCTCGCGCGTTTTCGGTTCCCTATTGAATAAAAGGCTAGACGCTAAATCCTTCACTGGCAGCGCATGCCTCAAAAAACTGCATTCGCCCGCCAGCTGCCCGGCAAACGGGCAGGACCGTAATTACGGAAAAAACAAAGGAAATGGGAGGGTTTTGTGGTGAACTACCGACAAATGGTGCTATCGCACACGCCGCCGGTGTCGCAGCTGCCACCACCAGAGCAAGCCGATGATGACGGCACCGGCGAAGAGAATCGACGCCCAGAATACATAAGCGGGCCGCTCCGGCGGAGGCTCGAGCCGGGCCCGGGCCTGCTTCAAGCTGGCCCTCAGCTTCTGGGAGGCCGCGATGACGCCGGCGCTGCCGCCATCGCCATTGAGGGCATCCCGCAGCTCTGACCACTGAGAGCGGATCTGTTCCGCCAGTGGCGGATCGCGCTTTTCCAGCTGAGCCCGCAGTGGCAGGTAGCCCTGTCGATAGGCGAGCACGGCCTTGTAGTAAGCACCGGTGGTATCTCCGGCCCGGTGGGCGCTTTCTGCCAGTTGCAGCAGGCCGCCAGCCCTCACCAGCGGATGCTCCAGCGCCCGCACCGCATCCGGATGGCCGCGCCACCACAGCAAAGCCGCGGCGGCATCATCCGGGAGCGCTGCCGGACGGGTGATCGCCATGCCCGGGAGGGCCAGCAGTGCCGGATAGCGCTCCGCCAGATCCGCCGACGGTGGCAGCTGGTCGGCCACGGGGAAGCTCGCGACCAGCACCGCCAGCGCCCAGCGTTGCCGGCCGTCGAGATCGGCACCCAGACCGGTCCCGTGCAGGGTATCGGCGGTGGGATCGAGCAGATTGTAGAAATCGTAGAGGCTGAATTGTGCAGAACGCTGCATCACGGCCAGCGACGGGCCCCGCTCAGCGCCCTCACCCCGCAGGCCATGGCAGCCGGCGCAGTGTTTGCGAAACGGGCGGGCGCCCTCAGCCGCCGGTGGCAACGGGTGAATGGGCGAGCGCTGCAGCTGGTAGAGGGCAGCCAGTCGATCCGCGGCCGTGTTCGCCCGGCGCTGTACCTGCCGGGCATCCCGGCGGGCCTCAATGTCCTGCTGCAATGTATCGAGACTGCGTTCCAAGGATGCTCGACCCGGGCGATTCGGGAGTTCGCGCACCAGTGTCTTCACCGTTTGCAGCTGACGCTTCTGCTGCTGATAGAGGCGATGGTCGGTTACCTGGCCGTCCCGCACCGCATCGGCGTAATCAGCGGCGAAGGAGGACAGCAAGTTAAGCGCCTGGGCACCCACGGCCTCCGTCTCGCCACGGGCGATACCTGACCAGGTGAGCGCCAGAGACAGAACAAGAATCAGAGGCGAGCAGCACCTCGGGTTTAGGGATAGGCCCATGGGGTTAACGATCATGATGTTCGGGAAAAGCGTAGCAGGCGGGCATAAAAAACCCCGCTGGAAGCGGGGTTTCGGAATCGCTGTGCAGAGTCGATCAGCCGCGCTCGGCGCGCTCCTTCTCGATCAGGTAGTCCGCCACCTGCAGCATCAGCTCCTGACCGTTACTCTTGCCCTTGAGGCCCGGCAGTGAGGTGCTGATACGGTACTTGCCAGCCACCACGACCTCCGGGGTCCCGGACAGCTGGTAGGCGCGCTGGCTGGCCATGCCCTGCTTCACCTTGCTGTTGATGGCGAAGGAATTCATCAGCTTCACTGCCTTCTCGCCGTCCGCGCCATGCTTCTGGAACAGTGCGGCGATCGCGTCGTTGTCCGGGTTCCAGTCGCGGCCGTCGCGCTCGGCAAACATCTTGCGCTGCTGGGCGATGGCGTTGAAGATCGGCGCGTGCATGGTATCCAGTACGCCCATGGCGTCGGCGACATAGAACATGCGGGCGTGCACTTCCATCACCGGCTGCCAGATGGCCGGTACCTTGCGCAGGGTCACGTCTGCGGGAATTTCGCTCTTCCAGTTGTTCAGCAGCGGCTCGAAGTGGTAGCAGTGGCCACAGCCATACCAGAACAGCTCGGTCACCTCGATCTTGCTGTCATCCCGTTGCGGCACCGCCTGCGGCAGTACCTGGTAGTGCTGGCCGGCCTTGAACTGGCCGCTATCCTGGGCACAGGCTGTGATACTGAACAACAGGGTCAGCAACAGGGTGATGGGGGCGACAACCGCTCTCATAGTCTTCTCCAACATTTTTGTTCTGCGCAAAAGCTAATCAAATAGACAGCGCCGATTATTGAAGTTCCCCGCTGGCAGCGCAAGAAGTGACCGCCAAAAAGCAAAAAGGCCGGTGCTAGACCGGCCTTTCGAGGGTTTTGTTGCGCCAGATCAGTCAGTCAGGCCGGCAATGTACTGGGACAGGGCCTTGATCTCGGCATCGGACAGCTGCTTGGCCACCGAGCGCATGATGCGGGTCTCGCCGTCGTTGGCGCGGGTACCGGCCCGGAAAGCCTTCAGCTGGGTCTCGATGTAATCGGCATACTGGCCGCCGAGACGCGGGTAACCCGCCGGCGCGTTGCCGAGACCGGTGGGGGAGTGACAGCCCATACAGGCCGGTACGCCAGTGGCAGGGTTGCCGGCGCGGAACAGTTCGCGGCCCAGCATCAGGCCATCCACGTTTTCACCGCTGTTCAGCATCACCGACAGCGGCTGGGCGCCGGCCACCTGCAGCGGCTGGGAGGCAAAGTAGGCAGCGAGATCGCGCAGATCCTGCTCATTGAAGTTGTCCAGCTGGCCGATCATCTGCGGGATTTCACGCTCGCCGGTCTTGACGTCCATCAGCTGCTTGAAGAGGTATTTCTCACCCAGGCCCGCGATTTTCGGGAAAGCGGGAGAAATGCTGTTGCCGTCGGCACCGTGACAGGCGGCACACTGGGCGGCCTTGGCCTTGCCCGCGTTTGGATCTCCCTCGGCCGCCATGGCGGGTGTCGCGGCAAAAGGCGCGGCCAGTGCGAGGCCGATAGCCAGAGCGGAAGTCTTTACAATGCTGTTCATACGTCGTCCCATAGCGCGCTGAAATAAGGCATTTTGATCCATCAATCGGATCATTGCGCCGCTCAAGAGAACCCCCTGCGACGCGTAAACCGCGGCATTATATACTTGCGCGCCAACCGAGTGTACTGAATCCGGCGGACAAACCATGTCAGAACAGCGACCCGAGCGTATCAACTTCCGATCTGTAGAATTTTTAACCAGCGCCCCGACCCTGGCGGAATGCCCCGAGGACAGCGGTGCAGAGGTCGCGTTCGCCGGCCGCTCCAACGCCGGCAAGTCCAGTGCCATCAACGCCCTGACCGGCAACAATAAGCTGGCGCGGACCTCGAAAACCCCGGGCCGTACCCAGCTGATCAACTTCTTCCGTCTCAGTGATACGCAGCGGCTGGTCGACCTGCCGGGTTACGGCTACGCCAAGGTGGCCCGTTCGATGAAGGACGAGTGGCAGCGCCACCTGGCCTTTTACCTGGAGCAGCGCCAGTGCCTGCGCGGACTGGTACTGCTGATGGACATTCGCCAGCCGCTGAAGGAATTCGACCTGCACATGCTCACCTGGGCCTCGGAGGCGGGCCTGCCCACCCATATCCTGCTCACCAAGGCGGACAAACTGAAAAACGGCCCGGCCCAGAACACGCGCTTTGCCGTGGAGAAGGCACTCAGGGAACAGGGGCTCGACAGCGGCGTCACCATCCAGACCTTCTCCTCCACCAAGAAAGCCGGGCTGGACAAGCTCGAGCGGAAGCTCGGCGAGTGGCTGCGGCAGGGTGATCCTGCACAGGCCGAAGACTAGCCATCAGCCCCACGCAGCGAGGCCAGCAGTAATCGCCGCAACTGGCGCCGCGCGTCAGGGTCCGCTGCGCGCAGATCCTCCGCCGCAAGCTGGCGTCCGGCGAGTAACTGCAACAGCGTGTCTTCGCGCACGTGCAGGTGCAGGAATTCCGCCGACCCCCTGGCGCCGTGAGCGCCACCCCTAGTGCAGGAGCCCATCCGTGCTCTCCCCGGGTTTTGCGACGATCGCAGCGACGGGTTCCTCCGCTAGTCGTTGCTGTGCGAGCCCTACCGCCCAGTGACACATGCTCCATTCTTCCAGTATTGCTGCGGTCGCCAGCAGGTGGCGCGCGCAGTCGCTGAAGCGCCTGACTGCGCTGGCATCAGCCCTGCCGCGCACAATGAGCAGGAAGTCTGCCAGCTCCAGGGCGCAACCAAAGAATGGCAGCGCCTGTTCCGGGCCTTCCTGTGCCAGCAATGCCTCGCCCTGCTCCACCCACCCCAGCATCCACCGCTCGGCGCGCTGCGGCTCAGCGATAAGCCACTGGCGATGATGGGCACAAAGAAAACGCAACTTCACGATAACCCCCCGGCTCCTCTTGGTAGCAGTGAACAACCATTAATGAGAATAATTATTGTTTGCATGTAAAGAAAAGGCAAGGGGCCGCTCCAGTGAGCGGTTGCAGTGGGATCCGGGAGCTCGCCAGATTTCAGGCAAAAAAAAAGCCGGCAGATGGGGGCTGCCGGCTCAGGGGTCGGTACCCTTGGGGATGGGTACCTGGTCAGACGCGCCCAGGGGGACGGGCACGCCTGCGGGTTCTCATGTGTGCATTCGCCTGTGGAGGGCGATTGGATCACTGCTTTTCACATGCTCTGCAAGATTAAGCTCGAGAGGCGCGCGCGCCCACTAAATCTCACTGCTGTCTCTCGCTGCCGGACCATAACAATGACCAGCTGCGTATGGGCGCCATGATATTCCATTCAGCGTCACAATACTGGTACTTATTTCCCAATTGCCGCCATAGGGGCAGGCTATTGACGCTTTCCCGGGCTCCCAGGGATCAACATTGCCTGCGCTTAGAAAGTGGTAAAAAAAAGCCCCGATATTGGGGAGTATCGGGGCGAGGGGAACTGACTTTCTCAGGGTTGGGGTCGAGAGCGTCAAATGTCTGGGAGTTTCCACAATCTATCCAAAACGATCTGTACGTTTAGAGAGGTGAATGCGGCACTGGTTCCCCACCTTGCGTAAAGAAGCGTTAACCCCGCCCTATTCACCCTCCCGATCCAGGTCGCAACAGCCTGAAGTCGGCGTCAGTACCGCTGCGGTGACCGGGTTGGGACGAAAAGTGGTGCAGCCCTTCAGTCCCAGTGCATGGGCCTCCCGGTAAAGGCCCTCGAAGTCCTCAAACGGCAGCTCCTCCGGCACGTTGACCGTCTTGGAGATGGCATTGTCCACCAGCGGCTGCAGTGCCGCCTCCATGCGCAGATGGCCCCGGGGAGCGATCTCTGTGGCGGCGACGAACGCCGCGGGCAGCGCCCCGGCTGATGCTTGTCCCCCCCGTTCACGCCACAGGCGGTGAATCGGATCCTCAATTTCAAAGGTGCGCCACCCCCCCTGCTCGTTCACGACCCGGCGCCGATGGTGAAAAGCAAACACCGGCTCCACACCGCTGGATATGCCGTTGGCCAGCAGGCTGATGGTGCCGGTGGGGGCGATCGCCAGCAGGTGGCTGTTGCGCAATCCCTGCCGGGCGATCTCCGCGCGAATATCTTCCGGCAGCGTCTGAGCGTATGCCCCTTGCAGGAAGGCGGTCGGGTCCAGCTGGGGAAAACTGCCTTTCTCATGGGCGAGCGCGATGGAAGTGCGATAGGCGGTGTCCCGCAGTAACGTCATGACCCGAACCGCCAGCTCGCGGGCCTCCTCGCTGTCGTAGTGCAAACCCAGTGCGATCAGGGCGTCCGCGAGCCCGGTAATGCCGAGCCCCAGCCGGCGACTGCCTTTCGCCTGTCGCTCCAGCTCCGGCAGCGGATAACGGGACAGATCGATGACGTTGTCCAGCATGCGCACGCCCAGGGCAGCACACTCCGCAATCCCGTCCCAATCCAGTGTTGCCTGCGGTGTCAGTGGCGCCCGCACGAACTGCAGCAGGTTGACCGATCCCAGGTTGCAGGCACCGAAGGGTGGCAGCGGTATCTCGCCGCAGGGATTGGTGGCGGAAATCTGCTCCCGGTAGGCCAGGTTGTTGGCGCGGTTGATATGGTCGACGAACAGCACGCCGGGCTCGGCGCAGTCGTAGGTCGCACGCATGATCTTGTGCCACAGTTCCCGGGCGCGGATGCGACGGAAAACCCGACAGGGCTTGGCGGTGGCGGCACCGCTGCAGCGATATTCCAGTCGCTCGATTCCTTGCTCCGGTGCCAGTGCCCGGTCGGGAAAGCACAGTGGCCACAGTGCATCGTCGGCCACCGCTCGCATGAAGTCATCGCTCACTAACACGGAGAGATTGAAATGGCGTAGCTCCTGCGGGTCCCGCTTGGCCTCCACAAAAGCCTCAATATCCGGGTGGTCGCAGCGCAGGGTGGCCATCATCGCGCCCCGGCGACTGCCTGTGGATAACAGCGTGGCGCACATGCTGTCCCAGATGCGCATGAAGGACACCGGCCCCGAGGCGATGGTGGCGCAGTCCCGCGCGACGCAACCCGCCGGCCGCAATGTGGAGAAGTCGCAGCCGATACCCCCACCTGCCTGCATGGTGAGCGCACTCTCCTTTAGCCGATCGAAGATCGCCGCCATATCATCGGCGATGGTGCCCATCACAAAGCAGTTGAACAGCGTGACCCGGCGATGGGTACCGGCACCGGCGAGGATTCTGCCACCGGGCAGAAAGCGAAAATCGGTCAGGTTTTCGGTGAAGCGCTCGGCCCAAAGGGCCCGGTCCCGCCTCTCGACACTGGCCAGCGCTGCCGCCACCCGGCGCCAGCTGTCTTCCACCGATTGCTCCGGCGGGTCCGGACCGTCGCTCCTGCGATACTTGGTCTCCCAGATATAGTGGGAGATTTCGGCTTCAAACCGGGCCATCTCAGAGACTCAACTCGCAAGCCGGACCGCCACCGTGCAGGCGGCGAATGGCCTCCGCCAGCAATGGCGCACTGGAGAGCACCGCAATCTGGCCCGCGGGCGCGGGCTGAGGCAGTGAATCCGTCACCGCGATCGCATCAATGGAGAGCGGGCTGAGGCGCTCGCGGGCATCGCCGCTAAACTGGCCGTGACTGGCGGTCACCAGAATCTTCGCCGCGCCCGCATCCCGCAGGGCCGTGACAGCGCGCTCGATGGTGCCTCCCCCGGAGATCAGGTCATCGACCACCAGCACGGCGGCATCCCGCACGTCCCCCACCAATGTGCCACCGCTCAGCTGTCCGCCACTGCGGTATTTTTCCACGAACGCGCGCCCGATCTCCCGGCCGAGCCGCTCGCCCATGGCAGTCCGCAGCGCCTCGGCCCGCTTGACGCCACCAACATCCGGAGAGGCGACTACCAGCGGACGCGTTTCATCGCGCAAGCGATTCGCGGCGAAATCCAGCAGCAGCGGCTGTGCCAGCAGGTGCAGGGTTCGGCAGCGGAACGCATTTTCAAACGCGGCCTGGTTATGGGCGTCCAGTGTCACCACGGCGTCCGCTCCCATCGCCTCGAACAGGCTCGCCAGGTAGCGGCTTGAGAGCGGATCGCGGAGTTTGGTGCGGCGGTCCTTGCGTCCGTAACAGAGGTAGGGCACCACCGCGGTCACGCGGTGGGCACCCACGTCCCGCAGGGTGGCGATAAAGAACAGCAGCCGGATCAGCTTGTCATCCACGCTGCTGCCGGCGGCACCATAGAGGGACTGCACCACATACACATCGGCAGCCTCCACATCGTCGAGCGGACGCAGCTTGTGTTCGCCGTCTGCAAAGTCCCGCTCCTCATGCGCGGATCTTTCGATACCCAGCTCCCCGGCCACCGCGTCCGCCAGGGGCGCGCCGGCATCGAGGCTGAAGATCTTCAGGGGGCTTGCGGTCATTTCAGCTGAGGTGGGTATCGAACCAATCGATGGCATGGTGCACCACCTGGTCCAGTGTGCCAGGCTCCTCGAACAGATGGGTGGCACCCTCCACCAGCTTCAGTTCCGGTGGTTGCGCCATGGCGGCGGCGGCTTGCCGGTTCAGTTCAATCACCTGGTGATCCTCGCCGCCGACAATGAGCAGGGTCGGCGCCTGAACCCGCGGCAATGCCTGGCCGGCCAAATCCGGACGCCCCCCGCGGGATACCACCGCTCGCACCAGGGTTGGCCGCAGGGCAGCGGCGATTAGCGCCGCAGCGGCGCCGGTGCTGGAGCCGAACAGGCCGTAGTGACGCTGGGACAGGTCCGGCTGCAGGTGCGCCCAGTCCAGGGCGCCGGTCAGCCGTTTGGCCAGCAGTGGGATGTCGAAACGGAACTCCCGGGTCTGCTCGTCGATACGGTTTTCCTCGGCGGTCAGCAGGTCAAACAGCAGGGTACCGAAGCCGGCCCGGTTCAGAGCCGCGGCGACGGCCCTGTTGCGGGGGCTGAAGCGGCTGCTGCCGCTGCCATGGGCAAACAGAATCAGCGTGTAGCTGCCCTCGGGCAGGGTGAGAAAACCACCCAGGGGCTCACCCTCGGCATCGACGATGACTTCGCGTTCCTCACATCCGTCGTTGGGTACTTCACTACTCATCACTGTGCCCCGAAATCCGCTCCGCTTCCTGCATCTGTTCGAGGACCTCTTCATCGGTCAGCTGAGAAAAATCCCGGTACCAGGCACCGATCGCCCAGAAGGCCTGCGGGGCCAGCAGGCACTCCATGCGATCGACCAGGGGAGTGAAGCGCTGCAACGCATCCGGCGGCGCGACCGGCACCGCGAGGATCAGTTCAGCCGGCTTTTCGGCCCTGACGGCCCTCGCCGCCGCCTCCATGGTGGCGCCGGTAGCGATGCCGTCATCCACCAGCACCACGGTCTTGCCGGCTAATGCAGGCGGCGGCCTGTCACCCCGGTAGCGACGTGAGCGGCGCTGCAGCTCCTGTTGTTCGGCGCGGGTCTCCTCCTCCAGGGCGGCCTCGGAGATGCCGCAACTCGCCAGAACACTGTCGTTGAGTACCCGGGCCCTGGCGGTCACGGCCCCCATGGCCAGTTCTTCGTGGCCCGGCACACCCAGTTTGCGCACCAGCATCAGGTCCAGCGGCACCCGCAGGGCTCGAGCCAGCTCCAGGCCCACCGGCACACCGCCGCGGGGCAGCGCCAGTAAAATGACATCCGCTCGTCCAGCCAGGTCCGTGAGTGTCTGCGCCAGTCGGCGGCCAGCTTCAGTCCGATCGGTAAAGGGCTCCATCACGGCGGACGACCCCGCGGCGTTGCTTTGCTAAGGATAAAACTAGACTAGCAAACGGAATTGCCCGGAAACTGCGCCATGACCGTGACCCTGAGCCCGACCCCTTCGAATCAGCCGGACCTGGAAGAAAAGACCCGCTTCCTGCTCGATCCCGCCAGTTACGGCGGCACCACCGGCCAGGTGACCTTGGTGGAGACCCACATGGCCCGGGTATTCCTCACCGATGACCACGCCTACAAAATGAAGAAGCCGGTGCGCAGCAGTTATCTGGATTTCAGCAGCCTGGACAAGCGTTACGGCGTCTGCAGCGAGGAACTGCGCCTGAATCGGCGCCTCACCGATGATGTCTACCTGGAGCTGACCGCGCTGCGCATGCAGCCCGGCGGTGCCCTGGTATTGGATGGTGAAGGCGGCCTGGTGGTGGAGTGGCTGGTGAAGATGCGGCGTCTGCCCGATAGGGATTGCCTGGTAAAACGGATCGACACGGTTACGGAAACTGAACTCACCCCCCTGTTACGGCGCCTTTGCGATTTCTACCGCCACAGTGAGCCGCTGCAGATGACCGGTGAGCAGTATCTGGCCCACCTGCGCCGTCAAATCGGCGCCCTCTGGCGCCAGCTGTTACTGCCGGGACTGGAACTGGATCCGCGGATGGTCAATCCACTGGCGTCGGGCTTGCTCCAGTTTGTCGACAGCAATACCGACCTATTCGCCCGGCGGGCCGAGGGCGGCCGCATTCTCGAGGGGCACGGCGACCTGCGTCCGGAACACTGCTTCCTCACCACCCCGCCGCAGATCATCGACTGCCTGGAGTTCGACCGCGACCTGCGCTGTGTGGACCCAGTGGACGAGGCGGGATACCTGGCGCTGGAATGCGAGATGCTGGGGCGGGCAGATCTGTCGGAATTTATTCTGACGATCTACGGGAGGGAATGCGACGATGAGCCGCCGGAAAAGCTTTCCTGCTTTTACCGCGCCTATCGCGCGCTATTGCGGGGACAGCTGGCTGGCGCCCACCTGCTCGACGGCGATATCGCTGAACCGGAAAAGTGGCGGCAGAAAACCGATCGGTATCTGGCAGCGGCCAGCGACTATGCAAACAGGCTGTGACACCCGCCACCGGGGCGGGCAAATCGCGGACAAAAAAAACCCCGGACTTGGGGGAGCTCCGGGGTAACATCTGACTTCCTTGGGGGATGATGACGCATTCCAACGATCTTGCCTGTTTAGAGCGCGCCTTTCGTCGGCGGTTCCCGCAAAACTGTTAAAAAGTGTCAAAACTGGCGGCGGATTCTTCACCAGTTGAATCCGCCCATGGACAAGGAGAGCGAGTGGCCTCAGTGGGCCTCGTCCCAGCTGGCCCCCTGGCCAACGTCCACGATCAGCGGCACATCCAGCTCGGCAGCACCCTGCATGCGCCCGATCAATCCCTCGCGGATTTTTGCCACCTCACCTTCCGGCACTTCCAGTACCAGTTCATCGTGCACCTGCATGATCAGTTTGGTCTGCAGCTTTTCCCCAGTGAGCCACGCGTCCACTTCGATCATTGCCCGCTTGATGATGTCGGCGGCAGTGCCCTGCATGGGTGCGTTGATGGCGGTGCGCTCGGCGGCCTGGCGCATGGCGCCATTGCGGGATTTGATCTCCGGCAGGTAGAGCCGGCGACCGAACAGGGTCTCCACATAGCCCTCGTCGGCGGCCTGCTTGCGGGTGTTCTCCATATAGCGCAGCACGCCGGGATAGCGCTCGAAGTAGCGGTCGATATAGGTCTGCGCATCGGCGCGGGGAATGCCCAGCTGCCGCGCGAGGCCGAAAGCAGACATCCCGTAGATCAGACCGAAGTTGATCGCCTTGGCACGGCGGCGCTGCTCGTCGGAGACCTCGTCCGCGGGTACCTCGAATACCTCTGACGCGGTGGCGCGGTGAATGTCGGCACCGTGGGCGAAGGCGTCCACCAGGCCGCTGTCACCGGACAGGTGCGCCATGATGCGCAACTCGATCTGCGAGTAGTCCGCGGCGATGATCACCCGCCCCTCCGGCGCCACGAACGCCTGGCGGATGCGGCGCCCCTCCGGGCTGCGAATCGGAATATTCTGCAGGTTCGGATCACTGGAAGACAGGCGCCCGGTGGCCGCCACCGCCTGGTGATAGGAGGTGTGCACGCGACCGGTGCCCGGATCGATCATTTTCGGCAGCTTGTCGGTATAGGTGTTCTTCAGTTTGGCCAGCCCGCGGTACTCCATGATCAGGGCCGGCAGGGCATGATCGTGGGCCAGCTCCTGCAGCACCGCCTCCGCAGTGGAGGGGGCACCCTTCGGAGTCTTCTTGATCACCGGGATCTCGAGCTTTTCGAACAGGATATGGCCCAGCTGCTTGGTGGAGCCCAGGTTGAACTCTTCACCCGCCTCCTCGAACGCCTTCTGCTGCACCTCGTGCATCTTCTGCTCCAGCTCGGCGCTCTGCGTTGCCAGCATGTTGGCGTCCAGATAGGCGCCATTGCGCTCGATCCGTGCCAGCACGGGTAACAGGGGCATCTCGATCTCGTCGAGGACCTTTTCCAGTGACGGGATTTTTGCCAGCCGGCCGCTGAGCTCCTCGTGCAGACGCAGGGTGATATCCGCATCCTCGGCGGCGTAAGGGCCGGCCTTGTCCAGTTCGATCTGGTTGAAGGTGAGCTGCTTGGCGCCCTTGCCGGCAATATCCTCGTAGTGCACTGTCTTCTCACCCAGGTACTTGAGGGCCAGACTGTCCATATCGTGGCGGCTGGCGGTGCTGTCGAGCACATAGGATTCCAGCATGGTGTCCCGGGCGATGCCGCGCAGCTGGATGTCATAGTTGGCCAGGATGTGGCTGTCGTACTTGAGGTTCTGCCCTACTTTCTTCTGCGCCGGGTCCTCCAGCAGCGTCTTCAGGGCCACCAGGGTTTCATCGAATGGCAGCTGTTCAGGTGCACCCATATAGTCGTGGGCCAGGGGTACGTAGGCCGCCTTGCCCGGCTCAATGGCAAAGGACACCCCCACCAGTTTTGCCTGCATGTAGTTGAGGCTGGTGGTTTCGGTATCGAAGGCGAAAATATCCGCCGCCCTCAGTTTTTCCAGCCAGGCGTCAAAGACTTTCTGCTCGGTGACGATCTCGTACTCCCGCTCCACCGCTTCCTGCATCGCCTCGGCGGCATCCCCGCCATCACTCAACTCGTCCAGCCAGCTGCGGAATTCCATCGACCCGAACAGCTCGATCAGTTTTTCCCGGTCGGGCTCACCGTTGTGCAGGTCCGCTGGCTGATAGGGCATGTCCACATCGGTCTTGATGGTGGCCAGCAGGTAGGACAGCTCCGCCGCCTCGCGGTGTTCCTCCATCTTCTTGGCCAGCGTCTTGCTGCCGCGGAAGCCCAGGGGCGCAATGGCGTCCAGGTCGCTGTAGATATCTTTCAGGCTGCCCAGGTTCTGCAGCAGCGCCAGGGCGGTCTTCTCACCAACCCCGGGTACCCCGGGGATGTTGTCGGACTTGTCACCCATCAGGGCGAGGAAATCGATGATCAGTTCCGGGCCCACGCCGAATTTCTCGCGCACGCCATCGGTATCCATTTCGGTGTTGGACATGGTGTTGACCAGGGTGATGCCGGGGCGCACCAGCTGGGCCATATCCTTGTCGCCGGTGGAGATGATCACCTGCTGCCCCTGCTTTTGTGCCTCCAGGGCGAGGGTACCGATCACATCGTCGGCCTCGACGCCGTCGATCACCAGGCGCGGCAGACCCATGGCGTCGATGATGTCGTGAATCGGCTGTATCTGCTCGCGCAGATCATCCGGCATCGGCGGCCGGTGGGATTTGTAATCCTCGAACAGCTCGTCGCGGAATGTCTTGCCTTTGGCGTCGAATACGACGGCGACGGTGCTGTCCGGATGCTCCCTCAAATGGCGACGCAGCATGCTGATAACGCCGCGCACCGCACCGGTGGGCCTGCCGTCGCTGGTGGCCAGCGGTGGCAGGGCGTGGAAGGCGCGGTAGAGATAGGAGGATCCGTCCACCAGGATCAGCGGCGCGGCGCTGGACGCTTTTTTACTCATAACTATCCGGAAACTGGAATGACTTCATGGGTTCTTGGTTTGCGCGACAGGATAACCGCGATCGGATTTTTTCGCTCGCTCCGGCGACAGATCCGGGGCAGTCACCGCACTCTCAGCGGCAATCTCCGGCAGCACTTCTAGGCTGTTAGTGAGTGAGAGGTGATTGCGTGCAGGCCCAGTGAGTGCCGCCGCAAGCAGAAGTCGGAGAGGGATGTACCCATGAAAACCAAGTTGATTTCCTGTGCCCTGGTGCTGGGGCTCGGCACCGCGCTGCCGGCGTTCGGGGATGCCATCGGCGAGCAGCAAAACGCGCCCGGGCCGATGGAGTACCTGGAAGTGGAGGGTTCCATCGATCGCGATGCTGAACAGCGCAACAGAGCGGAACTCGTTCAAGCCATGGCCAACCGCCTGCTCAATGCCGGCAAACAGGAGCAGATCCAGTCACTGCTGCTGCGGCAGAAGGGCCAGGTGGGCCAGCTGCTTCTTCGGGAAGAGCGGGCTCGGGCAGAGGCCGAGCAACTGCGCCTGGAGCGCGAGGCCGCCCGCAGCAATGAGCAGCAGGAGCGCGAGGAACAAGAGGGGGCCTCCTGAGACCGATCCGGGGCCCTTCTGTCACTGCTGCCCATTTATGCCGATCAGGCCCGGCCTCTAGCCCCCCGCCTGATCGGGGACCAGGCTCAGGCACTGGCGGGCATCGGCCAGCAGGGCCTCGACCAGGTCTGCATAGCCGGCTTCCGGCGGCAGCGCACGGCCAAGGGGATCCAGGGCCACGTAGCGCAACCCCAGGTTTTCCGCCAGCTGCCGGTCGCGATCGTTTGCCGGCGCCTCGCCAAACAGACAACCGTCTTCGATATCTCCCAACTCCAGCAGCGTGCGGGCACCATGGCGGTTCTCCCCACCGGTACCGCCGAGCGGCCGGGTGACGACGCCGGCGTTGCCAAAGAAATGTCCGTAGGCATCGTGGGTGACGACGATAGGCACATCCCGATAGGCCCACAGGGCACGATCCAGGACCTTCTGCAGGTTGGCCATCTCACGGGAGAAATCCCGCGCCCGGCGGCGGTATTCGTCCGCCTGCTGCGGGCGCAACTGTGACAACCGCGCCGCCACCTGTGCGCCGATGATGGCCGCATTGCGGGGACGCAGCCACAAGTGCGGATCATCCGCTGCGGCGCCATCCATCTCGAAGCCCCCCTGTTCCAGCAAAGCCAGCTGGTGCTCTGCGGGCACCTGCGACAGCTGTTTTGCCAGCATGGTTTCCAGTTTCGGGCCCAGCCATACAACCAGCGCGGCGCGATCCAGCGCGGCGCGATCGGAAACCGATGGCGCATAGTGATGGGGATCGCCACTCTGGATCAGTTCGCGAATTTCCTGCTCCGGCCCGGCAATCTCCGCAGCAATCAGGGCCAGCGGGCGCACACTGACCACTAAAGGTCCGTCACCGGGGGGCTCCCGGGTTGAGCAGGCAGAGACGGCAAGAACGGCGAGGATGCTAAACAGGGCGCTCAAGTGCTTGATGGGGATCATTGGACTCCGGTCGGGCAAGGGTCGGCGAAAAAAGTGCGATATAATCACAGCCGGCTTTCACCCGCCAGACCGGTGCGGGCGGAGCCTGGTCCCAGCCACCGTTTTCCATCGCCACGCAGATTGCGGAGCCACCCCTGAGCCATTCCGAACCCCCAGTTACCGACGCACCGCTCGTTACCGCCAAAAACCTGAGCCTCGAGATCGGCGGGCGCACACTCCTGCACGATATCTCGCTGGAGCTGCGGGCCCGTCAAATCGTCACGGTGATCGGACCCAACGGCGCCGGCAAGACCACGCTGTTGCGGCTGCTGTTGGGCCTCAGCCGGCCCACGGCCGGCAGCATCCATCGCCGACCGGGCCTGCGCCTGGGCTATATGCCGCAGCGTATGCAAGTGGACGCCTCCATGCCCATGTCTGTAGCGCGCTTCCTGCAGCTCGGGCAGCCGGGAATCACCCGTGCCGAGGCGGATACCGCGCTGGCGCGCGTGCGAGCGCAAAAACTCCGCAATGCGAGCCTGGCAGACCTCTCCGGCGGTGAAATGCAGCGCGTGCTGCTGGCCCGTGCGGCATCCCGCAAGCCGGAGCTGATGGTGCTGGACGAGCCCACCCAGGGGGTGGATGTCAGCGGCCAGGGGGAGGTGTACCAGCTGATCGCGGCGCTGCGCGATGAGCTCGGCTGCGGTGTCTTACTGGTATCCCACGACCTGCATATGGTGATGGCGGCGACCGATCAGGTGTTGTGTATCAACCAGCACATTTGCTGTCACGGCCATCCGGAACAGGTAAGCCGGGACCCCGCCTACCTGGAATTGTTTGGCGACAAACTGGCGCCCTACTCCCACCAGCACAACCATGCCCATGACCTGAGCGGTGACGTGCTCGAGGATCACAGCCGCTGCAATCACGACCACAGCCGGAGGGAACCGGGCCATGAGTGAACTCGTTGCAGTGCTTGGCAGCCAGTTTCTGTGGCTCGCCCTGGCAGCGGGCCTGATCGTCGCCGCTGTCGGCGGCCCGCTGGGCTGCTTTGCCGTCTGGCGGCGTATGGCCTATTTTGGCGATACCCTGGCGCACTCTGCACTGCTGGGTGTCACCCTCGGGTTTTTGCTCCACCTGCAGCCGACTCTGGCGGTCGGCGCCACCTGCTGTGCGCTCGCCGTGTTGCTGGTCTACCTGCAGCGCCGGCAGAAGTTCTCCGTAGATACCCTGCTGGGCATCCTGTCCCATTCGATGCTGGCACTGGGTATCGTGACCGTGAGCCTCTTCGACATCAACGTCGACCTGCTGTCGCTATTGCTCGGTGATCTGCTGGCGGTAAGCCCGGAGGACCTGGTGCTGATGGCAGCAGCTGGCGCACTGATCGCCGGGCTGCTGTTTTATCTGTGGGAGCCGCTGCTGGCCTTCACGCTCAACGAGGAGCTAGCGGCCGTGGAAGGCGTACCGGTGGAGCGGGTGCGGCTGGCGCTGATGCTGATGCTGGCGCTACTGATCGCCATCGCCATGAAAGTGGTGGGCATACTGCTGATAACCGCACTGCTGATTATTCCCGCAGCCAGTGCGCGGCGCCTTTCCCACACCCCGGAGCGCATGGCTCTGCTGGCGGCGCTGATCGGCGGACTGTCTGTCCTGCTGGGGCTGCTCGCGTCGGTGCTGTGGGATACCCCGGCCGGGCCCTCCATCGTATTGGCCGCCGCCGTGCTGTTTCTCTGCACCCAGGCTCGCCCGCAGCATAGCTGAATGGTCAGCGGCCCGGTTTGTCGGACTTCTTGCGGATCTCCTCCGCCGGCTCCTCACCAGCCTTGTGGAACTCATAGATGGTCAGCGCGATCCCCACCAGCAGCATGATAAACACGCCGATGGCGATGGACAGTAACATGGCCTCAGACATGGTTACTTCCTCCTTGCCAGAAGCGCTGACACCTTGAAGTAGATCCCGAAGCACAGGATGCTGGGTACCCACAGGGCGGTGAAAATTCCCTGCTCCTTGTAGCCGTTGAACCACAAATAGCCCGACAGGATGAAGGAAACCCCCACGGCCAGCAGGATAAACAGATCCGAAAGTTTGAACATATATGTTCCCCGCGGTGAAAAACTCAGTAGTTGTCGTAGTCCCAGAACCCGATGGCCGCGATCAACAGCCCGCTGATCACCACCGAGGCGGGTATCCTCAGTCCCGGCACACCAAAGACCTCCACCATCGACGGCACGAGTTGCGTGGCTGCCAGCGGAAGCCACACAGCGAAAGGAACCACCAGCGCGACACCCACCCAGCCGACGGTGCGCCGCGCCCGGCGTGAGCGGGCGAATCTGTCGAACAGGTTTTTCACGGTAGCGAGGTTCCTCTCGGCACCCGAGGGCACCGGTTTGCTAACACAGTAGTTGATCGCTACGGGAACAGGGCGGTTGCCGATCACCGACCAGGCGCGGTTGGCGCTGTAGCCCTCTTTCTGGCCGTCAATCGATGCGGCGCGGAGGCTGGTCCGGCTTGGCGTAACTCAGGCGGCCCAGTCGCGTGGTGCGGTGGTAGCTGTCGAGGCCGCTCACCGCAACAGTCCCAAGCGCCTCGATATCCACATAACCATCCTCACCCACCGCTCCGTCGGCAATCTGCAGCTCGACGATGCGTCCGATCACCATGACCGTGCCGTTCACGGCGAGGCGCTGGCGCTCCACGACCTGACAGGCAAACCGCAAGCGGCTTTCTGCCACGTAGGGCGCGGGGCAGCCGGAACTGAACTCGGGGGTGAGACCAACCTCTTCGAACTCTGAGGCCTCGCGCGGATAGCGTGCAGACGTCTGGTGGGCCCGCTCCCAGCAGTCCACATTGACCTGGTTGACCGTGAACCATCCGGTTGCGGCCAGATTGTCCAGTGTATGCCGCTCTACAGAGTCGGGGCGGTTGATAAAGGCAATCAGCGGGGGATTCGCTCCCAGGTGGACCACGGAACTGACGATGGCGACATTGTCCACACCGCGGGTATCGACCGTGCCAATCAGGTTGGCACTCTTGAACCCGGACAGGCTGTTGACCAGGTTCGCCCGATAACGCTGCTCAAGGTCATCCAGGTCCGCGGCATTCCACTGTCTGCAGTTATCCACACCACCTCCTATCCATTGCGGCAATCATCTGACTCACAGCGCTGCCGGCCGGTGAGCACCTGTGCAAGGCGGTGGCGGTGGCGGGCAAACAGCCGATAGAGGTGGGGACTCAGCCGACGCACGCCCGGCCAGCGCAACCAGCGCACCCAGTGCCCCTTTCCCACACGCTCCCAGGCCTCCACCGTCACCTCAAAACCGGTAATCATGCGCCCGTCGGGCATCTCGCCGTGCAGGGTTTCCATGGCCTCAGCGGGATCCAGCTGGGGGAATTCCCGACGGCAGGTCTCACTGTGGATATCGATAAAACGCACGCGGCCGGCTGTATTCCAGCGGCGCAGGTGGGCAATTTCCTTCATGCAAAGGGGGCAACGACCATCGTAGAACATTGTGAACATCGATTGACTACAGCCCCCGCTTCCATCATTTGATCAGTGCGCTATACGGATTGTAGTGCGGAACGGTTCAGGTCAGGCCGGAGACGCTCAGCCCGGCAGCGGATAGGGCAGGAGCAACATGTGCATACCATTGACGCCCCCGTGCGCAAGCACGCAGGCCCAGAAGTTGCGGGTGCGCAGCCATAGCAGTGCATAGGCGAAGCCTGCCAGCGCGACGATCGCCAGTGCTTGTGCAGAGGCAGCCCAGCCGGTGTGCAGAAAAGTAAAAAGCGCAGTCACCAGCACCGCAACCAGCCATCGCACGGCAGGCAACAGCATCTCGCCACCGCGCTGAACGATCAGGCGAAAAAAAGCCTCCTCGCTGATCGCGATTACCAGGAAATTGATCGCCAGTGCGGCCATGATCGTGCCGGCAAATTTTGGCGAAGCACCGAACACAATGAGCCCGCACAACGATGGCACCGCGATGGCGAGCAGCAGCAGAGGGATTTCCGTCGCTCGCCGCCAGTTGCCACGACGCAACATAAAGGCGAGGACACCTGTGGCGATCGCGGCTTTACCGGGGTTTACCCCCGACGCGATAAAGTTGCCACTGGCATCGGTGTAGGGCGTCAACAGTGCAATGCGCTCGCTGCCGGGCAGTAGCCCGAGCGCAGCAGTGAGCATAACAGCCGCTGCCGCAATAAATGCCAGCGCCCTGCGCCAGCCGCTGGTGATTTCAATGGCGTGCAGCGTGAGCCAGACCAGTGGTGCCGCAAGGCCAGTCCAGCCGAAGGGGAAGGCGCACAGCGACAGCAGCAGAACGGTAGTAAATATCCGGCGTCTATCGAGATGTTTCCGGGCGGATTGCTCCGGGCCCTGGTAGACCCCTTCCATCGACGGGCTATTCCTGTCCCATCGCCAGCCTCTCCGCCTCGACCCCGATCAACTCCTGAAGGCGTGGCAGGTTATCCTGAATGCGCAACTGCACAAGCTGTAACAGCTGGCCGGTGAGATCGGGGGTGACCGCGAGCAATTTCTTGCCCGTGGGCGAATTATAGAATGTGGTCAATGTGCGCATCTCCTCGACAGAGTAATAGTCGAGATACAGCTCGGCGATTTCCGCACGGAGAGAATCGTGGCCGACCACCTCCTCCAGGAACTCGGTATAGACGCGGCGATAGGGTATCAGTGCCGGATTCCGCTGCAGCTGGGTCTCGACCATGGTCTCGGTCATCTTCTCCGATAAGCCCTCTCCATCCGCAGCCGCCACCAGTGCGTAAGCAGCTGCATAGCGCTCCTCGTCCGAATACTCTGCCGAAACTGCACCAGTAGCGAGGGCACTAGTCAGTAAACCAGTACAGGCAAGCATCATTAACTGCTTTTTCATGGGTGCTCGCGGGCAGGGTTCAGCCGTTAAAGGTTGCGCGCAATGAGCGATAGGTCAGCTTCATTTTTGCCGGATCCAGTGGCGCGCGGAAAAATGCGTGGTAGTGACCGCGGGGATTGATCAACACCACCTGGGAACCGTGATCTACGGTGTAATTACCGTCTTCCAGCGGCACCTTGTTGAACGGCACATTGAGCTGATTGGCGAAGCGCTTGAGGGTCATGAACTCACCGGTGATCCCGGTAAAGTCGGAGTTGAAGTAACGCACATAATCGTAGAGTTTTTCCGGGGTATCCCGCTTGGGATCAACGGAAACCAGTACGATGTCCGTGTCCGCCCGGGTCTCCTCATCCAGAGTCT
Source organism: Microbulbifer flavimaris (assembly GCF_001641755.2). Taxonomy (GTDB): domain Bacteria; phylum Pseudomonadota; class Gammaproteobacteria; order Pseudomonadales; family Cellvibrionaceae; genus Microbulbifer; species Microbulbifer flavimaris. The sequence goes on from NZ_LRFG02000003.1 coordinate 417,602, forward strand.
GGTAGAAACTGTTGAGTGTTGACATTGTCGTGGGGCAAATGTCCGGACAGTGGGTAAAACCAAAAAATACCAGTGTCCATCGACCGGCAAAATCCGCGGTGCGGAAAGCCTCGCCGCTGTCTGCCAACAGGCTGAAGTCATCGAGGATGCGCGGGCGCTCGAGCTTGATGGCGCCGTTGGCACGCATCTCCGAGTCGGTAATAATTCGCGGCTGGCCCATCTTGTTCAGAAAGCCTGCCAGTACGGCCACCATGAAAAGCACCGCCACCACGACGGTAATCAGAATGCCGCGCTGTTGTTCCGGTGATTTTTTTTGATTATCCGATACAGTCTGGTTCATGAATTACACCGCTATCAGGTAATGGTCCAGCAACATGATACAGAAGAGTGCCATCAGGTAGATGATGGAATAGCGAAAGGTCTCCATGCCTGCTTGCGGGTTGCGATCCCGCAGCATCTCCACCGCCCAGTAAATAAATCCGAGTCCCAGAACCACCGCGCCCAGCAGATAGAGCCACCCCAGCATCGCGGTAGCGAAAGGCAGCAGGGTGACCGCGAACAGAATGAAGGTATAAAGCAATATATGCAGCTTGGTGTATGCCACACCGTGGGTGACTGGCAACATGGGAATGTCCGCCTTGGCATAATCATCACGGCGGTGCACGGCAAGCGCCCAGAAGTGTGGTGGCGTCCATGCGAAGATGATCAGCACCAGCAGTAAGCCGTGACCACTGATTTCTCCGGTCACCGCCGTCCAGCCCAACAGTGGCGGCGCGGCACCGGCAATACCGCCGATCACGATATTCTGTGGTGTGGCCCGCTTGAGGAACATGGTGTAAATCACCGCATAACCCAGCAGGGAAAACAGCGTTAGCCAGGCGGTCAGTGCATTGACGAAAACCAGCAGCGTGGCCATACCGGCACACCCGAGCAACAAGGCAAACAGGACCGCTTTCTGCGGCTCCACCCGCCCCCGGGCCACGGGCCGATTGCTGGTACGGGCCATCTTGATATCGATATGACGGTCCACCAGGTGATTGACCGCTGCGGCACTGCCGGCGCACAGGGCAATGCCCAGGTTTCCGAACAGCAGAATATCCAGCGGCACCATCCCCGGCACTGCCAGAAGCATACCGATCACCGAAGTGAGAATCATCAGCATCACAACCCGGGGCTTGGTCAGCTCGTAATAGTCGCGCCAGCTGGGCCGGGTCAGGACTGCAGTTTGTGCGCTCATGGTCTCACCTCTTTATTGTTATTGATGATCTTGCGCCGCTCTCTCCCTAGGATTGTCGGGCGGACGGCTGCACGGTCTGAATTCGATAGCAGAAGGTCAGTAATCCCAGCAGCAGCAGAGCGGCGCCGGCATTATGGGCAACGGCTACCGGTAGCGGCAGGAAGAACACGATATTGGCGATCCCCAGACTCACCTGGAGGACCAGGGCACCGGCAAGGCCGATTGCCCAGCGTCGCGACCCGGCCCGCCAGGCCAGCCATGCCAGAGCCAGCACCACAAGGCTCACCACCAGGGCGCCGATCCGGTGGGTAACGTGGATCGCCGTGCGGGCGTCACTTTCCAGCGCGCCACCCAGATAGTTGGGACCGATATGCTGAGCGATATTGAAACCCTGCTGGAAATCCGACTGCGGCCACCACTCGCCGTGGCAGGTGGGGAAGTCAGCACAGGCAAGGGCCGCATAATTCGAACTGGTCCAGCCGCCCAACGCGATCTGCAGCACCACCACCGCCACGGCAACAATTGCCAGCGGCCGAATCTTCTGTAGTGCACGGTATTCGTGCACCGGAATGGTCCGCCCCCGGTTGCGCAGACGCTCGACGATCAGCCAGAGCATGGCGAGGGTGGCCATGCCGCCGAGCAGGTGGGCGGTGACCACCTGCGGCCACAGCTTGAGCGTTACGGTCCACATGCCAAACGCCGCCTGAAGGATGATCAGCGCCAGCAGAAAATGGGTTTGTTTGAAGGCGCGCTGGCCGCGACGACGCCAGGCCAGCACGGTAAGCCCGCCGACCAGCAACAGCAATGCTCCGGCAAAATAGCGGTGCACCATCTCGGGCCAGGTTTTGTCGGTCTCTACCGGTGCGTGGGGGAAGGCCTGATTGGCTTTGAGGATTTCATGCTCCTCATCGGGCCATGTGAGATGACCATAGCAGCCTGGCCAGTCCGGGCAGCCCAGCCCCGCATCAACCAGGCGAGTAAACGCCCCGAGGACCACAACCACCACCGCAAGCAGAGTGCCCGCGAGGGCAAGGCGGAGGCGCCAGTCTGTGTGTGCAGCACTCTCTTGCGCCGCCATTGGATGTCTTCCCATCACTCTCCCCTTACCTCTGTTACTGCTCGTAGGAGTACTTCAGCAGACGCTTGATGTCTTTGAGTAGCTCATTGCCGGTGTTTTCATTGTCATAGCGCATCATGGCGAAGCCTTCCTGGTCCACGAGCAACAGCCGCGGGCCCTCTCCGGCGCGCGCCCCGCTGTCGGTGCGCAGGGCCTCATATGCCCCGGACTCTACGCTGACGAAACGCAGCCGCGGATGTTCGGCAGCCAGGGCGGCCTGTTGTTCCGCAGGCAGGGGGACCACCGAGGCAAACAAGCGCTCGACCCGCTCCGCTTTTTCCGAAAGGCGGATATGCACCTGGCGGCTGGTGTAGAGCAGCGATTCACAGGCACCTTCACAGGGACCATCGGGCAAAATCAGGTAACGCCATTTTGCCGGGGCCGTGCCGAGGGACAGGGGCTGAGGGGCCGGGCGATCAGTGTATTCCTGCAGGGTCAGCCCTTTGACATCCACCGGTGGCTCGACCAATTGGCCCTGATTGACGGTCCCGTCCGGCATACCGAGACCCGTGTAGTAAACGACGTAGGCGGCAACGATGGGCAGGGCGACGGCGGCGATCAGGGCGAGGCCCTGCAGCCGACCGACAGAGGCGCCACGCTCACGGTCGCCATCGCCAGCACTGGTGCCAGCCTGTGATAGTTGGCTCACGATCCGTTTCCTCTTTTGTAATTATTGTTTTTTATCATCGCGGGAATATTGGTGGCCGCGCTTAACCACAGAATACACAGCGCAGCGGCCATCGCAAACCACTGCACGGCGTAACCTGTGTGCTTCGCCGGGGAATTGTTGACGAACTCCCACCCGGTATTCAGTGCAGTGTCGGAGTCCGCACTCAACCGGATAGTCCAGGCCGGCTGGTCCAGCTCGAGCGACCCGAGCAGATCCTGGCCCACTGCCTGAATCCGCTGCAGTCGTTCCGGTTCAACGCCCGGACCGGAATCAAATTCCATTGCCATGGGTGAAGACGTTCCATCATTATCGGCAGGGTAGAGAAATCCGGTAATCCATTTCGCTGCCAGCGGCCAGGACACCACCGGCAACGTCTGGCGCCCCGGTTCTGCGGCCACCCAACCCCGGTTTACCAGCCAGCGCTCACCACCCGTGACGAATACCTGCAGGACTTCGTAGCCGACCTTGCCGTCACGAGTACGATTGTCCAGATAGAAGAGCTCACCAGTGAAGAAACCCATCAGCCTGACCGGCGTATAGGCCCTGAGTTCATCCAGAGTTGCAGGGCTCCTGGGCTGTGCACCCAACCGGCCATCGATGGTCGCCAGAATACGTGCTTTCTCCTCGGCTCTGTCTAACTGCCAGAAGCCCAGCGCGAGCAGGAGGGGCAGGAGGCCGGCACTCAGGAAGGTGACCGGCCAGTTGCGGATCAATGCTACACTGGCAGTCTGCGAGTGCGCCGGGGTGTGGTTTACTGTCATGCCGATTAGCCTTTACTTCAGGCCCCTACATCAAATGGCGAATAAATATGTGGCTGAAAGTTTTAATTGTTCTGTTGTTTCTCGCGGTGCTGGTCAGCCTGTCCAGCGCTCTCTTCTTTTTGTTGCGGGATATGGGTGCGCCTGAATCCAAACGCACCCTCTATGCCCTTGGGATCCGTATCTCCCTGGCTGCGCTGTTGCTGATCGCCATCTGGTATGGCTTCGACAGCGGCATCCTATCCAACACGGCACCCTGGGCCAATAAATACTAGAGCAGAATGATTAATCGCAGCGGGCCGCAGCCCGCTGCTCTTCTCTCCCGCTAGCCGCCCAACACGTAGACGAAGATAAACAGGGCCACCCACACTACATCTACAAAGTGCCAGTACCAGCTGGCCGCCTCAAATCCGAAGTGATCGTCCGGCTTGAAATGCTGGGCGATGACCGATCGCAACAGCATGATCAACAACATGATGGTACCGAGCGTGACGTGCGCCCCGTGGAAACCGGTCAGCATAAAGAAGGTGGTGCCGTAAATTCCGGATTCCAGGGTCAGGCCCAGGTGCACGTATGCCTCGTAGTATTCCACTGCCTGAAAGTAGAGGAACGTGAAGCCCAATGCTACGGTGGCGGTCAGCCAGATATTGAAAGCTTTACGCTTGTTTTTCTTCAGGTAAACATGGGCCACATGCACGGTAAAGCTGGAAGCGAGCAGGATAATTGTGTTCAGCAGCGGCAGGTGCCAGGGGTCGATGATGTCCTTGGGGCCGACTATTTTGGCCGCATCGCCATGCGCAGCAGCGTCCGGAGTCACCATCAACGGCCAGTTGTTCTCAAAACCCTCCCACAGCATGTTCGAGGTCCCGCGATCACCCTCACCGCCTAGCCAGGGCAGTGCGAACGTGCGAATGTAATACAGCGCCCCGAAGAACGCGGCAAAGAACATCACCTCAGAAAAAATAAACCAGCCCATTCCCCAGACATAGGATCGTTTTAGCTGGTCGCTGTTCAGGCCGGCCATGTTCTCGCGGATGACCGCCGAGAACCAGAACCAGAGCACTGCCGCCATCGCCAGCGATCCGGCAAAAAATATGTAGGCACTGCCGCCGTTGATCCAGTTTGCGGCGCCGAACGCAATCATGAACAGGCCGATGGTGGCAAAGATGGGCAGCCGCGACTGCTCGGGTACGTAATAGCTGCTTTCAGTGGCCATAGTTTTTTATCCCTCTCGCTCGGAGCCGGTATTGTTGTTATCGAACTCGCGATTGACTGAAACTCTTTCCGTGACATCAAACAGCGTATAGGAAAGGGTAATGGTATTGACGCTTGCTGGCAGATCCGGGTCGATGATAAATCGCAGGGGTAGCTCGGCGCTCTCCCCTGCAGCCAGGGTCTGCTGGTTAAAGCAGAAACATTCCGTCTTGTGGAAATACTGTGCCGCCTTGAAAGGCACCACACTCGGAATGGCCTGACCCACCATCAGTTTTCCGGTTGGGTTATCCGCGAGGAAGACCGTGTCCATGGCCTCCCCCGGATGCACCTTCACGGAAACCACACTGGGGCGAAATGCCCAGGGCATGTTCTCGTTATTACTGGCGACAAATTGCACTGTCACCAGCCTTTCCCGATCCACAGCGGCGGGCACCGCCTCGTACTTGGTACCGGTCTTGCCATTCAGACCGGTGATCTCGCAGAAGGCATCGTAAAGCGGTGGCATCACAAAAATTGCAAAGACCAGCATGCTGACGGCGAGCGTCAGCAGCTTTGCAGTGACCTTTGCATTTTCACTCCAGGTCATCACCACCTACTCCTCAGCGCACAGCAGGCGGCGTGCTGAAGGTGTGGTATGGCGCCGGAGAGGCGACGGTCCACTCCAGTCCTTCCGGATTTTCCCATACTTCATCAGTCGCCTTTTTACCGCCCTGGATGGTGCGGATGACATTGAACAGGAAAACCAGCTGTGAGGCGCCAAACAGGAAAGCGCCGACACTCGCGATCTGGTTGAAATCCGCAAACTGCAGGGCATAGTCGGGAATACGGCGTGGCATTCCCGCGAGCCCTACAAAATGCATGGGGAAGAAAGTGACGTTGAGGCCGATGAAGGAAAGCCAGAAATGCACCTTACCCATGGTTTCGTTGTACATGTTGCCGGTCCATTTCGGCAGCCAGTAATAGACCGCGGCCGTAATGGAGAAGATCGCGCCCGGCACCAGTACATAGTGGAAATGTGCAACCACGAAGTAGGTGTCGTGATACTGGAAATCCGCCGGTGCGATGGAAAGCATCAGCCCGGAGAAACCGCCGATGGTGAACAGGATGACGAATGCCACTGCGAACAGCATCGGGGTTTCGAAGGTCATCGAGCCGCGGAACATGGTAGTCACCCAGTTAAACACCTTCACCCCGGTGGGTACGGCGATCAACATGGTGGCGTACATGAAGAACAGTTCCCCAGCGATAGGCATACCCACTGTGAACATGTGGTGTGCCCAGACGATAAAACTGAGGAAGGCGATAGAAGCCGTCGCATATACCATCGAGCTGTAACCGAACAGCGGCTTGCGCGCGAAGGTTGGGATGATCGCCGACACAATACCGAAGGCCGGCAGAATCATGATGTACACCTCGGGGTGCCCAAAGAACCAGAACACATGCTGGAACAGAACCGGATCACCACCACCAGCGGCACTGAAGAAGCTGGTGCCGAAGTGGATGTCCATCAGCATCATGGTGACCACACCCGCAAGCACCGGCATTACCGCAATCAACAGGTAAGCGGTAATCAGCCAGGTCCACACAAACAGCGGCATCTTCATCAGGGTCATGCCCGGTGCGCGCATGTTCAGAATGGTGGCAATGATGTTGATCGCCCCCATGATCGACGAAGCACCCATGATATGAATGGCGAAGATAAAGAAGGTAACACTGGGCGGCGCATACTCGGTGGACAGCGGCGCGTAGAAAGTCCAGCCGAAGTTCGGGGCACCACCATCCATGAACAGGGTTGATACCAGCATCGCGAAAGCGAAGGGCAGAATCCAGAAACTCCAGTTGTTCATGCGTGGCAGGGCCATATCCGGAGCCCCGATCATCATCGGGATCATCCAGTTGGCCAGCCCGACGAAGGCCGGCATCACGGCTCCGAAGACCATGATCAGCCCGTGCATGGTGGTCATCTGGTTGAAGAATTCCGGTTGCACTATCTGCAGGCCGGGCTCAAACAATTCTGCGCGAATCACCAGCGCCATGCAGCCGCCAAGCAGGAACATGGCGAAGCTGAACCACAGGTACATGGTGCCGATATCTTTATGGTTGGTGGTATAGAGCCACCGGGATAATCCGGGTTGGGGACCGTGTGCCATAACTCTTTTCCTCTCGGCTCCTACTGCTGGTTATTCTTGAAATTGAGGATGTCGATGGGCTGCACGGTATCGCCCATATCATTGCCAAAGGCATTGCGCTGATAGGTGATGACCGCCGCAATATCCGCTTCCGACAGCTGGGGACCGAAGGCCTGCATGGCAGGATTCTTCTCTGAACCATCCACCACGATACTCAGATGTTCTGCCAGCGGACCGGTGGCAATGGCTGAACCGGCAATGGCCGGGAAGGTGGGCGGTACGCCCTGGCCATTCGCCTGGTGACAGGCAACACAGTTGCGGTCGTACACTTCCTTACCACGGGCAATCAGCTCGTCGAAGGTAAATGTCTTCTCGGTCAGCTCACGCATTTTTGCCGCTTCCGCCGCGCGCTGCTCCAGCCACTGGTCGTACTCGGCCTGGGGCACGGCCTTGACCACAATCGGCATAAAACCATGGTCCTTGCCACAGAGTTCCGCACACTGACCACGATAGATGCCGGGCTCGTCGATGCGCGTCCAGGCCTCATTGATAAAGCCCGGGATAGCGTCCTTCTTCACTGCCAGATCCGGGACCCACCACGCGTGAATGACGTCATTGGCGGTAATCAGGAAGCGAACCTTCTTGCCCACTGGCAGCACCACCGGCTCATCCACTTCGAGCAGGTAACTCTCACCCTTGGGCAACTGGTTATCGATCTGGGCGCGGGGTGTGGAGAGATTGGAAAAGAAGGAGACATCGGCACCCAGGTAGTCGTATTTCCACTTCCACTGGTAGCCGGTGATCATGATGTCGAGCTCGGCTTCCTCGGTGTCGTAAATATCGTAGAGGGTCTTGGTGGCGGGAATCGCCATCAGGATCAGAATGACCGTTGGAATGATGGTCCAGACCAGCTCCACCGCGGTGCTTTCATGGAACTGGGCCGCTTTATAGCCCTTGCTCTTGCGGTGACGCCACATGCTGTAGAACATCACCGAGAACACCAGCACGCCGATGGCGACACAGATCCAGAAGATCAGCATGTGCAGGTCGTAGGTGGTCTGGGCGACCTCCGTGACCCCCCGGGGCATGTTGACCCCCCAGCGCTCTGGTGCCTTCTCCTCCGCCACAATACTGCCGGCGGGCAGCGCCGTGGCCACCAAGGCGAACAGCCGATTGAAGCCTCTCAACATCGCCTACAGATCTCCGTGTATAGCGATCCTCCAGCCGGAGATCGACCGTAACCGGCACTGTTCCTAGATGAAAACGCACCTAGATGAGAAGCACCGCTGCGGCCCGCACCCCCTGATGGAGAGTCGTGATTATTATCTTCAGCCGTTGGCTACGCACGGATAACTGGAGTCGCCGCGACCGAACACACCGATCCACGGGCTAATCCACACATTCTTTGTGGACATGCTGTAGTAACACAAGACTACATACACTGGGCGGGAAGGGGGTCCCGCGATACTGCCGTCAGTGCAACTTGTTATTCTTTGTAAAAGATTTTACTTCAGATGTCGTCGTCCGGAAGGTACAACCAACAACCTGTTTTTGTTGCATCTACTTGCACCATCAACAGGAACACATCGCCAGCAAAAAGTCAATTAATCCGCCAACTTAAGTCTCTTCCGGATGCCGCAGTCACAAAATACCGTCAGCTACCATCGCCGGGTCTGGAACCTCGCCTGGCCCATGATCCTGAGCAATGTTTCCGTACCCCTCCTGGGTGTGGTGGATACGGCGATCCTTGGCCACCTGCCTTCGCCCGAATACCTGTCCGGGGTCGCCATCGGCGCGGCAGTGGTCAGCATGCTGCTGTGGGCGTTCGGGTTCCTTCGCATGGGAACCACCGGCCTCGTGGCCCGCAGTGCCGACGGGGGTGAATCCTGGCTGGTTCGGGCCCTCGCCCTCGCCGTCTGCCTCGGTGCTCTGCTCGTTCCCATGGCCTGGCCGCTGATGGGCAGTGCTGTGCAGTGGATGAACGCCAGTGCCGAGGCCGCACCGCACGCCGAAACCTACCTGAAAATCCGCCTGCTCAGCGCCCCGCTGGCCCTGGCCAACTTTGCCCTGCTGGGATTTTTCATCGGCCGGCAGGACAGTCGCGCCCCTCTCTACATGTTGCTTGCCGCCAACCTGTTGAATATTGCACTCGACGTGCTGTTTATTATTGGCTTGGGCATGGGCGCTAGCGGCGCGGCCCTTGCAACGGTATGCGCGGACATTTTTGCATTCGCCCTCGGGCTGTCGTTGTTGCGTCGCGTCGATCGGAACATATTTTCATCCATCAGGCGGATTCTGGACCGAAGTGATTTTTGGCCATGGCGCGCTGGGGGGCCCTGGAAGGAACTGGTGCGCATCAATACAGACCTGTTCTTTCGCACCTTGCTGTTGCTGTTTACTTTCGCATTCTTCACCGCCCAGGGAGCCAAGCAGGGGGATACGGTACTGGCTGCGAACGCCATCCTGATCCAGTTGCTGATGATGACCTCTTACGCACTGGATGGCTTCGCCCACGCTACCGAAGCGCTGGTGGGCGATGCCATTTCCCGGCAGTCGCAGCGACAATTCCGGGCGACTATTCGCGCTGCGGGTCACTGGGCACTGGCCACGGCACTGGTGATCACGCTGGTTTTTATTGCGGGAGAGCCCCTGATTCTTCCATTGTTCACGAATCTCGCCCCAGTCCTGACAGAAGCACGCAATGTTTATGGCTGGCTGTGCGCCCTGCCACTGATCGCTGTCTGGAGCTATCAACTCGATGGAGTCTTTATCGGCGCGGGAAAAAGTCGACAGATGCGGGACACCATGTTTGTGGCCACAGCCCTGGTTTTTTTGCCTTTCTGGTGGCTCACCCAGTCCTGGAACAACCATGGCGTTTGGTTCAGCCTTTTTTTGTGGTTTACCGCACGGTCCATCGGTCTGCTCATCTATTTTTACTACTACACTTGGAAAAAAATCTGGATCTAAAAGGGCGATACCGGTTTCTTCTGCCAGCGATAGCAAGCTACTCCGACTGCAAGGATGCAATCCGCATCTCGCTCAAAGCAGTATCGAGGTAACGAAAGCGGCCTGAGGGTTCCGGCGTTGACAGTACCGGTATATGGCGCAAAACGAATACCAGACCATCAAAGATGTCATCCAGCGCACTGTGGCAGCCGAACAGCGCAATGGATCCCTCCCCGGCAGCCTGCGCGAAAACCTGCACGCACTACACCATACGGTCCACCTGCCACCGGGCGACGGAATGTTGATACTTTCGACCTTTGCCGTCCGTTACCTGGAGGCGCTGCCGAGCTGGCTCGAGCAGATGGTCAACTTATGCCATGCTGCCGGGATTTCCACGCGGACGATGCGGCGCCTTGCCCGCCGCACTTTTGCCAGGGCAGAGCGCACAGCCAGCTCGATGGGACAGCCACTCTCTCTGCAAGAGCTGCTGCCATACGGTTACCTCTGCCACCGCCTTCTCGAGGAGGCCAATGACCGATTGCAATTCGCCTTTGGCATACCATTACTGCCAATGGACCCCATGGTGGCGAACCTGGTAACCCGGGAATTGATTGGTGAGGACAGGGCGGCTGCATTGGACCGCATCTGCCTGAGGGCAGCACGGGACTTCGATGACGTACAGTTGGCGAGCGAGCGCGTTGTGGCACTGATTGTCGGGCGTCAGTGTCACTCCGCCACGCCGGGCTGCTGGCCAGACTTCGCACAAGAAATGCAAATCCGCCTACTGGCTCCTGAAATGGAGCCAGCAATGGAGGTTCTTCACTGACAGCCTGTACGTAAACGCTAACCAGCGTCCGGGCTCAATCATTTCCTGGCACCAGAGTGTGCGCAAGCCGATCACAATAAGAGTACGCAGGATGGAGAGCTTGGGCGGATCCGTTTCGCAGTCTGATCCGCTGGTTCTTTTTGTGCGACTTCTATCAAGACCATCCAGCAAAAGCATTCAACAGAACGATCGTAAAAAAGGCGCTTTGTGAATCAGCGTCAGTCCCGGTGCCCGTTTGATTTTTTCAAACACCCTGACTGGTACTCAGTGGCCGCTGCTGGTGACGAACCACCTGTTTCCAGTTAGCAAGAAATTTTCCATGCCCCTGCAACAGGGCCCGATAGAGACTGTCGACGCGGCGGCGGAGTCCGGCGTTGTGAAAATACAGGGCACCACTGCGAATCGAATAGCCATCGGGATTATCGGCCAGTAATTGTATCAATTTTTCCCTGCGGGAGAGGTAATGCTCGATACTATCGCGGGAGAAATTACCCGGCTGATAGTAGTCCAACACCTCGCGTTGTATTTCCATTTCCACGAGCTGCCGCGTCTTGCTGTCCAGCGCACTGGCTGCAAGCTTTGCGGAAAGATCTACCCTGAGATCCTCCAGATAGCGATCGGCAGCCTGTGCGGAAACCCGGAGCCGGCGAATCTTCCGTTGCTGACGCTTGCTGGCCTTGCGCTCAGTCAGGCTTGCCGGGTCCAGCACGCCATCCTGGGCCAGATCACCAAGGGGACCATAAATCGTGCCGTGTTGGCGAATACTGTTTTCCGTCATGGAGGCACAAAGCTGTTCTGCTTCGACGGCCCGACGCCCGGGCTCGGTGTCGAGAATTTTTTCTGGCAACTCAGCCACCGCTACCTGCAGGGAGATCTCCTCCTGGCGATGAAAGTCCGGCTTGGTCCCCCAGTCGTTACGCTGCAGCCTGAACAGGGATAGCAACCCCTGATTGACACAACTGGAGAGAAGGTGCGCGGCCTGTTGGCGATCCATCTGTTGCCGGCGCTGCCACTCTCCCCAGACCAGCGAAGCGCAGATGAGCAATCCGCCAAGTACTGCGAACAGCGGGATTGTTTTTTTCACAGAGCAGAAACCCCGCTTTAGTGACGGTTTTTATTGTCTTTTTTATTCTGCTTCCCCGAGGAGGGATCGAGAATTTTTACCGGAGCCTCTATTTCCTCCTGACGACGCCGTTCATTGACGCGCGTCGGTATCTCTGCAGGACTCGACTGCAGGCGAATTTCATCCTTGAATCCACAGGAGACACATTCGCGGTAGTTTTTTTCCCCGATACGGTAATTGACGATGGTATCCATTTCACTACAACGGGGGCAGACCGCCCCCGCGATAAAGCGCTTCTTCACTGCTTTCTTTTCTTCATCCCGCATAGCGTACCTCTTTCAGTGTGCGGTCAGGACTCGATGCCGGAGTGTCTCAGCAGGGCGTCTATTTCCGGTCCGCGCCCGCGGAACTCCGTGAATAGCTCCAGGGCGTCGCGGCTGCCCCCCTGCTCCAGGATAGTCTGCAGAAAATGCCCGCCGGTTTCCTGGTCAAAGATTCCATTTTCCTCAAACAGGGAAAACGCATCTGCAGACAGGACTTCCGCCCATTTATAGCTGTAGTACCCTGCCGCATAGCCACCGGCAAAGATATGGCTGAAGCTATTCTGAAAGCGGTTCAATGGTGATACCGGCACCACGGCCACCTCCCTACGCACTTCGTCGAGCAGAGCCTGGATTTCTTCGGCAGACGGGCTCTGCTCGAGGGAGTGCAAGCGGAAATCAAACAGGGCAAACTCCAGTTGCCGCACAGTGAACATGGCGGACTGAAAATTTTTCGCGGCCAGCATTTTTTCCAACAGGACCTCGGGCAAGGGCTCACCGGTATCGTAATGACCCGAAATCATCTCAATTGCCTCGGGCTCCCAGCACCAGTTTTCCAGGAACTGGCTGGGTAGCTCGACGGCATCCCAGGCCACACCGTTAATACCTGAAACCGGGCTCACGTCCACTTTCGTCAACATGTGATGCAGGCCGTGTCCAAACTCGTGGAACAGCGTCGTCACTTCATAGTGGGTGAGGAGTGCGGGCTTTCCGCCGGCAGGCGGACTGAAATTGCAGACCAGGTAGGCCACCGGTAACTGCAGGCCGTCGCTGCCCTGGCGGCGCGTGGTGACAGTGTCCATCCAGGCACCGCCGCGCTTTTTCTCCCTGGCGAAAGGATCCAGGTAGAAACCCGCCAGCTTGTCGCCATCCCGCTTCAGCCAGAAAAACTGCACGTCCGGATGCCAGACGGCAACGGAGGGGTCGGCCTCTACCGTTACACCGAACAGGCGCGCCACCACGGCAAAGAGTCCCGACAGCACCCTGGGGAACGGGAAGTAGGGCCTCAGCTCTTCCTGGCTCACCGCATAGCGATCGCGCTTGAGCTTTTCTGCGGCCCAGGCAATATCCCAGGGCTGCAGCTGGTCCAGGCCCAGCTCGGTGCTGGCAAAGGCCTGCAATTGCGCAAACTCGCGCTCGGCGGCGGGCCGCGCGCGGCGGGCGAGGTTGTGGAGGAACTCCAGTACCGTGCTGCTGTTCTCTGCCATTTTACTGGCCAGGGAGAGGTCGGCGTAGTTTTCGAAGCCCAACAACTGCGCTTGCCGGGCCCGCAGGGCGAGAATCTCGGTCATCACCGGCGTATTGTCGAAGCGACCGGCATCTGTGCCCTGATCGGATGCACGGGAGACGAAAGCCTGATGGACCATCTGGCGCAGCTCCCTATTGTCCGCATGGGTCATCGCGGCCAGGTAGCTGGGCCCGTCAAGGGTGATCATCCAGCCCGACTCACCGCGGCTTTCCGCGGCAGCCCTGGCTGCTGCCAGTGCCGTGTCGGGTAGCCCAGAGAGCTCGGCCTCATCCTCCGTGCGGTAGCTCCAGGCGTTAGTGGCATCGAGCACATTGTTGGCAAAGGTACTGGATAGCTCTGAGAGCCGGCGGCTGTTGGCGGCAAACTGCGCTCTCTCCTCGCCCTCCAGGGCGACACCGCCGAGGCGGAAGTCACGCAAACCCAGCTCGATGCTCTTGCGGCGCGCCTGGGGCCACTGGCTGAACTCCGGGCTATCGGCGAGCAGGCGGTAAACCTCGTATAGTTCGCGGTTCTGGCCCAGCTCGGTCCAGTAGTCGGTGATCTTGGCCAGCGCGGCTTCATAGGGGGCACGCCAGGGACCGCTGAGTACGCTGTTCAGGTGGCTTACCGGGGAAAATGCCCGGCTGAGCCGGTCGTGGGCTTCATCCAGGGGCGACAGCGTGGTGTCCCAACCCGGCTCGTAAAGGCCCGTCTGCAGCCTGGCACGACACGCCTCGAGGTGGGCATCGATGGCCGCCGGGACGTGCTCAGGGTCGAGCCGGTCAAAGCTGGGGAGGAGCGGGAGGTCTTGCAGCGGGTTTGACATAAAACACCTTATTTCAGATTACCGTTGGCTCGCGTCGGCATCGCGACAGCCTTGCTAGCGGTTATCATAGGGGAGTAAATCAGAGCCCGATTGTACAGGAGGTTGTCCATGTCCCCACTGCGTGCCCACGGTAATGGCGCAGATCAGAAGTATCCCCAGCTCGGCGACAACGTCTACGTGGATCCCCAGGCCGCCGTGATTGGAGATGTCGCCATCGGCGAGGACAGCTCCGTATGGCCAATGGCGGTGGTGCGTGGAGACATGCATCGCATCCGTATCGGCGCCCGCACCAGCGTCCAGGATGGTGCCGTGCTGCACATTACCCACGCCGGCCCCTTTAATCCCGATGGCTGGCCCCTGGTAATCGGCGACGACGTGACCATTGGCCACAAGGCCTGCCTGCACGGCTGCACCGTGGGCAACCGGGTGCTGGTCGGCATCGGTTCCATCGTCATGGACGGCGCGGTGATCGAAGATGAGGTGGTACTGGCCGCAGGAGCCCTGGTGCCGCCGGGCAAAAAGCTCGAGAGCGGCTACCTGTATGTTGGCGCCCCCTGTAAGCAGGCCCGCCCACTGAGTGACAAAGAGCGGGAGTTCTTCCGCTACTCAGCGCAGAATTACGTGAAACTGAAAAATGATTACCTGCTCGCGGAGCAGGTACAGAGCTGAGCATTTGCCTGACGCGTCCCACAATACCGTCCCTGGGCTTTGCCAGCTGTCAGGGTGCGGGATCTGTGTCCGGCCCTGTCATGCTGGGCACGAGCTTTTCACGTTCGCAAACCCACCGCAAACCGACTGACAGCATGACTAGCAACCCAGACCTGGCCCAGTGGCATCAATGCATTGCCAACCTGCTGGACTGCGACTCTGACTCAGAGCGTATCGCCGAACTGCTCAGGGGCACCGAAGCGCTGGTGCGTGGCAACAGCAGCATGGCGATCCTCTACCCTGCGGATGGCTCACCGGAAGTTACCCATCACCGGCTCCTTGCCAATGAACATCCCAGTATGCAAGTGGACCGCTACGTGGATGGTGCCTACCTGCTGGATCCTTTTTACCGGTCCGCCGCGGACGAGCACAGGGAGGGCCTTTTCTTACTGCGTGAGGTGGCTCCCGATGCATTCGGCAAAACCGAGTACTTCCGTGTCTACTACCGCGAAGCCAGGTTGATTGACGAAGCCTGCTTCCTGGTGCGCAGTGAGGAGGGAGTTATTGCCAGCCTGTCGATTGGTCGCGCCCCGGACCCGGGCAGCGCACGCTTTACCCGGCAAGAGATGGTTCTGTTGAAGGCGCTGTCACCGCTGGTGGAAAAGATCCTGAAGAGGTGGATACACAACCGCAACAGGGCGATGCCAAGCCGGGAGAATTTCGGCAAGCGCCTGGACAGTGCGCTGCATCATTTTGGCAGCTCGGTGCTGACCCACCGTGAGTGCGAAGTACTGCATATGACCATGCGCGGACACTCGATCAAATCCATGGCGGAGAGACTCGACGCGAGCGTCGACACCATTAAAACCCACCGCAAGCACATCTACGCCAAGCTCGATGTCAGCTCGCAGTCGGAACTGTTTTATCTTTTCATCAGTGCTCTGCGCCATCACAGCGGCACCAATCCGGATCCCCTCGCTGCTCTGCACATTTAACTTCCCGCTCTTCTGCGCGATGGCAGAAAAAAACAATCAAGAGAGTGTTTATACGGAAACCAGTGTTCCGCAAGGACTCTATTTGGGTGTCAGAGGAAAACCCAGAAATTCCACCAGCCTCACCCAGGGCACGCGCCAGCCTCCCTTTTCATCCAGCGTATCCAAGGCGTACATGGTGATCTTGGCCCCGATCCAGCGGAAGGGCTCCGGCGGAATATAGGCCGGCGTGGTACGGGCAAATTTCAATTCGCGTTCCGGTACCTTTTCATCATCGAGGATTGCCAGTGCCACCCGCGCACCGAAGCGAGTCGCTGTCACCCCGAAGCCGGAATATCCACCGGCGTACAACATTCTTCCACCGTGGTAGTGCTGGTAGTGCACAGCCATCCGCGTTGTCAGTGCGATGGGGCCGCTCCAGGCATGGCTGAAGCGGACATCTCTGAGCGTGGGGAAAGTGCGGTAAAAATTGTCAATCAGACGTAAATAAGGGGGCGGTGTCTTGTCCTCGTCCGGGTCTGTATTGTTGCCGAAGAAATAATCCAGCCGGCCGCCAAACAGGATGCGATTGTCGGCAGTCAGGCGCATATAGTTCAACTGGGTGCGGGTATCATAGATGCCCTGACGGTTCTGCCAGCCGATCGCTGCGAGCTGCGACTCCGTCAGGGGTTCTGTGAGCACGATACGATCGCGAATGGCGGCAACCCGCTTGCGGATTTTCTTGTTGCCGGCGGCAAACGCATTGGTGGCCAGCAGTACCTTGTTGGCGCGGATACTACCCCGGGGGGTGCTCACCAGAACTGCACCATCTTTCTCGGCGTTGTTATCCATTGGCGAGTTTTCATAAATCCGCACGCCCAGCGCGAGAGCGACCCGCTTCAGTCCCCAGGCCAGTTTGGCCGGGTGCACAGTGCCACTGCGTTTTTTTGACCAGAGTCCGCCTTTAAACAGCGGCGATTTCACCTCCCGCTGCACGGCCTGCTCATCGAGCAGGTGGGCGTCGTGGCCGTAGTGACGGTAGAGCGCATACTCCTTTTCAATATCGGCGAGGCCTTCCTCGCCGATGGCAACCGTCAGCTCCCCACCCCACTCCAGGTCGCAGTCGATACCATAGCGCTCGATCGTCTCGCGAAATCCGTCGAGATTATCCTTACCCAGGCGTTCCAGGATCTCCATATCCTGCGGGTACAGGCGCTGGGCATTGGCCAATCCGTGCATTACCGAGGTGGACAGGATTGCCGCAGGGCGTCCGGAAGCGCCGATGGCAATGCTGCGGGCTTCAATCAGGACAACATCCCGCTCAGGGTTAGCCTCCTTGGCCTGTACCGCGGCCCACAGACCCGTGAAACCACCACCGACGATCAGCAGGTCGCAGGAGTGAGAACCCCGCAGGGCCGGTTCGTCCCGGGGGCGCTCGGGGGCATCCAGCCAATAGGGAAAGAAAGAGGTGTCCCGCAATGCCTGCAGGGCATCAGCCCTGGTCTGTTCGTCGCACATGAGTGCCGCCAATCCGCTCGTGATTCGTCTTATCGTGCCGACAACTATAAAAACCGAACGATGATTCGGGAATCACCCAATCGGGTGATGCGACCAATTTTCACGCTGGGCCCTTCCGGAATCTACCCCCGCAACTGCAGGCGCAGACCGGGGGGGTGGAGGCTCCACAACGAAAAAGGGCGGCCAGTGGCCGCCCTCCGTTGTTGTTTCAATTTACAGGTTACTTGCCCTGGGCACTCAGCAGCGCGGAAGCAATCACGCCGCCGGCCGCGCAGGCCAGCCACACCACCAGCGGCGTCAGGGTTCCCAGGCCAAGCGCACCCGGTCCATAGCCGCGCATGGGCAAAACCACCAGCAGCAGTACACCTGCCGGGATCAGGGATAGTATTAACCCGCGGCTGAACCAAGCTCGCTGGAAGGGCAGCAACAATACCAGCCCGCAAATGCCGCCCCAGACAATGCGCTGGTACAGATAGGCGTTGGACAGATAGGGAGCAATATCCACACCCAGGCGGTAAGAGAGCCCGTAACGCCCCATGGCCCAGAGGGCCAACGCGTAACACAGACCGCCGGCGGCACCGACAGCAAAACACATCGATAGATTGCGCAAGAATTCCCGCAAGGTTCCCCCCCGATTTAAACAGCGATTGATTCGTTATTGAGCCTGAAGCCGTGCCCGCAGCTCCTGCAGAACCGGTGCAGTCTCCGGCTTGACTCCGCGCCAGAGCATAAAGGACTCCGCCGCCTGCCCCACCAGCATGCCCAGGCCGTCGGCTGTTTTTGCCCCCCGCTCTGCGGCCCAGCTCATAAACGGTGTCGGCTGAGCGCCGTAGACCATGTCGTAGGCGTGGCTGGCCGGGCCGATCAGCGCCCCGGGCAGAGGTGGCAACTCACCTGAAAGACTGGCGGCACTGGCGTTGATGACAAGGTCAAAGGTGCCCTGCAGAGAATCGAGATTATCGAAGCCACCCCCCGACAATACCCCATGCCGGGCAAACTCCCGGGCCAGACGCTCAGCGCGGATCGCGGTGCGGTTGGCGATGTGAACCTGTGCCGGCCCCTGCTCGAGCAGTGGCAACATCGCACCACGGGCAGCGCCGCCGGCCCCGACCATCAACACCCGGGCACCGGCGATGGGCCAACCGAGATTGTTGCGAATATCCGCCACCAGACCGGCGCCATCAGTGTTATCGCCCAGGATGCCACCGTCGGACTGCAGTGCCAGGGTGTTGACCGCACCGGCAGCCCGCGCCCGCTCCGTGAGGCGGTCGGCAAATTCATAGGCATCCAGCTTGAAGGGCACCGTTACATTCAGGCCCCGGCCCCCGGCGGCAAAAAACCGCCGGGCCACAGATTCAAAGCCATCCCTCGGCGCGGTGATTTTTTCGTAGGCGATATCCTCACCGGTCTGACGAGCAAAGGCGGCGTGAATCCCCGGTGACAGCGAGTGCTCCACCGGATTGCCGATCACGGCATAGCTATCGGTCACGGATGATGTCCTGTGATTATTCTCAACGGTCTAGAACAGCCTGCTAGCGGTTAACCGGTCGGCGCAGTGTCCGTAGAGCATGGCGCAACTTGGTGGTTTCATCCCCGGCAAAAAGTGCGTCGATCCTCGGGCCATCCGCAGTCTCGACGACCAGGTAGCGGGTGCCGGCATCGTAAAGCTGAACCGTCTTCTCCCCCTCACTGCGGAGCAGTATCCAGTTGAGAGAGACCAGGTTGCTGTGACGATTGAGAACCATCTGATCGCTGACCGTGCCCACAATCTGCTGGACCCCGAGATGCCGGTAGAGGCGCAGGAGCTTTTCCACCAGGCCGACAAAGTCCCGCCGGCTCACCACGGCCTTGCTGCCATGCTCGGCGTAATAGTGCAGCGGGAAGCGATAGAATTCTGCGACCTGCTGGGCATCCCCGCTTTCAAAAGTACGGCGGTACTCCAGAAACAGCTTGTTGATCTCCGCCTTACTGTTGTTATCCATCGGTCAGACCCAATCGCGAGGCGGCAGGAAATCCGTGTAGAGCTTCGCTTCCGCCGAACCCGGCTCCGGCTGCCAGTCGTACTGCCAGCGCACCAGCGGCGGCAGTGACATCAGGATCGACTCGGTGCGCCCGCCGCTCTGGAGGCCGAACAGGGTGCCGCGATCGTAGACCAGGTTGAACTCCACATAGCGACCGCGACGATAGAGCTGGAACTGCCGCTCCCGCTCACCATATTCCATCTCCCGGCGTCGCTGGACAATGGGCAGGTAGGCCTCCAGGTAACTGTCGCCGACAGCGCGCATCAGGGCAAAGGCATTGTCGAAGCCGCCCTCGTGGTAATCGTCGAAAAACAACCCGCCTACGCCGCGCGCCTCGTCCCGGTGCTTGAGGTGAAAGTAGTCATCACACCACTGTTTGAAGCGCGGATAGACCTCGGCACCAAAGGGCGCGCAGGCATCGCGGGCAGTGCGATGCCAGTGCACCGCGTCCTCCTCGAAGCCGTAATAGGGGGTCAGGTCGTAACCGCCGCCGAACCACCACACCGGCTCGGCGCCGGGTTTTTCCGCCACGAACAGGCGCACATTGGCATGACTGGTGGGCACGTAGGGGTTGCGTGGGTGTATCACCAGGGATACACCCATGGCCTCAAAAGACCGTCCCGCCAGCTCCGGCCGGTTGGCGGTGGCAGACGGCGGCAGCCCGCTGCCATGCACATGGGAAAAATTGACGCCGCCCTTCTCGATCAGGCCGCCTTCCTCCAGCACCCGGGTGCGGCCACCACCACCGCCCGGACGCTCCCAGCTGTCCTCGTGAAAGGCGCTGCCGTCGGCGTCGCTCAGGGACTGGCAGATGCGGTCCTGCAATTCCAACAGATAACGTTTGACAGCGTGGATATCCACTTCACTCATTGTTCTACTCGATTGTAATGGTGGGTTTTTGACTGGGCTCAGCCCGCGCGGATCACCTGGCCGGTGACCAGGTCGCGGATTTCGCTGGGAGATTGCCGTCCCCCGGTGGCGCCGCCACCGACGAAGTCAAGGCTGTCGCCAAAGTAGCGCAGCACCTGGTATTTGCTTCGCGCCGGTTGACAGCCGCCGGGGTTCGCCGAGGTGGAAACGATGGGGCCGCCAAAAGCGTGGGCCAGCGCCGCGGTGAAGGGATGATCAGTACAGCGCAGTGCCACAGAGTGGTGGTCGCCACTGATCCATGGCGGCACCAGGCCGAAATGGGGCACCAGCCAGGTGACCGGGCCGGGCCAGCTCTCAGTCATTTTCTGCCGCTGCTCTGCAGAGAGGTTGTCGAGCAGCCCGCCGAAGTCATCGCTGTCACCAGACACCAGAATCAGCCCTTTGGCCACCGGCCGGTTCTTCAGTTGCAGCAGGCGTTCCACTGCATCCCGATTGAACGGGTCACAGGCGAGCCCCCAGACAGATTCGGTGGGATGGGCAATAACAGCCCCCGCGGCAATGGCTCGGGCGGCAAAGCGCACATCAAGTAATGGAAATGCCATGGTATTGCGACTCTCTGTTCGGATACGACCGCCGCGTTACCGGGCACTCCGCTCTTGCAGGGACTTCTGCAAGTGCGCGTCCTTGGCGACGGTGGCCTCGGCGTTGGCACGACGCACATCAACCAGCTTCTGATGCAGATCTGTATCCGTCACGCCAATCATCTGCGCCGCCAGATAGGCGGCGTTTTCAGCGCCAGCCCTGCCTATGGCCACCGTCGCCACGGGCACTCCGCCGGGCATTTGCACCGTGGAAAGCAATGCATCGAGACCGTTCAGGGCGGTATCCATCGGTACGCCGATGACCGGTTTCAGGGTCGCCGCAGCAACCGCCCCGGCCAAATGCGCCGCCATTCCCGCAGCACAGATAAATACCGCACAGCCGCGCTGATCGGCGTCTGTCACATAGCTGTTGGTCTCCCCCGGTGTGCCGTGGGCAGAGGTGACTTTGACCTCGAACGGAATATCCAGCTTGTCCAGTACGCCAAAGGTGGCCTCCATTACCGGAAGGTCCGATTCAGACCCCATAAGGATGCTGACAAATGGCTTGCTCATTTCGGCTCTCTTTACACGGTCGGCGTGAAGGATACGAAAGACGCGGCAATCTAGCGGATTGCCCTGCACCGCACAAGTTACCCCGGACGCTGTGGGGTTGTGCTCACTGGTGGTGCGTCTCTATCTCTACCCTTCAGTATTGTCGGCCCGGCAGCCGGCAACGAGCTCTTGGCGCCGACTACCGCGTCCCGCGTTGATCTCAGGCCAGCGTCTCCAGGAGCCGTGCCCCCTCGCCGGTCAACTGGTATCCACCAGGAAGTGTTTCCACCATTCCCGCCAGTTCCAACTGCAGTAATTGCGCCATCAACGTCCCCGCCTCGAGCCCGGTATCGCGGGCGAGCTGCTCGAGAGTGCGCGGATCTCCACCCAGTGCGCCAATCAGGCGCCGCTCGGCGTCCCCCAGTCGCTGCGTCGGGCCCGCATCCTGGTGTGAACCGCCATCGGAACTCGCCGGCAGGTCGTTGAGCAGTCCCCCCAACTCACTGACGATATCCGCAGCCGTCTCCACCAGTGCGGCGCCGTCCCTGATCACCCGGTGGCAACCCCGAGACAGCGGGTTGTGGATAGACCCGGGGATGGCGAACACCTCGCGATTTTGCTCTGCCGCCAGGCGGGCGGTGATCAATGACCCGGAACGAAGCGCCGCCTCAACCAGCAGCACACCGAGGGAAAGTCCGCTGATCACCCGGTTGCGGCGCGGAAAGTTGGCTGCCTCGGCACCGGTGCCGAGGGGGAACTCGCTCACCAGTGCGCCGCCGTGGGCGAGGACTTCCTCCGCCAGGGCTGCATTGCGACGCGGGTAGAGACGGTCGATACCGGTGCCGAGCACTGCGATGGTCACGCCCCCGGCCTCCAGGGCGCCGCGATGCGCGGCGGCATCAACCCCGAGCGCCAGGCCCGAGGTAATGGCAAAACCGGCAGCGGCCAGCTCGCGGCTGAAGGCGCGGGCGTTGTCGAGGCCTGCACTGGTGGCGCGGCGCGCACCGACCACCGCAATCTGTGGCAAGCGCAGCGCGTTGACATGGCCACGGACATAAAGGAGGGGCGGCGGTCGCGAAATTTCGGCCAGCAGCGGAGGGTAGTCTTCCCCACCTGCACAGAGCAGCGTGACTCCGAGATCCGCGCAGCGGGCGCGTTCGTGCCGGGCCCACTGTACTAATGCACTTTCCTCCCCGCACTGTTGCCACTCCCGCCACTGGGCCTGGGCCCGTTCGGGAAGTTTTTGCAGCAGGGTTTGCGGAAGATGCTCAAGCGCCTCGACGGCTGAGGGGAAGTGTTGCAGCAGTTGCCAGTATCGGCCCGGCCCCATGCCTTCCAGTCGCATCAGGGCCAGGGTGGCGGTGAGCGCATCCATGCTCTGCACCTCGAAAGAAGAGTCGTTTTGAGGGCCCGACACAGCGGACCCTCACAGGGAACATCAGGGATTACGCACCAGGTCCATGACTTCCAGCGGACGGTCTGCTTCCATCACCAGCGCCAGGCTCATTTTCTCAAAGGTGCGGAATACCATCATCACTCCGGCGCGCTCGTCAGGCAGCTTCACCTCGTCGCGCTCGATACGATCGCGCACAGTGGCGCCACGCTTGTAGATGGCGAGGATATTGCCCGGGGCGATGCCCTCGCGCAGGCCGCGATTGATCGCCACCACATCGAACTTGCCGATCTGGGTCACACCTTCCTCGACACCCATGATCACACCCTCGACCATCACGCTGGGAGCGCTGGGCTGGAAGAAGGCTTCGATGGCGCGCTCTTCGGCCGGCAGCAACCGATCCTCAAGGCGAATCTCCCGGGAGGTACGGGTGATATGCATGGTGGCGATGGAGAAATCCTGGCGGCGATCCGGATCCAGCTGGTAGAGGTCCACGTTGCCCACATCCAGGGCCTGCATACCCAACACCTCACCGGTGTAAGGATCGGTGTACAGGTCGCCCGGACGGT
Source organism: Microbulbifer flavimaris (assembly GCF_001641755.2). Classification (GTDB taxonomy): domain Bacteria; phylum Pseudomonadota; class Gammaproteobacteria; order Pseudomonadales; family Cellvibrionaceae; genus Microbulbifer; species Microbulbifer flavimaris. The sequence goes on from NZ_LRFG02000003.1 coordinate 441,060, forward strand.
AGATGCCGTAGGAAGCCAGCGGATCGCGGAAGTCGCCGCGGGCGTAGAGCTTCTCACCGGCGCCCATCAGGATGCGCTGGTCTGCACCGGACACCACGTAGGGCGTTCCCTCGAAAGCGTTCGGCGCGACGATACGGGTGCGGGACAGGAACGCATTGATGGCATCCAGCGGCAGCGCCGGGATGGCGTCATCGATGGCCTCGCGGCGCACCTGCGGCGACAGGCGGCTGGCATCAGCCACCGGAGAGAGTTTGTAAGCCTGGGGGCCGCGTTCCAGCTGCAGCTGCGGCTGCCCCGCCACGTAAACCAGGCGCAGGCGATCGCCCGGGTAAATCAGGTGCGGGTTCTCCACCTGGGGGTTTACCTGCCAGATCTCGGGCCAGTACCAGGGCTGGGTCAGGAAGCGCCCGGAAATATCCCAGAGGGTGTCGCCCTTCTGGACAACGTAGACATCGGGATAGTCGGGGTTGAGGCGAACGTCGTCCTGCGCGTGAAGGCCAATGGCCGCCAGGAGGAGCGCGGCGACCAGAATAATTTTTCTCATGGAAGCATTCCTATGCTCTTTATCGCTATAATTCACAGCGCCGGGCCACGGCCAGAGTGGCGGGAGACCCGAAGAGCACCGGCGCGAGACCGGCAGATAAAGGGCTCCCTGCGGCAAATATCGAGCGCGATCATTATGTTATCAGCGCAAGTTCCACGATTACTAGAAGTTTGTCACAGGTGTTATGGCCAAGCTTGAGATCCTAGAATTTCCCGATCCACGTCTTCGCGAGGTTGCCAGGCCCGTCGACAAGGTCACCGACGAGCTGCGCACCCTGGTGGATGACATGTTCGAGACCATGTACGACGCGCCAGGTGTGGGTCTCGCCGCCACACAGATCAATGTGCACAAACGCATCGTGGTCATCGACGTTTCCGAGGACCAGAGTGAACCACTGGTGTTCATCAACCCGGAAATTGAGGTGCTCGAAGAGGAGCACCACCAGTACGACGAGGGTTGCCTGTCCGTACCCGGCTTTTATGAGACGGTGGAGCGTCCTCGCCGCGTGCGTGTAAAAGCGCTCGACCGCGAGGGTGAGCCCTTCGCTATCGAGGCGGAGGGCCTGCTGGCCGTCTGCATCCAGCACGAAGTGGACCACCTGAATGGCAAGCTGTTCGTGGACTACATTTCCCCGCTGAAGCGCAACCGCATTCGCTCCAAGCTGGAAAAAGCCCACCGCCAGCGCGCCTGACAGGGCAGCTCCCCACCCGATTTCCGACCATCAGACCGCCGGCCACCACCGGCGGTCTGCGTTTATAAGAGAACCATGTCTGAGCCACTGAAAATTGTTTTCGCAGGCACGCCGGACTTTGCCGCTGCACACCTGCAGGCCCTGCTGGACAGCGAACATCGCGTTATTGCCGTTTACACCCAGCCCGACCGGCCCGCCGGCCGCGGCAAGAAACTACTGGCAAGCCCGGTCAAGGAACTGGCCCTGCAACACGACCTGTCTGTTTACCAGCCGCAGAGCCTGCGGGATGCCGACGCACAGTCCGAGCTGCAGGCGCTGGGGGCGGACATCATGGTGGTGGTTGCCTACGGTCTGATCCTGCCGCAGGCGGTGCTGGATATTCCACGTCTTGGCTGTGTGAACGTGCACGCCTCGCTGCTTCCGCGCTGGCGTGGTGCGGCGCCGATCCAGCGGGCCATCGAGGCGGGCGACCCGGAAAGCGGTGTTGCCATCATGCAGATGGAGGCGGGCCTGGACACCGGTCCGGTGCTGGTGGAGCGGCGCTGCCCTATCAGCGCCGGGGAGACCGGTGGCAGCCTGCACGACAAGCTCGCGCAACTGGGCGGCCCGGCGCTGCTCGAGGCGCTGCAACAGCTGTCAGCGGGGAGCGCATCGCCCCAGCCCCAGGACGACAGCAGCGCCAATTACGCAGCCAAGATCAGCAAAGAGGAAGCGCGCATCGACTGGCAGCGCCCGGCGGTGGAGATTGAGCGCACCATTCGCGCGTTCAACCCCTTCCCGGTGTGCTGGACGACCGTTGCGGATGACAAGGGTGAACAACGTCTGCGTATCTACCGCGCGCAGCTGGAACGCGGCTGCCACAGCGATGAGCCCGGCACCATTATCGGTGCGGATGCCGAGGGCATCCTGGTGGCCTGCGGACGCGAAGCCCTGCGCCTGCAGCAGTTGCAGTTACCGGGTAAGAAAGCCCTGTCCGCGGACGAGCTGCTGCGGGGGCACGCGCAACTCCTGGCACCCGGCACCAGACTGGGTCAATCCTGATTCCCATGAAAAATTCAGCCTCCATGAATGACCAATCCCGCACTGATGTGCGCGCCGCCGCCGCCCGGGTACTGGCGGAGCTGCTGCAGTCCCGCGGTTCACTGGCGCGCCTGCTGCCCGCGGCGGAAAGAAGTGTCTCCGAACGGGACCGCCCCCTGTTGCGGGAGCTTTGTTACGGCAGCGCCCGCACGGCGCCGCGCCTGCAGTTGCTGGCTGACAAGCTGCTGCGCAAGCCGCCAGCGGATATCGAGGTACGCGCGCTGATACTCCTGGGGCTGTATCAGCTGGAATTCACCCGCATTCCCGATCACGCATCGATCTCCGCCACCGTTAACGCCGCCCGCAGTCTCGGTCTCGATCGCGCCACCGGCGTCATCAATGGTGTGCTGCGCAATGCGCTGCGCAACCAGGAGACGCTGCAGCGCAAGCTGTCCGGTAACCCCCAGTTCAGCTCCATGCACCCGGCGTGGCTGCAACAGGCCATCAAGGGTGCCTGGGGCGCGGGGGCGGCCGGGATTTTCCGGGCCAACAACACCAATCCGCCGATGACATTGCGGGTGAACACGCGACACCAGAGCCGGGATGACTACCTGGCGGTGCTGCAGCAGGCGGGTATCGACGCCGCAGCCTGCGAGATCTCTCCCGTTGGCATCACCCTGGATTCCCCCTGCCCGGTGGAGTCCCTGCCCGGTTTTGCCGAGGGGCAGATCAGTGTGCAGGATGAATCCGCCCAGCTGGCGGCGCTGCTGCTGGCACCCGGTGAGGGCGAACGGGTGCTGGATGCCTGTGCCGCTCCCGGCGGCAAAACCGCGCACCTGCTGGAACAGGCCCCTGGCATCCACCTCAGTGCACTGGATATCGACGAGGAGCGCCTCGACCGCGTCATTGAAAACCTGGACCGGGGTGAGTTCGAGGCGGAACTCATCTGTGCCGATGCCGGCGAGACCGAAGCCTGGTGGGATGGTAAGCCCTTCGATCGTATCCTGCTCGATGCCCCCTGTTCGGCCACCGGCGTGATTCGGCGCAACCCGGATATCAAGCTGCTGCGCCGTGCCGAAGACATTACCGCCCTGGCGGAGTTGCAGGCACGCCTGCTGCGCGCCCAGTGGCAATTACTCAAGCCCGGCGGCACCCTGCTGTATGCAACCTGTTCAATCCTGCCCACGGAAAACACTGAGGTGGTCGCGCGCTTCATTGCGGATACCCCGGATGCGCGCGACAATACTCCGCAATTGCTGTGTGGCAGGGAGTGGGGCGTAGCCCAACCAGCCGGAAGGCAGCTGTTTCCCCGGCCGGAAGCCGGTGACGGTTTTTACTACGCTCTGCTACAGAAGTCGTAGGCTGACGCCCGCGGCAAAATAATAAAGGCGGCTGTTTTCAGCTATGAAAATTGTCATTCTTGGCGCTGGCCAGGTGGGCGGGTCCCTCGCGGAAAGCCTCGCCTCGGAGCGCAACGACATCATCCTGATCGACAGTGACGAGAAAACGTTACGCGAGTTGCGCGACCGCATCGATATTGGCGTGGTCGTCGGTCACGCCTCCCATCCGGATATCATGCTGGAAGCCGGTATCGAGGACGCCGACATCCTGGTGGCGGTCACCAACAACGACGAGACCAACATGGCCGCCTGCCAGATCGCGCACTCCCTGTTTCGGGTGCCAACCAAGATCGCCCGGGTGCGCGCCGCCTCCTACCTGCAATACCCACAACTGTTTGATCCCGGTGCCATTCCCATCGACGTGCTGATCAGCCCGGAACAGCTGGTATCGGAATATATCGCCCGCCTGATGGAAAACCCCGGCGCCCTGCAGGTGCTGGATTTCGCCGATGGCCGTGTACAGCTGGTGGCTGTGCGCGCCGTACAGGGTGGCCCGCTGGTGGGCCACCAGCTGCGCTACCTGCGCCAGCATATGCCCAAGGTGGATACCCGTGTGGCCGCCATCTACCGGCGCAACAGCCCCATCATTCCCCAGGGCGACACCGTTATTGAGGCCGGTGACGAAGTGTTTTTTATCGCCGCCCGCGCCGATATTCGCGCAGTGATGAGTGAGCTGCGCCGCCTCGAGCAGGGCTACAAGCGCGTCACGATTGCCGGCGGGGGCAATATCGGCCTGCGGCTGGCGCACAAGCTGGAAAACCGTTACTCGGTGAAGATCATCGAACAGAGCCACGAGCGCTGTATCTTTCTCTCCGAGGAATTATCCAACTCCATCATTCTGCACGGCAGCGCCTCGGATCAGGACCTGCTGCTGGAAGAGAATATTGAAGACACGGATGTCTTCCTGGCCCTGACCAACGATGATGAAGCCAACATCATGTCGTCGCTGCTGGCCAAGCGCCTGGGTGCACGCAAGGTAATGACACTGATCAACAACCGCGCCTACGTGGACCTGGTGCAGGGCGGTGAAATCGATATCGCCATCTCGCCGCAGCAGAACACCATCGGCAGCCTGCTCACCCATGTGCGCCGGGGCGATATGGTGAATGTGCACTCCCTGCGCCGCGGCGCAGCGGAGGCCATCGAGGTCATCGCTCACGGTGACCAGCGCACTTCCAAGGTGGTGGGGCGCAAAATCGAGGATATCGACCTGCCCGAAGGTGCTGCCATCGGCGCCATCGTGCGCGAGACAGAGCACGGCAGCGAAGTGCTCATCGCCCACGACGATGTCGTGGTCCAGACGGATGACCACGTCATCGTATTCCTGGTGGACCGCCGCCACACCCGCCACGTGGAGCAGCTGTTCCAGGTGGGCTTCAGTTTCTTCTGACAACAGGCTGACTTGCGCCGATGCGGATAGCAGTAATTGCGCGAATTTTCGGAATACTTCTGACAGTGTTCAGCCTGACGCTGCTGCCCCCTATCGGCGTGTCACTCTGGTATGACGATGGCACCCACTCCGCCTTTTCCGCCGCCTTCGTGATCACGCTGGTAACCGGACTCTTCATGTGGCTGCCGGTGCACGACCTGCGCCAGGACCTGCGCACCCGAGATGGTTTCGTCGTGACATCCCTGTTCTGGCTCGTACTTGGCAGCTTCGGTTCACTGCCGCTGATCATCAGCCCGCAACCGGACCTCAGCATTACCGATTCCATTTTTGAGTCCATCTCCGGGCTCACCACCACCGGCGCAACGGTGATTACCGGTCTGGATAGCCTGCCGCCCGCGATCCTCTATTACCGCCAGCAGCTGCAGTGGTTTGGCGGTATCGGCGTGATCGTGATCGCTCTCGCCATCCTGCCGATGCTGGGTATCGGCGGCATGCAGCTATACAAGGCCGAGACACCCGGTCCTGTAAAGGATACCAAGCTGACCCCGCGCATCGCGGAGACGGCCCGGGCGCTGTTCGTGATCTACATCATCCTCACAGTGCTCTGTGGGGTGGGCTACTGGTGGGCGGGCATGACGGTCTTCGATGCCGTCGGCCACGCCTTTTCCACGGTGGCCAACGGCGGCTTCTCGACCCACGATGCCAGCATGGGCTTTTACGCCAACAATCACGCCATCATGACCATCTGTATCGTGTTCATGTTCACCGCGGCGATCAATTTCGGCCTGCATTTCTTCGCCTTCCGCAACCGCACCCTGTCCCACTACTGGAAAGACTCCGAATTCCGCTTCTGGGTGACCCTGACCATTGTGGCCGCAGTACTGATCAGCCTGTACCTGTGGAGCCAGGGCATTTTCGGGGCCGGCAGCAGTTTTCTGCACGGGGTTTTTCAGGTCGTGTCCATCGGCACCACCGCCGGCTTTGCCTCGGAGAACTTTTCCGCCTGGCCGGCTTTTCTGCCCTACGTGCTGTTGATGCTGGGTATTCTCGGTGCCTGCGCCGGCTCCACCTGCGGCGGCATCAAGGCCGTCCGCGGCATGTTGATCATGAAGTCCGGTATGCGGGAGCTGAACCGGCTGGTACACGCTAATGCAGTGGTGCCAATCAAGGTCAATGGCAAGATCGTGCCGGAGCGGGTAACGGATGCGGTGTGGGGTTTTTTTGCCGTTTATATTCTGTCGTTTTTTGTGCTCACGATTATCGTGATGGCCACCGGGGAAAATTTCGTTACGTCTTTTTCCACCGTCGCCTCCTGCCTGAGTAATATCGGCCCGGCACTGGGTGACGCGGCAGCGCACTATGGTTCGGTCAATGAATTTGCCAAGTGGTTTTTGATTCTCGCCATGCTGATGGGGCGCCTGGAGATCTTCACCCTGCTGGTACTGCTGACGCCGGCCTTCTGGCGCCACTGAGCCACACAGAAAGTCAGGGTCCACCTTATTCGAAGGTGTCGTGCGTACCGACGATAATCTGGAAATAGCGCGGCAGGAAGGTCACCAGCACCCAGGTTTCCAGCAGGCACCCGATGGCACTGACGGCCATGATGGACTGGCCGAAGAAATTGCCACTGGGAGCGTAATGTGGGGTCCACTCCATTGCCACCTGCTGGGCGAAGCCGAGCCCCAGCACCAGAAAGGCCACCGCCGTGGCAAACTTGGGCACCAGTTTTGGCGCCACCTTGAACGGGCGCTTGAGCCAACCCATCAGTACCGGGAAGACACTGAGTTGCAGTGCGTAGCGAATCACCACCAGCCACACGAACAGTGTCAACACGGAGCTCAGGTGCCAGACCAAAGGCATCAGACACAGCACGAACAATTTATCCGCCACTGGATCCAGCAAGGCACCCACCTGGCTGTGCCAGTGAAAGCGCCGCGCCAGCTGTCCGTCGAGAAAGTCTGTCAGGGCACCAATGATAAAGGCCGCCAGTGCTTCCTCGGCCCGCTCGGTCAGCGACAGCCAGATGATCAACGGGATCAGCAAAATGCGCAGGGTAGAGAGCGCGTTGGGCAAGTAGCGCCAGATTGATGGGGCTGGGTTTTCAGTCATCTTTTTTATTCGCGTCGCCTGGCGCAGGGGGAATGTTTTTCATGTGGCAAGGCCTTCTGGGTATCCTGGTATTTACCGCCATCCCCATCCTTTTGAGTGAAAACCGCCGGGCGATCTCGCCGCGGATGACCCTCGCCTGCCTGTTACTCCAGTTCGCCGTCGCCTGGATCATGCTCCGGGTAACCTGGGTGCAGAGCGCGCTGCTGGGACTCAACAGCGCAGTTAAGACACTGGAACAGGCGGCGCTGGCAGGCAGCAGCTATATGTTCGGTTATCTGGGCGGCGCGGATCTCCCATTTGTGGCGGATGGTCCGGGCAGCCCCTTTATCATCGCCTTCCAGGTGCTGCCCATTGTACTGGTGATGAGCGCCCTGTCCGCGATTCTCTTCTACTGGGGAGTATTGCAGAAGGTCATCGGCGGCCTGGGATTTCTGCTGCAAAAAGCCCTGCGCCTCGACGGCCTGCAAACCTTCAGTGTGGCGTCCAGCGTATTCTTTGGCATTGTCGAGGCGCCCCTGCTGGTGCGGCCCTACTTCCAGTCAATGTCGCGCTCGACCCTGTTCCTGCTGATCACCGCCGCCATGTCCACGGTAGCGGGTACCGTCATGGTGCTCTATGCCAGCCAGCTGGAAAACATCGTCGCCAACCCGGCGGGGCATATCCTGGTGGCCTCCCTGATCAGCATGCCGGCAGCCGTGCTGTTTGCCCAGATGTGGGTGCCCCCATCGGACCGGCTCGAACATCACGTGCCCACCGTACAGAGCGAGGCCCAGAGCACCCTCGATGCGCTGGTACGCGGCACCGAAGACGGGGTGAAGCTGCTGCTCAACATTATTGGCATGATCGTGGTGCTATTTGCACTGATCTACCTGGTAAATGCCCTGCTCGGCGCCGTTTTCGGTGAGCGGATCAGCCTGGAATACCTGGCCTCCATCCTGTTCCACCCGGTGGTATGGCTGATGGGCGTGGACAGTGCAGATATTCCGCAGGCGGCCGAGTTGATGAGCATCAAGCTGATTTTCAATGAGTTCGTGGCCTACCAGAAGATGGCGGAGCTGGGCCCGGAGGCCATGTCCAGCCACAGCAACCTGATTCTGGTTTACGCCATCTGCGGTTTTGCCAACTTTGCCAGCCTGGGGCTGGTGGTGGGCACCATTTCCACCATCGTGCCCGGGCGCACGGCGGAGGTGGCCTACCTGGCCACCCGGGCCCTGTTCGCCGGTTTGCTGGCGACCTGCATGACGGGAACGGTGGTGGGACTGCTGCAGGGATTTTGACCCGCGGTCCCGGCCGGAGGCGCCGCCGGGGCGCGCTTCAGCCCCGGGCGTAGAGTCGGGTTTTGCCCTCGGGGCCGCGGCGGAAGCGCTTGTACTCCCACTGGTACTGCTCCGGCGCCTCGGCGATGCAGGCCTCGACGCCGCGATTCATGGCAGCCAGGGAAACTTTCTGCTCGTCACTGTAAATGGCCTGCTCGGCGGGCAGGAACACCAGCTCGAAGCCGCCCTCAACACGCTGGCCGAAGCCGAACACACAGCGGGCCCGGGTGCGCTTCAGCAGGTTGTGGGCCAGGGTCATGGTCAGGGCCGGCTTGCCAAAGAAGGGCGCGAAATCGCCGCCGGAGGTATCCGGCTCCTGATCCGGCAGCACCATCACGATATCGCCGTTTTTCAGCGACTTGAGCAGAGCGCGCACCCCGTGCACGTTGGTGGGCACCATCTGCGTGCCGGTGGCCTCGCGGCCCGCACGGATAATCGGGTCCAGCGCGGCAATCTTCGGTGGCGCGTAGAGTGCCGTGGACGGGCCCAGGGTGGCCAGGTACATGCCGAAGATTTCCCAGTTGCCGGTATGGGGCATCAGCACCAGCACCCCCTGGCCCTCGTCGACGCCGTCGGTCAGCAGCTGCTGGTTGCGGACCCGCATGATCAGGTCCTCGCTGCGGCTCCAGGGCTGGCGCCACAGCGTCGCCACCTCGAAGCCGGTGATGGCGGTATGAACCACACTGCGCCGGGCCAGCCGCTCCCGCGCCGCCGGATCCATACCGGGATAACACAGATTCAGGTTGATACGCGTCACCCGCAGGCTCTCACCGCGGAACAGTACCGCCAGCCAGCCGAAGGTCGCGCCAAGGCGGCGTGCCCAGCGCAGCGGCAGTTTTCCCACCAGTTTCAGTGCGCCGGCAGCCAGCGCCCCTTTGATATCCAATGCCAAACTTCCTATCCAAATGTGCGCGACAACTGACCTGCGCGCGGATTCCCGGCCGATTCACCCCGGAGGCGCCTTTAGTGCGTAACCCGCTACCGCTATAATTGCGTCCCTTTGCCCGCGCCCAGAGGCGCGGCAGACCGAACACATCAAAGCCGGAGATAGCGGTGTCCAAGCAATACGACCTCAGCACCTTCCAGGGCCTGATTTTTGCCCTGCAGGATTATTGGGCGCGCCAGGGGTGCGTCATTCTACAGCCTCTGGATATGGAAGTGGGCGCCGGCACCTTCCACCCGGCCACCTTCCTGCGCGCCATCGGCCCGGAGACCTGGAACGCCGCCTATGTCCAGCCCTGCCGCCGCCCCACAGATGGTCGCTACGGTGAGAACCCCAACCGGCTGCAACACTATTACCAGTACCAGGTGGTGCTGAAACCTTCCCCGGACAATATCCAGGAGCTGTACCTGGACAGCCTGCGCGCCATGGGCGTCGATCCGGCCGTGCACGATATCCGCTTCGTCGAGGATAACTGGGAGTCCCCAACCCTTGGCGCCTGGGGTCTTGGCTGGGAAGTATGGCTGAACGGTATGGAGGTCACCCAGTTCACTTATTTCCAGCAGGTAGGCGGCCTCGAATGCTTCCCCGTCACCGGTGAGATTACCTATGGCCTCGAGCGAATCGCCATGTACCTGCAGGGAGTGGAGTCTATCTACGACCTGATCTGGACCCGTAACCCGGACGGCAGCCCGGTCACCTACGGCGACGTCTTCCACCAGAACGAAGTGGAAATGTCCCACTACAACTTCGAACACGCGGACGTGGAGTTCCTGTTCAACACCTTCGATCACTGTGAGCGCGAGAGCCAGCGGCTGATCGAACTGGGCCTGCCGCTGCCGGCTTACGAACAGGTGATGAAAGCTTCCCACGCCTTCAACCTGCTGGATGCCCGCCATGCCATCTCCGTGACCGAGCGCCAGCGCTACATCCTGCGCGTGCGCAGTCTTGCCCGCGCCGTAGCGCAGGCCTATTACGATGCGCGCCGCGCCCTGGGCTTCCCCCTGGCAGCGGAAGAACTCAAGGCCGACATTCTGGCGGAACAGGTTGAAGCCGAAGCCAAGCAAGAGGAGAAGCAGTAATGGCGCAGGATTTTCTGGTAGAGCTGGGCACCGAGGAACTGCCGCCAAAAGCGCTGCACACCCTGATGGAAGCATTTGCCGAAGGGATCGCCTCCGGCCTGCAGGCCGCCGAACTGGAGTACGGCAGCCTCAAGGCGTACGCGGCACCGCGGCGTCTGGCGGTGGCCGTTTCCGGCCTCGCGGAAAAGCAGCAAGACAAACAGATCGAAAAATTAGGACCAGCGGTCAAGGCTGCGTTCGACAAAGACGGCAAAGCCACCAAGGCTGCCGAGGGTTTTGCCCGCAGTAACGGTGTGACCGTGGAAGAGCTTTCCCGCAAGGACACCGACAAGGGCGAGCGCCTGGCGTTTGTCAGCGAGCAGCAGGGTGCAGAAACTGAGACTCTGCTGCCGGGTATCGTCGAAAAGTCGCTGGCTCATCTGCCCATTCCGAAGCGCATGCGCTGGGGTGCCCGTCGGGAGGAATTCGTGCGCCCGGTGCACTGGCTGCTGATGCTGTTCGGCAACCGGGTTGTGGACGGCGAAGTACTTGGCCTCAAGGCCGGCAACACCACCCGCGGTCACCGCTTCCACTGCAACCGCGAACTGGAGATCCACTCCGCCCAGGACTACGTGCAGCAACTGCGTGAGCCCGGCTATGTAGTCGCCGATTTCGCCGAGCGCCGCGAGATGATCCGCGACCAGGTTACCGCCGAGGCCCATAACGTCAACGGTGAAGCGGTCATCGACGAGGACCTGCTGGACGAAGTCACCGCTCTGGTGGAATGGCCGGTGGCCCTGACCGGTCGCTTCGAGGAACGCTTCCTCGAGGTGCCGGCGGAAGCGCTGATTTCTTCCATGAAGGAACACCAGAAATATTTCCACGTTGTGGATGGCGATGGCCAGCTGCTGCCCTTCTTTATCACAGTGGCCAATATCGAAAGCCAGGACGCCGCACAGGTGATTCACGGCAACGAGCGGGTTATCCGCCCGCGCCTGTCCGATGCCGCCTTCTTCTTTGAAACCGACAAGAAGACCAGCCTCGAGGCCCGCCGGGAAAAACTGAAGCAGGTGATCTTCCAGCAGAAGCTGGGCACCGTATACGACAAGACCGAGCGTCTCGCACGCCTGGCACCCGCCATCGCCAGGCTGATCGGTGCCAACGAGACCGAGGCGGAACGCGCTGCCAGCCTGTGCAAATCCGACCTGGTCACTGAAATGGTGTTCGAATTTGCCGACATGCAGGGTATCGCCGGCTACTACTACGCCGAGAACGACGGCGAGCCCCTGGATGTCGCCAGGGCCATGTACGAGCAGTACATGCCGAAGTTTGCCGGTGACGAATTGCCGAAAAGCGATATCGGCACCGTAACCGCACTTGCCGACCGTCTGGATACCCTGGTGGGTATCTTCGGTATCGGCCAGCCGCCCAGTGGCTCCCGCGATCCGTTTGCCCTGCGCCGCGCCAGCCTCGGTATCATCCGCCTGCTGGTGGAAAAAAACCTGGATCTGGATCTGCGCCAACTGCTGGAACTGGCCCGCGACCAGTTCCCGCGGACCGCACTGGGCGAATACAACACCGTGGTGGACCAGACTCTCGCCTATGTACTGGAGCGTTTCCGCGCCCGCTACGAGGACCAGGGTGTTCCCGCCGAGGTATTTATGGCGGTGGCGGCGCGCAAACTGTCCCAGCCGTTGGATATCGACAACCGTGTGCAGGCGGTTTATGCGTTCAGCCAACTGGCCGAGGCCCAGGCGCTGGCTGCTGCCAACAAGCGGGTATCCAACATTCTCGCCAAGCTGGAAGGCCCGGTGCCCAGTAAAGTGGATGAAGGCCTGCTCCAGGAGGACGCTGAAAAAGCGCTTTATGCGGCAGTGGAAGATGCCCGTGCCCAGGTCGCGCCGATCTATGCGGAGCGCCGCTACACCGAGGGCCTTGCGGGACTCGCCGGCATGCGGGAAACCGTCGACAATTTCTTCGACCACGTCATGGTCATGACGGATGACGAGGCGCTGCGCAACAACCGCCTGGCCCTGCTGGCACAGCTGCGGGCGCTGTTCCTGGAAGTCGCCGACATCTCCCTGCTGGCACCGGCCAAGTAAGCCGCCATGTCCTTGATCGTGCTGGACCGGGATGGGGTCATCAATAGCGAGCCGGCGGGGGGCGTTACCTCCGCCGATGCGTGGGAACCACTGCCGGGCAGCATTGAGGCCATTGCCGCTTTGAGCCAGGCGGGCTACCAGCTGGTGATTGCCACCAACCAGCCCGGTCTGGCCCGCGGCTGGTTTGACCTCGATGAACTCGAGGCCATGCATGCCAAACTGCGGGCTCTGGTAGAGGATGCCGGCGGAGAAGTCGCGGCAATATTTTATTGTCCCCACGACGATGACGACGGCTGTCGCTGTCGCAAACCTGCCACCGGCATGCTCGATGCCATCGAGGCGGAGTTTAATACCAGCCTCCACGACTGCTATTTCGTCGGTGACCGCACGCGTGACCTGCACGCTGCCGTGGCAAAGGGCTGCAAACCGGTGCTGGTGCGCACGGGATGTGGCGAGGACACCCTGCAGCAGCTACTGACTCATCCTGACGCGGAGCTGGCGCAGACCGAAGTTTTTACGGACCTGGACAACTTTTCACAATATGTCTTGCGCTAGACGCTGATCCTGCGGGTTTACTTCACCGCCTGCAACGTAGCGTAGCGCCGGGGGGCTCGCCGCACAGTATCTGTGACGATTGCCTGGAGCGAAGCCATACCAGAGCGAAAGACCCGCCTCTTCTGTTGACGATCCTTGCGCAGCGAGTCCGCCCAACCGGCTGTTTCCCGGCTTTTATCAATCGCTTCGCCTCAGCTGAATGCGGCCACGCTGCTCTTCAGACAACCTCGATGATGATCGCCTGGAGCTCACCAAACTGATTGGCCTCCAACCCGGATCAAGCCCAGGTCCGTAAACCAATCACACCGTAATACAGCAGATAGACCATTACTGTGCCGTGCAGCAACGCACCGAGCGCGGAGTGCCAGTATGCCACTTGGTTCATCTCGCTGCTGCGTGCACGATAGGCCGCATAAAGTCCCACTACAGAAAATACCGCGAACAGTGCTGTGGCAACCATGATGGCGACAGCGATGAGGCTGGGTCTTGCCAATACGTCAATCGGGTTGCTGCTGGCCGCAAATCTGAACAACAGTACCGTTGTCACAATGCAGATACTGCTCAGCAGGGGCCACACGCGCACACGCGTCGGCAGCCCCGCGGATATATTCCCGCGCAACCGCCGAACCCCCCAGATGGGGAAAAACAGCAGGGAACTTGCGATGTACAGCAACCATGCTCCCCCTGTGCCCAGCAGGCTAAAGGCAGCGGCGGCACTTACGGGCTGATAGGTAAGGGAGTCTGCCTGGATGATGTCACCGGCCAGAGGATCACTGGTGATCACAAGGCCAGCTTGGGAGATGCCATCCGGCCGGAACAGATTTTCAGACAGGGGGTAGTAGTATTCTGGCACGCCACCCAGCAGCGGCTCGCGGGCAAGGCGGTTCCCGTCTAACCGGATCGACTCGATGCCGACGACACGCTGGATAAAGTGAGTGACCTCCCGGCGGGGATTGATCGGCATGTAGAAGCCCTCAATTGTTGTGGACTCCAGGGCCAGGGTATTCCGGGGTTCCAGAGATGGCGGTGTCAGGTCCCGTGTCTCGTAGGCGCGCACTAACTGGCTTATTTCGCGCAGCGCGGCATAATTCCCTGCATTGATCATGATCGCATGGCCGGCGTTCGCCTCCGGCAGGTAAGCCAATGTGCTCCTCGCGCCATTGACGGCACCCCGGTGCTCCCGGTAAACCCAGTGCTTGTAGATGGAGGAATAATTACTCAGACCGTAACCCAGCTCCAACCCGGCCTTGGCGCCACTGGTGCTAGTGCTGCGTTCCATGCGCGCCAGTGAAGCCGGCGACAACAGTGCTCTCCCTTCACCACGACCCCGATTGACAAAAAATGCTACAAACTTCGCCATATCCTCAGGGGATATATTGATAGCACCAGAGGGCCGCAGGGAGATGTGCTGGTAGCTCAGGCGTTGGTCATTCGCATACAACGAGACACCGTGCTGCATGACATCGTCATTGAGGCGATAGGTAACGGTGTTCATTCCCAGCGGGCGGAAGAACTGGTCCGCCACGTACTCCTCAAAATTCTGGCCGGTAATCTTTTGCACGATGTAGGCGGCCAACGGTGGACCCGCGTTGCAATAGGCCATGCGTGTACCGGGTTTCCAACGCGAACTGCGCGAATGTGGGTGGTAGTCCAAGCCATCCTTGAGGCTGATGGTGGGGTCGCTGAGGGCAAATTGCGGCAGGTGGTTATCGTCCCAGCCCGTTGTGTGCTCGAGCAGGTGCACCATGCGGATCGGGTCAGTGTCCTCCCAGGGATTATCGTAAAAGATCTCGGGTGCCAAATCCGACAACTTATCGTCCAGTGACAGCCGCCCCTCCTCTACGAGCTTTAATACGGACAGAGATACAAACATTTTCGAGATCGAGCCGATACGGTACATGGTCGATGCATCGGCAACGGTGCCGGTGGCGATATCAGCCTTACCCAACGATCCCACCCAGACCGGACCTGTCTCATCCACCATGGCAATGCCGACCGCAGGCACCTCATGCTTCACCATCGTGTCTTCAATAGCCGCTTTCAGCTCACTCAGGGTTGTGATTGTCGCCCGCGGTTCAGTGGCAACAGATAAGGTGCTAGTGAACAGAAATCCACAGCACGCGGTGATCAAGCCGAGAAATCGAAACATTTCCTGAGCCCCCCTGTTCTTTTTCTTGGCTGGCTTCCTGTATGCCTCAGTGCCCACGCCACCCTGGATTTCATCATGAAGCTTCAATAGCGGGTTCGATGGCGCTTCTCCGGGCCACCGTGTATGTATTGTTATCACAATGAGAAGGCGAAGGGCATGGACGCATTCGATCCTGTAGTAACAGGCTGGCGCCGGTTTCGACCCGACAACGCATCAAGCGCACGCGGAGCATCACCTTTACGAAGTGATGGCAGACCCATACAGTCCAGATCAAGCCATCACTGCTCTTTACCATACCGGCTCCAGGTAGGCGCACCCTCCTGACATGCCGTAGCCGGCGCGGCGGTCTGTTGCAGAGAGGCTCAGCGACATCGGGGTCAGTTGCCAAGAAATAGAACCTTCCCGACCACTATCTTTTCGACGCTACCGATTTTCTGGCACGGCTCCCATCGACATAGTTCGATTGCCTACTTGCAGAGGGTGGCGGTGCGTGCAGCCGAGCAGGCCGCTTGCCTAACTCGGGCTCTCTAAAGCCACCCCGCCGCTTCCAATTCTCCTGGTCGGATATGGAGTTCCCAACGACAGACGGGGTGTCTCACGGCCCTTTGCGCAAAACCCCTTCGCAGACAGCGCCCCTTCCGTCGGCTATATGCACGTCGTACTGGCGACTGCCATGGGATACCACCGCTTTATAGCCATCGATCACTGCGGGAAGATAACGGCGCCCGGGTTTTGGGCAACCGAGACTACTGTCTTCCCACTGCACTGGCTCCACCGATTGCAGTCGAAGCCGGTCTTGCGGAACACCGACATAATCGGCGGTAATCCGCAGAGCCAGATTGCCCGCCTTTTTCAGGGCCGGGTTCAGGGCCGGGTCCTCCCCTTCGACTTCCTGGGCCTGCGTTTGCGCCACCGAAAACATGAGCACCAGTAGCAACATCGATGGCACGGAAGCCTTAAATAAACGAATCATGAAAAAAGACCTCTGACTTGCGCTGGTCATTGCCTCCGGTTATAGGGTCGTCACAGCACGGACGGCAATTGGTGGAGCGGTGAATGCACCGCTCAGTGCCGCCTACGATGAAGTAAGAGGCATCTAAGAAACTTCCACCGGATAGGTGCCGATGCTGCTTGACCTCTGGGGGAGTGCGAGCACAATTGCCCCCCAACCTGGCGGGTACCAAAGCCCAGGCCTTTTTCAGGAGCCCCAGCTGTGAAAGAACTTATCTTGAATCGCGGTGCCGAGCGGCGCCTGAAACGTGGACATCTGTGGATTTACAGCAACGAAATGGACACCGGGCGTAGCCCGCTGAAAGGCATCGAGCCGGGCAGCCAGTGCATGATCTCCGACAGCCAGGGCAAGCAGCTCGGCACTGCATTTGTAAATCCCGGCCAACTGATATGCGCACGGCTGGTTTCCCGCCGCGGTCCACTGGACCGGCCCCTGCTCGAGGAGCGGCTACGCCAGGCACTGGCGATGCGGGAACGTTATTTTCCCCACTCCAGTTACCGACTGGTTTACGGCGATTCCGACTGGCTCCCTGGGCTGGTGGTGGACCGTTTTGGCGACATCCTGGTTGTGCAGGTGAGCAACTGGGGGATGGAGCAGCTCCTGCCCGACGTGGTCGAGATCCTCGATGCGCTGATACAACCCACCGGCATTCTGCTGCGCAATGACCACCAGGGCCGGACAATGGAGGATATGCCACTGGTCAACCAAGTGGTAAAAGGGAATGTTCCCGAGATGGCTCCCTTCGAGGAAAACGGAGTATCCCTGCTCGCGCCGGTTCATAGTGGACAAAAAACCGGTTGGTTCTACGATCACCGGGAAAACCGCGCCCTGCTCAATCGCTGGGTCGACGGCAAGCGTGTGCTGGATCTTTTCTCCTATGCCGGAGGCTGGGGCGTACAGGCACTGGCCCATGGTGCACTGGATGCCACTTGTGTCGATGCCTCCCAGCAGGCACTGGATTGGTGCCGCCTCAACGGGGAGTACAACAAAGCCGGGGATCGCCTGCACACCGTTCGTGGCAAGGCGCTCGACGTATTGAAGGAAATGGTGGCCGCTGGCGAGCGATTTGATGTGGTGGTGCTGGACCCGCCCGCGTTTATCAAACGGCGCAAGGATCACAAAGCCGGACTTGCTGCCTATCGCCATATCAACGAACTGGCGATGCGGTTGCTGGCCCGGGACGGCCTGCTGGTCAGTGCCTCCTGCTCCATGCACCTGGCCGCGGAAGAACTGTTGGAATGTGTGCGCGGGGCATCGCGCAAACTGGATCGCACCGCCGCCATCCTGGCCAGCGGCTATCAGGGTGCGGACCACCCGGTGCATCCGGCGATTCCCGAGACCCGCTATCTGAAGGCGCACTTCGTGCATCTCCGTTGAGCGTATTGGGGACGGGACAGCGGACACAAAAAAGCCGCGGAGTGACCGCGGCTTTTTCGTTTTTTACGATGATGCCTCTGATGGCAATGACCAGAGGATCAGAAGGCGTAACGCATCCCCACGATGGCAGTGCGGGGCTTGTTGGCGCGCGCGCCATCAGGATCGCGGCTGATGATCGCCTGCTCGTCGAGCAGGTTGTCGATCTTCAGGTAGCCGCTCAGGGCCTGGCTGAAGTCATAGTGAGCAGCGGCGTCCAGCACCCACAGTGACTCGGTGCGATCCATGGCATCGGTTTGCCCGCGATTACAGCCGGTGTTGATACACATCTCATCCTGGTAGGCCGCCGTCAGGTTCAGCCGCCAGTTGGCGCCGCTGTCGATACCGGTCGTCAGGGCAAAAACGTTTTCCGGCAGGTAAGCCAGGTTGTCTCCGGCAAGTACTTCGCCGCCGTCCGCATCGCTGGTGGTTTCCGCATCGGTATAGGTATAGGTGGCGCGCAGGGGCAACAACCAGCCGTTAGCGAGCGCCCACTCACTACCCACGCTAGCCTCGACACCCTGAATCTCCGCTTCACCCAGGCTGTAAGTGCCACTGTCAGCACCGTTCGGGCACTCCACCGCAATGGTGCAGTTCTGTACGGTATTTTCATAATCGCTGAAGAAGGCAATGATATCGCCGTTCAGCACGCCGCTATCAAAGCGGGCGCCCCACTCGTAGTTGGTGGAGAGCTCCGCGCCAACACCGTCCTTGGAACCGGCACCCGGAGGTGCAAAACCGCGGTGTACACCCGCCAGCAGGGTCCACTTGGAATCCAGCTCGTAGACCAGGCCGACACCCGGCAGCCACTCGTCGACGGAATTGCTGCGGGAGCTTCCTTCCACACCGCGGGCCACGTCGTCATAGCGTTGCTGGGAAGTGTCGACATCTTCATAGCGCAGCGCGGCAGTCAGGCTGAGTTTTTCCGTCAGGCCCATCTCGTCGTAGATGAACAGCGCAGTGGCATCGGCCTCTTCGACGCGGTTATTACTGCCGGTAGGGAGTTCTTTTTCCACAAACACCAGCTGACCATCCACCTGGTCGAAAGTCTCCACCGGCTGGAAACGATCCACCTCGTCCCAGTGGCGGCGAACGCCGATATTCAGGTCGTGGGAGATTCCACCGGTAGCCAGTTGCCAGTCGGCGCTCACCTGCACACCGCGGGAATCATATTTGCGGTTGTTGTGCTTGAGTTCGATTCCTTCGTAGTCAGCGTCTCCATCCAGCACCGCCTGGGCAAAGCTATCGCCACCGTTGGCCAGGTCCAGCAGAGAGCCGACGTTATCGGTCTTGAACCAGTCGCGCTTGAACTTGTTGTGGTAAGCCTGGCTGCGCAGTGTGAAGGTGTCGCTCAGGGCAATGGCGTGGTTCAGCTGGACAGTGCTGTGGCGGTTCTGCATCTCGTCCTGAGCGGTCAGTCCGTAGCGACGGTTAGGGTCAGCGTCAAAGTCCGCATCCGTCAGGCCGACGTAGCTCATGCCGGACAACTCTTCCGAGTACTGCAGTTTCACGTCCAGCTGCTGCTGGTAGGTGGCATCGGCGTCAGACTTGAGGCGGCCCTTGACCAGGTAATCCTCTTTCTGGATATCGGCGCTGCCCGCGCGATCGATCTCACGGAAGCCATCCGCGTATTGCTGGTGAGTCTCCACCAGCCAGCCGGTGGTTTCCGTGGCACTGCCGTAATAAGTGTGCAGGCGGTTCTCGCCATTTTCTCCGGCCTCCACTTTCACCACCCCTGAGGAGCTCTCGGGGATGGGTGTGCTGAGCAGGTTGACGGCTCCACCGACGGTGAACGGTCCGTACTGGAGAGAGGACGGGCCCTTGAGTACTTCAATGCCATTCAGGCGACCGGTGGTCGGGAAATAGTATGCGGAGGGCGCTGCGTAGGGAGCTGGAGCCGCCAACACGCCGTCTTCCATCAGTGAGATTTTGCTGGAACGACCGCTACCGGAGCCGCGGATACCGATGTTAGGGCGCAGACCGTAACCATCTTCCTCGCGCAGGTAAACACCGGGCACGGAACGCACGATGCGATTGATGTCGGCGAATTCAAACTTGGCCAGGTCTTCTGAATCGACCACGTGAGCGGAGCCCGGCAGGCGCTCAGCCTGGGCACTATCCCCAATTACAGAAACCGTCTCCAGACTCTCGGGTTGTTCTTCAGCCAATACGGGCATAGCGGCCGCAGTCGCCAGGGCAAAGGCGAGCGGCGACACAACAAAGCGGGTCATGCATCCTCCAGCGGAATAGGTGTTATATCTTTAAATGTTGTTAGAAATGAGAATGATTGTATTTTAGCAGTGATTCTTTTTTTTGCAGCTTTTTTTTGAAAATTTCTATGTGGCTGATAGCCCCTGGGCGGCTCAGTGAAGCAACTCCGCCATCACACCGGGTAGGAGTCGCCGATCAGCGGCACTAGCATGGTGCGCGAGTATTTACTAACGGTGGATTATGATCCGACCCGCTGGCTGCAGGGATTTAGAGAGACTGGAACAACTCTGGTTATACACGGTGGTTACCGCGCACCCTTCTACGCCCAGACAGTATTGGGATGAACGCTTGCCTCACTTCCGTCGCGCCTGCCTCGGTGCCGAGTGTTGTGCGGTGTATCTGTCCGGAGAGAGCGATACGGCCGATGGATTCTTTACTCTGACTCCGGGAAATGCCCTGCCCTGGCTGTGTGTCAGCCCCGCTGCAGCTGGTCAGGGCGGCGGTTCCGAGCTGATGACAGCAGCCAAGCAAGTAAGTAAGCAGTTACATACGTGGGTGCTGCAGGAAAACTTGCGCGCGCGGTACTTTCTGCAGGAAAAGGGCTTCGTCGAACGCGAACGTCAGCCGGCCCGGGGGGGCGACCAACACTGGTTGCTGATGTGTTACCAGGGCAAGGGTTCTGACACTTATAACTGAAAGTTAGATAATCACTTCTTTTTAATGTTTCTCAGTGCTTTGCAGTAAGAGTAGGATTCTTGCTCAATGTTTTGATTAACCTGGTGTCACATGGGTCTGAATGCCTCCAATCTCGCAGTCCAACCCGAGCGGTTTTTCCATCATGGTGCGGACCTCGAAGCCCTCAATGAGCGCTTTCGGGGAGCCCGGCCCAGCGAGATCATGCGCTTTGCTCTGGAGCACGCTGACAATCCGGTGGTATTTACGAATTTCCGCCCACTGGCGGTGGCGTTTCTGCACCTGGTGACCCAGATTCGTCCGGATATCCCGGTGATCTGGGTTGACCATGGCTATAACACGCCGGAGACGTATCGGCACATCGAACGGTTGATTGAGGCCTTCGGCCTCAACCTGCAGGTCTATTCCCCCAAGATGTCCGCAGCCCACTACAACGCGGTTTATGGCGGCATCCCCCCTCTCGATACCCCGGAACACGACTTTTTCAGCCGCACTGTCAAGCTCGAGCCGTTCAGTCGCGCCATGGAGGAGCTGCAGCCGGACATCTGGTTGAACGGTATCCGTCACGACCAGAACGCACATCGCAAGGGGCTGGATGTTTTTACCAAGGGAAGCCACGGCACGGTTCGAGTGGCGCCGATGTTCCACCTCAACGAGTTGGACGTCGAGGAGTATGTGTACGAGCACGAACTCCCGGATAATGATGTGTACTTCGACCCGACAAAGGGCGAGGAGCATCGGGAGTGCGGGCTCCTGCTACAAAAGTGAATTTGCGCTGAGTAGGCTGAATCCTTCCCCATAAAAAAAAGGCCGCTTTCGCGGCCGTTTTTCATTTGCGCACTATTAACCCGGCTCAGACGTCGAGGTTTTCAACCGCCAACGCATTGCTCTCGATAAACTCGCGACGGGGCTCCACCTGGTCACCCATCAGGGTAGTAAAGATCTGATCCGCGGCGATAGCATCCTCTACCGTCACCTGCAGCATACGGCGGGTCTCCGGGTTCATGGTGGTTTCCCACAGCTGCTCCGGGTTCATTTCGCCCAGACCCTTGTAACGCTGGATGTTGTAGCCGCGGCGGCTCTCGTTCATCAGCCAGTTCAGCGCTTCCGGGAAAGTCGCCACCGGCTGCTGTTTTTCACCGCGCTGAATATAAGCGCCCTCCTCCAGCAGACCAATCATTTTCTCGCCGAGGCTGCGAATGGAGCGATATTCGGCAGACTCGAAAAACTCATGGTTGATCTGGTAATCACTGCTGACACCGTGGGCGACGATATGGATCTGCGGCAGGAAAAGATCGCGCTCGGTGTTTTCATAAACGCTGACTTCATGACGGCGGCTGCCGCCATCGCTCTCACTGGAAAGCTGTTGCTGCAGCTGTGCAGACCAGGACTCCATCTTGCCGCGATCCTGCAGGTCTTCCGGTGACAGGCTCGGCAGGTAGATCATACTGCGCAGCACCTCCTCCGGATAGAGGCGGGAGAGGCGATCCACGGTTGCCATAACCGCACGGTATTCAGCCACCAGCGCCTCCAGGGCGGCGCCTGAGAGCTCCGGGGCTTCAGGGTTCACGTGCAGGCTGGCGCCATCGAGGGCTGCATTGGTGAGGAACTGGGTCAGCGCACCCTCGTCCTTCAGGTACTGCTCCTGTTTACCCTTGCTGATTTTGTACAGTGGCGGCTGGGCGATATAGATGTGACCCCGTTCGATCAGTTCCGGCATCTGACGGAAGAAGAAGGTCAGCAGCAAGGTGCGGATATGCGCGCCATCCACGTCAGCATCCGTCATGATGATGATCTGGTGGTAGCGCAGCTTGTCCGGATCGAACTCGCTCTTGCCAATGCCGCAGCCCAGGGCCGTGATCAGCGTGCCCACTTCCGCGCTGGACAGCATCTTGTCGAAGCGGGCTTTCTCCACGTTCAGGATCTTGCCTTTGAGCGGCAGGATGGCCTGCGTGCGGCGGTCCCGGCCCTGTTTGGCAGAACCGCCGGCGGAATCACCCTCCACCAGGTAGATTTCTGAAAGGGCGGGATCTTTCTGCTGGCAGTCCGCCAGCTTGCCTGGCAGGCCGGCGATATCCAGCGCGCCCTTGCGACGGGTCATCTCGCGCGCTTTGCGGGCAGCTTCACGGGCCTTGGCGGCGTCCATCATCTTGGTGACGACCGCCTTGGCCTCCTGGGGATGCTCCAGCAGGTAATCGTTGAAATGGTGCCCCATCTCCTGCTCGACCGCAGTCTTCACCTCAGAAGACACCAGTTTGTCTTTCGTCTGGGACGAAAACTTGGGGTCCGGCACTTTCACAGAAATGATGGCGGTCAGGCCTTCACGGGCATCATCACCAGTGGTGCTGATCTTTTCTTTCTTGCCCAGGCCCTCGCGCTCAATGTAGTTGTTGAGGCCCCGGGTCAGGGCCGCACGGAAGCCGGCCAGATGGGTTCCGCCATCCCGCTGCGGGATATTGTTGGTGTAGCAGTAAATGTTTTCCTGGAAGCTGTCATTCCACTGCAGGGCCACTTCCACACCCGTCCCATCCTCGCGCTGGCTCTGGAAGTGGAGCACCTTGTTGATCGGCGTTTTCGCGTGGTTCAGAAACTCTACGAAAGCGCGCAGACCGCCCTCGTACTCGTAGACCTCTTCCTTACCAGAGCGCTCGTCCTTCAATACGATACGTACTCCGGAGTTCAGGAACGACAGTTCCCGCAGGCGCTTTGCCAGCTGGTCGAAGTGGAACTCGATATTGGTAAAGGTTTCAGCAGAGGGCTTGAAATGCACGGTGGTGCCGGAGCTATCCGTATCCCCAATCACCGTCAACGGTGCATCGGGAACCCCGTGACGGTAGATCTGTTCGTGAATCTTGCCATTGCGGCGGATGGTCAGTTTCAGCTCTTCGGAGAGGGCATTCACCACGGATACGCCCACTCCATGGAGACCACCGGAAACCTTGTAGGTGTTGTCATCGAACTTACCGCCTGCGTGCAGCACGGTCATGATGACCTCAGCGGCCGAAACGCCCTCTTCTTCGTGCATCTCTGTCGGGATGCCACGGCCGTTATCAGAGATGGAGACGGATTCATCCGGGTGGATGGTGACGCGAATCTCGTCGCAATGTCCCGCCAGCGCCTCATCAATGGAGTTATCGACAACCTCGAATACCATGTGGTGCAGGCCCGTACCATCGTCGGTATCACCGATATACATGCCGGGGCGCTTACGCACGGCATCCAGCCCTTTCAGGACCTTGATGCTACTGGAGTCATAGCTATTCTGCTCTGACATTTACTTGCTCCATTCGTTATTAGGGCCGGTACTTAAAGACTCGGCGCTTATACGCCCATGTTCCACGTGGAACACAGACGGCTGATTCCAGGGAGACCCAAGGGCCAACCAGGGCCGGCAGGTCGCCTCTTTGTCGATACCGGTGACCAACACCTGACCGGCACTCTCAGTTAGCCAGGTGGCGAATAGCTGCTGGTGCTCGCTATCCAACTCTGCGGGCAGATCGTCAATCAGGAAAACCGGAAGCCTGCTGGTGCCGGCGACCACCCTGGCCATAGCAGTACGCAGGGCGCACACCAACATCTTTTGCTGGCCACGGCTCAGGATTGTCTGTGCTGGCTGCCCTTCCACTGCAAAGGCCAGGTCGGCCCTGTGCGGCCCCACCCGGGTATGCCCCTGAGTCAGATCCGTCTCCCGAGCCGCCCTCAGGGCCTCACCGAGATCGGAGCCCTGCTTCCAACCCCGCCGATAACGTATCGACACTTCCGTCAGTAGCGACTCCGGGAGACGACTGATCAAACTGAACACCTCTCGCTCGAGATCAGCGAAAACCCGTGCCCTCTGCTTGTCGACGACGGCAGCGTGGGAGACCAGGCGATCCTCCCAGATACCCATTTGTTCCTGCTCGATTTTACCACGACGGAGCAGCGCATTTCGCTGTCGCAAGGCGATTTGATAGCCTTTCAGTGCATCGAGGTAATGATGTTCCACGTGGAACACCGTCCAGTCCAGCAATCGCCTGCGAACTCCCGGTCCACCCTCCAGCGCAGCAAAACTGTCACTGTTGATCAGCTGCAGCGGCAGAAGCTGGGCGAGCTGGGAACTCGACTCAGCGGCCACTTGATTCACGCGTATGCGCCCGCCGCCACTGGACAAGCGCTCAACGCCGAGAGAAACGCCATTGTCGAGCCGCCCGAAAACCGTCAGACGCTCAGAACCGCGCTGTATGACCGACTGATGCTGGCGAGAGCGAAAAGAGCGACCGGTCGCGAGCATATGCACAGCCTCCAGAATAGAAGTCTTACCGCTGCCATTGGCCCCGTAGAAAAGATTGACCGCCGCGCCCAGCTGCAGGTCGCCAGCGGCAATATTACGAAACCCCGACAGCGCGAGGCGGGTTAACCTTGCCAAGATACCCCCTCAGAGCCGCAGCAGCAGTAGTAGTAGCAGTAGCAGTAGCAACAGGGACTTCTGCCTAGCGGATACAAAAACGCCGCCATATCAAGCGATATGGCGGCATCTTTTGATTGGACTCCCGACACCAGACTTACAGGCGCATCGGCATAATCACATACAGGGCATCGCCCTCTTCCGGCTGCTGCAACAGAGCGCTGCTATTGGCATCCGCTAAACCGATGCGGATCTGATCGCTGTGAATCGCTCCGGTCACGTCCAGCAGATAGCCTACATTGAAGCCAATCTCGAGGGGATCGCCAACATAGTCCACCACGAGCTGCTCCTCGGCCTCCTCCTGCTCCGGGTTATTGGCAACGATCTGCAACAAACCCTCTGACACTTGCAGCCGCACACCGCGGTACTTCTCGTTAGACAGAATGGCAGCGCGGGAAAACGCCTGGCGCAGGGCCTGCCGGTCGGCAAAGATTTGGTTCCCCGTGGAACGTGGCAGCACCCGTTCGTAATCTGGGAACTTGCCGTCTACCAGCTTGGAGGTGAAGGTGAACTGCCCGCTGATTACACGAATATGGTTGTTGCCCAGCACCACCTCTGCGGTAGCGTCGGTATCCTCCAGCAGGCGCCCCAACTCCAGCACCCCCTTTCTCGGCACAATGGCCTGGATCGGAGATTCCACATTGAGCCCCGGCGCATCGCGGTCGCACAGTGCCAGACGGTGACCATCGGTGGCCACGGCCCGCAACTGCTGCGGGCGACACTCGAGCAGCAAGCCGTTGAGGTAGTAACGGACATCCTGCTGTGCCATGGCAAAGCCGGTCGCTTCGATCAGGCGACGAATTTCACGCTGGGAGATGGAGAAACGAGTCTGGGCGGTTGTTTCTTCCTGATTGGGGAAATCGGCCGCCGGCAGCGTCGACAGCTGGAAGCGGCTCCGACCACTGCGCAGAATCAAGCGTTCGCCGTCGCGCTCAAACTTGAGCTCGGCACCGTCGGGCAGGGAGCGGCAAATATCCAACAACTTGCGCGCCGGGACGGTGACCTCACCTTCCATTTCGACACCATCGACCGGAAGGCGACCGACAATTTCCACTTCCAGGTCAGTACCGGTCAGCGAGAGCTCCTGACCCTGCAGCTGCATCAACACATTGGCCAGCACCGGCAGAGTCTGGCGTTTCTCAACAACACCGGCCACCAGCTGCAGAGGCTTGAGGAGCGCATCCCGGCTTACATTGAATTTCATCGGTATCTTCGCCTTCGTTGGTTTTATTCGCTAACTGTTAGCCCGCACGACACGATCAGGTTGTGAGCGAGCGCGTCAATAACTTCACATCTTCGCGGATATCTGCATCTGTTTCCTGCAGTTCACGGATTTTTCGGCAAGCATGCAAGACCGTCGTGTGGTCTCGACCGCCAAACGCGTCACCGATTTCCGGCAGGCTGTGGTTGGTCAGCTCTTTCGCCAGTGACATCGCCACCTGGCGCGGTCGTGCCACAGACCGACTGCGACGCTTGGAGAGCAGATCCGCTACCTTGATCTTGTAGTACTCCGCCACCACCCGCTGGATATTATCGATGCTGACAAGCCTGTCTTGTAGCGCCAGCAGGTCCTTCAGGGCCTCCCGTACCAGCACGTCGTCAATAGCGCGGCCGGTAAACTGGGCATTGGCGATCACCCGCCGCAACGCCCCCTCCAGCTCGCGCACGTTGGAGCGGATACGCTGAGCGATAAAAAACGCGGAATCGTGGGGCAGATCGACCCCGACCTGTTCGGCCTTCTTCATCAGAATGGCCACGCGCGTCTCCAGCTCGGGCGGCTCAACCGCCACCGTGAGGCCCCAACCAAAGCGCGACTTGAGCCGCTCCTCCAGACCGTCGATCTCTTTCGGGTAGCGATCACAGGTCAGAATAATCTGCTGACCACCCTCAAGGAGCGCATTGAAGGTGTGGAAGAACTCCTCCTGGGAGCGCTCCTTGCCGGCAAAGAACTGGATATCATCGATGAGCAGGGCATCGACGGAGCGATAGTAGCGCTTGAAATCACTGATCGCGTTCAGCTGCAGTGCCTTGACCATATCCGCGACAAAACGCTCGGAATGCAGGTAGACCACCTTGGCATTGGGGTTGCGCTCAAGCAGGGCGTTACCGACGGCATGCATCAAGTGGGTTTTACCCAGACCTACACCGCCGTAGATAAACAGGGGGTTATAGGCGCCACCGGGGTTGTCCGCAATCTGCTGCGCCGCAGCCAGCCCCAGCTGGTTGGATTTACCCTCTACAAATGATTTGAAGGTGAAATTCCGATTGAGGGCACTGCCGTGCTTGATCGCCCCTTCCACCTCGACGTTGCGAGACTCCGCCTGGCTACGGCTCTGGGGGGCACTGGGTGCTGGCACATTCCCCCTCGGCTCAGCAGATGAACCTGGTGCCCGCCCCACGGATGCGGGGGGAGAAAAGCCCCCCAGTGAAGCTGCCGCGGGCTCGTCCCGCTCATTATTTGCCGGCTGAACATTCGGTTGGGCACTGGCGGAGGCGGGCTGCTGCGCAGCACGGCTGCGCTGAAAGCGAGCCGGACGGCGCTCGGCAATCTCCAGCACAATTTCCAGCGGTGCATCGCCGCTAAAGTGGGTTACCAGCTCACTGATCCGATGCAGGAATTTATCGCCGACCCAATCCAGCACAAAGCGGTTGGGCGCCACTAGACGCAACTCACCTGTGGCGGCAGACGGACTGACCCGCAGCGGCCGAATCCAGGTGTTGAACTGCTGCGATGGCAGCTCATCCTGAAGGCTGGCCGCACACTGGCGCCAAACGGATTCAGACAAGAAACCCCCCGAGACCCCAAAACTATATAAAGAAGGAAGAGTATGGCGGCGAACCGGTAAAACCCTCGGCCGCCGCTCTAAAAAGATGCGGGAAGTATACCTCCCAACCGGCGGGTTATCCACAGACAGCAAGTGAAAAAGACTAATCGACTCGACAAAAAAACCACTAACTATCAAAGGGTTGCACATCTTTTAACCACCTGGAGCCGCTATGCGCCACCACTTTATCCACAGCGATCTGTGGGTAAGCTGGGGTCAAGCCGTGTGCGAAGCCCGAATCTCCAACCCCTTCAATTACTTGCATCATCCAGCCCCACAAAAGGCCTTCTGGAACCATGCCCTGATCGTCAACAGACGCTATCGTTTACCTATTAACAGCGTGCGCACCAGCGCTATCAAATTGCCTCCTTTTCGTTGATTTAACTGGTGCCTTTCTATACAATCCGCCGCCTTCGCAATGCACAGCTCCCACGGGCCGGACAGACGGTAATGCCGGGGCGCAGGCAGCGACCGGTGACACCCGGGGAAATTCAGAACACTAGTCTCAGGTAGCAAGACAATGAAGCGTACTTTCCAACCCAGCAACTTGAAGCGCAAGCGCAACCACGGCTTCCGTGCTCGCATGGCAACCAAAAACGGCCGCAAGATTCTGGCCCGCCGTCGCGCCAAAGGCCGCAAAGTACTGTCTGCATAAGCGCTCTCCCCTCCGGGGAACGCACTCCATATATGCAACAGGCGCGCAGCGACTTCGGCTTTCCCAAAGCGCTGCGCCTGCTTAACGCAGCACAGTACCGTGCCGTGTTCAGTGGCACTGAACTTCGTGCCGCTCACCCCAACCTCCTGATCATTGCCCGCCGCAACGATCTGTCTCATCCCCGTCTTGGCCTGGTCGTCGCCAAAAAGCATGTACGTCTTGCCGTGGGGCGAAATCGCATCAAACGTCTTGTTCGCGAGAACTTCCGCCTGCAACAGTCTGGACTCCCGGCTGTCGATGCCGTGGTGCTGGCCCGCCCGGGGGTTGCTGCCCTGAGCAATGATGAGCTGGTCAAGCTGCTCGACAAACTCTGGCGCAAGCTCTCTCGCCGTGCCGACGAGCCCGCTTCAGCAGACGGCGCAAACGGCAGACGGAAACCCCGCAGACCAGACGGCAAAAGTCGCAAGAAGGCCCCGTGAACTGGCTGGCTATCAAACTGATCCATGCCTATCGCTTCCTGTTGAGCCCGTGGGTCGGAAACCAGTGTCGCTTTTATCCCACCTGCTCTCATTATGCTGAAGAGGCATTAAAGACCCATGGATTAGGAAAAGGGGGTTATTTAACCTTGCGACGCCTTATAAAATGCCACCCCTGGCATCCCGGCGGCCTGGACCCGGTCCCGCCGCAAGATAACAAACACCCCACCCCGGACACGACAGGGCACCGGGGCGAACCTAGGTAAAGAAATGGACTGGCAACGCTACACGCTGCTGGGCGGAATCGCCGCAGTTATCCTTGCACTGATCTTCCAGTGGAATGAATTCAAAGAAGAGCGGGCGCCGGCAATCGACCGGGAAACCGTCGTGCGCACGGACATTCCGGACACGGTCACCACCCCTGAGCCGCAGGCGGCCACTGAAGACGTGCCAACACTGCAGAGCGAGACCGTTCCGCAGGCCGCAGGCCCCCAGGAGCGCCAGCTGATTTCTGTTGAGACCGATGTGTTCAGCCTGCTCATTGATCCCCGCGGCGGTGATATCGTCAAGGTGGCACTGCGCGACTACTACGAACAGCTGAATACGCCGGACCGCCCCTTCATCCTGCTGAACCAGACCCGCGATCATACCTATATCGCCCAGAGCGGCCTGATCGGCCGCAACGGTACCGACAGCGCTGCTGGCCGCCCCCTGTTTTCGGTGGCTGAGACGGAATACGCCCTCAAAGCCGGCAGCGACTCCCTGGTAGTGGACCTGACCCTGCAGCAGGACGGTGCCAATATCACCAAGCGGTTTACCTTCAAGCGCGGCGACTATCTGGTGGATGTGCAGTATCTGGTGGACAACACCAGTGAGCAGCCCTGGCGTGCGGCCATGTTTGGCCAAATCAAGCGTGATAGCGCGGAACCGCCCGTGGATGTGGGTATCGGCATGTCCCCCTTCCTTGGCGCCGCCCTGCATACCAGTGAAGAAAACTACTTCAAGCAGGATTTCGAGGAAATCGCAGAAGAACCCACCCGCGAATCCATCGTTGGCGGCTGGGTAGCGATGGTGCAGCACTACTTCATCAGTGCCTGGGTTCCGCCACAGGATGTGCGCAATAATTTTGAGCTGCGACAGCTTTCCAGCGGCCTTTTCCGCATGGGCTTCACCGCCCCGCAAGTGGAAATACCGGCCAACAGCCAGGGCGAGCTGAGTGCCGCCTTCTATGCCGGCCCCAAAGATGTCTTCCGCCTGGAAGAGATCTCACCCTACCTGGACCTGACCGTGGACTACGGCTGGCTCTGGTGGCTGGCTAAACCCATGTTCTGGGTGCTCAACTTCATCTACGAAAACATTGTGGCCAACTGGGGCTGGGCGATCGTCTTGCTCACCGTCTTTATCAAGGCGCTGCTCTACCCGCTGTCAGCGGCCGGCCTCAAATCCATGGCCCGCATGCGCAAGTTCGCGCCACAGATGAAGAAGCTGCAGGAGCAGTACAAGGACAACCGCCAGAAGCTGGCGGAAGAGACCATGAAGCTGTACCGGCGGGAGAAGATCAATCCCATGGGCGGCTGCCTGCCCATCCTGTTGCAGATGCCGGTCTTTATCGGCCTGTACTGGATGCTGATGGAAACCGTCGAGCTGCGCCACGCGCCATGGATCCTCTGGATTCACGACCTGTCCGCCAAGGATCCCTACTTTATCCTGCCGGTAATCATGGGCCTCACCATGTGGCTGATGCAGAAACTGCAGCCACAGCCCACAGATCCGACCCAGGCACGCATCATGCAGCTGATGCCGGTCATGATGACCTTCTTCTTCCTGTGGTTCCCGGCCGGCCTGGTACTGTACTGGATTGCCAACAACGTGCTGTCCATCGCCCAGACCTGGTATATCAACAAACAGGTGGAGTCGGCCTCGAGCTGACCAGCAGCAATAACCAGTCCCACTCCCAGGGCCGCTTTTGCGGCCCTGTTTCGTTTCCGTCGAGTACACTTTTTCCATGCCAGAACAGAAAACAGACCTCACACCAGCTCGCGACACCATTGCCGCCGTCGCCACCGCTCCCGGCCGTGGCGGCATTGGCGTCATCCGCCTGTCTGGACCAAACAGCCTGGCGATTGCCCGGGACATCTGTGGTGACCGGGATCTCCGCCCCCGCCACGCCCACTACGCGAGCTTTCGTCGCGGCGCCGAGCTGATCGATCAGGGCATCGCGTTGTATTTTCCCGGCCCCAACTCTTTTACCGGCGAGGACGTCGTCGAACTGCAGGGCCACGGTGGCCCCGTCATCCTCGATCAGCTGCTGCAGGCAACAGTGGCACTGGGCGCCCGTCAGGCCCGCCCGGGGGAGTTTTCCGAGCGCGCTTTTCTCAACGACAAGATGGATCTGGCGCAGGCCGAAGCCATCGCCGACCTGATTGAAGCCGGTAGCGCCCAGGCGGCGCGCAACGCGATGCGCTCCCTGCAGGGATTATTCTCCGAAAAAATCGAAGACTTGGTGTCTCAACTGACCCATTTGCGCATCTATGTCGAAGCATCCATCGATTTTCCTGAAGAAGAAATCGATTTCCTGGCCGACGGCAAAGTAGCAGCCGATATCGACGCCCTGCTTGGCCACCTGGCGGCAGTGGATGCCCAGGCACGCCAGGGCAGCCTGTTGCGCGAGGGCATGTCAGTGGCGATCGCCGGCCGGCCCAACGCCGGCAAGTCCAGCTTGCTGAACGCCCTCGCCGGCCATGACGCCGCTATCGTCACCGACATCGCGGGAACCACCCGGGACATCCTGCGCGAGCAGGTCCATATCGACGGCATGCCACTGATGTTCGCCGACACCGCCGGACTGCGGGACTCGCCCGATCGTGTCGAGCAAATCGGGATTCAGCGCGCCTGGGAGGAGATCCACGCGGCCGACCGGGTACTGCTGGTAATCGACGCGGAACAGGCCCACAGCCTGGATCCCGAATCCGCCTGGCCAGAATTCACGGCGCAGTTGCGTGACCCGGAAAAACTCACACTGGTCCTCAATAAGATCGATCTCACCGACTACAGCGCCGGTCTCCAGGCGCATACGGATGGTGTTCCTGTCATCGCTGTCAGCGCCATGACTGGTGCGGGGCTGGATGCACTCCGTGAACACCTCAAGCATTGCATGGGCTATGCCGGCGCAGCGGAGGGCACCTTCAGCGCTCGCCGCAGGCACCTGGAAGCGCTGGAGCGTGCCCGACACTTTATCCAGCAGGGGGCCGCGCAGCTCCACGAGAGCGGGGCCGGCGAGTTGCTCGCGGAAGACCTGCGCCAGGCCCAGCAGGCCCTTGGAGAAATCACCGGGGAAGTCACTGCAGACGAGCTACTGGGGAAAATTTTTGGCAGTTTCTGTATCGGCAAGTAATCCCGCTTCCTCCTCCCTGTGGCTCAAACCAGCCCCCGCCCCAGTGCCCGCATCGGCGGGCATCCCCCCGCCTTACCCGCTTTCCACTCACCCTGCACAGAAGTTGCCCACAGCTGCTCACAGGGTTATCCAAAAAGACAAAGTTACCCACAGCTCCCGGGCAGGTTACCCACGGTAGGCCTCACCGCTGGACTGACGATTCCAGATCTGTGTGTAATTCCGGGGACAATTCCCGGTAATGCGGAGGGAACAGACGGGGACAAGTCGGTGCAGGGCATCTGACGGCCAAAGTTATCCCGTCTGTCCACAGGGCTCTACCGCGGTTGCCCCCTCGCCAAAGCAGGGCTTATAGGCAGGCTAACAATGCTGCTAACCTGTTGTTTATTAAGCGTTTCTTTGACTTATCAAGCGAAATTGGCGCCTCTAATAATTACATTAAATTCAAACACTCTCTCTACATGAGATATGTATAAATTTTTTAAATAAGAGTAAATCCCTCCGGGGGAAAACCCATAGGCTCTCCACAACCCTAGAATGGGGACAGATCCGCGGGCTCATCTACGACAGCATTTGCCGGTTGGTGGGCACTGACTATAAAATGTGCGCCCCTTTTATCCAGTGGCAGTAGCAATGGACTTCCCCAAGCAATATGACGTGATCGTGATCGGTGGCGGCCATGCCGGAACCGAAGCCTCGCTGGCGGCTGCGCGCATGGGGGCCTCGACGCTACTGCTGACCCACAACATCGAGACGCTGGGCCAGATGTCGTGCAACCCTGCCATTGGCGGCATCGGCAAAAGCCACCTGGTGAAGGAGGTGGACGCCCTTGGCGGTGCGATGGCCGAGGCAACCGATCTCGCCGGCATCCAGTTCCGGGTGCTCAATGCACGCAAGGGGCCAGCGGTGCGTGCGACACGGGCACAGGCGGACCGCGCCCTGTACCGCAGCGCTATCCGCAACATCCTCGAGCGCCAGGAAAACCTCGAGATCTTCCAACAGGCCGCCGACGACCTGATCGTGGAAGGCGAGCGCGTTGTCGGAGTCGTCACCAACGCTGGCGTTCGGTTTCGCGCCAAGACTGTGGTGATCACAGCGGGCACCTTCCTTGGCGGGCGGATCCACATCGGACTCGACAGCCACTCCGGCGGCCGCGCCGGCGATCCGCCGTCTATCGCCCTGGCCGAGCGCTTGCGCGAATTGCCCTTCCGGGTCGAGCGGCTGAAAACCGGCACCCCGCCGCGCATCGACGCGCGCTCCGTGGACTTCTCGGAACTCGAGGAACAGTGGGGCGATACGCCCACACCGGTGATGTCCTACCTCGGCAGCCGCGAGCAGCATCCCCGTCAGGTCTGCTGCTGGATTACCCATACCAACAGCCGCACCCACGAAGTCATCCAGGGAGGGTTAGACCGCTCACCCATGTATTCCGGGGTGATTGAGGGGGTTGGGCCTCGTTACTGCCCGTCCATCGAAGACAAGGTGCACCGCTTCGCCGACAAGAACAGCCACCAGATCTTTGTCGAGCCGGAGGGGCTCACGACCAACGAGCTGTACCCGAACGGAATCTCCACCAGCCTGCCCTTCGACGTGCAGATCGAGCTGGTGCATTCCATTCGCGGCTTCGAGCAGGCGCATATCACCCGCCCGGGCTACGCCATCGAATACGATTTCTTTGACCCCCGCGACCTGCTGCCCTCACTGGAGACCAAGTTCATCCAGGGGCTCTATTTCGCCGGGCAGATCAACGGAACCACCGGTTACGAAGAGGCCGCAGCCCAGGGCTTGCTGGCGGGTGCCAACGCCGCTCTGCGTGCCCAGGACCGTGAGGCCTGGTCACCGCGACGGGATCAGGCCTACCTCGGGGTGCTGGTGGACGATCTGATCACCACCGGCACTAAGGAGCCGTACCGCATGTTTACCAGCCGCGCCGAGTACCGGCTGCTGCTGCGCGAAGATAATGCCGACCTCCGCCTTACCGAACAGGGGCGCGAGTTGGGTCTGGTCAGCGATGCCCGCTGGCAGGCATTTGTGGAAAAGCGCGATGCCATCGAGCGCGAGACTCAGCGCCTGCGGGAAACCTGGGTACACCCGAGTACGCCCCAGGCGGCCCAGGCCGAGTCAAAATTGCCCCAGCCGCTGTCGCGGGAATACAGCCTGATGGATCTGCTGCGCCGCCCCGAGCTGAACTACGGCGATATCGCCAGCCTCAAGGGCGAGGCTGTCGCGGACGAGCAGGTCGCCGAACAGGTGGAGATCTCCGCAAAATACGCCGGCTACATCGACCGCCAGCGGGATGAGATCGAGCGACTGCGGGCCTACGAGGACACGCCGATCCCCGCCGACTTCGATTACGGCGAGGTTTCGGGCCTATCCAGTGAGGTGAAGCAGAAGCTGGGCGACACCCGCCCGGACACCCTGGCGCGTGCCTCCCGGGTGCCCGGGGTGACCCCGGCAGCAGTTTCCCTGTTGTTGATCCAGTTGAAAAAGCGCGGCCTCCTGACGCGAAAGAAAGCGGTCTAGGGGGGCGCGGTATTGTCACAGATGGAATCCTTCCGCCCGCGGCTGGCGCAGGCGGCCGAGCAAATGTCGGTTTCGCTGAGCGAGCAGCAGCAAAGCCAGCTGCTCGAGTACCTGGCCCTGTTCGCCCGCTGGAACGCCGCCTACAACCTGTCGGCTGTACGCGATCCGGCAGAGATGCTCGAGCGCCATATCATCGACAGTCTCAGCGTGGTGAACCTGTGCGGTGGTGATACTGAGCCGCTACTCGACGTGGGCAGCGGCGGCGGACTGCCCGGTATCCCTCTGGCGATCATGCACCCGCAGCGATCGGTCACCCTGCTGGACAGCAACGGCAAGAAAACCCGCTTTCTGTTCCAGGTGGCCACCCAGTTGCCACTGCCGAATGTAAGCGTGGTCAACGAGCGCCTGGAGTCCTATGAGCCCGAGTCGCCCTTCGCTGCAGTCACCTCCAGGGCGTTTGCCTCCATTGCTGACATGGTGCACGGGAGTGAGCACTTGCTAGCCCCGGGTGGTAGGTTTTACGCTATGAAAGGCAAGTTTCCAGAAGATGAGTTGAGCGCACTCCCAAAAGGGATTAAGGTCGATCGGGTGCACACCCTTTCGGTACCGGGTTGCGATGCGGATCGCCACCTTATCGTTTTGAGCCGCGCCCCAGAAAGCGACGGCCAGGCGTAACTCCCGCGAACGACGATTCCTGTTTCCAAGACCTGCGCACTCCCCTGGCGGGGCGACAGCGCCCGATGAAAAGTCCGCGCGCAGCGGCAACTCGAACGGCTTTCGGGGAGAGCGCCTTCGGGATAACAAAGGATAAAAACCTTGAGCAAGATATTCGCAGTGGCCAATCAGAAAGGCGGGGTGGGCAAGACCACCACCTGCGTCAATCTGGCCGCTTCCCTCGTCGCCAGCAAGCGCCGGGTTCTGCTGATCGATCTCGACCCCCAGGGCAACGCGACCATGGGTAGCGGTGTGAACAAAGGGGATCTTCAGCTTTCTGCCTACGACGTTCTGGTCGATGGCCTGCCAGCGCGCAAAGCCATTATCACCACCGACAGCGGTTACGACCTGCTGCCGGCCAACGGTGATCTGTCCGCGGCAGAGGTAGAGCTGTTGGACATGGAGGGCCGTGAGTCCCGCCTGCGCAGGGCCCTGCGTGAAGAGCACGAAAAATACGATTATATCGTGGTGGACTGCCCGCCATCGTTGAACATGCTCACGGTCAACGCCCTCTGCGCCGCCAGCGGTGTCCTGATCCCGATGCAGTGTGAATACTACGCACTGGAGGGGCTCTCGGCTCTGATCGACACCATCACCCAGATTCAGCGGGCGGCGAATCCGGAGCTGAAGATCGAGGGCATCCTGCGCACCATGTACGACCCGCGCAACAGCCTTACCAGCGATGTTTCCGAACAGCTGTCCGAATACTTCGGTGAGCGGCTGTATCGCACCTGTATCCCACGCAATGTCCGCCTGGCAGAGGCGCCCAGTTACGGCAAGCCCGCACTGGAATACGATCGCCACTCCAAGGGCGCCATCGCCTACCTGGCCCTGGCTGGCGAGATGACTCGTCGCCATTCGGCCGGGCGTAATGCCAACCAGGCGCCTCCTGTCGCGCAAGCCGTTTAACCGAGGTAACGTTTATGGCCAGCCGGCGCAAAGGTTTGGGCAGAAATCTCTCCCATCTGATCAGTGGTGAAGCAAGCCAGGCGATCGCCATGGCCACCGGTGACGGCAGCGAGTCGATCGACGGTGAGCTGCGCGAACTACCTATCGAATATTTGCAGCGCGGCCGCTATCAGCCGCGGCGCGATTTCCCCCAGGAGTCCCTGCAGGAGCTCGCTGACTCCATCCGCGCCCAGGGCATCATGCAGCCCATCGTCGTGCGCCCGGTGGGTGAAAAGTTTGAGATTATCGCCGGCGAACGCCGCTGGCGCGCGGCCCAACTGGCTGAGCTCGACCGGGTGCCGGCACTGGTCCGGGATGTGCCTGATGAGGCCGCTGTCGCCATGGCGCTCATCGAGAATATCCAGCGGGAAGATCTCAACCCGGTCGAAGAGGCCTCAGCGCTGAAGCGCCTCCAGGACGAGTTCGAGCTGACCCAGCAGCAGGTCGCCGAAGCGGTGGGTAAATCCCGCACCGCGGTCACCAACCTGCTGCGCCTGCTCAGCCTCACTGACGAGGTTCGCACCTTCCTCGAGCGGGGGGACCTGGAGCTCGGGCATGCCAAGGCGCTGCTCGGGCTCGGTGGTGAAACCCAGCGCGCCGCGGCTCGCCAGGTAGTGGATCGGGGGCTTACCGTGCGCCAGACCGAGGCGCTGGTCCGCCGGCTGCAGCAGCAGGCGCACAGCCCGGCTCCGGCCAAGCCCAAAGAGGATCCCAATATCCGCCGCCTGAGCGAGCGATTGTCGGAAAAGGTCGGCGTGCCCGTCACCATCGACTGCAACGAAAAGGGCGCCGGGCGTCTGGTACTCAAATACAGCAGTCTCGATGAGCTTCAGGGTATCCTGGGTCACCTCGGCTACAGCGAGGATTGAGGCGCCAATAGTTGGTTTTAATGTGCGCCAAAACGGTGCATTGCAATTTGTTGGTGAGCACTCACATTGAGTGCCATCAGCCGATAAAAACCGCCGAAATTTAAGTAACTTGACGGCATTTGCCGGTTGAACCGGCAATGCTCTTGCTCCTATAATTCGCTCGCCCAAAATTTGGGCGGACAGCGCTAATATTGGCCGGCTTGACCCCGCCTATGTCTAAACCCCCGGTGTTGAAAGTTGCCGCGGTACAGCTCCTGCTGGTATCGCTGATTGGTGCAGCCTGGCACCTCCTTGGCAACCCGGTGACAGCGCTCTCGATTTTTCTCGGCGGTGCGCTGTGCGCGCTGCCCAATGCGTACTTTGCCTTGCGCGCATTTCGCCACAGTGGCGCCCGCGCGGCCCCCCGGGTACTGGAATCCTTCTACCGGGCGGAGACCGGCAAGTTCGTACTGACCCTGGTAGGGTTCGCGGCAGTGTTTGCCGCAATCAGGCCGATCAATGCGGCCGCACTGTTTATCAGCTACGGCCTCTGTGTGATCGTGCAGTGGTTGTTGGTGGCACGGATGGTCCGCTGACCGGTGCCAGGAAAAGAATTCTTACTTTGACGATTGCTGAGGAACTATGGCAGGCGAAGCTCAAACCGCGACGGAGTATATCCAACACCACCTGCAGAACATGGCGTACGGCAAACTGCCCGCCGGGTACACCCGTTATGACGGTACCGTTCTGCAGGAGAGTACCTGGACTCTGGCCCACTCATCCCAGGAAGCTGCCGACATGGGCTTCTGGGCGGTTCATATCGACACCCTCGGCTGGTCCATCGTGCTCGGTATGCTGTTCTGTTTCCTGTTTGCCCGCGGCGCCAAAAAGGCCACCAGTGGTGTGCCCAGCGGCCTGCAGAGCTTTGTGGAAATGGTAACCGAGTTTGTTGACAAGCTCGTGAAGGAAACCTTCCCGCACCGCAACAGCCTGGTGGCGCCTATGGCGCTGACCATCTTCGTGTGGGTCTTCCTGATGAACCTCATGGACCTGATCCCGGTTGACTGGCTGCCAATGGCTGCGGCCGGTATCTCTGGGAACCCGCACCTGTTCTTCAAGGTGGTGCCGACGACCGACCTGAACGCCACCCTGGGTATGGCCCTGGCGGTATTTGCCCTGATGCTGATCTTCAGTGTCAAAGAGAAGGGCCCGATTGGCTTCCTCAAGGAGCTGACCCTGCACCCCTTCCACTCCGGCAAGTGGTACATCGACATTTTCCTGATTCCGTTCAACTTCCTGCTGGAAGCGGTATCCCTGCTGGCAAAGCCGGTCTCTCTCGGCCTGCGCCTGTTCGGTAACCTCTACGCCGGTGAGATGATCTTCATCCTCATCGCGATTGTTTTCGGCGTGGGCGTGCTCGGCTTTATCGGTGCCGGCTTCCTGCAGATGGGCTGGGCGATCTTCCATATCCTGGTGATCACCCTGCAGGCGTTCGTATTCATGGTGTTGACCACCGTGTACATGGCCATGGCCCACGACCGGGAAGAAGAGCACAAGAACGACCACTGATTTTTCGACAGTTACGTTTCATCAACCTTTACATCAACTCTTAACTTATAGATGGAGATTACAATGGAAGCACTTGGTCTGGTTTACATCGCGAGCGCACTGCTGATCGGTCTGGGCGCACTGGGTACTGCGATCGGTTTCGGTACCCTGGGTGGCAAACTGCTGGAAGGTTCCGCGCGTCAGCCGGAACAGGCTCCGGCTCTGCAGGGCAAAATGTTCCTGATGGCAGGTCTGCTCGACGCCGTTCCGATGATCGGTGTTGGTATCGCCATGTACCTGATTTTCGCGGTTGCTCCTGGTCTGGCTGGTTAATTCCATCGTTCCAATTGCCCTTAACCCTTTTTAAAGAGCAAGAGGTGTCGGTGTGAATATCAACCTGACTCTAATCGGCCAGTCGATTACCTTTCTGGCCTTCGTATGGTTCTGCTGGAAGTTCGTCTGGCCGCCCCTGCTGGGCGTGATGAAAGAGCGCGAGCAGAAAATCGCCACCGGCCTCGAAGAGGCGGAGCGTGCCGGCAAGGATCTGGAACTGGCGCAGCGTAAGGCTGCCGACCAGCTCAAGGAAGCCAAAGAGCAAGCGGCAGAAATCATCGATGGTGCCAACAAGCGCGCCAACCAGATTATCGATGAGGCCAAGCAATCAGCGCTCGCCGAAGGCGACCGTCTGAAGGCCGCTGCCAAGGCAGAGATCGAACAGGAAGTGAACCGCGCCAAGGAACAGCTGCGTGCCCGCGTAGCCGAGTTGTCCGTGGCCGGTGCCGAGAAAATCCTGTCGATCAATATCGATGCCAAGGCACACGATGATCTGATCGATAAACTGGCAGCCGAGCTGTAAGCGAGGAACCCCAATGGCGGAACTCAGCACACTGGCCCGGCCCTACGCCAAAGCAGCCTTTGCCTATGCGCAGCAAGCCTCCGACCTCTCCGGTTGGAGCGCTGCGCTGGCTACTGCAGCCGCGGTCAGCCAAAGCGAGAAAGTGAGTGAGCTGCTGGAAAATCCACAGCTCACCAGTGAAGAGCGCGCAGAAAAATTCCTGTCCATCTGTTCAGATGACCTCAGTGAATCCGGTAAGAACTTTATCCGGTTGCTGGCGGAAAATAACCGCCTGCCCCTGTTGCCGGAAATTTCCGCGCTGTTCGAAGAACTGAAAGCAAAAGCGGAGTCCACGATCGATGTGGAAGTCGTGTCCGCACGAGCCCTCAGTGATGCCCAGTCGGCTGAACTGACCAAGGCGCTCGGCAAGAAATTCGGACGCGAAGTACACCTGCACAGCTCGGTAGACGAAAACCTGCTGGGTGGCGCCATCGTGCGCGCCGGTGACACAGTGATCGATGGCACGGTGCGCGGCCGACTGGCCAAACTCGCCGAGGCGATGAACTCCTAATTACTTTCCTAAGCATTTAGGAACTTGAGGAACAGAGCATGCAGCAACTGAATCCCTCTGAGATCAGTGAAATTATCAAGAGCCGCATCGAGAGTCTCGATGTGAGCACCCAGGCCCAGAATGAGGGCACTATTGTTTCCGTTTCCGACGGTATTATCCGCATCCACGGCCTGGCTGACGCCATGTACGGTGAGATGATCGAGTTCGAAGGCGGTGTCTACGGTATGGCACTGAACCTGGAACGCGACTCTGTGGGCGCGATTGTACTGGGTGACTACAAAGATCTGGCGGAAGGCCAGAAGTGCCGCTGCACCGGCCGCATTCTCGAGACCCCGGTTGGTCCCGAGCTGCTGGGCCGTGTAGTAGATGCACTGGGCAACCCGATCGACGGCAAAGGTCCGCTGAACACCAAGCTGACCGATGCGGTAGAAAAAGTAGCCCCCGGCGTAATTGCCCGTCAGTCCGTAGATCAGCCGGTACAGACCGGTCTGAAAGCGGTTGATACCATGATCCCGATCGGCCGTGGCCAGCGTGAGCTGATCATTGGCGACCGCCAGATCGGTAAGACTGCGGTTGCGATCGATGCGATCATCAACCAGAAAGGCACTGGCATTAAGTGTGTCTACGTTGCCATCGGCCAGAAGCAGTCCTCCATTGCCAACGTGGTCCGCAAGCTGGAAGAGCACGGTGCGATGGATCACACCATCGTGGTTGCTGCCGGCGCCGCTGACCCGGCTGCCATGCAGTTCCTGGCTCCGTACGTTGGCTGCACCATGGGTGAGTACTTCCGCGACCGCGGTGAAGACGCCCTGATTATTTACGATGACCTCACCAAGCAGGCGTGGGCCTACCGCCAGATCTCCCTGCTGCTGAAGCGCCCGCCGGGCCGTGAAGCCTACCCGGGTGACGTTTTCTACCTGCACTCCCGTCTGCTGGAGCGCGCCGCTCGCGTCAACGCCGAGTACGTAGAGAAGTTCACCAACGGTGAAGTGAAAGGCCAGACCGGTTCTCTGACCGCCCTGCCGATCATCGAAACCCAGGCTGGCGACGTTTCCGCGTTCGTACCGACCAACGTGATTTCCATTACCGATGGTCAGATCTTCCTGGAGACCGACCTGTTCAACGCTGGTGTACGTCCGGCCATCAACCCGGGTATCTCCGTATCCCGAGTCGGTGGTTCCGCTCAGACCAAGGTGATCAAGAAGCTGTCCGGCGGTATCCGTACTGCACTGGCCCAGTACCGCGAACTGGCGGCATTCTCCCAGTTTGCCTCCGACCTGGACGAGGCCACCAAGGCCCAGCTGGACCACGGTGAGCGCGTTACCGAGCTGATGAAGCAGAAGCAGTACTCTCCGCTGTCTATCGCGGAAATGGCTGTTTCCGTTTACGCCGCCGACAAGGGTTACCTGGACGACGTAGAAGTAAACAAGGTGCTCGACTTCGAATCCGCCCTGCTCGCTTACATGAACAGCGAACATGCAGAACTGATGGAGAAGGTGAACAGCACCGGCGCTTACAACGACGAAATCGATGCGGCCTTCAAGGGTGCCATCGAGAAGTTCAAGGCTACCGGTAGCTGGTAATTCCGCCTTCCGCCCTCCCCTGTTTTGGCGAGGGCGGAGGTTAGGGAAGAAACGAGCAAAAAGGTAAAACACTATGGCAGGCGGAAAAGAAGTACGCACAAAAATTGCCAGCATCAAGAGCACGCAGAAAATTACCTCCGCGATGGAAATGGTCGCGGCGAGTAAGATGCGCAAGGCTCAGGATCGCATGGCACTGGGGCGTCCTTACGCCCAGCGCATACGCCAGGTGATCGGCCATGTCGCCAACGCCTCGGCGGAATACCAGCACATCTACCTGCAGGAGCGCGAAGCCAAGCGGGTTGGTTTTATCCTGGTATCCACCGACCGCGGTCTCTGTGGTGGTCTGAACATCAACATGTTCAAGGCAGCCATTCGCGATATGCAGGCCTGGTCAGACAAGGGCGTTGATGTCGAGGTTTGTGCAGTTGGTAACAAGGCTGCCGGCTTCTTCAGCAGTATTGGCGCCAAGGTGGTAGCGGCGCTGCGTGATGTCGGTGACGCGCCCCAGGCCAACAAGCTGGTCGGCTCCGTCAAGGTAATGATGGATCGTTTCGCCGAGGGCGAAATCGACCGTCTGTTCCTCGTGTCCAACGAGTTCGTCAACACCATGTCCCAGAAGCCGCGGGTCGAGCAATTGCTGCCGCTGCCGAAGGATGAAGACGAAGAACTGGGTCACGACTGGGACTACCTCTACGAGCCCGAGCCCGTGGAGCTGCTGGATGGTTTGCTGGCTCGCTATATCGAGTCACAGGTGTACCAGGCTGTGGTTGAAAACAAGGCCTGTGAACAGGCTGCGCGAATGATCGCCATGAAGAGCGCCACCGATAACGCTGGCGAACTCATCGATGCACTGCAGCTGGTTTACAACAAGGCGCGCCAGGCGGCCATTACCCAGGAACTGTCTGAGATTGTAGGCGGCGCCGCGGCAGTATAAGGCGACGCGACAGCTCCAGCCCTAGGGCCGATGAAAGAATTGAAAGTTGAGGATCCGGAAATGAGTAACGGGCAAATTGTGCAAGTTATCGGGGCGGTAATCGACGTGGAATTCCCGCGTGATTCCGTACCGAAGGTATACGATGCACTCGTGGTTGAGGAGAAGAACCTCACCATGGAAGTGCAGCAGCAGCTGGGCGACGGTATCGTACGTGCCATCGCCATGGGTTCATCCGAGGGTATTTCCCGCGGTCTGCCAGTAAAGAACACCGGTGCGCCGGTTTCCGTGCCGGTAGGTACTGAGACCCTGGGTCGCATCATGGACGTTCTGGGTAACCCGATCGATGAGTGTGGCCCGATTGGTGAGAAAGAGCGCGCCTCTATCCACCGCGCTGCACCCACCTATGAAGAGCAGTCCAGTTCTACCGAGCTGCTGGAAACCGGCATCAAGGTAATCGACCTGGTTTGCCCGTTCGCCAAGGGTGGTAAGGTTGGCCTGTTCGGCGGCGCCGGCGTGGGCAAGACCGTAAACATGATGGAGCTCATCAACAACATCGCCACCGAGCACAGCGGTCTGTCCGTGTTCGCGGGTGTTGGTGAGCGTACTCGTGAAGGTAACGACTTCTACTTTGAGATGCAGGAAGCCGGCGTTGTAAACGTTGAGAACTTCTCCGAGTCCAAGGTAGCGATGGTTTACGGCCAGATGAACGAGCCGCCCGGTAACCGCCTGCGTGTTGCCCTGACCGGCCTGACCATGGCGGAGAAATTCCGTGACGAAGGTCGTGACGTACTGCTGTTCGTCGACAACATCTACCGTTACACCCTGGCCGGTACCGAAGTATCCGCACTGCTCGGCCGTATGCCGTCTGCGGTAGGTTACCAGCCGACACTGGCGGAAGAGATGGGCGTTCTGCAGGAGCGTATTACCTCCACCAAGACTGGCTCCATTACCTCTATCCAGGCCGTATACGTACCGGCGGACGAC
Source organism: Microbulbifer flavimaris (assembly GCF_001641755.2). GTDB lineage: Bacteria > Pseudomonadota > Gammaproteobacteria > Pseudomonadales > Cellvibrionaceae > Microbulbifer > Microbulbifer flavimaris. The sequence continues at coordinate 484,945 of NZ_LRFG02000003.1, forward strand.
CTTACCGACCCGTCCCCGGCTACCACCTTCGCGCACCTGGACTCCACTGTCGTACTGAGCCGTGACATCGCCGCCAAGGGTATCTACCCGGCTGTTGATCCGCTGGACTCCACCTCTCGTCAGCTGGACCCGCTGGTTATCGGCCAGGAGCACTATGAAGTAGCCCGTGGCGTGCAGTCTGTACTGCAGCGTTACAAGGAGCTGAAGGACATCATCGCCATCCTGGGTATGGACGAGCTGTCCGAGGAAGATAAGCAGATCGTGGCCCGTGCCCGTAAGATCGAGCGCTTCCTGTCCCAGCCGTTCCACGTTGCAGAAGTATTTACCGGTGCACCGGGCAAATACGTTTCCCTGAAGGAAACCATCCGTGGCTTCCAGGGCATCCTGAACGGCGACTACGACCACCTGCCGGAGCAGGCGTTCTACATGGTCGGCACCATCGACGAAGCCGTCGAGAAAGCCAACAAGGCCAAGTAAGCGCAGAGATTCGCGGCCCTGCCTGGCGGCTGGGCCCGGATTTCCTCAGGCAATTACCAGAGAATGAGGTAGCCTTATGGCTATGACTGTACATTGCGACATTGTAAGCGCTGAGCAATCCCTCTTCTCCGGCCTGGTGGAGATGGTGATCGTGAGCGGTGTCGAGGGTGAACTGGGAATTTCCTACGGTCACGCCCAGCTGCTCACCGCCCTCAAGCCCGGACCGGTGCGCATCATCAAGCCTGGTGGTGAAGAGGAAGTGTTGTTCGTCAGCGGCGGTTACGCCGAGGTGCAGCCCAATATCGTCACGATTCTGGCAGACATCGCCGAGCGTGAAATTGACGAAGAGTCTGCCCAGAAGGCCCGCGAAGAGGCGACTCACGCACTGCATAAAGCCCCTTCCGAGGTGGACTATGCGCGTGTATCCGCACAGCTGGCCGAAGCCGAAGCCCGTCTGCGTACCCTGCAGGCCATCCGCAAGGCAGCCGGCAAATAAACGCTTCTTTCGAAGCAATCAGAAAAAGCAGCCTCGGCTGCTTTTTTTGTGTCCGCTCGCCCCATAGCCCCTTTCTGGTCGAATTTATTTGACTAGAACTCCTGCTTTCTTTTTTCAGATTTGCGAAGTCGATCACAAAAATATGGTGATCCAGTCCGTTCGTGAAAAAAAGATTCGGGTAATTCCTGACTGTAACGTTTTGTAATTATGCGGCTGGTTTTAGCGCTTCTGGTTGTACATTATTTAACCGAAGGGTGAATTAAGGATGAAAAAAGAACAACTATATAAGGGAGCCATGTCGCCACTGGCTGCAAGTGTTTCCACAGCCGTACTGGCGGCGGTATTGAGTCCCTGGGCACTGGCCCAGGAAGAGAGCGAAGCTACAACCCTTTCCGAAGAAAAAGTCGCCGTTGAAACCCCGGCGGCAGAAGCGGTTGCCGGCGAACAACAAGACGGTGATATGGAGCAGGTCGTGGTAACCGGCTCCCGTCTGAAACGAGATACCTTCTCAAGTATTGCTCCGCTGCAGATTATTGATACAGAAGGCGCACGCGAGGCGGGTGCAATCGATACTTCATCGATCCTGCAAAGCAGTGGCGCCGCTACAGGTCAGCAGATTGACCTGACCTTCTCCGGCTATGTTCTTGACAATGGTCCCGGTGCCTCCACCGTGGACCTGCGTGGCCTGGGTGCTGGTCGAACTCTGGTGCTCCTGAACGGCCGGCGTCTGGCCCCTGCTGGTGTGGAAGGTGCTCCTGTAGCCCCAGACCTCAACCTGATTCCGGCATCCCTGGTCCAGCAATATGACCTGCTTCTCGATGGTGCTTCGTCCATCTACGGTTCTGACGCCGTCGCAGGTGTGACAAACGTGATCCTCAAGAAGGATTTTGAAGGTGTCGACTTCGAGGTGTTTAGCTCCAATCCAGAGCAGGCCAATGGTGAGGCCAACACCATGAGTTTCAGCTGGGGCGAGAACTTCGACCGCGGCTTTATCGGTATGGGTGTGGAGTACTTCCAGCAAAATGCCGTAACTCTCGCCGACCGCGAATGGACCGATGGCTGTGCCACAAATTACGAAATAGGCACTGACGGCAAAATCTACACCCAGGATCTTTTCTATAGTGAAATCTATGGCATGGACATGTCAGATGGCTGCGCTGTAGGTTCGCTCGCCGGGCGTGTTTCAGTGCCTCTCGCCGGTAGCATTTATTACACTCCTGGCACCAGCAACGGTGGCTGGAACGGATTCTCTGAATCCAGCTTGTTCGGCAGTATTGGCGTTGACGGTAATGGCGATGGTGTGACTGACGTCAACTTCCGCGATTATGATATCAACGGCCGCGACTTGTTTGCCCACCTGCTGCCGGAACAGGAGCGGATGAGCTTTATGGCTTATGGTGAGTATACCTTTGAAGGTGATATGAACCTGACGCCATTCTTCGAGACCAGCTACGCCCAGCGTGAAAACTTCATTGATAGTGGTGCATTCCAGCTGTTCCCTAATGTGCCGGCTAATAACCCGTTCAACATCTGTAATCCCGATGGGGTGCGCGGCGTTGATTGTGGCCTGGCCTATGACGAGCTGCTACGTAATCCTAATTTCGCCGCGCAGGTTGCTGCAGAATTTGGTTTGACCCCCCAGCAGTTTGCAGACTTCGGAATCGTTGACCTGTTCAGCGGGCCCCTTGGTCCGCAAAGCTCTCTACCGATCGTTTCCGTTCGGGGAGACCGCACACAAGCTGATGTCGAAGTTTCGCAGTTGCGCATGGTCACCGGTGTTCGCGGTGACCTGCCGATGTTGAATGTCGGTACCCTGTCTGATTGGAGCTTCGAACTGTCAGGCTCCCTGACAAAGTCGGATGGTAAGTCCAGCCGTTACGGTATTCGCGGTGATCGCCTGGCACAGTCATTGGCTACCACAGTAGAGGACCCCAATAATCCCGGCACCTTTACCTGTACCCCGCTTCCAGGGGAGTCGACCTGTGTGCCCATCGATATGTATGCTGACTCGCTGTATCAGGGCGTAGTGGGCGATTTCGCGACTCAAGCCGAGCGGGATTACCTGTTCGATAGTCGCGATTTCGACACCGCTTACTATCAGACCATCTTCAGTGCATATGCTTCCGGTAATGTAGCGTCTTTGCCTGCTGGTGACGTTATCGTGGGTGTGGGCGCCGAGACCCGCAATGACAGGATCAAATCCCTACCGGATGATATTGCTCGCGATGGCCTCTTCTTCGGGTACTTTTCTGACGGTGGTGCGACCGGTAGCAAGGATACTCATGAAGCGTTCGCTGAAATCGAACTGCCGATTCTGGCCAACATGTTCATGGTTGAAGAGCTGACAACCAACCTGTCCGCTCGATATACGAAAGATGAGTTTTATGGTGGTGCCTGGACGAATGCCGCCAAGATCGCGTATCGCCCCGTTCAGTCTCTGTTACTGCGTTCGACCTACGGTACCTCTTACCGCGCTCCCAACCTGCGTGAGAACTTCCTTCAGAACCAGACCGGATTCAACAGCGTATTCGATCCATGTGCGATTCCAGATTCAGCACTGGATCCAATCAGCGGTGGCTATAATGCCGCTCTGGATGGTCGCTCTCCTGAAGTCCTGGCCAACTGTCTCGCAAATGGTGTCGATCCGACCACCTTCAGTAACAATGGTTTCAACACATACAGTGTTGAAGTGGCTCGCGGCGGTACCACAGACCTGGAAGAGGAAACGTCTGAATCTTTCACTGTTGGTTTTTCCTATGAACAGCCCTTCTTCGATGACTTTGGCCTGACCCTGGGCATGACCTATTTCGATATCGAAATTGAAAACTCGATTATCGAGCCGAGTGCCCAGTTCCTGGTTAATGACTGCTACAACAACCCAAATGGCAGCAGTGCTTTCTGCTCCCTGTTGAGCCGTGATGATGATGGATTCCTCGATATTATCGATGCAGCCTTCGTCAACCGGGATAATGAGGTTGCCAGAGGTATCGATTACAACCTGCGCTATCAGCAGCCGGTAACGTTATTTGGTGCACCACTGGAGCTCTCTGCAAACCTGACATTCAACCGTGTCTTGGAGCGTACGCTTACGTACTTGGCTGATGATGGCACCCCGGACATCGAAGTTTATACAGGTACGTTCGGTTATCCGAAATGGCAGGGGCGGGGTGAATTCCGTGTGGAATACGATAATTATCGTTTCACCTGGACCACTCGCTACATGAGTAAAGTCGAACAAGACGAAGAGTACGTAGATGCGTACAGTGATATTTTCGATACCAACGGGACAGGCTTTACATCCGACTCCTGTATTGGCGCAGCTAATGGTGGTGTCGACTGTCGTGATGTAGGTTTTGCTGATGACTATGTCGTTCATGCAGCATCGTTGTACTACTATGCGGACACTTGGACTGCCGGTCTGGGTATCCGAAACGTCTTTGATGAAGAGCCCCCGGCGGTTGATGGCAATGAAATATTGTCCATTAACAATACGCCAATAGGCTATGGCTACGATATCCAGGGACGACAGATGTTCCTGAATGTTCAGAAAACTTTCTAAGTTTAGACTGGCATGGAAAAAGCCCGCTTCAATGCGGGCTTTTTTTTCAGAGATAATTGGCTAAGCCTGTAACAAGGACTATACGCGCAGGATTATTACAATGAAGAAGCTATTTATTTCACTGATAATGCTTGTCAGTGTTCAGGTTATCGGTAAGACGGCGGAACCCTATCCGCTGGAATATTGGGCGCTTCGGAATGTCATCAGTAATGTCGAAATTTCCCCGGACGGGAAGCATGTCGCGTTAATGAAGATACCCACCAAGGATGGTGATCCAATAATTGAGGTGTATCCGACATCAAACCTCAATGAGGAGCCCTATCGTGTTAATTCGGACCCAATGGAAATCACGCAGTTTTTTTGGGTAAGTAATGACGTGATAGGAATGCGCCTGAGACAGAAAGTCCGTGACCGCATCGAGGGTTTTAACCAGGGGGTTTATGAATATCTCCTTGCATCAGTGGATATCCGTCGGAACAAGATGCAGAAATACGACCAGCTCGGTGCGGAGATGGAAAATGTATTGCCGGGAAAGAAAAACCGAATCATTTTTTCTTACCTTCCTGGTGGTGGTGATAGTCGCTTGAACAGGGCATTCAGACCACGGACGTATTACGAGCTCAATCTAAAGACGGGCGCAAAGAAGCTCTTGATGCGCGGTAAGCTCGATATGGGTCAGGTAGAGTTTGATGCTAATGGCAAACCCTGGCTGGCACGTGGGTTTGATATCGGCAAAGGCGAGCTGATCTGGTACGAGCGCCTGACCAATCAAAGCAAATGGACAGAGTTTTACCGGCAGGATGAAGACTCCTTCGAGACTTTCAGGGTGGAGGGTTTCGATGTAGATAAGCCTCATCTATTGTTTGTGAACGCACATAACGGACATGACAAGGCCGGTCTGTGGGAGTACGACCTGAAGGTCGGTGCGTATGGAGAGCTAATCTACCGGCGAGAGGACGTGGACGTTTCCGGTACTCGTTACCATACGAATTCCTGGGAGCAGGCTGATCGCGTAACAGGAGTTGTCTATGCAGCGGACAACGTGAAGGTTGAATATTTTGACGAAGTTGAAATGGCGACCCAGCGACAGCTTGAGCAGGTAGTACCGAATGCTCACTATGTCCGGATAAATAGCCGCTCTCGTGATGGTAGTAGCATGACAATCTACAACGTTGGGCCGCGCGATCCTGGCACCTACTATTTGCTGCACGGCGGGCGGCTTACAAAGCTGGGTAGCCGTCAACCATTGCTCGAGGCCGAAAAACTCGCTGATGTACGTTACATAAAATATAAAGCGCGCGATGGACGTACCATCCCGGCCTATTTGACCGTGCCCAAGGGCAAACCGCCCTTCCCTGCGATCGTTATGCCACATGGTGGGCCGTTTGTCTCCGAGTTGGCGTTGTACGATGAATGGGCGCAAATGCTAGCAAACAATGGCTATCTGGTACTGCAGCCACAGTACCGTGGGTCACGTGGCTTGGGTTTGGATCACTATCAGTCTGCATTCATAGATGGTGGTCAGGGCGGAAAGAAGATGCAAGACGATAAGGACGACGGCATGCTCTATCTGGTGGAGCAGGGTTGGGCTGATCCTGATCGCCTTGCTATCTTCGGCTGGTCTTATGGAGGCTATGCCGCGTTGGTTGCGGCGAGTCGTGACGAGCAGATTTACCAATGTGCTATCGCGGGTGCGGCGGTATCCGATAACCAGATGCAGGTTAACTACTACCGTACGCGGCTGCGTGGTGCGAGCAAGATAGAGCAGCTGAGCATGTGGGATGACAGCTTGTCCCCGATCGAGGCAGTGGAAGACGTGAATATTCCCATCCTGCTCGTTCACGGCGATGTGGACCAGCGGGTACCTCCGGAGCATGCTGAAAAATATCGCAAAGCCCTAATGGAGCTGAATAAGCCGTTTGAATATGTGGAGTTAGATGGCGCTGATCATTTCAGCAATACGCTGTTCTACCATCACCAGAAAACGTTATACGAATCAATGATTGGCTATCTCGCGGAGGATTGCGGACCCGATGGGCTATAAAGCCGGATCCGCAACTCGCTTGTCAGCGAAGTGGCCCTAACGCACTTTACGCTCACATTGAGCCAGGCTTTGCCCCTGATTCTGCTCATGGTCTCGTTAGGGCCATGAGCAGACATGCATCGGAGCGAGAGTGTGGCTTACTCTGCCGTAATTCAATATCTGAACAGCGCGGTGTCCATCACAGGTGAACATTGCTCTCAATAGATGTTGAAATTGTGCGTTGGTTAACACTCGTGCTGTGATCCAGCAGGGCATCTCATCTCCTCATCGAAGACCAATTCCCCCCTGATTCTCAATTACCGTTCTTAGCGCTGCTTGCGGATGGAAACCTTTAATCTATCCGGAGGTTAAGACACATGGTGTCAGCTTAAAAGAGCCAGCTTTTACGTGTTTTTCCCTGCAATTCAAACCATGATCACCGCAAGATCTACGCATTAGTCGTTGACACCAAAAGACAATTCCTTTTATTTCGCTCTGTTACAGATTGTTACTTCTATACCAGAGAATTTGTGATCTAGTGAGTTGGGTCAAGGGTCGCAAAGATCGAATGAGTTTGTGATATCCCATAACAATAAATCCTGTCAGGAGGTCTCCATGCCAACCGGGAAACTTTTCTCGCGCATTTCCCTACTGGCGACGCTGACGGTGGCAGCCCTGCTATCCGTCTCTGCGAACGCCATGAAACTCAAAAGCCAGAATCTTGCAGAGCTGGTGACTGCATCTGAAAGCATACTGTTGGGTCACGTGGTTAGCGTTACCGACGGCTTCCAGAATAATGCTCCCTACACCGAAGTTACCATTCGCGTCGGCAGCGATGCCAAGGGCAAGGTCAAAGAAGACACTGAATATACCTTCCGCCAGTTCGGGCTGCTGAAGCCGCGCTCCATGGGCAACGGTAAGGTTTACCTGGGCGTAACGCCGGAGGGCTTCGCCAAGTGGCACGAGGGTGAACAGGTCGTTGCCTTCATGTACAAGAAAGCCAGCATGACCGGCTTCCAGACCACTGCAGGTATGGCTCAGGGTAAGTTCGTTGTAAGCAACGATCAGGTGAAGAACGCATTTAACAACGCGGGTCTCTTCGAGCGCATGGACACTTCCAACATGTCCGCCGAGGAACAAAACATGATTACCAGCCCGGGCGCAGTAAGCTCTGCGACTTTCATGGGTTACGTCGGCAAGCTGGTAGAGGAGAGCAAAAAATGAAAATGAATAAGCTCAGCATCGCGGTGGGTCTTGCCCTGGCTTCTGCAGGCGCACAGGCGGGTGGCCCCCTGTACATCCATGAACCGACCATGCAGCCCTACAAGTGGGATACTTCCAAAGGTGATATCCCCGTTTACACCGATGGTGGTCCCATGACACCCACTGCCGATGGCGGTGAGGCACAGGCGTTTACCGTCAATTACGATGGCACCGTATTCCTGAGTATCGACCAGGCCAACGCGGTGACTGCAAAAGCGGTCGCTGAGTGGTCCAACGTCGAAACCTCCACACTGCGTATGTCCATTCAGGGCACCATCGAAGAGCAGACTGGCATCGCCGACGTCAACGAAACCAACGTTGGGGAAATTTACGCGAAAGAAAACGGTTACGGGTTCTGGGTAAATTACGATACTGATGGACAGATTCTCGAGCAGTATTTCGGTGTGCCGAAAAACCAGGTGCTCGGCATCGCCTTCCCGGAGTGGGCAGATGAGGAAACGGGGGAAATCACCGAAGCCACCGCCCTGATGAATGGCTGGTTCGTTGACATCAAGGATACTGAAGGCGAGATGGTTGCCGGTGTATTCACCCACGAGTTCGGCCACGCGTTGAATATGTCCCACTCCCAGGCTAATGGTCACTTCAGTTACATGGCTGCAAGCTATCGTCCCTATCATGACGGTGTGCCGGGATGCGACATCACCAACGTTTACAAGGGGTTCCCCAAGCCGGCGGAAGACACTATCGAAACCATGTTCCCGTTCATCAATGTGCGTGGCGAGGCGGGCCGTCAGCAGGCCACCATCAGCGTGCGCGATGACATCGTGAACATCTCTGACCTGTATCCGACTGAGGCCTACAAGTCCCAGTACGGCTCCATTACCGGCAAGCTGTACCTGAAAGATGGTGTCAGCGAGTACTCCGGTATCAACATGGTGGCCCGTAACATCGATAACCCGATGTACGATGTGATCACCCAGCAGTCTGGTAACCAGACTCAGGGCCTGGTAGGTCCGGACGGCACATTCACCATTAATGGCCTGCAGCCTGGTGCCCGCTACGTCCTCTACACCGATACTATCAAGGCTGGAGGCTACCCGACCGCACCTACCTCCATTGTCTCCCAGTCTGAATACTGGAACGACGGCGAGAGTACAAATCCTGCTGAGGACCCTGCCTGTAGCTTCACGCCGATTACCGTTCAGGCGGGCGAAACCAAGCGTACGGATATGTATTTCAATGGCTACGAAGACGGTATCCAGTACACGCCGCTGGTGCAGGCCTTCGTTACTGACCTGGCGAAAAATGGCAAAAAGGCCATGGGTATCGTCGGTAGTGGTATCCCGTTCGTTTATGACGCTGTGCAGAAGTCTTATTCACTCCACCCCGATGTCGATGTACGCACTAACGCGGGGCAGATGAACAAGAATGCTACCAAGGCTGTGATTACTGCAGATCTGGATGGCAACGGAATACGTGAACCGGCGAAGTGGGACCTGGTCAGCAACAAGCTGGAACCGATGCAAGATTTGAACGGTAACAGCTGTGGCGGTAGCGGTACCCTGGGCACACAGGCCGCAGCTGTCTGGGACATGGACGACACCGGTGAAGTCATAGTCGGCCTTGGCTATAAAGATGTCGACGGTGATGGCTACTGCCAAAGGAGTGGTGCCGGCGAGATGGTGCCGGTGAAGTGGGATAAGCATGGCAATATCGAGGAGCTGCCCTACGACCTGCCCGGTTATGTGCAGTGGGTTCGTGCGGACCGTGTTTCCGGCAACGGTGAAGTCATCACAGGCTCCAGCACCTACAAGCAGGTGGCCTGGGTCGATGGAGAATTCCGCGATCTCTACAGCGAATTCGGTGCTAGAAACGGTACAGCAATGACCAGAGATGGCGAGACTGTCGCCCTGGACACCCCTTCCGGTGTCACGCTCTGGAACACGGAAACTGAAGAGCTGCGCGACATCGGCGGCCTGAAGTGGTGTGAAGATCTGGACTACAACCACTTCTTCCTGGGTAACCTGTGTACCAACCCTCGCTACGGCGCCGAGTTTGTGCAGAACTACTTTGGTCCGATTCGTGTGATGCCCACGGACATGAATGAAGATGGTAGCGTGATCGTCGGTCGTGCCGGCTCCTTCTTCACCGGCTTTGTCGGCGCGGTGTATCTGGAAGGTATCGGCTGGATCAACACCCGCGACTTCTTCAACAAGCAGGGTGTGGTCGAGGCCTCACAGTTCCCGGTGGATAACCCGCTGGCCCTGAGTGGCGACGGCTCAGAAATGATGGGTAACCTGGCAGGGGCCACCATCACTTTCGATATCGACATGGACACTGCCTTCGTCTGTAAGGACGGGCAGGACCGCGAAGTCAGCTTCCCGAAACAGCTGATTGCGGAAGTCCAGGGCGGTGCAGAGTTCGGTCGCTGTGCGCACCTGAACGACTGATCCCCGTCTCTACTGACGAAAAAGCCCGCCAACTGGCGGGCTTTTTTTGTGCGTGTCAGAGGCGGTCCACCAGCATTTAGCCGTTTGCCTGATAGACTCCGTTCGGGACCGGAATGAAGAGAGTCAGGCTCTCGGTCCGGTTCCCATTTTATTGAGACCAGCATCGGAGTTTTCTGTGACGGCTAGTTCAAAACCCTGCATTGGAATTGCACTCGGTAGTGGCGCGTCGAAGGGTTTTGCCCATATCGGCGTGCTAAATGCGCTGGAAGAAATCGGCATCCGTCCGCAGGTGGTTGCCGGTTCTTCAATGGGAGCATTTGTCGGTTCTGCCTATGCGGCTGGATGTCTGGACAAACTGGAGGACTGGGTGAAGCTGCTCGATAACTGGCGGGTCTTCTCCCTGTTGGATATCAACTGGACGCTCAGCGGAGGAGTGCTCGGGGGAAAGAAACCCTTCCAGGCTTTCTTTGAGAACTTCGCCTACGAAAATATTGAAGATCTTCCTCTACCTTTCACGGCAGTGGCAACTGACCTGTACAGTGATCAGGAGGTCTGGCTGCAGCAGGGAAATCTGAGTGATGCAGTGAGTGCCTCCTGCTCAATTCCCGGTTTGCTATCACCAAAGCTGGTTGCGGGGCGCTGGTTGGTTGACGGTGCGGTGGTAAATCCGGTGCCGGTGGATGTGTGCCGGGCGATGGGCGCCACATGCGTCATAGCGGTAGATGTGACCGAGGACGGAGCTTCCAACCGTGAACGCCGCGGCGGTGAAGTAAAGAACCTCGCCAGTGAACCAGGCCTCTCTGAAGAGGAACCGGGCGATACCGAGCAGGTTGTGACCGATACAGACAGTGAGGATGAGGCGCCCCTGAACAACCTGTTCATGCAGGGTCGCGAGCAATTGTCACAGATTGGCCAGAGATTGCGAAAATCCGGGCCCTATGCCCCCGGAGTGCTGGATACCATGACTACGGCCATGGAAATACTGGAACGGCGGCACAAGCGATCCAGGCTGATGGGGTCTCCGCCGGATGTCATGATCATGCCAAAGGTAGGTGGTATTGCCGGTTTGGAATTCTCCCGCGCTGCGGAGGCGGTCGATGCAGGCCGGGCTGAGGTGGAGCGCACACGCACCTGGCTCGAGGACATAGTGCCGCGTCTGTGAGCCCGTGGCCGGGGTGTACAAGGGTCGGACCGCGGAGGCAGCGCAGCGCGGTGCTTCTGTGTTTGCTCTAAGCTTTTTGCAGAGCCGCCTTTCCCCCTTCGGGAGGTGGCTGGCAGGCACAGCGAGCGTCAAATGCCAGAGACCGCACCGGACAACACCAAACCAAAAAGCGATCGCCAGATACTGCAGGAGCAGATGGAGGCGAGTCAGCACGAGTACCAGCGTAACAACCTCTCACTTGCGCTGTCGTCAACCGCTGCCGGACTGGAGATAGGCTTCAGTTTCTTCCTGATAGCGGTGCTCTTCACCCAGTTCCACGAGCTGGTATCCACCTCCCTGCTGCACCTGATCCTGGCGATGAGCTATCCGGTGGGCTTTATTCTCGTGGTGATCGGCCGCAGCGATTTATTCACTGAACATACCACCCTCGCGATCCTGCCGGTGCTGGATCGCAAACACAGCATCCTGGACCTGATGCGGGTCTGGGGGCTGATTTACGGCGGCAATATGATTGGCGCGATGTTATTCAGCCTGATATTTGTCCGTTTTGCTGCGCTGAGTGAAAACGTGGACAGCGCTGCATTCGGGTATTACAGCGCAAAAATGATGGTGGATGGTGGCAGTGGACTGTTCCTGGGGGCGATCTTTGCCGGCTGGCTCATGGGGCTGCTGGGCTGGGTGGTGGCCTCATCAACAGACACCATCGGTCGCATCATGGTGATCAGCCTGATTACCTTCGTCATCGGAATCGGCGGTCTCGCGCACTGTATCGCGGGCGCCGTTGCGGCCTTCTGCGCCTGGTTCGGTGGGGACAACGGCCTGACGGGTGGCGAGGTATTGCGCTTTCTCGGTATTGCCACTGTGGGTAACACCATCGGCGGGGCAGTCTTTGTGGGGATGCTCAAGTACGGCTATATCTCCAACGATTAGCCTGGGGGCGCTGCCGTTCAGCGGGAGTCAGCATCTGTCGTGAACGCCACCTCGAAATTTCTTTTCTCGACGTAGTCTGCATGGGTGCTGTCAGGGTCTCGCGCCATTGATCCGCCGGGGCAAGCGGGCTCTGGCCCTGCCCTTGTTTCAACAGAATGCGGGCATGCAGGTAAATCGACTGCTCCGCCTTGTTGGAACTGAGAGACCAGTCTTCGACGGTGATATTTCGCATGGCCCCGGTGAAAGGAAGGTGACTCAACAGCTGGTTTTTGCGGCCGTGCAAACCCACCATCGAGGAAGATGGGTATGGTCCCGCCAGGTCGGGCGGATTAATAAAATGGCCAGCAGAAAAGAAAAACCCGCGGCCGGACCCGCGGGTTTCAGGTGGATAGTCGATCTTATGGGATCAGTGCACCCAGTGATGGCGCTCCATCCTTTCCTGTACGGCCTCCGCGGTCGGTGCCGGCATGGCACTATTTACACCAGAAAGTGGAGCTTGAATAAATCAGCGCGCTTACGTTGTCTTCCAGTCGGTCCTCGGGCCCAAGTACCTTCCCATGTTGCTAGCTATTACATGGTGGGCGTTTTCATCATAAATAGGAATTCCTGAACGGCGGCCTTTGTCTCCGGCCGCAGGTTGGTGATGCCTTCATACGGCATACCGGTGGCGGGTCCCTCGCTGGGGTATTTTTGCTTGCGCGCCATGTGTCGCTGCACCATACGCACAAACTTGGCGCCGCCCCATGCTCCGATCTCCGTTGAAACTGGCTTCTCTTCGCGGGTGTCGCGGAACAGGTCATAGAAATCCGCGAGAATCGCATTCTCAATTTTTCCGCCGGGTATAGCCAGCTTGTACTGTTCCTTGATCACCGCCTCTAGTGCGTTAATGTTGTAAAGGAAGACGTAATCGCGGCGCCCATAGGTGTCACCGTTTAGCCAGAGTGCAGTCTGGTCGAGACCATCGATAATACGATCGCGTGGTATGTCGTCATGGGCGCCACCGATACGAGCGAGGGTGGTGAACAGGTCTGTCACATGCACGATATCGCCAGTAACCGAATCCGCCTCGATCATGCCGGGCCAGCGGACAAACGCATCTACCCGCACACCGCCCTCGGTGGTGGATCCCTTGCCCCCGCGGAAAATCATCGGCGAGTAGCCTGACTGCGGCGAATATTTTGTGAAGTGACCGTTGTCCCCCATGATGATGACAATGGTGTTGTCGACAATGCCGAGCGCTTCCACCTCTGTCATCATGTCGCCGATCCACTGGTCCACCAGTTTCATTTTCTCCACGTAGTTGCCGCCGTTCGGGGTGGTGTATTCATCGTAGGAAGTGCGTGGACCCGTGAGCGGGTATAGTGGCCAGTAGTTAAGGAAGAAAGGCTTGCCCTCCTTCGCCAGCTTGCGCAGCTGCTCCATAGCCTGAGCCTGGTAGCGGTAATTCATCTCCTCGTATTTTTTCTCGGTCCAGCGCTCGCCGGGTTTAATGCCGACTTCTTTTACCGGTCGGTTGCGGGTTCCCTCGACGCCCAGCGCCATCGCCGAGGCGTCCGTGCGTAGCCAGCGGTCCATTGTGTAGCGGTCGTCGTAATTGTTGTCGCCGATACCGACAGACACCCCCTCGTTAGCCGCATCGTCGTGATAGATCGTAAGCTGACCCTGTTGGTGAATTGGGAAGGCCGCATAATCAAAGCCCTGATAATTGGGCCAGGCCTCCTTGATGTCTCCCATGTGCCATTTACCGATGTGGGTAGTGTTGTAACCATTCGCAGAGAGAATCTCTGCCAGCGTGACTTCTTTGTCCGCGAGACCAAAGCCAGAGATGTCCACTGCGGTGTTTCCCATTCCATTACGATGAGGCTGGCGTCCAGTCATCATCGCCACCCGGGTTGGGGTGCATGAGGGCTCCGTATACATGCGCGCCATGCGCATACCCTCACGGGCCACTTTGTTGATCGAGGGTGTCTCGTAGCCACGGATCATGTTCAGGGTACGGCTACCCAGATCGCCGAATCCAATATCGTCGATCAGGATGTAGATAATATTCGGTGGCTTGCCACCATTGCTGCGCTTGAACTCGGTCAGCCGTTGGTCCAGCGCCTTGTCTTCCTCCGCCCAGCGTTCCCCGTTCTGTTGCTGCAAAACATAGAACTCGGCGTCATGGACGATGGGTTTGCCCGCGAGCGCCATGGAACTGAACAGTATCGCACCTAGTAGGCCGAGGCTCCTCGCTACTTGCCGGGATAGTACTGCGGGTTGTCGAGTGGACATGAAACGCTCCTGTTGGTTTGAGCTCTTCTTCGCACAAGGTGGCCCCGGTATCCGAATTTTTATTATCAGTAAAACTAGCTAGCTTTAGGGATTATAAGTAGAAGTTTATGCCCAGCACCGGCCCCTGCAGGTCGCCGTCGAAGCCATATTGGCTAAGGCCCCGTCCCAGTCATCGGCAACAGCGGGAACGGCTGCAAGAGAGATGGCGGAGCCCAACGCGGTTGCAGCCAGAGTCAGTTTGCTGTTATTGCCCATAGTGTCCCCGCTGCTCTTAAATCAATTTTAGAATTGGCCAGTTTTGTTATAGCAGTAGAAACCAACAGCATCGCTGGTCATGCGTTGTGAGCAGAAAAAAAACCCGCGGCCGGAGCCGCGGGTTTTAGATGGGTAGTCGATCTTATGGGATCAGTGCACCCAGTGATGGCGCTCCATCTTTTCCTGTACGGCCTCCGCGGTCGGTGCCGGCATGGCACTGATGGGCAGGCGCTCGTGGAAGAAGGACAGTCGCTGCTCGTCGCCGCGCTCATTCATGGTGGCGGCATCGAACACACGACCGTTGATCACCGTGTAGGTGATGTTTTCGGACTGGCGCAGGTCCTGCAGCGGGTCGCCGTCGACCACGATCAGGTCCGCCAGTTTGCCCGCTTCGATACTGCCCAGGTCGCCATCCATCCCCAGGTAGCGGGCGCCGTCGATGGTGCCGGCGCGGAAGGCTTCCCAGGGGGTAAAGCCACCCTGCCCCATCATCCACAGCTCCCAATGGGCACCCAGTCCCTCGCGCTGACCGTGGGCACCGATATGCACTGTGACACCTTTCTCGCGCAGCTGTTTGGCATGGCGCGCGACATTGAAGTGGTTGTAATGGGCGTCCGGTGCAGTCGGCCGGCGGATGCTGCGCGGATTCACGATAAAGTCCGGGGTAAAGCGGGTCAGGCGCTCGTTTTTCCACACCTCAGTGCGGTCGTACCAGTAGTACTCACCGGAGAGACCGCCGTAGGCGACGACGAAAGTCGGCGTGTAGCCCACGCTCGTCTGGCCCCAGAGCTGTTCCACATCGGTATAGACGTTGGCGATGGGCAGTGAGTGCTCAACACCGGTGTGGCCATCCACGATCATGTTCATGTTGTGCTGGTACTTACCGCCGCCCTCAGGCACCACCATAATTCCCTGCTCGCGAGCAGCCTGGAGTACCTGTTGGCGCTGGTCCCGACGGGGCTGGTTGTAGCTCTTCACGGAAATCGCGCCCATTTCTTTCAGGCGGCCTACATGGAACCGGGCATCTTCCAGGGAGTTGATCTTGGCCTTGTAGCCGGGGCCCTTGGCGCCATAGAGGATGGTGCCGGTGGAGAAGATACGCGGGCCGGTGATGATGCCGGCTTTCTGCATTTCCGCGGCGGAGAAGATCTCACTGCTGTCGTTGGACGGGTCGTGAATGGTGGTGACACCGAACGCCAGGCTGGAGAACAGGTTCCAGTTCTGCTGCGGAATGATTTCCTCGCGGCCCTGGGCGCCATGGGCGTGGGCGTCGATCAGGCCCGGCAACACGGTCTTGCCGGTGACGTCGATGCGCTCGGCGCCGGACGGGATTTCCACCTCGCTGGCCGGACCGACGGCAACGATACGGTTGCCGCGGAAAAGGACCACGCCGTTGTCGATCACTTCCCGGGTCTGCTCGGCATCACGCATGGTGACTACCTTGCCACCGGTGAGGGCGATCAGCTGGTCGTGATTGTGGTGGTTCTGGCTGAAGCTCAGGTCGATGCCCTCGGCCACCGGCTCCGGCAGTTCCTCCGGGGCGCCGGCAATAAAGTCGAAGGCATTCTTCAGTTGCTGCTCATAGAGTTTGGGGCCGTGCGCCCAGCCAAGGGTCTGGCTGTCGGCGGACCAGTGCAGGTGCTCGCCGGCACGGGCGGAAACCTGCTTCACCGCGACCGCCTTGGCATTGGGACCGATGGACTCGGACTTGCCAGTGTGCATGAACGGCGCCACATAGGCTTTGAAGTCCTGGGTGAAGGCAACCCAGCGGCCGTTCGGCGACAGGCGGAAGGAGGTGATCTCGGCACCGTGCAGGTGCTCGCGCTCGTCCTTGCCGTTGGCATCGACACTCTTCAGGACCCGCTTGCCGCCACCCTCGTAGAGGAATTCGGAGAAGTAGATCCGGTCATCGTCGGCGCCGAAGTGCGGCTCGTAGCCGGACTTCACCAGACGGCGCTGCCAGTCGCCATCGGCATCGGCCAGGTAGATACCGGGTTCCAGGGAATACTCGGGGCTCAACAGGTAGCCGCCGGTAAAGCGGCGGAAGGCCACGGTATCGCCACTGGGGGAAAAGCTCGGCTCGACGTACAGGCCGGGCTGGCTGGTGATATTCTCACCGCGACCGCTGCGCGCGGAGACCACACGCACATGGCCCAGTGCTTCATCGTGCCAGGTCACGTAAGTGATCTGTTTGCCATCCCGGGACCAGCTGGGATAGAACTCGAAGTGCTCATCCTGGCGGGTCAGGCGACGGCGCTCGCCGCTGGCGACATCCTGGATGTAGATCTTGCCCAGGGCCTGGAAGGCGATCTGGCGACCGTCGGGGGACTTCTGTGCCCAGCGGATCATCTTCACCTGGAACTCATCCGGGGCCACATCCACGGGGAAGCGCACGGCGTCTGCCACCTGCTTCTCCACCTGGATATGTGCAGCGATTTCCTCGACATCGCTGCCATCGGCAGCGATCCGCTGAAATTTACCCTTGGACCAGACGATCAGTGATTCGCCGTCGGGCATCCAGTCGTACTGCACGTAGTTGCCATGGGAGCCAAACGTTTCCTGCAGGTCGCGCTCAAGCTCGCTGTAAACCGGTGTCTCCAGACCGGTCTCCAGGTCTTTCAGGAACAGGGAGGTCTTGTTGTCCTGGCGACGGATAAAGGCCAGCTGGGTGCCGTCCGGGGATGGCATTGGCGCGATGGCGCCGCCGGGGCCGGAGACGAAGGTTTCTTCCTTGCCGTCCTGCAGATCGTAGCGGTTGATGGCAAAGATCTGCTGGGTGGAATTCTTGTTGTACTCCCACACCGTGCCTGGCGTGGTATCGATGGAGAAGTAGATATAGCGACCATCCGGGGAGAACACCGGGTCGGCAATATTCTTCTGGGCGATCTCGCCACCGAGACGCTCTTTCAGCTGGCGTCCCTCGCCGCCACCGTAGTGGTACATCCAGATCTCGCCAGCGGGGATACTGCGCCCGGACATAAAGCCCTTGCGCGCCACCAGGTGCTGGCCGTCCGGGCTCCAGCTGGGTGAATGGACCAGGTTTTCCTTCTCTGTGGTCAACTGGCGCAGGTTCTCGCCATTGCGATCCATGACCCAGATATTGTCGGCGCCATCGCGATCACTGATAAAAACGATACTGGCGCCGTCGGGGCTGAAGCGCGGCTGCATGTTCCAGGCCAGCTCGTTGGTCAGGGGCGTGGCCTTGCCGCCGGAAACCGGGACCTGGTAGATGTCACCGAGCATGTCGAACAGGATCGTCTTGCCGTCCGGGCTGACGTCCAGGTTGCTCCAGGTGGTCTCGCGGGTATCCAGCGCAATTGGCTTGAATTCGTATGGGGGCTGGTTCACGTTCCAGCTCTCGGCCTGGTCGGCGCTCTCTTTCTCTTTAACCGCTTCGGTGGCACCGGTATTCCCCCAGGCGCCCAGCGGCAGCAGCAGCGCTGCCGCGGTGAAACCGAGCAGCTGCTGGCGCAGTGGTCTCTGCTTGATCGTTGTCATTTATAAGTCCTTCCGCCGCGCCTTTTGGGCCGGCGATCTGCTGATAGTCATCAGTGAAACAAGGCGGGTCGCCTCAACCCGGGTAAACTACCGGCAACGGACTGCGGCGGCAAACGAATCTCGTCGAACCCCCGCAGGCTGCGATGACCCGCGGGCGGGGTTGAGCCTATGCTCCCCAGCCGCCAAAATGGCCCACTTTTTCACCCATCACCTAGATCAGAAAGGCCCCCGATGACCATCGACGTAGTGATTCTCGCCGCCGGCAAAGGCACCCGCATGCGCTCCGACCTGCCCAAGGTACTCCACCCTATCGGCGGTGTGCCCATGCTGGGTCGCGTCATCGATACCGCCAAGCAGCTGGGAGAGGTCGAGATTACTGTGGTCGTGGGCCATGGCGCCGAGCTGGTGCGGGAGCGCTTCGCCGACAGCGGGGTCAAGTTTGTCGAGCAGACCGAGCAGCTGGGTACCGGTCATGCCGTCGCCCAGGCGATCCCGAATTTCCGCGCCGGATCCACTGTGCTGGTCCTGTACGGTGATGTGCCCCTGGTGAAAACCGGCACCCTGCAGTCCCTGCTCAGTGCCTCCGACAAGGGCCCGGCCCTGCTGTCCGTGGAAATGGCCAACCCGGCCGGTTACGGCCGCATCGTCCGCGACGACGCCGGCCGCGTCCTGGCCATCGTCGAGGAGAAGGACGCGGATGCCGACACCCTCGCTATCCGCGAGGTGAATACCGGTATCCTCGCCGCCCCCGCCGACCTGCTGGCACGCTGGTTGCCGGAGCTGTCCAACGAGAATGCCCAGGGCGAGTACTACCTCACCGATGTCATTGCCCGCTCTGTGAGCGAGGAAATTCCGGTCACCGGCGTGCGCGCCAGTGACGCGCTGGAAGTGGCGGGGGTGAACAGCCGGGTGCAGCAGGCGCAGATGGAGCGGGCGCTGCAGCACAACCGCGCTCTGTCGCTGATGAACGCAGGTGTCACCCTGTTGGATCCACAACGCATCGATATCCGCGGCAACCTGCAATGCGACAGTGATGTCTCCATCGATATCAACTGTGTATTCGAAGGCGAGGTCACCCTTGGCAAAGGGGTGCAGATCGGACCCAACTGCCTGCTGAAAAACTGTCGGCTGGCCGACGGTACTCGGGTTGAGGCCAACTCAATCGTCGAGGAGGCCGAGGTGGGCGAGGCCTGCACCATCGGTCCCTTTGCGCGTCTTCGCCCGGGTACCGAGCTGGCGGCCGGCGCCAAGATCGGCAACTTTGTCGAAACCAAGAAGGCCAGGATCGGCCGCGGCTCCAAGGTGAATCACCTCTCCTACGTGGGCGATGCCCTCGTTGGCGAAGGTGTGAATATCGGTGCCGGCACCATCACCTGTAACTATGACGGTGTGAACAAGTCCACCACAGAGATCGGCGACGGCGCCTTTATCGGCTCCAACACCGCCCTGGTGGCTCCGGTTTCGGTCGGGGCCGGAGCGACCATCGGTGCTGGCTCCACCATCACCCGCGAGGTGGGCGGCGACGAACTGGCGGTCGCGCGGGGCAAGCAGCGCAATATCACTGGCTGGCAGCGTCCGACCAAAAAGAAGTAGCAGGGCCAGAGGCGTTCTGCACTGAAGTCAGGCCGGCCCAGGTCCAGGTAGAGACCCGGCAAATATTTAACGATCAGTTTTTTTGCCGGGTCTCTACCTGGACCTGGGCCACCACTGGGCTCCTTCATCTCAGCCAAGGCCCCTCGTTTTGATCGGCTTCAGTGAGGCTCGGGTGCGGTCAGCTCGCCAGCAAAAAAACTGATCGTTAAATATTTGCCGGCGAGCTGACCGCACCCGAGCTCTGCAACTTTGGTCCTCTTCCACTGCAGTATCGCAATTCCGGCGGGAATCCCCTCCCCGCCTGACGGGTCGCCCCGGCCCGCCGATCTACACTTGCGCTTCGGGATCATAAGGAAAAACCCGATGCACAAGCCGCGACTGCACCCGGTTGCCTCATTCGACATCCATTTTCTCCAGTACCTGGACGAGCAGGGGCAGGCCACCCAGGCTTTGCCGGATTCCGCCACGCCTGATCTGCTGCAGGCCCTTTACCGACAGATGAACCTGGCGCGCCTGGTGGACAAGCGCGCGGTACAGCTACAGCGCACCGGTCGCCTGGGCACCTACCCTTCCAGCCTCGGCCAGGAGGCGGTGGGCGTTGGTGTGGGCTCTGCCATGCAAGCCGACGATGTCTACTGCCCCTACTATCGCGAGACTGGCACCCTGCTCGAGCGGGGTGTGGAAATTGAAGAAATCCTCGCCATCTGGGGCGGGGACGAGCGCGGCCAGGATTACCAGCATGCCGCCGAAGACCTGCCCCTCTGTGTGCCCATCGCCACCCAGCTACTGCACGCTGCCGGCGTCGCATTTGCCTTGCAGTACAAGCACCGCCAGCTGGATGAGCCCACCCGTGTGGCAGTCACCTGTGCCGGGGACGGCGCCACCTCCAAGGGGGATTTCTACGAGGCGCTAAACCTGGCCGGTGTCTGGAAGCTGCCGGTGGTTTTCATCATCAATAACAATCAGTGGGCGATCTCTGTCGCCCGCAGCGCCCAGACCGCCTCGGCCACCATCGCCCAGAAAGCCATTGCTGCGGGCATCCAGGGCTTGCAGGTGGACGGCAATGACATCATCGCTGTGCGCACCGCGGTTTCGGACGCTATCCAACGGGCGCGCGGTGGCGAGGGGCCGGCACTGATCGAGGCAGTGACCTACCGGCTGTGCGATCACACCACTGCGGACGATGCCAGCCGCTACTGCCCGCCGGAAGCGCTGGAGCAGGCGTGGGCGCGGGAACCGTTGCTGCGGCTCGGGGTCTACCTGCGTGAACAGGGCCTCTGGGATGATGGTGCCGAGAGCGATATGCAGCGGGAACAGGCGGAAATCATGGAGGGCGCGTTGCGCGCCTATGAGTCGCGACCGCCGGCAGCGGTCACTGCCATGTTTGATCACCTCTACGCATCTTTGCCGGAGGCGCTGCGGGAGCAGTACCAGGAGGTGCGGGAACTCGGGCGCCGGGTCGAGCGGGAGAGCGGCTGATGGCTGAAATCACTCTGCTGGAGGCGGTCAACCAGGCACTGGCTCACGAGCTGGAAGCGGATGCCCGGGTAGTGCTCTTTGGCCAGGATATCGGGGCCAATGGCGGGGTGTTCCGCGCCACCGATGGCCTGCAGCAGCGGTTCGGTACCGAGCGGGTCATGGATACGCCACTGGCGGAAAACATGATCGCCGGTATCGCTGTGGGAATGGCGGTGCAGGGTTTGCGACCGGTGGCGGAATTTCAGTTCATGGGCTTCATCTACCCGGGGCTCGACCATATCCTCAGCCACGCAGCTCGCTACCGCAACCGAACCCGCGGGCGTCTCTCCTGCCCGATTGTCTACCGGGCGCCCTATGGTGGCGGAATCCACGCACCGGAACATCACTCCGAAAGTACCGAGGCAATTTTCGCCCATATTCCCGGCCTGCGGGTGGTGGTGCCGTCATCGCCGGCCCGGGCTTACGGCCTGCTGCTGGCGGCGATCCGGGACCCGGACCCGGTGGTGTTCCTGGAACCAAAGCGGATCTATCGCGCAGTCCGCCAGGAGGTCCCCGACAGCGGTGAAGCCCTGCCCCTGGATCGCTGTTTCCGCTTGCGGGAGGGGGACGATATCACGCTGGTCGCCTGGGGGGCGGCACTAAAAGAGACCCTGCAGGCTGCCGATATCCTCGCCGAATCCGGCATCGAGGCCGAGGTGATCGACCCGGCCACACTCAAACCCCTCGATATTCATACCATTATCGATTCCCTCGAGAAGACCGGCCGCTGTGTGGTGGTCCATGAGGCGGCGCGCTTTGCCGGGCTGGGAGCGGAAATTGCCACCCAGATCAATGAATATGCCTTCGACCTCCTGAAGGCACCGGTGCAGCGGGTGACCGGTTACGACACGGTGATGCCCTACTATCGGCTTGAGGACAGCTACCTGCCCGACTGCGAGCGCATCACCGCGGCGGTGCGAAACACCCTCGACTACCCGCCGGGAGGTGCCCGGTGAAGATTTTCAAACTGCCCGACCTCGGCGAGGGGCTGCCGGATGCGGTGATCCGCGAGTGGCACGTCGCGGAGGGAGACACTATCGCCGCCCATGAGCCACTGGTTACCGTGGAGACCGCCAAGGCGCTGGTTGAGGTTCCGGCCCCCTGGGGCGGGCGCATTGCCAGGCTGTTTGCAGCGGAGGACGAGACATTGGAAGTGGGTCAGCCGCTGGCTGGTTTCGCCGATGATTCCGTGCGCCAGCCGTCTGCACCAGAAGAGGAGAGTGAAAAAGCTGAGGGGAAGGCGGCGGCCGATGCCGGCACAGTCGTGGGGCGAATACAGGCGGGGGGCACCCTGATCGGCGCCGAACTGGCCCCCGAGGCGAGTACCGCACGCAGTGCGACCCCGTCGGTGCGGGCCCTGGCCCGGCTCCTCAGTGTCGATCTGGAAAAGCTGACTCCGACCGGGGAGCTGTTTACCGCCGATGAAGTCAGGGCGGCGGCGCAAACTGCAGCAACAGCAGCTCCGCAGCCAGCCGTACCCTCCCGCAAGAGCCGGGAGCAGGCCGCAGACGTCCAGACACCGGCGCGCCGGGCGATGGCACTGGCCATGAGTCGTGCCCGCGATCAGGTTGCTCCCATGACGCTGCTGGACGAAGTAGATGTGCACCGCTGGTGGGGCCGCGCCCAGGCCACCCTGCGCCTGATCCGTGCAGTGGAGGCTGCCTGCACCGCGGAACCCAACCTCAATGCCCTGTATGAGGATGACCGCCTGATCCCCGCACCAACGGTAAACATCGGCCTGGCAGTGGATTCGCCCAGGGGGCTATTTGTGCCAGTGCTGCGGGACGTTGGCGCGTGCACGGACGAAGAACTGCTGCACAGGGTTGCAGCCTTCAAGCAGCAGGCAAGCGATAGCGGTATCGCCCGGGAGGACCTGCAGGGGGCAACCATATTGCTGTCGAATTTCGGCGCTCTGGCCGGACGTTTTGCCACACCGGTGGTCATGCCGCCAAGCGTGGCCATCGTCGGCGCCGGCCGCACGGTCGAGTCGGTGGTACCGGTCGACGGGGAGCCCGCCGTGCGACCGCTGTTGCCGCTGTCCGTCAGCGCTGATCACCGCGCCGTGACCGGCGGCGAGCTGGCACGTTTTCTCGCCGCGCTGGTGACAGCATTGTCGAAATAAACGGCAGGCTCACGGTGGGCAATTCGGTTTCATTTTGCTATCTTTAAGTTTCGATTCGAAAGATAAGATGGCATGTCGAAACGCAATACCCAGCAGCGCCGCCACCAGATACTGGCGGTGGTGACGGAAAATGGCGAGGCGAGCGTCGAGGAACTGGCGCGCCGGTTCGAAACCTCCGAGGTTACGATTCGCAAGGATCTGACGGCGATGGAGAACCACGGTCTGCTGCTGCGCCGCCACGGCGGGGCTATCCCGGTACCGCGGGAGCTGGTGATCGAGGAGGCGCCGTCAGAGGTCAAACGCGCCATCGGCCGCGCCGCCGCGGCGTTGATCCCGGATCACCACCGCATCGTGATCGACTATGGCCGTACCACCGCAGCAATGATCCCCGAGCTGAATCACAAGCGCGGCCTGGTGGTGATGACCAATTCCCTGCACGTGGCCAACGCCCTGCGGGAGCTGGAAAACGAACCCACCCTGCTGATGACAGGCGGTACCTGGGACCCGCATTTCGAGGCCTTCCAGGGCCGGGTGGCGGAGCAGGTGCTGCGCGGTTACGACTTCGACCGCGCCTTTATCGGCGCCGATGGCATTGATCTCGACCGCGGCACCTGCACCTTCAACGAGCAGATCGGCCTGTCCCGGGTGATGGCGGACGTGGCCCGCGAGGTGGTGGTGCTGGCGGAGTCCAGCAAAGTGGGGCGGCGCATTCCCAACCTGGAGCTGCCCTGGGAGAGTGTCTCTACCCTGGTGACTGACGCCGGCCTCGATGACGCTACGGCTGCCGCTATCGAGTCCCTCGGCGTGAAGTTGATTTGTGCCGAAGTGAGTGCTTACACCTAGCACAGAGCCGAAAGGGCCTGCGCTGATTAATTATGTTTTGAACGGGTGGCTCCACAGATCAGCCGCCCGGATGTGAAGAGGTTTCTGACTATGTGTGGAATCGTCGGAGCGCTGGCCCAGCGCAATGTCACTGAAATCCTGCTGGAGGGCCTGCGCCGCCTGGAATACCGCGGTTACGACTCCGCCGGCGTCTGCCTCCTCGACAGCGATGGCCAGCTGCAGCTGCGCAAGAGTGAGGGCAAGGTCGCCGACCTGGAGGCACGTCTCGCCGCAAGCCCAGCCGCGGGTCGCCTGGGTATTGCCCACACCCGCTGGGCCACCCACGGTGCACCGTCGGACAAAAACTCCCATCCACATGTGTCCGGCGACTTCGCCCTGGTCCACAATGGCATCATCGAAAACCACCAGGCCCTGCGCGAGGAGCTGAAAGGGCTTGGTTATCAGTTCATTTCCGAGACTGACACCGAAGTGGTGGTGCACCTGATCCATGCGCTGGCCGACGAGGGCCGCGACCTGCAGGCGGCAGTGACGGCGGCCACGGAGCGCCTCGACGGCGCCTATGCCCTGGGCGTGATCAGCGCCCGGGAGCCCGATGTGTTGATCTGCGCCCGCTCCGGCAGCCCGCTGGTCATCGGTGTGGGTATTGAGGAGAACTTCATCGCCTCCGACCCCATGGCCCTGCGCCAGGTGACGGATCGCTTTATCTTCTTGGAAGAGGGTGATGTGGCCGAAGTCACTCTCGCCGGTATCGCCGTGTGCGACAAGAACGGCCAGGAAGTGAGTCGCCCGGTCAACAAGCTGGATGGCGGCCACGATGCTGCCGACAAGGGCCGCTACCGGCACTATATGCAAAAGGAGATTTTCGAGCAGCCGGCAGTGGTAGCCGCGACCATGGCCGGGCGCATCGGCGCGGAGACGGTGCTGCCGGAAGCCCTGGGCGCCCGCGCCAACGAGATCCTGCCGGAGGTGAAACAGGTGCAGATCGTCGCCTGTGGCACCAGCTACCACGCCGGCCTGGTAGCCCGCTACTGGCTGGAGGACTGGGCCGGTATCCCCTGCTCCGTGGAAGTGGCCAGCGAGATTCGCTACCGCAAGACAGCGGTGCGTCCTGGCACTTTGTTCGTCACCATTTCCCAGTCCGGGGAGACCGCAGACACCCTGGCGGCCCTGCGTCAGGCCAAGGAACTGGGCTACCTGGCTTCCATGACCATCTGCAATGTGCCCAACAGCTCCCTGGTACGGGAGTCGGAGCTGTCCCTGATGACCGAGGCGGGGCCGGAGATCGGCGTCGCCTCCACCAAGGCTTTCACCACCCAGCTGGTGGCGCTGCAACTGTTCTGCATTGCCCTGGCCAAAGCCAATGGACTGGCGACGGAGCGGGAAGCGGAGCTGGTCAAGGCCCTGCATCAATTACCCGACCTGATGGAGGCCTTTACCGGCCTGGACAGGAAAGTGCAGGACACCAGTGAGGCTTTTGCCGAGAAGCATCACGCCCTGTTCCTGGGACGCGGTGTCGAATACCCCATTGCACTGGAAGGCGCGCTGAAGCTGAAGGAAATCTCCTACATCCACGCCGAGGCCTATCCGGCCGGTGAGCTCAAGCACGGCCCGCTGGCACTGGTGGATGCGGACATGCCAGTGGTGGTGGTCGCCCCCAATGACGAGCTGCTGGAAAAGCTGAAGTCCAACCTGCAGGAAGTGCGCGCCCGCGGCGGCGAGCTGTTTGTGTTTGCCAGCCCGCAGGCGGGTTTTACCAGCGAGCCGGGCATCACCGTGGTGGAAGTGCCCGACGCCCCCGAGAGCCTGCACCCGATTCTCTACACTGTGCCCCTGCAGTTGCTCAGTTATCACGTGGCCCTGCTCAAGGGTACGGACGTGGACCAGCCGCGCAATCTGGCCAAGTCGGTCACCGTGGAGTAGCGTCGCGACAGGTGCCGGATGGGGCAGCGACGGCGCAGCCCCAGTGCTCGATATTGCTTCACAGGGAGAGGCCCGATGCTGCCAACAGCCGCCAGGGTGTTGACTCTCCTTGCCACCGTGGCCCGGGCGCCAATGGTCGCGCGCGACATCCCCGAGCCCGCGGCTTTTGGCCCCGTCTATGCTTTGTCCAAACTTGAAAGGGAAAACATGCACTGATGCCGAGGCTCATCCTCGCCCTGCTGACAGGGCTCGCAATGATTTTCACGGCGGCATGTTCATCCAGTGCTTTTTTTCTGGCCAACCTGCCGGTGACCTTCGGCGATCGGGAAATCCATCGGGACATCAGTTATGGCCCGCAGCCGTGGCAAAAGCTGGATATCTATCTGCCCGAGAAGACCAGTACGCCGGCACCGGTGCTGGTTTTTTTCTATGGTGGGCGCTGGAGCTTCGGTAACAAAGCGCAGTACGCGTTTGTCGCCAAAACATTTTCCGATGCCGGCTATGTGGTGGTTCTGCCGGATTACGCCAAATACCCGCAGGTAAAGTTTCCGTCCTTTGTCGAGGATGGAGCCAAAGCGGTCGCATGGATTTATGACCATATCCGTAAATATGGCGGCGATAGGTCCCGTTTCTATCTATCGGGCCACTCGTCGGGTGCACATATGGGGGCGCTGATTGCCGTCAATTCGGATTACCTGCAGGCCGAGGGCAAGACAACCGCGATCATCACCGCCTTTGCCGGACTCGCCGGCCCCTATGATTTCATCCCCGAGGCGGAGGACTTGAAAGACATTTTCGGCCCGCCCGCCAACTATCCCAATATGCAGGTGCCGACTTTTGTCGACGGCCGCCAGCCGCCAATGTTGTTACTGCACGGCGCCGACGACGAGCAGGTGATCCAACGCAACCTCAACCGCCTGCGTGCCAAGATTGAATCCACCGGCGGCATTGTCGAGGCGCGGATCTATGACGACGTCGATCATATCGACATCATCGGCGCCCTGAGCTGGATTCTGAGAGATACAGCGCCGGTCGAACACGACATGCTGGCATTCTTTGACCAGCACGCAAAAGAACAAGCCGTTGTTGCGCGGTGACGGACCCGGTCGATCATCGGCGAATCGGGCCCGGCAACTTCTGCCTGACCATCTCCCTCCTGGCTGTCCTCCAAACTTCCTCTCGTGAGAAATCAGTGCCCGCACAAAAGTGCCAGAGTGCTTTATTGCGCCATCTACTTACACCCTGTCGCCGCCCATAAAACCGCCATGCTATAACCAGCGCTCGGCAAACCATCATAAGAGGGCCGGGGTATGAGCACTGCAGAAGCGAAAACCGATAAAAAGCCATCCGGACCGTCGGATACCAACGCGGCGGTGATGAATGGCGATGTCAGTGTTTTGCTGGGGGAGCCTTCCCAGCCGCCGGAGGAGATCCGCCTGGAGCGCAAACGCAAGCTCACAGCGGCCTTTCGCCTGTTCGGCAAGTTCGGTTTTGACGAGGGGGTGGCCGGACATATTACCGTGCGCGATCCGCTGCTCGAGGATCATTTCTGGGTAAATCCCATGGGTGTCTCCTTTAAGCGCATTCGCCAATCCCAACTGCTGCTGGTCAATCACGCCGGCGAGGTGGTGGAAGGAGATGGCTTCCTCAATGGCGCTGCTTTCACTATTCACTCCCATATTCACAGAATGCGCCCGGACGTGGTGGCCGCCGCCCATGCCCATTCCCTGTATGGCAAGGCGTGGTCATCGCTGGGACGCCTGCTGGATCCGATCACCCAGGATGCCTGTGCTTTCTACGACGATCATGCACTCCTGGAGACTTTCTCTGGCGTGGTGCTGGAAATGGGCGAGGGAGAAGCGCTGGTGCAGGCGTTGGGCCAGAAAAAGGCGCTGATCCTGCAGAACCATGGCTTGCTGACGGTGGGCAAGAGTGTGGATGAGGCCGCCTGGTGGTATATCACCATGGAGCGCAGCTGCCAGGCGCAATTACTGGCGGAGGCGGCCGGCACCCCCCGGTTGATTGAACCGGAGGCGGCGATCCGCACCCGCGCCGTAGTGGGTACTGAACTGGCGGGGATGTTCAGCTTCCAGCCGCTATTTGACACCATCTGCGCCGAGCAGCCGGATATGTTCGACTGAGCTGACTGGTCTCACAAACCCGGCTTGCTGTTCGCGTCGTCCTGGTCCCAGTGGTGATCCAGATGCAGGTCGCGGTCGCGGCGATCTTCCTTCAACGCCTGCAGCAGCTGTTCGCGATAGATCTTGGTCTTCGCGATGTGCTGGGACTCGTCGCGCCAATACGGGAACAGGGATTCCAGCATGCGCTGATCGTGCTGCTTGAACTTGCGCGCGGCGCGGCGGGCCTGCAGGGGCGATAGACCCAGTAATTGCAGCGCCGTCTCACCGATAGAGATGGCCGAATCCACCGTCTCGCGGAAAATGTACTTCACCCCTGCCTCCATCAACGCGTACTGGTGCATGCGGTTGCGGGCACGGGCGAGGATGGTTATGTGCGGGAAGTGCTTGCGGAGCTGGGCGACGATCTCCAGGGATGCCGCCTGATCGCTCAGGGTCAGAATCACCAGCTTGGCGTTTTTGGCTCCGGCTGCCTCCAGCAACTCCTCCCGTGAGGCATCGCCGTAATAGGCCTTGATGCCATAGCGGCGCACCAGATCCAGCTGTTCCGCATTGCGCTCCAGCAGCGTCGTCTCAAAGCCGCAGGCGTTCAGCAGGCGCCCGGCAATCTGGCCGAAGCGGCCGTAACCGATGATGATCACGGGCGAGCCGTGGTCCTGCGGGTGCGCCTCCTCTTTCTCCCGCTCGGTGCTGCCACCGCGCAGGTAACGGGGTTGCACGAACTGTTCGTAAACGAGTAGCAGGATCGGTGTCAGCGCCATGGACAGGGCAATCACCACCACCAGCAGGTTGGCGGTGGTCGCTTCCAGCACCTGCCGCTGGCTGGCGAAGGACACCAGCACGAAACCAAATTCACCCGCCTGCGCCAGTGACAGCGCAAACAGCCAGTCCTCTCCCCTGGACATGCGGGTAACCCGCGCCAGGGTGAACAGCACGGCAAATTTAACTATCACCAGCAGTACTACCAGTGCCAGCAACAGCATCGGGTACTGGGCGATCAGGTTGAAATTGACACTGGCGCCCACGGCGATGAAAAAGAGCCCCAGCAGCAACCCTTTGAACGGCTGGATATCCGCCTCCAGCTCGTGGCGGAATTCGCTCTCCGCCAGGATCACACCGGCCATAAAGGTACCCAGGGCCGGTGACAGGTCGAGCCAGATCATCACCGCTGCCGCGCCCACCACAATCAACAGGGAGGTGACCGTAAACATCTCGCGCAACTGGCTGCCCGCCACCAGCCGCAACAGGGGCCCCAGCAGGTAGCGCCCCGCCAGCACGAACGCCGCCATGGTGCCGATCACAGCCAGCGCGTAGCGCCAGCCGCTGAGTCCCCCGGCATGCAGCTCCGGCTGGTTGCCGGCCAGCAGAGGCAGCAGCGCCAGAATGGGAATCACGGCGATATCCTGAAACAGCAGCACCGAGAAAGCACCGCGTCCACCCTCGGTGCGCAGCAGTCCCTTCTCGGTCAGGGACTGGAGGACGATGGCGGTCGAGGAGAGCGCCAGGATCAGGCCGATGGCCACCGCCGGGCGCCAGCTCTGCTCGAAGATCAGCAGTGCCACCGCGGCGATCGCCGCCGCTGTCAGCAACAGCTGCGCACTGCCGGTGCCAAAGATGGCGCCGCGCATGCGCCAGAGCTTGCGTGGCTGCAGTTCCAAGCCGATCAGGAACAGCATCAGCGCGACACCGAATTCCGCCACGTGCATCTCTTCCGTTGCGTCGCCGACGAGGCCCAGGGCGTGGGGGCCAATGGCGACACCGGCAATCAGGTAGCCCAGTACGGAACCCAATCCCAGGCGGGTGGCCAGGGGCACTGCGATGACGGCGGCGGCGAGGTAAATCACCGCCTCAAATAGAAAGCTGCTGTGTTCCATAGGTCTTTGTTTGAATCTTTTTTGTATCGGGACTTGCTTCGGTGTTCGCGTGGAGCTCAGTGGGCCGGTTCGGCTGCTGCCGTTTCTGGCTCCGCCACGGCGCGGCTGCGCCTGATCAGCGGCCCGATGGTGGAGCCCTGTACGACGATGGAGAAGACTACCACGCCATAGGTCATCACCACCCACAAGTGGCGCAAGTCCTGGTCGCCGATGGCAATATGCCCGGCGGGGATGGACATCGCCAGCGCCAGTGCCAGGCCGCCGCGCAGCCCGCCCCAGATCAGGATGCGCTCACTGTAGGGGTGGTAGCGGCGCCGCCTCTTCAGGAAGAGAAACGGTACGCTGACGGCGGTGACCCGGCCCAGCAGCACGATGACCACGGCGGCCGCCATCAGGATGTAATCGATGGAGCCGAAATCGATCGTGATCAGGAACAGCCCCACCAACATAAACAGCAGTCCGTTGAGGAAGTCCTCGGTAATGCTCCAGAAGTTGTCCAGCTCGTGCTGGCTGACCCGGGAAAAGCCCTGCTCGCGGGTAAAATTGCCGATGATGATACCGCTGACCACCATGGCCAGGGCTCCGGACACGCCGAGGATATTGGCCAGGGCAAAGCCGGCAGTGGGAATCACCAGGGTCAGCAACAACTCCAGGCTGTGGTCATTGGTGGCGCAGATCAGGTAGTGGAACAGGCCGCCGATCAGCAGGCCCAGCACCACGCCACCGACCGCCTCCACCGCGAACAGCTCCGCTACCGCCGGCACCGTGGGATCCGCCCCCTCGAAAGCGAGAGCGTAGATCACCGCGAACACCACCAGGCCGAAACCATCGTTGAACAGGGACTCCCCTTCCACCTGGATCGCTACCTGTTCCGGCGCTTTCAGGCTTTTCAGGATCGCCAGTACGGCGATGGGGTCGGTGGGGGAAATCAGGGCGCCAAACAGCAGGCAGTAGACAAACGCCACCGGCAAGCCGAGGAAACCCAGGAACCCGTAAAGCAGTGCGCCCACCACAAAGGTGGAGATCAGCGTACCCACCACTGCCAGCAAGCTGATTTCCAGGCGCTGGTTGCGCAGCATCAGCAGATCGATATGCAGGCTGCCGGCGAATAGCAGGAAACCCAGCATGCCTTTCAGCAGCAGGTCCTGCAGGTTGAGCAGGGGCAGCAGCTGGTCGGCCCAGTCGCGCAGTTCCAGGATGCCGATCTTGCCCAGACCGGTCACCAGCAGAGACAGCGCCAGGGCGCCGGCGGTGATGGCGATGGTAGTCTGCGCGCGGAGTACATACTGGTTGAGGAAGCCGAGGAATACGGAAATCGCCGCTAGAAAACAAAACGTGTAATAGGCTTCCATAGGGCGTGCGACTCCATTGCAGCAGGATACCGGCGCAAACATGCGCCGGTTAAGGTCGATGCCGCAGTGAAGCCGCGGCCGCTCAGGTGGCGAGGGTGCCGTTATTGTAGTCGCGCAGGGTCTGCTCGATTTGCTCGCGGCTGTTCATTACGAAGGGACCGTAATGCACCACCGGTTCGTTGAGTGGCATGCCGTGCAGGCACAGTAGACCGGCCCCCTCCCCGTCGGCGCGCAATTGTAGCGACTCCCCGCCGCCATACAACAACATGTTGCCCCGTCCAATCGGCCCGCGTTCGGAAACCAGCCCGCCGCGATAGATAAACACCAGCACGGAATGCTCCGCGGGCAGCGGCAGGGTCACCTCCGCATCCGCCCCCAGCCGCAGGTCGGCCACCGATGCGTTGGCTGCGGTTTCCGTCAGTGGCGCCGAATAGGTTTCCCTGCCTACTTGCCAGCTGCCTGCGATCAGTCGCGCCAGGGAGCCACTGTCGTCCAGCGATACTTCCGGGATGTCACCACCCTGGATATCCCGCCAGGTGGGGGCGTCCATCTTGTTGGCCGCAGCCATGTTGATCCACAGCTGGAAGCCGTGCATCCCGCCCTCACCCTGGGCAGGCATCTCCGAGTGAATGATGCCGCGGCCGGCACGCATCCACTGCGCACCGCCGGTGGAGACGGCGCCGCGGTTACCCAGGTGATCCTGGTGCTCGAACTCGCCGTTCAGCATGTAGGTCAGTGTTTCTATACCCCGGTGCGGGTGGGGCGGGAAACCAGCGATATAGTCGTCAGCATTCTCGGAGCGGATTTCATCCAGCATCAGGAACGGACTGAAGTCCGGGCTCTGGAAACCGGCCACGCGCTGGATCTTTACGCCGGCGCCGTCGGCGGAGGCCTGGCTGGCCAGGGCCCGTGCCAGTGGGCGCGCCCCCGGAAGAAGCGAGAGTTTGTTCATGGTTACACCTCCCCGATGAAATTTTTCTGAGTATAAAACGATGGATTCGATTGAAAATGGCAAAAAATCGCCCTATATGTTCGACTGCATCGGAAAATAAACCGCTTCGCGGCCGCTGATCCCGGCCGCACTTCGAGAAAGCAGGGAGCTCAAATGCCCAAGGTCACCCTAGAGCAGTGGCGCATGTTCCAGTCCGTCGTCGAACACGGCGGCTTTTCCCAGGCCGCCCAGGCGGTGCACAAGAGCCAGTCTTCCATCAACCACGCAGTGCATAAATTGCAGGAGAGCCTGGGGGTGGATCTGCTGGAGGTGCGCGGTCGCAAGGCGGAACTCACCGATGCCGGGCGCATCCTTCTGTCCCGGGCGGGCGGGCTGCTGAATGAGGCCGAGGCGCTGGAGGGCGTGGCTTCGAGCCTGGCGGTTGGGCGCGAGGCCGCGCTGACCATCGCGGTGGATGTGATCTTCGATTACGACTGCCTGTTCAATGCCATCGAGCGCTTCGCCGAGGAGTTTCCCCATACCCGGCTCGAGGTACGCGAGACGGTACTCTCCGGTGCAGAAGAGCTGCTCCTGCAACAGGAGGCGGATTTCATTCTCTCGGCGCGCGTGCCACAGGGGTTTGTCGGCGAGCCGGTGTCGGTGGTGCGTTTCCTGCCAGTGGCCCACCCGGATCACCCGCTGCATCGACTGGGCCGGCCGGTGGCGCGCAAGGACCTGAAGGGCAGTCGCCAGATCGTGCTGCGGGACTCCGCCAGCCGCAACCGCCAGGACTCTGGCTGGCTCGGCTCCGACCAGCGCGTTACCGTCACCAACGTGCAGACTTCCATCGAGCTGATCGAGCGCGGGCTCGGTTTTGCCTGGTTGCCGGAGACCCGCATCCGCGAGTCCCTGTCCGCGGACCGGCTGCTGCCGCTCCCCACCGAGGAAGCATGGAAGCGCAATGTGACCGTGTATCTGGTCTATTCCGACAGTGATAAATCCGGCCCAGCCGCGCACTTCCTGATCGATGTATTGCGCTCGGGCCTGTATATGCCGGAATGATGTTTTAATAAATCGAACGTAAGGCACGAAAATATGCGGTTTTCACCGCAGTTCATGGAACTACACTGTGGGCAACTTTCTATTGGCACCCACAATGAGGAATTGTCCATGAACAGCGGAATTTTCTGCGATCTCACCAAACTGCTGGGCCGACTGCTGATATCTCTGATGTTTATCAGCGCCGGCTGGAGCAAAATCGCCGGTTACGCCGGTACACAGGCCTACATGGAGTCCGCCGGCGTCCCCGGCGCCTTGCTGCCGCTTGTCATCATCGCCGAGCTGGGCGGTGGTCTCGCCGTCCTGTTCGGTTTCCTCTCCCGCTGGGCGGCGCTGGGGCTCGCGGTCTTCTGCCTCGCCAGCGCCTGGCTTTTCCACTATGTCCCCGGGGACCAGGCCCAGATGATCAGTTTCATGAAGAACATCACCATTGCCGGTGGTTTCTTGATTCTCGCCGCTTCCGGTCCCGGCAACCTGAGTCTGGATCACTGGCTGCGTCGTAATAAGTAACTGCGATGAGGGAGCGGCCGCCGGCCGCACCTTCTGTCCAACGATTGAATAGTTGAGGAGGGGTTATGGGCCTGTTGGTCAAAGGTCAGTGGCAGGACCGCTGGTACGACACGGAAAAGAGCGGTGGTGAATTCGTCCGCGAAGACGCACAGCTGCGCAACTGGATTACCGCAGACGGCAGCCCCGGCCCCGGCGGTGAGGGGGGATTTGCCGCGGAGGCAGATCGTTATCATCTGTACGTCTCGCTGGCCTGTCCCTGGGCGCACCGCACACTGATCTTTCGCAAACTGAAGGGGTTGGAGGATCTGATCAGTGTATCCGTAGTAAGTCCTTACATGCACGAGCACGGCTGGACCTTCAACAAAGAGGAGGGCAGCAGTGGCGATGCCCTGTTCCAGAGCGACTACCTGCACCAGGTCTATACCCGCAATAAAGCCGATTACACCGGGCGGGTGACGGTGCCCCTGTTGTGGGACAAGCAGCGCGGCTGCGTGGTGAGCAATGAGTCGTCGGAAATCATCCGCATGTTCAATTCCGCCTTTGACGGCCTCACCGGCAATACCGACGATTACTATCCCCTGGACCTGCGCGGCGATATCGACGCCACCAACGACATTGTTTACGAAAACGTCAATAACGGCGTCTATCGTGCCGGTTTCGCGACACAAAAGGATGCCTATGAGCACGCCTACGAGCGGCTCTTCTCCACCCTGGAGCAGCTGGAGCGACGCCTGGCGGAGAACCGTTACCTCTGCGGGGACCGCATTACCGAGGCAGACTGGCGCCTGTTCACGACCCTGGTGCGCTTCGACCCCGTCTATCATGGCCACTTCAAGTGCAACAAGCAGCGACTGGCGGACTACCCCAATTTGTGGGGTTACGTGAGAGAGCTCTACCAGTGGCCCGGCGTGGCGGAGACAGTGGATTTTCACCACATCAAAACGCACTACTACGCCAGCCACGACACCATCAATCCCACAGGCATAGTGCCGAAGGGGCCAGAGCTGGATTATTCCGCGCCACATCATCGCGGCTGAGCGCCGGGCGAATTTGGAGGGATCAAGCGGGACCGGGGTGCCAATGGTGCGGGGCCTCCCGGTACTCAGGAGGCCTGCGCGGCGGGGTCTGCTCAGCGAGTGGGGAGCCGCACCGGTGCAGGCTTTTGTTTGCCGTCCACGGTGATCGGCACCCGTGCCCGCGCCACCAGTAGCACCAGCGCCAGCGCGGTGGCCGCACAGGCGCACATGGTGGCGGCAATGGGAACCAGGGTGCCGGTGTGCAGGCCGTTGACCAGTCCACCGAGGATGCCGCCGGTAATAAACAGCGAGGCCCCGTAGAGCGCATTGGCGCTGCCACTGATATTGGGGAAAAACTCCAGGTAGCAGGCGGCGGCATTGGGGGCGGTGAGGCCGATACAGGCCATCACCATCAGCAGCGGCACCATCCAGCGCAGCAGCGTCAGTTCACCGGCCAGAGTTCCCAGCAACAGCAGGCTGCAACCCAGCAACTGCAGCCCCACCCCCGCCAGCAGTATCTGCCGCGGTTCAAAATACTTCAGCAGCCGAATATTCAACTGCACCATGGTGATCAGCCCCAGGACGCAGGCGCCGAAAAATAGCGGGAAGCGCCCGGCTGGCACCCCGAAATACTCCATGAATACGAAAGGTGCGGTGGTGATGTAGATAAACATCGAGCCGCTCACACAGGCCTGGGTGCCGAGAAAGCCCAGCGCGCGCCGGTTGCGCAGGACCTGTCCGTAGTTGCGCAGCAGGTGACGCTTGGGGGCTGCCTGGCGGCGGGCGCGGGTGAAGCGTGATACCGTCTCCGGCAACAGGGTTCGCACCAGGATCAGCATCGCCAGGGCGTAGCAAAGCAGAAACAGGAAGATCCACTGCCAGTCACCGGCAATCACGAGCAGGGAACCGATCACCGGCGCCGCCAGCGGTGCCAGCAGCATCATGGTGCTGATCACGGAAATGATCCGTGCGGCATCGCGCCCGCTGTACAGGTCGCGCACGATGGCCGCACAGATGACGGTGCCGAAGCCGCCCCCCAAAGCCTGGGTGAAGCGCAGCAGGATCAGCTGGTCGGCATTTTTTATCCACAGGATCAGAAAAGTACTGATGATAAAAATGATCAGGCCGATGGTGCCCACGGTGCGGCGACCCCAGCGATCTGATAGCGGTCCCCCCAGCAGCTGTCCCATGGCGAAGCCGAGCAGAAAGCTGGATACCGAGTGCTGCACCCGCGCCACCTCGCTACCCAGTGAGTCGGCGATGGCGGGAATGGCGGGCAGGTAGGTATCGATGGCAAATGGCGTCAGTGCCACCAGGGCTGCCAGCCACAGTGACAGCCAGCGCGGCGGGAGTTTGTCATCGGTCGGCGGCAAGAGGCTCATAAACGGGCTCGGTACAGCGGGATGGGCAGTGTGCCCCCCGGCGGCGGGCGCGGCATGGTACTGGCCCTGCCCCGGTGTTACCAGCGCCGCGGGCTACTTGTCCTGGCGCAGGGTATAGAGGCCCTGTTTCAGTTTGAGCAGGTGGTCCTGCAGTTGCGGACCCTTGCGTTGGGCCACGCCGATCGCCAGGGTGTCGATCACCACCAGGTGGGCGATGCGCGAGGAGAGTGGCGTATAGATTTCGATGTCTTCTTCCACGTCCACTTCCAGCGGGATGGTGGCCTGTTGCGCCACCGGGGATCCGCTCGGGGCCAGGCCAATCACGGTACCGCCCTGCTGCTTGACCATTTCCATCGAGTGCAGCAGTGCTTTGGTGCGCCCGCTCTGGGAGATGGCTACCACCACATCGCCGGGCTCCATAGACATGGCTGACATGTTCTGCATGTGGTGATCGGAGTGTGCAGCGGTGGCCAGCTGCAGGCGGAAGAACTTGTGCTGGGCGTCGCTGGCTACGGCACCGGAGGCGCCGAAGCCAAAAAATTCCACCCGCTTGGCGGGGGCGATGGCGGCGACGGCGGCTTCCAGTGCACGATTGTCGATGGTGTCGCGCACGTTCAGCAGCGTATCCACGGTGGAGTCGAAGACCTTGCGCTTATACTCGGCGATGGTGTCCGTCTCGGTGACCGCGATCTGGCCGAAACTGGGGCTGGAGGCCAGCTGTTGGGCCAGGTTCAGCTTGAATTCCTGGAAGCCGGAGCAGCCCACGGCGCGGCAGAATCGCACCACGGTGGGTTCGCTCACCTGGGCCTCAGTGGCCAGGTCGACGATCCGCATGTGAATCACCTCGTCCGGATTGGCGAGGATATACTCCGCCACCTTGCGCTCTGACTTGCGCATGGAGGACAGCTGTTCACTGATTTTCTGCGTGACTTCCGCCGGTTTCACGGTACTTCCTTCTCTATTACAGACCGCGCAGTTTAGCGGCTGCTCCCCACTGTGGCGAGCGGACATTGAGGCACTTCCGGGCGGCTCCGCTGACGGGCCTCCTTTCGGGACACGCCGTGAATACATCCCTGTAGGCTTGTCGGCCGGGTCCATCCGGCCGACAGTCCCGTAAGGAGACCCGCCACCAGAGCCTGCGCATCGCACTCTCTGCGCGAGAAAACCTGTTTATTTACACAGGTACCCTGCACCAGCTCTGGTACAATCGCCGCCCATGGACGTATCTCAGATTCTAGACCCCCTCAACGACGCGCAGCGCGAGGCCGTCGCTGCTCCTCCCGGCAACCAGCTGGTACTGGCGGGTGCCGGTTCCGGCAAGACCCGTGTGCTGGTGCACCGCATCGCCTGGCTGATGCAGGTGGAGGGTGCCTCGCCCTACTCCATTCTCGCGGTCACCTTTACCAACAAGGCCGCCCGGGAGATGCGCGCGCGCATCGAGGAGCTGCTGGGGGTAAACACCTTCGGCATGTGGGTGGGCACCTTCCACGGTATCGCCCACCGCCTGCTCAAGGCCCACTACAAAGAGGCAAAGCTGCCGCAGAACTTCCAGATCCTCGACAGCGATGACCAGCTGCGCCTGATCAAGCGGGTGCAGAACGACCTGGGCCTCGACGAGAAGAAATGGCCGCCGCGGGAGACCCAGTGGTGGATTGGCGCCCAGAAAGACGAGGGTCTGCGTCCCCAGTACATCCACGCCGGTGCCGACCCCTGGCTGCAGACCATGGTGCGTACCTACTTCGCCTACGAGGAAGCCTGCCAGCGCGGTGGCCTGGTGGACTTCGGTGAACTGCTGCTGCGCGCCCACGAACTGCTGCGGGACAACGATTCCGTGCTGGCTCACTACCGCAACCGCTTCCCCACCATCCTGGTGGATGAGTTCCAGGACACCAACACCATCCAGTATGCCTGGCTGCGCCTGCTGGCCGGCGACCAGTGCAACATCACCGCGGTGGGGGACGACGACCAGTCGATCTACGGCTGGCGCGGCGCCAAGATCGAGAATATCCAGCACTTCGAGAGCGACATGCGCGACGTGCAGACCGTGCGCCTCGAGCAGAATTACCGCTCCACCAGCACCATCCTCAAGGCGGCCAACGCGGTTATCGAGCACAATGCCGGGCGCCTGGGCAAGGAACTGTGGACCCGCGGTGAGGAAGGCGAGCCCATCTCCCTCTACGCCGCCTACAACGAGCAGGACGAGGCGCGCTTCATCGTGGAGCGAATCCAGGACTGGGTACGCGACGGCCACCGCCGCGACAGCGTCGCCATCCTGTACCGCTCCAATGCCCAGTCGCGGGTACTGGAAGAAGCGCTCTTGCGCGAGCAGGTGCCCTACCGCATCTACGGTGGACAGCGCTTCTTCGAGCGTATGGAGATCAAGAACGCGCTGTCTTACATGCGCCTGATCAGTAACCGGGATGACGACACCGCCTTCGAGCGGGTGGTGAATACCCCTACCCGCGGCATCGGTGCGCGCACGGTGGATGCGGTGCGCAGCTTCGCCCGCGAGCACGGCTGCTCCATGTGGCAGGGGGCTACCCGCATGCTGCAACAGCGGGTGCTGGCGGCGCGGGCCGGCAACGCCCTGCAGGGTTTCCTCGACCTGGTCAACCAGCTGGCGGCCAGTGCCGAGGACAAGCTGTTGGGCGCCATCGCCGAGGATGTGATCGAGACCAGCGGCCTGCTGGACTTCCACGGCAAGGAAAAGGGCGAGAAGGGCCAGACGCGGGTGGAAAACCTGCAGGAACTGGTGAGTGCCTGTCGCGACTTCGACGGTATCGAGATACCGGAGGGCGAGGAAGAGCCGCCGCTGCTGGAGCAGTTCCTCGACAGCGCCGCCCTGGACGCCGGCGAGGGGCAGGCGGACGAATTCGAGGATGCGGTGCAGCTGATGACCCTGCACTCCGCCAAGGGGCTGGAGTTCCCGCTGGTGTTCCTGGCCGGGGTGGAGGAAAACCTCTTCCCGCACAAGATGTCGGCGCAGGAGCCTGGCCGCATGGAGGAGGAGCGCCGTCTCTGCTACGTCGGTATCACCCGCGCGATGATGAAGCTTTACATCACCTACGCGGAAAACCGGCGCCTGTTCGGAACCGAAACCTATAACAGCCCGTCGCGCTTTATCGGCGAGATTCCGCCGGAGCTGGTGCACGAGGTGCGCCTCAAAACCGAGATCTCGCGACCGCTGTTCAACGCGGATTACGGCAAGGCCGGTCGCCTGTCAGACCCGGCGCCGGATTTTGACGACCTGCCACCACTGGCCCTGGGCGGCCGCGTGGACCACCCCAAATTCGGCGAGGGCACGGTAGTGCAGTTCGAGGGCAGCGGCCCGCGGGCGCGGGTGCAGGTCAATTTCGATGATGCCGGCAGCAAGTGGTTGGTGGTGGCGATGGCTAAGTTACAGCCGCTGTAATGGATTGAGTGAGGGAGCAAGGGGATGCTGTCTAAGTTGCCGCAACTGCTGGTTTTCCTGCTCATTACTACGCTGGGCTTAGCTCAGACACTCATATACTGGCGCTTTGGCAGGAATTTCGCGCGCTGGCCACGTGTTCCGGCTGAGATCACTCACTCCCGTTTGCTGAACCAACTGATAGATGGAAGGAGTGTTGTGGAGGCGATCGTCACTTTCAAATATGAAGTTGATGGGCGCGAATACTCCTCCAAAACTCCCGCTCTGCGAAGTTATAACCTGTTTCCTTCAGTGAAGTATGAATCGGGGTTGGTAGAAAAATATCGTCCCGGAGATGTGGTTACGGCGCGCTTCCATCCACTTCAGCCATCAATCGCTTATTTGGAGCGGGCACCCATTAGCTGGTCCAGCACTCTGTTATTACCTGCCTGGATAGCTCTGGGCTTTGCGGTGTTATACGGTATTAACAACGGCTACTTTACACGGTTATGGGACTTTCTCGTCTTGCAGAATGACTTGCTCATCATGGAATCTG
The DNA here is from genome assembly GCF_001641755.2 of Microbulbifer flavimaris. GTDB lineage: Bacteria > Pseudomonadota > Gammaproteobacteria > Pseudomonadales > Cellvibrionaceae > Microbulbifer > Microbulbifer flavimaris. The sequence goes on from NZ_LRFG02000003.1 coordinate 525,495, forward strand.
AGTCACGCCGACAGTAGCATGACTTTTCCGGGCTGGTGCAACTGCTGGCGTGGTGACAAATTGCAAAATAAGAACACAAAAGCTGATGAAGAAAATAAACTGGTACCCCCCGATTATCCTCGGTCTGCTGGCCCTGCTGGTCATCACCTTCGGCACTCTGGTCGCGTCCCGTGCCTCACTGGGCCCGGCCCAGCAATTTACCGAGGTTGGTGGGCAGGAAACCTTTGAGTGGAAACTTGTCACCACCTGGCCGAAAAATTTTCCGGGTCTCGGTAGCGCACCGGAGCGCTTCGCCAAAAAAGTAGCGGAGATGTCCGGTGGGCGGCTGAAAATCCAGGTTTATGGTGCCGGGGAGCTGGTGCCCGCCATGGGCGTCTTCGGGGCAGTATCCGAGGGGGCGGCGCAGATGGGCCATGGAGCCGCCTATTACTGGAAAGGCAAGCTGCCGGCAGCGCAGTTCTTCACTGCCGTACCCTTCGGCCTCAATGCCCAGGAAATGAATGGCTGGCTGCACCACGGCGGTGGGCTGGAACTGTGGCAGGAGATATACGAGCCCTTCAATTTGATTCCCATGGCCGGGGGCTCCACCGGGGTGCAGATGGCGGGCTGGTTCAACAAGGAAATCAATTCCGTCGAAGACCTCAGGGGGCTCAAGATGCGCATCCCCGGCCTCGGCGGCGAGGTACTGAACCGGGCAGGCGGCACTGCAGTGACGATTCCCGGTGGCGAGTTGTACACGGCACTGCAGACCGGGGTGATCGATGCCACCGAGTGGGTGGGGCCGTACAATGATCTGGCTTTCGGCTTTCACCAGATTGCCCAGTATTACTACTACCCTGGCTGGCACGAGCCGGGCTCGATCCTCGAGTTCATCGTCAACAAGAGTGCCTTCGAGAAACTGCCGGATGACCTGCGGGCAATCGTCCGCGCCGCCGCCCGGGATGCCAACCAGGACATGCTCGACGAGTACACCGCCCGCAATAATCGCGCGTTGAAAGAGCTGGTGGACCAGCATGGCGTGCAGCTGAAGCGCCTGCCGGACGAGGTGCTGTCACACCTGAAGCAAATCAATACACAGCTGCTGGAAGAAACTGCGGCAGAGGACCCGCAGTTTGCGCGGATCTATAAAGCCTTCCGCGAGTTCGAGGCGCAGGTGATTCCCTACCACCGGATCAGTGAAGAGGCCTACTACGAGACCCGCTCGCTGGAACGGGACCACTAACCGGCTGGGCAGTAACGGCGGTGGACCCGCGCGTTTTAGATGGGGCAAACCAGGGAAGGCCGTTAGGCATAGGGAGTGCCCGAGGATCTTCACGGTGAGATCAAGATTGGCCGCGGCACCCCCGTCACCGTTTGCCTGTTCACGCTGAAGCCCGCTCCACGCTTGTGGGGTACCGCGGGCGTCCGGGGGCGCGCTGAAAAAGATCAGCTGTTGGGCAGCGGCCTGGTATGCCCCTTGTCATCGATGGCGACGAACACGAACTCCCCCTCGGTGACCTTCACCTGCTCGCCGGAACCGACGCGGGTCAGCCAGACTTCCACCATGGTGCGGATCGAAGAGCGACCCACCTCGATAGGCTCGGCATAGCAGCTGACGGTGGAGCCCACGGGCACCGGGCGCAGGAACACCATGTTGCCGGTAGCCACTGTGGTGACCCGGCCACGGGCGATGGTCTGCGCAAAGATGGCGCCGGCGAGGTCCATTTGTGACATCAGCCAGCCGGCGAATACATCCCCCTGGGGGTTGGTATCCCGGGGCATGGCCAGGGTTTGCAGGGTAAGGGTGCCGGTGGGTTGTGGCTCTTCATCTAGTGCTGCCATGGACTGCTCACGAACTGTTAGATTTATTGGAGGTTGCCGCGAAGCGGGTGGCGCATTGTAGCACAGCGTGCACACAAATTAGCCACAGGTGACAAAGCCAAACGTGGCGCCGCGGGCAAGTTTTCCGAGTGCCACAGTTCTGTTTCACCGGTGCAAACTTGCCCGATCTACGCCAGAGACCTAGAATCCCGCCATGCACCGCATCCTGACCCTGTTCCTGCTGCTGATGTTCAGCGCCCAGAGCTTCGCCTCTGCGGTGCAGCATGACTGTGGCGAGATGGACATGGGCAGCGCGGGTTCCATGGCCCATGCCGACATGGACATGCACCACGACATGTCCTCGGATATGCCCTGCTGTGACGACTCCAGCAACGACGCAAGCGCCTCGGAGCAGGCACGACAGTGCCAGCTCAGTTGTGCACTAGGCACTTGCGCCTCACCGGTGGCCGTCGTGGCCGTCTTCTCGCCGCTCGAGGTAACCCGATATCACCCCACGGTGACGTGGTCCCCGATCGAGCGCCCTGACACCCCTCATTCCAGTCTGTTCCGGCCCCCCATCGCCGCCTGATGACCCGTTAACGGGTGCCCCGTGCACCTGCGAGCCATCAACCAGACAGGAATAACCGATGTTTCTCCTCAAAAGGGCCGCGTGCCTTCGCGGCCTGCTGACGCTGGCATTCGCCTTCGTGGCGATGCCCGTACACGCTTCTCTCGACTACCGCCAGGCGCTGGAGATCGCCCTGGAACTGGATCCGGAGAGCGCCGCCGGGCGCCTGGAAGCTGAGGCACTGGAAGCCGGCGCTGTGGCGGACAGCCAGTGGGCCGATCCGATGCTGAAGTTTGGTGTGGCAAACCTGCCAACGGACAGTTTCGCTTTCGACGAGCAGCCCATGACCCAGAAACTGGTGGGGATCAGTCAGCAGCTGCCCCGGGGCGACAGCGCCCGTCTCACCGGGGAGCGCGGCTTGTTGCGCGCGGAGGCAACCCATGCGCAGGTTGCCGATCGCGAACTGCGTCTGGTGCTCGCGGTAAGTGAAACTTTTCTTGATCTTTCCGCCCAGGTCGAGCGACGGCAGTTGCTGCTGCAAAGCCGCGAGTGGCTAGAGCAGCTGGTGGACTACGACCGCACGCGGCTGGCCACCGGCGAGGTACAGTCGCAGCGCCTGCTGCAGAGTCAGCTGGCCCTGGCGCGCCTCGATGACCGCATCCGCGCCGTGGAGGGGGATATCGACCGCAAACGAGGCGAGCTGACCCGCTGGATTGGCGAAGCCGCGTGGCAACCGGTGGATACCCGCCTGCCCGCTTGGCCGGATACCCGGGCGTGGCTGGAAGCGCAGCGACTGCCGGTGCCGCCGGAAAGTGTCGACGGCCACCCCGCACTGGGTGCTGCTGAGGCGCTGGTGGCGGCGGAGGCACGCAATGTGGCGCTTGCCCATGAGGCCTACAAGCCGCAGTGGAAGGTGGAGCTGAGCTACGGCCAGCGCGAGCCCACACCCCTGAGCGATGGTGCTGATTTCGCCAGCGCCCTTGTTTCTGTTGATCTTCCCCTGTTTCGCACAAATCGCCAGGACCAGCGCCTCGCTGCAGCACGCGCCAGGGAGAGCGCCGGAATCCTCCAGCGCCAGAACCTCTTGCAGCGCTTGCACGGCGGCCTGAACGGTGCCGCTGCCGCTGCCGAGAGCCTGGAGGCGCGACGCAGCCTCTACCAGCGGGACTTGCTGCCCACCGCCGAGGCGACTGCCGATGCCCTGCTGCAAGGCTATGCGGCGAACACCGCCGACCTCGACGCAGTGATCACCGCGCGCATGGAGGCCATTGAGGCTCAGGTCGCGGCATTGCAGCTGGATTACGACTACTACCGCGCACTGGCGCGGATTCGCTACTACCTGGCTGGCGCCGTGCCGGGCGGCGGCAAGTAAACCGCCTGTCAGGCATGAAAATTCACCCGCCATCAGCGCGGGCAGAGTAGGAATACGAATGATGCAGAAGGCTTCAATCATGATCGCCGCGGCCGCACTGGTGGGTGCAGCGCTGGGCTGGTGGCTGGGCACTGGGGACGGGGGCTCCGCGGAACAGGGCGCGGGCGAAAAGAAGATCCTCTACTGGGTTGCGCCCATGGATCCCAATTACCGCCGTGACGGACCGGGCAAGTCGCCCATGGGCATGGACCTGATCCCGGTTTACGAGGGCGAAGAACAGAAGGAAGCTGCAGGCACCGTCCGCATCTCCCCGGCAGTGGAAAACAACCTGGGCGTGCGTACCGGCACCGCCGAGCGCGGCCCGGTATCCGCCAAGCTGAACACCGTGGGCATTGTGCAATTGGACCAGGACCGCATCGAGCACCAGCACTCTCGCCTCAGTGGCTGGGTGCAGAAAAGCTGGGTCAAGGCCAGGGGGGACCGGGTGGAAAAGGGCCAGCCCCTGGTGCAGATCTACTCCCCGGAACTGGTCAAGGCCCAGCGCGAGTTGCTGGCCGCCCTCAAAAGCGGCAACCGCGCCCTGATTTCGGCCTCGCGCGAACGCCTCCAGAGCCTCGGTATCCCCGCTGCAGAGGTCGCCCGGGTTGAGCGCGAAGGCAGCGCGAGCGAGGCGATCACGCTGTACGCCGAGGCCAGTGGTTACGTGGACAACCTCGGTGTGCGCGATGGGATGTATATCACCCCGCAGACCACCCTGGTCAGTGTGGGGCCGCTGGAAACCGTGTGGGTCGAGGGCGAGGTCTTTCCCCGACAGGGCTACAAGGTGCAGCTGGGGGATACCGCCACCGTGCGCGCCGACATCAGCCCGGGTCGCATCTGGCTCGGGAAGATTGCCAAGGTGTTGCCGCAGCTTGATAAGCAGATGCGCACCCTGACCGTGCGCGTGCGGGTGGATAACCCGGACCGCACCTTGCGGCCGGGTATGTTTGTGCGCCTGCAACTGGACGGCCCGGAGCTGCAGGCGCTGACAATCCCGCGGGAGGCACTGATTCGCACCGGCCGCATGGAACGGGTGGTGCTGGCGGAAGGTGACGGCCGTTTCCGCTCGGTCCGGGTGCGTTCCGGGCGCGAGTTCGGCGAGCGGGTTGAGATCCTGGAGGGGCTCAAGGCCGGCGCGCGCGTGGTGACCTCCGCCCAGTTCCTGCTCGATTCCGAATCCAGTGTCAGCGCCGACCTGGAACGCATGGACGCCGCTGACCGCCCCTGGGTGGGTGCCCGGGTGTTGACCATGCCAGATGACAACCACTACGCGCGTCTGGAGCACGATGCCGTGCCGGCCTGGGACTGGCCGGGCATGGTCATGGGCTTTTACGTGGCCGACAGTGCCGGGGATGACCTGCGCAAGGCGATGGAATCCGATCGTCGTGTCGAAGTGCAGATCCGCAAGCGGGCCGATGGTAAATACGAGGTACTGGCAGTGCGCCCATTATCCACTGGCCATGAGCACCACCAGCAGATGCAGGACAGCGAAAAGGGAGCGGAGTCCCACGACCACCACGATCACCACGACCAAGAGGGCGAGTACAAATGATTGCCCGCATTATTCACTGGTCGCTGCACAACCGGGTGGCGGTGCTGCTCGGTGCTATCGCGCTGTTTCTCGGCGGTCTCTACAGCCTGCGCCATACGCCGGTTGATGCCCTGCCGGACCTGTCGGATGTACAGGTGATCGTGAAGACCTCCTTCCCCGGCCAGGCTCCGCAGGTAGTGGAAGACCAGGTTACCTATCCCCTCACCACCGCCATGCTGTCGGTACCGGGGGCCGTGACGGTCCGGGGGTATTCCTTCTTCGGCGATTCCTACGTCTACGTGATCTTCGATGACGATGTGGATCTGTACTGGGCGCGCTCCCGGGTACTGGAATACCTGAGTCAGGCCGCCCCCCGGTTGCCTGCGGGTGCCCAGCCGGAGCTGGGGCCCGACGCCACCGGGGTGGGCTGGATTTACAGCTACGTGCTGGTGGATCGCAGCGGCAATCACGACCTGGCGCAGCTGCGCTCCCTGCAGGACTGGTTCCTCAAGTACGAACTGCAGACCATCCCGGGGGTGTCGGAGGTGGCCACGGTGGGCGGTATGGTGCGGCAATACCAGGTGGTGGTGGACCCGCTGCGCCTGAGATCCTACGACCTGACCCTGGCCCAGGTACGCACCGCCATCGAGCGTGGCAACCGGGAGACCGGCGCCTCCGTGGTGGAGATGGCTGAGGCCGAATACATGGTGCGGGCCAGCGGCTATATCCAGGGCGTCGATGATTTGCGCCAGGTTCCGCTGAAGGTGGATGACAGCGGCACGCCACTGTTGCTCGAAGACGTGGCCGATATCCGCCTGGGCCCGCAGATGCGTCGCGGCATTTCGGAGCTGGATGGCGAGGGCGAGGTGGTCGGCGGTGTAGTGGTGATGCGGTTTGGTGAGAACGCCCGCGCCGTGATCGACCGGGTTACCGGGCGCCTCGAAGAGTTGCAGCAGAGCCTGCCGGACGGGGTGGAGATCGTACCGACCTACGACCGCAGCGAATTGATCGACAGCGCCGTGAGCAACCTGGCCCACAAGCTGGTGCAGGAATTTATTGTCGTGGCCCTGGTGTGCGGCTTGTTCCTCTATCACCTGCGCTCGTCGCTGGTCATTGCGCTGAGCCTGCCGCTGGGAATCCTGGGGGCCTTTGTGGTCATGCGCCTGCAGGGTATCAACGCCAACATCATGAGCCTCGGCGGCATCGCCATCGCTATCGGCGCCATGGTGGACGGCGCCATCGTGATGATCGAGAACCTGCACAAGCATATGGAGCGCACACCCCTCACCGGGCGCAATCGCTGGCAGGTGGTCGGTGAGGCCGCCAGCGAGGTAGGGCCGCCGCTGTTTTTCAGCCTGCTGATCATCACCCTCAGCTTCCTGCCGGTATTTGCCCTCGAAGGCCAGGAGGGTCGGCTGTTTGCCCCCCTGGCATTTACCAAGACTTATGCCATGGCGGTGGCCGCCGGCCTCGCCATTACCCTGGTACCGGTATTGATGGGCTACTTTGTGCGCGGCCGTATCAAGCCGGAGCGGGAGAACCCCATCAACCGTGCCCTGACCGCCGCCTATCGCCCGGCGGTGGAGCTGTCGCTGCGGTTCCCGCGGCTGGTGCTGGCAACCGCGCTCCTGCTGTTGGCGAGCGCGCTGTACCCGCTCGCCAAGACCGGCACCGAGTTCATGCCGCCCCTGGACGAGGGCGACCTGATGTACATGCCCAGCACCCATCCGGGCATTTCCATCGGCAAGGCGCGGGAACTGCTGCAGCAGACCGACAAACTGATTATGTCGGTGCCGGAAGTGGCCCAGGTGTGGGGCAAGATTGGCCGTGCCGATACGGCCACGGATCCGGCGCCGCTGACCATGATCGAGACCATTATCCGCTTCAAACCCAGGGACCAGTGGCGCCCGGGGATGACGCCGGAGAAGCTGCGCGCGGAGCTGGATTCGGTGGTCCAAATCCCCGGGGTGACCAATGCCTGGGTGATGCCGATCAAGACCCGCATCGACATGCTGGCCACCGGCATCAAGACGCCGGTCGGCATCAAGGTGGCGGGCCCGGATCTAGCGGAGATCGAAAAGATCGGCCGGCGCCTTGAGAGTATCCTCGGCGACCTGCCAGGCACCGCCTCGGTCTATGCCGAGCGGGTGGCCGGCGGGCGCTATATCGATGTGGATATCGATCGCATGGCGGCGGCCCGTTTCGGCCTGAATATCGCCGACGTGCAGTCAGTGGTGGATACCGCCATTGGCGGCCGCAATGTCAGCGAGACCGTCGAGGGGCTGGAGCGCTATCCGGTCAACCTGCGCTACCCGCAGAGCTGGCGGGATTCTCCCGACCAGATGCGACTGCTGCCGATAGTGGCGCCTAACGGCAACCACCTGTCGCTGGGCGATGTAGCCCGCATCGAGGTGCGCGACGGCCCGCCCATGATCAAGACCGAAAACGCGCGTCCCAATGGCTGGATCTATGTGGATATCGCCGATATGGACCTGGGTTCCTGGGTCGAGAGTGCCAGGCAGGCGGTGGCGGAGCAGCTGCAGTTACCCGCGGGTTATTCCCTCGCCTGGTCGGGCCAGTACGAGTATATGGAGCGCGCCTGGGAGCGCCTCGGCGTGCTGCTGCCCCTGACGCTCGGCATTATCGTGCTGCTGCTTTACCTGAGCTTCCGCCACGTGGGCGAGGTGTTGGTGATCATGGGCAGCCTGCCGCTCGCCCTGATCGGTGGCCTGTGGCTGCTCTACTGGCTCGGTTATAACCTCTCCGTGGCGGTGGGGGTCGGGTTTATTGCGCTGGCCGGTGTGGCCGTGGAGATTGGGGTTATCATGCTGGTTTATCTCAACCTGGCCTGGAAACGGGTGCGCGAGGAGCGCGAACGCGCAGATGTCTCCCTTTCGCTCGAGGACCTGAAACAGGCCATTCGCGAGGGGGCAGGCCAGCGGATGCGGCCGGTGCTGATGACTACCGCCACGGTGTTTATCGGCCTTATCCCGGTGATGATCGGCTCTGGTGTCGGCTCCGAGGTGATGCAGCGCATCGCCGCACCCATGGTGGGCGGCATGGTCAGCGCCATGCTGCTGACCTTGCTGGTGATCCCGGCCATTTACCGGCTGTGGAAGGGCCGTCGGTTAGTGAGTGCTTCGTAGCGTCCGGGATGACGGCAAGCCTCTGGCTGGGCTTTTAGCCGTCGTGATTACTGGCCACCAAAAACTGTCGGCGCTGTCCTGGCGCCGACGATTCTCGAAAGTCCTTGCCCACATTCTGCTGCAAGCTGCCGCCATAATCGACGCGAGCGTTTCTTTCTCATATAGGGCGTGGCTATATCTAGCCATCTATGGCTTTGTTGATCCCAGATTGGCTACATATACCCACATGGCCAGATATAACCACCCCTTTGAATAAACTGTTATGCGTACGGAGAAATATGATTGAGTCGGAATGAATTTGATCAGACGTACAGCAATTACTTGAAGCTTCACCGTATTAGAGAGGATTGGTGTAGAA
>NZ_LRFG02000004.1 GCF_001641755.2 Microbulbifer flavimaris
CCATAAACCACTGAGCGTCGTGAAACCATAACCCCCTGGCTCAGCCACAACACTGGATGCCGACCTTCGCCGGCATAACGATGGTGGGATTGGCGACCACAGCGCGCTGCAATACACACCGTCGTCACCCCGGCGCAGGCCGGGGTCCATAAACCACTGAGCGTCGTGAAACCATAACCCCCTGGCTCAGCCACAACACTGGATGCCGACCTTCGCCGGCATAACGATGGTGGGATTGGCGGCCACAGCGCGCTGCAATACACACCGTCGTCACCCCGGACTTGATCCGGGGTCCATAAACCACTGAGCGTCGTGGCACCAGAAGACCCAAGCTCGGCCACAACACTGGATGCCAGCCTTCGCCGGCCTGACGATGGTGGGACTGGCGACCACAGCGCGCTGCACTACACACCGTCGTCACCCCGGCGAAGGCGGGGGTCCAGCTCCTACAGGCGCGCTGAAATAATAAGCCTCAAACAGCGCGTCGGGGTTGGACTAGAGACATCCGATTAGAAAGGAAACACCACCGGCAACAGCAGCAGCACGGTGATGGAGTAGGCAATGGTCAGCGGCAATCCCGCGCGCACGAAATCCCGCAGGTGGTAGCCACCGAGGTTCTGCACCATCAGGTTGGTCTGGTAGCCAAACGGCGTCAGGAAACTGGCACTGGCACCATAAGCTACCGCCATCACGAACGGCATCCAGCTGACACCGAAACTTTCCGCCAGGCTCCAAGCCAGCGGGAACGCCAGCGCCGCAGCGGCATTGTTGGTCATCAGTTCCGTCAGGGCCAGGGTCAGGAAGAAAATGCCTACCAGCGCCACATAGGGGCCCGCGCCGTCCAGTGTCTGCCGGAAACCGGCGGCCAGGGCATCGGCAAGGCCGCTGCCAGAAAAAGCCTCGGCCAGCACCAGCGCACTGGCGATAATGATCCAGATCTGGAAGGGGAAGCGCCGCTGCAACTCGGTGGTGGAAACGATGCCAAAGGCGATCATGCCACCCAGCAGAATCACCAAACCTTTCAGCAATGAGAAGTAACCCAACGCGGCACCGGCAATCGCTGCGGCAAAGCCCAGTCCCAGCAGCCAGTTGTCGCGCTTGGGCAGCTGGCGCTGCACTTCACTGCCGCTGATCACATAGAAGTTCTTGGTGATGTTCAGGTGATGCTTGAAGTCCGGCCCCTCGGCCAACAACAGGGCATCCCCGGCCTGCAGCTCGACCTCACCCAGCTTGCCCGATAGCCGATCACCGCCCCGGCGCATGGCCACCACCGCCGCATCAAAGCGTGTACGGAACTTGGCGCTCTTCAGGCTCTGGCCGATCAGGCTGGAGGTGGGAGTAATCACCACCTCAGTCAGATCCATGTTCAGCGCCTCATCCTCCAGTGCGAACAGGCGCAGCCCTTCAATATCCTGCAGCCGCCCCAGATCCCGCACGTCGCCACTGAAGATCAGCTTGTCACCGCTTTTCAGCACCTCCGTCGGCGATACCGGGCTGATCACCTGCCCCCGCCGGACGATCTCGATCAGGTACAGGGTCTCCAGCTGACGCAGCTGGTTCTCCTCGACGGTCTTGCCGTCCAGAGGGGAGTCCGCCACTACTTCGGCTTCCAGCAGGTACTCGGTCAGCGGTTCATCGGAAACAGCTTTCTCCGGCAGTAAGCGGTTGCTCACAAACAACACCACCAGGCCAACCAGTGCCGCCGCCGCGCCAATGGGGAAGAAGGCGAAGAAATCGAGCCCGGGCAGGTCGCGGTCCAGCACGAAGCTGTTCACGATCAGGTTGGTGGAGGTGCCGATCAGGGTCATGGTGCCGCCGAGAATTGCGGCGTAGGAAAGCGGCATCAGCAGCTTGGCGGCAGGATAACGGCGCTGGGCCCGGACACTAGAGGCAAGAGCAGCCACTACCGCGGTGTTATTCAGAAAGGCAGAGCTCACGGCCGTCGCGGTGGTCAGCTTCAACAGGCTGGTCTTCAGCGAGCCATTGATCAAGCCATCGGAAACCGAGCGCAGCCAGCGGGTCTTTTCCAGACCCACCGATACCAGAATCAACACCACCAACGTCACCAGCCCCGGGTTTACTGCCTTCTGCAGCGCAGACTCCGCCGGCACAAGGCCGGTCAGAAAACAGACGCCGGCAGCAGAGGCAAACACCAGTGACGGCCTGACGCGGGAGAAGATCAGCGCAGCGATGACCAGGGCAAAAAGCCCCGCAACAAAAATCTGGGTGATGGTCATAAATCGAGATCGCCGGCGCGTCCGCCTCTGTGATTATTTTTCGTGCATGACGTGGCAGGTAATTATGCCAAAACTGCCAGAGGGGCCCAATGTGGTTTTGGTTCTAGGGTTATTTCCGTGATTGCGGTGAGCACTGCGTCATGTTGTGGCCACACTGCAGCCCGTTGGCTCCGAGGACTCTGGATACCGGCCTGCGCCGGTATGACGACAGGAGAACAAGCCAACCGCCTAGCAACCCACCCCCACCATCGTCATCCCGGACTCGATCCGGACACGGAGGCGTGAACGCTGTAGTGAGCAATCGCATTGCTATTGACCCGGAGGGCCGGCGCCTTGGCGCCGTGTTATCCACAAACCACTGAACGCAACACACCACAACAGGCCGATTCGAACCACTAACTGGATACCGGCCTGCGCCGGTATGACGACAGAGGGGCAATCTGGCTACGAAAGGGACAGCCTAACTAAAGAACGCCCCACTACACACCGTCGTCATCCCGGCGCAGGCCGGGATCCAGTGGAGGGGAGTGGGAAACGCGGGGCCTCATACGGAGTGAGCGAATGCTGGGGACTAAATGACGATCAACTACCCCGACAAACCGCCAACGTCGGCTTCGGCTCGGGCGCCTGGGCAATGGTGCGGCAGGCGGAGACTTCCTGGGCGTATTGCTCCACCGGCCGCTGACTAGACCACGACCCTGGATAACGGCCTGCGCCGGTATGACGAGAAGTGGGGAGGTCTAACGACAGAAGGGCCACCCGACTAAAGAGCGCCCCACTCCCACCGTCGTCATCCCGGCGCAGGCCGGGATCCAGTGGAGCGGAGTGAGATACGCGGAGGCTCGAACGGAGTGAGTGAATGCTGGGGACTAAATAACGATCAACTATCCCGACAAACCCCCAACGTCGGCTTGGGCTCCGGCGCCAGGGCAATGGTGCGGCAGGCGGAGACTTCCTGGGCGTATTGCTCCACCAGCCGCTGTATTTCCCGCCGGCTGCGGTGGTCGTTGAGGCCGCGCAGTAGATGTCGGTCCAGCAGCGGGCGCTGTTCGAAGGGGTATTGCTGCTTCAGGGCATATTCTGCGCGCACGATCGCCGTGTGCACTGCGGGGATATAGGGCCCCATCTCATCGGCCCGCTGCATAAACGTCTGCAGCTCCTTGTCCAGCTCGCCAAGATTCAGCTTTACATTGATCATCTCCGCCCAGGTATCCGGCCAGAGCGGGCGCAATGCAGCTGCTTCTTTATAAAGGGCCAGTGCGGCGCGGTAATCGGCGGCCCTGCCCTCACCTTCCTCTGCACCAAAGGCACGCCATTCCAGCAGGCGCGCTTTCAGGGAAAGCTGGTAGGGATTGTCTTCATGCAGGGTGATGGCACGGTCGATGGAAGCGAAGGCCGTTTCCAGGTCCCGCTCGGAAGAAACCTTGCCGTTCTCGCCCCAGCGCTTGAGAGTATTCTCCACGGCCACCACCTGCAAGTGCGCCATGCCCCAGGCGCCTGCGCGCCAGGCGAGCCCGATCAGCACCAGCAGCAATACACCGGTAAAAAACAGGCGCGGCCTGCTCACATCCCGATACCACTTTTTATACCAGGGCGAGCGCCGGCGGCGTTTGCGTTCAGCTGGCATTGCGCGCCTCCACACCGGCAAGCACAAAATGCCCGGCGGCAATGCGGCCCGGGTTGTGGCGCACCAGGTCCCAGGCGCGGGATTCACCCACAATCGCCTCGGCAGCACGGCGGCCCTTGTCCAGTACCGGCGGGCGGCGGACTTCGTGGTGGGCGTCGGTGGCGAGGATGGTGACCAGGTCTTCCTGCAATAATTCTTCCGCGCGCTGCTCCGGGCCCTGGCCGAAGTCGCCAGCCACCGCACCGGCGGTCACCTGGAACAGGCAGCCCAGCCGCGCCAGTGGCAGCACTTTATTGAAGTCGCGCAGGATGTCCTTATTGCGCTCCGGGTGGGCGATCATCGGGCGGATGTTTTGCTTCAGCAGCCAGCGGATCAGCTGTTCAGTGCCGGGCGGGATATGGCTGTGGGGCAGTTCCAGCAGCAGTACGCGGTCACCTTCCCACTTGCCCAGGAAAGGCACCTGGCCACTGGCCACCATGGCCAGGATCTCATCGGAAAGACGAATCTCCGCCGCCATGCCCAGCTGCAGGGGAATGCCCTCTTCTGCCAGCTTTGCCTTAAAGGCAACAAAGGTTTCGGTGATGCTGGCGAGGGTGTTGTCCCAGCGGCCGGGATGAATGTGCGGGGTGGCCACGCAGTGGGTGATGCCATCGTCCACCGCCATGCGGGCCAACAGCAGCGCCTGCTCTAGATCCCGGGCACCGTCATCGATGCCCGGCAGCAGGTGGCAGTGCAGGTCGATCATGCCACTTCCAGATCTTTCTCACTGACCTTGGTGGTTTGCTTGGCAACCTGCGGTCTGGCGGTGGCGCTGTAACTGCCGTACTCGCCATCGTACCCGTAATAGTCGCCGTAGTAGGTAGCCTTGTTGGACGTATCCAGCTGGTTCAGGACCACACCATCCACCTTGGCGCCCACTTGCAGCAGGCGGCCAATACCGTTGGTGACCATCTTCTGGCGGGTGCTGTCGGCCTTCACCACATACAGCATGGAATCCGCCACGCGGGAAACGATCAGCGCATCACTCACCACCTGCGCGGGCGCGGTATCGAGAATCACACGATCGTACTTGTCCATCAGCACCTGCAGTGCCTTGGTAAAGCGCGGGGAGGAAAGCATCTCCTGCGGGTTCGGCGGCACGACACCGGCGGGCATCACATCCAGGCTACTCTTTTCGTCGTGGTGGATACACTCCGCCAGGGTATTGCTGCCGGCAATCAGGTTGGACAGGCCCGGGTGGTACACCGGCAGGCCGAAATCCTTGCCCACGGAAGGACGGCGCATATCGGCGTCGATCAGCAGTACCTTTTCCATCTGCGCCAGGGCGAAGCCCAGGTTTTCCGCCACGGTGGTCTTGCCCTCACCCGGTACGGATGAGGTGACGGAAATCACCTTGGCCGGCGTCTCCAAGTGCGAAAGCACCAGGCTGGTGCGCAGGGTACGCACCGCCTCGGCAAACTGGTGGTGGGCGCTGTCGAAGAAGGTAGCCAGACTCAGGCGCTCTTCCTTGTCATGCTTCACCCAGGGCAGCATGCCGATCATGCGCTGGCCCAGTTTGTTTTCCACATCTTCCGGATTGCGGATGCCGTCGTTCAGCGCCTCGATCAGGAAGGCCAGCATCACGCCGAACATGGCACTTACCACTAAGGCCAGGGCCACGATCAGCTTCTTCTTGGGCTTGGCCGGTTCACGCGGGGAAACCGCCGGGTCCATCAGGCGAGCGTTGGCAGCCTCGAAGCCGGAGGTCTCGCTGGTTTCCTTAAAGCGGGTCAGGAAGGCGCTGTACAGCTGGCGGTTCACTTCCACTTCGCGCTTCAGCTCGTTGTAGCGGGTCTCCTTGCGAGAGATCTGCTGGTACTCGCCCTTCGCCTGGTTCAGCTCGCGCTCCAGTGCGCGCACGTCGGCCTGCGCTGTCTGGTAATCGTTCTGGATACCGCTGATCAGCTGGCGCACTTCACTGCGCAGCTTGTCCTGCACCGATTCCAGCTCGTCGCGGGCAGCGATCATTTTCGGGTGCTTGGGTCCGTAACGGCGCGCCAGCTCGGAGACCTTGCGCGAAGCCTCGGTCTCGGCCTGCTTGATGTTGGCAATCACCGAGTGGTTCAGCACCTCCGGAAGACTCGCCAGCGCATCGATATCCGTACCGCGGCTCTGCACCAGCGCATGGATGCTCTCCGCCTGCTTCAGCTCCCTGCGGGCATCGATCAGCTGGGTGGTAATCTCATTCAGTTCCTGCGCGGCCAGGCCCTGTACGCCGGCCACATCCACCAGGCCCTGGGATTCCTGGAACGCCTGCAATTGCGCCTCGGAACTCTCCAGCTTCACGCGCAGGTCTTCCAGGCGGTCGTTCAGCCAGGAAGTGGCCTGCTGGGTCATGTCCAGCTTGGCTTCCAGGTGGCTGTCGATAAATACCGCCGCTACCGTGTTGGCAATCTCGGCAGCCAGCTGCGGGGATTCGGATTCGAAGGTGATCTTCACCAGCTGGGTGTTGCGCACCGGCGAGATGGTCAGGTTTTCACTGACTGCATCGGTCACCTCTTCCAGTTTCAGCTGCCGGGCTTCTTCCTCGGTGAGGATTTCATTGGAAGCCAGGAACGGCAGCCAGCCCTTTACCTTCTCCTTGAAGGAAGGCTCCTGCTGGTCCGGATCGAACAGCGGGTGCTCGGTCAGGTTCAGCCGTGCTACCACCTGCTCGGCAATGGTGCGGGACTTCAGAATCTCGAACTGGGTCAGGAAGTATTCCTTGCGGCTGGAGTCCAGCCCGTACACTTCCTCAATGGAGAGCGCCTTGGGCTGCTCTGCCTCGATCATCAGGGTCGCGGTTGCCTGGTAGCGCGGTGTCATGGAGAACACCACCATCGCCGTCAGCATGGCCACGGCCACGGCCAGCGCGGCAATGCGCCACTTGAACCGGTCCACAATGCGCCAGTACTGGCGCAGGTCAATCACTTCCTCCTGAAGTAAGCGCTCCTGCTGCATGTTGTTGTCTTGCGCGTTCATGATTTACCTCAGAAGAAACTCTGCTCCACAGTGATCACATCACCGGGGCGCAGTTGGGCATTCAGGCTGACTTTTTCCGGTGTCTGGCTCGGGTCATCCCCGCGCACCACAAAAATCTTGGATTCGGAGGCACGCTCGGTAAAGCCCTGGGCCAGCGCCGCCGCCTTGCTCACGGTCAGGCCCGGCTGGTACGGGTAACCGCCCGGCTTTTCCACTTCACCGTGAATATAAAACGGGCGGTACTCCAGGATGGATACATGCACATTGGGGTTTACCAGGTAATCCCCTTTCAGGCCCTGGTGAATCCGCGCCTCCAGCTCGGCCACGGTCATGCCGTTGACCTTCAGCTCGCCCAGGAACGGATAGTTCACCAGGCCGCTGTCGCTCAGCTGGGTCTCCACCGTCAGGTCATCCTCGCCGTAGACGTTGATGAGGATCTTGTCCCCGGAGCCCAGGCGATAGTTACTCTCAAGGCTGCCCTGGGTAATCGCCAGCGCAGCCGATGTGCCCATTGCCAGCCACAGAACGGAGAAGATGGGGAAGATGGAGAGCACAGCGCGCAGTGCGCGCCGCCCCAGTGTGCTTGTGTATCCCATAACGGTTACCAATGTTTACCTCAATCGTGCCAAACCGCTGCGTGGGCTCAGCTCGCGTTTCATCGGGCTGAGCCGCACTTAACCAGACTCAACTGAATTTACAGCGTCGCGCGGAAGCCAAGGGTGGTGACAGCGCGGTCGTAGTCATAGCCCGCCAATGTGCTGTCCTGGCTGCCGGTGGCGTAGCCCAGGGTAAAGGTCAGCCAGCGGCGCATTTCATAGTTTGCATTGACGGCAGCACCGCTCACGTCTTCGGTGCGGTCGATGCCTTCGTAATCCATGTTCTGGTGATACACGGTCACGTCGGTGGAAAGGCGATCCGCCCAACCATGGCCCCAGGACGCAGACAGCACTTCCACATCGGCAAAGTTGCCGGCACCGCGGGCCTCCTCAAAGCGGCTGGCGGCGGTGAATTCGAAGGTGCTGTAGCTCTTCGGCTCCCACATCACGCCGATTTCCCATGCCGGCGCGGCGAAGTCCTCACGGGAGGGCTCATCGAATTTCTTGGAGCGCGCGCCCAGTTTTACAGAACCGGTGGTCTTGGCGGTGCCTTCCCAGGTCAGGCCAAACAGGACCTTGTTCTCGGCGCTGTCGCGGCTGGCAACGTCAACAACAGTTTCGTCGTAACCAATCTGGCGATGGTTCACTTCTGCCACCAGCTTGGTCTTGCCGCCGGTGTTGTAGAAGAAACGGGCAGCGCCGTAGTTAGTGCCGTAATCGCGGCCGCGGATCAGCTGCTCGGCTTCCAGGCCATCGACGAACTTGGTCTCGTCGTAGTCGCGGGCGCGGGTACCGACTTCCAGCTCCAGGTTACCGCGGGCGGTCTCGGCGCCGTAGCGGTAAGTACCGTGTACATCACTCTGGGAGTAACGGTCCGGCTCGGCCAGCAACTGGCCAAAGCCCTGAGAGTAACCGGTACCGCGGGCCTCATGCAGGTCCAGGTAACTGGCGGCCAGGCTGAAGCGGTTGCGGTCGTTCATTTCCCAGCTGGCATCGGCTTCCAGCGCGTGGTCGGTGTAGTTATCCGCATCGCTATCCTGGTAATCGCCACGGGCCAGGGTGTAGCGCAGGTTGTATTCAGACAAACCATTCTCGGCAGACAGCAGGAAGCTCGGCTTCAGCTCGGTCATCCAGCTGTCAGTCGGGTTCTCGTCGGTATGGATGACGTTATCATCGTGCAGCAGGTTCACATCCAGAACCGGCGTGAACAGCACGCCCTTGCCCAGCTCGATCGCGCCGGCTTCACTCTCTGCCATGGCAGAGGTCGCCCCCACAGATACAGCCATGCCGATGGCCAGAGAAAGTCTCGCTTTTGTCATCGTAATTATTCCAACAGTCCCTAAAAACAAGTTATGCACCGCCGGCTGAGCCGTGCGGTGCCCCAACAATTCCAGTTTTACGCGGCCGGCTTCTGGGCCGGCCTCAATCTCTGCGCGTCCACACCGGGCGAGTCCACGCCGGGATCAATAAGCATTCTTCCCGGTAAAACCCTTGAAGATCGTCATCAGCACGATGCGGATATCCAGCCACAACGACCAGTGGCGGATGTAATGCAAATCGTGCTCCACCCGCTTGCTCATCTTCTCGAGCGTATCGGTCTCACCGCGCCAGCCATTCACCTGCGCCCAACCGGTAATGCCCGGCTTCACCTTGTGCCGCAGCATGTAACCGTCAACCAGACGACGGTACTCCTCGTTGTGCGCCACCGCATGCGGGCGCGGACCGACGATGGACATGCGCCCCTGCAGTACATTGAAAAACTGCGGCAATTCATCCAGGGACGTACGGCGCAGGAAGGCGCCGATGGGCGTAATGCGCGCATCACCCTTTTTGGCCTGCACCACCTTGTCGCCGTTGTCCTGGGCCGTCATTGAGCGGAACTTCCACACCTTGATGGCACGCCCGTCCAGGCCATAGCGGTGCTGCTTGAAAATCACCGGCCCCGGCGAGGTCAATTTGATCGCCGCGGCAATAATCAGCATCAGTGGTGAAATCATCACCAGAATGACGGATGACAGCACCACATCCTCAAGCCGCTTGAGCCAGCTGTTCAGGCCCTCGATGGGCGTGTCATACACGCTCAACAGGCTGGAATCACCCACATTGCGCCAGCGGGTGTGCAGCAGGTTGGTGACAAACATGTCGGTTATCAGCTGCACGGTGGCTGTGGTATCTGCCAGCGCCTGCAGGATGCGGGCAATCTGCTCTTCTTCACGCATCGGCAGCGCAATGTAAATCAGGTCCACCTCTCCGGCGCGGGCCGCTGCCACGGCATCTTCTACACTGCCGAGCAGATTTACCGGCTCCAGTTCCAGCATGGACTGATTGCAGGCATCGCTGCCGGCCACCTGATAGAAACCCTGCACACGGATGCCCAGCTGCGGCTCACGGCTCAGGTTGCGGGCCAGGCGCAGGCCGGATTCGGTCACGCCGATAATGGCCGCACTACGGCTGTTGTAACCCTGGGAACGCAGGAAGAAGAGCAGCTGGCGCAAACCAAAGCGCCAGGCACAGAGCAGTACTAAGGTGGAGGATGCCCAGGTGCCAATCACCAAGCGCGAGTACCCAACGCTGGTCTTGCTGAAATAGCCCACCAACAGCAGCACTGCACAGAGCACACACCAGGCAAAAGCCGTATAAGCCACCATCTGCAGGTAAGTATCCGCTCGCCAGGAGCGATACAGATCCACAGATTCCGCGAACAGCGCAAAGCCCACAGCCGCTATCAGGCCGAGTAAGAACCAGTCACTGGTGATGCTGTGGCCGAATATGGCCAGGCAGGCAAACAGCACCCCCAGAATCAGCGCGCCGTCCAATAAACGATACACCGCAGCCAGACTACTCTGGTGGCTACGTATCCATCCTTGCCCCACGGCAATTCCCCCTAAAAAATCATCCCTGCCAGATTCCGTGGTCACCCCATTTGGAACCGGGCCCCGCTACAAGGTGGATACTCCACCCTGTTCCCCAAGCGGGACCCGATCTTTAATGACCCCTGGCCAACCCTTTCGGGCCCTTGTTTTTGTATCCTAAATGATGCCACAGATGTGACACCAATCAACACAAAAACGAGATGCAAATCACGATTTTATTTTGAATTTTTGATCGATATTTCAACAAACCCCATCTTTTTATCCACTCGCGACAAGACAAACCTGCTTAAAAGCATCATTGAGAGCCAACCGCAAAAAACACCGAGCGTATTGGCCAACATGTCCCAGCCATCGGCTGTCCGGCCCGGCAGCATCCAGCCCTGCCACACTTCAATCCCCAGCCCAATAGCAACCAGTACCGCAATACCAACTAGAGGCCGCGCAAAACCAATCACCCAAAGCCCTGAAAGCGCTGCGAAAGCACCGAAGTGAAGGATCAGGTCAAAGTGTGAAACCACCTGAGGTACCGGCCTCGCCTTCAGGCCAGCGAAAAGCGCAATGGCCAGCAACAATACAAACAGGCCCCGCGCAGCAATTTTAATCACACCTTTACATCCCAAATGAATAGCCCTTTGGGGCTATATCGATTACATGACATTACACCAGCCACCTCGGCGCTGGTTAGCGGATATCACTGCCATGAGGCTGAAAAAGAAGGGGCAGTAGAGCCTACCTAGTACGCCAAACCGCCAAAGTATTGATCCCAAGTCGGCGCTTAACCTGCCACACTGCCAGAAGATTCTGCGTAGCTACGGCCAAAGCAGTAGCAACAGCACTACCGGTTGCCCCCCATACTGGAGTCAATGTAAGCGCCAGCCCAATAGCTACCGGACCTGAAATTAATACTGTATTTCTTAGATCCTTTTCATGCCCAGACATGCTCAGTAAATAGCCTACGGATCCAGTGGCCACATTGACAAACTGTCCGACCACCAATATTTGTAATAAGTGTGCTCCTTTGCTAAAACCCTCGCCAAACAACGACATGAGGAATTCTGGAAATACAACCATAAAAAGCACGACAGGTAACGCTGAAAGCACCATCAACCTAACCGATGTCACTGCAAGTTCATGAAGTTCCTTCATCTGCCCCTGTTTGTACATAGCTGCAAAGCGTGGAGCAACAACAAGATTGACTGCCATCAACACAAAGCTAGTTAACATTGCCGTGCGCTGCGCGACCGCTAGCTGGGCTACTATTCCTGAATCAACATAGGCACCAGCCACAAACTGACCTGACCACTGAACCAACTGCCCCATCATCAACACTACCCACAGGGGCATACAACTATGAAAAAGCTTAGTCCAACTAACCCTTGAAGTATCGTTTTTGTCTCGATTTTCAGTAGGCATAAAGCCCCGGCGCCTTAAAGCCACCACCCAAAGATAGCCACCTGAGACTGCTGCCAATGCTGCTGCGATACTATATGCGTTAGCCGCATCTATTGCTGAGCTAACTCCAAGCCCGAACAATAAGCAGATCAAAAATGCGTTACTAAATATATTCAGAGTCATTATAGAGGCAACTATCTTATGCAACCCTTGGAGACCCATTGCAAACAAAGTAAAAAAAGCTAAACCAATTATTCCGGGCGCCATAGCGGAAAAAACTCCACCCAGCTGAGGCTTCGAAAAAACAACTCGCGCGAAATAATCACTCCCAAAATAAAGAGTTAAAGCCACAAATATAGAGCTTAGACCAGTCAAAACCAGTCCTTTCACCATTACTGATTGCGCTAAACTCCAATCTTTATCAGAAGATGCAGCACTAACAAAACGAAGCACTGAATTATCTAGACCCATTCGGCACATTCCTGCCAAAAACGTTATTACACTAAATGCAAGAAAGTAATAACCAGACTCAAACGCACCTAATAGCCTCCCTAGGAAAATACTTACCAAGAAAAGGGCAATCGCGGACAATGCTCGAACGAAGAAACTTATCCCGATATTGACAACTAGTGACCGCTGTAGCGAGCCATATAAAGACAAAATAGCCATTTATTCCATCTCTGATAAACAACACATAGAGTACTTCAAATAGCTGCCACAATTAGCTCAAGCGACAGCCACTAGCAAACGCCAGGAACATTCAAATTCTACGAGAATGCCGAAAAAAAGCCCAAACAGCACGAATATTGGTAGTTGCATATCTAACAAAAAGCTTCCTCGGGTTCTTCCAGAGCCTATGCAGCCACTCGAGCCCCATCGACTGCATAAGCACCGGCGCTCTCTCATTCTTTCCGGAAAGAAAATCAAACAGGCCGCCACAGGTCTTAATCCACCCGACCGACTCTAAATGCTTTTTCAGCTGAATCGCGACATACTCCTGCCTTGGCTTACCCATTGCCAACCAAAGAACATCTGGAGCACACTCATCAATATCTCTTGCAACCGCAGGAATCTCATCATTTGAAAAATAACCATCCCTCCAACCTACAACATCTACATGAGGATACTTTTGTTTTACCTCTTTTACAGCCAAGGCGCATTGGTCAGGAGTTGCACCCAGGAAATAATAACGAATACGCTGACCTTTCATACGCGCAACATCCGAAAGCACATGAATGAAATCTGTTGTCGGAATCCTCTCAGGAAGGGTAGACGAACCAAAAATACGAGATGCAAATACAATAGACATACCATCGGCATGAATAATATCGGCCTCACACATAGCAGCCATAAAGTTATGATCACTATTAGCTAATGCAACCCCCTGACCATTCGAGGAAAATACTAACTTCGGCTTAACTCTATCATTATGTGTGTGTTTACAATCACTCAGACATATCTCCGCTAGCTCTACAGCTGTACACGCCAATGTCGGAAGCCCGCCTACATTGACTGTATTAAACTCTGTAACCATACTGAATCATTCCCTCACCACAAATATTTAAAAACACATCTACTTCCTGAGAAGTAAGTTCCATCTTCCATTTAGCCACGCTCGACGAGTCTATAGGCTTATTTAGTTTTATGAACTCCCTCTTTGAAGCTCGGTGGTCTTCGCGGGGCAAGCTTATTAAGCGATCATCAAAATGTAACCCTAAAAACTCAAACAGCCCCTTAAGACTATCATTAGGATTAACCACCAAATCTTCATACTTAACCGTATATATTCGACTTTTATTTCCGCATGCGTTAACAGCAGAAATGCAATCCCGCCAATACTTTGCATAAGACATGCAGGATCTTGCCTGCGGAATATTCTTACCGCTCAAACCCGATAGATATGCATCCCTAGGATCCCTAACAACATTGACAATCTTAGCGGAACGGAAGGAGCGAAAAATTTCATCCAGAAAAAAAACATGCTGCGGCGTCTTTTCCAAAAAGACGCGTGAATTAAATTTTCTTTCATGCCATCTGAGCAAAAACTCTGAACGGGACGAACTTGAGGCCACCAAATCAAGGTATTCTTGCTTCGAGATAAACTCTGAAAATCTAAAATAATCAAAAATATTTTTTTTCGAATAAACCTCGGTTTCAAATTCGAAAGAAGAAACCTCACTCGCATTACCAATAAGCTTCTGAATTAATGTTGTACCACTTCTAGGAGCACCAACAACAAAGATAAACTCTTGATTACTTGCAAAGCTTTTTTTCGCCCAACGGTAATTCCTTATCAGGTGCCATGGATTCCTCAAATAACTCAAGACATGGTAGAATTGTGAATGTTTCTTATACTTCATTAAACGAGCGCCTTTGAAGAACACCAAATACAGAAAAACACAACAGTGCCTGAAGAGCATATGCATCAACATCTTGGAACAACATCCAGAGAATGACTGGAACGACCCCTCGAACAGCGACCGCAACTCCTGACCGCCTTACACAATCCCTCACACAACCAGCGAAAAAGACAACCACCGCGAAAGCGCCCAAATAGCCAAATTTTACCAACGTAGACAACAAAGTTGAATGCGAGCCAACCGGTATGTGTATATCACTCAACCCCAACGGCTTCACTCCAATCCCAAAAAAGGGATGATCTAAACTTAACTCTATAGCCAGAAGATATGACTCCAATCTAACGCTTCCAGAATTACTTCTTAAACTGGCAATATGCGGGAGATAATTGATCGCATAAAATACAACCAAGCACCAGAGCATAACGAACAAGCCAACGAATAATGACCTATATTTTCTTAACTTCCCCCAATAAACCACACAATACCAAACAAGCGCAGCAACAATATAGCTCAAAAACATTACCCGACTGAGAGTTGTTGCAACAGCCAGCACAGCAAGAAAATCAACGGTCAGCGCTTGATAAAACGTGACACAGGAACCTCTTAAATAAAAGAATGCAAAGGACAGCACTGCGATTAGCAGCGCAGCCGAAGTGGGGAAATCAGACAAAAACACCACTCTTGGCGTACTAAAACCAAAGCCCCACTCAACCCTCGAGTAAATTGCTGTTTTAGCCGCATTAAGAATGCCAGGAAGATCAACTCCCGAAAAAATATGCCCAAGTAAAGTAAGATGCTCTAACTGAAAATTACCAACAACAAATGCATACAAGAAAATCAATACATAAGCTGATGCCACATAGAAAAATGACACTGAGAGAATTTCGCAATAAGCCAAAGAGTATCTTTTTGATTGCTTTAATATGAGATAGAAACCAAATCCCGATGCCATCAACATAAGATTGTAAAAGCTCGCCGCCCACCTACTCAGGTCAACCCATGGAAGCAATAACAACAACCTAGAAAAGCAATAAAGTAGAAAGAAAACAAAAAACACCTCTTTGAAACCAAGAGAAAGCTTTAATCTTTTTATACCCAATATGCAACAGGCCAACACAAAAAAAGGGTAAATAAATACATTGAATCCCAGCACCCACCAGAGAGGTGCTAGAATTAGAAAAAATGAAAACAAACTTTTATATGTTAAGGTCATAGAAAAATCAGGTACAAACAAGCAAAAAAGGCTCAGAAACAGTAGGCCATTGCAGCACTATGCAGCGACTTTAGAATTTGGCTCTGAGCTTCAACCCATGACGGCAGTGATAACAATTCTTCGCAGGCGGCAAACCACCCAAACCATTCAAAAATTCAGCTCATTAAGAATCATGTGGCGGATCCACTTGGCCATACAGATCCAATCTATATAATATTCATTTAGGAGAAACAACGACACCGATTACCAAATTAAATAATGCAAGCCACGATACATTCACCAAAACCACATGCTCGCTCGTTTCCACCTATAGTCGACAATTATTATAGAACCCACTTCAATATCAATTTATGACAGTATCATACAGAGCGTTAAATTCAGAAGCTTCACTGCATGTAACTCAAGTTGCATACTCGGCTTGACTATACTCTCCCTCAGCCAATGGATGACGGACTTGCACTCCCGTAAGTTTATTGTAATCGAGATACCACTCTACCAATCTTTTCACACCAAGCTCTACCTCCGTACAAGGTTGATAGCCAGTTACTGCAGCCAGAGCCTCGGTGCTCGCAAATGTTTGAGTTACATCACCATCTTGCATTGGCAAATAATTCTTTTTTGCTTTTTTACCTAAGGCCCTCTCCAAGCATGCAATAAAGCTCTCAAGCTCAACTGGATTTGAGTTTCCAATATTATAGATGCTGTAAGGGGCCTCTCTACGTACATTCCCACTTTCAAAACTGATATAGGGGATATGATCTTGCACTCTAACGACCCCCTCGACGATATCATCGATATAGGTAAAATCACGCTTCATTTTACCTCCATTGAAGACATTGATCGGCCTATCGTTGGCTATAGCATCCAAAAATAGATAAGGGGCCATATCTGGCCTACCCCAAGGGCCATATACTGTAAAAAATCTCAACCCTGTAGTTGGTAAACCGTAAAGATGGCTATAAGAGTGAGCTAAAAGCTCATTGGATTTCTTGGTGGCCGCATACAAGGAAACAGGGTGATCCACCCTATCGCTCTCCGCGAATGGAACTTTCTCATTCATCCCATAAACCGAACTGGAAGAGGCGTAGACTAGGTGTTCAACCTTGTGGTGACGACACCCCTCCAAAATCGTCATCATCCCGGTAAGATTGGAGTCCACATAGGCCATGGGATTTTCTATTGAGTAGCGCACCCCAGCCTGCGCCCCCAAATGAATAACACGCTTAAAGTTTTCTCGAGCGAATAATGACGAAATCCCATCTCTATCGGCCAGGTCTAACTTGATAAACCTGAAGCCCTCTAAATTCTGAAGCTTCATCAACCTAAGGTTCTTCAGCTTCGGATCGTAATAACTATTCAGATTATCAACACCGACAACTTCATGACCCAGATTACAAAGCTTTTCGGCAACAAAACTACCAATAAAACCAGCTGCGCCCGTTACCAAGAACTTCATCTTTCACTCCCTTGCATATTAGATGAGCGACCAATCGAATAGTATGCATACCCTTTCATCTTCATACGCTCAGGCTCATACATATTTCTTCCATCAAAGATAACGGGCGCACTTAGTTGTGTCTTCACATATTCGTCGTCGAAAGTTCGGAAATTCTTCCACTCCGTACAAATAACAAGGGCATCCGCACCTCGCAGCGCAGCCTCTTTTGTTCCGACCAGAGAGAGATCTCCTCGCAACCCGTAAATTCTCTGTATTTCTTCCATAGCCTCTGGATCAAAAGCTTGTACTTTAGCTCCTGCCTTCCATAGCAACTCCAACAAAACCCGACTTGGAGCATCGCGGACATCGTCGGTATTCGGTTTGAATGCCAAGCCCCACAGAGAAAAAGTCTTTCCCTTTAGCGCTTTACTGGCATCCTCTTTGGAGCAATTGAAGTGCCGGCAAATCAAATCAAACAACTTGTGCTTTTGTGTGTTATTAACAGTCTCTACAGCTTCAAGTATTTTCGATTGGTACTGTAATTCTTTGGAAGTATTGATTAGTGCTTTTACGTCTTTGGGGAAGCATGAACCACCATAGCCACAACCCGGGTAAATAAATTGATAACCAATTCTTGGATCCGAGCCTATACCCTGGCGCACAAACTCGATGTCAGCGCCAACTCGTTCAGCAATATTCGCCATCTCGTTCATGAAACTGATTTTAGTTGCGAGCATGCAGTTTGCAGCATACTTAGTCAGTTCTGCACTACGAACATCCATAAACAGGATTTTTTCGTGGTTACGGTTAAATGGGGCATAGAGTTCGCGCATAGCTGTTTCTACCGTGCGACGAGATTCGCCATGCAGATCTAAACCAATAACGATACGATCCGGACGCATGCAGTCATTTACAGCAGCACCTTCTTTCAAGAACTCCGGATTTGAGATCACTGTGAAGGGAACTTCTAAACTACGATTCCGAAGCGTCGTTTCTACCAGATTCCTCACTTTATCCGCTGTACCTACAGGCACAGTAGACTTATTGACGATGATCTTTTCATCATCCATATGCGTAGCGATGGATTCAGCTACTGCCAATACATATTGCAGATCCGCAGAGCCATCCTCATCTGGCGGGGTACCCACGGCGATGATCTGAACTTGCCCATGGTTTACCGCTTCTTCGGTGCTAGTAGTAAACAGCAGGTTGCCGGACTCGATATTCGACTTGACGATTGGCTCTAGACCAGGCTCATATATAGGAATGAGCCCATCTTTGAGCCGATCAATTTTGTTGACATCAACATCCATGCACATGACGTGATGGCCAACCTCTGCCAGACAGGCGCCAGTGACTAAGCCTACGTAGCCAGTACCGAAGATAGTAACTTTCATTCCTTTATTGCCTTCATACTACTTTTTTCAAATTACATCGAGCAGCCTCCAGATCGAAGGTTGCGCGGCGCGACTACGTGGGGAACCCTAAGGCTCTCTTAAGCTGTTTCAGTAGTCTCGATGGCTTGTGTACTGAGGAATATTTTCAGGCTGCTACCGATTTCCTCATGATGCAGACCGTATTCAAACTGGGCCTTCATGTAGCCGAGCTTGTTGCCGCAGTCGTGGCTGTGGCCGACGATGCGGTAGGCTTCTACGGTTTGCTGCTTCAGCAGTTCATCGATCGCGTCGGTTAGCTGGATTTCCCCCCCGGCGCCAGGCTGAGTAGTGTCTAACAGGCTCCAAATCTCTGCGGGCAGTACATAGCGGCCGACGACGGCCATATTAGAGGGGGCGGCGTCTACTTCTGGCTTTTCTATCATGCCATCGATCTTGGCGGTGCCGCCGGTTTGCAGATCGGCACCCAGGCAATCCACCACACCGTATTTGCTGACCTGATCCCATTCCACGGCTTCCACCATTATCTGGCTGGCCTTGGTAGCTGCAAAGTTGCGCACCATGTCTGCCAGGTTGCTGGTGCTAAGGTCTGCAGCGTACTGGTCGATCAGTACATCCGGCAGCAGCACTGCGAAGGGGTTATCTCCCACCACCGGGCGCGCGCAGCTGATGGCGTGGCCCAGGCCTTTGGCCTCGGCCTGACGCACAGAAATCACCGTCACGTCTTTGGGCACGATGGAGCGCACTTCTTCCAGTAGCTGGCGCTTAAGGCGATTTTCCAGCTGGGCTTCGAGTTCGAAGGATGTGTCGAAGTGGTTCTCGATGGCGTTCTTGCTGGCGTGGGTAACCAACACGATTTCCTTGATGCCTGCTGCTACTGCCTCATTCACCACGTACTGGATCAACGGCTTGTCCACGATCGGCAGCATTTCTTTGGGGATGGCCTTGGTGGCGGGCAGCATGCGGGTGCCGAGGCCGGCGACCGGGATAACCGCTTTCTTGACTTGGTGCATCGTGCTTCCTTCTTGTTCTTGCGTTGCCATCGCCCGTCAGCTGGGCCGGATGAATCGTTTTCTTTCGGGATAGGCCAAAAGGACCATACCCAGAGGAGGCCTGGTGGAATCGACGGTATTGATTGGGATCGGCCGGGCACGCCAAACCTGATGGCGTACCCATGCCTGGAGACGCCGTTGCGCCCACCCCCATGGGCAGCAAGCGGCGTTGGTATGAGATGATTCCCCAATTCCCGCTGCTGATGATCAGCAGCGAACCCCCCGAGCCTGTCCTACTTCATGCCGCACTTGCGCTTTTTTGTGCCTTCGAGTGTTCGAGACGGCTGCCGGTGTTTGACCGTGGCCAGCCTCAGTAACGAGGCGTGCAAGTGCGATCTGTCTATTTAATAACCGCCGCCATTGGCGTCGGCTTCCCCACGTGACAGGCATCACACTTTATCAAAAACCGAGCCCTGTTCAAGATGAAGTGAATCCCTTTTGTCGTTTATTCATGACGGAATTTTGCCATCTGGTGTCACAGCCAGTTTTTTCAACTAGAAGGTACATTTGTGCCACTTATGGATCGTCGTCGTTTTGCCTTCTTGTGCCAGCTCGTAAAGTATTTTTGCCGGCGCCCGGCTTTCAGTGTTCATTTTCCATACGCCGCTCACTTGGCTGCGGGCATTCTCTCTTTCTCTAATTCCCGTTCTCTGTACTTCAGCTTCCATAAAGCATCATTTTCCATTCCCGGCGCGCGCCCTCACCTGAAATCGCGATTTCCTCGCACGATCATTTTTTGAGCTGCCAAACTGATTTGGCCAGCTGTGTGGCCGTTGGTGATGGTTTTTGGTGGTGCTCTATGGGTAGTGTCCTTTTTGTTTCAGCTTTGGGATCACGTTACAGGCTTTCGGGTTGCGGCTTGCGGCTCGGGCTGTGGGCCCTGCTCTGCCTGGGCTTGCTCTCAGCTGCCAATGCCCTGCCGGCCCGCACGCCACTGATGGCGCCGGGGTTATTGGCACAGATGAATGCACGTTTCGGACCAGAGGCGAGCGGGCGCTTACTGGGCTGGCAGCAGTTCGTCGAGGCCCAGGGTGGCGTCGGCGAGGGCTTGCGGCTGTGGCGGGTAAACCTTTTTCTGAACCGCGTTCCGTTTGTGGAGGACGCAGCCCATTGGGGGCTGGAGGATTACTGGGCCACACCCGCGGAGTTTGTCGCCTCCCGTGGCGGGGATTGTGAGGATTTTGCCATTGCCAAGTTGTTTACCCTGCAGGCGCTGGAGTTACCCACTGCACGGCTGCGGCTGATGTACGTGAATGCGCTGACGCTGAACCAGGCGCATATGGTGCTGCTGTATACCCCCTACCCCGGCGCCATGCCCCTGGTGCTGGATAACCTGACCAATACCGTAGTGCCAGCCACCCAGCGCAAAGATCTGGAACCGGTCTACAGTTTCAATTCCAGCGGGCTGTGGCTGGAGCCAGATTCCGCCACCCCCCGGCAGGTGCGGGACCACAGCGGCTCCCTGCTGTGGGAGGACCTGCGCCGGCGGCTGCAGGCACAGGGGCTGGATATTTAACGTCACCTCTCGTGACTAACAGCCAGTGGCGACCTGTGGCAACCGCCCGATGCCCAGAAGCTATCCATAGAAGCCCTGACGCTATCTAGAAAAAGACCCTGAAGATACCTATATAAGAAGGAAGATTTGTCATGGACCGACAAATTGCCGCCGCAGCGGGCAACCTGTTGCGGTTGTCGCTGCTGCTGGCGCTCACTCTGGCCGGCTGCCTGTGGCTGGCCATGGCCACCACGCGGGATTACCTGCAGGAGGAACTGCAGGGCAGCGCACGGGATAGCGCCAATACCCTGGCCCTGGCTCTGCGCCCCTACCTGGTTGAAGACGACACCCTCAGCCTGGAAACCGCCGTGACTGCCCTGGTACAGGGCGGGCATTACCAATCCATTATTGTGCGATCCACCGGCGGCGAAACACTGGTCAATAAATTTGCACCTACGCTACAGCCACTGGTACCGGAATGGTTTACCCGCTGGACGGCACTGCAACCGCCGCTGGCCGGTGCGACTATTGATGAGAGCTGGCAGCCGATTGCACAGGTACAGGTACAAATTCATCCGACTCCTGCGCAGCAACAGCTGTGGCGCCTGGCGAAGGGGTTTGCCGGCTTGGCACTGGCAGGGCTGGCGATGGTGCTGTTACTGGCCTGGCCACGTAGTGGCATGCTTGGAAAACGACAAAATAGCGGCCCAGCGATAATGACCTTGCCCGGCAACCGGCGGGATTTTGTCCGTGCATTGCGCCGCAGTGCCCGGCGGGCCAACCGCGCTGGCGGCGAGTTCTGGCTGGTGATCGACACTGGCAGCGGTTCACCAATCAATGGCTGCAATCGGCAGTCCAATAGTTCTGCGCTGGCGGAACTGCTGAGGGCGCACCTGGAAGCCTGGGTGCCCGGGGTGCAGCTCTATCAACTGAGCCCGCATGAGTTCGCGCTCAACCTGAGCCATAGCCACCATGCCGCGGCCTGTGGCCTGGCGGGCTGGTTGTGTGCCGCGCTGGGATCCGTGCAGCGGGGGGAGGAGAGGCAGCGAGAATCAGCAGGGCACAACCTGAACAATACCGGCCTGCGTGTTGCGGTGGTGCCGATGCCCGCAAATATTCACCTGCGCGCAGCGGTGGAACGCTGCAACTGGGCGTTTGCCCAGGCGCGGCAGCTGGAGGCGTTTGGTTGGTGTGTATACGGGGAGCACTCTGCTGCATCTGATATTCCGGTGTTGAAGGTGAAAGTGCGGCGCACGGCAGACAGCCCAACCGCCCCAATTACTGAAAAAGAAAAAGGCCTGGATAAAAAAACAGCGACCCAGCCGAGTCGGTATGAACCGGCGTGAACTCGACCAGCTTGCATTTAGCCAGCATCGATTGCCTGTGCGTGACAATGGCCCCAAATGGCTATTTGCGCTGCGTTCTTGGTTTGAGAAACTGTTAGCGCGTTTGTTGTGAGCTCTTCCCATTTGCGGTAGGGCCGGTACAATCAGGCGCAACTTTGGGGAAATACCACAAGATCAAAAAGGAGCCACCATGAAGAAGGCGGTTTGGGGGGTTGCACTGGGCGCGAGCTTGCTCAGTGGTGTCGCCACAGCGGGCGTAGCCGAATACATCAAAGCCGGTTACACCATGAACCAGGTTATCGCCAATGCGATTGCCGAGGGCACTGCGGTTGAAGCTGCGGTAACAGAAGCCCTGGCCGTTGCTCCGGAAGAGGCGGAAGCGATTGTCGCTGCTGCGGTTGCATCGCGCCCCAACAAGGCTCAGGAAATTGTCGATGCGGCCGTTGCCGCCGGCATGAAACCCCGTGATGCGGTTGCTGCAGCCATCTCCGGTGGCGCCGACCCGAGCACGGTTTCTGCGGCGACTGCTGCAGGCCGCTCTTCACTGGCTCCGGGCCGCAGCGGTGTAGCACCGGGCAGCCTGCGCGGCTCCCCGCCCCCGATCGCCGGTGCCGGCGGCGGTGGTGGTGACGACGCTGCCTCTGACAACTGATCACTACGGTGTACCAAGGAAAGGCCCCGCGAGGGGCTTTTCTTGTTTTGGGTTGGGGATAATGTTGGGTTGGGGCCGGGTGCCTGTAGTTCGGCGGGCGCAGAGGTATCTGGATACCGGCCTGCGCCGGTATGACGATGGAAGGGACGGCTCGACCACACGACACGACAATAACCACTGTCGTCATCCCGGACTTGATCCGGGATCCACAGACCACTGAGGGTTTTGATAGCCCAGTACTGAATACCGGCCTTCGCCGGTATGACGATGGAAGGGGCAGCCCGACCACACGACACAGCAATAACTTGTGTCGTCACCTCGGACTCGATCCGGGGTCCACAGGCCACTGGGCGGCCCCACAGCACGTCGATGCCAACCCAGTGCTGGATTCCGGCCTGCGCCGGCATGACGACGGAGGGTGTTTCCACCACCATCGTCACCCCGGACTTGATCCGGGGTCCATGGCCGCTGCAGGTTTGGATGGCTCGGTCGGTGCTGGATGCCGGCCTGCGCCGGCATGACGACGGAGGGTGTTTCCACCACCATCGTCACCCCGGACTTGATCCGGGGTCCATGGCCACAGCAGGTTTGGGTGGCTCAGTGGCTTATGGATGCCGGCCTGCGCCGGCATGACGACGGAGGGTGTTTCCACTACTGTCGTCACCCCGGGGTTGATCCGGGGTCCATGGCCACTGCAGGTCCGGATGGCTCGGTGGGTTATGGATGCCGGCCTGCGCCGGCATGACGACGGAGGGTGTTTGCACCACTGTCGTCACCCCGGACTTGATCCGGAGCCCAGAGCCACCGCAGGTCTGGATGGCCCGGTGGGTGCTAGATACCGGCCTGCTCCAGTATGATGACGGAAGGGAAACACTGGTAAGGCGTAGCGAGAGAGTCCTCTTTTTTGTACAAACTATTTATTGTTCACACGAATAGAAAAACAACAGCGATACACGAACAACACTCCTCCCATGATTGAAGCCAGCCCCCGCATCCAGCGCCTCGAGCGCGGCCTGTTTTATGCCTTTCTGGCGTTGCTGTTCTGGCTGCCGATTCCGCTGGGCTCGCATCGACCCTGGGCCTGGTCACTGGTGGAAGTGTGGGCATTTGCGCTGCTGGGTGGCTGGCTGGTGGTGAATGCCTACGCACCACGCCTGCATTCTCTCCGGCCCTATGCACCGTTACTGGGGCTGTTTGCGCTGTTCCAGCTGTGGGTGGGTTTGCAGGTGTTGCCGCTGCCGATCGGTTGGCTGGAAGCTATCTCCCCGGAGCGGGCGGCGCACTTCCTGGCTGCAGACCCGGCGATTGCTACCGGCACCCTTTCCCTCGACCCGAACCAAACCCGTATCGGTTTACTTAAAGGCTTGAGCTACTGGTGCCTGTTGTTTCTGGCCCTGGCACTGGTGAATACCTCTCGGCGGCTGAAACTGGCCGCATTGGTGATTGTGATTACCGGCACTTTCCAGGCGTTTTATGGGGTGCTGCTGGCGTTGTCCGGTTCTGAGACGACCTGGCTGCTGGGCTTTCCTAACAGCGATATTGCTACCGGCGGTTTCCGCTACAAGAATCACTTTGGCAACTTCCTGGTGCTGTGCCTGTGCTTTGGTACCGGCCTGCTGATTGCCAGCCTGTCCCGCAAGCGGGCAGGCTCAGTGCGGGAATTCTTGCGCGGTGCGCTGGCCACGCTGATGAACGGCAAGGCGGTGGTGCGCCTGTGCCTGGCGATGATGGTGATCGGTCTGGTGATGTCCCACTCGCGCATGCCCAATACGGCGTTTTTTGTCAGTCTCTCCATCACCGGTGTTCTGGGCCTGCTGCTGATCCGTAAGAAGAGCCGCAGCCTGACGGTTTTGCTGGCGAGCCTGCTCGCCATTGATATGTTTATTGTCGGCAGCTGGTTCGGGCTGGAGCGGGTAAAAAATAAGCTAGAAAACACCAGCTTCACCCAGGAAACCCGGGACGAAGTCGTTCGGGACGGGCTGGGTCTGATCGAGCAGTACCCGCTGGCCGGTACCGGCGGCGGCGGTTTTTATTCTGCCTTCCCTATGGTGAAGGGGCCAGACATACAGCAATACTACGACCTGGCCCATAACGATTACCTGCAGTTCGCCATCGAGTTCGGCCTGCCGGCGACACTGTTGCTGGGTGTAGCGGTATTGTGGAGCCTGGCCCTCGCCTTCAGCGCCCTGCGCCAGCGGCGCGACAGCCTGATGCAGGGCATGGCCTTTGCGGCGGTGATGGCGATCATTGCCGAACTGATCATGCTACTGACGGATTTCCACCTGCAGGCGCCGGCTACGGCGATTTATTTTCTGCTGTGCCTGGCGCTGGCCTGGCAGGCGCGGTTTATGCAGGTCGAGAAGTAAGTTTTTACTGACTTCTTCTTACCCATCCCCCTTACCGCCCCTTCTTATCCATCCTTCTTACCGCACTCAGCTTTTGTGAATGCTGGATGCCGTTACCGGATCAAGTCCGGTACAGGTTCTGCGCTGGCATGACGATGGGGAGTTATTAACCACCGTCGTCATCCCGGACTTGATCCGGGATCCAGTGGCGAGGGGAGCGAAACCCGGGCGGTTGTGGAAGGCTACCTTTGCCTGCTCTTCGCGCTGCGAGTGCATTCACCATCCTCCTCGCCAAACTTCTGACCTGTAACCCATTTCCTAACAGACATGCTTGTGATGATGGGGATTTATTCACCAGCTTTGCCGTTCTCCGCACCGATGCCATGCGCACGCGCCGTTGCACACCGTTATTTGCACCATTTTTTTACCTTTATCGGTAGGTGACAAAATAATTACTAGTAACCGCGCACGGCGATAGTGTGCGCTCTTTCTATTTTTATTATTGCCAGTACAATCATCCGCTTCATTGGGGAACTTTCTGAAAGACAACAACAAGGGATTCAGAATGAAGAAGACGTTTTTTTGGGGGCCATTGGGGGTCGCAGTGTTAGTTGTGGCGGTAGCCTACACCGCTTATGAATATTTTTATGGCGAGCCCAGTGAGGAGCAATCCGCTCAGGCAGAAATTGCCGAAGAAGTAAAAACTGAAGAAGCCACAGAAGTGCTCGCGGAAGACAAAGCCGCAGTGGCAGCTGAAGAAGAAATTGCAGAGGAAGCTGAAGAAACAGCTACAGAGGCTGCTGCAGAAGTGGCCGAGCCTGAGGCCGATACCACTCCAGCAGCGGAAGCAGCTGCAGTACTGCCTAAGGAACCCGCTCAGGCCGTCAAGCCGGCTGTGGCCCAATCAATGAACGAGACCGAAAGCAACAGCAAGCCGGCAGTGGCAGCACCGGCAGAAAAAGAGCCTGCACCGGTCGCCCGGGAGCCCGCGCCGGTAACTGAAGAAGAGCCGATGGTCGAAGCCCTGGCTGCTGCCGTGCAAGAAGCCGAAGCGGAGCAGGCTGGCAATGAGGAGAGCCTGCAGCTGGCCATGGCGGATACCGAAGAAGAGTCTGCCGAGCAGGACCTGGTAGTAATGCCCGCGGAAGAAGACGCAGCGAGCGATCAGCTCAGCATTGGTGAGCAGGTTCAGCGAGACATTGCTGCCAACCCGGAAAACGCCGATGCGATCATCGCCGATGCCGTGGCCGCCAACCCTGACCAGGCCAAGGAAATCACTGATGCCGCGGTAGCCGCTGGTGTGAATGAAAGCGATGCCGCTGCCGCAGCGATTGCCGGTGGTGCAGAGCCGAGCACTGTCTCCCCCGCTACTGCTGCGGGTGCTACTCCGCTGGCCACTGCCCGCACCCGCGCCGTACCCACCCTGCCCACACTGCCGCCGGTAGTGACTGGTGCCGGCGGTTGCGACGACAAGTGCCCGTCAAAGAACTGATACTTATTCGGTTCCAGTAAAAAAGGCCCTGCGGGGCCTTTTTTTGTTTCCGGCGTTACCGACTTTCGGTTTACTTGCAGATTCTGACCTTTCCGGGGCGACTGGCTCAGGGGAACATGGATACCGGCCTGCGCCGGCATGACGACGGAGGGTGTTTCCACCACCATCGTCACCCCGGACTTGATCCGGGGTCCACTTCCATAGCCAGCGTTGGTTCAAGCGTTATGAATACCAGTACCAGATCAAGTCCGGCACAGGCTCTATGGCGGCATGACGAAGAACCGCAGACAAAACTACTGTCGTCATCCCGGACTTGATCCGGGATCCACTCTTACAGCCGCAGGCTGGCGCAAAGCCCCTGGATACAGTTCGGGGCTGGCACGACAAGAGGTCAGTTTAGCGAGCAACTCAGGCTGGCAGGGTATGCTTTTCCCGCAGGACTTCGCGCAGCACCTCTTAAAGTGCGTTACTTCGGTGCCGCTGTTCAGTACCGGTTTCCCAAAATACGCCGGCTGTCCAGCATGTTGTTGGTCGGTTGCGGAGCTGCTAGCGGGAACTCGGTGTGGTAAACAGGATTGTGGTGTCGCAAGGCACTTGTTGAAGCATTACAAACTTTGCCGAGCGCTCCGCCCGGTAAAAAGAGCATCCCTGCAAAACGCCAGTGACCATATCGGGCGCGAGCCCGATCACTGGCATGTAGTCCATTACATTCAATACCTGGATCAGGATGCCCAGTTCTCGAAACACCAGGGATGCCCGGCAACCCTCCCCAAAGGGTCTGATACCCGGCCCGACATCCACCCGGGGCCCCTACCGGCAACGGCAAGTTGCCCCCCGGCTTGTGAGTTCCCCTCTCTTCCGGCGCGATCAGTATGCTAGCGATTAGCTGGGCGCTAGAGGACTGACGCGGCTGGGCGCGGTTAAACGCGATTCAGAGGGATGGCTTCCAACTCCAGGTGCCATGACAGCCGCATTCCGGGAGTTGCAATGCTTCCCACCACGGGATGCGTGCGGCGGTCCTGGCGAGCGGAGAATTCTACCGACCGCGGCTTTTCGTGGAATGGTCTAGATTCAAGTTCCGTCCAAGAAAACATGGAATGGAGCTGTCTTTGGCACAGACACCGACAAATGAGCGGATCGGCCAGAATATCAAGCATGTCCGCGAGGAAATTTACGGCATGACCCAGGAGCAGGTGGCCAGGA
Organism: Microbulbifer flavimaris; assembly: GCF_001641755.2. Classification (GTDB taxonomy): domain Bacteria; phylum Pseudomonadota; class Gammaproteobacteria; order Pseudomonadales; family Cellvibrionaceae; genus Microbulbifer; species Microbulbifer flavimaris. The sequence goes on from NZ_LRFG02000004.1 coordinate 27,716, forward strand.
AGGTGGGCGTGTCGAAGAATGCGTGGTCGAAATACGAGACTGGCGAGGTGAGCCCCAAGCTGGAGACACTGCTGAAGTTTTTGCGCCTGCAGCCCAACTTTACCGTGGCGCCGGGCATCATCACCTCGGACTATATCGAAAAAGACAGCCCCTATTACATCATTGCGGTGTGCCTGATCACCGAGTACCTGTCCCGGCGCAACGGGGCCTTTCTGACGGTCTGGGCCCAGCACATTTTGTCGGACCTGATCTGGCAGGCAAACTCGATGGCGTTGAACAGGGAAGTCGATGAGATGATGGGAGCGGTACGGCGCCTGAGAGGCCCCTCGGCGAAGGAGTTTCTCAGCACCATGTCCACCATTGGCCTGGCGGACTATGGCGAGATCAGCAAACCGCGGGAGAGCGCTACCAAGAAATCCCCGAAAAAATCAGGGTAGCGGGTACCGGCCTGCGCCGGCATGACGACGGAGGGTATTTCCACCACTGTCGTCACCCCGGACTTGATCCGGGGTCCATGGCCACAGCAGGTTTGGATGGCTCAGCGGCTTATGGATGCCGGCCTGCGCCGGCATGACGGTGGGGGCGGTAAAGTCCGCCCTCGTCATCCCGGACCTGATCCGGGATCCAATTGTGGAGGCGCGTGAACTCCCGCGGTCTGTGGATGCCGGCCTGCGCCGGCATGACGACGGAGGGTATTTCCACCACTGTCGTCACCCCGGACTTGATCCGGGGTCCAGAGCCACAGCAGGTTTGGATGGCTCAGTGGCTTACGGACGCCGGCCTGCGCCGGCATGACGGTGGGGGCGGTAAAGTCCGCCCTCGTCATTCCGGACCTGATCCGGGATCCAGATTCACAGGGCAAGAAGGCAGAGCCGGACCTTATGCGCGCTGGTACTGGTCCTCGAAGCGCACGATGTCGTCTTCGCCCAGGTAAGAGCCGGACTGCACTTCGATCAGCTCCAGCGGGATGGAGCCCGGGTTTTCCAGCCGGTGGGTCACCCCCAGCGGGATATAGGTGGACTGGTTCTCGGTCACCAGCATCTCTTTATCACCATTGGTCACCATGGCGGTACCGCTGACCACGATCCAGTGCTCAGCGCGGTGGTGGTGCATCTGCAGGCTGAGCTTGGCACCCGGCTTGACCACGATGCGCTTCACCTGGAAACGGTCGCCGGCATCGACGGAATCGTAGAAGCCCCAGGGGCGGTAAACCTTGCGGTGGACCTGCGCTTCGGAGCGGTTCTCTGCCTTGAGCTGGTTCACTACTTTTTTGATGTCCTGCACGCGGTCCTTGGCGGCGACGAGAATGGCATCATCACTCTCCACCACGACCACATCTTCCAAGCCGACGGTGGCGATCAGCTTGCTGTCGCTCTGCACGTAGCAGCCCTTGGAGTCCTGCAGGATCACATCACCGCGGGTAGTGTTGCCGTTGTCGTCCTTGTCGGACACTTCCCACAGCGCCGACCAGGAGCCCACATCGCTCCAGCCGCAGTCCATGGGTACCACGACGGCATCGCGGGTCTTCTCCATCACGGCGTAGTCGATGGAGTCATCCGGGCAGGCGAGGAAGCTCTCCGCCGCAGGGCGCACAAAGTCGATATCGACGGCCGCGCCACTCATGGCCTTCTCGCAAGCGGCGAGCATATCCGGGCGGTGGGCTTTCAGTTCTTCCAGGTAACGGCTGGCGCGGAACAGGAACATGCCGCTGTTCCAGTAGAAATCACCGCTGGCTACGTATTTCTCAGCGGTAGCCAGGTCGGGCTTCTCGACGAACTCTTCCACGGCGAAGGCGGTGTCGCCATCGGCATTGCGACGGATATAGCCGTAGCCGGTCTCCGGGCCTGTCGGCACAATGCCGAAGGTCACCAGCTTGCCCTGCTCGGCATGAGGAATGGCTTTGTTCACTGCGTCCTGGAAAGCAGCCACATCGCGGATCACATGGTCAGCCGCCAGTACCAGCAGCAGCGGGTCGCTTTCGCTACCGACTGTTGCGCGCAATGCCGCGAGGGCCACTGCCGGTGCGGTATTGCGGCCGGCCGGTTCCAGCACGATGCCACTGTGGCCCTGCTTTGCTTCCCGCAGCTGCTCCGCCACGGTAAAGCGGTGGTCGTCACCACAGATGAGCAGCGGCGGCTGGTGCTCGAGGCCCTCCAGGCGCGCACAGGTTTCCTGCAGCATGGTGGATTCGCCCGTGAGGGGCAAAAACTGCTTGGGGAAGAGCTGACGGGAGAGGGGCCACAAACGAGAACCGGAACCACCGGCCATGATGACGGGCAGGATCATGCCATTACCTTCTTTTTTACTTCTCTGGAGGACTGCCGCACAAATCTTGATCGTTTTTTGATCGAGGCAGCATTACGCGAATTAGGGCGCCTAGTTTACTGATCGCTGAGAGGATTGCACGTGCAGGTAAGTGGCTACTTCGGCGCTTGGGGGACTTTATCTTGTCCTAGCATGACAGCTGAACAAACAAGCACCACCTTTGTCACCAGGGACTTCATCAGAGATCCAGCCCCCTGACAGGTACTGGTGCTCTGTGGTTTCTGGATGCCGGCCTGCGCCGGCATGACGACAAGGACATTAAAGCCCTCCTCGTCACCCCGGACCTGATCCAGGATCCAATTGTGGAGATGCGAGAAGCCCCGAGGGTTGTGGATGCCGGCCTGCGCCGGCATGACGATGTGGGCTGTAAAATTGCCCCTCGTCACCCCGGACTTGATCCGGGGTCCAGAGCCACAGCAGGTTTGGATGGCTCAGTGGCTTATGGATGCCGGCCTGCGCCGGCATGACGACAAGGACATTAAAGCCCTCCTCGTCACCCCGGACCTGATCCAGGATCCAATTGTGGAGATGCGTGAACCCCCGCGGTCTGTGGATGCCGGCCTGCGCCGGCATGACGACAAGAGATTGACCACCCACAGCCGTCATCCCGGACTTGATCCGGGATCCAGTCCCCCAACAGCTTCAAGTGCTCGGTGGTTTCTGGATACTAACCAGCGCCGGTATGGCGATGAAGGAGAGCTAATCCCCTGCTGTCGCGCCAGACCTGATTCGGGGTCCAATTCCTGCCCCGGATGACACTGACGACAGCCTCCCCGAAGGTGTCACCAGAATCCACCGCGTCTTGCTGACCACCTCTCGTTTTTTGCTTTTTCCGCTTGATCGGGCGCAGGCTTTGGAAAAAGGTTTGAATGCCGGCGTTTATCTCCGCAACCCTCCTGCCCAGAGTCTCCGGGCAATGGCTGCCGGACAACGCCGCAGGTAAGGACGCCACTCGCCAACCTTGGGCTTGGTGTACCCACCACCTACCCACTCCAACGCAAATCTAGGGAGAACAATAAGAATGAAATCCATTCTACAGGGGTCCCGCATTACTGCTGCTGCGCTCGCCGTTACCCTCGGCGCTGCCGCTTTCAGCAGCCAAACTGCTGCTGCAGGCAAAGACTATTCCAATGTGCCGCAGCGCATCATCGTGCAATACAGTGACACGCAACAGCGCGACTGGCCGGCACAGGCCAAGGCGTTTGGTGCGCGCGGCGGTGTGAACCTGGCCCATGTGCGCGGCATGGCGCTGCGCGACCGGCAGGTATACCGGCTGACCCAACGCATGCCGGCCGCGCAACTGGATAAATTCATGGCGGCACTCGAAGCCGACCCGAACGTGGTATCGGTGGAAGAAGATGCGCTGATGCAGCCGCAGTTCGTGCCCAACGATACTTCCTACAACGTCCAGTGGCACTACTTCGAGCCCACCGGCGGCATCAACCTGGAGGCGGCCTGGGACAAGCAGACCGGCACCGGCGCCACCGTGGCGGTACTGGATACCGGCTACGTATTCCACTCAGACCTGGATGCCAACATGCTGGCCGGGTATGACTTTATCAGTGATACCTTCGTGTCCAACGACGGCGACGGCCGCGACGGTGATGCCAGCGACCCGGGCGATGCGGTGAGCTTCAACGAGTGCAGTTTCTTGAGCCCGGCCCGGGACAGCAGCTGGCACGGCACCCATGTGGCCGGTACTGTCGCTGCGGTGACGAACAACGGCAAGGGCGTTGCCGGGGTCGCGTTCGATGCGAAAGTGGTCCCGGTACGTGTACTGGGTAAATGTGGTGGCTACCTTTCCGATATTGCCGACGGTATCGTCTGGGCTTCCGGTGGCAGTGTTGCCGGGGTGCCGGTGAATGCCAACCCGGCTCAGGTAATCAACATGAGCCTGGGCGGCAGCGGTGCCTGTGATTCCACCTACCAGGCCGCGATCGATACCGCCGTGGCCAACGGCGCAACCGTGGTGGTGAGTGCCGGCAACAGCGATGCCGATGCCTCCGGCTTCCGCCCGGCCAGCTGTAACAATGTCATTTCAGTAGCCGCCACCGAGCGCTTTGGGGCCAGGGCCTACTACTCCAACTTCGGTTCCATCGTGGATCTGAGTGCGCCGGGTGGTGACCTGCAGTACGCCAGCGATCACGGTGTGGCTTCCACTTTAAACGACGGCCTGACCAGCCCGGGCAATGAGAGCTATGCCTATTATCAGGGCACTTCCATGGCGGCCCCCCACGTCTCCGGTGCTGCGGCCCTGCTCTATGCCACCGACAGCAGCCTGACCCCGGCCCAGGTGGAGAGCACCCTGAAATCCACTGCCCGCCCACTGCCAGGCGCCTGTAGCGGTGGCTGTGGTACCGGTATTATCGATGCCAGTGCGGCCATCGATGCGGTAGGCGGCGGTGGCGGTACACCCACCAACCAGGCTCCCACCGCAGCCTTCACGTTCAGTGCCAGCGATCTGTTCGTGACCTTTACCGATGCCAGCTCCGATAGCGATGGTAGCGTCGTCAGTTATAGCTGGGACTTTGGGGACGGCGGTACCTCCACCGACCAGAATCCCACTTATACCTACGCCGCAGCGGGCACCTACTCGGTCACCCTCACCGTCACCGATGACGATGGCGCGACCGATAGCGATACCCAGTCTGTCACGGTCACTGATGGCAGCGGTGGCCCCACCAGTGACGGCTTTACGCAGACCAATATCAACCTCGGGCGGGATGAGTGGCAGTACTTCACCATTGAGGTACCCGCAGGTGCTACAAGCCTGGATGTTTCCACTTCCGGCGGTAGCGGCAATGTGGACCTCTACGTGCGCTTTGGTGCCAACCCTAACCGTTCGACTTACGACTGCAAGGATGGCGGTGGTGGCAACAACGAAAGCTGCACCATCACCAATCCGGCAGCCGGTACCTGGCACATCGGCCTGGAAGCCAGGCGCCGTGGCGCCAGTGGCGTGCAGCTGGATGCCTACTGGAGCAGCAACTGATTTAGCTTCCTGATTTTTCAGTAAACACAAGGGGCGCAATGCGCCCCTTTCTCTTGCTGACAGCCTGCGCTCTTGTCAGACATGATCAACGTATCCGACGCCGGGCTGACTTTTCCTCAATACTCAATGTCGAACGGCTGTTGATGCAGATCAACTCGCCTGTGGTAGCTACCGGTAATATCCACATATCTGACCCCGGAGGCACCAATTTAACCTCCAATCGATACAAGGAGATGTGAAATGCTGAGTATCAAAAAGCACGGAGAGAACCGACTCGAAATCGAGTTTTCCGGCGACCTGAACGGCAAAGAGATGGAAAAAGGCCTGGACGATTTTGTCGCTCTCTCACAAGGTATTGATGAGGGCAGAATGCTGTATCGTATCCGGGATTTTCACCTGCCGAGTTTCGGGGCCATGGTGATCAAGTTCTCCCGCCTGCCGGAACTGCTGCGCACCATGGCGCACTACGACCGGGTAGCAATACTGACCGACACCGACTGGCTGCAGACGGTTGCCGAACTGGAGGGCAAGCTGTTTCCGGGACTGGAGATCAAGGCGTTTGACCTGGATGAGGAGGACGAGGCAGCAGCCTGGTTGGTGGACGGTGTCGCACAGCTGGCCTGAAGCTCAGCCCTGGATGCCGGCCTGCGCCGGCATGACGACAAACCCAAAGCACACGACTGTCGTCATCCCGGACTTGATCCGGGATCCATTTGCACTGGAAGACCATTCAGCTCTGCTGCGCGGGCAATCCCAGTGGACTCTGGATACCGGCCTGCGCCGGCATGACGACAAAACCAAAGCACACCACTGTCGTCATCCCGGACTCGATCCGGGATTCATTTCTACTGGAAGACCATTCAGCTCTGCGGTGCTGGCACACTCAGTGGACTCTGGATACCGGCCTGCGCCGGCATGACGACAAACCCAAAGCACACCACTTTCGTCATTCCGGATTCGATCCGGGATCCACTTGCATGGGAAGACCATTCAGCTCTTCGGCGCGGGCCCACCCAGTGGGCTCTGGATACCGGCCTGCGCCGGCATGACGACAAACCCAAAGCACACCACTGTCGTCATCCCGGACTTGATCCGGGATCCATTTACACGGCAAGACCACTCAGCTCTGCGGGGTGGGCACACGCAGTGGACTCTGGATACCGGCCTGCGCCGGCATGACGACAAGCCTAAAGCACTCCACTGTCGTCATCCCGGACTTGATCCGGGATCCATTTGTACTGGAAGACCATTCAGCTCTTCGGTGCTGGCACACTCAGTGGACTCTGGATACCGGCCTGCGCCGGCATGACGACAACCCCAAAGCACTCCACTGTCGTCATCCCGGGCTCGATCCGCGATCCATTTGCACTGGGAGACCATTCAGCTCTTCGGTGCTGGCACACTCAGTGGACTCTGGATACCGGCCTGCCGGCATGACGACAAACTGAAGCACACCACTGTCGTCATTCCGGACTCGATCCGGAATCCATTTGCACTGGAAGACCATTCAGCTCTTCGGTGGTGGCACACTCAGTGGACTCTGGATACCGGCCTGCGCCGGTATGACGATAAAGCTGGGGTCGGCCCTTCCCTCATCATCCCGGACTTGATCCGAGATCCACTCACACCCTTTCCGCTTTAGCCAAAATCCTGCTTTTCCATCCACGGAATAATCCGCTCAAACGCCTGCTCGATATTTTCGATAGAGGTGGCGTAGCTGATGCGGATGGCATTGCGGCAGGATTCGCCGAAGGTATCGCCGGCGATGGTGCAGACGCCGGTCTCACGCAACATGCGCAGGGCGACGTTGTTGCCGTTGACCCCCTCTGGCAAGGCGGGGAACAGATAGAAAGCACCTTCCGGGGTGTAACCCTCCAGGTAGGGCGTCTGTTCAACCAGTTGCACGAGTCGGTCGCGACGCTGGCGGTAGGTTTCGATGGTCTTGTCCACATACGAGCGATCACCCCGCAGTGCCGCCACCCCGGCCCACTGGCAGGGGGTATTGGCAACAGTGGTGGTGAACATATGGTAGCGGCGCAATTTGCGGATGGCGCCCTGGCTGGCGATCAGCCAGCCAATACGCATGCCCGCCATGCTGAAAGTCTTGGAAAAGCTACTCATGATCATGACGTGATCCAGATCTGAGCAGCAGGACAAAACGCTGGCGTAATCGCGGTTGTCGTAGATCAGGTGATCGTAGACTTCGTCGCTCAGTACATAGATACCGCGATAGGCGGCTTCCTGCACAATGGCTTCTACTGTCTCTCGCGGATAGACAGTGCCGGTGGGGTTGCTGGGGGAATTCAGGATGATGGCATGGGTGTTGCCGTCAATCGCATCGATGACCTCCTGAGGGTCCAGCTGGTGATTGTTTTCCGCCCGTGTGGGGATGTATTTCACCTCGCCGCCATTCATGCGGATCAACGGTGCGTACAGCATGAAAGACGGATCCGGCACGATAAATTCCCGCCCCGGCGCGGACACGGCGGTGAGAGCCAGGTAAATAGCCTCGGTAGCGCCGGTGGTGACGAGAATGTTTTCCGGCGAGATTGGCCGCCCATACCGCTCGGTGTTGTACTCCGCCAGTGCCTCCAGCAGTTCAGGCAACCCGGCATCCATGGTGTAACCGGTCTGCCCCGCCTCCAGCGCATCGATGGTGGCCTGGATCACATGGGGCGGCGTGGGCGCATCCGGCTGGCCGATGGACAGGTGAATCACATCGTCCATGGTGGCCGCCAAGTTCACCATCTTGCGGATACCGGGCACCGGAATGGTCAGCAGTGCCGGGTTCCAGACCGGATCCTCGGACTCGTAGAAATCAAAATCCAGCCGACTCACGCCTGCGCCCCTTCAGCCGCATTTTCATAAAAAAGCTCGGGACGCTTGTCGGTGAGTGGCGCTGCCAGCTGGTAGGCCTGGCCCGCGCGCATTACGAGGGCATCCTCGAATTTGCGGCCGACAATCTGCAGGCCGATGGGCAGGCCATCGCTGGAGAAACCACAGGGTACCGACAGCGCCGGCTGGCCGGTGAGGTTGAACGGATAGGTAAACGGTGTCCACGACGGCCAGCGGGTGCTGGGCCAGTCTTCGGGCACCTCGCGCCCTGCCTTGAAGGCGGTAATCGGCAGCGTGGGTGTGAGCAGGAGATCATATTTACGATGGAAGCTGACCATCCGCTCGCACAGTGCCATGCGCTCGTTGACGGCGCCGAGGTAATCCAGCATGGACAGTTGCGCGGCTTTTTCCGACACCGCTACCAGCTGCGGATCCATCAGGCCGCGCTGGCGCTTGTTGAGGTCTCGCAGGGCATTGGCAGCGCCGCCGTAAAAGAGGTGGCCGAATGGCGCCAGGGGATCGTCGAAGCCGGGCGCTACCTCCACAATTTCTGCACCGAGGGACTGCAGCAAGTGCGCGGCCTTGCGCACACTCTCTTCCACTTCCTGCTCCACCTGCACGTAGCCCAGCGTGGCGCTGAAGGCGATCTTCAACCCTTTCAGTAATTCACCGGGTTCACCGCGGATGGCCGCGAGGTAATCGATCCCGCGCCGGGGAATGGCGTTGGTGTCGCGGTCGTCCGCCTCACTGAGCACATTCATCATTAACGCGCAGTCGGCAACGGTCCAGGTCATGGGGCCGGCGTGGGCGAGGGTGCCGAAGGGGCTGGCAGGCCAGTGGGGCACTTCGCCAAAGCTGGGCTTCAGGCCCACATGGCCACAGAAACCTGCTGGGATGCGGATGGAACCGCCGGCATCAGTGCCCAGCGCCAGTGGCCCCATGCCCAGCGGTACCGCCGCGGCGCTGCCACCACTGGAACCACCGGCGGTCTTGTCCGGGTTCCAGGGGTTGCGGGTGACGCCGTCGATAGGATTATCAGTAACGCCTTTCCAGCCGAATTCCGGCGTCGTGGTCTTGCCCAGCGGCACGTAACCGTTGCGCTCCAGTGCCGCCACGGCAGGCGCCGACTTGTCCAATGTGGATTTGGGGTCGATAGTCTTGGAGCCCTTCAGGGTGGGCCACATGGGGGTAAGGAACACGTCCTTGATCGCCACGGGCACGCCATCCAGCTGGCCGCGGGTCTCACCGGACTGATAGCGCTGCTCGGAGGCGCGGGCAAACTGCAGGGTGGTGTCCCGGTCGACCAGGTTGTAGGCGTTGACGGCAGGGTTGCACCGCTCGATCTGTTTGAGCAGTGCCTCGGTGACCTCAACGGGGGAAAATGATTTGTCCCGATAGCCTTGGAGCAATTCGAGAGCGGTCATGGCGACGAAATCATTCATCCGCGTGTCCTCTTTCCTTATTAGCTGTATAAGCTGTCTGTTCTTTTTAGCTGCCCCCCTATCCTAGTACTCACTGGCGCGTTTTCGGGCTTGTTGTTGTTGAACCAGACGCCCCGATTTTCACCATCCAGATGAATAAGGCGCCACCCACGCTCAGGGCTCGGACTTCTGCGTCGAACGGGGAACTCTGGGGCGCAATCCGGTCACACTGCACATCAAGCCAGCATCAGGTTCCGCAAATTTTGCGACAGGCATCACAATTCACCGATTCTCTTCAGGTTGTAGTCAGCCCCATTGCGATACCTTAGGCGCCCTGATCATCACGGTTACTGGGGAAAGGAAAACTCGTGAATACCGCCAAGAGAGTCGCCATGCTGGCGACCGCAGCGCTGCTACTGAACGGCTGCGCCACCATGAGTGAAGAGGAATGCATCACCGCCGACTGGCACACCCTCGGCTACGAGGACGGCGCGGCCGGCCAGACCGTGGCCATGCTGGGCAAGCGCCGCCAGGCCTGTGCCGATCACGGTGTACAGCCGGATGCCAATGCCTACCGGGCGGGTCGTGATCAGGGGCTGGAGCTGTACTGCACCGAGATGCGCGGATATCGCATTGGCCGCGCCGGCGGCAGTTACGGCGGTGTCTGCCCGCGAGACCTGGAAGGTGTCTTCCTGGTGGGCTACGAATCGGGGCGCGAACTGTACCGGGCGCAGCGGGCAGTGAATGAAGTTGCCAACGCCATCGAGAGCGCCCACAACGAGCGCGAACATATCCTCGACGACATCACCGAAATGAGTGCGCACCTGGTAAGCGATGAGGCGACCAAGGAAGAGCGCATCGAGCTACTGGCGGATATCGCCCGGCTCAAGACCCGCCATACGGAGCTGGGCCATGAGATCGAGGAGATGGAACACGAGCTGGTGCTGAGGGAAGCGGCATTCCACGAGGTGGAGATGCGCACGCCCTACAAATAAAGCCAGGGTTGTCGAATTGAAAAGCGCGCAGCGGATACTGCGCGTTTTTTATTGCCGGTAATTTACTCGCTCTTACTGGCCTTTTCTGACACTACTTGAGAATGCCCTCTTCCACCGCACCCTGAAGCCGGGCCTGCAATACCTCCCATAGCGCACTGCTGCCTTTGCCGATGCGGCTATTGAGTTGCAGGACTTTTTCCTTCGGCACACTGTGCTCACGCCAGCTGTGGCCGCCGCCGTGCAGGTTGTGCAGCAACGGGGGGACACGATCCACGGCGCGGGCGTAACGGGAGTCCGCGCTCTCGCCCGCTTCAAACTCTTGCCACAGGGCAAAATATTCTTCCAGCTTATTACCGGGCAGCATTGCAAGGATACGCTTTACCCCCTCCGCCTCTGCCTGCTTTTGCTCGGGGGTCTCGCTGGCATAGATAATGGTATCCCCCGCGTCGATCTCGCCCAGGTCGTGGATCAGCAGCATGCGGATGACCCGGTTGATATCGACAGGCTCATCGGCGAAGTCTTTCAGCATCAGTGCGGACAGGCACACGTGCCAGCTGTGCTCGGCGGAATTCTCGTACCGGTCCATGCCCACCGGGCGGGTATTGCGCACCACGGTTTTGAGCTTTTCGATCTCGACGATAAAGGCCAGGGTTTGCTCAATGTTTTTAAGGGTCTGTGAATCACTCACTCCGCTGCGCCCTCCCTGTCCGCCGGGTGGTTGACCCCATCCATCACCGGCACGGCCCCCAGGTCAAAGGGATTGACCCCGTCCAGGCACGCCAAATTAAAGCCGTACTGCTCCAGATTGGAGCGACGCTGGTGATGGGTGTAAACACCGCAGTTGCCGCAGAAGTAATGCCTGGCGGTGTTGGTATTGAACTGGTACAGGCGCAGGTGCTCCTGCCCTCTGACAATTCGGATACCGGATAGCGGCACCGAAGCGGCAATGGCGCCACGGCGGCGGCACAGGGAGCAATCGCAGCGGCGCGGGTCGACGATGCCATCCGGCAGGCTCAGTTCCAGCTCCACCGCCCCGCAGTGACAGGTGGCACGGTGTCGTGGACCGATCTCGGTCGGGCCGATTTTTTTAATCATTATTTTTCCCTGAGCTTTATTTCAGTCGATCGGCTTTGGGGCGATGACATCGAGTTTGTCCGCCCAGGGGTCCAGGTCTTCCATGATGGATGGATACAGCTCCACTCCTTCCTCCAGCTGCCGTGCGCGCGCGTTCCAGGCCCGCTGGCCGGGCACGCGGACGTCACTGTTGCTGCCCTCGTCCGGGCGGCAGGATTCCCACAGATTACACAGGGCGGTAGTCTGGCGCAGGAAGTCGGCAGACTTGCCGAAAGCTTCAGGGTCGATCACCTGCAGGAAAACCGAGTTGGCCTCGTCATCGTGCGCTGCCTGTTCATCACCGCGGCCGTAGCCGCTGAGCCCCATGGACAGCACTTCCAGCATCGCGCTCAGTGCGGCGCCCTTGTAGCCGTGGTCGGCACCACCGACTGGCAGGATGCTGCCGCCATCCTCGAACGCAGCCGGGTCATTGGACAGCCGGCCCTGGCTGTCCTTGAGGCACTCGGTGGGTAGCATGCGCTTCTCCCGCTTGGCGCGGGACACGTAACCACCGGCGGTGACCGACATGCTGATATCAAACAGTAACGGGTACTCCCCTGCCGGTGCGGCAAAGGCGATCGGGTTGGCGGAAAACAGGGCATCGCGGCTGCCCTGGGGGGAAACAGTACGCTCCGCCGGTGTGGAACAGGTGAGAATGGCCACGCAGCCTTTTTCGATGATGGGTGGCAGATACGCGGCGAGGCAAGCAATGTGCTGGCTGCGACGCAGGGTGGCGGTAACGGCACCGTGCTCCTTGACCCGCTGCAGCGCGTGCCCGACCGCCTGGGACAGCACCCAGGGGCCGGGCAGGAAATTGGCATCCCAGTTAAAGCAGCTGCCGCGGTCCGACAGCACTTCGGGCTCGCCCTCCTTGCGGGTCTCACCGTTCACCAGCCAGGTCAGGTTACTGGAGACCCGGTTGAGCCCGTGGGTGGTAAACCCCAGCAGGTCTGCCTGCAGGAAGACGTTGGCCATCACGGCCGCCCGCTCTTCCGCCAGCCCGGCACGATGGAACAACTGGGTGACGAATGCGTGCAGGTCCTCGGCGGTGTAGTGATTGCTCATAACATCCTCCTTTGCTCAATCTCTCGATAGTTTTTCTCGACGTCTTCCGATGGCACTGAAACTGCCCCAGCGCCACCCTCCGGATCAGTGATCACTCACTTTGCCCCGCATCGACTTGATCTGCCCTCGGCGGGTTTTCTGCTTCAGTCGGCGTTCTTTTGAGGCACGCGTGGGCTTGGTGGGCACGCGCTTCTTTCGGCTGCGGGCGGCACTTGCAATTAGCTCCCGCAATCGCTCCAGTGCATCAGCACGGTTTTTTTCCTGGGTACGGAAGCGCTGCGCCTTGATCACGATAACACCGTCACTGGAGATGCGCTGGTCGCCCTGTGCCAACAGGCGCTCCTTTATTTTTTCCGGCAGCGAAGACGCGGCGATATCAAAGCGCAGATGGATGGCACTGGCCACCTTGTTGACGTTCTGCCCGCCGGCGCCCTGGGAGCGCACTGCGTGCATTTCGACCTCGTCCAGCGGGATCGACAGTTTGCTAGAAATTTTCAACATGTCAGCCTGATTTCTTATGAGACTTCCTGATAACAGCGTTCATTGTCTATGCTGTGTCCGATAGGCGCAAAATCTCACCGCTCTTCAAGTCCGCATTTTAAGTGGTAACCGCGCAATGACCGAGAAAAATCCCCAGAAACTGGCTCACTACGACCCTCCGGTTTTTTATACATCCACTGGCGTACTCCTGTTGCTGGTCGCCTTTGCGGTGTTCTTTCCGGACACGGCGAATACGTTTTTCAGCGACGTGCAGGCCTGGGTGGTGGACCAGTGGAGCTGGTACTACGTGCTGGTGGTGGCCATCATCCTGATGAGTGTCATTGTTATCGGGGTCTCGAGTCTGGGCAGTGTCAAACTCGGGCCCCAGCATGTGGAGCCAGACTACGGATTCGGCTCCTGGTTTGCCATGCTGTTTTCCGCCGGCATGGGGATCGGCCTGCTGTTCTTCGGGGTCGCAGAACCGGTCATGCACTACCTGAACCCGCCACAGGCTGACATGACTGGGGTTGATGCGGCCCGCCAGGCCATGGTGCTGACATTTTTCCACTGGGGGTTCCACGCCTGGGCAATTTACGCCATCGTGGCGATGATCCTCGCCTACTTCAGTTATCGCCACAATCTGCCACTGACACTGCGCTCAGCGCTTTACCCGATGATCGGTGAGCGCGTGCATGGACCGATCGGACACGCGGTGGATATCTTTGCCATCGTGGGCACTGTCTGTGGTGTAGCGACGACACTGGGCTACGGCGTCCTGCAGATCAACTCTGGCCTCAACCACCTGTTCGGGCTACCTGTCGGTGAAGGCGTACAGGTTGCGCTGATTGTCGTCACCACCATTCTCGCCACCATATCCGTAGTGATGGGGCTCGATGCGGGCATCAAGCGACTGTCACAGCTCAATATGACCCTCGCCGGCATCCTGCTGGTCATGGTACTGCTGCTTGGTAGCACTGTTTACCTGCTTCAGGCCTTCGTACAGAATTTCGGTAACTACCTGTCAGTGCTCGTCAACAAGACTTTCAACCTCTATGCCTACGAGCCCACCGACTGGCTCGGCGGCTGGACCATTCTCTACTGGGGCTGGTGGATGTCCTGGTCACCGTTTGTGGGTCTGTTTATCGCGCGGATTTCCCGCGGTCGAACCATTCGCGAGTTTGTCATGGGCGCCATGCTGGTTCCCGCTACCGTGACGCTGCTATGGATGACCTTTTTCGGTAATTCCGCCATCCATATGATCCTGAACGAGGGCCTGACTCAACTTGGGGAAGTGGTAGCTCAAGACCAGTCGGTAGCGTTGTTCCAGTTTCTGGAGCAGTTCCCGTTCTCCGGTGTCTTCTCGTTTGTCGCCGTGCTGATGGTCATCGTGTTTTTCGTGACCTCGGCGGATTCCGGTGCGCTGGTAGTCAATATGCTTTCCTCCCACGGGCGCGACGATACGCCACTCTGGCAAAGAATTTTCTGGTGCTTCCTGATCGGCGCCGTGGCCATTGCCCTGCTGCTGGCCGGGGGACTGTCCTCGCTGCAAACAGCGGTCATCGTCAGCGCCCTGCCCTTCTCGGCAATCTTGCTGATCGCGACTTACGGACTGATCAAAGCGTTACGAATCGACACGATGAAAAAGGTTTCCCGCCACGCCCCGGTAGCGCCCATCAGTGCGCGCAACCCGGTCGTCTGGCAGCGGCGCCTGAAGAATGCCATGCAGTTGCCGAGCCTGGCCGAGGTGCACCAGTTCATTCGCGAGATTGGCAAACCCTCACTGGAGGAGTTCGCCGAAGAGATGCGAAAAAACGGCTATACGGCAACGGTGACCGAGGGTGAAAACCAGTACGTGGAGGTAGAGGTATTGCAGGGCGAGGAGCTCAGCTTTATTTACGGAATACAACCCAGGGCCACCCTCAAGCCCGAAACCAGCGATCCAGACAAGGTACTGAGCGACAGCCATGATGACGGTTCCAGCGATGTGTATTTCCGCGCAGAAGTGCACCTGTTCGAGGGCGGCCAGGACTACGATGTGATGGGCTGGACCAAGGACCAGGTACTCACCGACATGGTTTCCCAATACGAGCGCCATTTGCAGTACCTGCATACCCTGCGTTGACGGCCGTCAATGCCGTACAGGCCTGCCACAGGGCAATGTGAATGCACTGGAGCAAGAATTGGCAACGTACGCCGATCGAGACACTACGGCTACCGATGGATCACCGGCTGAGTTGAGGACACGCATCCCATGAACCAGCAGATGCCCGTCCATGAGAAGCATGGCAAAGCGCGCTTCGATCCCCCGGTCTTCTACACGGCTACCGGACTGCTGTTACTGCTGGTCGCCTTTGCCGTGTTCTTTCCGGAAAAGGCCACGGCCCTGTTCGAGGGCATGCAAACCACCATCGTCGACTATTTTGGCTGGTACTACATCCTGATAGTGGCGATTCTGCTCATCACCGTGGTGGTTCTGGGCCTGTCCCGACTCGGCGATATCAAGCTGGGACCGGAACATTCCAAGCCTGACTACAGTTTCGCTTCCTGGCTCGCCATGCTGTTTTCCGCGGGCATTGGTATCGGCCTGCTGTTTTTCGGTGTGGCGGAACCGGTGATGCACTACCTGACGCCCCCGGATGCGGACAGCGGCACGGTTGAAGCGGCCCGGCAGGCCATGGTACTGAGTATCTTTCACTGGGGCTTTCACGTCTGGGCGATCTTCGCCGGCGTGGCGCTGATCCTCGGCTACTTCAGTTACCGGCACAACCTGCCACTGACTCTACGATCGGCACTCTACCCGTTGATCGGCGAACGGATTCATGGGCCGATCGGCAACGCGGTGGATATCTTTGCCATTGTCAGCACCGTCTGTGGTGTGGCGACAACGCTGGGCTTTGGCGTCCTGCAGATGAATGCGGGGCTCAATCACCTGTTCGGCATCCCTGTGGGGTCCGGCACCCAGGTTATTCTGATTATTGTCACCACTGCCGCAGCGACACTGTCGGTGATGGTGGGGCTGGACTCAGGCATCAAGCGGCTGTCCCAGATCAATATGGGGCTGGCTGCCATCCTGATGCTGACCATTCTGGTGCTGGGTAGCACCGTCTACCTGCTGCAGGCTTTTGTGCAGAATATTGGTAGCTACCTGACCACATTGGTCAACCGCACTTTTAACCTCTACGCTTATGCGCCGACAGACTGGATCGGTGGCTGGACAATTCTCTACTGGGGCTGGTGCCTGTCGTGGTCACCGTTTGTCGGACTCTTTATTGCTCGCATATCCCGTGGCCGCACCATTCGCGAGTTCGCCATCGGTACCCTGCTGATGCCCACCATGCTGACGATTTTATGGCTCACGGTTTTTGGCAATTCGGCCATCAAGATGATTCGTGATGATGGGCTGCAATCTCTGGCGGACATCATCCAGAAAGACCAGACCGTGGCCTTGTTCCAGTTCCTGGAGCAGTTTCCGTTCCCCGGCGTGCTGTCGATGCTGGCCATCATTCTGGTGATCATTTTCTTTATTACCTCGGCCGACTCCGGCGCATTGGTAATGAACATGCTGTCGTCCCATGGCCGGGATGACACTCCCATGTGGCAGCGGGTTTTCTGGTCCGCGATTATTGGTGTGGTGGCCATCGCACTGCTGCTGGCAGGCGGACTCACTTCTCTACAGACCGCGGCGATCGCCAGTGCGCTGCCATTTTCGGTCATACTGCTGGTCGCCATCTATGGCTTGATCGTGGCACTGCGAACCGACTCTGCCAAGCGCGATGCCCAGAGTGCGCCGGTGGCCCCCATTACCGCGCGCAACCCCGTCGCCTGGGAGCGCCGCCTGAAAAACCTGGTACAGCTGCCCTCCCTGCAAGAGGTACACCAGTACATCGAGGAGGTCGGCCTTCCTGCTCTGGAAAATTTTGCGTCGGAGATGCAGAAAAACGGATTTAACACGGAAGTGAGCTCTGGTGAAAATCATTCCGCCCACCTCAAGGTGTTCCAGGGCGATGAAGTGGACTTTCTGTACAGCCTGCACCCCAAGGCATTGCTCAAGCCCAGCGCCACCAATGCAGACGCGGAACTGGACGATAGCTACGACGACGGTTCCGAGGACAAGTATTTCCGGGCAGAGGTACACCTGAGTGAGGGCGGCCAGGATTACGATGTGATGGGCTGGACCCGGGACCAGCTACTGACCGATATTCTCAGCCAGTACGAACGCCACCTGCAGTTTCTGCACACTTTGCGCTAGCAGTGCGCGGTTTTTCCATCCCCGGCGCTGCTCGCGCAAACCAGGAATATGACCAACCGGCCACAAAGCTGCAGAAGAATCCCTTTTATTGCGCTAATGCAATCCGCTAGTATTGTCCAGGTTCCTAGAGGTGCAGGAATAAAAAAATAAATAATATGTTGCGCCCAGATTAAGCGAATGGACTCTCTGATTCAGGCGAGTAGACAAGCATTGGGCGCAGACAATCTGCGATCAGGAGAGAACCATGCCCAACGTAAAGCGCAGCCTGGCTGCGGCCATCGCCCTTGCCTCACTTTCCAGCCCATTTGCCTCCGCCAATGAGCCCGCTTTTTCCCAGGTGATTGCCTTCGGTGACAGCCTCACCGATGTCGGCAATGCGGGGATCTTCACCAGTGGTGACGACAAGCAGGCGGCCATCAGCATCATGTCACAGCAGCTGGGCCTTGGCCCGGTCACTCCGTCCTGCGCCGGGCTGAGCCTGTGCCTGCCGGAGGTCAACCCGGCACTCAGCCCGGAAGAACTGCTGGCTTCGGCCCAAGCCCAGGTGCAGGCCGCACTGCCCAATGTTGGCGGTGGCTGGGCGGTGGGCGGCCACCGCGCCGCCGATGTATTGCTGAATATTCTCGGCACCGAGGGTTACTTCAACTACCTGGCCCAAAACGGCATGACGCTGGACGTCAACGACCATAACTTCGTCAGTGCCCTGCTGCCGGACCCTACCCGGGAAACCAGCACCGGCCTCTACCCGGACCTCAACCTGCTCGGGGCTTTCCTGGCCGGTGACCCGAATGCTGCGGCTGCCATTGTGGCGGATTCCGGCATCACCGGTAATCCGCACCCGTTGGGCCTGGGTTACCTGGAAACCACAGCGGGCCGCGCCGACGGTAAGGCACTCTACTGGGTGAATGGTGGCGGTAACGATCTGCTGGGAGGCTTCCAGGCCGTGCTGGGAGGCAGTATCACCCAGGCACAATTTGGTGAAGATATCGGTACTGCCGCCAATATGCTGGCCGATGGTGCTAATGCCCTCTCTGCTGCCGGCGCCAACTACATTCTGGTCTCCAACGTTCCTGACATCAGCAGCACACCGGGAATGTTTGCTGCGGTGAGCCAGGCAGTGCTGGCGAGCCCTGAGGCGGCGCAGCTCGCCGACGCCGTTGCTGCCGGCCTGATCACGCAGGCAGAGGCGGACGCCCAGCTGGCCGCTGCCGTCAGCGATACGCTATCGATCGCAGGCGGCGCTGTGGATGCGTTCAACAGCACCCTGATGGCCGCTGCCGGCGATATCGACGGCGTCCTGCTGGTGGACCAGAACGGTGTACTGAAGGTCTCCCTCGCCAATGCCGGTACTCTTGGCTTTGCCTCCGGATTCCAGCAGACACAGTTCTGTTATGACGGCAGTGGCGGCTGTATCGAGCACCCGGTTTACGGCATCAACGGTACCAATCCGGATGACAGCCAGCTGATCTTCAACGACGCGGTGCACCCGACCCAGGCCGCACAGAACATGCTGGCCGACTACTACACCGGCATCGTCAATGCTGCACAGGTGGCCGGGCAACTGCCGGATATCGGCGTACAGGCGGCCCGCACCCACACCAACACCCTGGAAGAAAACCTGCTCGGCGCGCGCTACAGCGATGCGCAGACCGGTGTGTTTGTGGGTGGCGTGTTCGGCAATACGGATTACAGCAGTGGCTTTGCGCCCAACCTGAGTGGTGATGGCAGCGGCGGCATTCTCGGTGCTACCTACGCCCTGCGCAGCAATACTGAGCTGGGCTTCGCCCTGAGCCGTTCCGATATCTCCCTCGACAATGCACAATCCGTCGTGGACTCCACCTCCACCAATTACAGTGTCTTCGGCCGCTTCCACTACGACGTACTGTTTGTGGATGCCAGCGTAACGATGACGGATGTGGATTACGACAACGTCAGCCGCGCCTTCCGCCTCGGTAGCAGCTTCAACAGCAGCCTCGACGCCGATACTTCCGGTGAAAACCTCTCCCTGAGCATGACCGCGGGTGCCAACATTCTCACTGGCCCCACCCGCCTCGGGCCGTTTGCCAATGTCACCCGGGCAACGGTTGAGGTGGAAGGTTACACCGAGGACGCCATTGATGGCTTTACCTACACCGACGCCAGCGGCACGGAGCAGGATCCCTTTGGCATGCACTTTGCCAGCCAGGAGCGCCGCTACACCACCATGCGCGTCGGCGGTTTTGCCAGCCATAGCTGGGACAGCATCAGTGCCTACGGACAACTCTGGTATGAGGACACTACCGGCACTGATGACGACTCCCTGGAGGTCGGCATCAAATCCATGGGCGGCAACATGAATGCGATGCCCAGCTATGCCAGTGAGGGGGTGGGCCTGTTCGAGGATGGAGCCGGTGCCATGGTCGGCCTGCGCTGGCAGGCGGCCAGCCGCCTTGCCGTCAGCGCCAATCTCACCGCGCGCCCCACTTCCGAGACCGGTTCCATCAGCGTGAATTACCTGTTCTGATTTGCCGGGCTAACCACAGGCGCCCCATCCGGGGCGCCTCACCGTTTCCCCCCAGCCCGTACAATCTACTTCTTCACGGCCGACTCATTCATCCATTAGAGAGGATTACCACTGCCTTCATCGGCTGCTAACATTGACGCCACCCCTTTTTCTCTTCCTGCTGACATGTTCAAACTCAAAACCACACGCCTGCTCCTCCGTGAAATGACGGAAGAAGACGCTCCACTGATGCTTGCCGTCCTCAATGACCCCGACTTCCTGCGCAATGTCGGTGATCGGGGCGTGCATAACGAAGAAGATGCCCGCCGCTATATCGTCAACGGCCCCATTGCTGACTACAAGCGACAGAATTTCGGCATGTACAAAGTGGAGCTGAGAGACGGCACCCCCATCGGCCTGTGTGGGCTGGTCAAGCGTGATGGGCTGGACGATGTAGATATCGGTTTTGCCCTATTGCCCGACTATCGAGGCCAGGGTTATGCGCTGGAGGCGGCCACGGCGGTAATGGCTTTTGCCCGCGACAAAGTCGGCCTTGAACGGGTGGTCGCCATTGCCCAACCGGCCAACCTGCCGTCCGTACAATTGCTGGAAAAACTGGGAATGCAGCAGGAGCGCAAAATCCAGCTACCCAATGACGACGAGGAATTACTGCTGATGGCCTGGAGTGCGAACTAGCGGATCCGGCTGAAAGGAGAGTGCAGGAGAAAAAAAAGCGGGTGTTCTATCAAGGAGCCGGAACAACCCGCAAGGATGGTACAGCACTTCAGTCAACGTCTGACTGAGAACAAGAATGGCCCCGCGCGATGCGGGGCCGGAGAGGTTGGAGTGATTAGTGCGCGCTGGCCTCACCCGCCCCTTTCGGGAAGCGGATACTAGCCACCATTTCCTGCACATGCTTGGGCGCATCCTCGGTCATGCGTGCCACGGCAATGGCAACACCGAAGTTGAGCAGCATACCCAGTGTGCCGATACCCTCGGGGGAGATACCAAACCACCAGTTGTCCGGAGTGTTGGCGGCCGGATTGATGAACTTGAAGTAGATGATGTAGGCCGCGGTAAAGGTGATACCGGAGATCATGCCCGCAATCGCCCCTTCCTTGTTCATGCGCTTGCTGAAGATGCCCAGGATGATCGCCGGGAAGAACGACGAGGCTGCAAGCCCGAAGGCGAACGCCACCACCTGGGCCACGAAGCCCGGCGGATTGATCCCCAGGTAACCGGCGATACAGATGGCCACCGCCGAGGCAATCCGCGCGTAGCGCAATTCCTGTTTATCACTGATGTTAGGCATCAGGTTACGCTTCAACAGGTCGTGGGAAATCGACGTCGAGATCACCAGCAACAGGCCCGCTGAAGTGGATAGCGCTGCGGCAATGCCACCTGCTGCTACCAGCGCGATAACCCAGGCCGGCAGGTCGGCGATCTCCGGGTTGGCCAGCACCATGATATCGCGGTCGATATTCATCTCGTTGCGCTCATCACCGGAATAGAACATCTTGCCGTCGCCGTTCTTGTCTTCCCAGGAAATCAGGCCGGTGTTTTCCCAGTTAGAGATCCAGCTTGGAGCCTCCTCATAGGCAGTACCCTGCGCGTCCGGGCCGTTGATGGTGTCGATCATGTTCACCCGTGCGAAGGTGGCAATAGCCGGCGCAGTGGTGTAGAGCAGAGCGATAAACAGCAGCGCCCAGCCAGCGGACTTGCGCGCATCGCGCACTTTGGGCACGGTAAAGAAACGCACAATCACGTGGGGCAGACCGGCAGTACCCACCATCAGTGCAGCGGTGATAAAGAACACATCGATGGTGCTCTTGGTCCCCGACGTGTACTCCGCAAAGCCCAGTTCCGTCGACAGGCCATCCAGTTTATCCAGCAGGAAAGTTCCGGAACCATCGGACAGCTCGCTGCCAAAGCCGATTTGCGGGATGACATGACCGGTCATCATGATGGAGATGAAAATCGCCGGTACCAGGTAAGCGCAGATCAGTACGCAGTACTGGGCCACCTGGGTATAGGTGATGCCCTTCATGCCGCCGAGCACCGCATAGAAGAACACGATGGCCATACCGATGATCACACCCGCGGTAATGTCCACCTCAAGGAAGCGGGAGAACACCACACCCACGCCACGCATCTGGCCCGCCACATAGGTGAAGCAGACAAACACGGCACAGATGACGGCAACCGTGCGCGCCGTATTCGAGTAATAGCGATCGCCGATAAAGGCCGGCACCGTGAATTTGCCGAACTTGCGCAGGTAAGGCGCCAGGCACAGAGCCAAAAGCACGTAGCCTCCGGTCCAGCCCATCAGGTAGACGGCACCGTCGTAGCCCATAAAGCTGATCAGGCCCGCCATGGAGATGAACGACGCTGCCGACATCCAGTCTGCCGCCGTGGCCATGCCATTGGCAACCGGGTTGACGCCGCCGCTGGCGACATAGAAGTCGTGGGTGGAACCGGCGCGGGACCAGATGGCAATACCGATATAGACCGCAAAGGTAATCCCCACGATGATGAATGTGAGAGTTTGAATATCCATGACCCGCTCCTAGTGTGTGAACTCTTCTTCGAGGGCTTCTTCGAATTCATCTGGTTCTTCGTGATCCTCATGTACGTTGTACTTGCGGTCGAGCTTGTTCATCTTGACCACGTACACCACGATCAGAGCCAGGAATACATAGATAGAGCCCTGCTGGGCAAACCAGAAGCCGAGCTTGAAACCGCCCAGGCGGATCGCATTCAGCTCTTCCACAAACAGGATGCCCGCACCAAAAGACACCGCAAACCAGATACAGAGCAGGGTCAGCATCATGCGGAGATTTTCTTTCCAGTAGTCATCCGCGTGTTTTTCACTTTCGAAACTCATCGCTTATCTCCCATCGTTTCTCGATTATTGTTTTTTCCTCAGAAGGCATATTTGACGGAAAACTGCAGGCGCTGCAAGTCGCCCTCGTCATCCGCCAACAGTCCACTGACATTTTCCACCTGCTTACTGGCCAGAATGTACTCGCCACCGAGGGTGAGCTTTGGTACCGGTGAATAGAGCAGATTCAGGTGGGCGCTGCGGTACTCGGCCGCAGTGGTGTCAGAGACCGTATCCGGATTGTCGGCAGAGCTCATGGAGAGCACGACATTGGTCCGCCAGGCCTGACTCCAGGGGTGGCGCCAGGCAATGAAACCACCGGACTGGTCGATCAAGTCGATATCACCATCCACATCGATAATGCCGGCGCGGTAGCCGTTAAGGCCCATATAGCGCCCCAACGCATTGCCGTAGTTGTACATAAAGCGGATATCGTCCGTCCCCAGCTGGAGCTTGCCGGACAGGCTGATGGCATAACCGCGCCGGGATTCGCGGAGATCCCCGGCTTCATAGGCCAGCTCGCGGCTCATGGAGGCGATGGAATAACTGAGGCCGCCCGCACTGTTGTTGTAACGCACAATAAAGTCCGGGCTGCCGTTATCGTCGTAGGGGTTCTCAGTACCGTTGTAGAGCGTGGTGGCAGGGTTTTCTGCCGCGACTTGCAGGCTGCCGGAACCAACCTTCTGGGTGAAGCGCAGTTGCGGCTGGCGCTCGAAAATCGTTCCCACCGGCCCGACGAAATCCATCCCTTCCGGCAATGCGCCCACATTGAAGAAGGTGGACCAGCTCTGGCCTGCCAGCAGGCTGCGGCTTTCATCCATCTGCCAGTCCACATAGGCATGGCGCAAACGCTGTGCGTAGGAATTACTGATGCGCTCGTCCCCCTGGCCACTGGCCATGGCGTCGATTTCGAGATGGGTATTCACCTGACCCGAACCCGCAGCCGTGCTGGTTTTGATAAACAGGCGGGTGGATTTGGCATGGGCGTGATACTTGGCGTCACCGCTCTCACCACCGACAGGGATGGTTGAAGGCACGAGGAAATCCTCGCCGATGCCCGCTGTGGCCGAGGCGCCATCAGAGTAATCACTCAGGTTGCTGTCCAGTTTGACGTAGCCGCCGATCTGCAGCTTGGTGCCACTGGCCGGCGCCTGCTCCGGCTCCGGATCCGGCAGCGACGCCATACGCTGTTCGGCGCGCTCCGCCTGTTCGGCCAGTTTGCTGATCTGGGCCTGCAGTTCCTCGATGCGCAGCTGCAGCTCCTCGGGGCTGGGCTCATCCGCGACGGACTTCTGCGCACTGGCGACACTGGCAAAGCCCAGACAGGCCGATGAAATGATCAGACCCGCCGAGAGGCGAGCCACGAATTTTCCGATTGGTTTGGTCATACCGTTCTCCCTCATCGCTGGCTAATTGATTGGTGCAGTAGCGATATAAGCGCGTTTGCGAAAATTCGGGTATTAACCATTGGTCTAAATCCAGGGGCTATTTCGACCAATGTCTAAGTGTGGGAGGGAAATGCCGGTCAATCACAGCGGATTTCGACTTATGTCTAATACGCGCTTTTGCGGGCGCGGGGCATGATGTTCATAAACACAAAACCCGATGCCGGGCAGCCGGCTTTGAATAATCAGCGAGGTCCGCCAACGTGAAAGAAGCAACTGTCTACCCCGTGCCCGCGCACTACGCCGAACAATCCCTGTTGAATGAGCAGCAGTACCTGGAGCTGTACCGGCGCTCCATAGAGGACAATGAGGGCTTCTGGCGCGAGCAGGGGCAGCGGCTCGACTGGATCAAGCCATTCACGCAGGTAAAGAACACATCTTTCGACAAGGATGACCTGCATATCCGCTGGTACGAGGACGGTACGCTCAATGTCGCCGCCAACTGCCTGGACCGGCACCTGGCGGAACATGCCGACAGCAACGCTATCCTGTGGGTGGGCGACGAACCCGGCCAGAGTCGCGAGATCAGCTACCGCGAGCTGCATCGGGAAGTGTGCCAGTTCGCCAACGGCCTGAAATCCCTCGGGGTGAAAAAGGGGGATGTGGTGACCATCTATCTGCCAATGATTCCCCAGGCGGCCGCTGCCATGCTCGCCTGTGCCCGTATCGGTGCGATGCACTCGGTGGTGTTTGCCGGCTTCTCTCCGGAGGCTCTCGCCGGGCGCATGGATGATGGGCACTCCCGTATCGTCATCACCGCCAATGCCGGCAAACGCGGCGGCCGCTCGGTGGTGCTGAAAGAAAACGTGGACCGGGCGATCGAACTCTGTAAGGAAACCACCGTCGAGAAAGCGGTAGTCGTGGACTACACCGATGATCAGGTCAACATGGTGCCGGGTCGCGATGTGGACTATGCGACGCTACTGGCGGAGCAGAGCGACGATTGCCCGGCAGAAGAAATGAGCGCAGAGGATCCACTGTTCATCCTCTACACCTCCGGCTCCACCGGCAAGCCCAAGGGGGTGCTGCACACCAGCGGCGGCTACCTGACCTACGCCAGTCTCACCCATGAATATGTGTTCGACTATCGCCGCGGTGAGCGTTTCTGGTGTGCCGCCGACATCGGCTGGGTCACCGGCCACAGCTACATCATCTACGGACCGCTGGCCAACGGCGCAACCACGGTGATGTACGAAGGTGTGCCCAACTATCCCGATGTAAGCCGTGTGGCCAGCATTATCGACGAGCACCAGATCGATGTGCTCTACATTGCTCCCACCGCGATTCGTGCATTGATGGCCGAGGGCGACAAACCCACCGCAGGTGCTGACCTCTCCTCCCTGCGCCTGCTGGGGACCGTGGGCGAACCGATCAATCCGGAGGCCTGGCGCTGGTACCACGATCACTTCGGCCGCGGCCGGTGCCCGATTGTGGATACCTGGTGGCAGACTGAGACCGGTGCGGCCCTGTTGACGCCCCTGCCCGGAGCCACCGCCCTGAAGCCCGGTTCCGCTACCCGCCCCTTCTTCGGCATCCGCCCGGCACTGGTGGACAACGAGGGGAATGTCCTGGAGGGCGCCGCCGAGGGCAACCTGGTCCTGCTGGATAGCTGGCCGGGGCAGATGCGCACCGTGTTCGGGGATCACCAGCGCTTTATCGATACCTACTTCAGCACCTTCAACGGCATGTACTTCACCGGCGACGGCGCCCGTCGGGACGAGGATGGCTACTATTGGATCACCGGACGCGTGGACGATGTTTTGAACGTATCCGGTCACCGCATGGGCACTGCCGAGCTGGAGAGCGCACTGGTGGCGCATCCCGCTGTGGCCGAAGCCGCCGTGGTGGGCTTCCCCCACGACATCAAAGGTCAGGGAATCTATATCTACGTGACCCTGAACAGCGACCGGCAACCCAGCGAGGAAATGCACCGCACCCTGCGCGACTGGCTGCGCAGTGAGATCGGTCCCATTGCCACACCCGATGTGATTCAGTGGGCTCCCGGGCTGCCCAAGACCCGCTCCGGCAAGATCATGCGCCGCATCCTGCGCAAGATTGCTGCCGATGAAGTGGATCAGCTGGGGGACATCTCTACACTGGCAGACCCGTCGGTGGTGGCTGAACTGATTGCCCGCCACGAGGCCCTGGCGGAGAGCGCCTGATTCGACGACTGACTCCACCGAGTCGATCCTTGCACCGGCCCCGCCTCAGGCGGCGGCCGGTTTTTTCCCATCGGCAGCGGATGGGCGTAAACTGGATCTGTCCAGACTAAGAATAAAAAGCCCTGCAGGGCCTCAAAATGATGAGGGAGCCATGACCAACCCAAACGGTCCCGGCGCCGGCCGCCGCAAATTTATTGTGGCCGACGACCATCCGCTGTTTCGCGGAGCCCTTTGCCAGTCCATCCGCACCACCTTTGCTGACGCCGAGATCGTCGAGGCAATGGACATGGAGAGTTTGCAACGCTGCGCTGCGGAGCACAGTGACGCAGACCTGCTGCTACTCGATTTGCATATGCCGGGCGCCCATGGCTTCAGCGGCCTCATCTTCCTGAGCGGCCAGCACCCGCAGCTACCGGTGATGGTGGTCTCTGCCAACGAGAAACCGGAAGTCATGTGTCGGTCGGTGGATTACGGGGCCTGCGGCTTCCTGCCGAAATCCGCGCCGGTGGAAACCATTGGTGAAGCTCTGCAAGCCGCCCTGGCGGGGGATATCTGGCTGCCAGCGGATGTGGCCCGGCAGCGCACGACCGGGGGTGCTGAGCATGACGACGTCGCCGATGTGGTGGCATCACTGACTCCGCAGCAATTCCGCGTGGCCACCATGCTGGCCGAAGGCCTGCTGAACAAGCAGATTGCCTACGAGATGAATGTCACCGAGGCGACCGTGAAGGCCCACCTCACCGCCCTGTTCCGCAAGCTGGGTGTGAATTCACGTACCCAGGCGGTACTGGCCATCAGCAGTCTGGATGTGGAGGCGCCGGGGCAGTTCACGCCTCCGCCGAAGCAGCCCGCCCCCGCCTGATAGCCCATGCGTAAAGTCGTGTAACAGCTCGCTTCGCCAACCCCTCCAGCTTTGTGTGGGAAAGCTGGAAACAGAACCACTGTTCCTGCGCTTCCTCGCTCATCTGCCCGCGCTGGCCGAGCCCCATTGTCAGCGAACTTTACACATGGCCCACTGGCGTTTTCGACAGCCGCCTGACCAGGTTGCGCAGTGCCGCCGGCTTGACCGGTTTCGGCAGATAGAAAAGCCCCGCGTCGCGGGCACTATCGCGCACTGTCTCGGAAATATCGGCGCTGACCAGGATGCCGGGAACTTCTGACTGCCAGTCATCACAGAGCGCCTCGATCGCCTCGATACCTGTCGCGCCATCATCCAGGTGGTAGTCGGCAATGACTAGCTGTGGCGGACCCCCTTTCCACGCCGCGCGCGCCTCAGTAAGTGAACGGGCCACCGTCACCTGACACCCCCACCCCTCCAGCAGACTCTGCATACCACGCACGATAGAGGCTTCATTGTCGATACAGAGGACCCGGACCCCATCCAGCTCTGCCCCCAGCGCGGCCTGCTCGGAGGGCACTGATTCCTGTGAACGGCTTGCAGGCACACCCGCAGGCAACAGGATTGAAAACAGGGTGCCACGCCCGGGCACGGAGTGGAGGTGCACCGGGTGGCCCAGTAGATCGGCACTGCGACGGGCGATAGCGAGCCCCAGGCCCAAGCCTTTTTCACTGGCATTTTCCGCCGATGCCAGCCGCACAAACTCATCGAAAATCTGCGCCTGCGCTTCCTCGGCAATACCGGGGCCAGTGTCGAGTACCTGCACCTCCAGACCCTCGGGCCGACGGCGCACGCCGATGAGGACCCGGCCACGGCGCGTGTACTGCAGCGCATTACTGAGAAAGTTCTGCAGGATCCGCCGCAACAGATGGCGGTCACTGTAGACCCAGGCACTGCTGCGGGGATGACGGAGCTGCAGGCCACGTGCAGCGGCAATGGCCTGCATTTCAGTCGCAAGTCCATCGAGCAAGTCGTTCAGCGGGAAGTGCTCCAGCTTAGGGGTCAGCTTGCCGGAGTCCAGCCGGCTGATCTCCCGCAGGGCGCCGATCAGGTGCTCGGCGGATTCCAGTGCGCTGTCGATATTGGCAATGTCCGACAGGGTCTCGGGCCACTGCTCCCGCGCGGCCTTCTGCTGTGCCGAGGCAATAAACAAGCGCGCCGCATTGATGGGCTGCAGGAGGTCGTGGCTGGTGTGGGCCAGGAACCGCGACTTGGCCGCGTGCAGGGACTGCAGCTCTGCCGTCCTCTGCTCTACCCGCTGCTCCAGTGTGCGCTGGTTTTCCTCCAGTGCATCCACCGCAGCCCGGTAGTCGCTGATATCGGTGAAGGTGGTCACAAAGCCGCCGCCGGGCATGGGCGTCCCACGTACCTCGACGATGACACCATTCGGCAATCGCCGCTCGAAGCGATGTGCGCTGCCGTGACGCAATAATTCCAGCCGCCGTTGCACCTGGGCATCCAGATCGCGGTTCTGGTCGCCGTACAGGCCGCGCTCCGCATTGTGGCGATAGAGGCGTTCTACCGGACAACCGATATATAGTAGCCGCGAGGGATACCCGAACAGCTCCCGGTACTGCTGGTTCCAGGCTACCAGGCGCAGATCCGCGTCCACCACGGAAATCCCCTGACTGATGGTCTCCACCGTTGTCTGCAGCAACTCCTGGCTGAAACGCAATTTCTGCGAAGTGCCATCCACCAGCCGGGCGATATGCTCCACCTTGAGTGGCTTATTGCGGCGCAGCAGCTCCAGCACCTGCTGTGCAGTGCCGGAGCCGACAATCCCCGCCAGGATCGTCTCTGTCTCCCACACAACAAACCTCGGCGCCCGGTCATCGGGGAGCAACCGCTGGCCGGCACGCAATTCAAAACCCTGCCAGATTTCATCCAGCCGATCAGAACCGATGAACGGCTGCATCAGGCTGTGCAGCTGTGCGACCTGCACACTGGTCGGCGCCAGCTCGGCACTGGCGTCCCGGCGGCGCACACCCTCATCGACGAAGGCGCTGGCCTGGCGACGGTCGCGGCCATCCTGCTGGCTCAGCCTGGACACCAGCACAAACAGGAACACATTGGCCACAAGGCTCCAGAACACACCGTGGCTCAGGGGATCGAGGCCCGTCAGTCCAAAAAGTGCCTGTGGCCGCAGCCAGGAAACACCAGCCAATCCCTGGCCCGTCAGCGGATGGGCCGGGAACACCGCCGGCAACACCAGGCAGAAGAACCACAGGGCATAACCGGCGGCAAGGCCGGCCCAGACACCGTTGCGGTGGGCCTCCCGCCAGTAGAGGCCACCGATCAGTGCCGGTGCCAGCTGCGCGGCGGCGGCGAAAGACAGCAGGCCGATGGGGGCCAGGGTTTCCAGCCCCGTCAGGGCACGGTGCATACCCCAGCCAAGGAGCATCAATAACAGGATACTGACCGCACGGATCTGGCGCAGGTAATTACCGAAGGAGACTGCCGACAAGCGCGTGAAACGGCTCAGATAAAGCCAAACCGGCGCCACCAGCTCATTGGAGATCATCACCGCAAGCGTTACTGCCGCGACAATCACCATGCCAGTGGCGGCGGAGAATCCGCCCAGGTAGGCGAGTGCGGTCAGCGCACTGCTGTCGGCCGCCATCGGCAGCGACAGTACCAGGCTGTCCGGCGAGAGCGCCCCACCGGTGGCAAGAGGTTGGCCAGCCATGGCGATCGGCAGGATCAACACCGCAAACAGCAGCAGGTAGAGCGGGAACATCCAGCGTGCGGTATGCAGGTCCTTTGGACCCTGGTACTCCACCACGGCCATATGGAACTGCCGCGGCAGACACAGGATGGCAGCAGCGGCGAGGAGCGTCTGGGTGAGGAAATTCGCGTCCAGGGTAAGGGGGTCCCAGCGCCGGGCAAGAGCCTCACCGCTAACCAGTGCTTCTGTCACCAGCAGCCAGCAGGCGAGCCCGGCCACGGCCGCAAAAGCCAGCAACTTCACCAGGCTTTCCAGCGCGATGGCGCTCACCACGCCGCGATTGCGTTCCCGCCCCTCCAGGTGACGGGTGCCGAACAGCACCGCAAACAGCCCCATGAGCAGGGCTGTGGCCAGCGCCGTATCCAGATTCCAGAGACCGGCACCCACATCGCTCGGACCAACGGCATCCCACGCCATGGTCACTGCCCGCAGCTGCAGGGCGATATAGGGTAGCGTACCCACAATCGCCAGAACCGTGACCAGCGCAGACAGCCCGCGGCTCTTGCCATAGCGAGAGCCGATAAAGTCGGCGATGGAAGTGACTTTCTGTCGCTCCCCCACCGTGACCAGCTTGCCCAGCAGCGAACCACCCAACAGAAACAGGAGAATGGGACCCAGGTAAATGGGCAGGTAACTCCAGGTGCTGGCCACCGCCTGACCCACGCCACCAAAAAAGGTCCAGGAGCTGCAGTAGACCGCCAGCGCCAGCGCGTAGACCACCGGCCGGTAGCGCTGACTCCAGGCACCGCGACGCTCAGCCCACCAGGCCACCGCAAACAACAGCGCCACATAAACCAGGGCAAAGAAGAGCAAAAAGGGCTTGCCTATCATCGACTAACTCCGGTGCTACTTATTATTCCACCGAAGATAACTGAAGCGCCCTGCAGGTGGCTATTAGCGGATGGTCGCAAATGGAGACGCCAGGTACTCGCCCGGTCATCCGGGCGGCGTTGACAAGCCAATGGGCTGAACTATTTTCTGCTTGACACCTTCTATCCGTTGTCCTTGCCAAGCGACGTTTTTACGAGACCAACACCATGATCATCGCCACCGATATGCCCGAAGTCGCCAAATGCGTCATCAGCCACTGCGCCTACAATGCTGACGAGGCCTGTCACGCCCGCGCCATCACCATTGGTGACGGTCCAGATCCAGACTGCGATACCTACTTCGACAGTTCCAAACACACCGACAGCGACCGCACTGCCGGTGTCGGTGCCTGCAAGATGACAGACTGCGCCCACAACGAAGATTTCGAGTGCAGTGCGGACGCCATCCAGGTGGGCCAGAACGGTAATGCCGTCAACTGTCTCACCTACAGCGCAGCCCACTAGTTCATCCCTGCAGCTGTGGGCAAAAAAAAGCGCCCATGACGGGCGCTGACTTTTTATCCTTCCTGATAATCCGTTCTGTTTTTATTTCCTCCCTGACTCTCCTCCCTGAGATTTGTTGTTAAGGCGCTCCCTCAGGCTGAGCGCTGTTCTGTCAATGGCTTTTCAGTGCATGGTTCCGGGCGCTGGCCTGGTGCGTGATTCGGGAGACAGAGTCAGCACCCGGTCGGCACGGATCTCCCGCTGTTCAAAGAAATCGAGGTCCAGCTCGCCGGATACGCTGACAAAATCCCCGGCATCGATCTGCTGATAACCTTCGTCATCCAGTGGGTTGTAGCCGAGGCCGATGGTATCGATTCGCATCTCACGCACGCCGGTGTCCAGGGTAAACTCGCGGCCTTCGATATCCTTCACCATACCGGTCACACTGACCTCCTGCCCCTCTGTGCGAGGGAACGCAAAGTAACTGCCGACATAGATATTGGTGATATCTTCCTCATCCACCGGACTGGCGAAGAAAGTGCTGTTGAGGCTGTCCACATGGACACTGGCCGCCTCAATGGAGCGAATCTCGTACAAGTCATCGTCGATTCGACCGTAGACAATGACTTCCTGCCCTTCGAGCAGTGCTCGCCCCTCCTGGTACCAGTCCCAGTCGTCCATTTCCACCGAGATCACCCCTTCACCGAAGTCCAGGGCAAAGCGATCGTCCTGGGCGGCCACCACTTTGCCGCTGATGCTGATCCAGCTATCGTCGGACTTGGCGTAGGGATCCACTGCCATCGCTGCCGCAGACAACGCCAGCCCAGCAGCCCCCACAGCCATACTCCCGAGAGTGCTGCGGATGCCAGTTGCCAGCCTGTGTGTCTTGTGCGGAATCATAAAACCTCCATTTTTGCGTTTCCGTTGCCTTCACCTCTAGACCTGCGATCGCCAACGTCATTTTTAAAGGGCACATCGATTCGATCTCGGTATAAGCAAGCAGCATCCATAACCAGGAGAGATGTGAATCGAGGCGCCAGATCTGCGCCTCCACTGGCGCAAAATTCAGCAAAGAGCAGACTGAACGGATCGCCCTGAACTAGGCTTGAGGGAGCGAAAAAGAGAGTGAGGCTCAAGATGATCATCGCCACCGATATGCCGGAAGTCGCACAGTGCGCAATTTCCCAGTGCGCCTACAACACCGACAATAACTGCCATGCCCGAGCCATCACCATTGGACATGGTGACATTCCCGGCTGTGATACCTACTTCAATAATTCCAAGCATACCCGCAGTAACCGCTCTGCCGGGGTCGGGGCCTGTAAAGTCTCGGCGTGCGATCACAATGAGGACTTCGAATGCTGCGCCGACAGTATCAATGTCGGCGAACAGGGTGGCGAGGTTAGATGCATGACCTGTAGCTGCAACTAGCCGTCACCATCAACACAAAAGGCCGGCAAGCTGCACCGCTTGCCGGCCTTTTTTTACCGCTGAATCACCCCCTACCTTACGGGACTGCGACCACCAGTCGCCAGCTGCGGCTGGCAGGCAGCGGGAGCGAATATTCACCAATGCAATCAGGCACTGCCTTCGATATCGGGCTGGCCCGGCTTGAAAGCGGGGCGACTGTCGGCGGGCGCACCTGTGCCAGCAGGAGACTCCCAAATAATCGGGCCCGCATCCAGATGGCTCTCCAGCCAGGGGCGGTAGCGCTGCTCAAGCAATTTACGTTTGATTTTCATGGTGGGGGTTAGCAGTTCATTTTGCGGTGTCCACTCCTCCTCCGTAATGAAGATACCCCCGATTCTCTCGTGATATTGAAGCCGCGCATTGACGTCACCAAGGGTTTTCTCCAGCTGGTTGGCCACATCGTTCTTGGCCATGCTGCGGGCGAGTTCGGACAAGGTTGCCAGCATCACAGGTTGCTTCATGCCATGTCCGAGCACGCACACCTGCCCCAGCAACGGTTCGTCACCAAACAACCCTTCCAGCTGCGGCGGTTGCACAAACTTGCCCTTGCTGGTTTTGAAGGTATCGGAGATACGACCGGTGACGTGCAGCAATCCCGCCTCATCAATAAAGCCTGCATCCCCGGTGTGATAATAACCATCGCGCAACACCTCGGCGGTCTTGTCCGGCTCCCGGTAATACCCCTTCATCAACGCACGACTCTTGAACAGGATCTCGCCCTGGTCGGAGATTTTTACCTCACAGTCCCAGAAGGGCTTGCCCACGGTGCCCGGTACTGGCGTATCTCCCATATGGGTGATGCAGCCATAAATAAAGTTTTCCGTCATGCCATAGCCGTCCGTGACCATCATGCCCATCTGGTGATACCAGCGCAGCAAATCGATCGAGATGGGAGACGCCCCCGTTACCAGCATGCGGGCGCGGTCAAGGCCGAGACCGCCCTGGATCTTGCGGCGCAACCAACCACGCAAACCGGGAACCCTGAGCAGAAACTTCTGCAACGAAGGCGGCAGCTTTGCATCAATCCCCTCTTTGAACTTGGCCCACAAGCGCGGCACCGAGAAGAACATGGTCGGGCGTGCGCGCTTCAGATCCTCGAGAAAGGTGTCGAGGGATTCCGGAAAATGAACCGGGGTGCCGGAATACAGACTATGGAACTCAATGACGATCCGCTCAGCCGCATGGGCCAGCGGCAGGTAGGAAAAAAATCGGTCTCTTTCATCGTAGCCGAAGCCGCGCACCATGTTTGGAACCGCAAAGCTGAGAGCGGACCAGGTGTGCATCACCCCCTTGGGGTTGCCGGTGGTACCGGAGGTGTACATGATGGTGAACACTTCGTCTTCACCGAACAGCGGGCTTTCTGGATAGGGCCTGTGGGTTTCCAGAAGCTCCTCGAGGGTGCTGTCACACTCTATTTCACAGCGCTGGATGGCGACGGATGGCAAGCGGCCCGCGACCTGCTTCAGGGATTCGTTGTCATCACTGGCACCGCAGAAGAGCAACTTGCTGTCGGAGTGCTGAAGCACATATTCCATCGAGCTCGCCGACTGGCCCGGATACAGGGGCACACTCACCATCCCGGCGAGCATGATGCCGATATCCACGATAATCCAGTCTGCGCAGTTCTTGGCATGAATCGCGATACGATCGCCCGGCTCGAACCGCTCCCGCAAAAAGCTGGCGATCCGCCGCGCGCGATCCATGACTTCACTCCAGGTGTACTCGCGCCACTCGCGGTTCCACATCTGGCGCAGGTAAACCTCCCCAGCCTGCTCGCGCTCCCGCTGATAGAGAAGTTCCAGTGGCTGCTTGCCAGCCACCAGCTGGTACTTTTGCTCTGGGGTCATGATATTCGCCTCGCGCTTGCTTTTATTATCCGGTTCGACCTTGATCCTGATTCGCCGCGAAACCGCTGCAGGCCACTTACAGAGTACTCGTTCTATTTACAGGCAGACCAGTTGAACGGCAGGTTTTGGCGCGCTTTTCACCCACTCTGGCTCGGGCGTCGTGACTGGATTAAGGGAAAGGTTCGCTAACGGCAGGAATACGAGGCCAGGGAGAACGGCACAGATAATAAAAAGCCCGGCAAGGCCGGGCTCAGGTCAATTCAGTTACAGGCTGAATTTATTCAGGCAGAGCTTCAAAACCCATATTGTACAGGGTGAAGCTGAAGATATCGGCGTACTGCTCGATGCTCTTGGAGACCGGTGTGCCGGCACCGTGACCGGCCTTGGTCTCGATGCGAATCAACGTCGGCGCCGGACCCGCCTGCTTGTCCTGCAAGTGCGCGGCGAACTTGAACGAATGCGCCGGCACCACACGATCATCGTGATCGGCAGTAGTCACCAGCGTCGCCGGGTACTGTACATCCGGCTTCACGTTGTGCACCGGTGAGTATCCCTTGAGATACTCAAACATTTCCTCGCTCTCTTCGGCGGTACCGTAGTCGTATGCCCAGCCAGCACCCGCGGTGAAGGTGTGGTAGCGCAGCATATCCATCACACCCACGGCGGGCAGGGCAACCTTGAACAGGTCCGGCCGCTGCGTCATAGAAGCGCCCACCAGCAAGCCACCATTGGAGCCACCACGAATTGCGAGGAAGTCGCTGGAGGTATACTTGTTGTCGATCAGGTATTCGGCAGCCGTGATGAAGTCATCAAACACATTCTGCTTTTGCAGCTTGGTACCGGCCTTGTGCCACTCCTTACCATACTCACCACCGCCCCTCAGGTTCGGCACCGCGTAAACGCCACCCAGCTCCAACCAGGCTGCATTGGCAATGCTGAACGAGGGAGTCAGGCTGATATTGAAACCACCATAACCATAGAGAATGGTCGGGTTCTTGCCATCCAGCTCCAGACCCTTCTTGTAGGTAATCATCATCGGGACACGGGTGCCATCGCGAGAGGTATAGAACACCTGCTTCGACTCGTAGCGATCCGCTTCAAAGTCAGCACCGGATTCCCGGTAGATGGAAGACTCACCTTCTTTTACGTCGAAAGAGAAAATGGTGGAAGGCGTCTTGTAGTTGGTGAAAGAGTAGTAAAGGACTTCGTCTTCTTTCTTGCCGCTGATGGAAGTCGCGCTACCCGGCCCCGGCAGGGCAATCTCCCGGATGCGATTCCCCTCGTAGTCGTACTGGTAAATTTTTGAGAGCGCATCCACCATGTACTCAGCGAAGAAGTAGCCACCGCCAGTGGAGGCCGTCAGGACATTTTCGGTTTCCGGGATGAAATCGGCCCAGTTTTCCGGTTCGGGATTCGCCGCGTCAACAGTGACCACTTTCTTGTTCGGGGCACCGCGGTCGGTTACCAGGTACAGCTTGCTGTCGACATTATCGATAACATAGGTATCGGACTCAAAATCTGTCAGCACCGGGATCAGGGGCGCATTTTCTTCAGAGAGGTCGCGGATAAACAGGTCATTACCGGAAGTGGATTTCGCTCCGGAAATTACCAGATAGCGGTCATCCTCGGTAACGTAACCCTGTACGTAACGACGCTTCTCCTCTGGCGTACCACCAAATACCAGTTCGTCCTTGGATTGGGGCTGACCGAGCTCATGATAATAGAGCTTGTGCTGGTCGGTCTTTGCGGAGAGTTCACTACCTTCCGGCTTATCATAGCTGGAATAGTAGAAGCCCTCGTTGCCTTTCCAGGAAATACCGGAGAACTTTACGTCCACCAGCGGCTCCTCCAGCACTTCCTTGGACTCCGCATCGATCACAATGATCTTGCGCCAGTCACTACCGCCCTCGGAAATCGAGTAAGCCGCGATAGAACCGTCTTTGGAGAAACTCAGGCTAGCGAGAGAAGTGGTGCCATCTTCGCTGAACTTGTTCGGATCGAGGAATACCTCCGGCTCTCCCTCACCCTTCTTCCGCCAAACGACCGACTGATCCTGCAGGCCGTCATTGCGATAGAAATAGGTGTACTCCCCCTCGGTAAAGGGACGACTCACTTTTTCATAATTCCACAGGGATTCCAGGCGCTCTTTCAGGGTTTGCCGGTAGGGAATGCCCTCCAGGTAGCCGAAAGTCACCTCGTTCTGGGCCTTCACCCAGTCCCCGGTCTCCTCACTGCGGTCGTCCTCCAACCAGCGGTAGGGATCGGCCACTTCCGTTCCGAAGTAGGTATCCACAACGCCATCCTTTCGGGTTTCCGGGTAGGTGATACTGGCAACCGGCGTTTCTGCCGCAGCCGCCGTATCGTTGTTCGGGGACTCTCCGGAGCAGGCAGCCAGCATGCCCACTACAGCGAGGGAGGTAAGCTTTCTCATGACTCAATCTCTTGCGTGTTCTTATCAAATGTCTCAGCAGAGTCTCTCTGCAAAGGAGGTGCCGTCGGGGCAACTGCTGTAGGAGACCTTTATACGCAAAAAAATTGCACTCTGCTCACGAGCATGTCACTGCAGAGGCTTTCATTAAACTCTCAAACAAAATCAGAATATCCAACTGAAAAGGCTTAAAGCAACAGGATTATGAGCTAAAGAAAGTCTCACTGATCGGAAATCCAGAAATTCTCCAAGAAGTTTTCGCTAGCTGCAGAAAGGGCGACCGCAGAAAGGATGGCTAGCGAACAACGATCTCACCACCCTTCATCACGAAATCCACCTCCAACAACTCCTCGATATCCGCCAGCGGTGAGCCGTCGGTGGCGATGATGTCCGCCTGCTTGCCGACCTCCAGTCTACCGAGGCTGTCGCCCATACCGATCAGGTCGGCGGCATTGATTGTGGCGGACTTGAGGATGGACATGGTGTCCATGCCGGCTTCGTGCATCAGCACCGCCTCGCGGGCATTTTCACCGTGTTTGGATACACCGCTGTCGGTACCGAAGGCAATGTTCACCCCGGCATCCACCGCCTTGGCGAAGTTGCCTTTCATATCGTTGCCTACACGGATGGCCTTTTCTTTCTGGGCTTCACTGAGGATCTCGGTGTTCTTCGCCATCTGCACCACGGTGTCGCCAGCGAGCAGGGTCGGTACCAGGTAGGCACCGGAGCGCTTGAACAGCCGGTGCGAGGCCGGACCGGCGTAAGACCCGTGCTCAATGCTATCGACCCCCGCTTCCAGCGCGGCGATGATGCCGGCTTCCTGATGCGCATGGCTGGCCACCTTGCGGCCCATTCGTTTTGCCGACTGTACGACCTCCTTCAGTTCGTCCATTTCCATCTGCTGGCCGGTGCCGGTCGCGCGGTCTGTGAGCACACCGCCGGTGGAGGTGATCTTGATCAGGTCAGCGCCGTACTTGATGGCGTGACGTGTCGCCCGGCGGCAGTCGTAGGGGCCATCACAAACCGTCTTGTTCTCCTGGTCGTGAAAGGCCATCAGCTCGGGGCTGACGCCACTGATGTCGGCATGCCCCCGGTAATGCCAACGCCGCCGGCGGCGATGATGCGCGGACCATCGATCCAGCCGTTGTTGATGGCATCACGCATGGCGTACATCTCCTGCGGGCTGGAGCCCACATCACGCACGGTGGTGAAGCCCGCTCTCAGGGTGCGCATGGCAAACATCAGTGAGCGCATCTGCATCAGTGGCTTGGACATTTTCAGGGCATCGGAGTCGTTGCCGGGACCCAATTCCCCCTGCAGGTGCACGTGCATATCCATCAGGCCCGGCATTACGAAGCTGTCCCTGAGGTCGATGACGCTGGCGGTGCCTTCCTGCACATACCCTTCCCGCACATCGGTGATGACGCCGTCCTCGATAAAAATACTGCGCTCTGTCAGGGGCTTTTCGCCGGGCACGGCTAGCAGCTGGCCGGCGTGAATAATGGTGGTCTTGGCGATCGCGCCGCAAGAGATAAGAGCGGCCGCCGCGGCAGCCAGAAGAGACTTTGTCATGGCCTGATCCCTATCGTTATTGTTGGGACCAAGCTACTGAAAAACCGAAGGTCAGGCAATCCGACTGGCTATTCCGCTCGGCTCATCGAGCAGCGGTCAACGGATGGGGCGCAAACAAAAAGGCCTGCATCAATGCAGGCCTTTGCGTCGGGATTCCCTGGCTCCCTGGTCCCCTGGATACTGCGTGACCGTGCTTAGCTGACTTTCTCCCCGTGCGCCTGCTTGTCGGCGTGGTAGGAGGAGCGCACCAGCGGGCCGCAGGCTGCGTGCTTGAAGCCGATCTGCTCGGCGTAGCGGCGGTATTCCTCGAACTCGTCTGGGTGGACATAACGCTGCACCGGCAGGTGTTCCTTGCTCGGCTGCAGGTACTGGCCGATGGTCAGCATATCGATATCATGCTCGCGCATGTCGTCCAGGACGGCGAAGATCTCTTCTTTCTCCTCGCCCAGCCCCACCATCAGTCCGGACTTGGTCAGCACATCCGGACGACGCTTCTTGTATTCCTGCAGCAGTTTCAGCGACCACTTGTAGTTGGCGCCGGGACGGGATTCACGGTACAGGCGCGGCACGGTTTCCAGGTTGTGGTTGAATACGTCCGGGGCCTCGGCCTCAAGGATATCCAGCGCCACGTCCATACGCCCGCGGAAGTCCGGGGTCAGGATCTCCACCTGCAGATTGGGAGAGTGCTCGCGCGCAGTGCGGATACATTCCGCAAAGTGCTGGGCCCCGCCGTCGCGCAGGTCGTCCCGATCGACGGATGTGATTACCACATAACGCAGCCCCATGGCGGCGATGGCTTCGGCCAGGTGCTGTGGCTCCTGCGGGTCCAGCGGATTCGGCTTGCCGTGGCCCACATCGCAGAACGGACAACGACGGGTGCAGATCTCACCCATGATCATGAAGGTGGCGGTACCACCACTGAAGCACTCCCCCAGGTTCGGGCAGCTAGCCTCTTCACACACGGTGGCGAGCTTCTGCGAGCGCAGGATGCTTTTGATACGGTCCACTTCTTTGGAGGCCGGGACCTTGACGCGAATCCAGTCCGGCTTGCGCAGCACCTGATCACTGGCGATCACCTTGACCGGGATGCGCTCGACCTTTTCGCCATCGCGGAGCTTTTCTCCCTGCTGCAGGCGGCGGGTGCGTTTTACCGGTACGAGATCGGGCCGCTCTGGCCTCGAGGTATTGTCAGCCATTGGTCGTTTCCTGTTCCTGCTCGGCGCGCGCACGCGCAAAAATTGTTTCGTCGACGGGGTGCCATTCCGCAGTGTCCAGGGATAGCGCTCTCATCAGCGCTCCTACGAACACCTCTGCCACTTCGCTCCAGGAGGGCA
Source organism: Microbulbifer flavimaris (assembly GCF_001641755.2). Taxonomy (GTDB): domain Bacteria; phylum Pseudomonadota; class Gammaproteobacteria; order Pseudomonadales; family Cellvibrionaceae; genus Microbulbifer; species Microbulbifer flavimaris. Next base: position 67,748 of record NZ_LRFG02000004.1, read on the forward strand.
CCGGTGCGATCAGCTCTGCCATCTGTACCATCTGCATGCCCGCATAACCGCAGGGATTGATGCGGAGGAAGGGGGCCAGATCCATGTCGATATTGATGGCGATGCCGTGGAAGCTGCAGCCGCGGCGGACACGGAGGCCGATGGAGGCAATCTTGTTGCCGGCTCGCGGCCCCTCGGTCAGGTAAACACCCGGCGCATCGGCGCGGGGGGCAGCTTCGATGCCGTAACTCGCCAGCATCTCCACCGTGGCATTTTCCAGGGCCGTAACCAGGTCGCGCACGCCGATTTTGGTCCGCCGCAGGTCCAGCAGCGGGTAGACCACCAGCTGCCCCGGGCCGTGATAGGTTACCTGGCCGCCACGATCCACCTGGACGACGGGAATATCGCCGGTATTCAGCAGGTGCTCGGCCTTCCCGGCCTGCCCCTGAGTGAACACCGGGTCATGCTCGACGCACCAGATTTCGTCGGGGCTGTCGGCATCCCGGCTATCGGTGTAGTGGGACATGGCACGCCAGACGGTCTCGTACTCGCGCCGCCCTAAATCTCGGATAATCGCCACTCAAAGCACCATGTGGATGGATGGATGGGCCTTCAGCTCTTCAAACAGGGCCCTCAACTGCTCTTCACCGGTGGCGACGATAAAGAAAGTCACCGAGGTGTAGTTGCCGTTACGACTGTCCCGCAGGGTAATGCGCTCTTCATCGAGATCCGGGGCGTGGCGGCGCATAACCTCGAGCACGAACTCGTGGGTGGCCTCATCGGCATCACGAACCACCTTGACCGGATAGTCTTCGCAGGGGAATTCGATTTTTGGGGGTTCTTGCTTGGGATCTTGGCTCATACCGCTCTCCAGGACCGCGCAGAAGACAATGGACCAGAACGGACAGCGCGGCCGGGCGGAGATTATACAGTGGTGAGCGATTTGTGGACAGTGACGACCGGGGACTGTGGCCGGCACCCGGGGTGGGTTGGCCACCTCCGGCGTCCGCCGAATTACGCACTCGAGATGAGAAGCCCCGTTGCCGGTAGTCGGTTGCGGGACCGTCTGCGGCCATGGACGGCCGCAGACGAGCGTACAGGGATGTATTCACAGCGTGTCCCGCAACCGACTACCGGTGGCGGGAGCGCCCAGGTGTCTCCGTCGAGCTCCAAAGGGCAGACGATTGGCCCTATTCAAGCACTACCCCTGCCGGAGCGGGGTTTTAGCTAAAAAAGCCCATCACAAAACGCTTGATGGCATCCCACATGCGCTTGAAGAAGCCCGCCTCTTCGACACCCTCGGCGGTGACTGCTTTCACCTCGGCGACGGTTTCGCCATCGAGGGTAACCACCACCTTACCTACCGGCTGCCCCTTCTCGAGCGGCGCTTCCAGCTCTCCATCGATGATCAGGTCGGCCTTGATGTTGTCCTCACCACCACGGGGAATCGTGACAAACACCTCTTCCTTCACGGCGATACCCACTTCCGGCTCCTTGCCGCCCCACACACGCTCGGTCTGTAGCACATCGTCAGGGCCATAGACCTTGTGGGTCTGGTAGTAGCGGAACCCGTAAGCCAGGAGTTTCTGGCTTTCCGCGGCGCGCTGTTCATCACTTTCGGTACCGAGCACCACAGAGATCAGGCGCATGCCACGCTTCTGGGCGGATGCGACCAGGCAGAAACCCGCCTCTTCCGTGTGACCGGTCTTGATGCCGTCCACCGCAGGATCACGCCACAACAGGCGGTTTCGGTTGGGCTGATTGATACCGGCAAAGCTGAAATACTTCTCGGCGTGGATGGGGTAATGCTGTGGATGATCCATGACAACCGCGCGCCCCAGTATGGCGAGGTCGCGGGCGGTGGTCAGGTGCCCCTCGGCAGGCCAGCCGGTGGCATTCTTGAAGGTGGTATCATGCATGCCGAGCAGCTCGGCCTGCTGGTTCATTACCTCAGCAAAAACCTCTTCGCTACCGGAAACAAACTCTGCCAGGGCAATACTGGCATCGTTGCCGGACTGGATAATGACGCCGCGCAGCAGGTCGATCACCGGCACTTTCTCACCAACCTTCACGAACATCTTCGAGCCGCCCTTGCGCCAGGCTTTTTCGGAGATGAGTACCTCATCAGTTTCTTTGATGGTGCCCTTTTCGATCTCCTCGGAGACGATGTAAGCAGTCATCATTTTGGTAAGGCTGGCCGGCGGCACCTGTTTGTCAGCATTTTCTTCCACCAGGATCTGACCGGTATGGGCGTCCATCAGCAGATAGGCGGTGGCCGACAATTGCGGCGGCGCCGGGATCAGGGGCTGCTCGGCTTGGGCAGAAACGGCGCTGGACAGCAGAACCAGGCAGGCAAGAAAGCGTTTGATCATGGGTTGTTGTCTCTTTATTCCTCGTGTTCGTCGATTCCTGAGCGCAAAGTTTCACGTAACCGGCTTTGCCAACCGGCTGGCTTCCCTCAGTCGTAGACGACAAGCGGGGTGCCGAGGCGGTTCTGTTCCACCGACTCGCGCGCGGCCACCAGGGAACGCTGCTGGGCGAGCGGCCCAATCCTCACGCGGTACAGGGTCTTCGCGCCATTGAACACCGGACTGACGGATACAGGATAGTCGACCACTGAGGCGACCTGCCCCCGCACACGGTTCGCCTGACTGCGATCGCTAAAGGCGCCCACCTGCAGATAGGTATTCGAGGGCAGCTTGAAGCTCGCATCCTGCGCCAGCGCTTCCCGCGCGGTGACATCTTTTTCAGCGACCAGGGTATCCGTGGCCGATGGCAGCGTGTCCGGGTCCAGCGCCACTACCTCTACGCGGGCCACCCCTTTATCGATATAGCCCAGCTTCTGTGCCGCTGTATAGCTCAGGTCGATGATCCGCCCGGGCACAAAGGGGCCGCGGTCGTTGACCCGCACGATAACACTGCGGCCATTGTCCAGATTGGTAACCTTGGCGTAGCTGGGCAGTGGAAGTGTTTTGTGAGCGGCGGACATGGCGTACATGTTGTAAATCTCGCCATTTGCGGTACGTCGGCCGTGAAACTTGGTGCCATACCAGGAGGCATAGCCAGTGTCCTTATAGCCCTTCACTCCCTTCATAATGCTGTATTTCACGCCATTGACGACGTAGGGGGACTTGTTTCCCGCCTTGCCAATGGGTTCGCGCACCGGCGTCGGCTCTGGTGTGGCGAGCATGTCCACCGGCGTCGCCGGACCGCTGTCTTTGATTTCGTCCCAGGCGGGCTCAGCGGGCTTTTGGGGCTGGCTACTGCAGGCAGCCAGCAACAGAACGGCTGCCGCGGCAGCCAGACGCTTGTTATTTGTCAGCATGAGATCCCCCGACGGGTGGCGTCAACCGGCCGCACACCCAAACCGTTTTTATCTGGTATTGACTATTACATTCGAATTTTTGATGAACGGCACCCCCGTTGGTTCCCCGGAAGGTGCCCTCAATACACGCTATTTTTTCGCCAGAGCGGGCTGATTACGAGCGGCCACCGCGGGCTTTGACGATTTCCTGCGCCAGGTCGTATACCGCCATCGCGTACAGGCGGCTGCGATTGTAACTGGTAATTACGGAAAAATTCTTGAGACCGATCCAGAATTCTTTACCTTGCTGCGTCTGCAGGGAGAAAACATTGGCGGTCATGTCCGGATCAACCTGCGCGGTGGTTGCAAAGCCCTTCTCTTCCAGCTGCCCCACAGTCCACTGAGGCTTCAGCGAGTCGTTTACGATGGTCATGTCGGCATTCGGGCGCGGAGTGGCCAGCACAACAACCGGGTCCAGGGGCAACCAGCCGTGCCGGGCCAGGTAGTTGCCCACACTGCCGATGGCATCCTCAGTGTCCTCCCAGATATCCACCCGGCCGTCATTGTTGAAATCCACCGCGTAAGCGCGATAACTGGATGGCATGAACTGGCCGAATCCCATGGCGCCGGCATAGGAACCCTTCAGGTCGGTGGGCTGGAAGCCCTGATCCCGGGCCAGCAAAAGGAAGTTCTCCAGCTCCTTGGTAAAGAACTCAGAACGACGGGGATAGTTGAAAGCCAGGGTTGCCAGTGCATCCAGCACCCGGAAGCTGCCCATGTTGCCGCCGTAGCGGGTCTCGACACCGATGATGGCAACGATCAGCTCTGCCGGCACACCATACTTTTTCTCGGCCTCTTCCAGGGCTTTCTTGTTTTTGTCCCAGAAATCCACACCGCCGGCAATGCTCTGCGGCGTGACAAATAAGGTGCGGTACTCGTACCAGGGTTTGGCCTTCTCAGCGGGGCGCTGGATTGCCTTGAGAATGGAGTCCTTGCGCTTGGCCTCGCGCATCAGGGCCAGCATTTCTTCACGATCAAAGTCGTACTTCTCCACCATATAGTTGACGAATGCCTGCGCATCCGGATTGTCGCCGTGGCCGGGTTCCTGCGCGCAGGCGGAGAGCATCATCCCCAGCCCCATCAATAGTCCCGTGGTCCACTTCAAAACTACCACTCCTGTTCTCATAGTGCGTCTCTACATCCAAGTACATCGAAGTTTTGTACGCCACGCGGGCTCTAGGGGCTCTAGAAAGTCACACGGCGCTGCTCTGTGCCAATTGCCATGAGAATACCGAAACCAGCCATAAGAGTAATGGCAGATGTCCCACCATGACTGACAAGTGGCAGAGGAACCCCCACCACAGGCAAAAGCCCGGTGACCATTCCGATATTCACAAACACATAGACAAAGAAAGTCAGCGTAATACTCCCCGCCAACAGCCGCCCGAACACTTGCTGGGCCATGAAACTAATATAGATGCCTCGTGCAATGATCAGCACATACAGCAAAAGCAGTAACAGCGCACCGCGCATACCCCACTCTTCGGAGAGCACGGCGATGATAAAGTCAGTGTGGCTCTCGGGCAGAAAGTCCAGCTGGGACTGGGTGCCCTGCATGTAGCCCTTGCCATAAACTCCACCAGAACCGATGGCGGCCTTGGACTGGAAGATATTCCAGCCGGCACCCAGTCGGTCGGCATCCGGGTCGAAGAGAGTCAGGATCCGCTGCTTCTGGTATTCCCGCAGTCCCCACTCCCAGATTGGCCAGGCGGAAGCCACTAGCGCCACCGCCGCACCGCCGATCATCTTCCAACTGAGGCCGGCCAAATACAGGGCGAAGAGCCCCGAAGCTGCAATCAGGATCGAGGTGCCCAGGTCCGGCTGGCGAACGATGAGCGCTGCGGGTACGGCAACAATCACCAGGGCACCGACAACCGTAATAAAGGATGGCGGCAGGGTGCGCCGGTGCAGGAAGGCAGCCACCGACATGGGAACCGCAAGCTTCAGGGCTTCAGAGGGCTGGAACCGGAAACCCCCGATTTCCAGCCAGCGCTGCGCGCCTTTGGCGCCCACCCCGACGAACAATACCGCCACGAGCATCCCGCACCCGGCCACGTACAACCAAGGCGACCAGCGCCGGTACATATCCAGGGGTACCTGGGCGGCGACGAACATGGCGACAAAGGCGATGCAGAGGAAAACAGCCTGACGGCGCACGTAATGTGTCTCGCCACCGGAGGCACTGTAAAGCACGGTCAACCCTACGCCGCAGAGCAGAATCAATAGCGCCAGAAGCGGCACGTCAATATGCCAGCGCCGGGAAAAACTCACCGGGCGGCTGAGACTGCCACCTGAATCCGGCAACCGGTGCATGTAATCGCGACTAGCCACGGGCACCCCCTACTTGTATCTGGACAGGTCCCGGCAGAACGCTGGCGGTCTCTTCGAGCGGCCGTGAGAGCCATTCAGCGAACACCTCGCGAGCCACGGGCGCAGCTACGCCACCTCCACTCTCACCATTTTCCACCAGCACCGCCACCGCGATCTGTGGATCGTCCATGGGTGCGAAGGACACGAACAGGGCGTGATCCCGGTGACGCTCTTTCAGCGCCTCGGAGTCGTACTCCTCACCCTGGGCAATGCCTACCACCTGCGCGGTGCCGGTCTTGCCGGCAACACGAAAGTCCAAATCGGCACCGGCCTTTTTGCCGGTGCCGTTCAGGTCGTAGACGACCGCCTCCATCCCCTCGAACACCAGGTCCCAGTGCTCCGGCCTTGCTTCGATGTGGTGAAGCACTTCCGGTGGCTGCTCCACGCCGTCGATGGCCATCACCACCTGCGGCTTGTAATGCGTGCCGCGGTTGGCGATGGTCGCGGTCATGACCGCCAGCTGCAGCGGGGTAGCGAGCACGAAGCCCTGGCCGAGGACCGCGTTGAGGTTGTCCCCCGGGAACCAGGGCATGCCGCGGGCACCGCGTTTCCAGGCCCGCGAGGGATACAGGCCGGGACGCTCGACCGGCAGATCGATACCGGTCTTGGCACCGAGGCCGAAGCGGGTAGCAATGTCGTGCATGCCGTCGATGCTCCAGCGGTGCGCCATGTCATAGAAATACACGTCACAGCTCTCGGCCAGCGCCTGGATCAGGTCCACTTTCTTGCCGTGGCCCCAGCGTTTCCAGTCGCGGTACAGGCGAGTGTCGTTGGGCAGTTTGTACCAGCCCGGGTCCTTGATCTTGGTCTGGCGATCAATCACGCCGGCGGCGAGGCCGCCAAGCCCCATCAGCGGTTTGAGGGTCGAACCGGGCGGATACTGGCCCTGGACGGCGCGGTTGAACAGGGGGACATCGATGGAATCCCGCAGTGCCTTGTAATCCTTGAAGCTGATGCCGGTCACAAACAGATTCGGGTCGAACGACGGTTTGCTGACAAAGGCCAGCACACCACCAGTCTTCACATCGATGGCGACCACGGAACCGCGATTGTCCCCGAGCGCCTCGGTCGCCACCTTCTGCAGGCGGGCATCCATATGAAGCATCAGCTCGGAGCCGGGTTGCGGATCATGCCGCTCCAGCACCCGCAAAACACGGCCGCGGGCATTGGTCTCCACGTTCTCAAATCCCACTTCACCCAGCAGCACTTCCTCGTAGGACTTCTCCAGCCCCACCTTGCCGATACTCTGCATACCCCGATAGCGACGCACGTCCTCCTCGGAGAACGCCGCCAGCTCCCGCTCGCTGATCCGGCCCACATAGCCGACACTGTGGGCAAACAGGTCCGTCATCGGGTAGTAGCGCACCAGCTCCGCCTCCACCGAGACCCCGGGCAGGCGGAACTCGTTGACACTGACGCGGGCAATTTCCCTCTCGCTAAGCCGGTAGCGCAGTGGCACCGGTTCAAACGGTCGACGGCGCTGCAGGCGCTGGCGGAATTTCTCCACATCGGCGTCGTCCAGCTGCACCAGGCGGCCGATCAGCTCCAGGGTGCCATCCATATCCCGGACCCGCTCCCGAACAATAGAGAGGGTGTAACTGGGGCGATTGTCGGCCAGCAGAGCGCCGTTGCGGTCGTAGATCAGGCCGCGGGTGGCTGGCACCGGCCGCACCTGAATGCGGTTTTCATCGGATTGGGTGCGGTAGTCGTCGTGATTGACCACCTGAAGGTTGTAGAAGCGCGCCACCAGCACGCCCAGCAGCACCACTACGCCCACGAGCGCCACCAGCATACGGTTGCGAAACAGCCGCTGCTCGAGAAGGGGGTCTTTCAGGTGAAGGTCGTGGGCCATTGGTCACTTGGGGCTGGCGCGAAAATTGACCACGAAGTGTACACTTCGGCGGCCTTTTGATGAATGCAAACAGCGAAATTTAATGGAGATTCGCGAAATACGCCGCATTCGCTGACCGCATCGCGGCATCAAGTCCCATCAGACCACCCAGACAGCCCGATGTTCCCCCCGGGGTAGGTCACTGGAGCACTACAGAGCCCTGTGCGGGAAGCTGCGTAGGCACAGCTGTTGACAGCCGGACAGCGCGCGGCCAACTGGTCACTTATGGTAGGGGTGCCCCGCCAGCAGCGTCCAGGCCCGGTAGAGCTGCTCCGCCAAAACCACACGTACCAGTGGATGCGGCAGGGTCAGTGGCGAGAGGGACCAGCGCTGGCGCGCCCGGGCCAGGCAGTCCGGGGCCAGACCATCGGGCCCACCGATCAGCAGGGCCACATTATCCCCCTGCATCTGCCAGCCTTCGAGCTGTTGCGAGAGCTGCTCCGTACTCCAGGGCTTACCCTTTACATCCAGCGCGACCACATGGTCCCGCGGATTCAGGGCCGACAGCATCGCCTCGCCCTCTTTCTGGCGGGCCTTTTCCACCAGTGCGGGAGAGCTTTTCTGGCCGCGCTGCCCGAGGGGGATCTCGACCATCTCCAGGCTGATCTCCCGGGGCAACCGCTTGGCATACTCGTTATAGCCCTCTTGGACCCACCCGGGCATGCGCCCGCCGGCGGCAAGGATACGAATCTTCATAGGGAATCATGCTCTGCGCAGGCGTACACGAAGGCCACCGCACAAAGCGGCTTACTCCTCCCGACTCGCCGGGGTCATGGACCAGAGCTTTTCCAGATCGTAGAAACTGCGCACATCGGCCAGCATCACGTGCACAACGACGTCGCCGTAATCCACCAGCACCCACTCGCCCTGGTCGAGCCCCTCGACTCCGATCGGGCGAACGCCCGCCTTCTTGCCATCTTCGACCACATTGTTGGCCAGGGACTTTACCTGCCGGTTGGAAGTACCGGTACAGATGATGAGCGTGTCCATCACATCACTGAGTTCCGACACGTCCATGGAGACGATGTCCTTACCCTTCAGGTCTTCCAGTGCCTCGATGGCGATTTTCTTGATATCTGTCATAACACCTTGTTTAGCAGCCGCCCTCAGCGGCCGTCCGATAGAGTCGTTTGTCTTCAATATATTCCAATACCGCATCCGGCAGCAGAAAACGGGGGGAATGGCCCCGCGCTATCAGCTCGCGGATACGGGTCGCAGAAATGGGAAGCAAGGTCTGTTCCCGCACCACAATCCGTCCCGACGCCTGTTCCCGCAGATGGTGTTGCTCACCGCTATGCTTGCTCAGCAATTCCGCCACTTCGCCCTCCCCGGGCAGATGCCACCCTGGACGGGTCACCACCACCAGGTGCGCGAGTTCCAGCAGGCGCTGCCAGCGGTGCCAGGTGGTCAGCGTGAGCAGGGAGTCGAGCCCCATGCAGAAGCTGATGGAGACTGAATCGCCCAGTTCCGCGCGCAACTCCTCCAGGGTATCCACCGTGTAGGTAGCGCCGCCGCGCCGCAACTCCCGGTCGTCCATTGCCAGTTGCGGACAGTCACGAATTGCCAGCGCCAGCATCTGCCGCCGGTGTTCAGAGGAAACCCCGGGGGTCTGGCGGTGGCGCGGCTGGTGACTGGGCAGTAGCCGCATCTCGTCAAACTCCAGCGCCACCTTCAGCTCCAGGGCCATCCGCAAATGGCCAAAGTGCACCGGATCAAAAGTGCCGCCGAACAGGGCGATGGTTCTTCTCAAGCTATTCATCTGCTTCAAGGCGTCGGCTTTGCTGTTTACTTCCAATGCCAAGCTGTCAGGGGTGCTCCCAGCCGGGACCGTATGAGGCATGGATGCCGATTACGAGCGTACAGGGAAGTATTCACAGCGTGTCCCGGCTGGGAGCACCGCTGACAGCGCCCCGCACCAGATTGCGCCCACAAAACTCCATACACTTCCGGTTTCAGTCATCACTGATAGCCCCTGCACTTCGAGCCTTACAACCCCCGGAAGCAAGAAGCTTTACTGCCGTACGTGCCCATCCCCCAGCACGATCCACTTCTGGGACGTCAGTCCCTCCAGCCCCACTGGTCCGCGGGCATGGATCTTGTCGGTGCTGATGCCAATTTCCGCGCCGAGACCATACTCGAACCCGTCGGCAAACCGCGTGGATGCATTGACCATCACCGAACTGGAATCCACCTCGGCGAGAAAACGCCGCGCCCGGCTGTAATCCTCGGTCACAATGGATTCCGTGTGCCCGGAGCCATACTGGGCGATGTGATCCATGGCGGCATCCATGTTGGCCACCACCCGGATCGCCAGCACCGGCGCCAGGTATTCCTCGCTCCAGTCCGCGTCCGTCGCAGCCTCGCAGTTGGAGAGGATGCGCAGTGTACGCTCACAGCCGCGAAGCTCAACCTCTCTTTCCCGGTAAGCGGCAGCGAGGCGCGGGAGAATCTCGTCGGCAATCCCCTCTGCCACCAGCAGGGTCTCCATGGCATTACAGACACCAAACCGATGGGTCTTTGCGTTCAGGGCGATATTGAAGGCCTTTTCCCGGTCGGCACGGTCATCGAGATAGACATGGCATACCCCGTGCAGATGCTTGATCACCGGCACCCGCGCATCGCGGCTGACGCGCTCGATCAGGCCGGTGCCGCCCCGTGGCACGATCACATCCACATAGTCCGGCATGGCGATCAGCGCACCGACCGCCGCACGGTCGGTGGTATCCACTACCTGAACCGCAGACTGCGGCAGACCGGCCTCTTCGAGCCCGGCAGCAATACAGGCGGCGATCGCGCCATTGGAATGCAGGGCCTCGCTGCCTCCGCGCAGAATGGTGGCATTGCCGGACTTCAGACAGAGACTGGCGGCATCGATGGTCACATTAGGGCGGGACTCGTAAATGATGCCCACCACCCCCAGGGGCACACGCATTTTGCCCACCTGGATTCCACTCGGCCGAAACTTGAGATCGTCGATCTCGCCCACCGGGTCCGGCAGTTCCGCCACCTGGTGCAGCCCCTCGATCATGGCATCGATACGCTCGTCGTTGAGCTCCAGTCGATCCAGCAGCGCCGCATCCAGGCCGTTTTTGCGCCCGGCATCCATGTCCCTGCCGTTGGCCTCCAGAACTTCGGACCGGCGCCGGTCCAGTTCACGACCGATGGCCTGCAAAGCACTGTTCTTGGTGCTCGTATCCGCGCGAGCAATGGTGCGCGCAGCCTCGCGGGCACGGCGCCCCATGGCCTCAATTTTCTGCTGGGTGGACTGCTGATCGCTGGTATCTGCGGCGCTGGTGGTGGTCACTGAGGCTCTCCGTGCTGGGCAATTGGCCGCGCAGTATACCGCAGAGCCCCGGCGCGGTTGGAAAGCGCGGAAAAATCCGGCAACTTTACCGACAATTGAAATTCGCCAACTATTGCTTGGCCCACTGATCCAGACTGGAAGCGATCGTCGCCAGCCGCTCCAGCGGGTCCTCGGTCGCCAGAAGATCGATGCGAACCTTGTCATCCAGCGGCAACAGTTGCGCCAGCTGCCAGGAGAGCGCATCAGCCGTCTCAACCGGCTCAAACCGGAGTGACAGCATGGCGGCATGCTCCTTGAGTTCATCGAGCACCGCCAGCAGGCCATCGCATTCAGCCGGAACGGGCCGCGGCGGCTGCTCGGGTAGCCAGTTGACCTCCGCAATCATCAAACCATCTTCATTGCGACTGGTACTTTCTATGCGGAAGCGACGCTGCCCCTGCACCATAATGTGCAGCAGCCCCTCCTCACCCTGGCTCCAGTCGACGATGTTGACGAAAACACCGACCGGCCAGACATCCGAACGCCCGACCTCTCCGCCAGCGCGGATCAGAACAATACCGAACCCATCGTCGGCCTTCAGGCTATCGGTGATCAGGCGCAGGTAACGCTGCTCGAAGATCCGCAGTGGCATCGCAACGCCAGGAAACAGGGCTACCCGCAGTGGGAAGATTGGAATCTGGGACACAGGGTTTCTCGCATCCGGGGGATACCCCCAAAGATAACACCTATCGCCGACACCCTACCGCCGAAAGGGCAGAAAAAAGAATTTCATGCCAGCTGGTCTATGCTCTACAGAGACAATTTCTTGGAGACACCCATGCGCTGGAAAAAGGGTCGCAGAAGCAAGAATATCGAGGACCGCCGGGGAGAATCCGGCGGCGGCGGTTTCGGCGGACTGGGCAACCTGCTCGCCATCGCTCCCTTTCTGCTACGCAGTAAGAAAGGCTGGCTGATCCTCGCAGCCATCGCGGCGTTCTATCTTTTTTTTGGCAATGGCAACCTGTTCCAGAGCGGGACGCAGCAGGCGCAGGTACCTGACTCGGCAAGCCGCCAGCCCGCACAGCCTGACGATATTGTCGCGGATTTCGTCTCGGTAGTACTGGCGGACACCGAGGACACCTGGACCCAGCTGTTTGCCACCGCAGGCTCGCAGTACACCCCGCCGAAACTGGTCCTGTATGACGACATGATCCGCTCTGCCTGCGGCCTGAACAGTGCGGCGGTGGGCCCGTTTTACTGCCCGGGAGACGGCAAGGTGTACCTGGACCTGGGATTTCTCAATGAACTGAAGCGCCTCGGCGCCCCCGGCGACTTCGCTTTCGCCTATGTTATCGCCCATGAAGTGGGCCACCATGTTCAGAACCTGCTGGGCACTTCACAAAAGGTTCAGCAGGCCCGCATGCAGTCGGATAAGGTAACCGCTAACCGGCTCTCGGTGATGCTGGAGCTGCAAGCGGACTGCTTTGCTGGCGTCTGGGCCTTCTATGCCCATCGCGACCGGCAGCTTCTGGAGCCCGGCGATATAGAGGAAGGAATCAACGCCGCAGCCGCCGTCGGTGACGACCGGCTGCAGCGAAAGTCCGGCCGCGCGGTATCACCCGACAGCTTCACCCATGGCAGCGCAGAACAGCGTGCCTACTGGTTCCGCCGCGGCTTCGAGAGCGGCGACGTCACCCAGTGCAACACCTTTGCCGCGCTGTCCGGGCAGTGAGACAGCGCACTGCAAGCCGCAGGCAAAACCTCTAAGATGAAGCAGCAGCCTTAAAACTTCCCCGCATTTTTGACGGAGACAACCTTATGCCAAAAGCGACTGCACGCCATATTCTGGTAGAGAGCGAAGAGAAGTGTCAGGAACTGAAAAAGGAAATTGAAGGTGGAGCCGACTTCGGTGTGATCGCCCAGGAACACTCCAAATGCCCGTCCGGGCGCAACGGTGGCGATCTGGGCGAGTTCAGCCAGGGCCAGATGGTGCCGGAATTCGACCAAGTCGTATTTTCAGATGAGCTCAACAAAGTGCACGGGCCCATCAAAACGCAATTTGGCTACCACCTGCTGGAAATCACCAGCCGTAGTGACTAGCGCCCGCGCCTAAAGTCCGAAGAAGAATCACGGTTTCCCCTCATGATGCCGTGATGTGTGGCGCCGCGGTGACAGACCGCGGTAGCCGCCCTGCCTCCAAAACCCCTTCCCCCCTACCTGCATATCTGCGCACGCACCCAGCAGATCCACTGTCGGTCCGTTCCCGTTATTGCTGGCGCCAATCATTCATGCACAAACTTTGAGCGTTTTTAAACATCACTCGCAGATGAAGTTCACTAGACTCACTGTTTTCACCCACGCCGAGAGGCCCCGACAGGCTGTTGTGGCGCCCAATCCTTTTTCGACTACAGCAAATGGCGCATTTTTCTACTCCGCCTGTTTGAATTTTTGCAAAATCGCGACAAAGGGAAATAATTTATTCCCATGCTGTAGCCTTGCCAGAATTTATAAATTAGACTCAAACCGTCCTCCCGTTCGGTGTCTGAACACCTTTTAAGATGGACAGGGCCTTGGACAAAAAATGACAGCGATGTCACGTTGAGGATACCAAGGCGCAAGGAGAGTGAGTCTTGGCATTAGTGTCAGCTTTGACACTTGGGGTGCGCCGGGGCATAGAAAATCGCATAACGATAAGACCGGGGAAAACCTATGTCATCAAACGTGTTCCACAAAAAACTGCTGGCAAGCGGTATCGCACTGGCACTCGCCGGCGCCGCTGCGCCCCTGGCATTCGCCCAGGAAGAAGAGAAAAAAGAAAAGAAATCCACCCAGATTGAAGAAGTCGAGGTAGTGGGCTTCAAGGCGTCTCTGGAAAGAGCCATCGATGCCAAGCGCTACGCCACTATGGTGATGGACAGCATCACCTCTGAGGATATCGGCAAGTTCCCCGACAAGAACATCGGTGATGCCCTGATGCGCATTCCGGGTGTGGGCATTGAGCGTCGCTTCGGCGAAGCCGACGGCGTCAGCATCCGCGGCCTGGACCCTGCCCTGAGCCTGACTTATCTCAACGGCCAGTCCATCTCTACCGCCCAGTGGTTCGAGGGCTACCGCCCGACCCGTGGCTTCCGCTCCGATATGCTGGCCGCCGAGCTGGTCTCCAGCCTGGAAGTGTACAAGTCACCGCGCGCCGACCTGCCCGATGGATCTGTTGGCGGTATCGTGAACATCAAGACAGCCCGACCGCTGGACCTGGATAGCGGAACCGCCCGCGGTTCCGTCGAGTACCAGTACTCTGAAAATGCAGAGCGCTGGGATCCGGCCTACTCCGGTCTCTACAGCTGGAAATCTGATGACGAGAAGTTCGGCGTGCTGGTCAGCGCCTCCCACCAGGAGCGTTTCACCACTTACGACGCCATGGAAAACTACTATGGCACGGGTGTAGCCGAGAAAAATGTAGAACCCGCCGGCAACTTTACTCACGCCACTTGGGGCGCCGGTCACGCGATCTTCCAGCAGCAGCGTGAGCGTACCGCTTACAACTTCACTGCACAGTACCAGCCGACCGAACAGCTGAATATCGTCGCCAACTACCTAAACTTCGAGCTCTCTGCTGACAACGTCAACTCCAACTACCTGGTGGTCCCGGGTCGCACCAATGACATCAACAATGTCACTGCGTCCAAAGAATTCCCCGCGGGCAACGGCATCCTGAAGCATGACTCCGTGCTGGGTAACGTATCGGGCGATCTTGGTGATGATTACTGGTTCGGCCCCGACTCTTTCTTCCGTAACACTAACCCGGAAGCCCAAGCGTTCGACTTGGACGTAACCTACACCCACGACCTGTTTGAAGCTCATGCGCAGGTTGGCCACACCGAAGCACAGGGTGACATTATCGTCATTGGTTACTTCGGCAAGATCAACGCCGCTAATGCCGACGTGGCCGGCCTGACCGGTGACGAAGTTCTGACCCTCGACCTGACCGGCAACAAGCTGGGCGTCGACTTCCAGGGCTTTGATCCGAGCAATCCGGGCAACTACCCACTGGAGATTCGCGGCCGGAACCCGCACATTGAAGACTCCGACGAGGAAACTTATGCACAGTTTGATCTGACGGTGCCGATCGACAATGGCGGATATATTACCTCTGTAAAAACTGGCTTAAAGTATCAGGATCACACCAACGAGCGTCACTTGTACAACTTTGACGCCCAGATTCCTCAGGATCTTGCGCTCGGCAATGCAACCTACGCAGACCTTCCCGTCAATACTGGCTGTGGCCAATATGAAGAGACCGCTAAGAGTAACACTCTGACTTGCCTCCCAACCCTGGACCTTGATGGGATTCGAAGTCTCTCTGCTCGCCTGACTCCTGGGAATACACGTCAAGACGAAAGCCTCGGCGATTTCTACCAAATTAACGAGGATAAGCTGGCGCTGTACGCCATGGCAGAGTTCGAATATGACAAACTAAGCGGCAACTTTGGTGTCCGCTATGTCGATTATGAACTGGAGTCCATCGCCAACCAGTCCATTGGTAAGATTGATGGCGTGGATGTCTGGAATCTAAATGTCCCCGTCACCAACGATTATGCTGAGGCCCTGCCCAGCTTGAACGTTGTTTATGAGCTTCAGGAAGACCTGCTGATTCGTGGTGCTGCTGCACGGGTTATGTCTCTGCCCAATTACCAGGACCTTCGTAACACCTTTAGCTATAACAGCACCACAGGTAAGGGCTCTGCGGGTAACCCACTGCTAGACCCGTGGCTGGCAACTCAACTGGATTTAGGCGTGGAGTGGTATTTCGCTGAAGGTGCACTGGCAAGTGCCACTTACTTCCGCAAAGATATTGATTCCTTCCTGTTCTCTGTTTCAGAGATCGAACCCCGAGACGTGGTTCTCGAGGGCACGACCGAAATCGTTGAAGACTTCCCTCTCGAGGTCTCCCGAACCAAAAATGGTGGTGAGGCGAAGCTGCAGGGTCTAGAGCTTCAGGTTCAGTCCGAGATCGCTTACGGCTTCGGTGTCAGCGCCAACTACACTTTCACTGACGCTGAAGTTGTCGATAACCAGGGGCAGGATGGTCTGAACCTGCCGGGCAACTCCGAAGACCTGTGGAACGTCACCGGTTACTGGGAGAATGACCGCTACAGTGCCCGCCTGATGGCCAACCATCGCGGTGAGTTCTTTAATGGTTTCCGCATCGGTACCGCCTCCGAGACTGAAGCGTTCACCTCTGTGGACGTGGCCTTCTCTGCAGATGTCACTGACAACGTGACACTGAGCCTGCAAGGCGTCAACCTGACCGGTGAGCTGTACCGCACCAAGAATTCGCAGGATTCCTGGGACGGCATCTTCCAGCTGATCAACGACGGCGGCACTCGCTGGTTCATGAATGCCTCGATGAAGTTCTAAGGGGTATTTCCCGGCTCCTCACCGGAGCCGGATTCCAGCCAAAAAAAACCGGCGCACAGCGCCGGTTTTTTTATGGCTGCGTTTCCACTTCAGATACTCTGGAAACGGAAATCCTTGAGCTGGTCCAGAAGCCGGCGATTGGTCACCAGTTGTGAGGGAACCTCACTGCGCATCTGCGCGATACGGGCAAAGTTCTCTCGGGCATATTCGAGATGCGGCAGGCGAGCGGGGTTCGACTGCTGGTAGTGGCCGTACCCCATACCGAACAGAATAAATTCATAGCTCTCCCGCACAAACGGCTCGAGACTGCTCGATAGGTCAAAACGGCTCGGTGGGTAGTAGCGCCAGAACTCCAGGTATTCTTTCAGGGAATCTGGTGCGGTTTCAGGTCTGGTGTTTTCGATCCAGAACTCGGAGTCAGTGCGCCCACTCAGGAAGTAGTGCAGTTTGATGAAATCGACCACGCTGTTCCAGCGGCTGATAAAGGAGGCGTTGTACCTCTTTTCCAGTAACTCCAGCATGGCTCGATTACGGGGAAACAGCTCACCGAGCATATTGCAGGAGGCCTCGATCAGGAAGATCGCACTCGCCTCCAACGGCTCGAGAAAAGCTGCCGACAGGCCAACGGCCACACAGTTCTTGTGAAAGACTTTCTCCCGGTAACCCAAGCGCATCTTGATCCGTTTAGCATCCAGCTGCTCACTTCCGGGCCCCAGGTAACGGCGGAGTTGGTCCTCCGCCTCGTCATCACTGATGAAATCATCACTGTAGACATGACCGGTGCCACGCCGCGAATGCAGGCCAATATCCCAGATCCATCCTGCCTGCTGGGCAGTGGAAATCGTGGGGCTGGCAATCGGTTCTGCCGCTGATTGGTAGGGCATCTGTATGGCGATGGCACTATTGACGAACAGCTTGTCGCTCACTGAGCGAAAGGGAATGTCGTAGGTGCCATCTATCAATAAAGCGGTAAAACCGCTGCAATCCACAAAGAAATCGCCATCGATATCCCCCGCTTCCCGGGTCGAGAGTGACGCGATGTAACCATCTTTGCTGAGGTTAGCGCGCTCTATATGCGCGGAGACATGCTGCACACCGAGATCTGAGGTGGCCACGCGCTGCAACATGCGGGCGAATTTCCCCGCGTCCAGATGGTAAGCGTAATTGAGCAGACCCTCATAGGTCGGTGTTGCCATCGTCTTGGGGGCGAAGTTTCCGCGGCAGGCCTCTGGCTGCACCGAAATGGCATCGGCATATGGCAGGCCGATCTCTGACTGCAGATAGTGCCAGTAGGGCCCCGGTGCGGTACGCCACTGCGTATGTGGCAGTTCGAAAGAATGATAGTAGGCTGCATCGGAGCCATCCCGATTCAGCTTGTGCCAATTCACAAACTGGGTGCCCTGTTTGAAAGACACGTCGCACTCGCGAATAAAATCCGTTTCGTCGATTCCGATGCGCTTCAGTGTATTGCGCATGGTGGGCCAGGTGCCCTCGCCAACGCCAATTGTCGGCGTATCCGGCGACTCTACCAATGTAATCGTGGTCTCGGGGTCTGCAAGGATATTGAGCTGCTTCGCCAGGGAGGCCGCCACCAGCCAGCCGGCCGTTCCACCGCCGACAATGACTATATTTCTTATTGTGTCCAAAACTGCCCCCGATGTGGCGTTGTACCAGCAACAAACTGGTGTTGTAATTTGTTCTTGTTGTCGGGCACTGCACCCAGGAAAGCCCTACTTTCGTTGTTAAGTTTGCCACTGTTACGCAACAGTGGGAACCGTCGCTCCCCGGGGGAAACCGAGTTGAAAAAGCCATTTTCTATTTTGATCGTCGGGGGCGGAACCGCGGGCTGGATGGCTGCAAACCTGATGGCCCATAAATGGGGTGACCGGAAAGTCTCCATTACCCTGCTGGAGTCGGACGCCATTGGCACAATCGGCGTCGGTGAGGGCAGCACCCCCTACCTGAAGGGCTTTTTCAAGACGCTGGGTATTGCCGAGTCGGAGTGGATGCCCGCCTGCAATGCGACTTACAAGTGTGGTATCCGCTTTCCACACTGGTCGACGGTTCCTGGCTATGAGTCTTACTATCACCCCTTCTTTTCGCCACTGGATCGCGAAATCGGACAGGTGTTTTTCAACAATGCCAGCCTGCGGCGGAGTGGCCTCGATGCTCCCGCCAACCCAACAGATTTTTTCCATGCGCCATTTTTGTCATCAAATGCTTACGCCCCGCTGCCGGAGCAGCCACTACCGTTTGAACTGGACTATGGCTACCACTTTGATGCCGGATTGCTGGGACGCTTTCTGCGCGACAGGGCCAAGTCCGCGGGCGTAAGACATATCGTCGACACCATCTCCAGCGTGGAAAGAAAAGGCGAAACGATTGAAGCCGTTACAGCAGAGGATACCGGCCGCCACCCCGCCGACTTCTTTGTCGACTGTTCCGGTTTTCGTGCCCTGCTTCTCGGGAGCGCACCCGGCTACCAGTTCCGCCCATTCCACGAAACGCTATTCAATAATGCGGCTGTCACGGTTCAGATCCCGCGGGATGACCACGCACCCCTGCTCTCGGAAACGATCTCAGAGGGGCTATCCAGTGGCTGGATGTGGCGTATCCCGCTGCAGAATCGCACTGGCTGTGGTTATGTCTACAGCGACCGGTTCCTGTCCGCCGATGGCGCCGAAAGCGAACTGCGTAAAACCCTCGCCTTGCCCGACTCAGCACAGGTCAATCACCTGCGAATGAAAGTGGGCCGGGTGGAAGAGCACTGGCAAGGTAACTGCCTCGGTGTCGGGCTTTCACAGGGTTTTATCGAGCCGCTGGAAGCCACTGCACTGATGCTGGTGCAGTTCACCATCGAGCATTTTCTGGAGGCATTCAGCCCGGGGAGGCCCGAGGTCGATCATGCGTCTCGGGAAAAGGTCTTCAACCAGCGCATCAACCGCCTCTTTGACGGTGTGCTCGATTACGTGGCCGGGCACTACAAACTCAACAGCCGTGACGATACGCCCTACTGGCGTGCCGCCCGCGAAGAGATTGTGATCTCTGACCGGCTCCGGGCGCTGATCGATTGCTGGGACAAAAACAGCGATGTCGACCACATGCTGGATCAAGCAGGGGAGGAGCTGGTGTACTCGAGGGCCAGCTGGTATTCGCTGCTGGCCGGGATGGGGCGCTTTCCGAAAAATCTGCGCCGGGCCGACACAGGCCTTCAGCAGGAAAGCGAGGAGGTGCGGCGCTTCTGCACCGGCAACCTGAACCGATTCCGTTCACATCAGGCGCAGCTGGATCAGCTGTCGCTGGCACGGCAAGAAGCCGAGCCCGCTTAGCTTGAGGGAGACAGAGCTGCGTTGAGGGGCGCCTTCCTGTGCCCCGCAGCCGCCGTCCTTCAGTTCCCCGAAGAAAAGGCTCGGGCGATCAGGCTCTGGCGAGCCCCTCGCCCACCAGTTCAGGCTTTCCCGGCGCCTCCGGGGATCTCAGAGGCTTGAAGATCAGCAGTAGTAGCGGCAGCAGGGTCAGTGAACCCAGCAGCGCTGCGGACATGGCCAGGGCTGTCAGCAGACCGAAATAAATCGACGGCACGAACTTGGACAGCGCCAGAATGGAGAAGCCGGCAATAATCGTAATGGCGGTGTAAAACATCGCGCGGCCGATCGTCGCATGACTGCGATGCATGGTCGCCACGTAGTCCCCGTCCTTGGCAAATTCACTGCGGAACCGGTACAGGTAGTGAATCGCATGGTCCACGCCGATGCCTACGGTAATAGCCGCAATGGTGATGGTCATCATATCCAGCGGAATACCGGCCAGCCCCATGCCCCCAAGCACCACTGCCGCCGCCAGCATATTGGGAACCAGGGCGATGATCGCGATCGACAGCGAGCGGAACAGCACCAGGAACATCAGCAGGATACCGACAAACACAGCCCCCAGAGTCAGGATCTGCGACTTGAACAGGCTCTGCAGCATGTTGTTGTACAGCACCAGCAGACCGGTTTGACGGATATTTTCCGGCGCAATGCCCATGTCGTCGTGGGCGTAATCGTAGATGCGCTGGATCAACTCATCCCGGCGCAGATTGGGGTCAGTCTCCATCACCCGCAGGGTAATTCGGGCCTGGCTGTGTTCAATGGAGAGGTACGGCTCCACCAGCACTTCATTAATTTCTGCCGGCAGGCCGGTGCGGGCAACGGCCAGCTCGAAATCATTGAGCGCACCGCCATTCAGGTCGCGGGCCACCTTGTACAGAGTCGCCAGCGACTGCACCTTGCCAATTTCCGGCTGGCGCTCGAGGAAATTGTGCAACCGCTCAATCTTTGACAGACCGGCGACGGTGAACCAGTAGCTGGGTTCCACGGTTTCGGATTCCGCGGCGAAGGGGTCATCAGACGCAAAGGGATCTTCAGCCGCAAACGGATCTCCCGCTTCTCCGCCCTCGCCTTCGGCATCCATGGCGAACGGATCCTCTTCCCCTTCAAAAGCGGGCTCGTCCACCTGGGGCTTATCGAGAATGATGTCCAGGGTTACGGTTCCGCCCAGGCGCCGGTCAATCACCAGCATGCCCTGGTAAATTTCCGTGGAACTGTCGAAGTAATCGATGAAGCGGTTTTCCACCTTGAGTTGCGTCGCACCCACGGCTCCGATGACGGCGGCAGCTGCGGCCACCAGCAACACCAGCGCACGACGGCGCTCGGCAACACGGGAAAACAACAGGGTAAACGCGTGGGAATTGTCCTGGCCGAGCCCCTCGGTACGCTTGGGCAGCAGCATCAGAACCGTCGGGATAATCAGGAACGACAACACCAGCGCCAGCGCCACACCGATGGTCATCATCCAGCCGAAGTCGATTACCGGCCGGATACCGCTCACCACCAGGGAAGCGAAAGCCACAATCGTGGTCAGCGCTGTGTACAGGCACGGCTTGGCCATGAAGCGCACTGCCTCCAGCGCCAGGCGACGCCGATCCCACTCGGGGTTCTGGGCGGCGAACTCCCGGTAACGTACCGAAAGGTGAATGGTGATCGCCAGGGTGATAATCAGCAGCAGCGCCACGAAGTTGGCAGAGATGACCGTCAGGCGCCAGTCCAGCCAGCTCAACAGCCCCAACATCACCACCGCGGTAACGATACAGGTACTGAGCGGCAGCAGAACCCAGCGTACCTGCCGGAAGATAATCAGCAACGTGATGATGATAAACAGCAGAATACCCGCTCCGAACACCACCAGGTCGCTCTTGATGAAGGCAATCATGTCGGCGGTGATCATGGACACACCGCCGAGGAAGAGTTCTGCTTCGCCCTTGTAGCTGTCGAGGATACCGCGCACCACTTCCACCCGCTCCCGGGAGATCAGGTCCTGCTCGGTGCGGTGCTTAAGGTAGGTTGCGCTCACCTCCTCGAGTCGCGCAGCCTCGGATTCAGTCAGCCCCTCGCTGTCGCGCTGGCGGCGCAGGGCATCCCGTTCGCGCACCAGTTCCAGGCCACGACGATCCAGCTCCAGGTTCACCAGCAGGGCGGTGGTCTGGCCATCCGGGCTCAGGATCAGGTCCCGGTAAATGGGGCTGGAGAGAAACTCCTGCCTGGCTTCGTCTTTGTCGGTTCCGGGCGTGGAGAGCGTGCGGATACCATCGGCCAGCTCGGAGATTTCCGGTTTCGGGCTGTACAGTAGCGGCACATCGAGGATGGTCTGAACACTCTCGACCCCCTGCACCTGGGCCAGCTCATCGCGCAACTTGCGCAGGGTGTTGAGGGAAGCCTCATCGAACAGGTCGCCCTGCTTGTAGCGGTATGTCACTACCAGGAAATCGCCACTGGCGTACCGCTCGGCGATCTCACGGTAGTAATCCAGGGCCTCATCCGCCTCCAGCGTGAGGGAGTCGGCGGAAGCGTCGATTTTGAACCGCGGCAGGCCGAAAGCCGCTGCAATGGTCAGCAGCGCAACGAACACCAGCACGCCTTTCGGGTGCCGGGTGACCAGGTTCTCATAGGTGGTCTTGAAAGCAGACAGCATAAAGATTCGCTTACGGTAAGAATTCTTATCACCGTCCCGCCGGGCAGGCAGAAAGGTGCAATCGCGGCAAACTGGCCGCCGGTCTCCAATGGGTCAAGGTATCAGGGCCTGTCCAGGTGCCCCAACTCGCGATCCGGGAACAACAGATCCCGCAGGCGGCGTTTTAGTTCCTTTGCGGATGGAAATCCACCATCCCGTTTGCGCTCCCACAGCAACTCGTCATTGACGAGAATCTCGAAGGCTCCGCCGGTCACGGGCTCCAGGGTCACACCGCGGAGATCCCCGGCAAACGTATGCAGCAGCTCCTGGGCCATCCAGGTCGCCCGCAGCATCCAGTTGCACTGGCTGCAGTAGCGGATGGTGACCGAGGGTTTCACCGCTGCGGTGCCTCACCAACCGAGCCCGGCTCACCCCAGCGGGGCAGCAGGCCCTGTTCGACACCCAGCTGATCCAGCAGCCGTGCGACCACGAAATCCACCAGGTCCTCCAGGGTCCGCGGCCGCTGGTAAAACCCGGGGCTTGCCGGCAGTACCATTGCACCCATACGGGTCAACTTGAGCATGTTCTCCAGGTGAATCTCTGAATAAGGAGCCTCACGGGGGACCAGTATCAGCTGGCGGCGCTCTTTCAGGGCCACGTCAGCGGCCCGCTCGATCAGGTTGTTGGAGGCCCCACAGGCAATCGCGGACAGGGTGCCACCGCTCGCGGGGCAGATCACCATGCTGGCCGGACTGCCCGTGCCGGAGGCCACCGGCGAGAACCAGTCCCGCTTGCCGAATAGTTTCAGCTGGCCTTCTTTCGCATTGAAGCGGTCCGCCAGGAAAGCCACGACCGCAGTGTCGTCATCGTGCTGTGGCAACTGGCAGTCCGTCTCGGTGTCGATCACCACCCGCGCGGCATCGGATAACAACAGCCACACACGCACATCGGCAGCCAGCAGACACTGCAGCAGGCGCAGGCCGTACTGAGCCCCGGAGGCGCCGGTCATGGCGAGTGTGACGGTCTTGGAAAAAGCTGCTTCGGCCAATTCTGTCTCTACCCGGGAGCCTGTTGTGCCCCTCAATCAAAAGCCCTGGTATTACAACCCGGGGTTTATAACAGCCTCCCCGGGCTCATCAGGCCCCGGACGGATCGCGCTTCTGCTCCAGCACGGCCAGCAGCCGCTGGTGGATTCCGCCAAAGCCGCCGTTACTCATAACAACGATATGGGTACCGGGCTCGGCCAGATTGACCGCGGATTCTACCCCAGCGTCGATGTTGTCGAAAATCTTTGCCGGTACACTGGAATGGTTAACCACATCGCCGAGGGACCAGTTCATGCCCTCCGGCTGATACCAGAGCACCAGGTCGGCGCCGGCACAGGCCCGTGACAGCTGATTCTGGTGGATACCCATACGCATGGTGTTGGAGCGCGGTTCAATCAGGGCAATGATCTTGTCCTGCCCCACCCTAGCCCGCAGGCCGTTGAGGGTGGACTCGATGGCGGTGGGGTGGTGGGCAAAATCGTCATAGACCCGCACGCCACCGACCTCTCCCAGGCATTCCATCCGCCGCTTGACTCCCTCAAAGCTGGCCAGCGCCTCGGCCGCCACCTCCGGGTCCACCCCCACGTGGCGGGCCGCCGCCATGGCGGCCAGGCCATTGCGCACATTGTGCATACCCGTGTGCGCCCACTGGACACGCGCGATCTCCGCGCCGCGGAACTGCACCGCAAAGGAACTGCCATCAGCGGCCACATCCACCGCACACCAGTCACCCAGGCGCACGCCATCCTCCGCCTCGGTAGCGAAACGCTGCACTTCGGTCCAGCAGCCCTGCTCCAGCACCTGCTCCACGTTGTCTTCGGCAGCGGCGACGATCAGGCCATTGCCCGGTACCGTGCGCACCAGGTGGTGGAACTGCCGCTGGATCGCAGCAAGGTCGGGGAAAATGTCCGCGTGATCGAACTCCAGGTTGTTGATAACCAGGGTCCGCGGCCGGTAGTGGACAAACTTGGAGCGCTTGTCGAAGAAGGCGGTGTCGTATTCGTCCGCCTCCACTACGAAAAAGGAGCTTTCCCCAAGGCGGGCCGAGACGTCGAAATTGCGCGGCACGCCGCCGATCAGGAAGCCGGGTTTCATGCCGGCATGCTCGAGAACCCAGGCCAGCATGCTGGCCGTGGTGGTCTTGCCGTGGGTACCGGAGACCGCCAGCACCCAGCGCCCGCCCAGGAAGTGGTCGCACAGCCACTGGGCACCAGAAGTGTACGGCAGGCCCTGCTCCAAGACCGCCTCCACTGCCGGGTTCCCCCGCGACAGGGCATTGCCGATGATCACCAGGTCCGGGGCCGGCTCCAGCTGCGTGGGGTCGTAACCCTCGGTCAGCGCGATACCCGCCTGTTCCAGCTGGGTGCTCATGGGCGGATAGACATTGGCGTCGCTGCCGGTGACCTTGTGGCCCTCCGCGACCGCCAACTGGGCGAGACTGCCCATAAAAGTGCCGCAGATACCTAGAATGTGAATATGCATAGGGGTGTCGAAAGCTCCTCTCAATGGCCGCAAGCTTACCATGTGGCCACATATTAGACCCGGAACAGGCACACCCCGAGCGTGCAGAGTCGGTGCATTTACGCCCTGATTCCATTAGACTCCGCCCCCGAAATTGCCAGCCTCAACCCCCCTGCAGGATGACCATGTCGAAAAAGAACGCCTTTTACGCCCAATCCGGCGGCGTTACCGCCGTTATCAACGCCTCTGCCTGTGGCGTGATCGAAGCAGCTCGCGAACACAGCGACAAAATCGGTCACGTGTATGCCGGGCGCAACGGTATCCTGGGCGCCCTGCACGAAGAGCTGATCGATGTGAACCAGGAGGACGTCGAGACCATTGCGGCCCTGCGCCACACCCCTTCCGGCGCATTTGGTTCCTGCCGCTACAAGCTGAAAAGCCTTGAAGAAAACCGCGCAGAATACGAGCGCCTGATCGAGGTGTTCAAGGCCCACGATATCGGCTATTTCTTCTATAACGGCGGCGGCGACTCCGCCGACACCTGCCTGAAGGTTTCCCAGCTCTCCGAAACCATGGGCTACCCGATCCAGGCGATCCACATCCCCAAGACCGTCGATAATGACCTGCCCCACACCGACAACTGCCCGGGCTTTGGCTCCGTGGCCAAGTATGTGGCGGTCTCCACCATGGAAGCAGCACTGGACGTGGCCTCCATGTGCGCCACCTCCACCAAGGTATTCATTCTCGAGGTCATGGGTCGCCATGCCGGCTGGATCGCGGCCGCGGGCGCACTGGCCCAGCAGCAGGAAGGGGATGCGCCCCACATCATCCTGTTCCCGGAAGTGGCGTTCGACAAAGAGAAGTTCCTGAAGAAAGTACAGGACACCGTGGCCGAAAAGGGCTATTGCGTGATCGTGGCTTCGGAGGGTGCCCAGTACGCCGACGGCACTTTCCTGGCCGACGCCGGCACCACCGACGCCTTCGGTCACAAGCAGCTGGGTGGCGTTGCCCCGACCCTGGCCAACATGGTCAAGGATGAGCTGGGTCTGAAATATCACTGGGCACTGGCCGACTACCTGCAGCGCGCCGCCCGCCATATTGCCTCCGCCACTGACGTCTCCCAGGCCTATGCCGTTGGCCGCGCCGCAGTCGAAATGGCCCTAGATGGCAAAAATGCCATCATGCCCTGTATCGTCCGCGACCAGGGGCCGGAATACGGCTGGTCAGTGGGCGAAGCACCGCTGTCCGAGGTGGCCAATGTGGAAAAGATGATGCCGAAGGAATACATCAGCGAAGATGGATTCGGCATCACCCAGGCTGGCCGCGACTACTTGCTGCCGCTGATCCAGGGCGAGGACTACCCGCCATTCAAGAATGGTGTGCCGCAGTATGCGAAGTTGAAGAAGGTGCTGGTGGACAAGAAACTGCAAGACACCTTCAAGGGTTAAGCGACAGGTCCTCTCGATCTTTCAAAAGCTGCCGTCGCGTACCGTTGCCCGCCTAACGAACCTGGTGGGCGGTGCCGCTACCGGGTATAGCTTTGTGAGACAC
Organism: Microbulbifer flavimaris; assembly: GCF_001641755.2. GTDB lineage: Bacteria > Pseudomonadota > Gammaproteobacteria > Pseudomonadales > Cellvibrionaceae > Microbulbifer > Microbulbifer flavimaris. The sequence continues at coordinate 94,099 of NZ_LRFG02000004.1, forward strand.
GCCGTAAACCCCTCCCTGGGGGCTCTGCACCGCCATCCGTGGCGGTGAAGGTCTCACAAAGCTATACCCGGCATCGCCACCTTCGCGGGAGGTTCAACTGACCCAACAACATTGTGCTCTCTGCGATTTCTTTTAACTTTAGCGCTCCTCGCCCACGCGCTCTGCCAGGATTTCCCCGGCGATACGGAACGATTTTAACCGCGCGGCGTGATCGTACATGGCCCCGGTCACGATAAGCTCGTCGACCCCGGTCCGCGCGAGAAATCGATCGATCCACGCCGCCACGCTCTCCCGATCCCCCACCGCAGTCTCTGCCAGGGCCTGTGCCACCTGCTTTCGCTCCATTGCCGGACCGATGCTTTCCGGGTCATCCACTGGCGGCTTGAGCGGCCCCGGAGTACCGCGACGCAGGGCGATAAACTGCTGCTCGATAGATGTCATCAGCCGCCGCGCTTCTGCACCCGTTTCCGCGGCAAACACATTGATCGCCGCCGCCGCGTAGGGTTTCTGCAGATATTCCGAGGGTTCGAAACGCTCGCGGTACAGGTGCAGGGCCTGATCCAGCATCGCCGGGGCAAAATGCGAGGCAAATGCGAACGGCAGGCCCAGTGCCGCTGCCAATTGGGCACTGTAAAGACTGGAACCCAATAGCCAGACCGGTACTTTCAATCCTTCACCGGGTACTGCCTGCACCTTTTGCCCGGGTTGTGCGGGCGCAAAATAGTGCAGCAGCTCCTGCACATCCTCGGGAAAATGATCGGCAGCGGTAGTGGGATCGCGCCGAAGCGCCATCATGGTGGCACCGTCAGTACCGGGTGCCCGACCCAGACCAAGGTCCACCCGACCCGGATAGACAGCGGCGAGGGTCCCGAACTGCTCGGCGATCACCAGCGGTGCGTGATTGGGCAACATCACACCGCCGGCAGCGACACGAATTCTCTCTGTGCCCGCCGCGATATAACCCAGCGCCACCGCCGTAGCCGCACTGGCAACACCCGCCATATTGTGGTGCTCCGCCATCCAGAAGCGCCGATAGCCGAAGCGCTCTGCATGCTGTGCCAGCTCGAGGGAATTGCGCAGAGCGCGACTCGCATCTCCATCTTCGGTGATTGGGGACAGATCGAGGAGGGAATAAGTTTGCACAAGAGCTCCCGGCGGCTTGAAGAGAATCCCTGAAGGCAGATAAAGCGGGCAATACAGGCTAACTTGCCGGGCACCTCAATTTCAAAGACAACGGAAAACACACCGCCAGGGAACCCAACCGCGGGCTTTCAGAAAAAGAGCCACCTATCGGAATGCCACTCCCCACAACAGGGCACGTAAAAAAAACGAGCCTGTTGACTCGTTTTCGTACTTTCGGTGAGATCGGAGGTTACGAGTCCTGACTGCCCCATACTTCCTCTAACCTCTGGTCCCGCCCACAGCGGTACCGGTAGTACTTGTAACGGACCGGATTGCGCTGGTAGTAATCCTGGTGATAGCGCTCTGCCGGATAGAAGGTCGCCTCTGGCACGACCTGAGTGGCGATGGACTTGCCCAGCTGCTGTGCTACTCGCTGCTTGCTCGCCTCCGCCAGCCGCTTCTCTTCGGCATTGCCGTAAAAAACCGCACTCCGGTAATGGTCACCGCGATCACAGAACTGGCCGCCGCCATCCAGCGGATCCACATTTTTCCAGAACACATCCAGCAACTGCTGGTAACTGATTTTGTCGGCGTCATAGGTGATCTGCACCACCTCGGCGTGACCGGTACCACCACCGGAGACCTGCTCATAGGTTGGGTTAGGCACCTTGCCGCCGCTGTAGCCAGAGGTAGTCTTGAGCACACCATCGAGTTTGTCGTAGGGCGGTTCCATGCACCAGAAACAGCCGCCGGCAAAAACGGCGGTCTGAATATTCCCGTCCGACTCCTGGGCACTGACCAGCGCCGCCATGGTTAGCAGCCCAATTGCAATCAGCCTGCGCATCTTCACCTCCAGTTCGCTCTTTTCCTGTTTGTCTGTATACGCGCAGAATTGTTACAGGTTCAGTGCGCCACTGCAGGCACGGGAAAAGATATCCCGATAAGCCGCGGCATCGAAAGGGATCGGGTTACTGCCAGCGGAGGGATCGACTGCCGCCATCTCCCCCACTCTTTGCGCCTGCGCACTATCGATGTCGATTTCCCCGAGGCTGTTGGGAATACCGATCATCTCCCGCAACGCCAGCACCCAGTGCAGAACGGCATCCACCCCCGATCCGTCCAGATCCAGGTAACGGGCCAGACGCACCATGGGCTCACCGATAACTTCACGATTGGCCTGCAGCACATAGGGCATCAATATCGCGTTGATGGTGCCGTGATGCTTGTCGTACAGGGCGCCGATCGGATGGGCCAGTGCGTGCATTGCACCGAGGCCGCGCTGGAAAGCAGTAGCGCCCATACTCGAGGCCACCAGCATTTGCTGCCGAGCCTCCAGGTCACTGCCATCCGCCACAGCCCTCGGCAGGTATTCCTTGACCAACCGGATACCCTCGAGGGCGATACCTTCCGCCATGGGGTGAAATGCGGGTGCGCAGAAGGCCTCCAGGTTGTGTGACAGGGCATCCATGCCAGTAGCGGCAGTGATGGCAGAGGGAAGTCCCAGCGTCAGCTCCGGGTCCAGGATCACGGTGGCCGGGAGCATCTTGGGATGAAAGATGATGCGCTTGAGCTGCGCTTCCTCATCGGTGATCACGGACGAGCGCCCCACCTCGGATCCGGTGCCTGCTGTCGTTGGCACGGCGACCACCGGCACCATGCCGGACTCGTCAACTCGCAGGAAATTGTCCCCCACATCCTCAAAGTCCCAGATGGGCCGACGCTGCCCCACCATCAGCGCGATGGCCTTGCCCGCATCCAGTGCCGAGCCACCGCCCATGGCAATGACGCCATCGTGCCACCCGACCCGCAGCGCCTCGACACCATCCGCGACATTTTTCCCGTTGGGATTACCTTTGACACTGCTGAAAAGCCCCACCTTCAGGCCAGCCGCTGAGCAGAGCCCCATCGCCCGTTCCACCATCGGCAGATCTGCGAGCCCCGGGTCCGTCACCAACAGGGGGGCGCGAATACCCAGCGCCACACAGGTATCGGCGAGGTCGGTGATGCGGCCCGGCCCGACGCGCATCGCCGTCGGGTAGTTCCAGTTATTGTGAAAACGTTGAGTATCCATAGCTATCAGAGGCCTAGGGCCGCTTCTTCAGGTGGAAAGATTTGGGACGGGTCAGATGTTCGTAACCAACAGTGGAAAGTGTGCAACCGCGGCCGGACTGTTTGACGCCCGTCCAGGCCAGAGCCGGGTCCAGATAGTCGCAGCGGTTCAGTAACACGGTACCGGTTTGCAAGCGCTCACCGATGGTCCTCGCAGCATCGATGTCCCGACTGTAGATGGCGCTGGTAAGGCCGAAGTCACTGTCATTCATCAGTGCAATCGCCTCTTCATCATCTCGCACCGGCTGCACCCCCAGCACCGGGCCAAAGGATTCCTCCCGCATCACCCGCATCTCGTGATTCACTTCGGTCAGAAGCTGCGGCGCCAGGTAGGGCGTACCCGGGCGATCCGCGGGAAAAGCCACCGGATCGATATGGGCGCGTGCGCCGGCGGAAAGCGCCTCGTCGATCTGCCCGCGCACAAAGTCTGCGGCGGCAGTGCGCACTAGCGGCCCCAGTGTGGTATCCGCTTCATCCGGGCGGCCAAGACGATAATCCTTTACCAGCGCCACGGCCCGTTGCACGAAGTCGTCAAAAAGGCTCTCGTGCACATAGAGCCGCTCGATGCCGCAGCAGGACTGCCCGGAATTGAAATAGGCCCCATCCACCACACTGGCCACGGAAGCCTCCAGATCAGCATCCGCGCGAACGTAGGCGGGATCCTTGCCTCCCAGTTCGAGCCCCACATGGATGAAACGCCCGGCAGCTACACGCTCAACCATGGCACCGCCGGGCACCGAGCCAGTAAAAGCGACGTGGTTGATTTCCGGCGCACTGATAAGGCGTTCTGTGTTGCCGTGACTCAGGTGTAAATACTGGATAACCCCGGCTGGCAAACCGGCCTCGATGAACGCTTCCACCATCCGCTCGGCACAAAGCGGCGTCTGGGCCGAGTGCTTGAGTATCACCGCATTACCGGCCAGCAGAGCGGGCACCACCGCATTCACTGCAGTCAGGTAGGGGTAATTCCACGGTGCAATCACCAGCGAAATGCCCAGTGGTTCGCGGCGGATAAAGCGCTCGAAGCCCTCTTTTTCCGGCAGCCGGATATCCGCCAGCGCAGCTTCGGCAATGTCCGCCATATAGTGAGCGCGCTCGGCAAAGCCGAGTATCTCGCCACTGGCAAACCGAATCGGCCGCCCCATCATCCAGGTGAGTTCCGGCCCCAGCTCTTCCTTGCGGTCGACAAAAATTTCCACCGCCCTGCGCACCAGTGCCACCCGATCCGCCAGCGGCGTGTTACGCCAGAAAGGCTGGGCACGGACGGCAGCATCCAGTGCCTGGCGGATATCCCCCTCCGCAGCCAGGGGGCGCTCGACGTAAAGGGAACCATCAACCGGCGACAGGCATTGCAGGGTGGTCATGGAGGGGCCTCGCGGGTGATCAGATAATCTCGAAGTAGCGATCCAGCTCCCAATCGCTCACATGACGGCGATACTCCCGCTCTTCCCACTCGCGGCTGGCCGCGAAGTGGTCGACGAAGGCGCCCCCAAACAGCTCGCGGGCGGCATCGGAGCCACGCAATGCCTGGGCGGATTCCCACAGCGTGCGCGGAAGTGCAATCTCTTCCGGTTGCTCCAGGGCATAGGCGTTACCAGCCACCGGCTCTGCCGGCTCCCACTGCTGTAATACGCCGTAAAGACCGGAGCCCAGTGCGGCCGCCAGCGCCAGGTAAGGGTTGGCATCGGCGGCGCCGAGGCGGTATTCCACCCTTTGTGACTTGTCGCTGCCCGGAATGACCCGCAGGGCGGTGGTGCGGTTTTCGATACCCCAGGTGGCGTCTGTTGGCGCCCAGAACCCCGGCACCAGGCGGCGATAGCTGTTGACCGTTGGGGCCATCATGCTGAGGAACTCCGGCATCAGGCGCTGCTGCCCGGCAACGAAATGCCGCTGCACGGCGCTCATGTTCTGCGGATGTTCTGGGTCGAAGAAGGCGGAGTGGCCGCTGTCGCGATCTCGCAGGGACAGGTGGATGTGCCCGCTCTGGCCGGGATAGTCCCCGGACCACTTGGCCATAAACGTGGCCATCAAGCCGTTGCGCTGCGCCAGCACCTTGATAAAGGTCTTGAACAGCGCCGCTTTGTCCGCGGCTGCGGCAGCGCCATCCACGGCAATCGCCGCCTCCAGCACCCCGGGGCCCGTCTCGGTGTGCAGGCCCTCGATGGGGAAATCCATGCGCTCCGCCACATCGAGGATCTGCCGGTAGAGCTCTGCGTGGACAGAATTGCGGATCATCGAGTAGCCGAACCAGTCCGGCGTGAAGGGCTTCAGGTTGCGGAAACCTTTCTCACGGGCGCTGTCCGGGGTTTCATCGAACAGGAAGAACTCATATTCCAGTGCGCCGAAGGGCTCGAAGCCGGCGCTCTGGCAGCGTTCGATGATGCGGCGCAGCGTCGCCCGGGGGCACACAGCCTCAGCCTGCAGGTCGAACTCTGCCAGAAACAGCAGCATGCCGCCTTCAAAGGGCACATCGCGACAGGTCTCCGGCAGGATACGAACCGGGGCATCCGGATAGCCGGTGTGCCAACCGGTGTACTGGGTATTGTCGTAGAGCTGGTCCTTTACATCCCAGCCCAACACCACATCGCAGAAGGAAAAGCCGTGCTCCAGGGAGGAGAAGAACTTCTCGCGGCTCATATATTTGCCGCGCATGACGCCGTCGTTATCAAACAGCCCCACCTTGATGTGGGTGAGGTTGCGCTCCTCGACGATGGCGCGGGCCTCACTGGCAGTGCGGATGGATCGCGGATCGAGCATGGCCGTCCGTGCCTCTTTTGTTGTTATCGACCCGGTACAGGATAGACGCGACCACCCGCGGCAATGCGCGAAGAGACACCAAAAGACAACAAACTGCCGCCAAAACCGCGTTTGAGTGAATGAACTCCCGTCAATGGGGCGGCTTTCCGGGGCGCGGCGCAGGGTTTATAATCCGCGCTCCCAAATTTCGACCACCCTTTCAGTCAGGACCAGCAATGAGCTTCGACAAGATCCCCGCAGGTAACGACCTGCCCAGCGACATCAACGTCATCATCGAAATCCCGGCCAACCACGACCCGATCAAGTACGAGGTGGACAAGGATTCCGACGCTGTATTCGTAGACCGTTTCGTCGCCACCCCCATGTTCTACCCGGCCAACTACGGCTACGTGCCGCAGACCCTGTCTGAAGACGGCGACCCCCTGGACGTGCTGGTTGTTGCGCCCTACCCGGTAATGGTCGGCTCCGTGATCCGCTCCCGCGTGATCGGTGTCCTGAACATGACCGACGAATCAGGCGTTGACGCCAAGCTGCTGGCGGTACCGCACACCAAGCTGACCAAACTGTACGACCACGTACAGGAAATCGGCGACCTGCCGGAGCTGCTGGTCAAGCAGATCGAGCACTACTTCGAGAACTACAAAGCCCTGGAAGCAGGCAAGTGGGTGAAAGTAGACGGCTGGGCCGATGCTGAAGCGGCACGCAAGGAAGTGATGGCCTCCCGCGAGCGCTACCTGAAAGAGGAAGGCTGATCGCAACTGTCAGCCAACCCATAAAAAAACCGGCCTGAGGCCGGTTTTTTTATGGGTGATGATCTGGACGAGCCCGCCCGTCGTTCAGTCCAGCTGCCAGTCCGGCACAGCAACCGCCGCTGCAGGCTTGCGCTCCCGCTCCCCTTCTTCCAGCAGGTCCCCTTCGGCGGGCTTCAGGCTCAGGTGGTTCACCTCGACTTGCACCGCCTCCTTTTTCTCCCGCTCATGATCCTTCACCAGATTGCCCTCCATTGGCGCGATGGACCAGTCGGGCCCACTGGCCGCAGCCGGCGCTGGCTCTGCCGGTGCCGCTGGCGGCTCAGACTGGGGTGCGGGCGCCGCGGGCTGGGAGGCAGCCGCTGTGGCGGGCTGCCCTTCTGGTTTCAGGGTCGACTGGGCACCGTTTTTTGCCAGCGTCGCCTGGAGCTGCCGGGCCTGGCTGTCAGTGAGGTTTTTCTTGATCGCCAGCGGGCGGCCGCTGAACAGTTTTTCGATAGTCTCCGGCCCGGCCTTGAACAGGCGGGCGAGGTTGGCTCGAACATCAGTTGCGGTATAACCCGGTTCCAGGTCCCCGCGAAAGATCACGCTGTAGCGAAGCTCCGACATGGGCTCTCCTCTCCTTACCCCTGGTGGGGCGTTTTATTGTTCTCGTAATTTTTCGGCCTATCCGTGAGCGCTGCCCAGCGCTCAGCGGTGCTCATCAGTGCTTTCATCCGAATCGCTGGCATCCAGTGTCTGGTCCATGGTGTAAGCGGGGGCGGCGGCCGTGAGTCCGCCCACCTGGCGGGCGGGCACACCGGCCACGGTGCTGTGTTCCGCCACATCCGACAGCACCAGGCTGCCTGCGGCAACTTTCACTCCAGTGCCGATGCGCACCGGCCCCAGAATCTTGGCACCGGCACCGATCATCACCCCGCGTCCAATTTTCGGATGGCGGTCGCCACCACCACTGCCACTGCCACCCAGGGTCACGGAGTGCAGGATCGACACGTCATCCTCCACGACACAGGTCTCCCCCACCACCAGGCCGGTCGCGTGGTCGATCATGATACCGCAACCAAAACGGGCGGCCGGGTGGATATCAACGGCAAACTGCTCCGATACACGACTCTGGAAATACAGCGCCAGCGTGCGCCGGCCCTGCTGCCAGAGCCAGTGGGCGATGCGGTGCGACTGCAGCGCGTGGAAGCCTTTGAAGTAAAGAAAGGGCGTTATGTACTGGTCGCAGGCCGGGTCCCGGTCGTACCAGGCACAGATATCCGCCTGCATGCAGCGGCCGATACTGACATCCTGCGACAGCGCCTCGGCGATCACCTCCTGCAGCGCCGTCGCCGTCAGGGCGTTGTGGTCCAGAACCGACGCCAGCTGATAGGCGAGCGCGTCATTCAGGGACTTGTGGCGCAGGATAGTGTTGTGGAAATAGCTGGCCAGCACCGGCTCACCCGCGGCCACCTCGCTGGCCTCGGCACGCATGGCATTCCAGATATCCCGCTGTTCAATATCGCCGTTGATAAGCGATCCTCGCTCTATGAATTCTGTGGTGGATAGCACTGTAGCGGCACCTGCACGAAACGCTCAAAGATAGCATCCAGATGCTCAAGGACGGTTTCGCCCAGCTCCAGGCTGCTCTTGCGAACCCGTTCTCCCAGTCGCTCCACAGTCAGCAGCGCCTGCAGTTCCAGCGCCGCCGGTGCGTAACTCAGGTGCCAGCGCTCCGGTGCCACACCGCCGCGATCCTCTGCGTAGGGTCGGAACAGGCCGTAGCTTTCGCCGGCGGCGATACGTTCGTCGAGCCAGCAGTGGAAAGGACCAAAAAGTCCCTCGTCGCAGACTTCCTGTGGTGTCAGCTGAGGCTGGTAATTATCCGGCATGGCGGCGACATCGACCACATCAAAGTCCGTTCCCCAGTGGTGCCGTGAACCACCGGGCAGCGCCGACCAGCGCAGAATGGCAAACACCACGTCCTCGGCAGCGAGTTTTTCGAAATCGAGAGGCTCCCCGGCACTGTCCAGCAGCGGCCGCTCGCCGCGCGCCTTGCGATTCCAGATGGTCTGCTGGCGATCAAAACTGCGAAAACCCGACACCACCTGTGGATCAAAGCCGACATCGCGCGCATCTTCACCGAGCCGCTGAAAGGCGACCAGAGCTTCCGGGTGCATCAGCTGGCCTGAGCCGGGCTCCAGGATCACATGATCGTCGCTGAGTCCGAACAACATGCGTTCAAGGGGTGCGGTTAACATCAGCGGCTCCAGACTTGCCAGATGTAGGGTAAAACCTATTCTTCAGTACACAGGCTCAATGCCGTTTACTGTAACAAATCAATCACCCCGGCGCGCCGGAAATGCCGCAGGAGCCGAACCCTAAATCGATTTGAGAATGTTTTTTAATTGCAAAAACGGTGGAGTTTTAGCCTTTCAAACAAGTATGTTATGTTGGCTCGCCGGACACAGGATGTGACCGAGCGAAACCGTGCAACCGGTTGCCCGTGGAATCAGGATAGGGATATCACTCATGCACACGAACCAGTCTGAACTCCTGCAGCTCAAGAACCTGGGCCTCGCCTCCGTCAATATTCTGCATTCGGTCGGGATACGCTCCCGCGATGACCTGCACCGCGTCGGGCCGGTGGAAGCATTTATCAGTATCCGCAGCCGCGGCATCAACGCCTCCCGGGTGCTCCTCTACGCCCTTCAAGGCGCCCTGCTGGACGTGCACTGGAATGACCTGGATCCGGACCTGAAGGCCAGGCTGGCCAGTGAGGCCGACCGCCACCTGTCTTCCATGGGCAGGCGCTAACCCGAGGCAAAAACTACCCGCCGCCTTTTGCCGCCGGGCTTGAAACCGGGCCGGGCGGCCCTATCTACACTCTCTCTGATAGAACACACAATGGAGAGTGCCGATGTTGCGCATTGGTCTGTTTCTGATGACTAACCTGGCCGTTCTGGTTCTGGTTGGTATTGTTTTCAACCTGCTGGGCATTCCCGGAATCCTCGCCGCCAACGGCGTCGATCTCAATATGTCCGCATTACTGCTGATGTGCGCCATCTTCGGTTTTGGCGGCGCCCTCATATCCCTGCTGCTTTCCAAGACAATCGCCCGGATGAGCACCCGCACCCGAGTGATCACGCAACCGCAGAACGCGGATGAAAAGTGGCTGGTGGACACCGTGCGCGAACTGGCAGACAAGGCCGGTATCGGCATGCCGGATGTGGGTATCTTCCCCATGCCCCAGGCCAACGCCTTTGCCACAGGCTGGAACCGTAACAGCGCGCTCGTGTCCGTAAGCGCCGGCCTGCTGCAGCGCTTTCCCCGCGAGGAGGCCCGCGCGGTCATCGGGCACGAGATCGGCCACGTGGCCAACGGTGACATGGTCACGCTGGCGCTGATCCAGGGTGTGCTCAACACCTTCGTAATGTTCTTCGCGCGCCTGGTCGGTTTCTTTGTGGATCGGGTACTGCTGAAAAACGAGCAGGGGCTGGGGATCGGCTACTTCATCACCTCCATCATCATGGACATGATCTTCGGCGTGCTGGCGATGATGGTGGTGGCCTGGTTCAGCCGCCGACGCGAATTTCGTGCGGACGCCGCCGGCGCCCATCTCGCCAGCCGCGAGGGCATGGCCGCCGCACTGGCTCGAATCAAGGCGGAGTCCGAAGTGGGCCGCGAGGAACCCCTGCCCAGCAACATGAAGGCATTTGGCATCTATGGCAACATGGGTGCACTGCTCGCCAGCCATCCGCCGCTGGAGGATCGCATCCTCGCCCTGCAGAACCCCCGCGGCTAATTCGCGACCGACATAAAAGTGAGCGTGGGCCCGTGCGCCCACGCTGACCTCACAGGCTGGCATCGGGCAACCAGGGCCCATCTCGTACTAACAAGCTGACCTGTCCGACCATGAACAGACTGAAAATCCTGCGCCTCGCTTTCTCCCCCCTGCTGCTGATCCTGTTGCTCGTGGCGCTATCCGCCAGAGCCGACGCCAGCCCCCTGCCGGACTTTTCCACTGACGACGAACGCAACACCATGGAGGTGTTCAATTTCGCCAGTCCGTCGGTGGTGTACGTTACCAATGAGACGCTGGTGCGGGACCGCTGGAGCCTGCGTGTGCAATCGGTGCCCCGCGGCGCCGGCAGCGGTTTTATCTGGGACGAACAGGGCCATGTTGTCACCAACTTCCATGTCATCGAGGGCGCGCGTCAGGTCACTATCACCCTGCAGGATCGCAGCGAGTGGCCCGCGCTGCTGGTGGGCACGGCCCCGGAAAAAGACCTGGCCGTGTTGCGTATCGACGCTCCGATTGAACTGCTGAAACCACTGGTCGCTGGCTCCTCCCGCGACCTGGCGGTAGGCCGCAAGGTGCTGGCGATCGGCAACCCCTTCGGCCTCGATACCACCCTGACCACCGGTGTGGTCAGCGCCCTCGGCCGGGAGATCCAGGCGGCCAATAACCGCACCATTCGCAACGTGATCCAGACGGATGCGGCCATCAACCCCGGCAACTCCGGTGGTCCGCTGCTGGACAGCCGCGGACGGTTGATCGGCGTCAACACCGCCATCTACAGCCCCAGCGGCGCCAGTGTCGGCATTGGTTTTGCCATCCCCGTGGATACCGTGAAGAAGATCGTGCCAGAGCTCATTGCCCACGGCCGCCTGGTGCGGCCGGTACTGGGTATCGAGTCCGCGCCGGACCAGTGGGCCAGCCGCTATGGGTTCGAGGGTGTGGCGGTGCTGCGAACCGCGCCGGGTATGCCGGCAGAACAAGCCGGGCTGCGCGGCATCTACCGCGCACCCAATGGGGGCTGGCAGCTGGGCGACGTGATTGTCGGCATCGGCCGTCAGCCAGTGCGCAATTACGACGATCTGCTCAATGCGCTGGAGAACCACCGCGCCGGGGATGAAGTCAGCCTCAGCTACGTCCGCGATGGGCAAACGCGGGAAACTTCCATTACACTCGCCGCTCCGGAATAAATGCGCGCCGAAACAGGTGGCGCCAAGTAACACCGATTCCAGAGCTGGTGCAGTTATGCAGAAATATTTTCTTTGCCGATATGACGAACTGACCGAGGGGCAATCCAGGGGCTTCTCCCTCGGCGACACTGCAGCGGGCACGGACAATGTGTTCGCGGTAATGAAAGATGGTGAGATTTACGCCTACAAGAACTCCTGCCCGCACCGGGGCATCAACCTGGACTGGCAGGAAGACCAGTTTCTGGACCCGGACGGCGCCCTGATCCAGTGCGCGTCCCACGGCGCCCTGTTCGTCATTGAGTCCGGTGAATGCATTGCGGGGCCCTGTGCCGGTGAGGCCCTGACCCCGGTCCCCATCGAACATACGCAAGAAGGGCTTTACGTTCTCTTGGCGGAGTGAGCGCCGGGCCAGAAAGGTTCAGGCGCCGCCGAGAAATGGCAGCGCCCGCTCCAGCCGGATCTCCCCGGCACTGATCGCCGCCCGATAGGCCAGCACCTCAACCCCGGCGGCGACGGCCTCGTCCAGGGCCGCGGCATAGGCGGGGTCAATATCCCGCGCCGCCTCGACGGTCTCGATGCCCGAGTGCTGCACGCAATAGAACAACACGGCCCGCGCGCCGCTCCCGGCCATTTTCTGTAATTCCCGCAGGTGCTTTGAACCTCTTGCGCTGACGGCGTCAGGGAACAGTCCCCGCGCGCCCTCAGCCAGCGTCACGTTTTTGACTTCCACGTAACAGTCGCCCGGCTCGCCACTCAGCAACAGGTCGATGCGACTGTTTTCCTCGCCGTAACGCACCTCCCGGCGCACGTTTTCGTAACCCTGCAGCTCGCTGATAATCCCGCTTGCGATGGCCTCTTCAACCAGTGCGTTGGCGCGTCCGGTATTCACACCCGCCAGGGCCGACTCGGGGGTGGTGGTAACCTCCAGGGTGTGGCGGTATTTTCTTTTTGGATTACCGGAATCCGAATACCAGCAGGGCGTGGACTCTGCCCAGCAATTCTTCATGGAGCCGGTGTTTGGACAGTGGATGGTCAATAATTCACCAGTGGCAGTCTCGATATCGGCGAGAAAACGCTTGTAGCGGCGCAGCAGAGTCCCCTGCTGCAGTGGAGGATTAAACTTCACAGCGCAACCTTTGCGGATAATTTGAGCGCCAGAACATACCAGACAACATTTTGTGGCGCGAACCGCAGAGATTTGATAGCTTCCTCGCTCTCGGTCGCCAGGGGGTTTGGCGCCGGGGAGGGAAGAGCCTGTTGCGGTTTTCCGCCGATACCGGTCAGAAAACGTACCGCGCCGGAAAAATCCGGTCTAGGCTAGTGTGCTGATTCACGTGGTTTGAATAGCACACGTTGATTTTGGTGGTAGCGGCCCCATATTCGGGGGCCCGATTAGTAAAGAGAGGCAACGACTATGCCCAAAACTGCTGCGAGCACCGAATCTCTGCACGGCTTGGAGCCCTACAAGGAGAAGAAGGGCGAAGAGTACATGAATGAGAAGCAGCAGGAGCATTTCCGCAACTTGCTGCTGGCCTGGAAGGCCGAGCTAATGGCGGAAGTGGACCGCACCGTTTCCCACATGAAGGATGAGGCAGCGAACTTCCCGGACCCGGCAGACCGTGCCAGCCAGGAAGAGGAATTCAGCCTGGAACTGCGCACCCGCGACCGCGAGCGCAAGCTGATCAAAAAAATCGATGCGACTCTCGAGCTGATCGACCAGGACGACTATGGCTACTGCGAGGCCTGCGGTGTTGAAATCGGCATCCGCCGACTGGAAGCCCGCCCCACCGCCACGCTGTGTGTAGACTGCAAGACCCTGGCGGAAATCAAGGAAAAGCAGATTTCCGGTTGAGACCGGGTGTCTGGCGAGCACCGCTCGCTACTCGGGCTCACGCCCGGCCAGGGAAGGCCGGGCCGGGCGCCACTCCTGGGACGATTGCCGGGGCCCCACTGCATAAAGAAGGCTCCTGGAACGAAACCGCCACCAGACCCGCTCAGTACCATTGAGTAACGTCACTCCTTACATCGGCCGATTCGCGCCCTCTCCCACCGGCCCCCTGCACTTTGGTTCACTCGTCTGTGCACTGGGTAGCTATCTCGATGCCATCGCCCACCGCGGCCGCTGGCTGGTACGGATGGAAAACCTGGATCCACCACGGGAAGAACCAGGTGCCGCTGATCGCATCATCAGATCCCTCGAGGCCCACGGCCTGCACTGGCATGGCCCGCTGGAATGGCAGAGTCACCGACACGCCCTGTATGAAGAGACCCTGGACACACTCGCCGGGCAGGGCCTGCTCTATCCGTGCCAGTGCTCCCGGGCACAGATTCGCAAACGCGGTGGCCATGACAACGAGGGCTGCCGCGACACCCCCCGGGAGCGACTCAACCCCGAGCAGCCAAACGCCCTGCGCTTGCGCTGCGCCGGTGGAACCGAATCGTTCGACGATATCTGGCAGGGCCAGCAGCACCAGCAGATCCACGAAGACACCATTCTCAAGCGTCGCGACGGCCTCTACGCCTACCAACTGGCCGTGGTGGTGGACGATATCGATCAGGGAGTGACCCATGTTGTGCGCGGTGCCGACCTGCTGGAAACCACTGGTGCCCAGCAACGACTGTTCCGCCTGCTCGGTACAGAGCCTCCGCTATTCGGGCACCTGCCCCTGGTCATGGGTCCCGCCGGGCAAAAGCTCAGCAAACAGAATCACGCCCCGGCCATCGACGACCGCCGGCCGTCGGAAAACCTCTGCACGGCACTGCGCTTTCTCGGCTTTCGTGTGCCCTCCGAACTCGAAGGTGAATCCACCGCCGCCATCCTGCACTGGGCCACTGCCCGCTGGCAGCGCCACCAGGTGGATCGCCGGGACCGGCAATTGCAGTGACCCGGCGCGGCCGTTAACATCTCGGCGCCGGCGACAACTGTCGCCTGGCGCGACCTTCACCCGGATCAGCTTCACCATCGCGCTTGTGCACGGTGAAATTCGACCGGGTCCCGAGTGACCCTATGAGCAATCGCACCCTTCTGATTCTGCTGGTACTGGTGGGCTATGTATTCTCCCCCACTGTTTTTACCTGGATGATCAATCCCGCTGGCGCCTGGTACCGGCCCTTCATCTTGTGGATCGCCCTGATCCTGTTGGCGGTCATTGTGCAGATGCGGCGGAAGAACGATGAGCTTTGAGATCGCGCAAATCGCCCTGATCGGCGTGGCTTATATTGCCGCGCTGTTCTTCGTCGCCTTTGCCACCTCCAAGGGGTGGCTGCCGTCCCGCTGGGTGCGCCACCCGCTGGTGTTTGTACTCTCCCTCGGTGTGTCCCTGTCGGCATGGACCTTTTACGGCATCGTCGACCTGGCCTGGCAATACGGTTACGGCGTCCTCGCCTACTACCTGGGCACCGGGGCCATGTTCCTGTTTGCCCCGGTGGCACTGGAACCCCTGGCGAGGCTGGCGCAGCGTTACCAGCTGACCTCACCGGCGGACCTGCTGGTGTTCCGCTACCACAGCCGTCAGGCGGGCACCCTGGCCACACTGTTCATGCTGCTGGGCCTGTTACCCCTGATCGCCCTGCAGATTCAGGCGGTTGCGGAGACACTGGCGTTGCTGTCCCGGGACAGTGTGGCGGCACTGGGACTGCCCGAGGCGGGCATCAACAGCAAAAACCTGATCGCCTTCTTCTACTGCGTGCTGCTTGCGCTGTTCACCAGCATGTACGGCGCCACCCGCAAGCGCCGGGCCGGTCTGGCCAGCGCAATGGCCCTGGAATCCCTGGTCAAACTGGTGGCTCTGCTGGCGGTCGGCGGCTACGCCATTTACGGGGTGTTTGACGGCTTCGGGGGACTCGATCAGTGGCTGCGGGAAAACCCCGACATGCAGCAACTGCTGTACGCCCCCATCCAGCAGGGTTCCTCCCACACCCTGCTGCTGGTGTTTATCGCCACGGCGGTGGCCATGCCACACATCTTCTATCTGAGCATCGCCGAGCAGCCGGCATCCAAAAACCTGCGGGTGGCCAGCTGGGGCTTTCCACTGTTCCTGCTGCTGATGGCTCTGCCCATCTTCCCCATCATGTGGGCTGGCTTCGCACTGGATGTGGCCGAGCCGGTGCAATACTTTGCCCTGGCCGTGCCCCGCGCCAGCGGCTCCGCCCTGCTGACCACGATCGCCTTTGTGGGCGGCCTGTCCGCCGCCACGGGGGCACTGATCATGATGACCCTGGCGCTGTCCACCATGGTGATGAACCACTGGTTGCTGCCCGGCACCCGCTGGCATTCAGAGGACAACATGTACCGGCAGCTGGTGTGGCTGCGCCGCGCTCTGGTAGCAGCGCTGTTCTTGGCCGGATTCGCCTTCTACCTGTTGCTGAACAACCGCCTGTCCCTGTCCGACCTGGCTCTGCTGGCCTTTATCGCCTCACTGCAGTTTCTGCCGGGAATTTTCGCGGTCATTCACTGGCCACCGGGCAACCGGCGCGGGTTCATTGCCGGCCTGGTCGCGGGCATGGTGATCTGGGCCTGCGGTCTACTGCTGCCGTCGATCCTCGGCTTGAGCGGATTCACACTGCCGGGCACGGAAATCCAGATTCCGCTGGGCATGGCCATCTGGACCCAGATCACCACGCTCTCGCTAGCCGTCAATGTCCTGCTGTTTGTAGGTATCTCACTGACCACGGAAACCAGCAGCCTGGAACAATACGCAGCTGATCTCTGCAGTGACGACAGCCTCAGCCAGGCCTTGCGCCTGCAGCTGGATGTGACTTCCGCTGCGGATTTTCGCCTGCGCCTCGCGGAAAGCCTCGGCGCCACCACCGCCAGCCAGGAAGTGAACCGCGCCCTGCGCCAGCTCAGCCTGCCGGCGGACGAGCGGCGCCCGCTGGCACTGCGCCAGCTGCGGGACAAGCTGGAGGCCAACCTCTCGGGCCTGCTGGGACGGGTGCTGGCAGGCCAGATCATCGACCGCCACTTCCCCTTCAAGGACAGCGGCCAGCCGGCACACAAGGATATCCACCTGATCGAGTCGCGTCTCAGCCGGTACAAAAACCAGCTCACCGGCCTGGCGGCGGAACTCAACAACCTGCGCCTCTACCACCGGCAGATGCTGGAAGAACTGCCCATGGCTGCCTGCTCACTGGGCCGCGATGGCGAGATTCTGCTGTGGAATTACGCCATGCAGGATCTCACCGGTGTCGCCGGCAGTGAGGTCATCGGCTCGAAGCTGGACTACCTGGCGGAACCCTGGCGTGGATTGTTGACGGAGTTTGCCGGCTCAATGGAAGACAGCCTGTTCAAGCGTCAAGTAAACCTCGAAGGCAACAGCCACTGGCTCAACCTGCACAAGACCCGCATGAAGAGCACCCGCGGCGGCCGCAATCGGGGCGAACGCGGCGACGGCCAGATGCTGCTGATTGAGGACATCACCGAAACCCAGATCCTGGAGCAGGAGCTCATGCACAGCGAGCGCCTCGCCTCGGTGGGTCGACTGGCCGCCGGTGTCGCCCACGAGGTAGGCAATCCGGTCACCGGCATCGCCTGCCTGGCGCAGAACCTGCACTTTGAATCCGAACCAGAGGAAGTGCGAGAAACGGCGGACCAGATCCTCAGCCAGACCCAGCGCATCAGCCGCATCGTGCATTCGCTGGTGAACTTCTCCCACAGCGGCAGCCAGGAGAGCGAGCGCGCCCCGGTCGATCTCTACTCCTGTGTCGAGGAAGCGGTGCAATTGCTCTCGCTGCAGCGGGACAAGACCCAGGTCACCTTCACCAATGCGGTGCCTGAGGACCTGATCGCCCCGGGGGACAACCAGCGCCTGATCCAGGTGTTTATCAACCTGCTCAGCAACGCCCGCGATGCCAGCCCCGACGGCGGCAACATCCAGATTGATGGCTACCGGTTTGCAGGCTGCGCCTGCGTCGCCGTCATCGACGATGGCCCCGGCATCTCGCCGCAGCACCGGGAGCGGATCCTGGAGCCCTTCTTTACCACCAAGGAACCCGGCGAGGGCACCGGACTGGGCCTGGCGATGGTATACAGCATCGTGGAGGAGCACGGTGGCCAGCTGGAACTGGTCAGTCCGGCCAACCCGGAAACCGGTCGCGGTGCCAAATTCGTGGTGCAGCTGCCTCTGTGACTGGCCAGTGACCTGCCGACAGCCCCCGCCCCATGGCGCCTGCAGAGAAATCTGGTGACACGGTGCAGGGGTTTCAGTCCGCCAAACGGGTTGCATCGAAACGCCCGGCAGGTAAAACTAGGCGTTCATTGAGTGTTTTGTAACCAGGCGTAACACATGAGCCACATCCTGATCGTCGAAGATGAAGCCATTATCCGGACGGCGCTGCGCAAGCTCCTCGAGCGGCACCGCTACCGGGTCAGCGAGGCTGGTTCTGTGCGCGAGGCGACCACCAAGTACCGTCTCAGCGACATGGATCTGATCATCTCCGACCTGCGCCTGCCCGGCGCGCCCGGCACCGACCTGCTGAAGCTCGCAGGGGATGTGCCAGTGCTGATCATGACCAGTTACGCCAGCCTGCGCTCCGCGGTGGACTCCATGCGCATGGGCGCCGCCGACTATATCGCCAAACCCTTTGATCACGACGAGATGATTGCCACCGTACGGCGTGTTATCGGCAAGGCTGAACAGAGTCGCGCCCAGGCGCCCACCGCTCGTCAGCAGGGGGGCGCTATTGCCGGTATGATCGGTGACAGCCCTGTCATGCGGGAACTCTATGCCCGCATCAAGAAGGTGGCTCCCACGGATGCCACCGTACTGGTCCATGGTGAAACCGGTACCGGTAAGGAGCTTGTTGCCCGGGCCATTCACGAGCAGAGCCGGCGCGCCGGCAAACCCCTGATTTCGGTCAACTGCGCTGCCATCCCGGAGACGCTGATCGAAGCGGAGCTTTTCGGCCATGAGAAAGGCGCCTTTACCGGTGCCCAGACCGCCCGGGAAGGCCTGGTGGCCGCCGCCGATGGCGGCACCCTGTTCCTCGACGAAATCGGCGAATTGCCGCTGGAGGCGCAGGCCCGGCTGCTGCGGGTGCTGCAGGAGGGCGAAGTGCGCCCCATTGGTGCAGTGGAATCCCGCAAGGTGGATGTGCGCCTGGTGGCGGCGACCCATCGCAACCTGCGCCAGCTGGCCAGCGAGCATAAGTTCCGTGAAGACCTTTATTACCGCATCAATGTGGTGCAGATGACCCTGCCGCCATTGCGCGAACGCGGCAAGGACGTCCTTTCCATCGCCGAGCACCTGCTGGAAAAGTTCTGCGCCCGCGTCGAACGCCCAACGCTGAAACTGTCGCCGGAAGCCATCCAGGCAGTGACCACCTACACCTGGCCAGGTAACGTGCGCGAACTGGAAAATGCCATCCAGCGCTCCGTCATTCTCACCGAAGACGACTGCACCGAAATCGATCACCGCACTCTGGATATCGACCTGGACCTGGTACCGGTAGACGAGGCGGACCCCGAGCGCCGCCCGCGCAGCCTGCACACCGATCCCCGCGAAGACCTCTCCCTGGAGGACTACTTCGCCCGCTTTGTTCTGGAACACCAGGACACCATGAGCGAAACCGAGCTGGCCAAGAAACTGGGTGTCAGCCGCAAGTGTCTGTGGGAGCGTCGCCAGAAACTGGGCATTCCACGCAAGAAAAAGAGTCGCACCGCCGCCGAGGCCTGATCCGCCACTCCGACTCCAGCCCAGAGGCCATCGGCAGTCCCTGCCGGTGGCAACCTCCGGCTCTTCCCACGACTACGGTCACCGTGGCTACGGTCACCACAACTCCTGTCACCGCCTATTGCCGCCGCCTGCGGCTTGGATGACGGCACCATGCCCCACACGCCCAAACTGACTTTACTCCTAGCACCTGTGATTGGCAGCCCCACTTGAGGGGTACCCAAAGTGTTACCCGGGTCTCACCACGAGTAACAACTGACGCGCTATCCGTAACGCCAGAGACTTGTTATTTGGCGCCTTACAATTCTTTAAAATTCTAACCTATTGATTTTAAGGGGTTTTTAAAAGTTGGCACGCTTAGTGCTTTATCTCTAGTGCAAACAACAAGAACAGCCAAGAATAAAAATAAATGGCAACCTGCGCCCTAATAACATTCAACAATAAGCGGGCGACACACAATAAGAATAAAAATGACGGCGCGGTCGTAAATAAAAGCAAACAGGGACCAAGCCGAGAAGAACAATAACAATAAAAAATAACAATAAGAGCAAGAAGAGAACAAGAATAACAAGCGCGTTACAAACTGACTGTTTTGTACCTGGGAGAGGGTGTTTGCTAGAAGCAAATTGAGAGCGCAAGGAAGCCGCTGCCTTCATCCAAATAAGAATAATTCCCTCCCTTCCTTCTTTCTTCCCTATCGGGACCTCGCAACTGCTGTCAAAATCTGACTCTGTCCACAGCTGTGGTAGAATCCGCCCTCATTGGGACCTCTACGCCACATCGCGCTGGCAGCAGTCAAGACAGACAGCCGTATGCTCAACTCCCTGATCAGTACTATCAAACGCTGGCGCAAGCCGGCAGAACCGAGCGGTCCCCGGATCGTGCCGCGCGGTGACCACAATATTTCCCGCAAAGAAATCAGCCGGGCCGCGCTCACGGTGATGAAGCGGCTTCAGGATGCGGGCTTCCAGGCCTATATAGTTGGTGGCGGTGTCCGCGACCTGATGCTCGGCGGGCACCCGAAGGATTTTGACGTTGCGACAGACGCCACACCGGAAGAGGCCAAAAAGCTATTCCGCGGTGCACGCATCGTCGGCCGCCGCTTCCGCATCCTCCATGCCCGCATTGGTCGCGAGATCATTGAGGTCACCACTTTCCGCGGTCACCACAGCGAGGGTGAGGAGCACGAGGCCCAGCAGTCGGAACACGGCATGCTGCTGCGGGATAACGTCTATGGCGACCTGGCCAGCGATGCCGCTCGCCGCGACTTCACCGTCAACGCCCTCTACTACACCATCAAGGGTTTTGAGGTCCACGACTATACCGGTGGGGTAAAGGATATCCACGACCGCCTGATCCGCATGATCGGCGACCCCGCCACCCGCTATAAGGAAGACCCGGTTCGCATGCTGCGCGCCGTCCGTTTTGCCGCCAAGCTGGACTTCGAAATTGAGGAGCGCACCGCCGCACCGCTTCAGGAGCTGGCGCCGCTGCTGCGCAACATTGCACCGGCGCGCCTGTTCGACGAAATACTCAAGCTGCTCATGGCCGGCCACGGGGAGCGGACTTTCGAGCTGCTGCGCCAGTACCGGCTGTGGGAACACCTGTTTCCGGACAATGCCGCAGCCCTCAAAGACCCGACCGCACTCGAGCTGACCCGGCTGGCGCTACGCAATACCGATCTGCGCATCCGCGAGGACAAACGCGTCACCCCCGCCTTCCTCTACGCAGCCCTGCTGTGGCCCGCCGTCCGCGCCGAGCAACAGAAGCTGCAGGGCAAGGGCACACCGCCAGTGCCAGCGCTGGCCCAGGCTGCCCAGAAGGGTGTGAGTTCCCAGCTGGCCCACACAGCGATCCCCAAGCGTTTCTCGATCCCCATGCGGGAAATCTGGGAGCTGCAGCTGCGGTTGCCACAGCGCAACGGCAGCCGGGCGCAACGCCTGAGCGAGCACCCGCGTTTCCGCGCCGCCTATGACTTCCTGCTGCTGCGTGAAGCCTGCGGCGAGCTGGAGCCGGGGCTGGGCCAGTGGTGGACCGACTTCCAGGAAGCGGACGAAGAGGGCCGTGCGGAACTGGTGCGGAAGGTCCAGCGCAGTGGTGGTGGCCGGCGTGGTCGCGGCTCCCGCGGTGGCCGGCGCCGTCGCCCGAAGCCGGAGTAGCGACAGTGATCGGCGGAGTGTATATCGGCCTCGGCAGCAACCTGGACAATCCAGAGCAGCAGCTCAGTAACGCCCTCGAGGCCATGGCCGCTTTGCCGCAGACCCGCGTGTTGCGCTGCTCCAGTTTCTATTTAAGTGCCCCGGTAGGGCCGGGGGATCAACCCGATTACATCAATGCAGTTGCCGAACTCGAAACCGCTCTGGAGGCAGAGGCACTGCTGGATCATTTGCAGGCAATTGAAGCCCGGCATGGACGGGAGCGCTCGGTGCGCTGGGGCGCACGCACCCTTGACCTGGACATCCTCCTGTTCGGCCGCGAGACCATCAACTCCCAGCGCTTGCAGGTCCCACACCCGCGCATTGGTGAGCGCAACTTTGTACTGCTACCGTTGGCCGAGCTGGAGCCACGGCTTACGCTGCCCGAAGGCGAGTCGATTCAGGAACTGCTGCGGCACTGCCCGCCCAACCGACTCGAAAAACTGGGTTAAAACGTCAGCGACGGGTGCAGAGAATTGTTTTTAAAAGGCGCGGCGAGGTGAAATAGCCGGAGCCGACTGCGGTAACGATAACATCAAGGAGTAGCCGCCAGTGTCACCAGAGCACAACGAAACGCTGTTACAAGAACTCAACCTTACCGAGCGGGAATTGCCCCGCTTTATTGCCGTCGAGGGCAACATTGGCGTTGGCAAGACCACCCTTGCGAAAAAGCTCGCCGCCACTTTCAATTACGACACCCTGCTGGAACTGCCCGAAGACAATCCCTTCCTGGAGCGCTTTTATCGCGACCCCAAGAGCGCCGCTCTGCCGACGCAGATGCATTTCCTCCTGCAGCGCTCGCAGCAAATCCAGGGACTGCGGCAGGATGACCTGTTCAAGCCGGTACGGGTATCCGACTTCCTGATCGAGAAAGACCAGCTGTTTGCAGAAGTCACGCTGGATGCGGACGAGCTGGCTCTCTACAAGCAGGTTTATCACCACCTGACCCTGCAGGCGCCCAAGCCTGATCTGGTGATCTACCTGCAGGCTCCCCTCAATGTCCTGCAGGAGCGTATTCGCACCCGCGGCATCGCGGCAGAAAAGTCGATCAGTAACGATTACCTGGCGCTCCTGAATGAAGCCTACACCAACTTCTTTCACTACTATGACCAGGCGCCCCTGTTGATCGTCAACAGTGAGGACATCGACATCGTCGACCGCCCGCAAGACTACCGACAGCTGGTGGAATACCTGCTCACCATCAACAGTGGCCGCCACTACTACAACCCCGGAAACTGATCGCCATGCCGTACACCCCCAGCGAACTCAGCAAACCCATCACCGTACAGACACTGCGCAAGATGAAGGAGGATGGTGAGAAGTTCATCACCGTCGCCCTTTATGACGCGCCCATGGCAGCCATGGCACAACGCACCGGTGTAGAGGCAGTACTGGTCGGGGACTCTCTGGGCATGACGGTGCTCGGTTATGACAGCACCATCCCCGTCACCATGGAACAGATGATTTACCACGTGGAAGCGGTGGCCCGCGGCAACAAAAAATCCCTGATCATGGGGGATATGCCCTTCATGACTTATGCCACTCCGGAGCAGGCGCTCGCCAACGCCACCCGCATCATGCAGGCGGGGGCCCATATGGTGAAAATCGAGGGCGGAGCCTGGCTGGCTGAGACCGTAAAGATTCTCACCGACCGCGGCATTCCCGTCTGTGCCCACCTGGGGCTGACACCGCAATCTGTGCACAAACTGGGCGGTTTCCGCGTACAGGGGCGGGACGAGGACACTGCCGGCCAGATCCTCACGGATGCGGCAGAGCTGGATGAGGCGGGCGCTGACCTGCTGGTATTGGAGTGCGTTCCGGCGCAACTGGCCAAGCGCATTACCGACAGCGTCTCCATGCCCACCATCGGTATCGGCGCGGGTCGCGATACCGACGCACAGGTGCTGGTGATCAACGATATTCTCGGCCTGACCGAAAAACCGCCGAAATTTTCCAAGAACTTTCTCGTCGAAGCCGGCGATATTCCCGGTGCACTGCACAAGTATGCCGCAGATGTGAAAAACGGCATTTTCCCCGAAGACAGCCACACCTTTTCCTGAGCCCGAGACCGACTGAACCCGAGGTAAGAAATGGAATTCGATCGACTCTTCCCCAATTGGCGCTCCGGCGGTGCCGTGCACATTCCGGAGGGCTGGGCGCAGGGGCGAGCCACCTTTGGCGGACTGGTAGCGGCCATGCTGCACGAGCCCATGTCGGGGCGGGTCTCCGGCGACGCCAGCCTGCGCTCCATCACGTTTTCATTCATAGCACCGGCAGAGCCCGGTGATCTGCAACTCGATACAGATGTGCTACGCGCAGGCAAATCGGTGACCCAGGTGGAGGGACGCGCTCTCCAGAATGGTCAGCCGGTCCTGGCTGCTCTGGCGAGCTTCGGTTGTGGCCGGCAATCTTCCGTGCACGCGGAAATGGCGCCGGCACCGGAATTCCCCTCACCGGACCAGTGCCCTGCCCTGCCGGATATCCCCGGCCTGGTTCCGGAGTTTACCCGTCACTTCGACTACCGCTTCGCCCGCGGTGCCATGCCCTTCTCGGGTAGCCACGTGCGTGAACTGGGTGGCTGGGTGCGTTTCCGTCATGAGGAAACCAGCGGCGCGCCCGCGGCAATTGGCCACCTGCTGGCACTTATCGATGCCTGGCCTCCCGCGCTGCTGCCCATGCTGAGCCAGCCGGCGCCCGCCAGCTCGCTCACCTGGACCATCGAATTTATGGAGCCGCTGTCCGATAAGCCGGCGACGGAATGGTGGCAATACCTGGCCGAGGTGGAACAGGCAGCGGATGGTTACGGGGTGATCGGGGCAAAGCTCTGGGACAGCAGCGGCCGCCTCTGTGCCTTTACCCGGCAAACAGTGACCGTATTCGGCTGATCGCGCTCAGGACAAAAAGCTCAGAGCCACTTACGCCAGCGAAACACCAGCACCTGCAGCGCAACCGCAACCAGAAGCAGGCCGGTGAACCAGAAAAAAGCGTCGGGATTGTCTGCGCCCGGTATCCCGCCAACATTGATGCCCAGAAGACCGGTAAGAAAACCCAGCGGCAGGAAAATAGCGGCCACGACCGAGAGCACGTACATGCGGCTGTTGAGCTGCTCGGAATTGCGGCTCAGCAGCTCCTCCTGGGTCACCGCCGCCCTCTCCCGCACCGCGTCGATATCCTCGATATGCCGCTGCAAGCGGTCACTCACCTCGCGCAGGCGAATACGGCTAGCCTCATCGAACCAGGCGACCTTTTCCACCAGCAGCCGCGATAGTGCTTCCCGCTGCGGCGCCAGGTAGCGACGCAGGGTAATGGTCTGCTTGCGCAGCTGGGCCAGCTCCGAACGCAGGCTGCCGCCGCCGGTCTCGAGCACACGGTCCTCCAGTTCATCGATATCGCTTTCGAATCTATCGACCGTGTCACTCATGCGCCATACCAGCAAGTCGGTCAGGGCGACCAGTAGCTCCGCGGTGCCCTGCGGTCCGCGACCCGCTTCCAGCGATCCCAGCAGGTCCCCGACCGACAACAGGCGCCGCTTGCGGGTGCTGATGATGCGATGCTCCTCGACCCACAGGCGAACGGAAACCATATCCTCAGGCTGGGACTGTGGATTCAGGTTGACGCCGCGCAGCGCGATCAGCAGTCCGTCCCCCACCGGTAGAGTACGTGGGCGGGTCTCTTCCGTCAGCAGCGCTTCCGCAACCAGCGGATCGACATCCGCCTCCTTGCCCAGCCAATGCCGAACGGGTTCACTGGTGTAATCAAAATGTAGCCACAGGGCACCCTGAGTGGGATCCCAGTGCGCGACCTCTTCCCAGTCGAGATGACGGCCGCCGCCCTGCCTGTCCAACAGATAGGCATGGATCAAACCGGTATCCGCCGGCGCTAAATCCTGTCCGGGCATCCTGCTCTCCTGTGGTTGAAATCGGGAAGCTATCTCGCGCAGTGGGTGGTTACTCTTGGCTAAATGCCAGCTTGGCGGAACGGCTTTCACCCGGAGCGAGATTCCAGCTGTCCGCAAAGGCATTGCCGTGCTCAACACAGACAAAGCCGCGATAGTGGTCCCCCACATCAGGCAAGGTCGCAGCCAGTTCCGCACCGGGGTTCCAAGTAATCACCGTATCGCAGCCCTCGCTGGCGGTCGTGATCGGGCTCGGTAGCTGGATACGTTGCCGATCGGGCGCGCTTTCGAATACCCGGTCCACCTCTCCCGGGAAAGCCAGCGCACCCTCTAACCTGGCCCTGGTGAGGCCGCGGGTGTTATCGAGGTAACCCTGCCCCTCCAGGCCCAGTACGTGGACGGATGCCACATCCTCGACAGCAAAATAGGTATGCCAGGCCCAGCTGAACTTTGCGCTGTCTGCGCCCGTATTCTGCAGCTCCAGCTCGAGGCCA
Source organism: Microbulbifer flavimaris (assembly GCF_001641755.2). GTDB lineage: Bacteria > Pseudomonadota > Gammaproteobacteria > Pseudomonadales > Cellvibrionaceae > Microbulbifer > Microbulbifer flavimaris. The sequence goes on from NZ_LRFG02000004.1 coordinate 120,061, forward strand.
AGGGTTTCACCAAGCGTCATGGTATAGCGGCAGAGAAAATCAGAATCGAACAGGGCATCGGCATCGTGGCGGTAAGTGAACACCAACTGCACTTCGCCGTCCGCCAGAATTTCGGCGCTGTCCAAGCTCCAGGGGCGGCTGCGGACCAGGCCGTGCTTGGGCTTGTCTTTATCCGGATGGATACCAAACCAGGGCAGGCACAGCGGAATGCCGCCGCGAACTGCCTTGCCACGCTCAAAGCCCGCACGCGGGCTGAGCCAGAGCAGCGGCTCCTTGCCTTTGCCCTGAAACTCCAGCAGCTGAGCGCCCTGCTCCGCGATCACGGCACGGCAGAGCGGGGTCTCCACCACGTACAGTGGTAATCCGGGCTTTCCGTATTGTTCCCCGCTATCCACACGCTGGATCGCCTCACGGCTTGCGGCTTCAGTCATTTCTTCCCTACCTTACTCAAATGCGCCAGGGCGCCTGCATTGGCCTCCCAGTGCTGCCCGTCAAACGGTTCCAGCCGCGTGCCCTCTGGCACCTTATCCAGACAGCGCAGGTTGATACTGAAACCATCAGGATTCGAACGCGGCACATAGAAAGACTTCACACCACAGTGGCGACAGAAGTAGTGCTTGGCCACGCCGGTGTTGAAGGTGTAACAGTGCAAATTTTCATTGCCTCTGAGCAAGTCAAAATGCTCCGCAGCAACAATCAGATGCTGAAATCCCACCATCTGGCACATGGAGCAATTGCACTCATGGGCCACGGGGGTTTCGCCGACACCGGTCACCACGGTTGCGCGGAAGCGCACGGCACCGCAGTGACACCCGCCCTGCAGCGACCACTCACTTCGACTCATGGGACTTCCTATCAGCGATTTCAAACAGTGGCCGCCCCCAGAGCAGCGTCATTACGCCGAGCGCCAGCAACAAGTGAAACCAGTTCATGCGCGCAAGCCCCAGCAGCCTGGAAGGCCCTGTGCCAATAATGGTGGAAGCGACAATCACCAGTACCGGACCAGCGGCGAGCAGCAGTGCTTCACCCCGACTCAGCCGGTGCCCGCGCAAACGCGCCAGCAAGGCCACCGCGAGCCACCCGGCAAGGCCGATACTGGACCAGAGCGAGCTCACGGAACCAGCAGGAATAAGCCCGGACTCCATGGCCCCCAACGCAGAGCCAGTTAACAGCACCAGCGCCACATACGCCGGCGCACGGCTCTGGCGGCCCATTGCGGGCGCGAAGTAAACCCACAACAGCGCCAAACCAATACTGGAGAAAGTCAGGAAGCCGGACAGGCGGGACAGGGCCCGGTGCAACTCCGTCACCTGAGGGTCGACACCGTAGCGATAAGCACCCACAAACGCCGCCAGGGCCAGCGCGAGGCAGCCGGCCACCACCAACAGCGCGGGAGACTGGGAACGCTCCCGGGCCAGATACCAGTATTGGTTAGCGACCAGCAACGCCGCCAGTGCCAGCAGAACCTCTGCCAGCCAGTAACTGCTACCCAAGGGCGACCTCCATCAAGACCGGTTCTTATTCGAATGGTCTCGATGATAACTGATGTGAACTGGAGGTCACAGCCACGTAAATCGGCCGGGCAAGAGGAGTAAAAATAGAAATGCCCCGGTGAACCGGAGCATTCTGTTGGGAGGCAGATTAAAAACCTGCCGATCAAGAGCTAACCGATGCCCCGCAGAGCGGGGCATCTCTGGTTAGAAGTCGACGCCGAAGGACAGCTGCAGGCGACGGGAGTTGTAGTAGCGGCGGTATTCACCGAAGTCATAGAACCGACCACGCAGTTTTTGCTGCGGATCGTAACCGGTCTGCCGGTCGAACACATTGAACAGATCCGCACGCACTTTCAGGGTGTAATCACCAAACACCTGGAAGTTCTGGGTGTAGTTCAGGTCCAACTGCCAGTGGCTCGGAGTACGGCGACTACCAGCCTTCTCGCCGTAGGCACCACTATCGTTCCACCAGGCCGGCTCATAGCCATAGACGGTACCATCCATTACCTGCCAAGCGTGGCCAGACTGGTAAAGCAAATAGGCACCTACGTTGGCATTCCAGTCAGTGGTGTAATAACCGAACGCCTTAAAGATATGAGGACGGTCACCGGTCAGGGTACCTTCGCGATTATCCCAGATATTCAGGGTTTCCCAGTCCATCAGGCTGGAGGAGCCCACGAATAATGATGCATCGTTGCTATAAGAGCTGGTGTTGTCCTGGTCAAAGTTACCGGAGTAACGGCTACGGACGTATGACGCGTTCAGGTAAGTGCGATCACCAACCCACTCAGCTTCCAGGCTCGCTTCCCAGTACTTGGTATAAGCGCCGTCGATCTGAGCGATCACGTAGGAAGAGGTGGACGGCAACTCTTCGCGAATCTTGGCCATCTCATCTGCAGAGTAGGCATAGAACTCCTCGGCAGCGACATCAGCCGGGATACGTTCAGGCTGATTGAAGTACCATCCAGACGGTGTGTAGTAGGGCGTGTCTTCCCAGTAATTGTCGTTCTCGCGGTAACGCACGTGAGCACGAATGTTCAGACCTTCCATCACATTGCGCGTAGTACCCAGCGTAAGTTCTTCCATCAGGCGCGGGTCCATGTCTTTTTCAAACACCTTGCCGCTGGAACCGGAAGCCGGGTTGTAGGCCAGGAAGTCACCGTTCTCGTCGAAGTACACGCTCAGGGAGCGGCGGCTGTTACGCGCCCAGGAAGCCGCGCGGGCCAGGGAGCTGACGGACGGGTTGTAGTGGCCATAGTTCAGGAACACAGTGTCTTCCGCGTCGTTGTATCGATAGGTCACACCCAGGCGGGGCTGGATCATGTCCTTCCAATCGACGCGATACATCTCGTACTTGTTACCTGCGTCTTCGACAAAGCCGGAGAAGTTGTTTGCCTCGCGCAGCCCCTCACCGTAGAGGATGTCCTCACTGATCAGGAAGCCAACATTGAAGGTGAAGTCGTTCCAGTCGATCTTGTCATTCACCTCGAAGTTGTAATTCTCGGTGAAAGAGTTGATCGGGGAGACCGGCGCACCATCAATGCCCAGACTCATCTGCTGAATGGAAGCACTGTAGTAAACCGGAGACATTGGGTCGGCATCACCCACAACTGTTGTCGGGTCGACGCCGAGGGAATCGATGGTCTCCAGACCGCCCAGGACGCGAATGGAGCCCCAGCCGTTGGATAGCGCAGTCAGCTCTTCCTCACCCTCATTCCACTGGAAACCAACGTGAATCTCATGGCTGGTGCTGCCCCACTCCAGATTGTGGTCCAGGGCCATCTCGAAGCTCTTGCGATAGAAGTTCTGCTCCCAGATGCTGCTGTAGGCACCAACGCCGCCGCCGCCCATGACGTCACCGGCATCGTTAATGTAGCCGTACTGATTGATGATCGGCTGCACGAATGCATCAAAATCGGGGTTGTCGCCGGTCGGTACCGGGACACTGAGATAACCCATGTCTGCCAGATTGTTGGTATCCAGGCCGGCAGCAAGGTCAGGTTGTACTCCCAGCAGGCGGTCCGGCTGATCGGCACCCTCCTGCGCATAGCTGGTCAGCTGGGCGGTGAAGGTAGTGCTGTCATTAATCACCCAGGAGCCGTCCAGAGTGATCACCTCCATTGTGGACTTGCTACCCAGTGAGACGGAATCCGCCTCATTGGCGCCGATTGAGGCACCTTCGTCGATCCGCTCAGAAGTACGGAAGCTACCATTCAGCAGGATATCGTCAGTAGCGGCCCATGTCAGCTTGCCGAAGTACTCATCACGCTCACTGGTAAAATCCTTAACATCGCCATACGCGGTGGCCTTGTTATCACGGTCAGACCGCGGGCCATAGTAAGAACCATAGAAGAACAGCTGGTCCTCAATCAGCGGGCCGCTAGCGTACATAGTGGTCCAGCTCTGGTTCAGCTCGTACTCGACCCCATCATTATTCTCACCGACAAAATCCTTCGGCATCATCTTGTGTTCAAAGCCGGCATGGAACTCATTGGTACCTGACTTTGACTTGGAATCCACTGAGAAACCGCCGGAGCGATTAAAACCGATGGCGTTGGAACCGCCACGATCTACAGTCACCATCTCGATATCGTGGCTAGACGGCTCGGCGGACAGTGTACCGAACATCGGCAGTGTGATATTCACACCATCAAAGGCGTAAGTGTTGTCTTGACCAGAACCACCGGCGTTGGCACCGCGTACCGCATTTTCGGTGTACTGCACGCCCGGGATCAGCTTCATCATATCGCGGTAGTTAGTGCCGATCGGCACGCCGTCGACCACGTCAGAGCCCAAGGCATTGGACAGACTCGCTTCGCCTCCCACCACGATCTGCTGGCCGGTTACTTCAATCTCTTCCAAGCTATTGGCATCTGCCTCCGGCACCATGACCACACTGACATTAGACTTCTGGTCCAGGAGTACACGGGCAGTTACGGAGCGGGTAATACCATCCTCAGTGGAGAATTCCAGCGTATAAGTACCGGGAATCAGAGCCGGAAGCTTAAATTCGCCATCCTCACCAGTGGTAGCGGTTCGGCCACGGGGCATCACCGGGCTGGTGGCCTTGACGGTTACACCGGCAGCTTCGACGCCGGCATCGAGAAATACCTTACCCTCGATGCTACCGGATTGCTGCGCCATAACGGCTGCAGAGAAAAGTGTGCCTGCAGCAACGACAGCTGCGCGGGTGAGGGAACCCACACCGGCAACTGAGCTACTCAGCTTATTTTTTTGGAACATGAGAAAGTCTCCCAGACAGTTGTTGTATTTATACTGCTGGGGCGAAAACCTCTCGCCCCTGAATTTTCGGCCCAGCTGCCGGATGCTCTGTATTTGCCTGAGCTTTAGTGGCCCCCGCCACACCGATAAACCTGTACCCCAAGTTCAGGTTCTGTCACCACAAGCTAAATACTTTATGTGCTGGCTTATTTTTCGAAGGAATATCTTATTCCTCGCCAGCATTGTGCGAAAAAAATTCCCACGCGGCGAGAGCTAGATCATAAAAATTTCAGAAAAATATTACCGAATGACAACATTGTCAGGACTGGCAGATCAATAAATAAGCGAAAGGTTAATTTCGGACAAATTGTGTAAGGATTTGTAGCGGCGAATGTGACGAAGCTTGCGGATAACTTTGTCACGGCCGACGCCAAGCCTGAATAATAATTGGTACAAACGCGCAATCTAGCGACTAATTTTCACTCTTTTTGCACATTTAAACTTCGCGCCAGCGCGGTGCAGGCGCAGTATTCCTTTAAATTAATGCCCCATAAAGAGTCAGGACGAATAATTTATGCGATTACTGGTGTTTTCCCTCACTGCGCAGCACTGAGGCAGTGTTATCAGAAGCAAGCGCACCAGGGATCTTTCCAGTGGGCACAAAAAAGCCCGGCTGTGCCGGGCTTTTTTGGCTTCGGGCAGTCAGAGCTGCCTGTTCAGGCCAGCGGAGCGGTTATTCCTCGCCTGAGGACTGCTCTTCTGCCTGCTCAGCCTGATCCGCCTTCGCTTCCTTGATGGAGAGCTTGATGCGGCCACGCTGGTCGACGTCCAGTACCTTTACGAATACCTTCTGGCCTTCGCTCAGGTAGTCGGTCACCGCGTTTACGCGCTCTTCCGCGATCTGGGAGATGTGCACGAGGCCATCTTTGCCCGGCAGGAAGTTCACGAACGCACCGAAGTCAACGATACGTACCACGGTACCCTCGTAGATGGCGCCGATCTCGGCTTCCGCGGTGATTTCCTCGATGCGGGTAACCGCCGCTTCCAGGCTCTCACCGTCTTCACCGAAGACTTTCACACTGCCATCGTCTTCAATATCGATGGAGGCACCGGTTTCCTCGGTGATGGAACGGATGGTGGCACCACCCTTGCCGATCACGTCGCGGATCTTGTCCGGATGGATCTTCAGGGTCGCGTAGCGTGGTGCGTTCTCGTTCACAGTGGCACGGGACTCGCCGATCACCTTGTTCATTTCCGCCAGGATATGCAGACGCGCGTGCAGGGCCTGCTCCAGAGCGGTTTCCATGATCTCTTCGGTGATACCTTCGATCTTGATGTCCATCTGCAGCGCGGTTACACCAGAGGCGGTACCGGCTACTTTGAAGTCCATGTCGCCGAGGTGGTCCTCGTCACCGAGGATGTCGGTCAGAACTGCATAGCCGTCATCTTCTTTCACCAGGCCCATGGCGATACCAGCAACGGGCGCCTTCAGCGGCACACCGGCGTCCATCAGTGCCAGGCTGGAACCACACACGGAAGCCATGGAGCTGGAACCGTTGGATTCAGTGATCTCGGAAACCACACGCAGGGTGTACGGGAAGCTCTCCGGATCCGGCAGTACTGCAGCGATACCACGACGGGCCAGACGGCCGTGGCCGATTTCACGACGGCCGGTAGCGCCGACACGACCCGCCTCACCTACTGAGTAGGGAGGGAAGTTGTAGTGCAGCATGAAGTAGTCTTTACGCTCACCTTCCAAGGCGTCGATGATCTGCGCATCGCGGGTCGCACCGAGGGTGGAAACGACCAGTGCCTGGGTTTCACCACGGGTAAACAGCGCGGACCCGTGGCCTTTCGGCAGTACACCAACTTCTACGCTGATCGGGCGCACAGTCTTGGTGTCACGGCCATCGATACGCGGCTCGCCACGTACTACAGCACCACGAACGGTCTTCTTCTCCAGCTTGCCGAAGTAGCTCTTGACGGTACTTTCGTCCACTTCATCGGTAGCCAGCGCTTCAGCGGCTTCGTTGCGCAGCTCGCTCAGGCGAGTGGTGCGCTGCTGCTTGTCGGTGATTTTGTAGGCTTCAGCTACCTTGGCGCCGAACTGGCTTTCCAGGGCGGACTTCAGCTCTTCGTTCACCGCTTCCGGCTGCCAGTCCCAAGTGGGCTTGCCCGCTTCGGCCTTCAGCTCTTCACAGACTTTTACAACCGCCTGCATTTCCTGGTGAGCAAACAGTACCGCGCCCAGCATGATGTCTTCCGGCAGCTCTTTAGCTTCGGATTCCACCATCAGAACGGCGTCTTTGGTACCGGCAACGACCATGTCCAGCTCGGAAGTCTTCAGCGCGCTGTAAGTCGGGTTCAGCAGGTAGCCGTCTTCCTGGGTGTAACCCACACGTGCAGCACCGATCGGGCCGCCGAACGGGATACCGGATACAGACAGAGCCGCGGAGGTGCCGATCATGCCGGCGATATCCGGATCCACGTCTTTCTCTGCGGACAGTACGGTAATCATCACCTGGACTTCGTTCATGAAACCGTTCGGGAACAGCGGACGGATCGGACGGTCGATCAGACGGGAAGTCAGGGTTTCTTTTTCAGACGGGCGGCCTTCACGCTTGAAGAAGCCACCGGGAATTTTGCCGGCCGCATAGGCCTTTTCCTGATAATGCACGGACAGCGGGAAGAAGCTCTGATCAGGCTTGGCTTCTTTGGCGCCTACAACGGTACACAGCACCACGGTTTCGCCCATGGTTACCAGCGCCGCACCGGTAGCCTGGCGCGCAACGCGGCCAGTTTCGATGGTGACTTGCTGATTTCCGTACTGGAAAGTTTTGCTTACTGGATTCACTAGTATTTTCCTATTTCCTCACGGTTACTGGCCCATTCCAGTAACCCCTACAGTGTTCCCGCAGGTGCGTTTCTACTTCTGTACGATCAACGAACCTGAGGGCGGCGCCGAAACGCCTTTACCGGCCGAAGCCGGTAATGCGCCTGGAAAGACTTGATAACGCTGGCCGCTGCCCGACTTCTGTTCCCATCATCCGTGGCAGCGAGCCCATCACTTTCCAGGCTGCAATTAGAAGAATGCCCGCCAGAGGCGGGCATTCAGGAGTCTTAGCGACGCAGGCCGAGCTTGGCGATCAGCTGTGCGTAACGGTTCAGATCCTTTTTCTTCAGGTAGTCCAGCAGCTTGCGACGCTGGTTTACCATGCGGATCAGGCCACGACGGGAGTGGTGATCCTGCTTGTGTGCAGAGAAGTGGCTCTGCAGCTTGTTGATGTTGGCAGTCAGCAGGGCTACCTGGACTTCCGGAGAACCGGTATCGCCTTCAGACTGGCCGTGCTCTTTGAGGATGGCTGCTTTTTCATTTGCAGTCAGTGCCATAACGAATTACCTCGTCGTAATATGCTTTGAAGATTCGGCTGGCCCGTGCATATTTACAGACCAGCTAACGCTTTTTCCCCGGCCGAGGACGGCCGGGACGCACCTCGCATCACACAAATGGTGCAAGGTGCGCGGAGCAATTTCGGACATGTGCCGAAATTGCGGGTTGGTAAAGGCAGGGAACGCCTTTTCCAACAATCCATAACAGCCGCCCTCCAGGCGGATTTAAATCGTCGCCCTGCCCGGGGCGGCGCAGATACGCGGATCTGCTTGCCCCGAGCGGGCTCGCGCCGGCACTTGCCGGCGAGCGACACATCCGTATGCCGCCTCCCTTCGATCAACATCAATTGACCAAAAAGTCATTCAACTGTTGCTTACCAGACGCCGGGGGGCGACCCGCCCGTCGTCAGTAATCTCTCCTACGCCTAGAAATTCACCACTTTCCAGGAAGAGGCGCACCATATCACCTTCTTGGCCGATACGGTAGACCTGCAAATCCATCACCGGCTGCCCCTGGCGCACATAGTAGCCGGAGTCATCCGGCAGGGTCAGTTTGGGGAGGCCGGAGGCGGGGGAATCCACCGGAAGCAGGTGGTGATCCAGCACTTCCGCCCGGTCTTCGCCGCGCTCTTCGGTGAGCTCGTCCAGGGTTACGGCATCTTTTTCTTCAAAGGGACCGGCGGCACTGCGGTGGAGCTTCTCTACATAGGCGCCAACCTCCAGCGCAGCACCAAGATCCTCCGCCAGGCTGCGCACATAAGTGCCCTTGGTACAGTGAATCTCCACCTCGGCCCGCGGCTGCCGACCCGGTGTAAAGCTCAGCAGCTCGTACTCGAAGATCTCCACTTCCCGGGCCTCGCGCTCCACCTCGATCCCCTGGCGCGCCAGCTTATACAGCGGCTGGCCCTTGTGCTTGAGGGCGGAATACATGGAAGGAACCTGGCTGATCTTGCCCCGGAACTGTGCCATGGCCTCGAGGACAGCCTCTTCAGTCAGGGCGGAGGCGTCGCTGGTGGCAATCACATTGCCATCAGCGTCACCGCTGTCGGTAGCCATGCCGAAGCAGAACGTGCTCCTGTAGCGCTTGTCCGCATCCAGCAGATACTGGGAAAACTTGGTCGCCTCACCAAAACAGATCGGCAACACACCAGTGGCGAGTGGGTCTAGCGCCCCGGTATGACCGGCGCGGTTGGCGAAAAACAGTCGCTTGGCTTTTTGCAGGGCGTCGTTGGCAGTGATACCGGCGGGCTTATTCAGCAACAGCACCCCGTTCACCGGCCGGCCCCATTTAGGTCTGCGGCCCATGATTACTCTTTGTCGTCGCCGTCGTCGCTGGAATGGTGGGAACGATCAGACTCGACCGCCTTGTCGATTAGAGCAGACAACTGCTGGCCGCGCACGGAGGTCTCGTCGTAACGAAACTGCAGGCGGGGGATGGTGCGCATCTGGATGGCTTTAGCCAGGTGACTGCGCAGGAAGCCGGCCGCGCGGCTGAGCACGTCCATCGAGGCTTTGATCTTTGCAGGATCATCCTCACCGACAAAAGTGACAAAGACCTTGGCGGAGGCCAGGTCCCGACTCACTTCCACATCATTGATGTTGACCATGCCCAGACGCGGGTCGCGGACCTCTTTCTGGATCACCTGGGCCAGCTCACGACGCATGGCGTCTGCCACGCGGTCGGCACGGAAGAATTCTCTTGCCATTTCTTACCTATTTCCAATGGCGGTTGGCAGTCGCGCGGGGCCGGGGCCGCCGCGCGACGCTTGTTGTCCCGAGTTTAGAGTTCGCGGGCAACCTTGACGATATCGTAGACCTCGATCTGGTCACCGGGCTTGACGTCGTTGTAGTCCTTCACGCCAATACCACACTCCATACCGTTGCGAACTTCCTGTACGTCGTCTTTGAAGCGACGCAGGGATTCCAGTTCGCCCTGGTAGATCACCACGTTGTCGCGCAGGACGCGAATCGGCTTGTTCCGGTAGACGGTGCCCTCGGTCACCATACAGCCGGCGATGGCGCCGAACTTCGGTGAACGGAATACATCGCGCACCTGGGCGATACCGACGATCTCCTCGCGGACTTCCGGCTCCAGCATGCCAGACAGCGCCTGCTTCACTTCATCCAGCAGGTTATAGATCACGCTGTAGTAGCGGATCTCAACGCTCTCGGTTTCCGCCAGCTTGCGTGCGGCTACGTCGGCACGGGTGTTGAAGCCAATCACGATGGCGCCGGAGGTCAGGGCCAGGTTGATGTCGTTTTCGGCAATGCCGCCGACACCACTGGATACCACGTTGACCGACACTTCCTCGTTGCCGATATCTGCCAGCGCAGACAGGATGGCCTCCAGGGAACCGCGTACGTCTGCCTTGATGACAACCGGCAGCACCTTGCGCTCGCCCGCTTCCATGTCGGCAAACATGTTCTCCAGCTTGGCCGCCTGTTGGCGCTGCATGCGCTCGCGGCGCTCTTTGTCGGCGCGCTGCTCGGCCACTTCACGGGCCTTACGCTCGTCGGCCACAACCATAAAGTCGTCACCAGCATTGGGCGTGGCGTCCAGACCCAGCAGCTCGACCGGGGTTGACGGACCGGCCTGCTTGACGCTCTGGCCAAGTTCGTTGGTCATGGCTCGGACGCGACCGTAGCTCTGGCCAGCCAGCACGATATCGCCGCGCTTCAGCTCGCCGCTCTGTACCAGCAGGGTTGCCACAACGCCGCGGCCTTTCTCCAGGCGGGATTCGATCACCACACCGCGTGCAGGCACACCCACTTCGGCCTTCAGCTCGAGCATCTCGGCCTGCAGGGAGATCGCTTCCAGCAGTTCGTCGATGCCCTGACCTGAATGCGCGGACACTTCGATGAACTGGGTGTCACCGCCCCAGTCTTCCGGGATCACGTCCTTGGCCGCCAGCTCGTTCTTGACCCGATCCGGATCTGCCGCTTCCTTGTCGCACTTGTTGATGGCGACAACCATCGGCACGCCGGCGGCCTTGGAGTGCTGAATAGCCTCTTCGGTCTGCGGCATAACGCCGTCATCGGCGGCCACTACCAGGATCACCACGTCGGTCGCCTGTGCACCACGGGCGCGCATGGCGGTAAACGCCGCGTGTCCGGGCGTATCCAGGAAGGCGATTTCGCCCTGGCCGGTCTTCACCCGGTAGGCACCGATGTGCTGGGTGATGCCGCCGGCCTCGCCTGAGGCCACCTTGGTCTCGCGAATGTAGTCCAGCAGGGACGTCTTACCGTGGTCGACGTGACCCATCACGGTCACTACCGGTGCACGGGATACCTGCTCGCCCTCAAGCTGCTCCACTTCTGCGACCAGCTCGTCTTCCAGCTCGGTCTCAGAGCGCATCACCACTTTGTGGCCCAGCTCCTCGACGATCAGTGTCGCGGTATCGCGGTCCAGGGACTGGTTGATGGTGACCATCTCGCCCATTTTCATCAGGCGCTTGATCAGCTCACCGGCCTTCATGTTCAACTGCTTGGCCAGGTCGCCTACGGTGATGGTTTCGCCAATCTGTACTTCGTACACCTGCTTTCCTGTCGGCTTCTTGAAGCCGTGTGTGTTCTTGATTTTCAGCGTAGGACGGGACAGGGAGCGTGTGCTGCGTTTTTCTGCCTCATCACTCTCGAAGGCTTCCAGCGCCTGATCGTAGAGCGCGGTCTTGCTGGACTTCTTCGGGCCGCCCTTGGGCGCCCGGCGTCCGCGACGCTTGCGGGGCTCTTCATCCTCATCCTTTACAGTGGGGACGGAAACCGTCTCCATCTTGCGGCGCAGGGAGGGCTTCTCAGCGGCAGTCTTCTTCGCCTTGGCCTCTCGGTCTTCCTCAGCGCGCTTGCGCTCTTCTTCCAGGCGAGCCTTCTTCTCTTCCAGCTCCTTGGCTTCTTCAGCGACCTGCTTTTTGCGACGCTCCATGGCGGCAATACGCATGGCCTCGATGTCATCGACGTAGGTGGAGCGTACCGGCGCCGCGGGCTTTTCAGCTTCAGCGGTTGCTTCCGGCTTCTCTTCCGCCTCAGGTGCCGCAGCTTCCTCGACCTGCTTGGCTGCCTCTGCCGCGGCTTTGGCCTCGGCTTCGGCCTCTTCGCGGGCAGCCTGGGCCTCGGCCTCGGCGCGGGCGCGCTCGGCTTCAGCCTGCTCGGCACGGGCTTTCTCGAGCTCAGCCTGCTCGGCGAGGGCGCGATCCAGCTCTGCCTGGGTAGGCTCGGGTGTCGCTTCCTCGGCCTCGGATTCGGGGCGCTTGACGTAAGTCCGCTTCTTGCGCACTTCCACGTTCACAGTTTTACGGCCGGTGCCAGAGCCGGTTTTCAGCGTGGTGGTGGTCTTGCGCTTCAGGGTGATCTTACGCGGCGCGGCGCTCTTCTCCCCATGACTGCTTTTCAGGAAGTTGAGCAGGACCTGTTTCTCTTCGTCCGACACCACCGCATCTGCAGAGGTATGGGGCAAACCCGCTTCCTTCATCTGCTTCAGCAGACGTTCTTCGGTGGCACCAACCGATTTGGCGAGTTCACTAACTGTTACTTCGGCCATTCTCTCTCCTAAAAGTCACTTGGTCGGAGGGGATTTATCTATTTCATTCGCGCATCTCTGCGCTTACGCCTGTTCGCCGGCATCGTCGGCAAACCAGGGCTCGCGCGCTTTCATAATCAGCGCAGCGGCACGTTCCTGGTCCAAACCGTCGATATCCAGCAGGTCGTCTACCGCCTGCTCGGCGAGGTCTTCCATGGAAGCAATTCCACGGCTGGCCAGCTGGTAGGCCAGATGACGATCCATCCCATCCATATTCAGCAGGTCTTCCTGCGGCTCGGAGGCATCCAGCTGCTCCTCAGAAGCCAACGCCTGCGTCAGCAGGGCATCCTTGGCGCGGGCGCGGAGCTCCTCGGCGATTTCCTCGTCGAAGCCCTCAATGCCCAGCATTTCTTCCAGCGGCACGTAGGCCACTTCCTCGAGGGTGGTAAAGCCCTCGTCAACCAGTACGCCGGCGACATCCTCATCGATGTCGAGACGCTCCATAAATGTTTCCATAACGGTGCTGGACTCGGCTTCCTGCTTGGACTGCCACTCCTCAACACTCATTACGTTGATCTGCCACTGGGTCAGCTCGGACGCGAGGCGTACGTTCTGGCCACTGCGGCCAATGGCCATGGCGAGATTCTCTTCAGCGACGGCCACATCCATAGAACCGGCATCTTCGTCCACCACGATGGACTCAATTTCCGCCGGCGCCATGGCGTTGATTACAAACTGGGCCGGGTTGTCATCCCACAGCACGATATCAACGCGCTCACCGGACAACTCATTGGATACCGCCTGCACGCGCGCACCGCGCATACCCACACAGGCACCAACCGGGTCGATACGGCCATCGTTGGTGGTCACGGCGATCTTGGCGCGCAGACCCGGATCGCGGGCCGCGCCCTTGATCTCGATAACCTCTTCGGCAATTTCCGGCACTTCAATGCGGAACAGCTCGATCAGCATCTCCGGGCAGGAGCGGCTGAGCATCAGCTGCGGGCCGCGGGCTTCCGGCTGAATCTCCAGCAGGATGGCGCGGACACGGTCGCCCAGGCGGAAAATCTCGCGGCCGACCAGCTGATCGCGCGGCAGTCGTGCCTCGGCATTGTTACCCAGGTCAACGGCGATAAAGTCGCGGGTCACCTTCTTGACGGTGCCGCTGACCAGGTCACCAACGCGGTCGCGATATTCCTCGACCACCTTGGCGCGCTCGGCCTCGCGTACTTTCTGCACGATGACCTGCTTGGCGGTCTGGGCGGCGATACGACCGAACTCCACATTCTCGACCTGCTCACGGTAGACATCACCGGCTTTCAGCTCGGTATCTTTCTCGTGCGCCTCTTCGAGGGTGAACTGGGTGCCCAGCTCTGCCAGGGTATCGTCATCCACGACTTCCCAGCTGCGGTAGGTCTCGTAGTCACCGCTGCGGCGATCGATGATCACCTCAATGGTGGAGTCCTCGTCGTAGCGTTTCTTGGTGGCTGTTGCCAAAGCCGCCTCGATCGCCTGGAAAATAATTTCCTGGTCAACGCCCTTCTCGTTGGAAACCGCCTCGGCTACCAGCAAGATCTCTTTGTTCATGCAGCTGCCTCTTTCAAAAACGCTACTAAAAGCTCTTTCAACCGCGCTTACGCCGGTTGTTACTTGAACTGGGGAATAATGTTGGCCCGCTCGATGCTGTCGATGGGCAACAGATATTCATTCTCGTCGTCGATGCGCAGGACAATTTCCTCACCCTCGACACCGGCGAGCAAGCCCCGCCACTTGCGCTGCCCTTCCAGCGGCATGCGCAGACGCACTTCGATCTGGTGACCGACAAAGCGCTGGTACTGATCCAGGCGATACAGCGGACGATCCATGCCCGGGGAAGACACCTCCAGGGTGTACTTGCCACTGATCGGATCTTCTACATCCAGTACCGCACTCGCCTGGCGGCTGACCTTCTCGCAATCCTCTACCGCGATGCCGTCTTCGGCATCGATATAGATGCGCAGCAGCGCATTGCGCCCATGGGTCTGATATTCAATGCCCCACAGCTCGCAACCCAGCGAGGCCACTACTGGCGCAAGGAGTTCTTCCAGCTGTTCGCGCTTGCTCGTCATTTTCGTCACCACAAACAAAAAATGGGCTGGGAAGCCCGCACCACGGTCCGAATGACAAACCGCGGCGCCTACTTCCGGCCCATTCGGAAACCGTATCCTGCAGATACGAAAAAGCCCCTAACAGGGGCTTCTAACGCGCACCTGCGCCTGTACGCAGATGCAGAATTTGGTAGCGGGGGCAGGATTTGAACCTACGACCTTCGGGTTATGAGCCCGACGAGCTACCAGGCTGCTCCACCCCGCATCAACTCTCTGAAAAGCGAAGCCTGGTTGCCTTCGCTCCCCTGTGGCCAGTTGCCTAACCACTCAAGAGGCTGCGCATTCTAGGGGCCCGAACCGATGGAGTCAAGCCATGTTTGGCATTTGATTACACATCGAGGCCCCTTGCCCGCCCCTTATTATAGGAGTAAACATGCGCTGCAAGTGGGGGAATTACTCCGCCCATTGCCACTCGCCCGGCCAACCCAATCCGTCCGCGAACTGCACTCACTCCAGACCTGCCCTCCTCATCAGAGTCACAGCCTTCAACCTACGGAAACTGCACCCAGGACGGGCGCAGGCCAGCGGCACTTATTCGGAGCGGGCCCCTGGCAGCAGCGGGCACCAGGCCATGACGTCAACTTTAGGTGAAGGCGACTTTCCGGTCAGTCAGCGCGACAGCTGCCTTTAGCCACGATCTCGACCTCGCCCACAGCAAATCAGCGTGGTGCTGGCGGCTCTGACGACCTACTCGCTTAGCCAATCCGCGAACTGGTCACTTAAAATCCCGAAGCAAATCGCTCTGCCAGCTCGAAGTAATTACTCAGGTGCGCTTTCGCCGCCTCATGACGATTGTTCTCAGAGGCCAAGTGAATATCCTCAACCACTACTGCCAGCTCTTTCGCCAACTGCTGCCGCTCCCCCTTCAGGTTCTCTGCAAAATAAGCAACGCTTTTCTCCAGGCTATAGGTGACGACATGGATTTGCTCCAGCTCCACCTGATCGAGCTTTTTCTTGCTCTTCATCTCGGCTGTGGTCTCGACAAAAATACGCTCGGCATCCTCCATCGAGGTCACGTCCGGCACCTGGTAGTGCTGAATAGGCTCTTCCTTTGACTCATCGCTCGCCTGCACTGGCGCCGTGAACGCAAAAACAAGGGTAAGAAGCACTAACACCAATTTATTCATTCGCACGTTTCCAACTTCTGCTTACAAAAATGCCTGAGCCTGTGCGGATGGCGTCGTTACCAACTCTTCACTCTTCATAAAAGCGCCCAAGCGCCCGCCGCCCCTTCCACCCCGGTAAGCGGAGCGAATATGCAGAGATGATAATGCCTCCCATTTTCAGCAACAAGCTTTTGGGTCACAAAGTCGTCCCGATCGACGAGGCTCAAAAACGTTTGGTGATATTTGCGGTGAACATGCAGCCAAGGCTTTGACCGAGCGGCGCATCCACGCTGCCCTTCAGGCGAACACTTTCCACTATCGCTCCCAATGCCGAGAGCAATTGCAAAAACCGACCAAAGGTACTCAGGTAGCCGGACTTGGATAAGCCGAGGAAGGATCGCTCGCCTGTCTTGGCCAGCCCAGCTGGCCAGCAGGCTCGCCTGTGACGGTCAGTGGTAAAAGAAAAGCTAACTAGCCGACTAGTTGCGCGATACCCCTGGGGCTTAAATTTGGCAGAGTGAGCCGGATTCCAACTAGTGATGTTCGCGCGGCCGCGCCAGGGCTAGGTAAAGAGGGAGACCGAGTCGTCGGACATCCATCTTGGAGCCACTGGCGGAATACTTTGGTCGCGGGGCCGGATTCGAACCGACGACCTTCAGCGGCTGCGCCGGAACCAGGTAAAAAGCGAGCCCGACCTGTCGGGCCCTGCCTACGAGGCTGTAGGTCTTGAATTTGGTAGCGGGGGCCGGATTCGAACCGACGATCTTCAGCGGCTGCGCCGGAACCAGGTAAAAAGCGAGCCCGACCTGTCGGGCCCTGCCTACGAAGCTGTAGGACTTGAATTTGGTAGCGGGGGCCGGATTCGAACCGACGACCTTCGGGTTATGAGCCCGACGAGCTACCAGGCTGCTCCACCCCGCATCAACTCCGCCAACGAGCCCTGGTACAGCTTCGTTGACTGGCGCTGGTTGAACTAGCGCCGAAGAGGCTGCGCATTCTAGGGATGTGATTGCGCCAAGTCCAGACATCATTCCATTTTTTTCTGACTCTCGATTTCGTTGCCGCTAACAGCCTTAATAAAGGCTCGCGGCTCGCAAGAGAGGATGCAATCAGGCAGCGACGTCCCTGTCGCCATGCCGCAACTCAAAGTTTGCCGATCACATTGAGGAACACGCCCTGGCTGTCGTAATCCAGCTGGGTCAGGTCGTCCGAGAAGTCGGTGAAGTTGTAGCCCACACCCACCTTCAGGTGCCGACCTACCTGACGGTAGAGTCCCAAGAGAGCACCGCTGCGCTGGTCCTGAGCATCCGGCAGGTCCAGCATACGGCCCTCGATCAGAAGATCCCACTTGTTGACGAAATGCCAGTCGGCGCGCAACACGTACAGGTTGGCGCGGCTATCAAAGAACTCGGGGTTCTGCCGGTCCTGGCTCAGCTGGCCGAGGCGATAGGCGTACTTGGCACCCAAGGTCCATTGACGACTGATGTCATAGCTGGTGTCCACCGAGAAGATGTGGCTCTTCTGGATGAACTCCGCCGCCGTGTTCTCTACTGTCACCTGTCCCTGGGTGGGCACGTTGTAGAAGTAGGTGTACTTCAACAAGGTGTTCCAGCGGTCGTTATTCACCGGGCGATAGGCGTAGCCCATAACAGCCTCAGTGAACTTGCCATCGTAGAACTGGCCCTGGGAACTCTGGCTATCGGAATAATTGAGCTTGCCCACCAGACGCCAGTCAGGGCTGATCTGGTAGCTGGCGGTATTTTTCAGCAGCCAGGTCTTGCGCTCGTTCTCGAGCACCGTGTCCTGCCCTTCCACCGGGTTTTCCATGGTATCGGTGCGGTACTCGACGGCGGAGGCGAGACGGATATCACCGTCGCTGAAGCCCATGTTCAGGCCGATCGCACGGCGATCCGTCTGCGCGCCGGTGCGCGGGTCTTCCAGCGTGCCGGCCTCGACGGAGGTGCCGTAATTCCAGCGATCGCTCGGCGCCAGATCCATACCCAGGGCGTGGGTGAGACCTGTGGACACATCGCCGTGGCTGTAACGCTCCTCACCATAGATGCTCACGCTGTCGGAGTAACGGCTGCGGAAACCACTGGCCATGTTGCCCTTGCGTGCGCGCACGCCGGTGTCGGTGCGCTCGTTATCGAGGGTGTAGTTCAGGTAGATATTGGTGCGGTCACTGATCAGGTAGTCAGTGCCCACTCGCGCCGCAGTGCCGGTATCACCACCGGACAGTTCGCTGTCCAGGGTCAACCGCTCGTTCACGCGGTAGGCTCCACCGAGACCGACCCGGTTGTTCTCGTCACGGTTACCCTCCACTTCGAGCGTACGCTGCACGAAGCCGAATGCACGCCAGTCGGCGCCGGAATCGTACGCGGCTTCCACCGCCATATCAGTGCGGTCGCCCTGAGTCTGGGTGGCAGGTACAACCGGAGACAGGTCTTCGCGGGTATCGGCGCGGGCACCGGTGGTGAGGCGCCAGCGGTCATTAACCTGGTAACCCACCGCCAGATCCACGGCGGAGGTCTGCAGGCCCAGGTCCTGATCTTTGCTGTCTGCCTTCAGACTGATATCGGCGCGGCTACCGATCGGCACATTCACACTCACACCGGTCTGGGTGGTATCCCCATTGACCAGCTGACCCGGTGCGGAGAAACCAGCTTCCCGCTCCTGATGGTAGAAGGTACCGGAACCGCGAGCGCCTTCGAAGAAGTCGTTCAGCTGCAGGCTACCTTCCACTTTTGACGCGCCAGCCTTGGCCTGGGGGTCAATCGGGTTGTCCGAATTAAAGCTAAAGCCGCCGTCGAGGGACGACAAACTGTCGAGGTTGTTGCCCTCACTGGTGGCGGATTCCAGCTTCAGCCAGCTGCCCGCGCTCTTGCGGAAGGTCAGGTCGATGCCCTGCAGGGAACTCTCATTATCTTCCTCATCCTGCTGGGTACCGCTCACGCCCACTTTAACGTGATCGCCAATCCAGTAGTGGGCACGACCACCCAGTGCGAGGGTATCCATTTCCTCGAAGCCCGGCGTGTACTCGTAGCGCGCTACCAGGTATTGAGGGTTACCGTTGTACGAGCCGTCCTGAATCAGCAGGTTGTCATTGGCGATGGCGGAGAGCGGCCGGTTCAGCAGGATCCGCCCCTGGATGTAGTCCACGTCGTAGTCGATGACCGGGGTCAGGTTCTTTACACCCAGTACGAGACCGGAGTCCTTGTCCCGCACCTCGACGCGCACGCGCTCGGAACCGGCGAGAATATCCTGATGGCGCATGAAGTACAGGGAGCCACCAGTACCACGGAATTCGTCGCGGCCGGCAATGGTGCCCGGCTCGGCACTGAAGCCGTCGATGGCAAAGCGCTTCTCACCGAAACTGGTGACATCATCGGTTTCGTAGTGACCGGTGGCACCGTAGAGCGCGCGATCGATATGCGCCAACTCGTTGTCGGTGTAACTCGCCTTGAAGTTACCCCACATGCCGTAATCGTCATACTTGGAGAGCTTGACGTAGAACTTGCCGGAGGTCGGCGCATCTTCCACTACCGTGGAGTCATCACCGAAGGTGGGGTAGTAGAGGTCGCTGTCCAGGCGGCGGAACAGGGCATCCGGTGTTTTCTCCAGGAAGTTGGAAAAGAGTTCGTCCACTGGCCCCTCTTCCGTGTCCGCACTGGCGGCCAGGCGCCAGCCCTCACCGAAACCACCACTGGTATAGAACGCCAGGCGGCCATCGTAGCTAACGGAGTTGTCATAGTGGGTTTCGTCACCGGTCACCAGGTCTGCGGGACCGTTGGTATCGTCCACACCGATGGTGAAATCGGCGATGCCCACGGTAAACCATTCGTCGTTGGCAAAGCGCAGGTCACGCAGGAATAACTCACCGTTACCCTCGGGGTCGAGCACCGCAACTTCTACTGTGTGCAGGCCGCGGGTGAATATCTGCTCGGCAATAAACTCGCCGTTGTCACTGACCGGTACGGACTGTCCAGCCAGCCAAACAGTGTGATCCTCAGGAATCTGGGCACCGTTGACGCGCACGGTGTTGCCGTCGAGAGGAATATTCTGGCTGGCGATACGGTTTTCACCGTAGCCCACCAGCAGCTCCTGCTCGGCAATACTTTCATCCACCGGGCCATCGAGACGGTCCACCAGCCACAGGGTCTGTGGGCGGGTCTCGTCGTAACGCCCCTTCTCGTCGTAAACACGCACCAAGTACTGCAATTTCTTCAGCGGGGCCTCGAACTGCTCAAACCCGGCGCTCCAGCTGCCGTTGCCGTTTTCGTCCAGGGGCACTACTGCCACCGGCGTATCGCGCAGTGACTGCTCCTCTTCAAACAGGCGCACCTCGGCCCGCTCGATAAAATTTGGATAATTGGAGTAGCTGCGGAACTGCACGCGGCTGTCATCCACTTCCGTTCCCGGATCATCCTGGTAGCGCACCGTAGTCGGCCAGGCGCTGACGTTCAGTCGCGGCGTCATGGTCTTGTTATCGAAACGGAACTGGATATTGGCCTGCTCCAGTGCCACATCGGTGCAACGCTGCAGGTCGGCAGAGTTTTTGTACGGGTCGTACTCCGGGCTGCCATCCACAGTGATGCGCATCAGGTTGAGCGCATAGGGATTATTGGCCACGGCTTCACGATCGATGCGTTCGATCGCCAGGCGGTCCTGCTCCGACAGCACTGCCAGCTCGTCGTAGACCACCTGCACTTCGACCCGCGCACCGTCCAGTTCGACAAAACCGGTGGAAACCACATCGTCGGACTGCACAAAACCACGGCCTTCGAACTCAACCTGTTCCTCTGTGAGGTTCAGCGCCTGCTGCACCTGCTGCATGGCGCGACGGGCACGGGCACGCGAAAGGCCCACATCATCGCCGTAGACCATGGCCTCACGGCGCTCCATACGCTCGTTTTCACTGTAGCCAACGAAACTCAGCCTAACGTTGGCCCTGTCCGCCACTTCGTTCATGATGCTGCGCATGCGCGCCAGCTGAGATTGAGGGATGACCGGGTCGCCGCTCTCAAAACGGATCGGGGCCAGCGGCCCGGTGGGCGACTCATGGACCACGGTAATGGTTTCGGCACCCGCCGCTTCCGGACAGGCCTGTACGCCATCGTGTGCAGTTTCCAGCGGGTCGTCGTACCAGAACTCCACTTCTACACGACGGTTCAGGGCGCGGCCCTTGGCGGTGTCATTGGCGACCATGGGCATGGTGCTGCCCTTGCCGCTGTAGGTCACCATGCTCTCGGGCAGACCGAGGCTGTCGCGGACCGCCAGTGCCACGCGCCGCGCTTCGGCCCTCGACAGCGCCATATGGTCGCTATAGAGCGCCGCCGGACCTTCCGGCAATGGCAGGCTGTCGGTATGACCGACAAAGTGCACCACCAGATTATTCTTGTCCGCCAGCTGTGCACGGACCTCGCGGATGCGCCGCATAAAGGCTCCCGGCAGATCCACCTGGCCCGGTTGCCAACGCAGCGGCGTCACCAGGTTTTTCAATCGCGCACGCTCTTCGGAACCGGCGGTGTAGGTCAAGCGACAGACCGTTTCCTGGCGGCAGACTTTTACCCGGTTGAGCTGTAAAGCCTGGGCGCGGGCCATCTCGGCCTGCGCTTCCTGATCCAGCTCGTCGTAGGTGACCTGCACCTGGACGCGGCGATTCATGGCCCGGCCCTGACTGGTGATATTTTCCACCAGCGGCTCCTGATCGCCCCGGCCCTCGAAGGAAACCGCCTCCTCCGGCAGATCCAGCGCCAGCTGGAAAAACTCCGCCACATACTGGGCACGGGCGCGGGTGAACTCTTCCTTATCCAGGTATTCCGCCAGCTGTTGCACCGTCATCGCCGCACTGTCGGTATGGCCGATAAATTTCAGGCGCAGATTGTGCTTGCCGGACAGCTCGGCCAGTTTTTCCTCTAGCGCTTCGACCCGGGTCTCATCGACTTCATCATCAACAGATTCGAAGAGCATCGGGTCGATGAGGTTTTCCTCCACCACCGGTTCCATCGCCTCGGAGAACAGGGTCGCATCCTGCACCCACTGGTTCCGTGGCTGGCCCAGCAGCATGGTTTCGGTATTGCTTCCAACCGGTTGCTCTTCATAGTCCACTGGGGGCTCTTCAACAGCCGGCGTAAGTCCCGGAATCTCTTTCCAGACCTCCCACCAGCTGGCATCTTCGGCCTGCAAATCGACATTCTGTGCAATAGCCGGAGAGGCTGCCGAAAGCGCCAACAGGCTGATCGCAACACAGAGGGCTTTGGGCCGCGCACATAGTCTCGCGTCGGCGGTGAGCCGCGCTTTCTGAGGAATTAACATCACTTCCATCCCCCCCGGCTCGGCGGCGCCCCGCGCCGCCAGAACACCTCGGTCTCAATCGTCAGTTCGTAGTCGCCGTAATTGCGCACCCATTCGTCGGCAATCCGCGCTTTCATTACCTGCAGGCGACGCTCCACCAGATCCGGATCTTCCGTCTCCGCCAGATAGGAGAGGCGCAGCACCGAAGGTGCCTCCTGCAGTTTTTCCAGCAACAGCTCTGTGCGGGAATTCCACTGCGGGCGCATTTCGGTGCTCTCCGGTTCGAACACACCCTCGGCCATATCCAGGCGCACAACGCGGTGCAGGCTGGAGCCGAAGTTCACCTTGATCATCTTGCCTCGTGTGGCGCGTACCACGCGTGGGTTTTCACTGGTAAGGCGATAACCGCTGGGGAGGCTGCGATCATCCAGCTTCAGCACAAAGTTGGAACCGCGATCCTGATTCGGCACCACAGCACAGGTGATATGGAAGCGCCCGTGCGCATCGGTGGTGGCATTCAGGCCCGTGGCCGTAACCACACGAGCACCAGGCACCCCGCCTTCACCGTCGTCCTGATAACCGTTCATATTTTTGTCGTCGTAGACCTTGCCGATCACATCGGTACAGTCGAAGGTCGGGTCGGGAATGACTCGAACGGTAGCGAACGCTTCACCGGAAACCACCTGCCCCGACAAGCCATTGAACAGCTGCGCCCGGTTAACATACTCACCTTCACCCACACCGGAGCCGACTACCAGCAGGAGTTTTGCAGTTCGGGTCTGTTGCGGGTCGATCCGCAGGCCGGACCAACGCAGCTGCAGGCCTTCCACCTCGGGCTCAATTGCCATGCCATCGACACGGGCCGATCCGGCCACGTACTTGAAGCCCGCCGGGAAGAAGTCCACGAGCTGCAGATCCGTCAGCGGCACACCGAGCGCGTTGCTGAACGTAATCGTGTAAGGCACCAGCTGGCTGCGGGTCACATTCAGCATGGATGCAGTCTTGGTGATCGACAGTGCACCGTCCAGCTGCGGGTCCACGGCAATGTGGTTGTTGAACAGCTGGCTTTCACCCGGCACCCGGTTGTCATCCAAACGCAGGCGCAGGTAATAGTTGGTACCGGAGCTCTGCGCGTCGATATCGATCGATGGTGCCGTCGGCGATGCCTGTGCCTCACAGTGCTCCGTGGTGACCGGCACCGCGTCGCCAGCGCTGCCCAGGCAGGCTGCCACATCGAAGCCAGCCGTATCGGCATTGGTTTGCGGCGGAATAATCGCGGATTCACCGGCGACGTAGTTATCTCCCGGCAACTCCACCTGAATCAGGTAGTCATTGCCCGCCGGACAGCCAGCGCCGGAGAAGTTGATGTCGAACTTGTAGAAACCGCCGGCCTGCGTCACCTGCCCCTGCTGGTTCGGGTCATCGAAACAGCTGTCCGGCAACTCAACACCACTGGAAGCGCGCAACATGGTCAGGGTGGCTCCACCCACTGGCCCACGGACCACGGAGTCGTAAACCACACCGTTGGGGGTCAGCGGCAGATTCAGGTCCTGTAGGTTCGCACCGGAATCCACATAGATTTCAGTAATCTGCTGCGGGCCGTTGGTGAAGTCTGAGTCCCCATTACCCAGAGAAGCAGTGTTAACGCCCGCGCCCGGCGCGACATATTTCAGCTCATAGCTTGCGCCACCGGCCATATTGGTGAGCAGGCCGTCGAACTGGAAGTAGCCGTTTTCGTCGCTCTGCGCAGTCTCGACAAGGTTGCCATTGAAGTAGAGCTCAATGGTCCAGTTCTGCAGCAGTTGCTCATCAGTATCCGGCTGAGCGTTGAAGTTCACATCCTGCCAGAGGTAACCGGCAAGATTGGCGATACCCGGTGTACCCCCCACGTCGATGGAGACACTGGCCTGCTCGCTGGAAGGTGGATCATTCCACTCCACCACGGCGGTATTCAGCACAGTCGTGCCGATCGCGAGATCAGCCCCCAGCTTGGCCTGGAAGCGCAGTGTGGCCGAGTCTTCCGGTTGCAACTCGCCGAAGACAGCGGAGTAGTCGGCGGTAATGACGGAGCCGTTCACCGTGATGCCATCAGCCTGGCCATTGAGCCTGGCCGAATCGGCGACATAAGTGAGTGCACCATCGCCGGCAACCAGCAGATCATCGGTGATCACCACATTGCTGGCCGGTACCGCGCTGATATTGGTCACGGTAACCAGGTACTCCAGCGTGGCGCCCGCCTCGGCTGCGCCGTTCACCACGGCCACTTCTTTAATGATGGCGAGCTGCTGGGCATCGCCCACGACGACGTCAGTCGGCTGGGCACCGTTCGCCGGGTTGCCGTCGGCATCGGTCAGAACCAGCGGGAGCTCTGCGCTGTCCACACTGCCCTGGTTACTGATGACCGTACCTGTTGGTGTGCCGGCATCCACCGTGACATCAAACACGATCGTCGCGGTACGGGCGGAACTGATAACACCTTCGAGTGCGCCCGGCAGCGGTGGGGTCAGGTCTTCGGAAGAGATCGGCAGGCCGGTGGCAATACGGGCCTCGCCGCCACCATTATCGCTGACTGCAATACCGTTCAGTGTCGTGGAACCGGGCACGTAGGTGGTATTGGCCGGAATCAGGTCCGTCAGCTCTGCCTCGGTAGCATCCACACCGCCACGGTTTTCCACCACGATGGTGTAGCGCAGGGTATCACCCGGGTCGACGATGCCGGCACTCAGGTTGTCCACCTGAAGGGCCACGGCTTTACGCGCTAGCAGCAATGACGATTCGCCGACGATATCAATAGTCGGGTCATTTTCAGCTTCGGTTGCCGGGTCGTCAGAAGGCGCTTCCTCAAAGGCTCCACTACCGGCGCCGTCACCGTTGAGGAAGCCCTGGTTGGAGATCAGTGTGCCCTCGTTGACGTCATTCACCGTCACTTCGAAGGTGACTACCGCCCGCGCATCTCCCGAGGCTGCCGGATCCGCCAACAGTTCACCCTCTTGAGCTCCAGGCGAATTGATCGTCAGGCCGGCCGCCAGTGGACTGCCGCCGTTGACATCGGCAACTGCCACGCCGTTGAGGGTGGTTGAATTTGCCACATACGTCGTGTTTGCCGGCACCTGGTCACGCAGTACTGCACCGATGGCATTTTCGCCACCGATATTCTGCACAGTGAGGGTGTAGCGCAGGGTCTCACCAGCCAACAGCATGGCGGTGTCACCGGTCAGATCCTCGGAAGTCTTTTCGATCTGGAAAAGCGGTTCTGAATCGATCAGCGTCTCGGTGGGATCTTCAGCTCCTCCGAGCGCGGGATCGTCACTTGACTCAAAAATCACACCGCTGACGCCGAGCTGCGCCTGATTGAGCACCACTGTGCCGCTGGTGATCACCGGTGCGAGGGTCGCCTCGAATTCAACGGTGAGCATGTCACCGGCGTCTCCCGCCGGAGCAATGGCCAGGTCATTGACCTCGAGCAGACCACTGCCCTGGCTGCCGCCGTTACCAGTGATGCTTTCGGAGGCACCACTTGGCAAGGTTACGACTGCCAACGAATCCGCCTCAAACATTGCTGTGGTATTCAGTCGATCGAGCTCATCGATCAGGCTAAAGCCATTCAGCGGCACATCGCTGGTGTTCTCAATCTCGATGGTATAGCGCAGGCGATCCCCGGGGCTGGCCGTCGCGCCCGACTCACCCGTGGTCACATTGACCACGGTCTTGCGCATCTCAAGGGTCGCCGCCTCGACGATAAACTCGTGGTTATCCTCGTGGTCGACCACTCCGGGGGTGCCATCGGTCAGCTGACGCTGGTATGCGAAGCGCTCAGATGAGGCTGCATCGGCACTGAACCACTCGGTTGCACCGGCAATGTTAATCAGGGTGCTGCCGTGGATATTGTCATCATCCAACTCGACCTGATAGGTAACGCTCAGGCTGTCGCCCGGCGCCAGCGCATCATCCGTTTGCAGTGTCATTGTGAACTGACAGGTAGGATCACCATCCACAAAACTGACCGCAAAATCCGCAGCATTTAGCGTGACCGTCGAACTGTCTGCTTTCTGGATCACTGCCGACTGAATCACCGGCTGGGCATCGCACATGCCGCCCGGCGCTGGGTTGGGCAGCCAGTCGGTCAGTGTCACGTTCCAGGCACTGGCTCCACCGGTGTTGGCAACGTTCAGCACGAAGTTGTCCGGCGTGCCAACTTTCAGGGATGCGGGCCCGGTCTTCTCCACCACCAGTTCCGGGTGCACGATAGTAACGGGATCGGAGTCCGCGCCCGTCGTAGCGTCATCACCGAGACGAGACACGCCATTGTCATAGTCATACCAGGCGCGGTTAACGAACGCTTCGGTACGCGCCTGGTTGGTTGCCGTGTTCAGCACCTCGACCGTGACCAGTACATCTAGCTGGCCACCGGCCGGAATGTCGATGCCATTAGTGCTATCCACCAGCACCAGATTATCGGCTGTGCCTGTATTCGTCAGTGCACTGCCACCGACACTGGCAGAAACAAAACCCAGGTCGACACCGGTAGCCGCCAGGTTGTCGGTGATGCGTACATCCTGAAGCGCCACATCCACCGGCTGCTCGGGCACGGTGATGGTGTAGGTCAGTTCCTCACCGATGGCCACAGTGCTCTGCCCTGCTACCTTGCTCAACACACCCGGCATGATGGCTGTGAGGTCGAAAGTGGCTGGCTCTGACGGGCCATACTCTTCACGCCAGTCGGCAACGCTATTGATCGGCGGCTGGTCGTTATCGAACGAGTAGTAGCGCGAAACCTGCGCGGTGTTGGTCAGCGTGACACCGGCAGCCAGGTCACTATCACCCGTCACTTCATACACAATGCGAAGAGTTTCGCCCGGATCGATTGCAGCGTTGGCGGCTGAGTCGAAATCCCAGGTAATCGTGCCTGTAGCCGTGTCATAAGTCGGGGTCACAGCCACAGTGGTGCCAGAATTCACCAGCGTCGCACTGACGGTCGTGACACCCCCCTGACGCAATCCTACCGGCAGGGTGTCCACCAGAACGATATCGTACGCGGGTGCATCGCCGTTATTGGTGACATCCACTGTATAAGTGGCCGTCTCACCGCCCCTGATTTCAGTATCGCCGCCAGCAGAGGTCACACCGGATTTGGTCAACGAGAGCAATGGCTGCAGTGCATTGACTGTCGCTCCTGCGAATAATGGCGCTGGGGCAACCCCACCAACCTGATAGTTCAGGCTCACGGTATTGGTCAGGGATTGAGACGTGGGCTGCTGGCTCAGGATGTCGCCATTCTGTACCCGCGCCCGGTAGACGATGGTCAGGAAATCATTGGTCGCGTCACCATCGATCGGATTGGTTACGGCGTCGATGGTCCAGGTGACCGTGCGCAGGTCGGCACTGACATCCGGAGCAGGCAAGGTTGCCGGCGGAGTTCCAAAGTAATCCGCGCTTACCATTTCCACGAAGGCCAATCCCTCGGGCAGGGTGTCGGTGAGCACCAGATTATTGTGGGCACCCTCTACCAGGGCCAGCTGCACTTGATAGTCGACAGTATCGCCCACCCGGAGGCTACCGTTGCCATTCCAGCTATCGCCCACGGCTGCCTTGGTCAGGTCGATATTGTAATCGACCCCCAAGCCGCTGGTATCACCGCTACAGTATGTGTTTGGCGCTGTCGTATTCGGGCAGCCCGCACCGGTGCGCTCACGATTTCCGATTGTGAAATCACCATCGAGCGACGTCCAGTCGGCCAGGGCACTGTTGACGATATCCTCCGAGGTAACGATATCGACGTTGACCCGGTAAGTGATCACCAACACGCTGCCGGTGGGAATCGTCAGCGAAGCGTCGCCATTGTCCCGCCCCCAAGTCAGCATATTGCCGCTCACCAGGGGGGTACTGTTGAAGCCCGCTACAGGTGAACCATCGATTTCGGCGGTAGTGGATCCACCGATATAGCTCAACTCATCCGGCAGTGTATCGGCGACGTTGGTATCAAAGGCGGTAGAGGTACCGTTGTTGGTAATGGTCAGGGTGTACTCGAGCTCATCACCACTCGCCGCGGGCTGACCGGGGTCAGTAATGTTGGCAACATCCTTAACCATCGCCAGATCCGGCTCCACGATGGTGATATCCGCCGGGCTGCTGGTTCCGCCATCAACATCAGCACCGCCTTCCAGATAGGTGTAGGAAGCCGTATTGCTGACCGGTGTGGCACTGGCGTTGACGTTCTGGGTATTTGCCACCCAGGTGGTCAGAGTGATGACTGCCTGCTGGCCTGCGGGGATGGTGCCGATATCCCAGCTGAGTTCCTGGCCATTTTCGTTGGTAGCAGCACCAAGAGGTGAGCCGTTTACCTCCACCGAGGCATCCACATACTGCAGGGCGGGATCGAGTATATCGGTGACGGTGACACCGTTCAGTTCGGCATTGACTGGCGTACCGGGGACCGTAATGGTGTAAATCACCTCTTCACCGATGGTCGCCTCGGAGACCGAGGCTACTTTGGTGGGCACCGCCACCTCGAACGTATTGGTCATCCAGACGCTGGAAGAAGCAACAGGATTTATAGAGATATATTCGCGAGCATTCGTGCTATCCAGGGTCTCACGTGACCAGTAGGCATCCAAATTCGCGAAATTGGACCAGATCTGGTTGGGCGGGATATCGGTATAAAAAGCGATGTTGTAATCCACCGACACACAGCTTGACGGCTCAAGCGGGACACCGAGCACGACAACCATATTGCCGTCACGACCACCCGGTGGCGCATAGGAGAAGTCAGTAGTATCGAGAGCAGCACCATCAATCGCCACTTGCACGGCAGCAATGGACGTTTCATCCAGCTCCGCTGGCAGGTCATCGACCAGCTGCACACCGTAGGCCGGCGCATCCCCGACATTACAGGCCTGCAGCGTGAAATCCATGGTGTCGGTGGCAATATCCACCACGTAGGCGGTGGCCGATGACAGTCCGTCGCCAATAGTGGAACCATCATCCGGGACCACTACACCAGTCTTCGTCAGTTCACTAATCTGCGGCTGCAGCACTTCGACGCTGGCAATCTCAGCCGTGGCAGTAGCGGGTGTGCCATCCGCAAACGTGTAGCCCATTGTGGCCTGGTTGTTAAGAATGGTGCTGGTTGGCGTCGGGGCAGGCGCTTCGGTGGGGCCATGTTGCACGCGCGCGCGGTAGACGATCACAAACTCATTGTTGGTTGGATCAGCGTCGGCCGCATTGTCGATATCCCCGAGAGTCCAGGTCAGAGTTCCGGTCTGGTCCGCTGACGGCAAGCTACTGGCAGGGATGTCTGCATGGGTAAATACGCCGTTACTGGCATACGGAGCACTAGTGCCCCCGTTGATGCTGACCACGTCAGCAAAAGCAAGGCCCGGATCCAGCACATCGGTGATAACCACATCCCGCGTCAAACCCTCAGGCAGTGTGAGCGTCAACTGGTAAGTGATGGTGTCACCGGCGCGAGCGGTCGTATCAGCGCTGGTGGAGATACCGCTATTCCAACTGTCTCCGATTACCGACTTCGCAAAGCCTGACGTATCGATGCTGGCCAAGGTGCTGGTCGCGGTAACGAAATAGTCGTTTAGCGCCGCCTGGTCAGGGGCACCGCTGCCGGTACGCTCTTCAATATCAGCACCGTCGAGAGAGGTCCAATCAGCCTGGACCGTATTGACGAGATCACCACCGTCCACACCATTGACACTGGTTCGGTAAACCAGCGTCAGTGTTTCACCTACCGGAATATCCAGTGCCTCATCGCCATTGACTCGCCCCCAGCTAAGGACACTGCCGCTGACATCCGGATCAAGATCATTCGTATTGCCGCCGAGAGTGAGCTGGGCAGAGCCCGGCTCCAGCTCCAGGCCGGCGGGGAGAGTATCAATGATGGCTACGTCGTAAGCGGTCGAAGTGCCGTTATTCGTCAACTCGATCGTGTATTCGAGGGTGTCACCACCTCGCGCCGCTGATTGGCCACCCTGGCTAATATTGGTCACCAACTTCTGGGCAGACAGGACCGGCTCAACAATGCTGATTGCTGAAGCCGTGTCCGCTGTACCGATCCCATCCGTCTGAGCACCACCCTGAGTGCGGCTATAGGTGTAACGGGCGGTATTAGTAAAGGGCGCTGAAGTGTCCTGATTTGCGAGCTTATTAGTGAGACGGACTTGCAGCGTCACCACTGCCTGCTCGCTCGCGGGAATATCGAGGCCTGTAACCGTATTTTCCAACACAAGTTCGGTGGCAGTACCCGAGTTGCTCAGCGTATAGGTGGTAGTACTGGTGGTGGCTGTAGCACTGACGAATTCCAGATTCGGGGGCAACGAATCGAGTATTCGTACGTCGTATAGAGGCGCCTCCACCGAGGTTTCCGGAACCGTGATCTGGTAACTAGTCAATGCGCCGATAGCGAGCTCTGTGTCCGTACTCTGCTTGTCCAGGGCGCCGGGAGCAGTGATCAGGACTTCAGTGGGATCCTCATCACCAAGAACCTCCGGATCGGAAACTCCGCCAACAAATGGATCATCACTGGGATAACTTGCAGGTGCCGGATCCACGGAGTTAATGCCACTGGCCTCAAGGGAAGCCTGGTTCTGCACAACACTTCCCGTAGGCAGCGCACTATCCAGGGTCGCCTGAAATTCAATGATCAGACTATTTCCCTGAGCGAGAGCCAAGGAGTCGCCGTTTATACCATCCACTACCAACTGGCCCCCACTGATACTGCAATCAGGTTCAACAGTGGGTTGTGTACCAATAATCTGACAGGTGAGGTTTGAAGTTCCGACTATCTCGGTCGGTATGGTGTCTGTGATGCGAATATCGGCGATATTCTGGTCGACGTTGAACAGACGGATAGTGTAAGTCAGGTCATCGCCGGGTGCGGCAGTAATCGCGGGGTAAGCACCGGTGACATTATTAGCGACTGTCTTCTCAAAATAATAACCAGACAGCGCTACCTCGACTGAGGCGGCATCTTCATGGTCGTCGGTACCGACGGTGCCATCAGTCAATTGACGTGTGTACTCGCCACGAGTGCTATTGGTCTCAGCGTCGTTCGCCCAGAATGTAGCTGCGGCGACATTTATTAACAGCTGCCCATTGGCTGGCTCATTGTCCGAGCCTACTGTGTTGAGTCGGCTTTCATATGTAATTACCAAGACATCATCTGGCGCTAGCCCACCCGCTTCGTCCTCAAGCTCGATAAACAGCCGGCCGGCATCCTGACCGTTGGGGCCGGGGTTATACGACAATGTGTAGTCAGTGCCCTCGTCCAGAGTGACACCAGCCATCGTTACGGTAACCGCTCCAGTCGGATCGAAGTCCTGCATTTCCGGCGGCAACTGGTCCTCAATAGCGATATTCCAGGCCGGGGAACCGCCCACATTCTGAATACTGAGGGTAAATTGGGGGCTATCGGTGGCATTGACCGCAGTTGCCGCAGTGCTCTTATTCAGCACCAGGTCCGGGCTGGAAATACTTAATAGCTGGGCAACACCGTTTTCACCTGGCAGCGGATCGTATCGGGTGCCGTCAATGATTCGCGCGAATTCCCACGTGGCGATATTGGTAAAAGACTTACCGATAATGTTTACCGGCGAATCCTCGAGTACGACCTCCAATTCGAAGTGTACCTGAGCGCCCGCGGGCAAGGTCGCCGGATCGCGAATCTCAAATGTCAGGACTCCGGGGTCTTTGTCATTGCCACTATTACTAAGAAAATAATCTGAGCCACGGGACATCGGGGTTGTAACCCCGTTCTCGTCCTCGTAAAAGGCCCTGATTGCCAGTAGCTCCAGATCAACACCCAGCGTCGCAACTGACAGATCATCCTTGATTACGATGGAATCGATATCATTCAGAGAACCCGCAGACTGCAGTACCGTACCACTGACAGGATCGTAAAGAACCGGCACATCCAGGGTGTACACAAACGGAACGCCAACGGTCACCGAGGAAATCGGGGTTCCACTGAGGTCCTCGGCCTGCTTCTCAATTTTCTCCACCGGGATAATCAAGTCCTGACAGCCCTCGCGCACAGTGCTGAAATCAGAACCGTTAACCGCCCAGACGGAGGCTTTGCCCTCCACATTGGCACAGGCGAAATTACCTCCAAAACACACATTGTCGAAGACAATTAATGTTCCAGTTTCAACACTTGCAAAGTTGAGTGTTGAGTTCAGAGGATTGTCACAACTGAAGTTCTTGACGGTACAGGAGCGATCAATGGAGAGCTGCTCTGATCCCGAGAAAGTTCGCCCGTCATTGCTAGGGTAGCCAGGCCCATCGATCAAGCAGCCATCCGGCGTACCTGGACTACCGGGAGGAGCAGGCACAGTCTCGAAGTCAGACGTAGCAAAGTTGGCCGCCAGCGCTTCCTGGGCCAAGGGCAGGGTCAACAACAAACCAACGAGCAGCGGCGAGCAAAATTTAGCCAGGAAACGGCTGCCGCTTCCTGCAAGCCCAGCAAGCCCTTTCTGTAGAGATTTCAGTCCCGTTACTTCCGACATCATCGTCACTTATCAGCCGCCATTCTGGTTTGGGATTCGCGCCGCAAGGGGCGCGGATACTGCGCTCGGGCAGACACTGCCCGCTGGCGGCACTTTAGCGAGATGAGGAAAAATAGGCCGTGAAGCAGGTCATAAATACTTTGCCCACAACCCTTTTTTTTGAGGGCTGCCAATCAGTTCTCAGGAAAACTTGAGGCAACTTCTTAAGAAAGGATGGCCGGAGCTTGAAACCGGCCGCATCGTGCAAAAAACAACCGGATCAACCAGCCCGGGACGTGCCCCGGGCGTTGCCGCCCGGGTGGTTAGCCGGCCGGCAGGAAGTCGATCGGGTACAGGATCGTGATGGTCGGCACCCCGGCCTTCGGCCCGAAGTTGAATCGCTTCACGCGGGCAACGATCTTGCTGTTGAGGGGTGGCGAATCCATATCGCTGGACTCCACCCGGGCCAGGGAGACCGCACCATCGGGTTCGATGGTGATCTTAAGCACCATGCGCCCCTGCAGTGCCGGGTTGTTACGCAGTTCGCGGTTGTAGATCCTGTACAGCGCGGCCTTGTAGCGGTCGAAGACGATCTGGATCTCTTCGTCCGTACGTGACGGCCCTGCCCCATCGCTGAGCGGACGGTCCTCGCCGGCGAAATCCCCTTCGCTGCCGATAGAGCTCTCGACCCTGGAGAAGGCCACCCCGGACAGCGCAGTGCCGGTACCACCCACGTTGCGACTCAGGTTCGCCGTATTGATACCACCGCTACCAGCTTTGGCCGCTGCGGTAATCAGCGAGCGCTGACTGCGGTTCTCCTTCTTGCCGGCTGTGCTCAGCTGCGTTCTCTGGCCGAGACGATTATCCAGATCATCCTCGATCAGGTCCTGGAAGTTGTCCTTGAAGGCCAGGACACCAGTGCGCTCGGCCTTGCGACGGGCCTCCTGCTTCTCTGCCTTGGTGGGCGGAGGCTCTTTCTGGGCGACCTGCTTCTTGGGCTCGGGCTTCTTCTCTTCCGGTTTCTGCTGGGCCTGTTTCGGCTCCGGCGGCGGCTTGGGCTTGGTTTTCTTCTCAATTACCAGCTTTGCCAGGCGCTCGGGAATCTCCACCACCTCATCTTCAGGCTCCGGCACCTGCCACATGGGCACCAGGTAGCCGAGCATCAATGCCAGCAGCAGGGATGCCAGAAGGCATAGGCGGAAACGACGCTCGTCCTCACCATTCTTGTGCCAGGGCATAACCGCGGTACGGCCGTCGCTCAATTCCAGGTCGCGAGTGACCTCGAATTCGAACTGGGACTCCTCCGCCTCGCGGCGCAAAATATCGGCGCGCTCGTCGAGGTCGAAAACCTCCTCTTCACAATCCTCGATCTGCTCGTGCACCCGGCGGCGCTGTTCCTGCAGCAGCTCAAGGCTGGCGTTGTGAACACTGACGGTGCGGTGAATGCGCTCGATGGCGTGCTCGGACGCATCCTCACGGTATCCATCGGCCCAAAACAGCTCGCCGGCATTCATATCTTCCAGCTTGCCCAGGCGCTCGGAGATCTCGCTGAGCAGGTCATACTTGACCTGCTCCTCGCTCAGGGCCGCCAGTTTCGCATCGATCTGTGCCTGCTCTTCCTCGAGCACTGCGATGCGGCGGCGAACGATCTCCAGCTCATCCTTTACGGCGCGCTGTTGTTGCTGAAAATTAGTCACAGACTTCTACTAACCCTGGGATGCTTTCTGAATGACCGCCAGCGAGACCTTGGTATAACCGGCATCGGTACAGCTCGACATCACCTTCTTCAGCAAGCTGAAGGGAATGGTGCGGTCGGCGAGAATATTGACTTCAGGCGGCAGAACCGGAGTTTCTTCCTCACTACCCGCTTCCGCTGCAGTCTCTGGCTCTACCTCAGACTCAACAGCTTCGCTGGCGACCTGAGCTTGGCTGTTGACTTGCGCGAGGGAGATCGCCTTATCCATTTCGGCCAGCATGGCCTCTTTGATGGCCTCGATTACCGTCTCTTCGCTGCCCGCCACTTCACTTGTGGCAATCACCGGCTTGGCTTCGATAAGCACTTCTTCGTCGGTCACCATCAGCGTAATCGTTTCACGGGGCCTGGATTCCACCACTGAATCCGGGAGCGTGATGACTTTCGGCGGCTCCAGCGCTTCATTGCTGGAAGTATTGGTCAGCAGGAAGAACACCAGAATGGTGAACACGTCCATCAGTGATGTCAGGTTCATGCCCGGTGTCTTGCGACGACGGCTCCGGGCCATGCGCTTCATGCGTCGGCTTTCATGTCTCACGGCGCATCTCCTAGGGAAACGTCCGGAAAGAGTTCAACCCTTTCCACAGCATCGGGATCTTCCGGATCGGCGTCCTCAGGGCGCACTTCGGCTCCCCGAACCGCATCCATAACGCCCACCAGGTGCTCGTAGGCCACATCGGGCTCCATCAAAATGATGGAATCGGTCTTTTCCGGGTAACTGGCTTTAATTTCCAGGAGAAACTCTCTCAGCTTCTTGAGATCGTAGACTTGCTCGGTGGAGCGAAGCTCCATCTCCATGGACTGCTCGCCTTCAGACACAGCTGCCGCGTCTGTTTCCCCGCTAACCAGCTCTGATTCGGCCTGCTCCAGATTAGGGAAGCGCGCTATGACTTTTTCCCCGTCGCTGATTTCCAGGGCGTCCATGCGAACCACAACCTCTACAGTCACCGTGGGGTCATCCGGCGCACCACCTCCGGCTCCGGATGGCATATCCAGCTCAAGGATGGTGACCCGCGAGAACACTGCAGAGACCAGCAGGAACGGCACCAACACCACCATCAGGTTGAGGAAGGCGGTAATGTCGAGCTCCGGAGCCTCTTTATTTCTTCCGTGGCGACGCCTTCTCATCACGCATTTTCCAGTGCTTGCTCGTCCTTCTTCGCCTCGGCGGACGGATTCTCAGCGTCCGCTCTCGCCCCCTCTGAACCAGCGTCAGCACCATCAGCCTTGATCGAATCTGCAGCCTTCTCCGCTTTCTCTTCAGCCTCTACGTCACGGCGACGACGGCTGGAGATGGAAATGATGTTGAGGGCTTTCACGGAAACCATTTCCAGGCTATCCACGATCTCACCAGTCAGGGAGTTCAGCAGTGCGTGTACGATCAGCAGGGTAATACCGACCATCAGGCCAAACGCGGTGGTGTTCATGGCCACGGAAATACTGGCTGACAGCAGGTCAGCCTTCTCGGCCGGGTTGGCATTGGCCACGGCAGTAAAGGCCTCGATCAGACCCATAATGGTACCCAGCAGGCCCAACAGCGTGGCGATATTGGAGAAAAGTGCGACGTACGGCGTGCGCTTCTCGAGCTGAGGGATGATCTCCATCATGCTCTCTTCCATCGCAATTTCGATATCTTCCCGGCGACGCACGGCACCCTGGCGGGCGAGACCCATGGCCAGCAGCTTGCTGACACCGGAGTTATCCTTGCTGACCAGATTACGCGCGCGATCAAAGTCACCGGAATTCAGGATTGGCTGCAGCTTGTCCCACATGGATCGGTTGGTGTGGCGCTCATAAACGAGGCGCAGATAGCGCTCGATAGCGACCGCCGCCCCCAGGGCGAACACAACAAGAATGGGGTACATGAATGCACCACCAGTCTGGAAGAAAGCGATTACGCTGTTGAAGAAATCCATTACAAACCCTCTTAGAAAAACTGCAGTAGCTGCGCGTAGATTAAAATTCTTGTGCCTGAGTCCAAACCGACTGCCTGATTGAGGCGGTTCGTCAGTCCTCGGAAAGGCTTAGTCGGTAAAACTCCAGCTCA
Source organism: Microbulbifer flavimaris (assembly GCF_001641755.2). Lineage (GTDB taxonomy): Bacteria > Pseudomonadota > Gammaproteobacteria > Pseudomonadales > Cellvibrionaceae > Microbulbifer > Microbulbifer flavimaris. Next base: position 156,516 of record NZ_LRFG02000004.1, read on the forward strand.
CGGGAAAACACCTCTTTATCCAGTGGCTGCAGTTTGTCATCCATCAGGCTGGAGACCAGCTCACTCTCCACCCCAACCTCGGAACTCTTCCAGGGGACAATGTACAGTGATTTCGGCGCCTCTTTGTTACCGATAATCGAAATACCGGAAAGGGACTTCACTTCATCATCGACTTTCTTTGAGCCAGCGCTGGAATCCTGCGCTTGCGCAGCCGGGGATACCAGAAATGCCAGGCTGAGCAGAAACGGGACCGCATTCCTTGCCAAACCCATGATTGGATTCTCCATTGAACTGTTCATTGTATTCTCCGCTTCAATCCAGCCACCCAGAGCGGCACATCTTTATCGTCTGGCTCCAACTGCAGGTAACGCTCGAATTGTGCCAGAGCGCACTGCGGATCTTGCAGATAGAGATCACACAATATGCCAAAGTTTTTAATCAGCGGTGCGTAGCCCGGATTCTGGTTCTGCGCACTGGTGAACAGTTCACGCGCCTCCTCAAAACGCCCCTGCTTCCGGTAAAGCACCGCCAGCTCATTGGCCCCAACAGGGTGGTTCGGGAAAACCTCCAGAGCCTTCAGCAGGTTTTCCTCCGCATTCTTTTCATCACCAGACTGGTAATAGGCGATACCCAGGTTGATATAGGGTGCCGGAAGGCGCTGCTCACGCTGTACGACATCCTGTAACAGTTCAATTGCCTCCGGATAGCGTTCGCCACGCAGCAACTCCAGGGCCTGATCGAAGTCACGCTCGACGGAACCGGAAACCCGCACGCTTGAAGGATCCACAAACTGCCCACCGGCACGCTTTGGCGTGCCGGAGCAGGCGGCTAGCAGGGTGGCGACCAGGGTGACCGACACCATCCGCAACAGCAATCTGGAAACTGACTCCATGAAAAACCTTCGTTGTTAGAACTATTTTCCCGACACATTCGCTGAGGCAGCGTTACGCGGATTCAGCCTTCCTCGGCCTGCACCGCGCCTTCTTCCGGATCCACTTCTGGCCGCGGCACGATGGAAGGCATGTACTCGCCGACATCCTCGGCCCGCGCATATTGGGCAGGTACAAGCCCGGCAAGCTTGCCGATACTGTCCTGGATCCAGCGGTTATAGATACCCATACCGAGCAGCTCGATATTTTTCTCATGAACCGAGATTGCCCGCTCCTCGAAGGGATAGATCTGCTCTTCCAGCGCCAGCTCGTACTCCTCGAGCTCCACCGGTGAAAGATTGGTGGGCCGCTCGGAATCCCGTAGCGCATGGCTGAAGTGCAGATAGATCTCGGCCAGGTGGAAGGTTGCCGCCGCAGTAACATCGGCCACCTGATAGTCGATCAGGTTCGTGTAGGCATCGATCGCCGCCTTCATCCGTGTACGCTTGACGTTCAAGTTTTGCTCGATGGGCACCACCAGCGCCACGGCAGTAAACGACTCGAATTTGGGCTCGGCCAGCACCAGGGCTGCGTTGCCGGCCAGATAACGGGTGCGATCTGTTCTGCCCGCGCCACCTTCCCGCTCGATACGGACCATCCGCTCAAGCTGGGCCAAATACTGCGACTGCGCACCTGCATCCTTGTGCAGGTCCGCGATGCGCTGGTGCGTCTCCAGCGCTGGCTCCAGAGGGGAGGGGAACAACTTCACATAGCGCTGCAGGACTACCAGTGCCTTGTCGCTGCGATCTGCCGCTTTATACAGGTCTGCCGCCTGGGTCAGCGCCTCACGGCGAACGTCGTCATCGTCAGACTCCCGCTCGATCCGCTCAAACTCCCCTGCGGCCAGCAATAGCTCACCGCTTTCCTGGTAGACCACAGCGAGCTTTTTGGTGACTTCCTTGATCAGCTCATGTTTGGGGAAGTTCTGGCGGAAGCCATTCAGGACAACCGCTGCCTGGGTCCAGTCCTGCAGGGTGATGAGCACCGCGGCAGCATCGTATTCGGCCGTAGCCAGCAATTTAGCGCCCGGAGCAACTTTACGAATACGCAGGAAGTGTTCAGCCGCAAGCTGGTAATTCTCTTCTTTTCTCGCCAGGTCCCCCTGCTGATAGATGGATGCCGCCAGGTTGTCGAACAAGTCTGCCCGATCTTTGGCATCCGCTGCGGTCAGGGCGAGTGCCTTGCCATAGGCCTGCTCTGCCTCGGGGTACGCCTCGGTATCGAAAGAACCGTGTGCAACCAGAACCCACGCTGAGCGGCGAATCTCCTGCTCCGCCTGCGGGAAACGCTCGAGCAGCAGCCGGCCATTGGCGATGGTCTGCTGGTAGTCCCGCAGTGAATAGAGATCCTCAACAGCACCCACCATGACTTGCGGCGCCTTCTCATGCTGCTGAAAGGTTTCAGCAAACTGTAACGATGAGCGGATGATCTCCCGCTGCATGGGAGCACGCTTGGCTGCAGATGCGCCTTTCAGGGCGGTGCCCAGATGCTCACGATAGGCGTAGACCGCAGCGTAGCCGGCCTCGCTCGAATTCTTGTGCTGCGGGTAATCGTAAGCCGTGCGCTCGTACTGCTTACCGGCACCGAGGAAGTCCCGGTTTTCAAGCATCAGGCCTGCGAACTGGTAATTGATTTCTGGTGCGCGGGGCTGGTCGGAGAAAGAGACCAGATAGGCGCGGTACCAATGGATCGCTTCCTGGTAATTTTCGGTTTTCTTGTCCTTGAGGCGCTTGTTCTGGTAAGCGGCGTGATAGTGGCCCGCCAGGTCAATCAGGTTCGCCTGCAGGAACTCCACGACCTCACCGTATTCGTTGATATCGAATACGTTCCAGTACTCGGCGTCCAGCGCATAGGTGGTGGCAAAGGTCTTCTTCGAGTCAAGTACAAGACGGGGGAAGCCGCCCTTCTGGTAGATCTCGATGACACGAATGGAGAAATCCGCAGATTCCCGATGCAGTGGGTTACGCTCCACGAACGTATTGTAGGCCTCGGCCGCATCCTGGTAGCGGCGTTTTACCAGGTAATACTCGCCGAGGTGGCTGTAGACATGGGACTCGTAACTCCGGGCACCCTTGCGGTTGAAGTAGTCCACAATGGATTCAGCCCCACCGAGGTACGAGAAACTGAGGCTGATCACGCGGAAAGTATCCTCCACGTGCTTTTTCTCGACCTTGTTGGTTTGCTGATTCAGGTCATACCCTTCGGACAGCTTGTAGTCGAGCATGGCGATATAGTCGTCCAGCGCCAGCTCGTACATATCCTGCTTGAACAGAGCCCAGCCTCGTTTGTACAGCGCCAACTCGTGAAAGCTGGAAGCGGGGCCGATATCGATGACCTTGCCGTAGGCCTCTTCGGCATCCAAATATTTCTTGCGGGTAAAGTAATATTCGCCGAGACGAAAGAAAGCCTCATCCAGATGGCGGGAGCCGGGATACTTGGCTGCCATCTGGCGCAGTACATCTACTGCTTTGTCGACTTGACCCGTCTCCTCATAGGCTCTTGACAGCTGGTACATGACCTGGTCGTTGCGATCGTAATGCGGGTACTTGGCCAGTAGCTCCTCATAAAGCTGGATGGCTTCCCGGGCATTGGCCGCGAGGATGGCCTCGGCATCGCCGGGCGCCTGAACCGGGGCAGAGTCACCTTCGATCTCTACCGCACCGCTGGCACGCCGCTCAAAGTCGCGATCGGATTCGGTAGATCCGGCGCCCGCAACCGATGCTCTTGCAGCCTCGCCCGCCACAATCGGCGCAGGGGATGCCACCGGAGCCGTCAACTGACCGCCACCTGAACGCGCATTGCGGGAAATGGCCACTGTGTCGGCATTATTTGCCGGCGTTTCAGCGCCCGAACTGGCCTGACGCTGGGCCGCAGCACCACCATCCACCAACCCTGCCTCGGCACGGTGAGCCTGCTTGATCTTGAGGTCGGCGATGCGCCGCATAGCCTCTGGGGTCAGCGAACTCTCGGGCGTCTCCTGTAGATACTGCTGATAACTGGCCAGCGCTTTTTCCAGACTGCCGTCGATGTATTCCTCTTCGATCGCAATATCGACCCGCTGGAGACTGCCAATGGTATTGCGATCATTGACTGCACAGCCCTGCACCAGCAGGCCCAGTGCGGCCGCCGCCAGGATACGATTGGCACTGCGGCTATGGGCACGAATAGCCTCCGTTAACGGGGTTGTCTTGGCCGGCTTCACTGTTCAACCTCCTGTGCCGACGCACCTTCAGCGGGCACACCCAGTTCCGGCGGATTCTGCTGTGGCAGGGGATCACCGTCTGCCGGTGCCGTGCTGGACTCGGGCTCGGGTGCGACCTCCGCGCCGCCGTCTTCGATCACGATTTCAGCTGCCTTTTGCAGGGCTTCGACCTTGCGCTGATCTTCACGCTGCTCCTGCAGCTCGTTGGCGCGGTCGTAACTGTCCGCCAGCGCGAACCTGGCCTTGATCTGGTAGTTTTCCAGCTGCGCGCGACGACGCTCCAGCTCGTCGATTGCCAGTGTCTCGAGCATTTTTCCCTGACGCGCCATCAGCATATCCAGGCGGTCCTGGCTCTGCTGCAGCCGGGCGCGGACATTGCGAATCGTGTCGTCATAGCCGGTGTAACTGTGAGTAGCGGCCTGGCGGCTACGGACATAGGACTGGTAGACCGTCTGCAGTTTCTCAATTTCTACATTGAGCTGTTGCAGGCGCTTGTAGGCCTCTGTCAGCCGCGCGTCGTATTCGGTCGCCAGACGGAATTGCAATACACCTTCAAGGCGCTCGAGGCGGCGTAGAGAGTCTTCGCCTACCACCTGATTGCGGGTCCGTGCCCGTAATTGGCGCAGCTCTTCGAGCGACTCAAGTTCCTCGGAACGCCCCAGGTATTCGGGCCGGCGGGTTACCAGCATCTGCTCGATCCGGGCCGCGAACTTATCGCGCTCTTCCATGCGCATGCGAATTCGCGCATCCAGCTGGCGAAACTTCTGGTCCAGCCCGGGGAGAAGCGGCTCGTAGTAATTCCGGCGCAGGGAGATCAGGTCCTCATACGCGGTCAAGCTCTCGAGCCAGCTCTCGTTGCGCTCAAACAGATCGTTGAGGTCGCGGTAGTTGCGCAGGAACTCCTGATAGTCGTTGGAGGCCATCAAGTCCAGCAGGTAATGCGTCTCCGGCGCACCGGGAATATCCCGTAGCGTGACAACCCAGTTTTTGACCTGGTCGGCCTCTTTTCGGCGCAGGGCCTCCAGAAACTTGCCTTCACGGATACTGATGATCGAGGCAGTGAGGGTGTCAATTTCCCGCCCGAACTTGTCCAGCGCAAATCCATAATTGACGGCAGCGGTGCTGTGCACATCCAGTTTTCCGTACGCAAAGGGCACCGCCAGCATCGACTCCTGCACGGCCTCATTGGTAGCCTGGCGAGCCTGCAACAGCTTCCAGGGCACCAGCGCCCGGTCATATCGACCAGCGCGCGCCTCGACCCAACCGGCACCGAGCAGTGCGCGATTGGAGAACGGACCTTCCAGCTGTACACGATCGAAGTAGGGACGAGCGCGCTCAAGTTCGCCAGCCTCCATCAGGTAGGAACCCAGCAGGAGGTTGGTCTTATCGGACAGCGCCTGCTGTGCCGGGTCTCCACTCCTCCGCTTGCCGAGCGCAGTCAGCTCCGCCACGCCACGCTCAGCATCGCCAGCTTTGAGCAAGGCAATACCCAGGTTGTACTCGATGAAGCCCTCAAGGCGAGACTCACCTTTGAGGTCACGCAGTAATGACACCGCCTCTTCGAAGCGGCCAAGCTCCATAAACACCCGCGCGCGCAGGAACTGTTCTTCTGGACGCACCCGCTCCGGCACCCGGCCCTCGATCATTTCGAGGGCGTGCAGGGCGTTACGCGGCTGCTGCTTGTGATAGTGAATTTTGGCCAGGCGGTACGCCGCCTCGTTTTTTACCGGCTGGGGAACGTTGCCCTTGAGCACCGCTTCGATGGCACGCCCGGCCTCGTGATGCATGCGGTAGGACAGCTCCAGGTCTCCCACTGAGAACTGCGCCTGGCCGAAATGCGCACTGAATGGATCCAGCTCGGGCTCGTCGAGTCGGCGATACTGATCCAATTCCGTATCCAGACCGACGATGGCATCAAAGTAGCGCTCCTGATGGGCCTCAAACATGGAGGCACCAAAAAAGAGGTCCTTCAGCGCTTCTTCATTGCGATCTTTGGCCACCCCCCAGGGAGCAACCAACAACGCGGGCATGACCAGGCCAACCAGCGGCCGCAAGAGGACGCCGGCGGCTCTTTTCTTTACCGCGGTAGCGGAGACCTGCCTATCAACCATGATTACCAGTCCTTGAAACTGATGGCTGACTGCTCTCCAGCGATTTCTATCTCGACAAACTTGGGCCCAACTCGCTTTTCAACGGTATGAGAGGCTGTGGCTCGTAACTCCCGGCCGCTCGCCGACTTGCCGAGGAAGCTGACTTCCAGTGGATGGTTACCAGACTGAACATTGGCCGTATAAATCTTCTGCACACCGCCCTTACGCAAGGCTTCCAGCTCGCGGAAGGTGTAGAGATGGTGTGCGACCACCTCGTTATTCAGCTTTACTTCTACCGCCTCTAGATCGAAGCTACTTTCTTTAGGCAGGGAAACAAAAAAAGCAGCCTGGGTATTGGAAGGAAAGAGTAATTTTTCCTCCAGCTGCACCAGCTCCGCGGTCAGCTCGATGACATCTTGCTTGGCATCCTGTATCTGGTCGTCCAGCCCACGAATCTCATCGCGACTGACCGACTGCGCAAATGCGAGCGACGCCGACAGCATCAAAACGGTTAACTGTAGAATTCGGAACATTTTTCTACCTCTGGCCCTACTTCTAGCGGTGGACGTCGGGGAACCCAGACAAACGTTGCCCGCAGGAGATGAGCTTTAAAAAACGGGCTCTGCGTCAGCGGATTGTATTTCAATCCACTTGCGGCCAGATGTGAGGCAGGTCATATCTCCGGGATTCAACCCAGAGTTTGCCTACCGAGAGAAAAGCCCCGCGCAACAGCCCTGACAGCCAATCAGATCGGGGAGCAATCGCACAGGGAGGGAGGAAATAAAGTAAACATTGAGCCCTGCAGAACCTGCGGGCATAAAAAAAGGCACTCGCTAGCGAGTGCCTTGTATTTGGTGCCCAGGGCGGGACTTGAACCCGCACGCGCATAGCGCACTACCCCCTCAAGATAGCGTGTCTACCAATTCCACCACCTGGGCTAAAACTTGTTACTGCTGCACACCCTCGTCAGCTTCAGGCTCAGCCTGTTCGGCCTGAGGGATCTCGTCAGCTGCGGGCTCCTCCAGAGTCGGAACCTCTTCCAGGGCCGGGACATCACCCTCGAGCGCCGGAATCTCTTCAGCCGGACCCGGCTGCTCGACCGCTGCAGGAACCTGCGGCAGGCCGTCATCGATGTCAGCCCCTGCACCCTGCTTTGCCAGAACAGCCAGGCCGAGGCTGGTGACAAAAAACACGGTCGCCATGATGGCGGTCAGGCGGGAGAAAAAGTTACCGCTGCCCTGACTACCAAACACGGTCTGGGAGGCACCCGCGCCGAAAGAGGCGCCGGCTTCTGCGCCCTTACCCTGCTGCAGCAGAATCAGCCCGATGATGCTCAGGGCAGTAAGGACGTGAAAAACTAAAACCAACTTTTCCATTTTCAGGAAACTCACTTTCTGGGCCGAGGCCCGTTTTCAGTATTCTGTCAGCCCGCGATCCGCGTGGCAATTTAGTCCGCGACCAGTCAGGCAGCGCGACAAATCTCGGCAAACTCAGCTGCATCCAGGGATGCGCCACCCACCAGAGCGCCATCAATATCGGGCTGCTCGAACAGGGAGGCTGCATTGGCGGCCTTCACACTGCCACCATACAAAATCTGCACCTGAGGCCCCGCTGCACCCAGTCGCGAACGGATAAATTCATGAACCGCCTGCGCCTCCTCAGGAGTCGCAGTCTTGCCGGTACCTATGGCCCACACTGGCTCGTAGGCAATCACGGCTCCGTTCCAGCAGTCACTGCCAACCAGCTCGGACACGGCGTCCAACTGGGCACCAATGACATCCAGCGCCTGCGATGCTTCCCGCTCTTCCAGTGTCTCACCGACACAGAGAATAGGCACCAGGCCCGCCTCTCTGGCAGCGCGGAACTTCGTGGCCACCAACGCGCTGTCCTCATGGTACAGGCTGCGGCGCTCCGAGTGCCCGACGATCACGTAACGGACCGCCAAATCCTTGAGCATGGCGACACTCACCTCTCCGGTGAAAGCCCCAGCTTCCTGCTCACTGACGTTCTGGGCCCCGAGCCCTGCATTGTCATAGCCGGAGCTCTCTACAAGCTCGCCGACCAGCGGCAGGTAGGGAAACGGCGGACAAAAAACCACATCACCATTTGCCCCCTTCAGGTCCAGGGCCTTGAAAAACGCCTCGGCAAACTCGCGGCTGCCGTTCATTTTCCAATTGGCTGCTACCAGCGATCTACGCATGTGTGCTCCTTCAAGGGGCGCAAATCTTAGCGATATTGCCGCCAACATACAACAGAAAATCGAAAAGAATCCGGCACTTAAGCCATGGACAGCGGCCTTGCCGCCACGGCCCTGTCATCGCGGCCGGCCGCCACTCAACCGTTACCGATACGCTCCACCACCTGGGCAATATCGCCAGCCAGCTGCTCCACTTCGCCGCGCTCAACCCCCTCCACCATCACCCGGATCAGGGGCTCGGTGCCGGAAGGCCGCAACAGCACACGACCGCGATCCTGGAGCTGCTCCTCCGCCCTGGAAACGGCGGCGCGCACGTCATCGTGCTCAAGTACGCCGTCGCGATGGGCCAGCCGCACATTGATCATGTGCTGCGGCAACATCTTCATGCGCCCGCGGAGCGCCTCCAGGGGCTCGGCGAAATCTTCCAGCGCCCGCAGCACCTGCAGGGCGGAGACGATGCCGTCGCCGGTGGTGGTGGCATCCGCGCAGATGATATGACCAGAGGACTCACCACCGAGACTCCAATCGTTGGCCTGCATCTTCTCCAGAACGTAACGGTCCCCAACCTTGGCGCGCTCGAACGGGATAGACAGCTCCTTGAGGGCCAGCTCAAAACCGTAATTGCTCATCTGGGTGCCGACCACGCCGCTGCAACCGCCCGCGAACTGCTGGCGATGCAGGGCGATCAAGAACAGGAGTTCGTCGCCGTCGACCAGGTTGCCGCTGCTGTCCACAAACAACACCCGGTCACCATCACCGTCGAAGGCGATCCCCAGATCGGCGCCCTGCTCTACCACCGCCTGCTGCAGCTTGGCAGGCTTGGTAGAGCCACAGTCGAGATTGATGTTCTGCCCATCGGGGCTGGTGCCGATGGCGATCACCTCGGCACCCAACTCGCGGAACACCTTGGGAGCGATGTGGTAAGTGGCGCCGTTGGCGCAATCCAGCACGATTTTCATGTCGCCCAGGGAAAAACCCCAGGGCGTCGAGGCCTTACAGAACTCGATGTAACGTGCCGCCGCGTCGTCGATTCGCCACGCCTTGCCCAGATGCTCTGCGGTTACCATCGGCAAATCGAGTGCCGCCTCGATATCGAGCTCCACCTGGTCGGGCAACTTGCTGCCACCGGCACTGAAGAACTTGATGCCGTTGTCCTGGAAGGGGTTATGGGACGCGCTGATCACGATCCCGGCCTGGGCGTGGAAAGTCCGCGTCAGGTAGGCGATGGCCGGCGTGGGCATTGGCCCCAGCAGGCCGACGTCGACCCCGGCGTTGATCAGCCCGGCCTCCAGGGCCGCTTCAAACATGTAGCCGGAAATCCGCGTGTCCTTACCGATCAGGATACTGGGACGATGACCTCCTTTGCCCCCTGCCCCCTCCGCCAGGACCTTGCCGGCGGCATAACCGAGCCGCAACATGAAGTCGGGAGTGATTGCTCCCTCGCCCACACGCCCACGAATACCGTCGGTGCCGAAGTACTTTCTCGCCATTTTCTTTCTCAAATCCGTGATTGCCCCAGCCCGAACAGCGGGGCAAATCCGTCACTAGGGTTGGTCGACCAGCTGCTGAAATGCCAACACATCAGCAGTGGCGGCCACATCGTGCACCCGGAGTATGCGCGCCCCCCGCTGTGCGGCCAGCATCGCCAAAGCCAGGCTGCCCGGCAGCCGGTCCTCCACTTCGCGCCCCAACAGGCGCCCGATCATGGACTTGCGCGACAGCCCCGCGAGCAACGGCATCCCCTCGGGCGCCAGCTGTGCCTGCCGCCTCAGCAACTCCAGGTTGTGTTCGTCCGTCTTGCCGAAGCCATAGCCGGGATCAAAAATTACCTGTCCCCGCGGGATACCGGCCGCTTCGCACGCCTGCAGCCTCTCTTCCAGAAAGGCCGCCACCTCTTCAACGACGTCCTCGTAATGGGGATTGGCCTGCATGGTGCCGGGCTGCCCCTGCATATGCATCAAACAGACCGGCAGACCGGTGTCCGCTGCCGCCGCCAGGGCGCCAGGGCGCTGCAATGCGCGCACATCGTTGATCAGGCCGGCACCTGCCTCCGCCGCGGCAAGCATAACCGCAGGGGTGCTGGTATCCACCGAAATGATCACATCGAGCTCTTTCGCGATCGCCGCCACCACCGGCACTACCCGCTGGTACTCCTGCTCTTCTGTGACCGGAGCCGCACCGGGCCGGGTGGACTCGCCCCCGATATCGATAATAGCCGCACCTTCATCGACCATCTGCCTGGCGCGGGCCACCGCCGTTTCAAGGTCGAGCTCGCCGTCTCGGTAGTAGCGGCCACCGTCCGAGAAGGAATCCGGGGTCGTATTGAGCACGCCCATGATGCGCGGACGCGACAGGTCCAGGACGTGGTTTCCACAGGTCAGCTTCATAGGGTCCCTAAAATAAAAAGCGGAAGGCTGGAAAAGCCGGCTCAACGCCGGCTCCCCAGCCTTCCGCATTTATCCTGCCATGTTCAGTGGCCTTTCAGCGGCCCACCCACCGGGTTGCCTTCATCAGACTCACCGGCGTTTTCATCTTGTTCAGCGCCTTCCGGGCTACCGTTACCGCCCGCACCCACGTCCGGGTCGTGCCAGTCACGGGGCGGCCGCACCTTGCGACGAGCCATCAGGTCGTCGACCTGCTCCGCGTCCAGGGTCTCATACTCCATCAGCGCATCTTTCATCGCCTCGAGAATATCGCGGTTCTCTTCCAGCAGTTTGTGGGCGCGGTCGTAGCAATCATCAATGATGCGGCGCACTTCCGTGTCGATCTCGTTGGAGGTCTTGCCGGACACCGGATTGCCCGCACCGGGCTGACCGCTCTCGTCTTCACCGTAGTGCAGCGGGCCCAGCTTCTCGGACAGGCCCCACTTGGTAACCATATTACGGGCGAGCTCCGTGGCCCGTTCGATATCGTTAGAGGCACCGGTGGTCACGCCATCCACACCCAGGGTCATCTCTTCGGCAATCCGGCCGCCGAACAGGGAGCAGAGCTGGGATTCGATGGCCCGCTTGGAAATACTGTACTTGTCCTCTTCCGGCAGGAACTGGGTAACACCCAGAGCGCGGCCGCGGGGAATGATGGTGACCTTGTGCACCGGATCGTGCTCCGGCACCAGGCGACCGATGATCGCGTGCCCAGCCTCGTGGTAGGCGGTATTCACCTTTTCTTTCTCGCTCATCACCATGGACTTGCGCTCGGCGCCCATCATGATCTTGTCGCGGGCACGCTCGAACTCGTCCATCCCCACCACACGGCGGTTGGCGCGAGCGGCGAACAGCGCTGCCTCGTTCACCAGGTTGGCCAGATCGGCACCGGAGAATCCGGGTGTGCCGCGGGCAATGGTCTGCGCGGAGACCGAATCGGCCACCGGCACCTTGCGCATATGGACCTTGAGGATCTGCTCGCGGCCGCGGATATCCGGCAGACCAACAAAGACCTGGCGGTCGAAACGCCCCGGGCGCAGCAGCGCGTGGTCGAGCACATCGGGGCGGTTGGTGGCAGCGATCACGATCACGCCCTCATTGCCCTCGAAACCGTCCATTTCCACCAGCAGCTGGTTCAGGGTCTGCTCGCGCTCATCGTGACCACCACCGACACCGGCACCGCGATGGCGACCGACAGCGTCGATCTCGTCGATGAAGATAATGCACGGGGCCTGCTTCTTGGCCTGCTCGAACATGTCGCGCACCCGTGAGGCACCGACACCGACGAACATCTCCACGAAGTCAGAACCGGAAATGGAGAAGAATGGCACCTTGGCCTCACCGGCAATGGCCTTGGCCAGCAGGGTCTTACCGGTACCGGGAGGGCCCGCCATCAGCACCCCGCGGGGGATGTTACCGCCCAGGCGCTGGAACTTGGTGGGATCACGCAGGAATTCCACCAGCTCCTGCACATCTTCTTTTGCCTCGTCCACACCGGCCACGTCGGCAAATGTGGTCTTGATCTGGTCCTCACCTAACAGGCGCGCCTTGCTCTTGCCGAACGCCATGGGGCCCGAGCGACCACCAGCACCGCCCTGCATCTGGCGCATGAAGAACATGAAGACCGCAATGATGATCAGAATCGGGAAGCTCGCCACCAGCAGCTGCTGCCACAGGCTCGCCTCTTCCGGCTCACGACCGACGAATTGCACGTTGCTGCGCACCAGCTCGTTGGTGAGTTCGTCGTCGATAATCTGAGGCTGGATGGTCTTGAAGCGGCTGCCGTCGGCCTTTTCACCGGTAATGATGAGGCCGTCCACGACGACGCTCTTTACCTGGCCGGACTGCACGTCCTGCACAAACTGGGAGTAACTGAGGGCCTCATCCCGGGTCTGCGGTTTGAAGTTCTGAAAGACCATCAGCAGCACCGCCGCGATGACCAACCACAGCACCAGATTCTTCGCCATATCGTTCAAAGGGATCACCCTCTTGCCTTGCTAATCCTGCCGCCCCGGCCCGGACTGGACTTAATCCTGAACCGGGTACAGGGGAGCGGTTTGCACCGCGGCCGACCGCCCCGGTGCCTGGCCATTTCGGCCGCTTACTTTATTTGGATGCCACCACAGCGGATTCAGTTCCAGCCGCTGCGTTTGATCAACCCGACCATTATAGGTAGGCCCGGCCACTCGCGCGGCTCGCTTACCGCGAGCAGCTTATACCATGGCCGGCCATCGGGTCACCAGCGGCCGGTGCCGCAATGAGTGCCCGCGTCTCGGGGCGCCCCTTGAGCCCCCGGCCGGCCAGCCGATACTGAACTTTCAGGGTTCGAAGCGTCACTTTCGCGGGCAACAGAGACACCAGAGTGGCTTCAGTCGCCCTTGTAGCCCCGCGCTACCACATAGACCTCACGGGAGCGGGGCCTGGATGCACCGGGCTTGCGAGTCACGACACTGCTGTAGGAGCCGCGCAGATCGCGAATCAGCTCGTCAAATCCCTCACCCTGGAAAACCTTGGCCACGAACGCGCCGCCGGGCTTCAGCACCTGGCGCGCCATATCCACCGCAAGCTCCACCAGATACATGGAGGCGGGCTGATCCACGTCGCGCACTCCACTCATATTGGGGGCCATATCGGAAATCACAAGGTCCGCGCGCTCATCGCCGAGCCGCTCCAACAGCTGGTTGAGCACGGCTTCCTCGGTGAAATCTCCCTGCACGAAGTCGACGCCGGCCAGAGGATCCATTGGCAGAATATCAGACGCCAGCACATGCCCTTTGTGACCCACCAGTTCAGCGGCCACCTGCGACCAGCCGCCTGGCGCAGCCCCCAGGTCCACCACCGTCATACCGGGTTTGATCAGGCGATCCTTCTTTTGCAGTTCCTGCAGTTTGTAGCTGGCGCGGGAGCGGTAGCCCTCTTTCTGCGACTGCTTCACGTATTGATCGTTGAAATGCTCACGCAGCCAGCGGTGGCTGCTTTTGGATCGGCCCATCAGTTACAATGCGTCCTAATAACACAACAGCTTTCGCATGGGCGGCCCAGAGCCGCGACCGGGCCCACGATCATCACGATCGTCGACGCACCGGTCGCGGCTCTGGGCCGCTCACGCTATGAATATCCACAACGTGGAAACGGAGTATTGTATGCCTTTAACCGCCGACCGTAAAAAAGCACTGCGCACCCTCGGCCACAACCTGAAGCCGGTGGTGACTGTAGCCGGTAAGGGGCTCAGCGAGGGGGTACTGGAGGAGCTGAATCGCGCCCTCGAGGACCACGAGCTGATCAAGGTCAAGCTAATGGTGGCCGATCGGGAACTTCGCCACCAGATTATTGGCGAGTTGTGCGAGAAAAGCGGCGCCGAGTTGGTGCAGGAGATCGGTAAGATCGCACTGATCTACCGGGCGGCAGAGAAGCCCAACGCCCGCCTGTCCAACCTGCTGCGCTGAAGCCTCAGTGGCTGGGCTCCTGCTCCAGAACCTCCTCGCGGACACAGCGGGCTTGACCGAGTAGCCGGGGCGGCCCGTCCGGCAGGCGCCTCAACCAACACTGTCCGTCCCCCAGCAACAGCTGGAAACGCACCGGCACTTCCAGGCTGCGCCCCGACAGCGGGCGCTGCTGCAAATCCCTGGGTTCAGCCCGCTCCACGACCAGAATACTGCTGTTGGTGAGCGCCTGCTCACCCAGGGTAACCGGAACCCCGCCCAGCGCCTCGCTCACAACCTGAACCAGCTCGGCGCGAACGTCCGCAGAGGGCGCCTGCAGCCGCGCCGGCTCCAGGGCACCGGGCAATGCCCTGGCACTGCAGCCAGCCAACAGCAGCCAGGACAGGTAGAGGATCCCTCGCGTCAGAGTATTCATCACCGCCCTCCCCGGGTATCCAGAATCCGGTTTTCATACCAGACCGGCTTCAGCACCCGTGCATCAACATCACGGCCGCCTGCATTGAGGGCTCCTTCATCAGCGCGGAAACTGCTGGCACTGGCAAGAGCCCCTTCACAACTCCCAGTCTCGATATAGCTCAGAGCCGCCGACAACCGCCATTCGGCGGTATCGCCGAGATCCCGGCTGAAGTCATCCGCCACCTGGCAACCAGTAACGCCTGCAGGCCCTGTACCTCCCGGGGTGAACCCTGCCGGATAGTCGCCAAAGCCCTTGTCATTCTGCCCCTGGAACTGGATGGAAAAATACGTGGTGCCACAGTTGTCGGTGGGATAGAAACCGTAGGGTTTACCGCAGGTGGTGCTGCCCACCTGAACCACCTCCACGTCCACGCCGCGCAGTCCGTTGATGATGGCCTCGCTGGCAGAGCAGGTGCTGGCACCGGTCAGGACAAATACCCGCTGGAGGTTGAGTGCGGGCAGCGACAGCCCATTTGGCAGACTACTGAAGCCCAGCGTGGTATCGAAGAACGGCATGGGCTGCAGCGGCTCACCCGTCACCGGATTGGTCTCCGGATACTTGTCATTGAAGACCAGCTCTTCAAAGACCCGCCCGGAAGTGGGAACCTCACCGGCGACCATGTAGGCCAGCTGACTGGCGATGGCGAGGAGACCGCCACCGTTGTAGCGGAGATCGAGCACGAGCTCGTCGATATTTTCTGCAGCGAGCGTTTCCACCGCAGATTTCAGCTCACTTTCCGCCGTGGCGATGTGATCGGTAAACAGCAGGTAACCCACTTTTCGCCCCATGGCCGCGCCCAACACCCGCACATGCTGCACGGGATCCGTGGCCAGGGCACGGGCTGTCAGGGTCACGGTCTCACGGGATTGATCCGCATACTCAAAAGTAAATGTGTGCTCCTCGCCGACGGTACCAGGGAAAAAAGCAGCGTTGAGGGTGTCGACGCTGGCCTCATCATCGGCCCACACCACATCGACGCCATCCACAGTGACCACCCGTGTGCCCCGCGGCGGCAGGCCGACCTGCCCCTCCTGGTCCCAGTAGGCCACCGCCACATCCCTCGGTGGCCGCGCTTCGATAATCGCCCACTGGAACCCGTAACCCACGGCTACGCCTGACTGCGCCTGGGACTGCCACTGGTCGGTGGGCAGGGAAAAGTGGAAATTATCTTTGCGCGCCCCGGTTTCCGTCAGCTCATTGGTCACCAGCAGGTCGAAGTACTCCAGCACCTCGTAATCGGCAGGATCACGATCCTCCACCTCGTCGTACCAGAGGTACAGCTCTTCGGTCCAGGAACGCAGCCAGTTTTTCTCATCCAGTGCGGTGCCTGCCACATCGGCATAGGCGCGGCCTGTGCTGGGGTCGGTGCCGCTGCGGGGAGCAACGCATCGCGCGGCAAATGTCTCAGATGGCAGGAATACTCCTTGCTGCCAGCCGCTGCCCCCGCTATCCCCTGCTGGAGGGTTCTGGGTGGAGGAGCCGCCGCCACCTCCTCCGCCGCAGGCACTTAGCAAAATGGAAAGCACGAGAGTGGAGAACTGGCGAGAAACCGGGAGACAACCCCTCATTGGTATGCCCTGATTTTTATTGGAATGGGATTATATTTGCGTCATTTACAGAGGCTGAGAGTACCATCGGCGCCGCCGGTGTGCACCGGCGGCGCCCCCTGGGGTTTACAAAAAGCGAATCAGGCCACGGTCAGGCGACCGCTTCCCGGGCAGAGGGTGACTTGCTGCTGTTACCAAGCTTGCCCAGCACGCTCTGCAAGCTGTCCTTGGCATCCCCGAACAGCATGCGTGAATTGTCCTTGTAAAACAGCGGGTTTGCCACACCGGCGTAGCCCGATGCCATTGAGCGCTTGAGCACCACGACCTTGCCCGCTTTCCAGACCTCCAGCACCGGCATACCGGCAATGGGTGATCCGGGTTTCTCCACGGCATCCGGGTTCACGGTGTCATTGGCACCGATGACCAGCACCATATCGGTGTCGGGGAAATCATCATTGATTTCCTCCATTTCCAGCACGATGTCATAGGGCACATTGGCCTCGGCCAGGAGCACGTTCATATGGCCCGGCAGCCGCCCTGCCACCGGGTGAATACCAAAGCGCACCGTCTTGCCCATTTTCCGCAGCCGATCGGTCAGGTCGCTCACTGCCTGCTGGGCGTGGGCGACCGCCATCCCGAATCCGGGCACGATGATGACGCTATTTGCCTGCTCCAGGTCCGCCGCCAGCTCATCAAAGTTGGTGGCCTGAGCCTCCCCCTCGATTTCGCCCTCGGCAACCTCACCGCCATCGGAACCGAAGCCACCGAGAATCACGCTGACAAAGGAACGGTTCATGCCACGACACATGATGTAACTGAGAATGGCACCAGAGGAGCCCACCAGGGCACCCACCACAATCAGCAGGTCATTGCTGAGCATGAAACCGGTTGCCGCTGCCGCCCAGCCGGAGTAGCTGTTGAGCATGGAAATGACCACCGGCATATCTGCACCACCGATAGCCGCGATCAGGTGTATCCCCAGCAGCAGTGCGATCGAGGTCATCACCAGCAGATTGATCACGGTGCCCGCATTCAGGTCCGCCGGAATAAACAACCCACCCAGCACGATGCAGGCAATCACCGCGGCCAGGTTGAGCCAGTGCCGGGCGGGCAACATCAGGGGCTTACCGGAGATCAAGCCCTGCAACTTGCCAAACGCAACCAGCGAGCCGGTCAGGGTAATTGCACCAATGAAAACCCCGAGATAGATCTCGGTGTTATGCACGATATGCTCGGCTCCGGTGAGGGACAGGCGTGGATCCAGGAATCCACCCCAGCCGATCAGGACCGCCGCCAGGCCAACAAAACTGTGCAGCAGTGCCACCATCTGCGGCATCTGGGTCATGGCTACCCGCCGCGCCAGGTAAAGGCCAATCACCGCGCCGACGGTCATGGCAATCGCGACCATCCAGTAGGCTCCGGCGGTAATGCCGGCAATCGTCGCCACAATCGCCACTGCCATGCCGACCATGCCGTAAACATTACCCCGACGGGCGGTCTCGTGACTTGAAAGGCCACCCAGGCTCAGGATGAACATCACCGCGGAGAAAAGGTAAGCCATTGCAATCATTCCGTTCATCACTTTTCTCCTGTTATCGGCGGAACATTTTCAGCATGCGGTAGGTCACGAAGAACCCACCGAAGATATTGATGCTTGCGACCAACACCGCCACGAAAGCCAGCAATGTGACCAGCGCTGACCCCGTTGCCCCCACCTGCAGAAGTGCACCGACGATCACGATACCCGAAATGGCATTGGTCACACTCATCAGGGGCGTATGCAGTGCATGGGTGACATTCCAGATCACCTGCCAGCCGACGAAGATCGCCAGCACGAAAACAGTGAAATGGGAAACGAAGTCCGGCGGTGCAACGCGCCCCAGCCAGAGAATCAGCCCCCCGGCCACGAGCCAGAAAAGTGCGATGGAAAGCGCCGACTTCTTCTTCGGTGCCGCCTCCTCTTTTACTTCGGGCACGACCTCTTTCTTGGGGGCCGGTTTTGGCTGCGCGGAAACTTTTGGCGCGGGGGGCGGCCAGGTGATCTCACCATCCCGAACGACGGTCGCGCCGCGGATCGCCTCATCCTCGAAGTTGATCGCGATATTGCCGTCTTTCTCCGGTGTCAGATCCGTCAACAGATGTGTCAGGTTGGTGGCATAGAGACTGGACGACTGAGTGGCGGCCCGACTCGGCAGGTTGGTGTAGCCGATAATGGTGACACCACTTTCGGTCACTCTCTCGTCGGCCACGGTGTAATCGCAGTTGCCGCCCATTTCCGCAGCCAGATCCACGACCACGGACCCCTCTTTCATGCTGTCGACCATATCCGCCAGCCAGAGTTTCGGGGCAGGCTTGCCGGGGATCAGGGCAGTAGTGATCACAATATCCGCATCTTTGGCCTGCTCGCGGAACAGGGCCATTTCCGCCTCGATGAACTCCTTGGACATCTCCTTGGCATAGCCGCCAGTGCCGGAGCCCTCTTCCTCGATCTCCACGGTCAGGAACTCCGCTCCCATGGACTCTACCTGTTCGCGAACCTCGGCCCGGGTATCAAAGGCGCGCACGATCGCGCCCATACTCTTGGCCGTGCCAATTGCCGAAAGACCGGCAACACCGGCACCGATCACCAACACTTTGGCCGGCGGAATCTTGCCGGCCGCGGTAATCTGACCGGTAAAGAAACGCCCGAAATTGTGCGCCGCCTCAATCACCGCCCTGTAGCCGGCAATATTGGCCATGGAGCTGAGGGCATCCATTTTCTGCGCGCGGGATATACGCGGAATGGATTCAACCGCAAGCGCATTGATTTTTCTGTCGGCGAGCTTTTGCAGTAATTCTTCGTTCTGCGCGGGCTTCAGAAATGCAATCAGGGTGGCGCCCTCGGGGATCAGGGCCATCTCTTCCTCTGACGGCGACTGGACCTTCAGCACCAATCCCGCATCTTTCAGGCAATGCGCGGCGTCCTTGCAGACTTCTGCACCAGCCTCCACGTAAGCATCATCGGGGAAACTGGCTGCTTCGCCGGCCCCCCGCTCTACCGCAACGGAAAAGCCGAGATCCCGCAGGCGGCGGACACTCTCTGGCGTAGCTGCTACCCGGTGCTCACCCGGGGCAGTTTCTTTTGGAATGGCTATGATCACCGCGGCACTCCCTCTCTGCTTGCTATTGTTATGCGCATCCTTCCCGGCTCAGCAGCACGGACGATGCATCTTCCCGCAGACTTTATATCAAGCTTTCACTTGCGGGATGCGATCGAGTCTATCCCCAGCTCTTATTGATTAAAAGTAAATTACCGCATAGCTAGTATAAACAAAGCGAATAAAGGTTTTCGCGCCAAGTCACGATCGTATTCACTCGAATGACAGTTTCGGTGTTTTTAATTAACCGATCCGTTCACGATACACACCCTCCGGCTCCAGAACCCTTCACAGGCATACTGCTCCGCCAGGAAACCAAAGGATTTGATAGGTTGATTTGCAGCGAGGGGTTAGACTGATTTTTCTTCAAGGAGGCACTATTGAATTCGATCATCTCGGTCTCAGACCTGACAAAAACCTATAGCGGCGGATTTACAGCGCTCAAAAACGTCAATCTCGATATTCACGAGGGCGAGATCTTTGCTCTGCTCGGCCCCAACGGCGCCGGCAAAACCACCCTGATCAGCATCATCTGCGGCATCGTCAACCCCTCGTCGGGCTCAGTCCGTGCTGACGGGCACGACGTTGTGCGCGACTATCGCATGGCAAGGGAAAAAATCGGCCTGGTACCCCAGGAGCTCTGCACCGATTCATTCGAGAGCGTTCTGGCAACCGTGAAATTCAGCCGCGGACTTTTTGGCAAGGCGCCCGATCCGGGCTACATCGAGCGCCTGTTGCGCCAGCTCTCCCTGTGGGAAAAAAGGAACAGCCGCATTATGGCGCTGTCCGGGGGTATGAAGCGGCGATTGATGATCGCCAAGGCACTGTCCCACGAACCGAAAATACTGTTCCTCGACGAGCCTACCGCGGGTGTCGATGTGGAATTGCGTCAGGACATGTGGTCCATGGTGCGGGAGCTACGGGAATCCGGGGTCACAGTCATCCTGACCACTCACTATATCGAAGAGGCGGAGGAAATGGCCGACCGGGTTGGGGTCATCAATCATGGTCGCCTTGTGCTCGTGGAAGACAAGAACACGCTGATCAAGCGCATGGGAAACAAGGAGCTCCTGCTGCACCTTGCGGAGCCTCTCGAGCGGCTGCCGGAGAGCCTTGCCGACCTGTCACTAGAGCTCGATGAAAGCGGCCAGCAGATGGTCTACCGGTTTGATATTCAGAGCGGCGAAACCGGGATTGCCAACCTGCTGAGAAAACTGGACCGGGCGGAGATTGAATTTCGCGATCTGCAGACCCGGGAAAGTTCCCTGGAAGATATCTTTGTTGGCCTGGTCCGGGGGGAACAGAAAGAAAATGATCGCGCACATGGAGCGGGAGAATGAAGCTGAATTGGCATGGCATTCGAGCCATTTATAAATTCGAAATGGCGCGCACCTGGCGCACACTGATGCAAAGCATCGCCTCGCCCGTGCTTTCCACCTCGCTCTATTTCATCGTCTTTGGTGCAGCCATCGGCTCCAGGATGGGAGATATCGAGGGAGTGTCCTACGGCGCATTCATCATCCCCGGCTTGATCATGCTTTCACTACTGAGCGAGAGCATTTCCAACGCGTCTTTCGGCATCTTCTTCCCCAAGTTCTCCGGCACAATTTACGAGGTATTGTCTGCACCTATTTCCGCGTTCGAGATCGTCGCCGGCTATGTCGGGGCCGCCGCTACGAAATCCATTCTGCTGGGGTTACTGATACTGTTGACCGCGCGCTTTTTCGTCGACTACCAGATATTGCATCCGTTCTGGATGCTGGGCTTTCTGGTGCTGACAGCGCTTACATTCAGCATGTTCGGCTTTATCATTGGCATCTGGGCCGATGACTTCCAGAAGCTCCAGGTGATTCCGCTGATGGTCGTCACACCACTCACATTTCTGGGCGGAGCCTTCTACTCCATCAACATGCTGCCGGAATTCTGGCAGAAGGTGACCCTGTTCAACCCGGTGGTCTACCTGATCAGTGGTTTCCGCTGGTCGTTTTATGGAATTGCCGATGTCAATGTCGCAGTCAGCCTGGCGATGATCTTCCTGTTCCTGCTGCTGTGCATGACGGGGATCTGGTGGATCTTCCGCACCGGCTACCGCATCAAAACTTGATGCCAGGGTGCGCTCGAACAAGAAACGGGGGCCTGAGCCCCCGTCTGTGCACTTACTGACTGGCACTTAGCGAATCGAAAACAATACCTGTCCAGATATCGGGCTTCATAAAGCCTTGCCCATAGTCGGCATCGTAGTCACGGGTGGGATTGGCCGCGATGACTCTCTCCCTGCTCATGCCCTCGTCGATCATCTCCTGGATTTTTCCTTTCAGTTTCACCAGCAGATCGCGCTGCTCCTTGAGTTCGGCTTTATTGCTGAGCGGACCGTGTCCGGGGATGATGGCCGTGTCGTCGTCTGCCATCGCTAGCACACGATCCATGACCGCTACCAAGCCATCGACACTGCCACCGGCGGAGACGTCGATATACGGATAGCTGCCGTTGAAAAACGTATCGCCCATATGAATCACGTTGGCATCGGAAAAGTGGACGATCGAGTCTCCATCGGTGTGGGCCGGCCCCGTGTACTGCACGTGCACGGTATCGCCATTCCAGTGAAACGTTGTTGCATCGGTGAAGGTGATCACGGGCAGCGCAGCGTCCGGTGAGGGCGGCGTGGTGCGATTGAACACCTTGGTAAACTGCTCGGTGCTCATCCGCTCCCGCACATTTTCATGAGCCACTACCAGGGCTCCGGCTTTACCAAAGTTCTCGTTGCCGCCGGTGTGGTCACCGTGCCAATGGGTATTGATCACAAAGCGCAGCGGTTGGCTGGTAATCTGCGCGATGGCCGCGCGGATCTTCTCGGTGAGTGGCGCATACTGGTCGTCCACCATAAAGACACCGTCTTCACCGGTGAACATGGCGATGTTTCCGCCGGCGCCCCGCAGCATATACAGGTTATCCCGCACCGGCTCCGCCTTGATTTCCACCTTGGCGAACCGGTCCTGGGCAGTTGCGGGCAGCGCCAGCAGGCAACACAGCCACACGGCTGATCGCAGAGGCTTCATCATAATCACTCCTTACAGGTTATCGTTGTTGTCTTGCGCCGGCCCTTCCGCCTTGCCGGCAGTTTCACTGGCAGACTTGGCGCCGGGGAGGGCCCGGTCACGCACCAGCTTTAGCCGGTCGCTGCGGTTGGTGACAATCCCATCCACCCCCAGGCGGAGGTAGTGCTCCATCGCCTCGACCGAGTCGACGGTCCACACCGACACATGAAGCCCTATACGGTGTGCGGCACGAATCAGACGAGGGGAAAAGACCGGGATACCGAAATACTCGGTGGGGAGCTGCATGGTCTGGTAATCGGGCCGCAGCCAGCGCTCCATCCCCAGCAGCTGCGCAACAAAGAAAATCATGGCCTCGGGCAGGGTAGCCCCGGTGGCCACGTCGGGACACAGGCGGCGGAATTCGCGGATCACACCCAGGTGGAAGGAAGACACTATCAGGGTCTCCTGCTTGCCGGCCCGCCGGACACTGTCGGCCAGCGCTGCCGCGGCCTGCGGCTCACGATCCTTCAGTTCCAGAATCATGGGCGTATCGGGGAAGGCTGCGAACACTTCATCGATGGTGGCGATTCGAACCGGCGCGTCACGGTAGGGAAAAGACTCCCCATCGCGACTCCAGCGGCTAGCCATGTTGAGCTGCCGCAACTCCTCCAGGGTCATGCCCCGAATTGGCCCGCTGCCGTCACTGACTCGATCCAGCAATGCGTCGTGATTGAGGACCAGATGACCATCTGCCGACAGGTTGAGGTCGATCTCCAGGGCATCCGCCCCGAGTTCGGTCATCTCGCTCAGGTAGAGCATTGTGTTACCGGGGAAGAGACCGCTGCCGCGCTCATCGCCGTGGGCGATCACCAGTGGTGGCGGGGGAAGCTGGAGGACCGTTGGCGGCGCTGGTCGCGCGACCGCCAGGCGCCAGAGCGCGAAGACCACCAGAGCGGACAGCAGCAGCCAGATCATGTCACCCTACCCTGCAGCGTGGACGCGCAGCGGCGGTTCAACCCCCGGACTCCGCACCCTCCGAGGTGCCGGCAACCGGTTCACGACGCCGGGTGAGCCACTTCTGCTCCAACCACAGCGGCAGGAAAATCACAATATCGTACAGGCGTACGAGGAAGGCCCCGGCGCGCAGCGCAACCGCCCCCGCAACCCGCAGGGCCAGGGAGAGGACACGCAGCAGGAAGACGCCACAGACACCTGTGACCGTCCTCAGCGAAGTGAGAAAGCTCTCCAGCGGAATCGCAGTAAATGCCAGCACCAGCGGCAACACCAGCGCCAGCCCGGCGCGAATCGCGTTTGCCGCCCAGTCGGACGCCACCACACCCCCTTCTGCCACTGCTCCAGCCAATGCCGCCTCTGGACTTGCAGCCAGGCCTGCACCCAGCAAGCCGAACACCACGAGCAAACCACATAGCAGCCAGAACAGGCGGGCCCGCAATCCATCGGCCAGGGCGCCAAGCGCGGGGAAAAGACGGGTAATTCGCAGAGTCTCGAGCATCAACAGTCCGACGACCACCTGTAGCGCCACAAGCACCACCGCCGCCGCGGGGGCCAGCGGGAAACCACCCGGCTCTCCACCCAGCTCACCACCGAGTATCGCCTGTAGCGGCGTAGCGACAAGATGCACATTCAATGCCGCAGCCCCTCCGACAACTCCGAGCATCAGTGTCGACAACAGGAACTGTGTCATGGCGGAAAAGGTCAGCCGGCGGCTCTCCCTCTCCCCCTCACGGAGCAGTGTCTCGTAGCGCTGCATATGGCCGTCCAGCGCCTTGGCCCGCTCCAGCACCGACTCTACATTGCTGTTCACCCGCCCGAGGGCAGTGAGAATATTGCGCCAGCTGGGCATCATGCGCTTGAGCAACTGATGGCGCTCCCGCGCCGACTCGCGATAGGCTTCCAGGGCTTTGGCCTCCGCCTTGCGCATCGAGCTATGGATAATATCCAGCACATCCCGCACCACCGGATCCTCTTTGGCGGGAATTTCTGCGACCGCACGAATCGCCTTGGGCCAATTGGTGGGCTCCGGGGGTACCTCGGCACTACGCACGTAATCCTCGTCGATAGCGGTCAGCTGCTCACACAATCGCCGGTGCAATGTCGGATAGCGTGAGAGTTCCCGCTTCACCGTGGATTCGACCCGGGTGAACTCCCGGTCAATCTGCCTCTCCAGGGACTGGCCACTCCTGGCGAGCAGCACCTCGGTGTTACGGCGCTGCAAGCGTTTTTCCGCGGAGGAGACCGCGCTGGCTGCCAACCGCAGTACCTGGTGGATGAACCGGGAAAGCGCCAGCACGCCCTGGTGAACCGGGCCTCGCGCGACAAACAGCGCGAGTAATGCCAGCAGAAACCACAGCCAAAGTGGCAGGCTATCGAAGAGTCCTTGCACCGGCTTGCCTCCTGAATAAGTGGGATGCGTACATCCTACCAGCAGTTGCGGCGACATTCGCCCCCTGCCCACCCCGCCATAGCGACCAATCGTCGCCGACAAATTCACCGCCCCTGAAGCCGGTGCAAACGGATGATCCGGTTGCCAGCCCCCGCGCTGCAAAAAAGGCCAGCCAGCCGATCATCGGTTTGCTTGCCAGTCAAAGGCAATCGGAAGCCTGCCCTGAACGGACACGCCAGGCACTATCCCACTCTCTCGGCTGCGAAAAAACTGACGCTCAATCTCGCCTCGCAATTGGAAAACACCGACTACACTCCACACTAAATTCTCAGGGGCCTGGCCATTTCGCTCGGGGTTTTCAACAAAAACTGGTAGTTCGTTCTCAACGATCAGTTAGCTCACATGCCAGTCAGGAGTCGCTTGCCTTACCGTTCGCGACGGCTACGCGAGATGAACCAACATCTGGGAAATAACGGATTGCGCTCGACACGGAATCAAAAGGAAAGGGTTCATGCCGGTACTTTTTTTCAGCCAACCCGGCCTGCAGGGAGAATTGCTTTACGCCCTGGTTTCGGAGGCTCTACCCATGAGTTGGGAAAAAGCCGAACTGGGCAGGCAGCGACACTGCCTGCAGCATTACAGCGCCATCGTCGTGGATTGCTGGCAGATCCTGAGCGGTGGAGACTCTACGCGTCGTGTCACCCAGCTTCGGTCACTTGATCACCCGCTGATCCTGCTGATCAATTTCCCGCAAGAGCTTTCCAGCCGCGTTGCCAACCAGCTGCGTGCCCCCAATATTCATTTCGTCTCCGACGCTGCCTGCAGCCAGCAGACGCTCATCCGAAATCTGCGCGAAGCGCTGGAACATCGCGAGGATGCCCGCCGCGCGAGCATGCAAAGCCGCCTCCTCCTCACCCGGCGAGAGCAGGAGATTCTTTTTCAGCTCACCACCGGGGACGCCAACAGCACCATTGCCTCGCGACTGCACCTTAGTGAGCACACTGTCAAAAACCACATGTACAACATCTTCAAGAAGATTGGGGTCAAAAACCGGGTGCAGGCGAGCAACTGGGCCAAGCTGCACCTGGAACCGGAGCGCACATGACCTGGCGGACGACTGTCTTCCTTTTGCTGACGGTCCTTCCCGCGGCCAGCTTTAGTCAGGTTGCGGGAGTCGCCAATGACGTCAATGGAGGTGCACTGGAGGAAAGCGAAGGTCGACTGGAGGACGAAATCAGCGGCTTCAATATCGACCAGACCATCACCCGGACAGGCCACGATTTCGCGCGTTTTATGAGTGAATACCGCAACTTTCACTACCCGGATGCGGACTACAACCTGACGGTGCGGGAACGCCCCTCCGCCCGCTGGGGCAACCTGATCTGGATCACTTACAACTACAAAACTGTTTACCGTCGCTTTATTCGCCCCGGCACCAACAATATTCAGGAACTGGCGGAACAGGCGGCAGTACAGATTCACGAACAGGTGCTACAGCAGAAACTGCGCGAAGCACTTGAGGACAATTTTGATCTTGGCAAGGATGAAATCTGATGAAAAGCACTACCTTTCTCGGTTTGCTGTTCGCCACTCTCTCATCGGTGAGCAGTCCCGGCACTAACGCCACCGAGCTGGTCTATCAGCCGGTCAACCCCAACTTCGGTGGCAACCCACTGAACGGGACTTTTTTACTCAATAATGCCCAGGCCCAGGATACCAATGACGATCCGGATCGCCCCGACAGCCTGCTTCAGCAGCAGAGCCCCCTGGACCGCTTCACCGACTCCCTCGAGACCCGCTTACTGAGCCAGCTGTTGACGGACGTGGGTAACGGTAACAGCGGCGAGCTGATCACTGATGATTTTATCGTGCAGATCGTGGACGTCGACGGCACCCTCACGGTATTGATCACCGATCGCGATACCGGCGATACCAGCGAGATTATCGTGACCGGCCTGGACCCGCTGAACTGACACCAGAACCCAACTACGCGCTCTAACAATAAGTGATTGTCCCCGGAGGCAAGAATGCGTAAAGCCAAGCGTCTGCTAACCGTGCCACTTCTGGCCGTGGTCGCCACACTCGGTGGCTGCTCTGTACTGAAAAGTGCCAGTGACTCCCTGTTTGGGCCGGGTATCGACCGGGCTCAGCTGACCCCTCGCGCACCTACCTTTCATGACCTGCTGCGCCTGCCAGCTCCCGCGGGCAAGATCCCGGCCGCGATCTATAACTTCCGTGATCAGACCGGTCAGTACAAACCTGCACCGGCCAGTAGCTTCTCCACCGCCATCAGCCAGGGGGGCGCATCTATGCTGATGGACGTGCTGAACCAGTCGGGGTGGTTCATTCCCCTGGAGCGCGAGGGACTGCAAAACCTCCTTACCGAGCGCAAGATTATTCGCGCGGCCCTGAACAAACCGAACGCTCCGCCCAACAACACGGAGCTGCCCTCTCTGCTCGCCGCCAACATCCTGCTTGAGGGGGGTATCGTCGCCTACGACACTAACCTGCAGACCGGTGGTGTCGGCGCTCGCTATTACGGTATTGGCCTCTCCGGGCAATACCGGGTGGACCAGGTGACGGTCAACTTGCGAGCCGTGGATATCCGCAGCGGCCGGGTCCTGCATTCGGTGCTGACATCGAAATCCGTTTATTCCAAGGAGATCACCAGCGGTGTCTTCCGGTTCGTAAAGTTCCGCCGACTGCTGGAAATGGAGGCAGGCATCACCACCAATGAACCGGCGCAATTGGCGGCACTCTCCGCCATGGAAGCGGCGGTTATTCACCTGATCGGTCAGGGCATCATTGCCAACTCCTGGGCACTCAAGCATCCCGAGGAAATCAGTAACCCAATCCTCCAGTACTACCTCAACGAAAGCACAGCCGTGCTCTGACCCCCCTTGAAGGAGGACGCCGCTGCATTCATTCGCGGCCGCCTCCTCCCCCGGATGATCAAAAATCTTTCAACCTCTGTTTAGCGGGCGTCCACCGGCACACCCCGGTGGAAAAGCATGTCCGTATTGTCGTTCGCTGCTCCCTGACTAAAAAGGAATGAACAAAAAACATACTTTCTTCTCAACAAATGAACACTTACTCCCCATGGCGAATGGGACAGGCATGATCAAAAATCGACCCGACTGATCAACGAATAGGCGGCCGCTAGCGTCACAACCTTTTTTGCTGACCAGTCCCGTGCCCACAGGGGCACAAAAAATCAGTCGAAGGACCACTGATTTTCCAAGACGTCAGATGTAAAGGAGATATCGATGAAGACGTTAACCCCGATCGCTACTGCCCTACTGCTCGCTGCCAGCGGAGCCGCTCTCGCGGACGAGAATACAGCCAACGTTACCCAGAACGGTGAGGGTAACTACGCCCACTCCGACCAGGCCGGTGAAGGCACCTATAACAACACCATCATGCAGGTGCAGGAGGGCTTTTTTAACGAAGCCTATGCAGAGCAGTATGGTGCCAGTGACAGCTACATCAACCAGAACCAGTACGGCATCATGAACGAGGCCGCCTCCTACCAGCAGGGTGGCTATGAAAATATGACGACGGTCGAGCAGGACGGCGTCTATAACAGCGCCACCACTCTCCAGTACTACGAGGCTTACAGCGAGATCAAGGTCACGCAAAGCCTCTTCGGCAACCACGCCTATGTCCAGCAGGCTTTGGGCGAAAAAAACTATGCGAGCGTTGATCAGGAAGGCTTCTTCAATTACGCCCAGATCGATCAGTTCCTGAGCTGGGGATCCACGGCACGTGTCAAGCAGTACGGCTTCGGACAGGATGCCCATGTCGAGCAGACCGGCAAGCAGCAGGACATCAACCTTACCCAGCGCGGCTTTGCCAACGATTTCCAATCGGCACAGTATGGCTGGGGGAATGACGGCTATATCGTCCAGGCCGGTATGGACAACTATGCGGGGCTCGATCAGTGGGGTTCCCACAACGAGGCCGTCATCCACCAGGATGGTTATGGCAATGATGCCTATACCGTGCAGGACGGTTACTTCAACGTGGCCAAGACCCGCCAGTACGGCGACTACAACGCGGCATACGTGAATCAGTTAGGTCTGCAGGAGAATGCAGAAGTGCATCAGTATGGCGCATGGAATACCGCTATCGTATTCCAGTAACAGTGCTTCACGAAGGGCGGCACCCCGTGCCGCCCTTCAGTGCGGGATTTCGCCGGTACAAACTTTTTTCTCATGGATTCTGCCGGGTTTTCTCATGGCACTCTTACGGTGCACCACCGACACTGTAGTAACAGTTGATCACATATCCACCAGCCTTTCAGTGGCAAACGCATGGATGCGATAAACGAAACACCCCACCTGAACCTGCGCCAGTGCGGGATCCTTGTGCTACTGCTCATCTTCGCGACGGCCGGTGCACAAGCCCAGGACCTGACAGGCGGCACAGATCTGGCGCTAGCCAGTGAACTCGATGCCAACCGCTATTCAGACAACGCCAGCAACCTGGAAGTGCTGTATCAGAATGGACACTTCAACGACCTCGAAAGCAGTCAGGATGGCACGCTGAACTTCATCTCGGCCGCACAAGTCGGCTACCGCAATGGCGTTTCTATCCATCAGGTTGGGAGTGGTAATAACGTGCTGACGCAGCAGCGGGGTGAAGACAATATCGCCGCCATGCTTCAGGTCGGTCTGGAGAATTTTATCCTGCTGGGGCAGACCGGATTTGGTCACAGCGCCGATATATCCCAGTTCGGCATTACCAATTCAGCATTGATCGACCAGGTGGGCAATATCAACAGTGTCACGATTTACCAGAGCGGTAATGGGCTCCATACCGCGGTAAAACAGGTTGGTACTGGCATCAGTACCATCGTCAACCAGTATGACTAACGCTGGTTTCCTCTCGACGTCCGATAACTTGATGTAAAGGAGTATCCTATGAAGACGTTAGCCCCGATCGCTGCAGCCGTGCTTTTTGCCCTCAGTGGTACAGCGCTCGCAGCGGGTAATACTACCAACGTGGTCCAGTCAGGCACCGGCAACAGCGCCGACGCAGATCAAACCGCCCCGAATACCGTCAACAACACCATCAACCAGGATCAGGATGGATTTTACAACCGCGGCAAGGCTATACAGAACGGTGAGCGCAACAGCACCATCTTTCAGGATCAGACCGGTGCGCTGAACAGGGCCTTCAGCCGCCAATCTTATGGCGTGGGTAATTTGAGTACGACATTCCAGCTTGGTGACGCCAACAGCTCATACAGTGTACAGAAAGTGGAACGCAACAGTTCCATTGTGACTGTCCAGGTTGGTCTCAAGAACTATGCCAATGCCGTTCAGTCCCACGGTGTCAATAACACCTCTGACATCTTGCAAGATGGTTCCTTCAATACCGCCAGCGTGATGCAGCTACTGAGCCAGAGCTCGAGTGCCAGCATTCTGCAGGATGGCTTCGCCAACAATGCCGATGCCTGGCAGTCCGGCCGCGCGCATCGATCCGACATTCAACAGGACGGCGAGCTGAACGATGCGGATACCCGTCAACTGGGTGCCGGCAACGATGCCGTAATTCTGCAAGATGGTATCGGCAACGAGGGAGATGTTTCCCAGGCCGGACGCAACAACCTGGGCTTTATGGAGCAGTCCGGTCTTGGTAACGACGCCTATATTGGCCAGGTGGGCAATGGGAACCAGGCGCAAACTTCCCAGATCGGCCTCTTCAACAATGCTCTGGTAGGCCAGTTCGGTAACAACGAGAATGCAGCAGTATTCCAGAATGGTGCCGGCAACAACGCCGTGGTCTTCCAGTAAGGGGATCCACGAGATCACTGAAATGCAGTAAGCGCCTGCCCCGGTCGTTGTTATCCTGACGGCCGGGGCAGACTACAGAAATAAGACGACACCAACGAGCCCGCATAAACGAGTCAAAGTTACGAGGAGAAATCATGAAGATTCTGCCCCTGGCGGCAGTGGCTGCACTGATCACTTCAGCAGCGTTTGTGTCGGCAGCCGAGAACACCGCCAACCTCAACCAGAGTGGTGCCGGCAACACCGCCAACGCCGACCAGAGCGTGGCGGGCACCCTCAACAATCTTATCGACCAGACCCAGGATGGCTCCTTCAACGATGCCCAGGCAGTACAGGAGCAGGAAAACAACAGCAGTATTTACCAGGTGCAGAATGGCGCCTACAACGAGGCATACTCTTACCAGTGGAGTGGCTCGGACAATGTGGCCAGCATCTATCAGGATGGTGCCGGCAATGAGGGCTACACCTATCAGTTAATGGAATATGGCAGCAGTGCCACCATCCGCCAGACGGGCTTTGCCAATACCGCCCACACCTACCAGGCTCAGGGTTCGGACAACAGTGCCACCATCGAGCAAACCGGCTCCTTCCATAACGGCAGCATCTATCAATTTGCCAGCTTCAATGCGGACGCGTCCATCATCCAGCAGGGCCAGGGCAACGCCGCTGACATCGACCAGGCGGGTATCGGCCACGAGGCGACCATAATCCAGGCCGGCGGTATGAACACGGCCAATATCGAGCAGGCAGATGTGGGGAACTCGGCGCTTATCGATCAGGACGGCTGGGCCAACAACGCCACCATCCAGCAGGATGCTTGGTACAGCGAGGCCCGCGTCTATCAGGCCGGGGTGGGCAACAATGCCACCATCTATCAGACCGGCGCCTATGGCTATGGCGGTGGTCATCTCGCCATCACCAACCAGCAGGGCACGCTCAACGAAGTGCTGATCATCCAGAGCGGCTACAACGAGACGGCCATCACCACCCAGGTCGGCACCGGAAACACTGCCACTATCGTCCAGTAGTGCAGTATTTCGTTTAACGGGGCAAGCATCGGGTGATCCGTATCCCAAGAGTACTTTCAACAACAAAAAAGGGCGGCCAGCTGGCCGCCCTTTCCTGCTGAAAAACAACCCGGCTTACAGATGCTCGACGGAATCGATCTCGTATTCCACCGAGCCAGACGGAGTGTGCACTTCCACCACGTCGCCCACTTCCTTGCCGATTAGCGCGCGGGCGATGGGCGAGTTCACAGAAATTTTCTTGTGCTTCACATCCGCCTCGTCGTCACCGACGATTTTGTAGGTAACCTCTTCGTCCGTCTCCATATGGATGATGGTGACGGTGGTGCCAAAGATCACCTTGTCACTCGGCTCGATGGTTTTGACATCGATGACCTGGGCGTGAGAAAGCTTGGCTTCAATTTCCTGGATTCGGCCCTCGATAAACCCCTGCTTTTCCCGTGCGGCGTGATATTCGGCGTTCTCTTTCAGGTCACCGTGTTCGCGCGCCTCAGCGATCGCCTGCACGACGGCGGGACGCTCGACTTTTTTCAGGTTGTTCAGCTCGGTGCGCAGTGATTCGGCGCCTTCGACAGTCATTGGTACCCGGTTCAATGTGGGCCTCCAGTTTTTATAACGACAAAACCAGGCCCCCTGTTTCGGGGGACCTGGCTGCGATTGTTGTGTTCAGAGTGGCCGGCCGCGCAGACGCTGGTGCCTGGCGGCCTGAGTGACCGGCGTTACTCCGGCAGCTTGACCACGCGCTGGTGCAGGTCCTGCAGACGGCGAACCTTGAGCGGTTCGCCCAGCTGCATCGCCAGGGCCATGGCCTTGGCCGCCGCCAGCGTGGTGGTGTAGCAGACCTGGTGATTCTCCGCGCTGCGGCGAATATCGGCCGAGTCGCGAATGGCCTGACGCCCTTCGGTGGTGTTGACCACCAGTGCAATCTCGTCGTTTTTGATCATATCGACGATATGCGGACGACCTTCACTCATCTTGTTGACGGTTGTAACGGCAATGCCGTGATCTTGCAATACCTGCGCCGTTCCGCGGGTAGCCACCAGCTCAAAGCCGAGGGTCGCCAGGTCGCGGGCCACCGCTACCACCGCGTCCTTGTCGGTGTCGCGTACGGAGATAAACACCTTGCCGGACTCCGGCAGGGTATCGCCGGCGGCCAGCAGGCCCTTGTCGAAGGCCTCGGCGAAAGTCGCGCCCACGCCCATCACCTCGCCGGTGGATTTCATCTCCGGACCGAGGATCGGGTCCACCTTCGGGAACTTGTTGAAGGGGAACACCGACTCCTTGACGGAGAAGTAATCCGGCACGATCTCCTCGGTAAAGCCCTGGTCCTCCAGACTGATACCGGCCTGGCAGCGGGCCGCCACCTTGGCCAGGGAGGTGCCGATGCACTTGGAGACAAACGGCACGGTACGGGAGGCACGCGGGTTGACCTCGATGACGTAGATTTCGCCATCCTGGTAAGCCAGCTGGGTATTCATCAGGCCCACCACGCCCAGTTCGCGTGCCATCGCCTTCACCTGCTCGCGCATCTTGTCCTGCACGTCTGCGGGCAGGCTGTAGGGCGGCAGGGAACAGGCGGAGTCACCGGAGTGTACGCCGGCCTGCTCGATGTGCTGCATGATGGCACCGATGACGACATCATTGCCATCGGACACCGCGTCGATATCCACTTCGATGGCCGCGTTGAGGAAGTTATCCAAAAGCACCGGTGCCTCGTCGGACACCTGCACCGCCTCTTTCATGTAGTTCAGCAGCTCGTCTTCCTTATAGACGATCTCCATGGCGCGGCCACCCAGCACGTAGGAGGGGCGCACCACCAGCGGGTAACCCACATCCCTGGCCGCCTGCACAGCTTCGGTGATGGAGCGGACGATGGCGTTCTCGGGCTGCTTGAGGCCCAGGCGCACGATCATCTGCTGGAAGCGCTCGCGGTCCTCGGCGCGGTCGATCTGCTCCGGGGTAGTGCCGATGATGGGCACCCCCTCTGCCGCCAGGTAGCGGGCCAGGTTCAGCGGCGTCTGGCCACCGAACTGCACGATCACCCCGGTGGGATTTTCCTTGCGCACAATTTCCAGCACGTCTTCCAGGGTCACCGGCTCGAAGTAGAGGCGGTCGGAGGTATCGTAGTCGGTAGAAACCGTCTCCGGGTTGCAGTTGACCATGATGGTCTCGTAGCCGTCATCGCGCATGGCCAGAGCGGCATGCACACAGCAGTAATCGAACTCGATGCCCTGGCCGATACGGTTGGGGCCGCCGCCAAGCACCATGATCTTTTTCTTGTCCGACGGATTGGCCTCGCACTCCTCGTCGTAGGTGGAGTACATGTAAGCGGTGCTGGTGGCAAATTCTGCCGCGCAGGTATCCACCCGCTTGAAGGAGGGGAAGACACCCAATTTGTGGCGGAACTCGCGCACGGTCTTCTGGCTCACACCCAGCAGGTCCGCCAAGCGCTTGTCGGAGAAGCCCTTGCGCTTCAGGAAGCGCATATGCTCAGCGGTCAGGGCTGAAGTGGGCAACGCCTTGAGCGGTTCTTCGATCTTGATCAGTTCCTCGATCTGCACCAGGAACCACGGATCGATTTTGGACAGCTCGAACACCTCTTCCACGGTCATGCCCATGCGGAACGCATCGCCGACATACCAGATGCGTTCGGCGCCGGCGACTGACAGCTCGCGGCGCAGACGCTCCTTGGCCCCGTCCTCGTTCGGGTCGATCTTGCTCTCCAGGCCAAAGCTGCCCACTTCCAGACCGCGCAGCGCCTTCTGCAGGGACTCCTGGAAAGTGCGGCCGATGGCCATGACTTCACCCACGGATTTCATCTGGGTGGTCAGGCGGGCATCCGCCTCGCCGAACTTCTCGAAGGTAAACCGCGGAATCTTGGTAACCACGTAATCGATGGACGGCTCGAAGGATGCCGGCGTGGCACCGCCGGTGATCTCGTTCTGCAACTCGTCGAGGGTGTAACCCACCGCCAGCTTGGCGGCCACCTTGGCAATCGGGAAACCAGTAGCCTTGGAGGCCAGCGCCGACGAGCGGGATACCCGCGGGTTCATCTCGATCACTACCATGCGGCCAGTGTTCGGGCACACACCGAACTGCACGTTGGAACCGCCGGTCTCCACGCCGATCTCCCGCAGCACCGCGATGGAGGCGTTGCGCATCAGCTGGTATTCCTTGTCGGTGAGCGTCTGCGCCGGTGCCACGGTAATGGAGTCACCGGTGTGCACACCCATCGGGTCGAAGTTCTCGATGGAGCAGACGATGATGCAGTTGTCGTTCTTATCGCGAACCACCTCCATCTCGTACTCTTTCCAGCCGAGCAGTGATTCGTCGATCAGCAGCTCATTGGTCGGGGACAGATCGAGGCCGCGCTTGCAGATTTCCTCAAATTCCGGCCAGTTGTAGGCCACTCCGCCACCGGAACCACCCATGGTGAATGATGGACGGATGATGACCGGGAAACCGAACTCTTCCGGGACCTTCTTCGCCTCCTCCATGGAGTGGACGATCTTGGCGCGCGGGGTTTCGAGGCCGATGGCACGCATCGCCTTGTCGAACAGGTCGCGGTCTTCGGCCTTTTCGATGGCCTCCTTGTCAGCACCGATCAGCTCTACGCCGAACTTTTCCAGCACGCCGTGCTTGTCCAGCGCCAGCGCGCAGTTCAGCGCGGTCTGTCCACCCATGGTGGGCAGGATCGCGTCAGGGCGTTCCTCCTCGATGATTTTGGCAACGGTTTTCCACTCCACCGGTTCGATGTAAGTGGCATCTGCCATCGCCGGGTCGGTCATGATGGTGGCCGGGTTGGAGTTCACCAGGATCACCCGGTACCCCTCTTCCCGCAGCGCCTTACAGGCCTGGGCACCGGAGTAGTCAAACTCACAGGCCTGACCGATCACGATGGGACCGGCGCCGATAATCAGAATGCTTTTGATGTCTGTGCGTTTTGGCATCTTTCTTCCGCTTCACGCCGGCCTGTAGCCGGTCGTTTTAAGGTTGTCTCTCTCGGGCGTTTTGCTGGGGCGCCGCCTAGCGGCGCTCCTCCATCATGTCGATGAACTGATCGAACAGGGGCGCCATATCGTGAGGGCCCGGGCTCGCTTCCGGGTGACCCTGGAAACTGAAGGCCGGCTTGTCCTTGAGACGAATACCCTGGTTGGTCTTGTCGAACAGGGAGACGTGGGTCACTTCCACGCTGTCCGGCAGGGAGTCCTCATCGATGGCGAAGCCGTGGTTCTGGGCGGTGATCATCACCCGACCGCTCTGCAGGCACTGCACCGGATGGTTGCCACCGTGATGACCGAACTTCATCTTCGCAGAGCGGGCACCCACGGCCAGGCCCAGCAGCTGGTGGCCAAGGCAGATGCCGTAGGTGGGAATTTCCGCTTCGAGGATTTCGCGGATCGCGGCAATGGCGTACTCACAGGGCTCGGGGTCGCCGGGACCGTTGGAGAGGAAGACGCCATCCGGTTTCATGGCCAGTACTTCGGAGGCCGGTGTCTGCGCCGGTACCACAGTGATTTCGCAGCCGCGGTCCACCAGCATGCGCAGGATGTTGCGTTTTACGCCGAAGTCGTAGGCCACCACCTTGTAGGGTTGCGCCGCCGGGGCCGGCTTGTGTCCCTGGCCGAGAGCCCAGGTGCCCTCGTTATACGGGTAGGGTTTCTTCGTCGAAACCACTTTGGCCAGATCCATTCCCTTCAGGCCGGCAAACTCCCGTGCCTTGGCCAGTGCAGCCTCGCGGTCAATATCGTCACCGGCGACAATGCAGCCGCTCTGGGCACCGCCGTCGCGCAGCAGCCGGGTCAGGCGACGGGTATCGATATCGGCGATACCGACAATGTTGCGCGCCTTCAGGTAGTCCTCCAGGGACTGCTCGTTGCGGAAACTGCTCGCCAGCAGGGGCAGATCGCGAATCACCAGGCCCGCAGCCCAGATCTCCGCCGCCTCCTCATCTTCGGCATTGGTGCCGGTGTTGCCGATGTGGGGGTACGTCAGGGTGACGATCTGGCGGGCGTAGGAGGGATCCGTCAGGATTTCCTGGTAGCCGGTCATCGAGGTGTTGAACACCACCTCGCCGGTGGAGCTACCGTGAGCGCCGATCGCGCGCCCGTGAAACTCGCTGCCGTCGGCGAGGACCAGCAGGGCCGGGGTAGTGCGGGGCATCAGGGACTCCGGCGTGGGGACAGTTTTACTCAACGTGATCTCCAATCTTCAGAACTGCTTCCGGGCGGGATGGGTCGGGGCGGCACCGAGCAGCCTCGGTGCTGGGACTGCTCTCGTCGCCCCTATAAAAAAGCGAGATGAAACTTCCGCTTCATCTCGCTTTTTGAAATTATTCACGCGCGGCTCTCACATGTTGGCCGGCGCTTGCCACCGGCGTTGACGGACCGCCGCTGCGCAGTTGAAACGCGCTGCGGGACATGCCCAAACCGGGCGCAGATTGTACGGTATGTGGCCGGCGGACGCCAGTGCAAAAAAGCGTCGATTCTAACGCCAAGCCCGGTCCCGTCACTGCTCCCGGCCATCGGGGCCACGGCCTCCGCGCCCTCACCTCCTTCTCGCCGCCTTCTCACTCCCTCGATCACCCTGTGTCATTGAACCCTGGGTGCCGCGCCCTGCACAGCCCTGCACACTAGGGGACGTGACGGGTAAGCCGGAACAGGCTGGTGCCGGTCTTGAGTTCTGCCCGCTCCAGCATGGTCTTGTTGAGGCGCAGGGATACCTGCGCCCCGCTGCCGACAAACTCCACCATTCCCCCGGTTGCCGCAAACCTCGGGGAGTCGCTCATGGTCAACACCGGGAAGTATTGCAGTGCGCCGATAATCTCCAGCTGATCGGCCCGCGGCAGCGCCAGCAACAACAGCACTTGGCAGTCACGGGCCCGGCGCAGCTCGCCGTGCGCCAGCGTCTCCACTGACGCCCTGCGCCCGTCGATACTCTGGTGCTTCAGGCGTGCCCACAGCGCTTCACGAATCTGGTTTTCACCGACAAGGCACACCCGAAAGGGGGCATCGGTACCATTAAATGCCTCGATGGGCCACTGGATATGGTGGGCAAAGTGAATAATATAATTCACCATCACCGCCCTGCCCGCCTCTGTATCCGATAACCGCGGGGCAGCACTGGCCAGAGACGGCAGCAGCAGACTTCCCAGGCACAACCACGCCGCCAAGAGGCTGTTCCAGATAGCGTTTTCCGGTAATACCTTGCTGCTTTTCATGCCAGCGATTCCATGCATTGACCCGCTACAAAGAGATGCGGGATGGCTCCCGCCCCTGTCGCCATTCCGTGGCGGCATTGATTGAAGGTTGGCAGCGGCAGGCGGGGGAGTAGTGCAACCACCGCGCCCGTCGCGCCCTGGAGACTTGCGCGAGCGAACGCGCAGTCTCCCAGCTTCAGGGTAGTCTCGGCGGCAGAGGTTCGCCAAAATCACCCCTGGCAAGGTCACCCGAAAGTTGCAGAACGGGAGAGGCGCAAGGCAGGGGAAGACGCGACAATGCCCGGAAGTTGCGGGCCATTCGCGCGCCAGATAATCAGTCCCCGGCTGGTGGAACCTCGGCATCCGCGGCCAGGGTCCCGTCGCCGCTGGGCATCGGTGGGCGCCACTTGAGGGCTTTCTCAATGGAGACGATCATGGCGCCGGCCACATCCTTCCGCGTGGCGCTCTCGATACCCTCGAGCCCCGGCGAGGAATTGACTTCCAGTAACAGGGGGCCCTTCTTCGAACGGATGATATCGACGCCGGCCACCTTGAGACCGAGCACCTTGGCTGCCTTGACCGCGAGACGCTTCTCTTCGGTCGTGACCTTCACTACGGAAGCGGTGCCACCCTGGTGAATATTGGCGCGGAACTCCCCGGGCGCAGCCTCACGCTGGATCGATGCCACTACCTTGCCGTCGATCACGAACAGGCGCAGATCGCGGCCCTGGGCCTCGCGGATAAATTCCTGCACCAACAGGTTGGCCTTCAGGGCCTTGAACGCATTGATCACCGACTCACCCGCCTTGCGGGTCTCCGCCAGCACCACGCCGCGGCCCTGGGTTCCCTCCAGTAACTTCACGATCAGCGGCGCACCACCCACCATCTCGATCAGTTCATTGGTGTCCACCGGCGAGTTGGCGAACCCCGAGGTGGGGATATTCAGGCCGCTCTGTTGCAGCAACTGCAGGGAAAACAGTTTGTCTCGCGATTGGCTGATGGCGGCAGAGCCGTTCAGGGCGAACACACCGAGACTTTCGAAGTGGCGGGTCAGGGCGCATCCATAAAAAGTCTGGCTGGGGCGGATACGGGGGATAACCGCGTCCAGGTTGTTGAGAATACGGCCGTCGCGGTAATGCACTTCCGGATCGGTCGGATCCAGCTTCATATAGCACTGGCGGATATCCAGGAAGCTCATGCGGTGGCCGCGCTCCGCCCCCGCCTCCATGATGCGCTGATTGCTGTACAGATCCGGGTTGGAGGCCAGCAGGCCGATACGCAGGCCGGTGCCGGCAATATGGTGCTCGTCCCGGTAGTATTCTTCCAGTTCGCTGGGGCGGACGTCACCGAGACAGAAGCTCTCGGACGGGTCCACCAGCATGCGACCGAGCATCGCCTCGCGGCCCAGCAGCATGCGATAGCCCATGGTGTCCCGATTGGTCAGCGTCAGCTCGATATCCCAGACGCAGCCACCAATGGACAGCGCGGTGCGGATTACCGGGCGCTTCTCCGAGTCACCGGAGGAGCTACGCACCATGCGCTTGTCCAGCAGCTTTGCTTCACAGCGCACCGACGGACGGCGCAGGTGCTGGAGGGGGTGGGCCTCAAAACTTACCCAGGGTTCGCCGTCCCTTTTAAATGTCTGGATATTGTAGGCGTGCAGGCTGGAAGTCTTGGCACCAGAATCCACTCGCGCCTTGATGGCGGGAATACCGAGAGAGGGAAAGCTGCACCACTCCTCACTGCCGACGATCAATTTCTTTTCCAAACCCATTGGCTCCTTGAACTGGAAACATTGCGCAGGGCGCAATCAGGGAAAACCGCAAAACTTACAGACCGAGGACATCGCGCATATCGTAGTGGCCGGGGGCAGGTTTCTCACCGACCTCTCCGCCCTCGCCAACGAGCCACAGCGCCGCGCGCACCGCGCCGCGAGCGAAAGAGAGCCGGCTACTGGCCCGATGGCTGATTTCCACCCGCTCGCCGTCGGCGAGGAACATTACCGTGTGATCACCCACCACATCGCCGCCGCGGACGGTGGCAAAACCGATGGTGTCCCGTTCCCTGGCGCCGGTCTGTCCCTCGCGACCGTATACCGCCACTTTCGACAGGTCCCGGCCCAGGGTGTCGGCAATCACCTCGCCCATACTCAGCGCCGTGCCGGAGGGCGCATCCACTTTATGGCGGTGATGGGCCTCGACAAGCTCGATGTCTGCATCCTCGCCCATGACCCGCGCAGCCATTTGCAAAAGCTGGAAGCAGAGATTCACGCCAGTGGAAAAATTGCTGGCCAGGCATAGCGGAATACGATCGGCCTCCTTCAACAGCCGCTCTTTTTCCTCGCCGTCGAAGCCAGTGGTACCGATTACGATCGGCTTATCGCGCTCGGCACAGAAAGACGCATTAGCCAGGGTCGCCGCAGGTGCGGAAAAGTCGATCAAAACATCGAATTCGGCTTTCTCGAGCGACCCGACTATTGGCAGCCCAAGGTTGCCGAGCCCCGCCACCTCGCCGGCATCGGCGCCCACCAGGCTGGAGTCCGGCCGCACTATCGCTGCCGAGAGTTCTGCCGCTTCGGATTGCACCAGCGCCTGGGCCAGCGCCCGCCCCATTCGCCCACCGAAACCGGTGACAGCAACCTTTACCGCCATGCATTCTCTCCTGATTGCACAAAGCGTCGGATTCTAACGCGCAGTAGCGGCGCCTGTCGCCGCGGGAGCATGCAAAAAGATAACAGAGCCGGTCACGACAACCATGATTTGATCGAACAGATGGCGGTGAAAGGCACAGTGCAACGCGAGATCCGCTGGGGCGACAACAGGAGGAGTCTAGGATGGGTAAAAGCCAAGGAGAACTCATGATGAACCGGCAACAATTCCCGTATCTGCACTGCCCCTCGGGTAGTGTTTACCGCTGGCTCTCTCTCGGTGCCCTCTTACTGCTGCTCGCGGGTTGTGCCCGTGAGGAGGGTCTCGGCGAGGATTTCTGGGAAAAGTATGACGACATTACCGACTGGGTAACCCTGCGCCTGGAGCTCACGCCGGAACAGGAGGAGAAAGTCCTGCCCATCCTCGAGCAGAATTTCCAGCGCAAAAAAGCAATGCTCAAGTCCTACGGTTTCCTGAGCGGGGCAACACCGCACCTCAGCGAGCAGGAGGTCGAGGAAATCGATGCCAAGATGATCGCCATTCGTGCCGAAACCCGCGCCAAACTGGTGCCGCTGCTGGCACCGGACCAGCTGAAATCACTTAAGCAAATACAGCGGGAATATCACCAGGACTTTCGTGAACGGCTCGACGGGCTGATGGATGGGTAGTCCTGAACTCGGGCGGCCGGACGGCCGCCCTCAAGGTTGGGGCCGGTAAACCCTAGAGCTTCATGTCACCGAAAAAGTTCTTCACCCCTTCAAACCAGCCAGTCTGGCGGGGAGAGTTCTTTTTCTCGCTAAGGGTATCGGCAAATTCCTGCAGGAGTTCTTTCTGCTTCCCCGTCAGGTTGACTGGGGTTTCCACCACCACACGGCAAAGCAGGTCGCCCGGTGCACCACCGCGCACCGGGGTGACACCCTTGCCGCGCAGGCGGAACAGTTTGCCGGTCTGGGACTCCGCCGGGATCTTGAGCTTCACCTTGCCGTCCAGGGTCGGCACCTCCAGTTCGCCGCCCAGCGCCGCGGTGACGAAGCTGATGGGCACCTCGCAATAGAGATTGCGGCCATCACGCTGGAACAGCTCGTGCTCCTTTACCACCACCTGTACGTACAGGTCGCCGGGCGGTCCTCCGTCCGGCCCTGCCTCGCCCTCGCCGGTCAGGCGAATGCGGTCACCGGTATCGACACCGGGCGGCACCTTCACCGACAGGGTCTTGGTCTGCTCCACGCGACCGGCACCGTGACAGCTGCCACAGGGGTCGCTGATGATGGTGCCGCGTCCGCGACAATTGGGGCAGGTCTGCTGCACCGAGAAAAAGCCCTGCTGCATGCGCACCTGGCCGACACCGCCACAAGTGCCACAGGTCTGCGGTTTGGAGCCCGGCTTGGCGCCAGAACCGTCACAGGTATCACAGCCGACCAGGGTGGGCACACGGATCTTGACGTTGGTGCCGCGCACCGCGTCTTCCAGGTCCAGCTCCAGGTCGTAACGCAGGTCGGAGCCCCGCGCGGGGCCACCACGGCGGCCGCCTCCGCCACCAAAGATATCGCCGAAGACGTCGCCGAAAATATCGGAGAAACCACCGAAGCCACCGGCACCACCACCCATCTGGCCCTCGACGCCCTCATGGCCAAACTGGTCGTAAGCCGCTTTCTTCTGCGGGTCGGACAGGACCTCGTAGGCCTCATTGGCCTCCTTGAACTTGGCCTCTGCCTCCTTGTCATCGGGATTGCGGTCCGGGTGATATTTCATCGCCACCCGGCGATAGGCTTTCTTGAGCTCTTTCTCGTCCGCACCTTTGCTGACACCGAGAATTTCGTAGTAATCGCGCTTCGACATAAATCTGCTTCTCTGGACCGGCCAGTTCGCCGGTCAGGCTGTCTTTGTTCTCTTTCTCCCAAACCCAAACACGCCGCTCTCCCGTCGGCGATATCGCAGGCCGCCGGTTGCCCGGCCGCAAACGACAGGGGCGCGGCGGCCCCTCTCGGTTAACCGCCGCGCCCCGCGAAGGACAGTCAGTCCGCCGGCTGGCGGCTTACTTGTCCTCTTTTTTGTCGTCCTTTACTTCTTCGAACTCGGCGTCCACGGCGTCGTCACCACCGGACTGCTGGGCCTGCTCGTCACCGGCCGCGCCCTCGGCACCCTGTGCCGCCTGCGCCTGCTCGGCGTACATCTTCTGGGCAACCGGGCCGGAAGCCTCGGTGAGCTTGTTGGTCGCCGCTTCCATGGCCGCCTTGTCGTTGCCCTTCACAGCCTCTTCCGCTTCGGACAGTGCCGCTTCGATAGCGGACTTCTCTTCCGCGGTGGCCTTGTCACCCGCCTCTTCAAGTGTCTTCTTGGTGGCGGAGATCATGCCGTCGAGGGTATTGCGGGTGGTCACCAGCTCCTCGAACTGCTTGTCGGCCTCAGCGTTGGCTTCGGCGTCCTGCACCATCTTGTCGATCTCTTCCTCGGACAGGCCGGAAGAGGCCTTGAT
Source organism: Microbulbifer flavimaris (assembly GCF_001641755.2). GTDB lineage: Bacteria > Pseudomonadota > Gammaproteobacteria > Pseudomonadales > Cellvibrionaceae > Microbulbifer > Microbulbifer flavimaris. The sequence goes on from NZ_LRFG02000004.1 coordinate 199,523, forward strand.
CACGATGGACTGCTCCTTGCCGGTCGCCTTGTCCTTGGCATGGACATGCAGGATGCCGTTGGCATCGATATCGAAGGTCACTTCGATCTGCGGCATACCGCGGGGGGACGGCGGAATGTCTGCCAGGTCGAAACGACCCAAGGACTTGTTCTGCGCCGCCTGCTTGCGCTCACCCTGCACCACATGGATGGTCACCGCGGTCTGGTTGTCCTCGGCGGTGGAGAATACCTGCGACTTCTTGGTCGGGATAGTGGTGTTCTTGTCGATCAGCGGCGTGGCCACACCACCCATGGTTTCGATACCCAGGGTCAGCGGGGTCACATCCAGCAGCAGTACGTCTTTCACGTCACCAGCCAGTACCGCACCCTGAATTGCCGCACCCATGGCAACCGCTTCGTCCGGGTTCACGTCCTTGCGCGGTTCCTTGCCGAAGAACTCAGTCACTTTGGACTGAACCAGCGGCATGCGGGTCTGGCCACCGACCAGGATTACCTCATCGACGCCGGAAGCGGACAGGTCCGCGTCCGCCAGAGCGGTCTTCACCGGCTCCAGGGAGCGGGTGACCAGATCTTCCACCAGGCTCTCCAGCTTGGCCCGGGTCAGCTTCACCACCAGGTGCTTGGGACCAGTGGCGTCAGCAGTGATATAGGGCAGGTTCACCTCGGTCTGCTGGCTGGAGGACAGCTCGATCTTGGCCTTCTCGGCCGCTTCCTTCAGGCGCTGCATGGCCAGGGGATCACCCTTGAGGTCGATGCTCTGCTCTTTCTTGAACTGCTCGGCCAGGTAATCGATCAGGCGCAGGTCGAAGTCCTCACCGCCGAGGAAGGTGTCACCGTTGGTGGACAGCACCTCAAACTGCTTCTCACCGTCGACGTCGGCGATCTCGATAATGGAGATATCGAAGGTACCGCCGCCCAGGTCGTAGACCGCGATGGTGCGATCACCACCGGCCTTGTCCATGCCATAAGCCAGCGCAGCCGCAGTCGGCTCGTTGATGATGCGCTTGACGTCCAGACCGGCGATACGGCCCGCATCTTTGGTGGCCTGACGCTGGGAGTCGTTGAAGTAAGCCGGTACGGTGATCACCGCGGCATCGACCTGCTCACCGAGGAAGTCCTCAGCGGTCTTCTTCATTTTCTTCAGCACTTCAGCGGAGATCTGCGGCGGCGCCTTTTTGTCACCCTTCACTTCAACCCAGGCGTCACCATTTTCAGCCTCGACGATGCTGTAGGGCACCATCTTGATGTCCTTCTGTACCACATCATCCTTGAACTTGCGGCCGATCAGGCGCTTGACCGCGAACAGGGTGTTCTGCGGATTGGTCACCGCCTGGCGCTTGGCAGACTGGCCCACCAGGATTTCGTTGTCATCGGTAAAAGCGACGATGGACGGCGTGGTGCGATCGCCCTCTGCGTTTTCAATGACGCGCGCCTTCTCGCCTTCCAGAACCGCCACACAGCTGTTGGTGGTACCCAGGTCGATGCCGATAATTTTTCCCATCAGTATGTCCTCTAGTCTCTGCGCGCTACCCGGAGTGCCGGGCTTGCCGCGCGTTTGTATTCTGTGTTGCCAGCTATATTGGTGCCGGCCTTACGATTTCAAGGGGCTTTTTGCCCTTATCACTCTGATATCCGCTTCAGGGCAGAGGGAAGTGCCCCTGGCAGACCGACAACTCTCTGCCGATCTGGCGAATGCCGATGGCGGACATGCGCCGACAACGGCTTGCCGGGTTCCGTTCAGGGAAGAACGGAATACGGCTAGGAGAGCGCCTTGCTGACAACGACCATCGCCGGGCGAACCAGGCGGCCGTGCAGGCGGTAGCCTTTCTGGAACACTTCCAGCACGGTGTTCGGCTCCACATCGCCGTTGGGAACCTGGGTCATGGCCTGGTGCAGCTCCGGATCGAAGGGCTCCCCGGTCGGATCCACCTCCTCGACGCCGTTCTTGGCCAGGGTATCCAGGAAGGACTTGCGGGTGAGTTCGATACCCTCGATCACGGCTTTGTTGGCCTCATCACCCTGGTCGATGCTGGCCAGCGCCCGCTCCATGTTGTCCACCACCGGCAACAGGTCCTGCAGCAGCTTCTCGGTGGCGTACTTGCGCGCCCGGTCGATGTCCTGCTCGGCTCGCCGGCGGGCGTTCTGAGCCTCTGCCTGGGAGCGCAGCACAGTGTCCCTCTGGATATCGATCTGCTCCTGGAGGCTGACGATCTGCGCTTTCAGTGCCTCGGCACTGTGCGCCTCCTCATGCAGGGCATCCTCGGCCTCATGCTGCTCCTCCGCCGAAGGCTCCTCTATCTCTACTTCGGGCTCGTGCTCCTGGGGCTCCAGATGCTGGTCGCTCAGGGCTTCATGGTGCTCAGCCCCGCTGTCCCTGTTCTGTTCTTGTTCGCTGCGCTCTTTGGCCACTGCTCTACTCCGTCACGTCGGGTGTCTGTGAATTCGCGTGGTAATGGGTCCGCTTTCCGCCGCCGGGCGTCTGCCCCACGGCAAATTGCGGCAAGTGCAGGGCTATATGGGGCCTAACCCCTATTCTTCAAGTGGATTTTCACGTGAGGGTAATGTCACCCCACCCCACTGGCGAACGCGCAGCCATTACTGTATAAATAACCACTGATTTACCCATCGCCGGGCGGTCCCGGCCACTTAATAAGAAAGGCCAAAGAAGCGATTTCTATGTTGCTGCACCTGTCGATCAGTCAGTTCACCCTGGTGGACCAGCTGGAGCTGGAGTTCGGCCCGGGCACCAGTGCCCTCACCGGTGAGACCGGCGCGGGCAAATCCATTACCCTCGATGCCCTCGGCCTGGCCCTGGGCGACCGCGGCAGCGCCGACCTGGTGCGGACCGGCGCCAATCGCGCCGACATCCACGCCACCTTCGACATCGGCGGTCACCCGGAGGCCGCCGCCTGGCTCGAGGAGCAGGAGATGGATGCCGGCAGTGAGGTGATACTCCGCCGGGTGATCGGCGCCGACGGCCGCTCCCGCGCCTATATCAATGGCCAGCCGGTGACCCTGCTGCAACTGAGGGCGCTGGGCGAGCAGTTGATCGATATTCACAGCCAGCATGAACACCAGTCACTGCTGAAGAAGGACACCCACCGGCGCCTGCTGGATGAGTACGGAGAGGCGCAGGAGCTGGCAGCGGAGACCCGCATCCACTTCAAGACCTGGCAGGACCGCTACCGGCGCTACCAGACCCTGGCCGAAAGTGCCGAGGAGACCGAAGCGCGCCGGGCACTGCTGCAATACCAGCTGGAAGAACTGGAGCAGCTCGACCTGCAAGCGGGGGAAATCGAATCCCTGGAGAGCGAACAGCGCCAGCTGGCCAACGCCGGCGAGATCCTGAGTGGCAGCTACCAGTTGGCTGCCATGCTGTCCGGTGGCGAGGGCGATATCGCTGAGCATCTGCATCGCGCACTGCAACTACTCACCGCCATGCCGGAGCAGTCGCCCGCTCTGTCGGAAGTCGCCCAGATGCTCGATAGCGCGCGCATCCAGGTCGACGAAGCCGCCAGCACCCTGTCCCGGCACATCGACGGTTTCGAGATGGATCCCGAGCGCCTTGCGGAGGTGGAGGAGCGCCTCAGCGCCATCTACCAGACGGCCCGCAAACACCGGGTGCAGCCGGAACAGCTGCCAGACTTGCAGGCCCAGCTTCAGGCCGAGCTTGAGGAGATTGGCGCACCGGATGCACTGGACAAGATGGCCAGTGAATGTGAAGCACTGGAAGCGAGCTACAGAAAAGTGGCAGCCCGGCTCGGCAAATGCCGTAAAGAAGCCGCAAAACGTCTTGCAGACGCTGTGAACCAGCAGCTGGCCGACCTGGCCATGCCCCATGCCCGGGTCGAACTGGCACTGCATCCACTGGAAAAACCTGCCGCCAGTGGCCTGGAAGAGGTGGAAATCCTTATCGCCACCAACCCCGGCCAACCGCCGCGCCCGCTGGGCAAGGTCGCCTCCGGCGGTGAACTCTCCCGGGTCAGCCTGGCCATCCAGGTGGTCACCGCTCAGACCTCCCGCACCCCGACCCTGGTGTTCGACGAGGTGGACGTGGGCATCGGCGGCGCCACCGGCGAAGTGGTTGGCCGGCTGCTGCGGCAGCTGGGCGAGTCCCGTGACGGCCGCGGCGGCCAGGTGATCTGCGTTACCCATCTGGCCCAGGTCGCCGCGCGGGCCCACCGCCAGTATCTGGTAGAGAAACACGCGGACGGTGACAGCGCTTTTGTCTCCCTACGGGAACTGAAAGAGGAGCAGCGCCGCGAGGAGGTTGCGCGCATGCTGGGGGGCGAACCAACAGCACAATCCCTCGCCCACGCGGGTGAGATGCTGGAGCGCACCTGAGAACTTGACCAGAGAGCCACACAAAGCCCGGGCAGTCGGCCTAAAATGACCGGTAAAGGTCTGGAAGGTCACTTTATACTGCGCCGCCTGTGGTAACCCGGTTTAAGTCATGCAAAGAACGATTTTCAACACCCCACTGATCACCCCAGTGTTACGCCAGCTCGCCCGCCTGCTGCTCAAACTGCACGGCTGGCGCGTCGTGGCCGACCAGAGTGCCACGGACCTGAAGAAATATGTCCTGCTGGGTGCGCCACACACCACCAACTGGGACGGCTACTATTTCATCCTCGTCGCTCTCAAACTGAAGCTGGTCCCGCAGTGGATGGGCAAGGACAACCTGTTCAAGTTTCCCCTCGGCGGAATGATGCGCTGGTTTGGCGGAATCGCAGTGGACCGCAGCAAGGCCAACAACCTGGTAGAGGGCACCGTGAACGCCTTCAACCGCAACGAATCGCTGATCGTAGCGGTGCCGCCTGAGGGCACCCGCGGCAAGGCCGAACGCTGGAAGACCGGCTTCTACCACATCGCCCGCGGGGCGTCGGTGCCGGTCGTATGCGGCTTTATCAATTTCCCCAAGAAAGAGGTCGGGTTGGGCCCGGCATTCTGGATGAGTGAAAATCTTGAGGCGGAGCTGAAGCGCTTCCGCGATTTCTACGCGGATAAAATCGGCAAGTACCCGGAGCTCTACACGCCGCCCATTTGAGCGGTAAGGCAGTTGGCTGCCAGGGCAAAAGCGCACATAAAAAAAGACGGGCCAGAGCCCGTCTTTTTTATCTACCGCGAGGCTGGATCAGCCCAGCTCGGCCATTACTTCATCGGGGATATCGGCATTGGTGTACACATTCTGCACATCGTCGAGATCCTCGAGCATATCCACCAGCGCCATCACTTTTTCCGCACCGTCTTTATCCATCGGCACGGTGGTAGAGGGGATCATGGCGATCTCGGCGCCGTCCGGCTTGAACCCCGCTTCGGTCAGGGCGTCTTTGACCGGCATGTAATCCTGGAACTCGGTAGTGACCTCAATGCTGCCATCGTCGTTGGTCTCGATGTCTTCGGCTCCCGCCTCCAGGGCGGCCTCCATCAGCGCATCTTCGTCAGCACCGGGCTCGTAGTACATCTGACCCTTGCGGGAAAACAGATAAGCTACCGAACCATCAGTTCCCAGGTTGCCGCCGCGCTTGGTGAATGCGTGGCGCACCTCCGCCACGGTGCGGTTACGGTTGTCGGTCAGGCACTCCACCAGGATCGCGACACCGCCGACACCATAACCCTCATAGGTTACCGCCTCGTAATTGTCGCCGTCGGCGTTGCCGGCACCGCGGGCAATGGCCTTCTCGATAGTGTCCTTCTTCATGTTGGCGCCGAGCGCCTTATCAATGGTGGCGCGCAGAGCCGGGTTGTCTTCCGGGTTGGGGCCACCCTTCGCGGCCACGGTCAGCTCGCGGATGATCTTGGTGAAAACCTTGCCGCGCTTGGCATCCTGGGCCGCCTTGCGGTGCTTGATATTGGCCCATTTACTATGTCCGGCCATTGGAGTTCTCCGGGTTTAGTCGCTTGTGGCTTGATTCACAGAGTGCGCCGCCGGTAAAGCGGCGCCCCTACCATTAGCTCACCTGCTCTTCTTTGAGGCGCAGGCGGATATTCAGCTCGCGCAGCTGACGCGAATCCACAGTGCCGGGGGCATCGGTCATCACGCAGGCGGCGCTCTGGGTTTTGGGGAAGGCGATGACATCGCGAATGGAGTCGGTGCCGGTCATCAGCATCACCAGGCGGTCCAGGCCAAACGCCAGGCCACCGTGGGGCGGCGCACCGTACTTGAGCGCGTCCAGCAGGAAGCCAAACTTCTCCCGCTGTTCCTCGGGGTCGATACCGAGAATGCGGAACACGGCCTGCTGCATGGCCTGGTCGTGGATACGTACGGAACCGCCACCCAATTCAGTGCCATTCAGCACCATATCGTAAGCACGGGACAGCGCCTCGAGGGGGTTCTGTTCCAGCTCTTCCGGGGAGCAGGACGGCGCAGTGAACGGGTGGTGCAGCGCAGTCAGGCTGCCATCGTCGTCTTCCTCGAACATGGGGAAGGCAACGACCCATAGCGGGGCCCACTCACTGGTGTACAGGTTCAGGTCCTCGCCCAGCTTGCAGCGCAGCGCGCCCAGGGATTCGGAAACCACCTTGTGGGAATCCGCCCCGAAGAAAATCAGGTCTCCGCTCTCTGCCTCGAGGCGCTCGAGAATGGCCGCGCGCACTTCGATGGGCAGGAACTTGACGATTGGCGACTGCAGGCCATTTTCCAGGTCAGCGCGATCGTTGACCTTGATATAGGCCAGCCCCTTGGCGCCGTAGATGCCAACAAACTTGCCGTAATCATCGATCTGCTTGCGGGTCAGCTTGTCATTGCCGCCGGGGACTTTGATCGCCGCTACACGGCCTTTCGGGTCGTTGGCCGGACCGGAGAACACCTTGAAGTCCACTTCGGTCATCAGGTCCTTGATCTCTACCAACTCCAGCGGGATACGCAGGTCCGGCTTGTCGGAACCGTAGCGCAGCATTGCCTGATAGTGGGACATACGCGGGAACTCGCCCAGATCCACGCCCAGCAATTCCTGGAACAGGCTGCGTACCATGCCCTCGGTGATGGACATGATGTCTTCTTCATCGAGGAAGGAAGTTTCGATATCGATCTGGGTAAATTCCGGCTGGCGATCCGCCCGCAGGTCTTCGTCGCGGAAGCACTTGGCAATCTGGTAGTAGCGGTCGAAACCGGAAACCATCAGCAACTGCTTGAACAGCTGCGGTGACTGCGGCAGGGCGAAGAACTTGCCATCGTGGGTACGGCTCGGTACCAGGTAGTCCCGGGCACCCTCGGGGGTGGCGCGGGTCAGGATCGGGGTTTCGATATCGAGAAAGCCCATCTCATCCAGGTAGTTGCGGATCGCCGTGGTCAACTTGGAGCGGAAACGCAGGTTGCGCTGCATTTCGTTGCGGCGCAGATCCAGGTAGCGGTACTTGAGACGTACGTCCTCACCCACTGCGGTGTGTTCGTCCAACTGGAAGGGCGGCGTCTCGGCGACATTGAGAATCTCCAGCTCATTGCCGTAGACCTCTACCTCACCGGTATCCATGCTCGGGTTCACCGTGGCTTCGGAGCGTGCCCGCACGCGGCCTTTGACCTGCAGCACATACTCGGTGCGCACGCGATCGGCCTGCTCGAAATGCTCTGCGGCATCGGGGTCGAAAACCACCTGCACGATACCGTCCCGGTCGCGCAGGTCGATGAAGATGACCCCGCCGTGGTCACGGCGGCGGTCCACCCAGCCGCACAGGGTAACTTCGCGGCCGATGTCCGCAGAACGAAGGGCGCCACAGTAATCGCTGCGCATGGATAACATTCCCGTTGTCTTGAGTTATTTCGGGGCCGGTCAGCGCCGGCCCGGTTTATTGCCGGCGGGCCTCAGCCCGCTGCGGCGGAGCCCCCGGCCGGCTTGTCAGTGCCGGACTTGGCCGACTGGGGCTTGGCCGAGTCCCCGGCCAGGTTTTTCTTGCTGCCGGTTTTGAAATCGGTCTCGTACCAGCCGCCGCCCTTGAGGCGGAATCCGGCTGCGGAGATCTTCTTCTGCAGGTCGGCCTTGTCGCAGGCTGGACAATCAGTCAGCGGCGCATCACTGATGCGTTGCAGAGCCTCCAGTTGATGACCGCAGGCCCTGCACTGGTATTCATAGATCGGCATGGATCAGTACCTGGTGCTTTGAGGGGCGCAGATTATACATGAGCGTTCTGGCAGGAAGAAGCTGGCCCGCGAGGTGCGGAGGAGTCATTGCGAGAAAGGCAAAAAAGAGCACGAAGATTCCGCCCGCCCTGTCATATCGTGAAAAAAAGCACTATTTTTCCCGGTTTTTCTCGTGCGAGAGAAAAAAAACTGGATATACTCACCCCATACCCATACGGCTTTTTGCTCCCCCGGAGCGGTACCGATGGGGTAGAGAACACATTTTCACTGGACAGACACCACCAATAGAGAAGGAAGCTACTATGGCCGCACGCAAGAAAGCCGCAGCTAAGAAAGCCCCCGCCAAGAAGACGGCAGCTAAGAAGGCTCCCGCCAAGAAGACCGCAGCCAAGGCCGCGGCCAAACCTAAAAAGGTCACTGCGATCCGGGAGAAATACACCAAGACCCAGATCCTGAACCAGATCGCCGAGAACACCGAACTGAGCCGCAAACAGGTGCAGTCTGTTCTGGACGAGCTGTCCAACGTGATCGAGGGCCACATCAAGAAGCGCGCGGTGGGCGAGTTTGCCCTGCCCGGCCTGATGAAGATCACCACCGTGAAGAAGCCGGCCAAAAAGGCCCGCAAGGGTATCAACCCGTTCACCGGTGAAGAGACCGTCTTCAAGGCCAAGCCCGCCAGCATCCAGGTGAAGGTGCGCCCGCTGAAGAAACTGAAGGAAATGGCCGAGAACTGATTTCAGCCCATTCCCGCCAAGGAAAACCCCGCCCCGGCGGGGTTTTCTGTTTTCTGCACGCCGTGCCCCATATCCGCCACGGCCCCTACCATCCGGCGGCCGCACCGGCGTAAAATGTGCGACCCCATAAGCAAGACAAACCGACTATTCCTATGCGCGCATCCCGCTACCTGATCGCCACCCAGAAAGAAACTCCCAACGACGCAGTGGTCATCAGCCACCAACTGATGCTGCGTGCCGGCATGATCCGGCGGCTCGCTTCTGGCCTCTATACCTGGCTGCCGACCGGCCTGCGGGTGCTGCGCAAGGTTGAGCGCATCGTGCGCGAGGAGATGGATCGGGCCGGCGCTCTCGAAGTGCTGATGCCAGTGGTCCAGCCCGCCGAGCTGTGGGAAGAGTCGGGCCGCTGGCAGCAGTACGGCCCGGAACTGCTGCGCATCGAGGATCGCCACCAGAACCCCTTCTGCCTTGGCCCGACCCATGAAGAGGTGATTACCGACCTGATCCGCAACGAGATCAACAGCTACAAGCAGCTGCCGGCCAACTTCTACCAGGTGCAGACCAAGTTCCGCGACGAGATCCGCCCCCGCTTCGGCGTCATGCGCGCGCGGGAGTTCACGATGAAGGATGCCTACTCTTTCCACCTCGGGGCAGACTCCCTGCAGGAAACTTACGATGTGATGCACGATGCCTACTGCCGCATCTTCGACCGCATCGGCCTGGACTATCGCCCTGTGCTGGCGGATACCGGTTCAATCGGCGGTTCCAGCTCGCACGAGTTCCATGTGCTGGCAGCGAGCGGCGAGGACGACATCGCCTTCTCCACCGATAGCCGCTATGCAGCGAACGTGGAACTGGCCGAGGCCGTGGCCCCGGCGGGTGAGCGCCCGGCAGCTACCCGGGAGATGGAGGAGGTCCACACACCCGGCCAGAAAACCATTGCCGATGTGAGTGCGTTCCTGAAGTCCGATCCGGCCCACTCCGTGAAAACCCTGATCGTACTCGGTGAAGCCGAAGAGGGAGACAAGGCACCGCTGGTGGCGCTGGTCCTGCGCGGCGATCACGAGCTGAACGAGCTGAAAGCGGAAAAACTCGAAGGGGTGGCCAGCCCGCTGGAATTCGCCCCCGAGGCGCGCATTACCGACGAGCTTGGCTGCGGCATCGGCTCCCTGGGACCGGTGAACCTGCAGATCGAAACCATCGTCGATCGCGCAGCCGCGCAGCTGGCGGATTTCACCTGCGGTGCCAATAAAGATGACTACCACCTGACCGGCGTCAACTGGGGCCGCGACGCGGAACCGGGGCGCGTAGAGGACCTTCGCAATGTGGTCGCCGGCGATCCCAGCCCGGATGGCCAGGGCACCCTGGAAATCAAGCGCGGTATCGAGGTGGGCCATATCTTCCAGCTGGGCGACAAGTACAGCCGGGCCATGGACGCCACAGTGCTGGACGAGAACGGCAAGGAACAGGTGATGGCGATGGGCTGCTATGGCATCGGTGTATCACGCATCGTCGCCGCCGCCATCGAGCAAAACCACGACGACGCCGGCATTATCTGGCCCGAGGCCATCGCACCGTTCCAGCTCGCGATCGTGCCGATCAACATGCACAAGAGCGACCTGGTGCGGGAGAAGTGCGAACACCTCTATGAAGCCCTGCGCGCGCAGGGTATCGATGCACTGCTGATGGACGAGCCGAAAGCTCGACTCGGTGCCATGCTGGCGGACGTGGAGCTGATGGGCATTCCGCACCGCATCGTGGTGGGTGACCGCGGCCTGGAGCGGGGCGTGGTGGAGTACAAGGGCCGGCGCGATGCGGAGAGCCAGGATTTTGCCGAGTCACAGCTGCTGGAAATCCTGCAGGAAAAGCTCTCAGGCTGAAGCCGCTGGCAGTGCGCGGGCAATGGGGTAAGATAATCCCGGAGCCCGTACTGCCCAAGACATTGAAGACAATGATAAGAATCTGCCTACCGTTGCTGCTCGCGCTCGCCTGGGCCCCGGCACAGGCGCAGATGCAGATCCCGCAAATCGACCCGGAGCAGCGTCGCGCCCTGCGTGCGGCCATCAGCCAGGCCGACAGTTTTACTGATCGCTTCGACGCAGAGGTCTGGCTGATGGCCAAATCTCAGCCGCTCGCCCGCTTCATCAAGGATCCGGACGAGCGTATGCACGTACTGAAGGCCGTGCATCGGGAAGCCACCCTGGCCGGACTGCAGCCGGAAATCGTCCTCGCCGTGATCCAGATCGAGAGCGCCTTCAACCCCTACGCGGTGAGCCGTGTCGGCGCCCAGGGCATGATGCAGGTGATGCCTTTCTGGAAAAACGAGATTGGCAGCCCGGAAGACAACCTCATCGATATGGACACCAACCTCCGCTACGGCTGCACCATCCTCAAGCACTATATCGGCAAGGCCAAGGGCAACCTGGCCAACGCGCTGGCTTACTACAACGGCAGCTACGGCCGCCACACCTATAGCAGCAAGGTGCTCGATGCCTGGGCGGACCGGTGGAGGTAAGCGGTGCATAGCAGCTATGTGTTTTTTACCGGCAGCGCCTGTGGCCTTTTGCTGCTGATCTCCGCCCGCCTGTTGATCAGCTACCGTCACCAGCCGGCCGGGCGCTGGCTGATCGTGATGCTGGCCGGCGTGCTCTGTTATCTGCTGTGGCCCCTGCTGTCGCTGGAACACCCGCTGGTCAAACTGCTGTTCGACCTGCCCACCATCCTGGTACCGGCGGCTTTCTGGCTCTTTGCCCACCAGCTTTGCAGTGAAGAGGACGACTTCCCCCGCTGGGGCTGGGTACCCATCGGGCTGTCCATCGTCGTGCCCAGCGCCGCCAACCACCTGAACTTCGCCACCACACCGGCACTGCACGGGGCACTCTATGTGCTGGCGCAACCACTCAAGCTGGGGCTTATCGCTGCCGGAATGGTGGAACTGTTCCGCCACTTCCAGTCCGACCTGGTGGAGGCGCGCCGGCGTTTGCGGGCAGTACTGCTGATCGCCGTGGGCGGCTACATGCTGGTGGTGGTCAGTGCAGAGTTTCTCTTTACCTACTGGCCGGTGCCTGCGGGCATCCCCACCCTGCACGCCCTGCTGGCTACCCTGCTTACATTTGCCGCCTGCCTGTGGCTTCTGGCCCTGTCCCCCGGTGCGCTGGGAGAATCACTGCCGCCGGCGCCGGAGGAAAGCTCGACTCCGACGGAAGAAACACCGGCCCCCGCAGCGCAGCCTCTGGATACCGCACAGCAGCAATTGCTGGAACAGTTACAGGCGCATATGCGGGCGGGTGGCTATCGGCATACCGGCCTCACCATCCGCGAGCTGGCGGAGCAGCTGGGCGCCCGGGAACATGTGCTGCGCAGCCTGATTAACCGCCACCTCGGCTACCGCAACTTCAACGAATACCTGAACGAATTCCGCATCGACGAGGCCAGCGCACGCCTGGCCGACCCGGGGCAATCCCACCTGCCGGTGCTCTCTATTGCCCTGGATATCGGCTACCGCTCACTGAGCCCCTTCAACGCCGCTTTCAAGCGCCGCCACAACTGCACCCCCACGGAGTATCGGCGCGAGCAACTGCCCGCCTGATCGCGCCAATTTCGGAATCCGTCAGCTGTAATTGCGGATTCCGCAAGCGTCCCCGCCACCAATCCATCACACTGGTTCTCTGTCACTGAGACAGCGAATACCGGCACGGCTCATGTGGGCCATGCAAACAACAAGAACAAATAAAAGCCCTGGAGAGAAATCAGCCATGGAATTTCTACTGGAGATGGGCCAGGACTGGGCGCGGCACTTTCAGCGCGACCTGTTCCGCTACCTGCTCGCCACCACCACTGTCAGCCTGCTGGTCGGTTTCGTATTCAGGCGCTGGATGGACCGCCGGCGCATCCAGAAACGCCGCGCCGGCTGGAAAGATATTCGCCGCGAGGTCAGTTTCTCCATGCTGACCATCGGGGTCTTCGCCACCATCGGACTGATTACCGGCGTCCTCTATGACTGGGGCTGGCTGCAACTGTACCGGGACTGGGGGGCATACCCCTTGTGGTGGAATATCGTCAGCCTGCCGGTGGTGATCCTGGTGCACGACGCCTACTTCTACTGGACCCACCGCACCATGCATCACCCGAAGCTGTTCCGGCACTTCCACCGCTTGCACCACCTGTCGCGCACCCCCACGCCCTGGGCCGCGTACAGCTTCTCCGTGGGCGAGGCCGTACTGATGGCCATTTTCTCGCCCCTGATCACCATCCTGCTGCCATTGCACGTGCTGGTGTGGCTGTCCTTTATCTTCGTGATGATCTTCCGCAATGCCATGCTGCACGCAGGCTGTGAATTCCACCCCCGCGGCTGGGTAGACGGTCCTCTGGATGTGCTGACCACCACCACGCATCATGACCTGCACCACCAGAAGTTCCAGGGCAATTATGGCTTCTACTTCACCTTCTGGGATCGACTGATGGGGACCGAATTCAAGAACTACAAAGAAGCCTTCCGCCGCGCCGCCGCCGGCAATGAAATTGCAGAAGAGAATGCTCCAGGCACCAAGGTAGCAACCTGACTCAGATTTGCGGCTGATCGGCAAATAACCGCAAGCCTCGCGCGGCCCGTATTGCGGCGCCGCGCTTTTTTATTCCTTCACGCCGGTGAGAGACCCTGCCTCCTTTGCTGCAGATAACAGGCTGTGCCCCACAGGATAAGCAGAATCTCGGTGGCGAAGAAAAGCCCATTGCGCCAGTCCGACCCACTGTGCGCCAGCATCCCGATCAGGTTCCCGCTGCTGAAGCCGACGCAGGCCATGACAATCGACAGTAACGCACACAGCAGAAGGAATCCCGTGCCAAGCGGGTCTGAAACTGCGAACCCCACAGCTGCCGCTAATCGAAATTTATCTACTATGGTGATTCGCCCGCTGCCGAAACCGCAAGAATCCTTATCCCGGCAGTGAAGCCGACATGTCCTGTGCTCAAGGCGAAACCTCCCATGGAATTTCGAAAGAATGGCAAGGAGTCACTATGGAGTGGGAATTTTTGTCAGAGTTTGCAGGATCGTGGCTGACACGGTACGAAAGGATGCTATTTCGCTACATACTGGCGGCCACCCTGGTTAGCCTTTGCGTCTCGCTGTTATTTCGCAGCTGGATGAATAAGCGCCGACTGCAAAAACGACGCGCCACCTGGCGAGACATCCGCCGGGAAGTGAGTTTCTCGCTACTCACCATCGGCATAGGCGCCACCATTGGCCTGGCCATGGTAGCCCTCAGCCGTGCCGGCTACTTGCATCTCTACTGGGAGTGGACTGACTATCCACTCTGGTGGAACATCGTCAGTCTGCCCGCCCTCATTCTCCTGCATGACACTTACTTCTACTGGGTGCACCGCGCCATACACCATCCCAGGCTATTCCGGCACTTCCATCGGGTACACCACCTGTCTGTCAGCCCCACACCCTGGGCGGCGTACAGTTTCTCCGTCGGTGAGGCTTTGCTGATGGTGCTATTCACCCCCCTGTCGCTGGCCTTATTGCCAATCCATATCTGGGTCGGGATCGCTTTCAGCTTCATCCAGATCTTTCGCAATACCATGCTGCATGCCACCTGCGAATTCCACCCGCGTGGCTGGGTCGATGGTCCGCTGGACTTCCTGACCACCACAACCCACCACAATCTGCACCACCAGAAATTCCAGGGTAACTACGGGTTTTATTTCACCTTCTGGGATCGGCTGATGGGCACAGAGTTAAAAAATTACAAAGACGAGTTCCGCCGGGTGACGGCTGGCGCGGTGGAGAACGATGAGGGAGCCAAAGGCGCTGAGGTGACCCCCTGAAACCGTATTGCGGCTGATCGGCAAAACCCCGCAACCTTCGCATGGCCCCTGGTCAGGGTGCGGCGCTTTTTTCTAGGACGGCCCGTGGCCCTGTCTCCGCTCCTGCAGGTAACAGGCTGTGCCCCACAGGATAAGCAGAATCTCGGTGGCGAAGAAAAGCCCATTGCGCCAGTCAAACCCGCTGTGCGCCAGCATGCCGACCAGGCGCCCGCTACCGAATCCGGCATAAGCCATGGCGATTAGCAGGAAGGCGATACTGCGATGCCGGCGGAAGACCACTGCCAGTCCGATCGCCGCACCGATCATCACCATCAACCCGCCGAAGGTGGCGAGAAACTCCGGCATGGCCGCCGGTGCGGTCAGCGCAAAATCGATTGTCTTGGTAAAGGCGAGCGGATTCGCAAAAGCCGATACGCCAATGATGGCGAATATGAGCGCATTCAGAATCAGATATATTGTCCCACTGTGTCTCACGGTCCTTGCCTCCTGCCCCGTTGATTTTACTGCCCCGCCAAAGCCTGGCTGGTCCACTCAGTTTAGAGTGGCTCTATCCAGGCAGTTAGACGTTGAGATTTACGTACCTGTTGAGTGATCAGATGCCAACCTTTCTGCCTCACCGAACCTGCCCAACTAAGCTACAGGCAACTTGAACCCCACTCACCGCCTTAGTCTGCGGCCATTGCGCTTATCCAGCATGGCCGGCAGAGATGCAAAACTCCTCACGGAAGAATCCATGAAAGCGCACATTCTCACACCGATGCTTCTCACTGCTCTGACAGCGCTCACCGCCTGCGGTGGCGACAAGCAACAGGGCCAACCGGACCAATCGGATAGTGGCGGGGAGCAGGTCATCGGGGAAGAATTTGGCTCCCGCGACGCTCCTGTGAGCGAGGTAGACAACGAAGCCAACCCCTATGGGGCCAAAGACTCCGATGACAGCAGTACCGGCGAAGCCAGTAAAGCCAACGCCGGTCAGCGGGATTACCCGACCGATGCCTATTTCGGTGACACCCATGTGCATACCGGCTGGTCCGCCGATGCCGGCATGGACGGCGCAATACTGACGCCGGAGGATGCTTACCGCTTCGCCCTGGGTGAGGAAGTGGACTCCAACAGCGGCGTGAAGGCAAAGCTGGAGCGACCCTACGACTGGTTCATGATCACCGACCACTCCGATGGTATGGGCGTCATCAACGAAATCATCGCCGGCAACCCGGAGATGATGGAGGACGCCACCATCAAGAGGTGGAGCGAGGCACTCAACTCCGGTGATCCGGATCAAGCCAGCGCTGCCAAGAGTGAACTGATCACCATGCAGTCCGAGGAGCGGCTGCCTGAACAGGTTATGGACCCCAAGTGGATGAAATCCGCCTGGCAAAAGACCATAGAGGCCGCCGAGAAATATTACAAACCGGGCGAGTTTTCCACCTTTATCGCCTTCGAGTGGACCGTGAATGCCGATGGAGGCAACAACCTGCATCGCAACGTCATTTTCCGCGATGGCGCCGACCGCGTCGGTGACCTGTTGCCGCTCACGACTTTCGAAACCCAGGATCCGATGAAATTGTGGGAGTGGATGCAGGCCTACGAACAGAAAAGCGGCGGCCAGGTGCTCGCAATTCCCCATAACGGCAACCTCTCCAATGGCCGTATGTTCGAAGAGCAGCAATTCGATGGCTCCGCCATGACGGCAGAGTGGGCGGAGATGCGGGCAAGATATGAGCCGCTCTTTGAAGTAACTCAGATCAAAGGCCAGAGCGAATCTCACCCCAGCCTTTCCCCGGAGGATGAGTTCGCCAACTGGGACTTGTGGGATCGGGGCAATCTCATCCTGGTGCCCAAGCCCGAGGGCGCTTTCAAGACCGAGTACTGGCGCGAAGCGCTCAAGTCGGGACTGCGCCTGCAGGAAGAGCTCGGTACCAACCCCTTCCAGTATGGAGCCAACGCCGCCACCGATACCCACACCGGCCTGTCTACCGCAGAGGAAGACAATTTCTTCGGCAAATTCAAGACTCTAGAGCCGTCCAACAAAACCCGCTGGAACTTCCCTTTGCTCGAGGGAAAAAGTGGTGACTTTTATGGGTGGGAACAGGCGGCCTCGGGAATCATGGGCGTCTGGGCGAAAGAAAACACCCGCGAGGCGATCTGGGATGCCATGAAGCGCAGGGAAACCTTTGCCACCACCGGACCTCGCATGACGCTGCGCTTTTTCGGCGGCTATGAATTTACCGAACAGGACGCAGAGGGCGATATTGCCGCCGTCGGTTATGAAAAGGGCGTACCGATGGGCGCCGAACTCAGCGCGGCCAAAGAGGGGCAGCCTATAACCTTCCTGGTAGCCGCCATGAAAGACCCCGAGGGCGCCAACCTGGATCGGGTGCAGATCATCAAGGGCTGGGTGGACGGCAACGGCGAAACGCACGAGAAGATCTTCAACGTCCTCTGGTCCGGTGACCGCAGTAAGGACTCGCAGGGAAAAATCCAGCAGGTGGGCAACACAGTCGATATGGAGACCGCCGAGTACACCAACGATATCGGCTCGCCGCAGCTGGTCGGCTACTTCACCGACGAGGAGTTCAACCCTGAACACAAAGCGGTTTACTACGTCAGGGTTCTGGAAATACCCACGCCCCGGTGGACCCTGTATGACAAGGTTCGCTTCGACGAAGAGATGGACAAGGACGTCCCGCTGACCCATCAGGAGCGCGCGTTTTCCAGCCCGATCTGGTATGTGCCATCGGATTCATAAACTCGAGCAAGACAAGCCCCTCAAACAATAAACCAAGGGAATCCAGCTATGAGCCACACGGTTTTACGGGAACCGCTGCTGCATTTTGTGCTGATCGGCGCGCTGCTATTTGGATTGAGCGCAGTTTTCTCCGATACGGGCACTGAACAGGACGAAATTGTCGTCACTCAAAGCCGTATAAACCACTTGACCGCTGTTTTTGAACGACGATGGCAGCGGCCGCCCACCGAGCCGGAGCTGAATCGGCTGGTCGACAACTTTGTACGCGAAGAAGTGCTTTATCGTGAGGCGCTCAACCTGGGCCTGGACCGGGACGATACTGTCATCCGGCGGCGCCTGCGCATGAAGATGGAATTCCTGGCCCGGGATCTGGTGGACACCATCGAACCGGAGGAAACCGTCCTGCGCGACTATTTTGCCGATAACGCAGAGCACTATCTGGATCCTGCCAGGTTCTCAATACGACAGATCTATTTCGACAGGGCTGCGCACAAGAATCCCGATGCCGTCGTCGAGACCGCCCGAGCCTTGCTCTGGGAGGGCCTTCCAGCGGCTGAACTCGGCGACAGCAGCCTCCTGCAAAGCTCCTACAAGGATGAAACTATCGACCGCCTGCAACGGGTCTTCGGGCAGGGGTTTACCGATCAGCTCAGTGAGCTTCCCAAAGGCGAGTGGGCCGGCCCCCTGCAGTCCGCCTATGGGCTGCACCTGGTGCTGGTGGAATCCGCCAGCCCGCCGCAAACCGCCAGCTTTGACCAGGTGCGCCCGAGCGTATTGCGCGACTGGCAGCAGGCAGAGAAACAGAAAGTTCTGGAATCACAGTTTGAAAACTATCGCAGCAATTACCAGGTGCGAATCGAAGGGGATTTGAATAACTCCGGTACCGAGGTGGCATTGCAATGAACCGCCTGTCCCCCCTGCATGTCACGCTGATTTTTGCTGTGCTCAGCCTCCTGCTGGCCTTTCAGGCAAAGTCCCATGAGCTGCGCCCGGCCTTCCTGCAGATTCAGCAGAACTCCGCCGAGACCTTCGCTGTAAACTGGCGCGTACCGGCCAGGGGCGACCTGCGGCTGTCCCTCGACGTTCGCTTTGACCAGAGCGTAACCCCTGCAAGCACTCCCCGCGGTACCTTCGCCAACGGCTCCTACACCGAGAGCTGGAAGGTAAGCCACAGCGACGCGCTGGCAAATGCACGCATCACCATCGACGGCCTGGAACAGACCATGACGGACGCGCTGGTGCACATCCAGTGGCTGGATGGGCGTGAGCAAGTGACGAGACTGCTACCGGACCGCACCGCCCTGGTGGTTGAGGCCAGGGGCAGCAGCAGCCAGATCGCCGCTACGTATTTTGTATTGGGCGTGGAGCATATCCTGCTGGGTATCGACCACCTGCTGTTTGTGCTGGCACTGGTGTTACTGGTCAGTGGTTTGCGGCAGCTGGTATTGACCATCACGGCATTCACCCTGGCCCACAGCCTGACTCTGGCGGCGGCGGTGCTGGGCTGGGTTTCTGTGCCGCAGGGGCCGGTGGAGGCGATCATTGCACTCAGCATCGTATTTGTGGCGACTGAAATACTGCACAAAATTCACGGTCACTCGACACTGGCCATTCGCAAGCCGTGGCTGGTGGCATTCAGCTTTGGGCTGTTACACGGACTCGGCTTCGCCGGAGCCCTGACAGAGATCGGTGTACCCCAGCACGCGGTTCCCCTCTCGCTGGCGCTGTTCAATATCGGCGTTGAGGCGGGCCAGCTGGCTTTTATTGCTTCACTCGCGGGGATCGTCTGGTTGGTGCGGCGCATACCGCCGGTCAGGCTGTGGGAGTCTCGCCAGGGCACCAGCGTCACCGCGGTTACCGCCTGGCCGGTGGCCTATCTGGTGGGGGGGCTGGCCGCCTGGTGGCTGATCGATCGCTCGCTGGCGGTGGTGCTGGGTTAATGGAAGCTGGCGGAGGGCAATCCGGGCGGACTGCTGTCCGCCCGGATAGTAACGCCAACTGATTTCAGGTATTCCACTCAATCCTGGAACAGCAGTTCCAGCGGGTAACCGGTGAAGGGCTTGGTTTTCTCGATCACCAGGTGGGAAGTCATGCGTGATATGGCCGCATCTTCATTCGCCAGCAGCTGTTCGGAAACCTGATTGAAGTCTGCCGCATCCGGGCAGACAAACCGCAGCATGTAATCGAACTCCCCGGACATCTTCACGCAAGAGACGATCTGGGGTATCTCATTGATGGCCCGGCGGAAGCTTTCACTGGTACGGGCATCCTGGCGCTTCAGCGCCACGTTCACGTAAAACTCTGCATGGCGGACCTTGTCCAGGTTCACCTCCGCGTGAAACTCGCGGATATAACGCTCACTGGTCAGCCGCTTTACCCGCGCCAGACAGGCGCTCTCGGAGAGGCCGATCTCTTCACTCAGGTTGAGATTGCTGATGCGGGCGTTTGTCTGCAGGGCCTGCAGTATTTTTAGATTATGCCGGTCGATTTTCACGGTGCTGTTTCTTCAACTACAGAAAAGCCAAGGATAACGGCAATCGACAGAAGTCGAAACAGGGGCGCGTTTGCGCACCCCTTTATTGCCAGCCTTCTCAGGGAGAGCCTCGATCAGCCTGCCTGACGGTTATCGCTGTTGACGAAGTGTTCGATACGATCCAGCGCTCGGCGCAGGTCTGCATCGTCCGCAGCCAGGGTGAGGCGCACATGGTTCACGGCACTCGGACCGAAAGGTGCCCCGGGCAGGACGGACACGCGCTCGGCATCCAGTAACGCCGAGGCAAACGCCTCACCGGATTCCGCGATCTGTGACACATCCACCATCACGAACATACCCGCATCCGGTGCATAACAGCTGAGACCCGGCATTTTGCCAATGCGCTCAACAATCAAGTCGCGCCGCTTCTCATACGCGGAACGCATCTGCTCGACGAAGTAGCCATCAAACTCGAGCGCGAATGCAGCCGCTTCCTGAATGAACTGGGGGCAGCCGAACATGGTGGCACCGGCAAACTGGGACAGGCGCTCGACCAGCTCGCCCTGGGCCACAGCCCAGCCCAGGCGCCAGCCACTCATGGCGTGGGACTTGCTCAGGCCGTCGATCACTACCACGTTATCCAGGTGCTCTGCAGCGGAACGCAGGGAGGTGTGACGGCGGGCAAAGGTGATCATGGAGTACATCTCGTCGCTCACCAGCCACACATTGCGCTCACGGCAGTAAGCCGCCAGCTCGCGCAGCTGCTCCGGCGTGGCCATGGCACCGGTGGGGTTGACCGGGGTATTGATCATTACCACGCGGGTCTCGTCACCGATGGCGGCCTTGATGGACTCCACATCGAAGGCAAAGTTGTCTTCCGCCGGGCATGCCACCCGCTTGACGTTCAGGCGCAGGGCATCACAAATTGGCACGTAGCCAATGTACATCGGCTCCGGGATGACGATTTCCTCCCCGGGGTTCAGCAAACAGCCCAGCACGGAATAAATGGCATTGGTGCCACCGGGGAATACCACCACATCATCGGCGCTGCAGGGATGCGGGGAAACCTTGCTCTCGATACTGGCGATGGCACGGCGCAGCACCGGTTCACCGGCGTCGGGGGAGTAGTGGGTGCGACCGACACCAAGCCGGGCGCGGGTGTAATCGAGGATGGGTTCGGGGGTATCGAAGTTGGGATCGCCCACACAGAGGAAAATCACGTCCTCGCCCTTGTCGGCCAGCTCGTGGGCGCGCGTGCTGACCGCCCAGACATCGGCGTCGGCTCGGTTGAGGGCTTCACTCGGCAGGCTGAACTTTGGCTGGAACATCTTCTCTATCCGGTTGTTATCGATACTGCGTACACTAACAACCGCGCGGGTAATTGATGCCCGATCTGAAGGCGGATTTCGCATTCCCGCGAGTTTTTAGCGCCCCGCACCGCAGAAAATTCTGCGCCGCGCCACAACCGACCGGACATTGCCCGCCGGTCGCGAGATCAGGCCGGCCGCGCGACCCGGTCAGAACCGGTAGCTGAAATTCAGTCCGCCCAGTGTGTCCTCCGGCCGCACCAGCACGGTGCCACTGACCAGGAACTGGTCGGTGACATTGAGCCCCACCATGGCCCCGCCGCCATTCTGGAAGTAACCGGAGTTGCGGCTGTTGTAGGCGGCCAGGTTGGCATTGTTACCGCGGATCGACTTGATGCCGATATTCACGTCCTGGCGGTCATCGCCGTCATTGGCTTCCACCCACACCTCGCCGAACCAGCGCCAGTCCGCCTCTTCCGGTGCGTTGTAGAAAAAGCCCGCCCGGTAACGCCAGTACTCCCGGCTGATCCCCCCCACACGCAGGCCGATGGGATCCACTGTCTGGCCGTTGATGGCACTGATATACGTCAGGTCAGAGTTGGTCCGCTCGGTGAAACGGTCGCTATCCACGTCGGTCCAGGCCACGGAAACAAAGGGGCCTACCTGGCAGGGCAACGCCGGTGCCGTGTCGAAGCCGCCACGCACAAATGCACTGCTGGCATCACCTTCGGTGCTGGCCTTGATCTGCGTCCGGTAAGGTCCGAGATCGATATGGCGATTCACATCGTCGTAGTCGATGTCGCTATAGGTCAGGCCCCCGTCCACAAACCAGCGCTCGTCGTGCCAGCGGGCCAGCCAGCTGAAATTGAGGTTATCCGCCTTCAGCGACCAGTCCCGCGGCCGGTAATCGGAGCTGCCATAGGACAGGGCCAACGACCACTCGAGATTGTCGCTGGCGTTGAAACTGAAGCCGAAGAAGCCGTCCCAGGCATTGTCGTTATAGTTGGGTGCCGGTCCTCCGCCGAGTTCAGTGGTGGTCCAGGCGGCGCTGAAAAAGACGGTGGTGGTGGGCTCACGAAACCGCTGCGACAACAGGTGCTGGTCGATATTGGACTGGTGGGCGCGGGTGTTCTGGTAGCCCAGGTCCGGCAGGATGGCGAAGCCCGTCGGCGCGCTCAGCACCGAGTAATAGTAATCCCCCAGCACTTCCTGGGCGGCGAGGGTGGGATGCACACCGTCATTGAAGTAAAGCCGGTCCGCATTGGGGGCACTACCCACCTCACTGAAGACCGGATCCGGATTCGCGCAGGCTCCTGCGGCATAGCAGGTCGCCGCCTGGTCAATATCGGCAAAGCCGAATAACCCGGGCCGCTCCAGCGCCAGGGCGGCGAAGCCCTCGGTATCCAGGATCAATACATTTTCAACAAACAGCAGCTGGCCGCGCAGCTCTTCATTGAACAGCGCGGTGCCGGAGTTGGCAGCGGAAACCGCGGCCGGCCCCAGGTCATTCATCAGGGGCGTATTGCCGACCCGCGGCGCGTTGGAAACCACTACGTATTTCGCTCCTGCACCACGCAGCTGCTCCGCAGCGGTAACGAGGAAAGTGGCGGCGCGCTCCATCGACGCCGGACTGATGGTGCCGGCAATGGTGTTGGCAATAATGTCGTTACCACCGCCGTTCAGGTAGTAGAGCGTGTCTCTGGAAACCGAATTGCGCTGCAGGTATCCCTGCCCCAGGGCATTTGGCACACCGGTAAGACCGATACCGTTGGTGGGATCGTCTACCAGTGCCTGCAGGGCGGCAGGATTATTAAAACTGGAAACCGCTGCAATCAGCTCCGCCGGCGGCAGGTAGGGGCTCTCCCCCGCTGCGGGGTCACAGATACCGTCCTCACCACAGCGGGTCGAGTCCGGCAGGATGGTTGTCAGGCTGTTGTGATCTGCCACCGTCGTGTCAGGGAAAAGGGCCAGGAAGCGCTGGGGACCCACAACATCCAGCAGCACATCCGCGGCGCGATTTCCCCCAACCGCCCAATTGCTGCCATTGACCAATACCGAACCGGTGATCTGCGCCACCTGCTCTTCGACGGTGCCCGCTGCCGGATAACAGGGTACTGCACCACCGAACTGTGGTCCCAGGCCAAAACAGGAAGGGGTCAAAGGCTCCAGCCCGAAGCGCTGCGCGGTAAAGCTGATAGCCGGCTGGCGCGGTGTTTCGCCGTCCGGGTCATCGCTGGTAAAAATACCCGCATTACCGCTGTCAGAGAGACTGTCTCCGAAGACAACAACATTGCGGTAGAGTCCCGAGGTCACGCTGTCGTCAGCGGCGGCGACCGACGCGGTCGCGAACGCCACCGCGAAGCTGATGGATCTTGCCGTGAATCCCATAATGCACTCCTTTGCACAGGTCGCGATTGGGCAAGTATAGACATCCAGCTGATCAACTTTTCTGCAGCTTGCGAGCACTGGAGTCCTGCGCCCTACAGAGAACCGACGATGGAGTCCATGGTTGTAAATTCAGCCGCCGCGCCGCCTATTTTTTCAAATCGGCAAACGCTTCGATGGCTTTTTTCCGGGTCTCTTTAACATCGCAAATGGGCGGCGGGTAGCCCTCCATCGGTGGCGGGCAGTGCACCTCGTCGTCACTGAGTTTTTTCAGTTCCGGCAGATAGTGACGAATAAACTCACCGTGGCGATCAAACTTCTTCGACTGACTGTAGGGGTTGAAGACGCGGAAATAAGGCACTGCATCAGTACCCGTCGATGCCGCCCACTGCCAGCCGCCGTTGTTGGAGGCGAAGTCCCCATCGATCAGCTGGTTCATGAAATAGCGCTCGCCCCAGCGCCAGTCGATCAACAGGTTCTTGGTCAGGAACGAAGCCACCACCATGCGCAAGCGGTTGTGCATCCAGCCAGTCTTTTCCAGCTGACGCATCGCCGCATCGACGATGGGCACGCCAGTCTTGCCTTTGCACCAGCGACGAAACGCCAGCTCGTCGCTAGACCAGGGCACCGCCTCGGTTTCCGGCTTGAACGGCTTGTGTTTACAGATGCGGGGGTAGGCCACGATCAGGTGGGTGTAAAACTCCCGCCAGATAAGCTCGCCGAGCCAGCAGTCGATACCCTCGCTGCCGCCTTTCCAGCGACCGCGGTTACACTCCAGGGCCATATGTGCACACTGGCGTACAGAGAGTGCACCGGCATTCAAGTAGGGAGACAGTTTGGACGTGCCATCGATGGCCGGGAAATCCCGCTCGTCCTCGTAGGCGTCGACCTGCTCCTCGAATGCTTTCAACCGTTTCAGCGCGGCTTTCTCTCCCGGTTGCCAGCCCAGCAGCCGGCCGTTTTCCATGGGCACGGCACTGTACCCATCCACGGTATCGGGGATTGTCTGGCGCAGGTTTTCTTCCCCCTTGACCTGCAACCAGCTGGGCCATTCCTCCGTCTCCCGTTTGCGCGGAGCGGGCAGTGGGGAAAAGTCAGTACCGCCGCACTGCTCGATAAAAGCCCGTTTGAAAGGGGTAAAAACTTTATAGGCGTCACCACTGTTGGTCTTCACCGCCCCGGGAGAGACCAGGGTCCGGTCCGTGCTGAACTCGATCGGGATGTCGACTTCCTTCAAAGCCGCCCGCACGGCCTGGTCCCGCTCCTGTTCATTCACCGGGTACTCCGCGTTGGCAAAAACCGCACCCACCTCCAGCTTCTGCGCGATCTGCGCCATGGCTTCCGGCACCTGATCAAAGCGTTTCAGCTCGAGGAAGTACAGCGGGATATTGCGATCTCCGAGGGCATCCTGCAGTTCGCGCAGACAGGCGAGCCGAAAGGCGACCAGGTTGTCGCCCTCGTCGTGCCCCTGCCAGGTCTCCGGGCAGGCGATAAAGACACCCGCCACCGAGTGACAGGCCTGGACAGCCCGGTGCAGCGCAGTATTGTCATGGATTCTGAGATCCGTGCGGAACCAGACCAGGCCGCGCGCATGTTCGAATCGGTCACTCATGAAAATTGCTCCCGCAATTGCTGCAATGCTTCAGTGCAATTCGCCGACAACAACCGCATCCGCGCCCGCTCTGCCAGGCGGCACAGGTCCTGCTGCTGCAAGTCCACGAACCCACCGGCAAACCACAGTGGCACCCTCAGCCCCTTGCGGGCCCGCTCTAGACCACTGCCGAGCGTCGCCATTGGCAGGGCGTGATGGCTATAGCAGAGCACGCCATCGATCCCCAGGGTTTTCTCCGCAATGGCCAGTTCGCCCAGCTCGGCCTCCGGCGCCAGGCCAATCACCTCGAAGCCGATATCTGTCAGGGCAGCCTCGAACAGCTGCGCAAACACTCCCTGCTCAGTGCCGGGGAAGGTCAGCAGTACCAGACGGCCCAGGACCGGGCCACGCTTGCGGTTGCGGCGGCCGGCGCGCAGGTTCACAGCCAGCAGCTCGCCCAGATGCCGCCAGAACAGAGCCCGGGCGATGCTGCTGCCGTAACGGCGCTGGCGGCTGAGCCTGCGCTGCAGCGGCGACAGCCATCGATCCAGCAGCAGCGGCAGCGGGTAGGCGGAGAGCAACTGCTCCAGGTGCCGGTCCAGCTCGGCCGGCACCAGGCGCCCTTCCAGGGCCAGGGTTTCAGCCACCAGCTGCGACCAGCTGTCCTCGACGGGGGTAGGCTCCAATCCGGCCGCATCCGCTGGGGGGGAATCTCCCCGGGATTGCTCCAGCAGCGGGCGCACCTTGCCGATGGCGACACCGCGGGCCAACCAGGCCTGGATATCACGAATCCGGGCCACATCGCTCTCGCTATAGAGGCGGTGGCCCTTCCCCGTGCGGCTGGGAACCAGCAGCCCATAGCGCCGCTCCCAGGCCCGCAGGGTCACCGGATTGACCCCGGTGCGCTGGGCCACTTCGCCGATCGCCAGATTCGACTCTGTCAAAGGCTGCTCAGTCTCCCCTGACGGTTTCTCTCCCCGCGCTGCGGCCGGGGTGGGTACTTCTGCTTCAGACACGTTTGCCTCAATCCGGTATCAAGTTAACCGCCCTTTCATCGGGCGACTGTATTTAAAAGCGCTCGCGGTGCTCTCTTCGCGATTGCAAGCGCAACTGTTCAGTGAAAATCGCACAGCCCCATTTCCGCCGGCTCCGCTGCCAGTAACATCTGGCTGTGAATAAAGCTGTGGGGGGTACGGGGCAGGTAATGACGCAGCAGCGTCAGCACTGCCGAGGCCGGCTTGAGTCCACGGCGGTACTCGTCGATCAGCTGGGTCAGCTCCGCCTTTTCCTCCTTGCTGAGATATCCCTTGAGGTGCCCCTGGCTGTGCATCAGCGCGTTGGTCTTGTCCTTGCGGCTGGCCATATGGGTGAGGATATCCATCATGCGGGCGCGCACGTCCAGTGCCAGCTCCTCATGGTCCCGCCCCTTCGAGTTGGCCAGCACCCGCCCCAGTTCGCGGGTTTTGTCTTGGTGGTGCGCCAGCAACAGGTACTTGTAGGCAGTGAAGAACTCGATGATGTGCGCCGGGCTCGGCTCCTCCTGCACATAGCGGAACCAGGCATCGTAAGCGAATACCCGGGTCAGGAAGTTCTCACGGATCTCATTGCTGTTGAGGCGGCCCACCTCTTCCATCGGCAGGTCCGGGAAGCGCTCCCGCAGCCGCTGTGCGTAGACGCCCATGCCGTCATTGTCGTGGCCGTGCCCGTTGGGCAGGTAGCGCCGGATACCCTTGAGGCCGCAGCTGGGGGAGTTCTGCATAAAAATGTAGCCGCGCACCTGCTGCAACTGCGGGACCATGCTGTCCGCATAGTCCTTTAATGGCTGGGTGACATCGAGCGTCGGGTCGTCCACCCCGAGCACGCGAATTTCGGCATCAGCCGAGGTGTCGCTCTTCACCAGGCGAATGGGCTGACGTGGCACACCCATACCGATCGCCACTTCAGGGCACAGTGGCACATAGTCGAATACGCGCCCCAGCAACTGGGTGCAGATCTTGCTGTGCTTGTGTCCGCCGTTATAGCGCACTGCGTCCCCCATGGCGCACTGACTGATGGCCACGGGAATTTTTTCCGCCTGCAACTCGATTTTCATCACACCTGTACACCTTTGAAGATTTGTACAAGTTATAACTCCTCACTCCACCCTGTACAAGTTTTATTTTTGTACAATGCAGATACAGACGGATAACCCCACCCTAGACTCGGGGAGCGCCAGCCGCGATTTTTGTCCTGTTGCCGACAGTGACCCGGAAGGCCGCTTGCGCCACAGTGCGCCACCGCTAAAATGCCAGACCCCCTGAGAGCTACGGACATAGCCATGATTCCAGCACTGCGTGAAGTCGATCCGGTTCAGGCCCTTTACCTGCAGTTCCTGCAGGCGTTGCGCGACGGCGGATTCCGCGGCGACCTGACTCCCAGCTATGCCAGTCGAACGGTGCTGGCCACCGACAACTCCATTTACCAGGTGTTGCCGCAGGCGGTGGTCTACCCGCGGGATACCCACGACCTCCAACTGCTGGGTGAGCTGGCAGACCGGGAGGAGTTCCAGCAGGTGGTGCTGTCCCCACGCGGCGGCGGAACCGGCACCAACGGCCAGTCTCTCACCGACGGGCTGGTGGTGGATATTTCCCGGCACATGAACCGCATTCTCGAGATCAACGCCGAGGAGCGCTGGGTGCGGGTACAGGCCGGGGTGGTCAAGGACCAACTCAACGCGGCACTAAAGCCCCACGGGCTGTTCTTCGCTCCGGAGCTCTCCACCAGCAACCGGGCCACCATTGGCGGCATGATCAATACTGACGCCTCTGGCCAGGGTTCCTGTGTTTACGGCAAGACCCGCGACCACGTACTGGAACTCGCCACCGTATTGCTCGGCGGCGAGCTGTGGCACTCCACCCCGCTGAGCGACAGTGAACTGGCAGAAGTCGCCGGGCAGGACGGCCGCGCCGGCCGCGTGCACCGGATCTGTGACGAGATCGCCCGGGACAAAGCCAAACTGATCGAGCAGCGCTTCCCCAAGCTCAACCGCTGCCTGACCGGCTACGACCTGGCCCACCTGCGCGAGGGCGAGGGTGACGGAGAGCAGGCGCAATTCAACCTGAATAGCGTCCTCTGCGGCTCCGAGGGCACTCTGGGCTTTATTGCCGAAGCCAAGCTGAATGTGCTGCCGATCCCCAAGTGCGTGGCGCTGGTCAACCTCAAGTACGACAACTTTCAGGATGCCCTGCGCGACGCCAATGACCTGATGGAAGCCGGTCCCACGTCCATCGAAACCGTGGACAGCAAGGTATTGCAGCTGGCGATGGAGGACATCGTCTGGCACAGCGTGAGCGAGTTCTTCCCCGCAGACGACCGGCCGGTGCGCGGCATCAACCTGGTGGAGTACACGGCGGACTCGGAAGAGGCCCTGGAGGAGGCGCTGCAGCGCTTCACTGCGCTGATCGACAGCGTGATCGGCCACCCGGGCAAGAGCTTTGGCTACTCCATCGCCCGCGGGCACGGTGAGGTCAACCGCATCTGGGCCATGCGCAAACGGGCCGTGGGCCTGCTCGGCAATGCCGAGGGAGAGAAGCGCCCCATACCGTTCGTCGAAGACACCTGCGTGCCACCGGAACACCTGGCGGACTTTATCGCCGAGTTCCGCGGCGTACTGGATGAAGCCGGCCTGGCCTACGGTATGTTCGGCCACGTCGACGCGGGCGTATTGCACGTGCGCCCGGCCATCGACATGAAGGATCCTGAACAGGCGGCCATGATCCGCCCCATTACCGATAAGGTGGTGGCGCTGACACAAAAATACAAAGGACTGCTGTGGGGCGAGCACGGCAAGGGTGTGCGCTCGGAGTACGCACCGGAATTCTTCGGCGAACTGTATCCGGAACTGCAGAAAGTCAAAGCGGCTTTTGACCCCCGCAACCAGCTCAACCCCGGCAAGATTGCCACCCCCAGCCGCGCCTCCGGGCTGCTGAAAATCGACGAGGTCCCCACCCGCGGCGAGCAGGACCGACAGATTCCGGTACAGGTCTGGGACGGCTACAGCGAGGGCGTGCACTGCAACGGCAATGGCGCCTGCTTCAACTGGGATCCGGACTCAGCCATGTGCCCCTCCTATAAGGCCACGCGGGAGCGGATACACTCCCCCAAGGGCCGTGCCTCACTGATGCGCGAGTGGCTGCGCCTGCTCAGCGCGCGGGGCGTGGACGCGGTGGAAACCAGCCAGAAATTCCGCGAGCGCTCCTTCTTTGTGGGCTTGCCGGGGCGTATCAAGAATTCCCTGGCCAAAGCCCGTGGCGAGTACGATTTCAACCACGAAGTAAACGAGGCCATGCAGGGCTGCCTGGGCTGCAAATCCTGCGTTGGCCAGTGCCCCATCAAGGTGGACGTTCCGGAGTTTCGCGCCAAGTTCCTGGAGCTCTATTACAGCCGCTACCTGCGACCGCTGAAGGACTATTTCGTCGGTGCGCTCGAATTCGTGATGCCGCACCTCTCGCGGGCGCCCCAGCTGTATAACTGGCCCTTGAAGTTCGCGCCGGTGCGCTGGCTGCTGGAGCGCGGCCTCGGTCTCGCCGATAGTCCCGACCTGTCGCGCAAGACCCTGCGCGATGAAATGGAAGAGCTGGGCGTACCCCTGGCCCGACCCGCATGCCTGGCAGCGCTGGGGCCGGAGCAGCGCAGCCGCGCAGTCATCATTGTGCAGGATGCGTTCACCAGTTATTTCGACGCCCAGGTGGTGGCAGATGCGTTGCGCCTGCTGAAACAGCTGGACTTTTACCCGCTGGTGGCGCCGTTTCGCGCCAACGGCAAACCCCTGCATGTGCACGGTTTCCTCGGCCCGTTCCGCCGCGTCGCCCAGTCCAACAGCGAAATGCTGCAGGAACTGTCCAGCAGCGGCATCCCGCTGGTGGGAATCGATCCCTCCATGACGCTCACCTACCGCTCGGAGTACCGCAAGGTGCTCGGTGAGGGAGCTCCCTCCGTACAATTGCTACAGGAGTGGCTGGCAAGCCAGCGGGAGCACCTGGAGCGGCAGCAGCCGCGACTCCGGGCCGGCAGCTTCCGCCTGCTGCCCCATTGCAGCGAACAGACGAACGCCGCCGCTTCCCTGAAGGATTGGCGCGCGATCTTCGAGGCGCTGGGGCTGGAACTGCACACCGAAGCGCTCGGCTGTTGCGGCATGGCTGGCACCTATGGTCACGAAACCGCCAACAAAGAGACCTCCCGCACCATCTTCCAGCAGTCCTGGGCGCCGCGTCTTAACGGCGACAACCAGTCAACCCTGGCCAGTGGCTACTCGTGCCGCTGCCAGAGTAAGCGCTTCGCGGGTGTGACCCTGCGCCATCCGCTGCAGGGATTGCTGGCACAAATGTCCGATTCGCGGTTTACTGAGTGATATGTGATCAGGGCGCGAGGGAAGCGCGCCCCAGTGAAACCCGGTACCGTGTTGATAGCCATGTCGAATCTCCTCAACCGCCAGCTCCTCAAGCAGTTAGTAGTCTGCGTCGCCCTGCTGGCCCCCGCGGCTGACGCGACCGAATCCGCCCCGGACCTGGTGGCAGAGGCCGAGGCCCTGGCACAGGAAGGCGACTACGATGCCGCCCTGCCCCTCTACGAGCAGGCAATTGCCGAGCTGGAGGAGGAGCCGCGCGCCCAGCACAACCTGCGCTACCGCTATGGCATCATTCTCAGCGCCCTCGGCGGCGCGCTGCGTCCGGACCTCTACCCCCTGGCAAGGGCCCAGTTCGAATCGGTGCTGGATTTCCTCGACAGTGGGGCGTCGCTACCCCACTCCCCCGCCCGCGTACGCTCCGCGCTCGCACACACCTACCACCAGCAGGCCGCCACGGCGGAAGCTGGCAAGCAGGTGGACCTGCTGCGCAACGCCTATTTCCTCTATAAGGGCGCCGTGCCTGAGCTCGCAACCCAGAGAGAGTGGCACAACCTCGCTATCACCTATTTCAACCTGGGACAGGTGTGCGAGTGGCAGGGCAATCTGGTGGAGGCCGTGGACTGGCTGGAAAAGGCAGTCGAACTGGATATGGAGCACGGGTTTGCCGACCTGGAAGAGGATCGCGCCTACCTGCTGGCTTTGCGCGAGCAGCTGAACCCGCCTGCCCAGGCCACCACCACCGCTCTCTGACCTGCCGCAAACGTCGCCAAGACAACGCTGCCAACTATTGGTGACAGCGCTGACATCGACCTATCTCCCCTGAAAGCTCGGATTCCATCGCCAGTCACCTGACTTTTGACAGGGTTTGACCAAACGGTCGCAAATAGTTGGGGGAGAATTTTTTACTTTCAAAGGCAGGGTTAGAAACCGAATTTCCGATCCTGACCCATTCCTGATTAGAAAGACATCGCTGTCATTACTGTTTGTTGGTGGTGGATTCCATTGCTCAAATGACCAACACACACTGATCATTTATTAATCAATCGCGCATTTGAAAGAATGCTATTCCCACAGGAGCGGAAACACAGGGATGGATTGCCATTCTACCGCTCGAAAACGCCCTCCCGTACGGCCCGGAGATCATTGCACAGAAAATATTTGATAACCCGGGGCTGACCCGTAATATAGCCACCACTGTTCAAATATTGATCAGTTATTTCCAAAAGTACTTGGAAGCTTCGCAAGCACCTCTTGGCTTGTGACCGTTTGAATCTCGGAGGTATCGGGACATGATGAAACAGACTCTGCGCAATTGGGTATTTTTTGTAACTGCCGTTCTGGCGGGTTCCTTCAGCCTCAGCGCGTCTGCAGCAATCGAAAAGACCATGACTGTTGATGCGACTGCATACAACTCTGTGCCCGGCCAGACCGATGACGATCCCTGGGTAGCAGCGTGGAACAACCGTCTGCGTCCGGGTGACAAGATCATCGCAGTGTCCCGCGACCTGGAAAAGCACGGCCTGACCAACGGCGCCAAGGTAAAAATTGAAGGTCTGCCCGGTACCTACACCGTGCGTGACCGTATGAACAAGCGCTTCACCAACCGCATCGACGTGTGGATGGAAAAAGACATCAAGAAAGCCCGCCAGTGGGGTAAGAAGAAGCTGAAGATCGTCTTCAAGCCGGTCAAGTAATCGCTGAACTAGCGACGATAGAGAGAACAATCCTAAAAACCGCGGCTAACCGCGGCCTGAACGCCCCGCCTCCGAGCGGGGCTTTTTTATGGCCGCCGGACACTGCCCAGCCCAATCCAACCCCGCCAGTCTCAGGGCTCGATCTCCGCCTCAATGCCAGGCAACTCCCGGCACTCGCTGTGCCCCAGGTGAAAGAGCTCCGGCCGGTACTGCTTGCTGTAGCGGTGCTCCAATCCCTGCTCGCCAAAAAGAATCAGGTAGGTATCGTGATTCCAGCCAACGGGGCCGCGGTATTCACTGAGCCATAACAATGCGGCCTGCCCCTCATAACAGCGGCCGTAGAAGAAGCGGGTCTTCTCCACCAGCGCCTTGCTCTGGTAATCGCGATAGTTGCCCGGGTAGGTATAACGGGCCGCAGCCTGGGAAATCCGCTCGACAAAACCATTGCGAGGCACAATCTTGCGAACGTAGAGCGCCGTATTCTCATCGCAGCCGATGCAATGACGACCAGCGATGATGGCAAAGCCCCGCAGTTCCGCCAGCAGCCGGGCCTCAGCCAGCCCCGTTTCCAGAACCCTCTGGTCGGACAGGGTCACCGGTACTGCGTGCAACGGCCGCAATGGCAGTAACGCGAGTAAGCCGACCGATAGTAATAACAGTAAGGGGGAAGAAATACGGGATAGAGTCATGGATCGCGGAACCGCTCGCTGCTGCCAATTGGTACCCCCGAAAACACAAGCTCCTGGTGTTTCCGGGGGCACCGCGATTGGGTCGTGTGCTGTCACACTGTCGCGATTCCCTTCACTCTTTAACGATAGCAGTCTTCAGCAATGGTGCTTCAGGTTCACCACAACTCCCCGCTCCGAGTGGTCACCGCGCGCAAGGATACCGGCACAGGCGCAAGAGAGGCACTGCGGGAATGCTGGTTTAGGGGGTTGGACAAACTCACGGGGGATAGGCAATGGGTCAGCCCGCGGAATGCAGGGCAATCCAAGTTACGGGGAAATCGAAGTTGCCGGGAAAGGACGACTGGAAAAACCCGTCGTCCCCGCACAGGGAGTGGCAAGCAGAGGAGAGGCGGCGCCTCTCTTCATGCCCTCATGTCCCCATGGAATGATCAGGTCTCGTCCTCTTCCTCCACCGGACCGACAAAGGTCTCGATCCCCTCGTCGCGAAGCGCTTCCAGGGCCTCTTCCAATGCGTCTTCCTCGGTGTCGAATGGGTCTTCCCACACCGTGGAGTTATCGTCCTCATCGATGATTTCGAGCAGCCAACTGCCGTCGCCATCCTCGTAAATATCGATTTGAACCGTATGGTCGCCTTCCCGGTAAGACCGGCTCAGGGGAGACTCTTTGGGAACGAACTCTTCTTCCATGGAAACAGCCTCGCTGTGGGCAGGTGGGGCAAACGTAAAAGTCGCGCCACTTTGACAACTTGCGGCCCACTGGTCAATAACAAGTCACTGCCCAATAAATGTACGACAAATCCGCTCGGGTGGGATAAAATGCGCGGCGATTTTCACCCCCGGCTCGCAGCCGGGGATTCCGTTGCTCCGGATTTACGCTCCGGCCCGCAAGAGGTAAAACCATGAAACCAGTCGTAGTCTGTGCGCTGTACAAGTTCATCTCCCTGGACGACTTTGAATCCCTGCGCGAACCCCTCCTGAACGTCATGCTCGAGAACCAGGTCCGCGGCACCCTGCTGCTGGCCAAAGAGGGCATCAACGGTACCGTCGCCGGCTCCCGAGAGGGCATCGACGCGCTGCTCGCCCACCTGCAATCCGACCCGCGCCTGGCGGAACTGGATTACAAGGAATCGTTTACCGGGGAAATGCCCTTCCTGCGCAGCAAGGTGAAGCTCAAGCGCGAGATCGTCACCATGGGTGTCGAGGGCATCGACCCCCGCCGCACCGTTGGCACCTATGTAAAGCCACAGGACTGGAACGCACTGATCAGCGATCCGGAAGTGCTGCTGATCGATACCCGTAACGATTACGAGTTTCAGGTCGGCACCTTCGAAAATGCCATCAATCCCAAGACCGAATCTTTCCGCGAGTTCCCCGACTACGTGAAGGAGCACCTGGACCCCGAAAAACACAAGAAAGTGGCCATGTTCTGTACCGGCGGCATCCGCTGTGAGAAGTCCACCGCGTTTCTGAAAGAGCAGGGGTTCGACGAGGTGTACCACCTGCAGGGCGGCATCCTGAAATACCTGGAGGACGTGCCCAAGGAAGAGACCCTGTGGAACGGGGAGTGCTTCGTCTTTGACGAACGGGTGACCGTGAACCACGACCTGGAGCGAGGCAATTACCAGCAGTGCAACGCCTGCCGCATGCCCGTCACCGAAGAGGAAATGCAGTCACCGAAATTCGAGCAGGGGGTGAGCTGCCCGCACTGCTTCGACAAGGTGTCCGAGGCCGATCGCGCCCGCTACCGCGAGCGGGAGAAGCAGATCCAGCTGGCCAAGCAGCGTGGCGAGCAGCATATCGGCCAGGACGCCCGCGAAATCACCGCCGCCCGCCGCCGCGAGAAGTACGAGCAGCGCCGCCAGCAGGCCGAAGCCGCACGCGCCGCACAGAAGGCCTGAACCTGAGCCCGGGTCAGCCGGGCACCAGCCCCACTGCGCGCAGCCAATGGCAGGCAGCCTGCTCGCTGAAGAACTGGCGGACCAGCAGGCCGCGCTGCTGCGACGCGCGGTCGGTGGCGGCCATGGGATTACCGCAGGCATCGTGCAGCACCGCGATTCGCGCAGTGGCGAACCCCTTGAGGCCCGACAGCAACTCGGCGATTTGCTGGTTCTCGGCAGGCATGACCCGCACCACCACCCCGCGCGCATCGAGCAGGATGCGCATGGGTGAAAGATGCCCAAACTTCTCCGCCAGGTAGCGCGAGGTGCACGCCATTTCCGCGAAGGTCACCTCACTGGTAGGCGTGAGGCGCAGGATGCGCCCGGGCATCTGGACCCTGACCTGTGTATTTGCCGGTCCCATACCGACCTCCTGCCTGATTTCGACACTGCAAAGCACCGCATGGCACCTGCTGGTTCCACCAAGTTATGACACTTGTATGACGGAAGGATGACAGCCGCCCCCCGGCCCGGCTCAACGTCCGGCTCACTCGTCTCGCCCACCTCTCACCCACCTCTCACCCACCTCTCACCAGCCGCTGCCAGAAATAGGGGCAGCGGTAACGGGAGGCAAAGCCGACCCGCCAACAAGCGCAAGTTTCCCCCCGCTGCAACAATCCCAGACGCCGCCAGACTTCGCCGCATCTGGCATAGAAATCATCGGCGGCGCCCCACTGCAGGTGGATGTTGTCATTCATTTCTACGTGTATCCCGTTTCATTGCTGCCAGCCCGGTCCCACCTGCGCCGCGACAACTTTTGCCGGTAACACGATGGTGATAACGTCACATCAGGATCCATAAGCAAATAATTTTAATTAAGCGATCCATGTCCCAGCCCCCCGGTTCCGCTCTCTCGCCGGACGACCACTGTCAGGAAGCAGCCGCTTTTAGTTGAGCAAAAACCAGTGAAAGCCTCTTGGGCCATCCCTCCGCCGCAAACTCGTGACGGAGAGATTCCCAGTCCCGCTTGAATGGAGATGACCATGCAAATGATACGAAGCACCTTTTCGGCCCTGCTCGTTAGCCTGATATTAACGCCACTGAATAGCTCGGCCGCCGAGCCAGACAGGAACGAGCCACAAGCCATCGATATCGTCACCCGCGAATACACCATTGAGGGGCCAGAAAAGCTCGACCTTGGCTGGCACCGCTTCCGCTTTCGCAATCTTGGGGGGCAGGCGCATTTCGTGGCGTTTTATAAACTGGTGGAGGGCAAAACCATTGAAGATCAGCTCAGGGAGGTCGTGCCAGTATTCGACCCACTGATGGAGGGCCTGCGCAGTGGTGAGCTGACCAAGGCGGACATAGGCCCGTTCCTGCAGGAACATATGCCCGCGTGGGGCATGCAGATGACCTGGGCGGGTGGCCCGGGCCTGATGGCTCCCGGTAAGATTTCCTATGCCACCATCGAGCTCACGGAGCCGGGTATCTACCTGATGGAGTGCTACGTGAAGGCGCCGGACGGCCAGTGGCATACCTCCATGGGCATGCTGCAGCAGGTGGAAGTGACCAGTGAGAGGGGCGGAATCCCCGAGCCCAAAGCGGACAGCGAGGTGTCCGTGCGCAACGCGGGCATCGAGGCCCCGACCAGGCTACCCGCCGGCCCGCAAACCATCCGCGTCAATTTTCTCGAGAATCCGCCCGGCCCCGTGCCCTTTGACCTGCACCTGGCCAGACTGGATAGTGACACGGATCTCGACAAGGTCGCCCACTGGATGGACTGGAGCAATGTCGGCGGACTGCGGGCACCAGCACCAGTCGAGTTCGTCGGCGGCATGGAACAGCTCCCCGCCGGCAACCACGGCTACGTCACTGTCGACCTGAAGCCGGGGCGCTACCTGTGGATCTCGAAGAGTAATGCCGGCGAGATGAATTCGACATTTGAGGTCGAGTAGCCGTATAACCCCGACATTTCAGGACACCGGTGGCTGCCGCGCCGGTGTCTTCGGCTGCTACGCCGGCGCGACTCCAATCATCCGATCTCGATTTCCGGCCCGGCGCCCTGCTCCGCACTGAGCCAGATTTCCGCGGCAGCGCGCCGGGCAATCTCGCGGTAGTGCTGTGCCACTTCACTGTCCGGCTCGGCGATGACGCTCGGCAGGCCGCGATCGGTGCCCTCGCGGATGGCCATCGCCAGCGGCAACTGCCCCAGCAGGCCGGTATCGTACTCCGCGGCAATCCTCTCGCCGCCGCCGCTGCCGAACACGGGCTCGGTATGGCCGCACTGGCTGCAGGTGTGCAGGGACATGTTCTCGACAATCCCCAGCACCGGCACCGACACCTTGCGGAACATTTCCACACCCTTGATCGCGTCCACCAGAGCCAGGTCCTGGGGAGTCGTCACGATCACGGCGCCGGCCAGGCGCGCTTTCTGGGCCAGGGTCAGCTGGATATCGCCGGTGCCCGGGGGCATATCCACGATCAGGTAGTCCAGTTCGCCGCCATCGTCGCACCACAGGGTCTGGGTGAGGATCTGGTTGAGGGCACCGCTGGCCATGGGCCCGCGCCATACCGCCGGGGTATCCTCCGTCAGCAAATAACCGAGGGACATGGTCTTGAGGCCGTGGGCCTCCACCGGCAGGAAGAACTTGTGTTCTTTCACTTTCGGTCGTACGCCCTCGGTGCCGAGCATGGTGGGAAGGCTGGGGCCGTAAATATCGGCATCCAGGAGACCGACGCTGGCACCTTCCGCAGCCAGCGCCAGCGCCAGGTTGACGGCAGTGGTGGACTTGCCCACGCCGCCCTTGCCGGAGGCCACCGCGACAATGTTCTTCACGCCGCGCAAGTGCTCAGGCACCTCGCCAGCCTCGGTGGTGGGAACCTCACTGAACAGCTCGAAGTGCAGGTGCGCCTCCCCCAGCGGGCCACCGCGCAGGGTTGGCATGCAGGCCTCCTGAATACGATCACGCCAGTCATCTTCCTGGCTGTCACAGGGGTAGCCGAGGGTAATGCCCACCAGGACGCTACCGTCTTCATAGCCCACCTCGATATCCGCATCGAGCTCGTCGAGGATCCGCCCGCTGGCCGGGTCGTGCAGGCTGCCGAGGCATTCCGCCAACCGTTCCAGTTCCGCCTGCGCCCCCTCGGGCAGGTCCCCGTGGTCATGCTCGTGTTCACTCACGTCACTGTCCCCTGTTCCGCTATCTGTCAAAATTTGCGTGCATTGTGCGGTATGGCTCGAACCAGCGCCAGCGGCGCCCCGCGGGTGCCGCGCAGGCCGCATATCTGCTATATTCGCCGGTCTTTTACGGGGCCGCCAAACGCGGCCGGAAACTGTCTGTCATGGAAAAATCGATGTCCGAATCGCGCCCCCAAGCCCGTAACATCCTCGTGACCAGTGCACTGCCCTACGCCAACGGCTCCCTGCACCTCGGGCACATCCTGGAGTACATCCAGACTGACATCTGGGCCCGCTTCCAGCGCGCTCGCGGCCACCACTGCCTGTACATGTGCGCCGACGATGCCCACGGCACCGCCATCATGCTGAAGGCCGAGCAGCTGGGCCTGACCGCGGAGCAGCACATCGCCAACATGCAGGCGGAGCACGAGCGCGACTTCAGCGACTTCCTGATCGGGGTGGATAACTACCACTCCACCCACTCGGAAGAAAACCGCGAACTGTCCGCGATGATTTACCAGCGCCTGCGGGACAACGGGCACATTGCCTCGCGCACCATCACCCAGGCGTTCGATCCGGAGAAAGAGCTCTTTCTCGCCGACCGCTATATCAAGGGTACCTGCCCGCGCTGTAAAACGCCGGACCAGTATGGCGACAACTGTGAGGCCTGTGGCGCCACCTACAGCCCCACCGAGCTGATCGACCCGGTTTCCGCCATCTCCGGCGCCACCCCGGTCGAAAAGGAGTCCGAGCACTTCTTCTTTACCCTGCCGGAATTTACCGATTTCCTGAAGCAGTGGACCCGCTCCGGCACCCTGCAGAGCGAAGTGGCCAACAAGCTTTCCGAGTGGCTGGACGAGGGCCTGCAGGAGTGGGATATCTCCCGCGATGCGCCCTACTTCGGCTTCGAGATTCCCGACGCACCGGGCAAGTATTTCTATGTCTGGCTGGACGCGCCCATCGGCTATATGGCCAGCCTGAAGAATTACTGCGACGCAAAGGGCCTCGACTGGCTGGACTACTGGAAGAAAGACAGCGACGCCGAGGTGTATCACTTTATCGGCAAGGATATCGTCAACTTCCACGCGCTGTTCTGGCCGGCGATGCTGGACTCCGCCGACTTCCGTACCCCCACCAAGGTGTGCGTGCACGGCTTCCTGACCGTCAACGGCAAGAAAATGTCCAAGTCCCGCGGCACTTTTATCAATGCGCGCAACTACCTGGACCACCTGCACCCGGAATACCTGCGCTACTACTTCGCCGCCAAGCTGACCGGCGGGGTCGACGACCTGGACCTGAACCTGGAAGACTTCATCGCCAAGGTGAATTCCGACCTGGTGGGCAAGGTGGTCAATATCGCCTCGCGCACCGCCAAGTTCGTCAGCAAGTCCGGCGGCATCCTCGCCGAACAACTGGCGGACGAGCCCCTGTGGAACCAGTTTGTCGAGGCGGCCCCGCGGATCGCCGACTTTTACGAGAGCCGCGAGTATGCCCGCGCCATGCGCGAAATCATGGCCCTCGCCGACGCCGCCAACGCTTGGATCGCCGACAAGGCGCCCTGGTCCCTGGCCAAAGAAGAGGGCAAGGAAGACGAGGTACTGGCCATCTGCTCCCAGGGTGTGAATATGTTCCGTGCCCTGATTACCTGGCTGGCGCCGGTGCTGCCGGAAACCGCCAAAAAAGCGGAGGCTTTCCTGGGTGCCGAACTGGACTGGCACAGTGCCACCA
Organism: Microbulbifer flavimaris; assembly: GCF_001641755.2. Classification (GTDB taxonomy): domain Bacteria; phylum Pseudomonadota; class Gammaproteobacteria; order Pseudomonadales; family Cellvibrionaceae; genus Microbulbifer; species Microbulbifer flavimaris. Next base: position 239,218 of record NZ_LRFG02000004.1, read on the forward strand.
CACCGCTGGCAGGCCACACCATCAACAAGTTCAAGCCGCTGATGCAGCGCATCGAGCAGAAGCAGGTGGACGCCATTCTCGAGGCCGCAAAGGAATCCCTGGCCCAGCTGCAGGCCGAGACCGCCGGCGAGCAGAAAACCGGCCCACTGGCCGACGATCCCATCGCCGATGAGATCCAGTTTGACGACTTCGCCAAGGTTGACCTGCGCATTGCGCTGATCGCCAATGCCGAACACGTGGAAGGCGCCGGCAAGCTGCTGAAGCTGACCCTCGACCTGGGCGGTGAAACCCGCCAGGTTTTTGCAGGCATCAAGAGCGCTTACAAACCGGAAGACCTGGTCGGCAAGCACACCGTGATGGTGGCCAACCTGGCGCCGCGCAAGATGCGCTTCGGTGTCTCCGAGGGTATGGTGCTGGCAGCCGGGCCCGGCGGCAAAGACCTGTGGATCCTGGAGCCCCACGCCGGTGCACAGCCAGGCATGCGGGTGATGTAGTTTTTCGACAGAAAATTTTTTATAGGACATCGGCCCCCACCCGGTGTCTGCGGACTACCACCAGGCCATAAATTGAAGGCAAAGTACCGGGACGGGTATTTCGAACCGTCGGCGACAGGACGTCCCCGACGGAGCGTACAGGGACGTATTTACAGCGTTTCGAAATACCCCTCCCGGTGCTTTGCCGCCACTCCACTCTGGAACCACCTCCTCGGCCCTTGCCAGGGTACTTAGTTCGAATATTCAGGCCGCCGTTCTCCGCTATCTGGCCGATCGGCCACTGGCAAAACACTGTAAGCGGCATTAAGAAAAGGAGACTCAGACAATGCGCGGTGTTTTTCTCGATACCCTGACCATGAAGCTGGAACAGCTGGACTGCAGCGGGCTCGAAGGCTGCCTGGAGCAATGGGATTTTTTCGAGACCACAAAACCCGAACAGGTCGCCGAACGCATTGCCGGTGCGGATGTGGTCATCACCAACAAGGTGGTACTGGACCGCGAGCTGATTATGGGCGCCGGTAATCTCAAGCTGATCTGCGTGTGTGCCACCGGCACCAACAATATCGACCTCGAGGCGGCCGACGAGCGAGGTATTCCAGTCCGCAATGTGCACGGTTATGCCGGAGCCTCCGTACCACAACACGCATTGGCGCTGATACTCGCTCTCGCCACCCGCCTGCACCAGTACAACAGTGACGTCAAAGCGGGCCGCTGGAGTGAGTCGCCGGTGTTCTGCATGCTCGATTACCCGGTGATGGAACTGGCGGGCAAGAATCTGGGCATCATCGGCTACGGCGATCTCGGACGCAGGACCGCCGAGTTGGGCAAGGCCCTGGGAATGAAGGTGCTGGTGGCAGAATCCTTCAGCGGGGAAAAGAAGTCGGGCCGAATCCCGCTCGACCAGCTGCTAAGGGAAGCGGATGTGATCAGCCTGCATTGCCCACTTACGACAGCGACCGACCAGCTGGTAAATCACGAGTTTCTGGCTGCCATGAAGCGCGGCGCCCTGCTGATCAACACTGCCCGCGGAGGCCTGGTGGACGAAGCCGCCCTTGCGGATGCGCTGCACAGTGGCCAACTGGGCGGCGCGGCACTGGATGTCCTCAGCGTGGAACCACCACCGGAAAACCATCCCCTGCTCGATCCGGATATTCCCAACCTGCTGCTAACCCCCCATAGCGCCTGGATCAGCAAGGAGAGCCGCCAGCGGCTGCTCAATGGCGTGGTCGACAATATCCAGCAGTGGCAGGCCACTCGGTAAGCCTGTTTCAGTCTGCAATCTAGCCTTGAGTATCAGGCCCGCTCGAATCCTCTTGCGGGTCGGATGCCCGGGCACACTCCCACCCCCAACCGGCCTGTTTCTCGGCAAACTCCCTGGCACGGGCTTCACAAAATCCCGCCTGGTATTGTGAGCGCCACAAGGTCTCGGTGCCGGAGGGCTTGGTGTATTGCACTTCGCAGGGCAGCCCGGCCGGGGGGCTCACCTGTACCACCTCAATGATCCGCTCACTATTGCCGAGCTTGCATACGAATCGCTCCTGCGCGCTTGCAGGCCCGAGCGCAAACAAGAGCATCAGGCCGCCCAGTACGGATGCCTTCGACGAATACGGCTCACTTTTAAAACCAGACATTCGAGTTCCTCCGGATAACAGCAGTGCGCCCACCGAGCCCGCTGACCCGGCGGGCGAACCAGCAGGTCCGTGGGGTTGATTGCCTCCCGGCACTTTAATGTAAGCTGCGCGTTACCGACGAGCCCGTATCAGTCACCGATACCATCGTGGCTACGATCATCAACGTACAGCCGGCGTGGCGATACTGTCTCTTCAGTCATATATCAACGGGGCAAGCCCCAGGCAGCCTCGTCATCGACAACCTCATCTCTCCGCAATTTAACAACTTTGGGGAAGCCCAATTATTTGTGGGATTTATCGACTGCGACTCTACTCTTGCCCCACAGTCAAAACTCTGTGAAGGAGGAATGTATGGCAAGCGCGAAACCCTCATCCAATTCATCCAATTCATCCAGTAGGGAAAAACTGCACCAGGCTTACAACCTGGCGGGTGAGGCGGCATCAGATACTGCATCGCATATCAAGGAGCGGGCAGCTGACAGAGCCGCACACCTCAGGGACCGCGCACGCTCTTCCGTAGAGCGCGGTAAGCACCGCGCCACTGATATGGAGCATCGTCTGGAGGAGTCTATCCAGCGCCACCCCCTGGTCAGCGTGGGTTGTGCCTTTGCCGCGGGCTGGCTGATCTCGAAAATTCTCAAGTAAGGATGTAAGCCCATCATTCTTGACGGGTTCTCTGGAAAGCCACCAAAGCAATAGATGGGGAAACCGATGAAGGACGACAATCAGTCCGACTCGCATACGACGAATCCCGATCCGGCCGCGCCACCGCGCGGCCGGCACACGTCTGGTTCTGACCCAGAAGCATCACCCGGGCAGCCGGGGCAAACCGAACCCTCAACCCTGGATCGCGCCGAGGCTACCCTGACCCTGGTCAGCGCTTGGACCTCAAACCTGCAGACTCTGATGCGACTTGAGTTCGATCGTACTATGGCAGCGGGAAAGCGCATTGTGGGGCTCAGCCTGGTGCTGCTGCCGCTGGCGATTGCTTTCCTTTTAAGTCTCTGCGCTGGTGTCGGCCTGATCAGCTACTACTTCACCGACTCGCCCTATATCGGCTTTGTGGGTTTTCTATTAGCTCAGCTGCTGCTTCTGGCAGCCATTCTGCTCTACCAGAACCGACTTCGCTCCCTGCTGGGCTTTACGCAGACCAGGCAACAGGTGATGGAGGCGATCGACGATGTCCGTGAGACATTTAAATAAGCGTATTCAGGAATGCACTCGAGACATGGAGCGCCAGCGCCGCAGCGCGCTGAAACTGGTCAGGCAGGAGAAACAGAGTGCTCTAAAGCAGGTTGAGGAAATCCCGATGCCAGTATTACTGGGCATCGCCCTGGTCAGTGGATTTCTGGTGGAACGGCTCTGGCACTATCCGAATACCTCGCAATTAATTCGACTGGCCATCGCATACCGGGCTTTTTGACTTCCGGTATAGCCTTGTTTCCAAGCCTTGCAGCAAAGTGCAAAGTGACAGTGACTTTGCCAAAGTCCAGACACAAGAAAGCACGGCGAACCGTGCTTTCCTGTACTTCGCTGATGAAATTTTTCAGTTTTCCATCGCGACCTGCGCTTTTTTCATTTCCTCCAGACGACGATCGACCGTAGTGTAATCTCTGTCCTCACCCCACTCTCTTGAAGCGGCCTTTGCATAAGCTTTCTTTGCACCGGTAATATCACCATTCAAACGATGATTAAAACCGATGGTTTGGTATACGCCCTTCATTGCGGATTTTTCCGCTTTTTCTGTTGGGAATTCAAGTGCAGCCACGGTGGCGATATAATCATCCTCAGAAAGTTTGCCGGACAAATACATCACCTCACTTTCAAAATATGCGGCCCAGATCGATTTGTTTGCTTGCTGCCATTCGCGGTCACCGATGGTTCTGCGAATTTTCTGTAGCTGCTTGCTGGCCGCACTCTCTTTACCCAGCTCCCGCATTGCGTTATACCGCAAGAGCATGATTCGCGCATACCGAAGTGAGTTGGGATCGCCCATATCTGCGTTTTCTATCTCAGCGAGAAACTTTTCATATTCGCCATTATCATAGAGCCTGCTGAGGTATTCTTTATCGGTCACTGCGACAGTCATCGGCACTTCGTGAACATCAACGGCGCCGATCTCTACTTGTCCTGGCCCCGCAAGACCAGCTCCCATTCCAAGAAAACTGGCCTCTTCAGGCACCTGCAATACCATCTCTTTGCTCTGCCAATCACTGGTGCCGCGAATGGGCTCCACCCAGGTGCTATCCCATGTCAGCGTCTTACGCTCATCATCAAGCTGTTTCTGGGCATTGAAGAAAACAATGACCGACTGCTTGACATCAGTCGGCTTGAAGTCGACCTTCAGCCTGACCCTCTTGCCGAGAAATGGGGTCGCGTCAATGCGCTTTACGACTAACCCATGCTGGTCCATTCCAGCTTTATCGGACCGAATGACCAAACTTTTATCATCGATCTCACCGGCACGGGTGAATACACCCTTTGCACTGGCATCATAGATCCACTGGGAATATTCCCGCTTCCCTTCAAATGGCACAATTTCCACTGCTTTTTTATCAGCAGCAGCTATAGCTGCACTGCATAGCATCGCACTAACAATTACCGCAGATTTCAGAATATTCATATATTCCTCCTTGGTTTCCCGCGCTGACTCCATATCAGGCAGTACCGGGAGGCTACATAATCAAAAACATTCCAACAACACTCAGACGCCTATTTGACAGGTCGTGTAATAACGAAAAGAATAAGGCGTCAGTTACGCTCGGTTCAGTTCTGCTTCACCTGCCCCGATTCCCAAGCATGCCCCTCTTCTGACGTCTGAGCACAGATGAACCCTCCCAAAAGAGGAGGGTCGAGTAATGGATAGCTTGCGGGTATGAGCAGCCTGCAGGTCAATTAGGGGAGGTTTTCATTTTACTCCGGAGGTCAATAATAAACCGCCGCGCTCTCTTGAGCCGCGTGAGCAAGCCGCTTTCCTGCAGAAACACTGTGGTCGAATTAGCGAAGATATGTATCCACCTCGTGACTCTTGCGCGGGCCGATGAGCCATAGAAATCTACCAGAGCATCTTCCCGCCGCATGGTGCCGTAGAGTTCCTTGTAATCGTAATCACCGATGCCATAGTCAAGCCACCGGATGCCCTCTTCCTGTAGCCGCTCGATAACTCGGCGGAGTAGATAGGTTCCCGGTGCCAGCCTGCCGTATTCAGGCAGGAATGATGTCGCCAGCAGAGTGAAGGTTCCATCCACCACCGGGCCTACGATATAGGCAATCGGCTCCCCTTTGGCTTCCAGCAAATAGCCACGGAAATTACCATTCTCAGCGTGCATTCGGGATGTGGTTTTCCAGGTATCGTCATCCTGGACCCCCACCCCGATGCTCTTCTGATAGCTGGCAGAAACGATCCTGACCGCCATCTTCAAAAAGTCGGCAACCTCTTCCGGCGCTCGAACTTCTCGCACTTCAACTGAGCCATCAAACGCTTCAACCAGCTTGCGGTCTTTACGGCGGAAACCACTGCGAGTCTTTGATGAATTGGCTATGACAGGTTGTCCATTGCCATCAGTCAATTCGGTGAACCAGCGCGCTATTTTCAGCGGTTTAACGTTATTTGATCTTTCGAGACCATTCGAGAGCACTTTTCCGGTCTCTCCATCGGTGGGTAGCCGAAAGATGGAAATGCAGTCCACACTACCGCCCGCCAGCAAATCCTGCAGGTGATTCTTTTGCTCCAACGCAGTAGCCGCACTCAGCGCCTCAAAACCTCCCTCGGTAATATTCAGTGTACGAAGCTTCGGCGCGGGAACCCGCCATTTACCAATTTTGATAATTGGGCGCCTGACACTGAGACGGCCTATCAATATCCCGTCGGCAGCTCCTCCCTTTTTCCACAATGCCACGTACGGCATTTTTTCTCCGGCGACCTGGGTGAGAAATGGCAGGAAGAACTCGGCATTTGCCGTTGCCACTCTGGGTGGATCCGTAAGACCCAGACGTTCCCACGCCTGCATCAATTCCCGCGCCCCATCAAAAGTCATCTCAACGCTCAAACTGGGCCCCGACTTCTCTGTGACCTGCGTTGGTTCTTTAGCTTTGTCTGGTTCAGATAGGAAAGTTTGCTCTTCCATTTGGAATCCACTGGTCGATATGCGATTAGAGGGAGTGCCTACTCTGCTGCAGAATGGTTTCAGGCGCAGAAAGATTGCGGCGTAATAGTTTTAGGTAGGTACGTTTTTAGTCGATTCTGATGGAGAATCCTTTAGGAATACCAATATTCCCGCCAATATTCTGCCACTCGTCAGGAGGTCAATCTTCAGTCAACGCGAACGTGCGTATATTTCAACCTGACAGCTGAGGCTTGATACTCCGGATAAGTCCGCCGGATTAATTGGCGCCCTGTCCCCTCAATTGCCACATTGCGTTGATCTCACCCTGGCCGGCTCGCCGCCTCAATCGTATTTTGCACGCCTCCCTGGGAGCTCTGGTGAAGTTGGCATGTCTTGTCTCACCAGCGTGACCGCACTCACTACACTCGGCTGTGCACTGGGATTTTTTTCAAGACCATGGCATCCAACCCGCTCCCAATGCCCCAAAGGTTTTTTACGAGGTTTTCAGATGGAAGCGTCGATCGCCAGAGAACGCGCCGGCTATCCCGACAAGCACATTTCTGGCCAGGACCAAGTCATGCCGGAACTGGGAGAGGATGTCGAGTCGGCCCGAAGGCTGCTGGATGCCTGGGCTCTTGTCCAGCCCGATAGCGAGCCCTGTTCTGTCGATGCCCACCCCGACTTCTACTTACCTTTTCTCAATGCGCGGGAGGGTAAGAACTCGCCACAAGTGGTGCTCTGGCGTCAGGGTAGCGATGCCCGGGGCATCCTGGTCGGGCGACGTAGCCGGGGCCGGCACCAGCTCTCCATCGGCCCACTAAAGATTCCAATGCCGGAGCTCCGCCGCCTCGATATCACTTATGGCGGACTGGAATCAAAGGACGAACAGGTGGCGCAGCTGCAAGCCGACTATTTGCGCGAGCTGTTACAGTCGGGAACGGTAGACTGTATTTCCGTCCATCACCTGCCGGTGGACAGCGCCATTGGCGGCATACTCCAAGCCGGGCTGCGAATGCCTGGCGATGGCAGCCCCATTGTAAAAAAGCAGTGGTTCCTGCAACTAACAGATGACCAGAAGCAGCCCATTGTCACCAACTCCGCCAAGACCCGCAGCTCGCAAAGGCGACAGGACAGAAAACTCGAGAAGGCATTTTCCGGCACCGTGAAAATCCGCGAGGTTCGGGATCTGGATCAGGTGGGCAGGTTCATAGAAGCAGCGTCAGAAATCGGGGCAAAAAGCTATCAGGGAAGCCTCCGAATCGGGGTAACCGATTCCCGGCGCTGGCACACCCATCTCGGGGTACTGGCCGGCATCGGCTGCCTCCGGGCCTACGTGCTGGAAGCGCAGGACACGCCCATTGCCTATGCAGTGGGCTCCTACAAGCACCGCACTTATACCGGCATTGCCACTTCATTCCTCCCTGAGCACCGCAATCTGAGCCCCGGCGCCTACCTCAATCGCCGCGTGATCGAACACCTGCAGGCAGAGGGGGCTATGTGGCTCGATTTTGGCTTTGGCGATGCATCCTACAAGCAACTCCACGGCACCTGGCAACGGGAAATTGTCACGCTGCACCTGTACAGCCGTACTCCTGCTGCCCGTGTGGCCCGGGCACTGGATGCCTCGGTGAAGTGGGTGGATCACACCAGCCGTCGCATGCTGCATGAAAGCGGCCTGTACGAGCGGGCCCGAAAACTGATACGGCGCAGTGCCGAGCGCAATCGCTGAGGAGGCTCTCCCGCCGGGCGCACTCCATCACCGAGGTGCACACACTCTCCGTGAGGCGCAGCCGGCTTGGGACGAGACTGCGGCTTTCCGGTCACGGGCTGGTCGATTACAGTAGAGAGGCCACGATGCCCGAGGTACCGGAACCCGCCATGAGCCAGCCTTTCACTCCCCGTACCAGCCAAGCCGCAGAGCCGCCGACACAAGCAATCGCACCCATGCCGCCGGAAGAGGCGGCTGCGCAACTGGCAGAATTCATCGCCCAAAACCCGCGCCTGATGGTTCTCACCGGCGCGGGGGTAAGCACTGACTCCGGCATCCCCGACTACCGGGATGAGGACGGGGCCTGGAAGCGCAAACAACCTGTGCAGCACCAGGACTTCATGGGCAGCCTTGATACCCGCCGCCGCTACTGGGGCCGCAGCTTGATCGGCTGGCCGGTCATCCGGCACTCCAAACCGAACCCGGCCCACCACCATCTGGCAGAACTGGAACGGCGGGAGTCGACGGAGCTGCTGGTTACGCAAAATGTGGACCGCCTGCACCAGCGGGCGGGCAGCCAGCGGGTCGTCGACCTGCACGGCCGTGCCGACCAGATCCGCTGTATGGCCTGCGATTACCGCTGTGATCGCCAGCTGGTGCACGATCAGTGTTTCGACCTGAATCCGGATTTCCGCAAGTACCGGGCCACGGTGGCACCGGACGGGGATGCGGACCTGGAGGTGGATTTCAGCCGTTTCCGGATCTTCGACTGCCCCCGCTGCGGCGGCATCCTGAAACCGGACGTGGTGTTCTTTGGCGACAACGTGCCGTCTGCCCGGGTGCAGACGGCGCTGGATGCGCTGCGGGCCAGCGACGGGTTACTGGTGGTGGGCTCATCCCTGATGGTTTATTCCGGGTTCCGTTTCTGCCGCTATGCGCGCGAGTGGGGCAAGCCCATCGCAACACTGAATCTCGGGCGGACCCGTGCCGACGGCATGACTGACCTGAAACTGCATGCCCGCATTGGCGAGACTCTCTCAGCGGCACTGGCGCAGCTATAAACGCCGGCCCAACCCCGGGACCCACCCAATGCCCTCCGTGCTCTGAGCGCCGGTTGTCACGCTAGCGTGCCGGCAGAAAAGCACCGAAACCGGCTTCACTGCCCAACTCCGGTTGCAGCGCTTCATCCCGCACTGCCACGCGGCCGTTGATGACCACATGCCTGACGATGCCCGGGTTGCGGTTCACCAGCCGTTGCAGGCCGAAGTTTTCCATTTCGGCCCAGTGCACCTGCTCCAGATCCTGGCTCAGCCCGCTGGGATCCAGCACAACCAGGTCGGCGCGATCCCCCTCGCGGATTTTGCCGGCGCCCACACCAAACCAGTCGGCCTGATCCCCGGTGAGGCGCCAGACCGCCTGCTCCATCGACATGATCGGCCGACCTTCGTCGATAGATTCCTGCACCAGCTTCAGCAGGCGCAGGGGCAGGTTATAGAAGGCCATGTTTCGGATATGGGCGCCGGCATCACTGAAGGTGATCAGGGCGTGGCGGTCCCGCACCATTTTGCGCAGGACATTCTTGCGGTGGTTGGCGACGGTGGTGTACCAGCGCAGGCGGGTGCCGTATTCCACTACCAGGTCCAGGAACAGGTCCACCACGTGGATGCCCCGTTCCGCTGCTACCTCGGCAAAGTTCCTGCCGACCAGGCTTTTGTCGGGGCAGCCGATAATCTGTGCGTCACCAAAATCCCGCTGCCAGACCCGCGGGCTGAGTTTCTCGCCATAGAAGCGCCGAAACTCCCGCCGGTACTGCTCATCCTGCAGTAGCTCATTGCGCGCCACCGCGTCTTTCAGATCCAGCGCCATTTCGCCGGCACCAAATTCCTCGAAGAACACCACATCGATGCCGTCGGCATACACGGTAAATGGTGTCGGCAGCACCTGCCAGCGGAAGCTGCCGCGCAGGGCATTGGTCACTCTGGACGTCAACCGGGTGAGTAAATTCAGGTAGGCACTGCCCTTCAGGTCCATCTGGCTGATGAGCGTAGTTTTCAGCGGCCGCCGCAACCAGCCGATGCACTCACGCATGTACTGGGTAATCTGCAGCGGGCGGGCGGCATCCGGTGCACCCTGATGAACACGATTGTACTTGCGCACAAGGCGGTTCAGGCGCGACACCTCACGCCAGTGGGCATAAGTACTGGGCAGGCTCTTGGACCACTCGCGCTCGCCATCGACCTTGTCCCACTTGAGGCACATGGTGGAAAGACCGAGAAAGCCGCACTGCAGCGCCTCGGCCAGCTGGGCTTCCATTGCTTGTAGTTCAGCCTCGGTGGGCCGCACATTGCGATCCGTGGCCCGGCTCAGCCCCATGACACTGGCGCGCAGGTCACTGTGGCCCAGCAGGCTGATCACGTTGGGGCCCAGTGGCAGGGTAGCGAGGTGGTCGATCCACTCACGGGGCGAATGCCAGGACTTTTTCTCACGCAAGATTGGCAGCACTTTTTCCCGCGGTACGGTTTCCACCCGAGTGAAGATATCCGAGGCGTCCTCCGCCTCGCTGCACACCATGCTCAGGGAACAGCTGCCCACAAGCACCGTCGTCACACCGTGGCGAACCGATTCCGACAGGCTGGGGCTGACCAGCAGTTCTGCATCGTAGTGAGTGTGGGTATCCAGAAAGCCGGGCATCACCCATTGATCGCGGGCGTCGATGACCTCTCTCGCCTCACTGTGGTCAATCGTCTCCGCGGTCACCCGGGCAATGCGGCCATCCTTGATCGCGATATTTTGCACCGATGACGGCGCACCGGTGCCATCGAAGTATCGGCCACTCTCAATCAACACATCGTACTGTGCCATGGGTGCCTACCACGCAGTATTCGTTATTGTTTGTCGCTCAGCAGTCAGATTAAGAGGTTTCGACGGTGGGGAACAGAGATAAAAGCTGCCACTCTCCCCGACCAATCCTGCCGCAGGGTGCCAAGCGTGCCATATGAGGGTGTCCAACCGGACAAGAAAGAGGCAATGTTGCCATCCCGTCAGGCTGCTACCAATGTTCCGCAGTCAGAATTTAAGACAGTGTACAGGGAACAACGTTTCGAACCGTCGGGCACAGGACGTACCCGACGGGGCTCCACGGACGGATTCATGCGTTTTTGAAATGCCGGTCCAGGCAAGCTCTGTCGCCATTACTGGTATCCGGGCCCGGAGCGGACCGTCAGCTATCGCCCCCGTTTCTCTCCAGCTTGTCCTGGGTGCGGGTTTCGAAATCGCTGGCATCGTGGCGCTCGTGCAGCTGGGAGCTGGGCTCGCCCCAGGTGCGATTGACCATGCGCCCGCGCTGTACCGCCGGCCGCTGGGCTATCTCGTCGGTCCAGCGAATCACGTTCTTGTAGGTGTGCGCCTCGATGAATTCGGCTGCGTCGTAAACCTTGTCCTTCACCAATGCCCCATACCAGGGCCAGATGGCCATATCGGCAATGGTGTACTCGTGGCCGGCGATAAACTGGTGCTCCGCCAGCTGCCGGTCCAGCACGTCCAGCTGCCGTTTGATCTCCATGGTGTAGCGGTTGATGGGGTACTCGTACTTCTCCGGCGCGTAAGCGTAGAAGTGACCAAAGCCGCCACCCAGCAGCGGCGCGGCGCCCATCTGCCAGAAGAGCCAGTTCAGGGTCTCGGTGCGCTGTTCCGGGGTATGGGGCAGGAAGGCGCCGAACTTTTCCGCCAGGTAGAGCAGAATCGAGCCGGACTCGAACACCCGTATCGGCGGATGCGTGCTGCGGTCCACCATGGCCGGAATCTTGGAGTTGGGGTTCGCCTTCACGAAACCACTGCCGAACTGCTCCCCCTCGGTGATATCGATCAGGTGTGCGTCGTATTCGGCCCCTTCGTGCCCCAGAGCCAGTAGTTCTTCGAGCATCACCGTGACTTTGACACCATTGGGTGTGGCCAGGGAATAGAGCTGCAGGGGGTGCTTGCCCACCGGCAGATCTTTGTCATGGGTCGGACCGGCGACGGGCCGGTTGATGTTGGCAAATTTACCGCCGCTGTCCTTGTCCCACTTCCACACCTTTGGTGGCGTATAACTATCATCTGACATTTCGATGACTCCGAGGATCGATGAATGTCTGGCATCCTACGCTGATCGGGTACCAGTGGCTCAGTTTAATTTGAAAACTCAGCGGCTGCACTCCTTCAACCATATCATCCGGGCGCTCCTCGGAGGTTATCCGCTTTACTAGCCGCTAGCTGCGTCCTTTCCGGGCAGACTACTATTCCAGATATCCCGGTGCATTTTCCAGCCTGTGCTGGTTTTCTTCCATGTCACCAGGTATTTGCCGTCATCGAGAAGACCACCGTCAGGGCCGATCACTTTTGCACGACCGATTTCCACCGCAGTATCGCCCAGGCTCTCGACATTCTGGGTACTGAGCTCTACCCGAATACCGGCGTCCATCATCCCGCCGAACACCTGGCGCACTGCAGCTCTTCCCTCCAGCACCCCGGCATTGGGAGGAAGCAATCGGGTGTCTTCTGTATACATTTTTGCGAGCTTTTCAATATCTCCATCTTTAAAAGCTCCCATCCACTGCGTATTAGCCTGCTCAATTTCAGCCCGAACGTCTGCACCGGAATTTTCCTTCGGCGCACCACAGGCAGACAGAACAATTCCCAGAATTACTATCGCAAACAACCTCATAATCACTCCTCCATTGAATGAATAACCAAGGTTTAGCTCATCACCATCGATGATTCTTATGACTGCAGATCCCGACATCCTCATCACAGGCATTGTCTGCAGAGAACATGATTGAAAAAATTCAATTAGCAGCGCATGACAACATATCCCCCAGCCACCGACAACCCAACGGTAATCCGCTGTAATGGCGCAATGACACTACCGCCAAAGAGTCATCTGATATACGGAAAAGCGGAAATATCCAGATCAAGAAAACACGGGTAAACTTCGGCCCGATCACGCCAGGGACAACAAAGAACAGGAGAGTCGAATGCAGTATTTCGAGGGACTGAGACGCGTGCCGGGCCTGCCCAATGGTCGCGCCGCCTACAGTGATCGCATGGCCTATATCGGCGCGGAGCTGTCGCGACTCGTGTACGAGCCCTTTACACCCGATGCGAACCTCACGGCACTGTTACAGCAGCTCGGCAAAGCGAGCAGTGACATTGAGCGCAGGCAGTTGCTCTCTGCATGGAGCGCACGGCTGCAAAGCGGACACTGCGGCCTGGAGACCGGTATTCGCCAGATACTGATCGAGCATCATTTCGAGCCCATCAATTTTTACGATGTCAGCGAAACCCAGGCTTTATTGGCAAAGATGGATCTCGCCGGCCGCCCGGTGCTGGTGCTTTGTTTTCGCGGCACCGAGATGAATGCCTGGGATATTGTTACCGACCTGAAGTTTTCCCTGGAGCCTTTCGGTGAGCGCGGACGGGTGCACCGGGGCTTTCGGGAAGCCTTTGAGCGGGTGCGGGCCTCGATCGAAACCGATCTGCGCAAACAGGGCCAATTGCCATTGTTTATTTTCGGCCACAGCCTCGGTGGCGCTCTGGCCCAGATCTGCACCAAGGAACTGAACCACCGGGGCAACGGCGCCACTTACGTTTACGGCACTCCGCGTACCGGCGACCGCGCCTATTTCGAGCGAGTGAAGACCCCGATCTACCGCCTGGAGATTGGTGGCGACCCGGTCCCGCTGGTGCCCTTCGGGCACGGCCTCGGCCCAATACTCGCCCTTATGCGGTTGGTCCCGCTGAACGGCACCCTGCAGCTGGCCCGCTGGTTGCGGCGCAGAGTGCTGGGTTACAGCCATACCGGCTTTCGCGTCTTTATTCGCCATGCGCCCAACGAGCCGGATGAGCACAACCTGGGCTTTCGCAAAATGCAGGTGTCCTTCTCCGGCAATATCTTCTGGCGGGTACAACATATCTGGCGGGCCTGGCTGAGCGCTTTGCCAAATCCGCGCCAGATAACTGGCTTCCACTCCATCCGCCTCTACAGCGAGATGCTGCGCGCCCATATGCTGCGGCGCAACCTGGAGGATTTGTTGCCGGAAGCAGAGCAAGCCCCCGGGCGACGTTCAGTGGCACCGGCCAATGCAGCAGCCATCGAGGAGTCGGAACCCGCCTGACGCCCCGCCCGCCGGCCCCACCAATGCAGGGGCGGCGTGTTGAACCCCTTCTGCGAGTCACCGATAATAGCGCCCGGCCGGGCAGACCCCGCCCGGCAGGCCCCGCCGGGAGCGGGTGCTAGGCTGTTTCAGGCGCTCTTTTTCCGGCAGCGGGTACGATTGTTTCCCGCGCCGCCGCTGTACTGCCGAGCCGCGAGGCCCAAACCGGACCACTTATGACCGAATTCGCCGTCATCCTGCTCAGTACCATCCTCGTCAACAACTATGTGTTGGTGCAGTTCCTGGGCCTGTGTCCGTTTATGGGGGTTTCCAACAAGCTGGAAACCGCCGTGGGCATGGCTGGCGCCACCACTTTTGTGCTGACCCTGGCTTCCATCTGCTCCTACCTGGTCAACACCTACCTGCTGGAACCCAACGGCATCGAATACCTGCGCACCATCTCCTTTATCATGGTGATTGCCGTGGTGGTGCAGTTCGCGCGCATGTTCATCGAGAAGACCAGCCCGCTGATGCACCGGGTGCTGGGGGTCTTCCTGCCGCTGATCACCACCAATTGTGCGGTGCTGGGCGTGGCCCTGCAGAACACCATCAAGGCCCACAATTTTGTCCAGTCGACCCTGTATGGTTTCGGCGCGGCGGTGGGTTTCTCCCTGGTGCTGATCCTGTTCTCCGCCATTCGCGAGCGCCTGTTTGCCGCCGATGTGCCGACGCCATTCCGCGGCGCCGCTATCGGTATGATTACCGCCGGCCTGATGTCCCTGGCCTTTATGGGCTTCAGCGGACTGGTATAGGGAGGGCGCACGATGCTGGAATGGTTTGCTGCAATCTCGACCCCGCTGATGGTACTGGGCGGCATGGCCCTGGCCTTTGGCGCCCTGCTGGGCTTTGCGGCAGTGCGCTTTCGCGTCGAGGGCGACCCACTGGTTGAGCAGGTGGATGCCCTGTTGCCCCAGACCCAGTGCGGCCAGTGCGGCTACCCGGGCTGCCGCCCCTACGCCGAGGCCATCGTCAACGGCGACACCATCAACAAGTGCCCCCCCGGCGGCCAGGCGACTATCAACGAGCTGGCCAACCTGCTGGATATGGAGCCGATGCCGCTGGACGCCGAGCACGGCGTGGAAGACGTCAAGAAAGTGGCATTTATCCGCGAGGCGGAGTGCATCGGCTGCACCAAGTGCATCCAGGCCTGCCCGGTGGATGCCATCGTCGGTGCGGCCAAGTATATGCATACCGTGATCGTGGACGAGTGCACCGGCTGCGACCTGTGCGTCGAACCATGCCCGGTGGACTGTATCGATATGGTGCCTCTGGAAACTTCCCTGCAGGACTGGCACCCGGAAATCCCGGAGGACGGGGTGAAGCTGATCGCTTCCGACCGGCGTGATATTGCCCGCAGCGACAACAAGAGGGACGCAGCTTGAGCCCTGAACAGGAAACCACCCAGCGGAACGACCGTCGCAGCAGTGCCGAAGAGCGCCGCGCCGCCCGCGAGGCGCAACTGATCGCCAGCGAGCACCAGCGCGCGCTGAAACCAAATGATTTCCCCGGCGGCATTCACCCGCCGGAGAACAAGCACCAGTCCACCGGCGAACCCATCGGCACCATTCCCCTGGCCGAGAACCTGTTTGTGCCACTGGTGCAGCATGTGGGCACCACCGCGTTGCCGCTGGTCAAGCTGGGGGACCGGGTGCTGAAAGGCCAGAAGATCGGCGAAGCGGACGGACTGATCAGTTGCGCCGTGCACGCCCCGAGCTCGGGCACAGTGGTTGCCCTGGAACCGGTCCCGGTGCCCCACCCTTCCGCCATGCCGGTAGACGGCGTCGTCATCCGCACCGACGGCAAGGAGGAGTGGTGCGAGCTGCAGCCATGCGAGGATTTCCGCAAAGTGGCGCCGGTGGATTTGCTGGAGAAGATCCGCGAGTGCGGCATTGCCGGGATGGGTGGTGCGGGCTTCCCCACCGCCGTGAAACTGGATCCCCACAGCGGTACCGAGATCGACACGCTGATCATCAACGGCACCGAGTGCGAGCCGTACATTACCGCCGATGATATGCAGATGCGCGAGCGCGCCCCGGAGATCATTGCCGGGGTCGAAATCCTCGCCTATGTCCTCGGCGAACCCGAGCGAGTGCTGATCGGTATCGAAGACAATAAGCCGGAAGCCATCGAGGCCATGCGCAAGGCCGCCGAGGGCACCCGCTTCGATATTGTTGTCTACCCGACCAAGTACCCGTCCGGTGGCGAAAAGCAGCTGATCCAGATCCTCACCGGCCGCGAGGTTCCCAACAAGGGGCTGCCCGCCAATGTGGGCATCATCTGCCACAACACCGGCACTGCCCGCGCCGTCTACCGTGCGGTGCGGTTCGGCGAGCCGATGATCAGCCGCGTCACCACCGTGGTTGGCGAGGCGCTGGAACGACAGCGCAACATCGACGTGCCGCTCGGCACCCCCATCCGCCACATACTCAAACATCACGGCGCGCACCGCGGCCTGATGCAGCGGATCATTCACGGCGGCCCGATGATGGGCTTTACGCTCGAGGACGACAGCGCGCCGGTGATCAAAACCACCACCTGTATCCTGGTACCCACCGACAAGGAATTGCCGCCTCCGCCGCCGGCACAGGCCTGTATCCGCTGTGGTTTCTGTGCCGAGGTATGCCCGGCATCCCTGCTGCCGCAACAGCTGTACTGGTATGCCCGCATCGAGGATCGGGAAAAACTGCAGGCCTACAACCTGTTCGACTGCATCGAGTGCGGTGCCTGTTCCTACGTCTGCCCCAGCAGCATTCCGCTGGTGCAGTACTACCGCGCCGCCAAGGGCGATATCCGTATCGCGGAAGAGGAAAAGGAAAAGTCCGATCGCGCCCGGGAGCGCTTCGAGTTCCGCAAGCTGCGCCTGGAAAAAGCCGAACAGGAAAAAGAAGCCAAGCGCAAAGCGCGCCGCGAGGCCGCCGAGCAGGCCCGCAAGCAGCGGGAACAAAACGCCGAGGCGCCGGAAGCAAAAGCCGCCAAGCAGGAGGCGGACGTGGTGGCCGCCGCCCTGGCGCGGGTCAAGGCCAAGCAGGCCTCCCCGGAACAGCAACTGGCCAGGGCACAGCGCTCCCTGACCAGCGCCGAGCATCGTGTCGAGCGCCTGCAGGGCAAACTCGCCGAAGCCCCCGAGGATCAGCGGGACCAGCTGGCGGCACAACTCAAGGCAGCCCAGATCAAGGCCGACGAGGCCAGGCAGAAACTGGCCAGGGCCGAGGACGCCGCCCGCAAGAGCCCCTCGCCCCCTTCAGCCGTGGATGACGCCGCCGATGTGCAGAGCGGCACCGCCGCGCCGGTGCCCGGGGCCAGCAAGGACAAGGCACAGAGTGCCATCGAGCGGGCCAAAGCCGCTGCGGCAGCCCGGGCCAGCATGAGCGATGAAGACAAGCTTGCAGCGGAACTGGAGGCCCTGAAAGCGCGGGTCGCCAAGGCGGAGGCACGATTGCAGAAGGCTCGCGACGAAGACGACGCTAATGTGGATGCTTTCGCCACCGCGCTGGAGAAAATGCAGAGCAAACTGGAACAGAAAATGCGCGAGCAGAATGATCACGGCGGGGAAAACTGATGGCCCTGATGCGCATGTCCTCCCCCCACGCCCGTGCCGGCGACCGTACTGCCCAGGTCATGCTGCAGGTGGCGGTGGCCGCCATCCCCGGCGTGCTGGCACTGGTGGTGTATTTCGGCATCGGCGTGCTGATCAACATCGCCCTCTGTACCGTTACCGCCCTGCTGTGCGAGGCGGGCGTCATGAAGTTGCGCGGGCGCCCGGTGGCTTTCTACCTGAAAGACTACAGTGCCTTCGTCACCGCCCTGCTGCTGGGTATCGCCCTGCCGCCCTACTGTGCCTGGTGGCTGCCCGTGGTGGGGAGCGCTGCGGCCATTATCCTTTCCAAGCAACTCTATGGCGGCATCGGCTACAACCCGTTCAACCCGGCGATGGTGGGCTACGTGGTATTGCTGATCAGCTTCCCGGTGGAGATGACCCGCTGGGTCGGCCCCGGCGAACTGATCATGGGCTCACCGAGTTTCAGTGAGGCCTTTGCGCTGGTGTTCGGTAACTACAGCATCGACGGCTTCACCCGCGCCACACCACTGGAGATTGTGCGGCTGAATCAGTCGGTGCTGCTGTCTCAACTCTACGAAGCCGAGCCCATGCTGGCACAGGGCAATATCGCCGGCTTCGGCTGGGAGGCGGTCAATGCGGGCTTCCTGGTGGGCGGCCTCTACCTGCTCTATCGCGGCTTCATCACCTGGCACGCACCAGTGGGTATGCTGGCGGCCATAACAGTCCTGTCGCTCCTTTTTTACGATAGCGGCAGCAGCCTGAGTGAGGGCTCACCAATCCTGCACCTCTTCTCCGGCGCCACCATGCTGGGAGCCTTCTTTATCATCACCGATCCGGTGAGCGGCGCCACCAGTAATAAAGGGCGGCTGATCTTCGGCATCGGCGTCGGCATCATTACCTATATCATCCGCGCCTGGGGCAGCTACCCCGATGCCGTTGCCTTTGCCGTGCTGCTGATGAACTTTGCCGCGCCCACCATCGACAACTACACCCTGCCGCGCACCTACGGCCACAAGGCGCCGCGCAAGGCCACCGATGTGGAGGAGCAGTGATGCTGAAGCGCTCCATCACCACCAATGCCGTGGTACTCACCCTGTTCGCACTGGTCACCGCCGGCACCCTGGCGGTGACCCAGATCACCACCAAGGAGCCCATCGAGCGCGCCATTCGCAAGGCCGAAGCCCGCGCGCTGCTGGAGATCATCCCGCTGGACCGCCACAGCAACGACCTGCTGGTGGACACCTACCCGATCCCGAAAAGCTACTGGAACCAGCTGGGCCTGAAACAGGGCGGTGATATCAATCTGGCGCGGGAGGAAGACGGCACCATCACGGCAGTGATCATCCCCAGCGTGACCTACGAGGGCTATGGCGGGCCAATCTCATTGCTGGTAGGCGTGAACCGGGACGGTACCGTCGCCGGTGTTCGTGTGACCGAGCACACCGAGACCCCGGGTCTGGGCGACAAAATAGAAATCAAAAAGAGCGACTGGATTACCACCTTCAACGGCAAGTCGCTGCAGAACCCGCCCGCGGCACAGTGGGAAGTACAGAAAGATGGCGGCGCCTTCGACCAGTTCTCCGGCGCCACCATTACGCCCAGGGCCATCGTCAACCAGGTGCAGTCGGTGCTGGAGTTCGTTATCTCCCACAAGGAATCGCTTTTCTCGGCCCCCGTCTCCAAGCGGGCCGTTGAGGTAGAGCAGCCAGAAGCGGAAACCCGGACACAGGAGCAGTAGTCATGGCCACTCCCAGCTACGGCGAGATCAGTCGCAACGGCCTCTGGAACAACAACCCGGCCCTGGTACAGCTGCTCGGGCTGTGCCCGCTGCTCGCGGTCACCGGCACCGTGGTCAACGCCATCGGCCTGGGGCTGGCCACCATTGCCGTACTCACCTGCTCCAACCTGGCGGTGTCACTGGTCCGTCACCAGATGCCGGATACAGTGCGACTGCCCGCTTCGGTGATGATCATCGCTACCTTCGTCACCTGCACGGAACTGCTGATGAAGGCCTTTACCTACGAGCTGTACCTGGTACTGGGCATTTTTATTCCGCTGATCGTCACCAACTGCGCCATCCTCGGTCGTGCGGACGCCTTCGCCAGCAAAAACCCGGTGCTGCCGTCGATCGTGGACGGCTTCACCATGGGGCTGGGCTTCACTGCCGTGCTGATCACCATCGGCGCAGTGCGCGAGGTGCTGGGACAGGGCACCCTGTTTGCGGATATGGACCTGCTGCTGGGCCCCATGGCTGCCGACTGGGGCATCAATGTACTGGGTGCAAATTACCCCGGCTTCCTGGTCGCAGTGCTGCCCCCCGGCGCCTTCCTGGTCACCGGCCTGCTGATCGCCGCCAAGAATGCCATTGATGCGGGTATCGAGCGCCGGCGCAGCCAGCAGGTGAAAATCGTGCCCGGTGCCAAGCGGGTGCGCACCACCGGCAAGATTACCTGAGCAGAGGCGGGACCCAGCCCTGCCCTGGGCTCTTTCCCCAGGGCTTTCCCACCGTTTTCCCACCAACCGCCTCGCCTGCTGTAATGGCGCGTAATGGATTTGGCGCGTTTCTTCACCAGGCTCACCTAGTTATTCAGGCCCATTCCGCTAGAATAACTCCCCCCGCACGCGGCACTGGCGTGCCAGTTGCCGCCAAGCCATGACTGCGTGTCCAAGCCCTCAGCGAACAATAACAACAGGGATCCAACCATGACCACCGAGACTGGAGTGCCAGAACTCGTCTACCAGGGCCGCCGCGCCCAGCGTGCCGACAGCCGCCAGCGCCGCAGGGCCATCCTAGAGGCCACACTGCGCCTGATCGTCAAGGAAGGTATCCGCGGTATCCGCCACCGCGCCGTCGCCCGCGAGGCATCGGTGCCACTGGCCGCCACCACCTACTATTTCAAAGACCTGAACGACCTGATCAGCGACGCCTTCACTTACTTCGTGGAACAGGGCCTCGAGCACACGCGCCGCCTCCAGCAGGACAGCTTCGCCGCCGCGCGTAAACTGAGCGAGGAGGAGCGCAGCTCGGAGGCCGGCCGCAAGCTCCTGACCCAGCAGCTGACCCGCTTTATCCTCTCCCACGTGCGCTCACAGGCCGGCAACCGGGATTTCCGCCTGATCGAACTGGCCTTCCGCAACGAGGCCCTGCGCAACGAACAACTGACCCGGGCCATCCGCATGGCCAACCAGGCGGCGGAATCCATGATCCGGGAGTTTTTCGAACTGCTGGATCTGGCCGACTCCCGGGCCGCCGCCCAGATCGTGCATGGCACCATCCTGCACCTTGAGTATCAAATTCTTTGCGGTGCCGTGGCCATCGACTCACCACTGCTGGAGCGCACCGTCACCATGATGATCCGGGGATTGATCCCCGCCACAACCAGCGCCGCGCAACCAGTCACACTCGACTGAGACGCAACAGGTTTCCAGCCTCGCGCGGTTTTGCGAGCCTTCTGTTCTCGCACACACCCATTACCGCGACAGGCTAGGCTGAAGGTAACGTTGTCTGGGAACGTGCTTCAGCAGTGACAAAGCGCCAACTCCTCTTACTGCCCCTGATTGCCGCCCTGTTGCTCACAGTGGGCGGTTGTGACCGGCCGCAAACCCGGCAGCAACCGGAGGTTGAGGTTGCCGACCCGATACCTGCCGGCGACCCGGCGGGGCCGGCTGTGGGCACCCTGGGTGGTCGCGAGGTCACACCGCTGGAGCTTTTCGACAACTACACCGAAACCGGGGACCTGCCGGCGATCAAAGAGCGTGGCAAGCTACGCCTGCTGGTGGACCCCAGCCGCACAGCCGCACTCCCTCGCCAGGCCACCCAGCAGGATGTGGAGATCGATCAGGCCCGCCATATGGCCCAGCGCCTGGGATTGGAACTGCTGGTCTTACAGGTGGAAACATTTGATGAGTTGATCGAGCGCCTGAACGCCGGTGAGGGTGATCTCATCGCCAACAACCTGCTCATCACTGAGGAGCGGCGCCAGTTGGTGGACTTCTCCGAGCCTACCGCCGAAACACGGATAGTGCTTGTTTCTGCGGCGGGCACCGCCGATGTGCGGGAAGGAGAAAAGCTAGAAGGAAAAACTCTGGTGGTCACCCGGGGAACGGCCTTCGAGCCCGTGGCACGCAAGTTCGCCGATGCACACCCGGGACTTAAAGTAGAAGTCCAGGACACTAACTACATCGATCTGCTGATGGATGTGGCCGATGGCAAAGCAGACTTCACCATCGTCGACCAACTGGCCCTGGAGCTGGCCCAGCAATTCCGCGACGATCTCAAAACCAACTCTGAGTTTCCCCAAGAGCAGCAGCTGGCGTGGGCCATTCGCAAGAATTCCCCAGAACTACTGCAGGCCATCAATAAGCAGGTGCGGGAGATCCGCCTCACCCAGCCGGGTCGGCGCTCCATAGGGGATCTGGCAGATATACAAAAGCGGGGCGTACTGCGCGCCGTCACCCGAAACCACCCGGGCACCTACTTTATGTGGCGCGGTCAGATCCTCGGCTTTGAATTCAACCTGCTGGAAAATTTTGCCAACTCCCTGGGCGTGCGCCTGGACATCATCGTGGCGGAAAAACAGGAAGACTTCGTCCGCATGCTGCGCGATGGTGACGTGGATATCTCTGCGAGCCTTCTGGCAATCACCAAGAGCCGCCAGGCCGCGGATATGGCCTTTTCAAACCCCTATCTGGAGAGTACGCCCGGTATCGTCGCGCGGGAGGATGACAAGCTCTCCAGCATCCAGGATCTCGCCGGTCGCACGGTGTGTGTCCGCGCAGCCAGCAGCCAGTTCGAGGCTGCTCAGGAACTGAAGAAAGAGATCCCTGCGATCAAGTTGGAAGAAGTCCCCGGTGAACTGGATATCCAGCAAGTCATCGACAGGGTTGCGGAGGAGGAATGTGACCTCGCCATCGCCGACGAGATTTCTGTCAGGCTGGAGCAGGCATGGCGGGAAGGGATCGCATTCGCCCTGGCGCTGCCGCGGGATAAGAGCCGCTACGCCTGGATGGTGCGCAAATCCAATCCGGAGTTGCTCAAGGCCATCAATGACTTCTTTGCCAAACCATCCACCGACGACAAGTTGCCTGAGCTCTATGAGCGCTACTTTAACAATCCCAAGCGCAGCCGCACAGAGATCGAGGAACTGGGCCGCAAGGGGGAGATCTCCCCTTTTGATGACATCGTGCGACGCTATGCGGAAAAGTTCGGTTTCGATTGGCGGCCGATTGTGGCCCAGATGTACCAGGAGAGTAATTTCGATCCAAAGGCCAAGTCCTGGGTGGGCGCCCGCGGCCTGATGCAGGTGATGCCCGATACCGGCAAGCAGGTTGGGGAAACGGACCTTTTCGGCCCGGAGGCCAGTATTCGCGCCGGTATCAAGTACATGCGCTGGTTGCACGACAAGTTTGATGACAAAGGCATCAACCCGGAAAACCAGCTGTGGTTCACCCTCGCCTCTTACAATGCCGGTCTCGGCCATGTGTACGATGCCCAGGATCTGGCAGAAGAGAAAGGCTGGGACCGCAGAGTCTGGTTCGAAAATGTAGAGCGCGCCCTGTTGCTTCTCTCGGAACCCGAGTTTTACCAGCACGCGCGCTATGGCTATGCACGGGGGCAGGAACCGATGGATTATGTGCGCAAGATTGAGGCACGCTTCCGCCACTTTGTCGCCCTGCTGGATGCCTTACAGAGAGAGCAGGCGGACACATCAGCGGTGGGTATTCCTCCCCCCATGACCGCCAACTGGCAAAGTCGAAAGATCAGCTCCAGCTGATCTGTGACTAGACTGTAATTTATCCGTCAATCCCAGCGGCACCGGGAGAACCCATGACGCAGCGCCCGAAAACAACCATATCCCTTGCCCTTCTCTGCTTGCTGATATTCGCCAGCGGCTGTGATCGAGAGCAAAACAGCGCCCCGCCTTCCGAGGGCACCGCTGCACAAGCTCCGCAAACTGAAAGTTCGGCGACGCCCGAGGACGGCGAAGAGGCTGCAACAAACGAGAGTGGCAATGCCGAGAGTGCTAAAGCAGAGAGCCGCCAGAAGCGCAGCGAAAGTACCCCGACTACCGATCCCAACAGAGAATCCGGCAAGCAGGGCGATACAAGCAAAGATGGTGACAACACGGTAGCGGAAAGCTCTGAGAAGGAAACCGCCGCCGGGAAAAAAGGTGAAGCTGCCACAGCAGAAACTGGCCCAGCGGCCAACGCCAACGAGGGCGATGACACCGATGCGGAAGCTGATCCGGGCTTTTTCGACCGGTTCCTGGGGCGGGCGGCCAAAAAAGATGACACTCGCCCCGAGGCTGCCTGGGCACCAGACACCACCGGCGAGTACCCGATCGGCGCCTTCAAAAACTACACCGAAACCGGTGATCTGGACGCGATCAAGAAGAGGGGCAAGCTGCGAATCCTGGTCGACATCAGCAACACCGACTCCCTGCACCGAGCCGCAACACTTCAAGATATCGAGATCGAGCGGGCCAAGCGCAAGGCTGAGTTTCTTGGACTGGAGCCGGTCGTACTCTACGTAGACAGATATGAGCAGCTCATCCCCTTTCTCAATGAGGGCAAAGGGGATGTGATCGCCAATCATATGGCCATCACCGAGGAGCGCCTGCAGGAGATTGATTTTTCCATCCCGCTTGGCATGACGCGTTACCTGCTGCTCACGCGAAAGGAAACGCCGGACGTCACAGAAAGTGACGACCTGAAGGGTAAAACTGTCTACGTCACCCGCGGCACGCACTTTGAAGACATTGCCAAACAAAAAATGCCCGAGTATCCAGGCGCAAAAGTCAAAGTCGTGGACACCAACTACATCACATTGGCGGAGCATGTATCGCTGGGGAGAATCGATTACACCATCATTCCAGAGAATGCCTTCGACCTAATTTCCCAGTATCGCGACAATCTTAAAGCCAACATCCTCGGGGATGTGGAACGCCCGATGGCATGGGGAATCCGCAAGAACTCCCCCATGCTCAAGGAAGAAATGGATAAGGCCGTGCGGCATTTTCAGCTGACCAAACTGAACGAGCGGTTTGTCGGGGACCTGGACGGCATCAAGGAGCGCGGCGTTCTGCGCGCCGTTACCCGCAACCATCCCGGCACCTACTTCATGTGGAAAGGCCGGGTGATGGGCTACGAGTATGAGCTGCTGAAGAAATTTGCCCAACAACTGGATGTACGGTTGGAAATGATAGTCGCACCGACACACAAAGAGCTGTTTACCATGGTGCGCGACGGCAAGGCGGATGTTGCCGCCAGCCTGTTATCCGCGACGGAAAAGCGGGATGAGGCCGGCATGGATTTTGGCCCTGCTTATATGAAAGAAGCCGTTGGAATTGTCGGGCGACCGGATGACAAGATTGAAAACATCGAAGACCTGAATGGTCGCACTATCCATTTATTGCGCTCGAGCAGCCAATTTGACATCGTGATGGAGCTACTTGAGAAAAGCCCCGAGTTGAAGAAAATCAACTTTGACATTGAATTAGTTCCCGAGGAGCTGACTATCCCCCAGATTCTCGACAAAGTTGCAGACGGGGAGTATGACCTCACCATTGCCGATGATATCACTGTGCGCCTTGAGCACCACTGGCGAGATGACATCGTCAATCTATACGATCTCAAGATCGAGGAAAATATTTATGCCTGGATGGTGCGGGAGAGCAGCCCACAGCTATTGGAATCCATTAATGAATTTTTCAATGACCCGAAAATCGTGAAACTGCGGGAAACCTTGTTCCATAAATATTTTGACGAACCCAAGCGCACGCGGGAAGAAATCAAGAGCCTGAGCGAAAAAGGCGAGATCTCCCCCTACGACAAGCTGGTAAAGAAATACGCAGAGCAATATGACTTCGACTGGCGCCTGATCGTCGCACAGATGTTCCAGGAGAGTTCCTTCAACCCCAAGGCCAAGTCCTGGGTGGGCGCCCGAGGACTGATGCAGGTGATGCCCGATACCGGCAAGCAGGTGGGTGAACACAAGGACCTGTTTGACCCGGAAACCAGTGTCAGGGCCGGAATGAAATACCTGGAGTGGCTGCATCGCAAGTTCGAGGACAAGGGCATCAGCCCGGAAAACATGATGTGGTTCACCCTCGCCTCTTACAACGCGGGCCTCGGCCACGTTTACGATGCGCAGGACCTGGCCGAGCAGAAGGGCTGGGATCGCAATGTCTGGTTCGACAATGTCGAAAAAGCCATGCTGCTGCTCTCCGAGAAAAAGTACTACTCCAAGGCCCGCTACGGCTATGCCCGTGGCCGCGAACCCTACGACTACGTACGCAAGATCTCCCAGCGCTTTCGCACCTATGCTGCACTGCTTGAGGCCTACGAGCAGCAAAGGGAAGTTGGTGCTCTCACCTGCCGCACTCTACCAGCCTGGCTGGCGGGCAATCTCAACAGCTGTCGCGGTATCCTGCCGGAGCTGACGGCAACGCCGCAATTGGCCCGGCACCCGTAAACAGAGCGGCATAAAAAAACCGGCGGGTTTCGCCGCCGGTTTCTGGGTCAGTTTTTACAGTGCCTGCGAGATCAGGAACAGCTGCCCGGCATACTCGCCACCCACTCGCGTAGCAGCGCCGTGCCCTCATCGTGTTCGAGACTTCGACCCAGCTCCGGCATCATGGCACCCGGGTTGGTGGTCTCTACGCGGAAGTTGAGGATGGACTCCTCCGGCTCACCGGGAACGATCGCGAACAGGCGGTTGCCGCTACCGGTACCCGCTGCCACCGGCGGCTTGCACAGGCCCAGCTTGCGCCGATCCTGTTCCAGATGGTGGAGCATCAGGCCGGAAGTATCTGCCGGGCCAGCCGGGTTGTGGCAGTGGCCGCAATTGATATCCAGGTAGCTGCGGGCCCGCTCTTCCAATGATGCCGTCTCATCCTTGAAGTTTACGTTCTTCGGAATCGCCGCAAACTCGGGCAGACCACTCAGGTAGCCGACCTGCTGCCAGTGCAACAGCTGGTTCTCCGCGCCAGTGGCATAGGCATAGTCCTTGTTCAGGTGCCGCGCACGGGGTCCGAGCGGCATGATGGCCTTCTCGGTGTGATTGTCCGCGTGACAACCGGCACACTGGTTGGCATCGGGTACGACGTAAGTGAAACTGGTGTTCTCACCGCTTGCGCTCGCCAGTTGCAGGCGGGTTGCATCCCCGGCAATTTCCAGCACGGCGTCCGTCTGCTCTGCATTCCAGACATACGGTAGCGCCTGCCAACCGTCTGCGCGCTTCACCAGCACACGGGTTTCCATCAGGCGCACGTTTTCCAGGTCCAGCGCTTCACCGGTTTTTCCCGCCACATAATCACGGCTGTAATCGTCCGTGCGCAGCACCGCAGCCTGTGCACCCACCGCATCCTTCGGATAGTAGAAAGTTTTGGTGATTACCGTGCCCACGGGGTAATCAAAGTTTTCATCCCCATATGCGGCAGTTGTACCAGCCGGCATCCAGACCGTGCGCAGCTTGTGCGCGTAATCGGTAAACAGGGCCGTATTCAAATCGTAAGGAATCACGCCATCGTTGAGGGACAGCTCTCCATCAATTGCCTCGACCACGTGCCAGTCACTGAGGCTTTCCGGAACGGCGTCGCGCTCGAATACCGTGACCTGCTCTCTCGGTGCGTCGCAGCCGCCAAGGGCGGCCGCGAACAGAGGGGCCAGCACCGCGCCCCACAACTTCTTATGCATCTTCGGCCTCGAGCTTTGCCATCTTGCTATCGGCAGGCTTGTCAAAATCCAGCACGATTTGCGGCAGCTTCTCCAGGGAGCACTGGTGCGCAGCGATGTCGGTGGAGATGTTCTTGAAGTCGTTGGAGGCGTCGATATTGATAATACCGGCATCGCCATTATCGATGCACAGCTTCAGGGAGTCCGGCAATTTGCCATCCACGAGCTTTTGTTCATTGACCACACCATCCCACAGGATGTCCGGCAGGCTGCCGCTGAGGCCGAACTTGGCCAGCTTGAGCGCCTTCAGCTCAAGGTGGTCCGGAGACTCGCCACCACCAGTGAACTGGTTGTTGTAGATGTAGATACCTTCCGGATACGGATCGAAAGCGTCCTGGGTGGACTTGTCGGAGTAGTAACCGGCGGTGTAGTAACTGCTGACGATCACATTCGCGGTATCGTTATCGGCGATTTCGTTGTTGAAAATCTCCACGTAGTCGTTGGAGTTGATCACGATACCGGAGCCCGCCGGCACCGCGGCTACCGGGGTGCCCTCGTGACCGAAGTTCTCGGTATTGTTCTCAAATACCTTGTTGTCATACACGCGAGTGCTGTGACCCGGCTGCGGCAGGTTGGGCATATTGAAGACCAGAATGCCACCGGTATTGTTGGTCGCCACATTGTCGTAGACATCGGCACCGATGGTATTTTCGATCTCGATACCGGCCACATTGTACTCGGCGCGGTTGTTGCGCACGATCACGTTCTGGGACTGGCCCACATAGATACCGGCGTCAGACGCACCGATGGCCACGGTGCCTTCCACCAGGGTGTTCTTGGTCTGTACCGGGTAGATACCGTAAGCACCGTTCTCCGTGGCGGGGCCATTAGTCCACTCGACTCGGATATTGCGGATGATGATGTTCTCACCCTCATTGACCTTCAGCGCATCACCGATGGTGTCCTCGATGGCGAGGTCCTCGATAGTGAAGTCACTGGCATTGACCAGCAGGCCTTCCGCGCCCTGGATCTGGTCCTTGAAGGAGAGAATGGTCTTGTCCATGCCGGCACCGCGGATGGTCACACCATCGACGTTCAGGGAGAGACTGCGGTTGATGGAGAATGTGCCTGCGGGGAGCTCGATCACGTCGCCGGACTTGGCGGAGATCAACCGCTTCAGCAGGTCCTTCTGGAAATCTGCAGCTTGCTCCTGGCCGGCGGCATCCGCCTTGGTTTCGGGCTTCTCGGAGCAGCCTGCGGCCAGCAGTGCCGCCAGTACCATGCTCAGGTACGCAGAGTTCTTCATGAGGTTGTCCTTTTATTGGAGTTATTTGTTCATCTGCCAGGCACCTGCAGGGGTGAAGCGGCACCTAAGCTGTACGTTTGTACCAATTTGCAAGCCAAGAGAATGAACTGGCTGCCAGCGGCCAGATATTATCCAATCCCCGCCCCGCCGGCAAGGCACCTTTCTTGCCGGCGCTCGTCAGCCGCGGTAGTGTCGTGAGCGAAAGCAGATAAAAACGGAATCCCATGCGTATTCGTTTAATGACTCTCGCCACGATTGCTTGCCTCGGCGCCATGCCGGGGGCATCTGCCAAGGAGACCCTGGAGGTCCTGATCACCACCCCGGACGGGCAGCGGCACCAGTCCCTGCAGGAGCTGGGCAAGGCATTTGATGTTTATGACTCTGGGGCTATTGCGGGTCCCAGCAGCGTGCGCGAGTACAGCGCCATCCGTTGCGACAGCGCCTGGGGGGCAATCAAGTACCGTGTCCCCCTGGCCAGTGGCCCCGGCTATCGATTACAGGCCGAAGGCGAGCAGCTGCGCCTGCAACTGTTGCAGCACTCGGTAGTGAGCGAAGACGTCAACATCGCCGC
Source organism: Microbulbifer flavimaris (assembly GCF_001641755.2). Classification (GTDB taxonomy): domain Bacteria; phylum Pseudomonadota; class Gammaproteobacteria; order Pseudomonadales; family Cellvibrionaceae; genus Microbulbifer; species Microbulbifer flavimaris. The sequence goes on from NZ_LRFG02000004.1 coordinate 268,459, forward strand.
GATGGAGGTGCACTGCTTTGACCTGGGGCCCAAAGCAGTAACACACGCGCTCGGCGAGGTAACGCTGAAGCGGGACAATGCCCAGTCACAGCGCCTCCAGCTTGCCAGCGGCTATATGCTGGAGTTCCGCTATCACCCTGACGGCAGCGACATGATGACGGGCGAAGGTATCGGGGTAAGCGCGGAGGCTGCCGCAGAGGGCACTGAGGGCACTGAGGGTGCAGTAAGCGGCGAAGCCTCCCGGCAAGCCGACTCCGGCACGGCCACCAGAGAAGAGGGATAGGGTCCAGGGCCGGGTGCCGAGGGGAAACACCCCGGCCCCGCCTGCCCTGTCACGGCACTAGTGGAATACCGGTGCCGACACAAAACTCCAGAACAGCACCGTACCCACCATCACCATCACGACAACCACCAGAGACACCGTGACAATGGCGCTGGCAAACAGGAAGCCACGCTCCTCAGAAACGCCCATGACAATCGGGATCCCGAGGTAGAGCAGATATACCGCATAGGCAACCGCCAGGGTCGCCAGCAAGATATCCAGCCACAGGATGGGATAGAAACCGGCCGCGCCGGCGAGAAAAATCGGGGTCGCGGTGAATCCGGCGATCACCATGCCCTTCATGGGATAAGTTTCGGCACCATAGGTTTTCGCCATCCAGTGGATGAAGTAACCGATGGCAACGACGGCAATCACCATGGTGCAGTAAAACACCGCAACCAGGGAAAGCGCGCTATCGCGGGTGATGCGGCGGGTGTCACCCTCGCCGATGGACCAGCCGACCTCGGTCGTACCGAAATACCAGGCCAGCGCCGGCAACAGCGCCAACACGATGACATAGGGGATCTGGCGGCGAAGACTCTTTTCCGACAGATTTCCGATTAGCTGCCACTGCCTGCGCGGCTGTACCAGCAGTCCGAACATATGGCTCAACATCCTGTTTTCCTCACGCTTCGCGAGGAACTGCGGGCGAGACCTGTTTGCTCAAATTGATCTGGATACTGCGTGTCAAAGTGAGGAATACCACTGCGGCCATTCCCGAAGTTCCAGCTTTTTCTTATTTTGCTCTTTCAGCTTGTAGCAGTGTGGTCGCGCAAGTCAACGCACTTTCGGGTTTTGGCGCATTTGATTTCATTGGCGTTTCCACGGGAAACAGTTTTCAGGCGCCAGATGCTACCGATCAACCCGATCGATAGCACTTGTGAAAAAATGAAGGGAACATGGCGGGCACATTCTCGATGCGCCGCCGGGGGGTCAATCCACGCTGGCGATGTTTACGGGAACCATCCAGCCAAAGGGGTCTGCCGCGCGGCCTTCCTGGATATCCAGCAGCGCACAGCGCAGGCTCTCCGCCACCGGTCCCGGCGCCGCGGAAAGTTCATAGAGCCCGTCACCGTCACCGAGCACACTGATGGGACTGATGATTGCCGCAGTGCCGCAGGCAAAGGCCTCACTACAGGTGCCAGAGCGGACCAGCGCCAGCAGGTCGTCGATGTCGATTTGCCGCTCGTGCACCGTATAGCCCTTCTCCCGGGCCAGCGTCAGCAGGGAATCGCGGGTGACTCCCTCGAGAATCGCCCCGTTCAGGGCCGGGGTGTGGAGCTCACCATCCATCACCGCAAAGAAATTCATGCCCGAGAGCTCGTCCACCGTGTGGCGGTTGCCCGGGTTCAGCCACAGGGACTGGTCGAAACCGCGCTTTTTCAGCCGCGCGATACTCTGCAGGGAAGCCGCGTAATTGCCGCCAACTTTGGCATCCCCAGTACCGCCGACCGCTGCCCGCGCATCCTCGCGCTCCACCCACACGCGCATATTGCCGGCGTGATAGGCCTCGGAGGGGCTGGCAATGACATAGAACTCGTAGGAGGTGCTGGCGGACACGGATAGATCCGGCTGGGTGCCGATCAGGAAAGGACGCAGATAGAGAGACTCACCGCTGTTGGCCGGAACCAGGTTGGCACAGTAGGCGGTCACGCTTTTCACGCCGTCCATAAACAGGGTCTCCGGCACCGGGGGCATGCACAGCCGCTGGGCTGAATATGCCATCCGCCGGGCATTGCGCTCCGGCCGGAACAGGCCGATACCATCCGCTGTCCGGTAGGCTTTCATCCCCTCGAAGCAGGACTGGGCGTAATGCAACACCTTGGCCGCCGGGTCTAGGGCCAGCGGTGCATAGGGGAGCAGCTCACCCCCACTCCAGACACCGTCCTGGCAGGTGGCGCGAAACATTACCGGCGCCATCACAGTGCCAAATCCCAGCTTTTCCGGCACTTCAAATCCCCGAAGACTCGCCGCCACGGCGGGATCAATGGATACCGTCACCTCAACTCTCCTCTTTATCGTCTGCGGTGATTATGGCGCTTGCCGGCCCTCTGTCCAAATATTTCCACCACGCTGCCGGCGCAAGGCGCATCAGGATTGACCCCAAGCTCCTTCTATTAGGATGAATATCTCGACATGGATGATTCACTAATTACGGTCACCAACTTTACAGGCCGGCCGAGACTGCGACTTGTACGGAGATGCCAATTTATTAACCTGAACACAAAAATTTTGGCACGTATTTCCTAATATCGATGCCAACAGCTGCATTGCGGGAGGTCGAACTGCTAAACCGATTGGGGGGTTAGCAACGTAATCGATCCTGTAGGAAAAAATCGCCCGCTAAGAAGAATTCCAAAGCCGAGATGGCGGGCCAAGAATGTCCGGTTGGCTATACTGATTTGGCAAGGCGCCGAATAACAGGCACAGGGCGCCAACACGGGCTGCGGCGCAGTAATCAACTTTTCGCCGCACTCGGCTCCGGATCTAACTCACTCCGGGCACTGTCAGGGACTGAGAGAACCACACTTCAGGGAGAGAAAATCTGCACGGCGCCAGCGCTAAAGCAGAGTTAAGTGCTCGACTCCTGGCCGCAGAAGCCGCGGGGACGGGTGAAGCAAAACATGGAACAGAAGTGGTTCAATCGTGACACAGACAGAAATCAGCAAAGACATTGCTATCGGCTTGATGTTTACAGCCACAGCTCTGCTGTGTGGCAACGCCTGCGCGGATGTCGGCGACACACCCGCGACAGAATCCAGCGCTCCACCTCCCGCCTATCTCGAAGCGGCATCCAAACCCTTGCAGCTGGCAAAGCGACAGTTGCGCCCCTCCGAAATCGTCGACAACTATCGCGAGCAGATTGAGGAAATGGAGGCCCTGCACGGCGCCTATGGCGCCGGACTTGATGAGCAGCTGGTGGGACTGGCGACTGCACTTCAGCGCAACGGCGCCCACCAAGAGGCTATCAGCGAGTTCCGTCGCGCCATGCTCATCAACCGGGTCAATGAGGGGCTCTATTCCCTGAACCAGGTGCCCATGATCGAGCGCATGATTGAGAGCCAGATTGCACTCAATCAATGGGAAGACGCCAACGACAACCAGCAGTACCTCTACTGGCTGCACGCGCGCAATTTCGGGGAAAGTGATCCCCGCATGCTGCCCGTGATCGATAACCTCAGCCGCTGGCACCTGCAGGCTTACAAAGAGGAGAAAGGTGGCACCCTGTTCGAGCACCTGATCAGTGCCACCGACCTTTACAGCCTGGCAGTGGATATCATTACGCAGAACTTCGGCGCCAATGACCTGCGCCTTGTGGAGGCGCTGCGTGGTCTCAAGGCCACCAATTACTATCTCGCCACCTACAAGGGCGAACCGCAGCAGCCGGTTGTCATCAATACCAATTTCGGCGGCGGTCCCGACATGGAAGCTGCCCAGCGCACAAAGCTGGATCATTATCGCCTCAACAGCTTCAGCTCCGGCAAGCAGGCCATCGCCCGGATAGTGGATGTCTATCAGAAAAACCCCCAGTCCCCCCCGGCCGCTTCCGCAAAAGCCAAGGTGGAACTCGGCGACTGGTATATGATGTTTAACAAGTGGCATTCGGCCAGGAAGACTTACGGAGAGGCCTACCAGGCACTCTGGGACAACGGTGCTACCAATCGGGAAATCGACGCCATATTTGGCCGGCCTGCAGCACTACCGGCACTGCCAATGCTCGATGCCGATCAGCCGGGGCTGGCGGAATCCTATGTGACCGTTTCCTACGACGTGACTGCTTTCGGCAAGGTGCGCAACATCAAGATACTGAACGCCCAGCCATCGGATAGCGTCAGTATGCGCTCCCGCGTTCGCAATGTACTGAAACGTGCAAAATTCCGCCCACGCTTTGCAAATGGCGAACCGGTGGAAACCAGCGGCATCGTGCAGCGGTTCGTATTCGACTGACAACAATAGAAAGCGATTTTGACGCCCATTCACGGCAGCGACCAAACCCAGGATAACAGGCGCTGTCGAAGAGAGCAGGACGCATAATCGACCAGACTCAGGCCGGGCTCTGCCCGGCCCTGTGCACTGTGAAGTGGCGTGTAAGCCCTTTTCCGGGGACCGCGCCAGACGCTCACGCACGACATCGGCCCGGGCCAGTCCCGGGACTCAGGAGAGAACAATGACTCTACGGATAGCGGTACGAAACTCGGAACAACACGCTCTGGGCTGGCGCACTCTCGCTTCGGCCATTGTGCTGAGCGCAGTCATCAGTGGCTGTAAAACCCAGCAGACGCAGCAGCAGCCACCGGCGCAGCCCTCGCAGTCACAGTCCTCCCCCAGCTCGTCGTCACAGTCGCAGTCGCAATCACAATCCAGCTCCAGCAGCTCCTCCTCGAGCCGCAGCCAGAGCCAACCCCAGACTGCCAGCAGTGGCATGCCGCCCAGCAGCTCTTCCAGCTCACCGAGCCAGAGCATGCCCAGCAGCAGCGACAGCCGCACCAATACCAGCATGCCAACCATTGAGTCGGGCAGCGAAGCCAGCCGCGAGGCGAGCACCGCCTCCAGCAGCGGACAGGAACAGAGCCGCCAGCAGAGCTCGGCCGGTGACTCCATGCCGGATCCGACCGCTCGCAACGACCAGCCATCCTCGCCGGTCTACAGCGAGTCGGATGAGCGTCCGGAGGAGAGCAATATGCCCCCGGACCCCTCCACTAACAGCGAGGGAGAGCCACCGGAGGAAATCGATTTTTCCGAGGAGGAGCAGACCGCGTCCTCTTCCAGCAGCTCTTCCAGTAGCAGTAGCTCTTCCAGTAGCAGCTCTGCCAGCAGCGCCTCCAGCAGCAGCGCCTCATCGGCGAGCAGCGCAGCCAGCGCTTCCGCCCCGAGCGGCTCACCCGCAAGCGGCGGCAGCCCCGCCCGCGGTGGCAGCGCCCCCAATGAGGCACCAGCGACAGCGGCCCAGCGGGTGGAACAGCTGGAAGGGGAGTTTGAAGCCACCATGGCCAGCTACGACGGCATGATCCTGCGTGAGCGGGATTATGTCCGTAACCGCCCCGCCTCTGAGGAGGAAACGGAGGAGATGGATGAGCCACCCCCCGGCGAGTCCCTGGAGGACCTGATCGAGTCCGCCGAGGCGGAGATACCACCCCCTCCCGGTGGCGGTGGCAGTGAGGGCGGCGGCCCGGAGCAGAACAATTCCAGCGGCCAGGCTACCGGTCCGGGTATGCCCACCGCAGGCCGCAAGGGCGAATACGATCACGGTGGCAGCGCACCGGTGGTACCCGCCGACATTCCCAAAGGGGATGACGACGATGTGGTGGCGCGGCAAATTCGTGAGGCCGCCATGCGGGAATCGGACCCGGAGCTTCGTGAGAAGCTGTGGGAGGAATATCGGAAATACAAAAAAGCGCAGAAGTAGTCGCGGAGGGACCCCCAATGCAGTCACTGAACGCCAGCCTATTTCACACCGGCTTCGCCCGCACCGTCAGCCGCGCCATGGCGCTGCTGGCTGCCCTGGCACTGGTGGGCTGCGCCTCCACGGAGGTGCGCACCACGGCCTATACCCCTCTGACAGTCGAGGATGCCGCCATCGCCGAGGACCGGCTGCTGGACGTTGGCATTGTCCAGTTTGACCCGGGGCTCGACACTGCCGAAGTCAACGAAGAGGAGCTGGTATTTCCAGAGCTGCGCCAGGCGGAATCCCGCTATATTGCCGTGACCCTGTCGGAGTCACTGCAGTCAAGCCAGGGCTGGGGCGCAGTGCGGGTAATTCCCAGCCAGCGCACCAACATCGACGTCACCGTTTCCGGCCGCATCCTGCAGTCTGACGGCGAGACTCTCACCCTGGAAGTGACCGTGACGGACTCTCGCGGCCAGCGCTGGTTCACCAAAGAGTACAGCGAGAAAGCATCGCACTATGCCTACGATCGCAAACACCCCACCGAGGGCGACGCTTTTCAGGGCCTGTACAACAAGATCGCCAACGACATGCTGGTTTACCGCCAGCAACTCTCGGACCAGTACATTGCCGAACTGCGCACCATTTCCGAGATGAAATTTGCCCGCAGTTTTTCACCGGATGCGTTCTCTCGCTACCTCACCCGCAGTGAAGACGGCATCTACCAGCTCAATGCCCTGCCCGCCGAAAACGACCCGATGCTGCAGCGTGTGCGTCGCATCCGCGAGCGGGACTACCTGTTTGTGGACACCCTGCAGGGCTACTACGGCACCTTCGTCAAATCCATGGAGGAGCCCTACCAGGAGTGGCGGGCACTGAGCTTTGAGGAAGTTCAGCAGATGCGTGAGCTCAAGCGCAAGGCCCGCAACCACACCATCATGGGGGCAGCGGCCATCGTCGGCGGTATCGCTGCGGCCGGTGCAGGCGGCGGTGCAGCGCGCCAGGCCGCCAATGTGGCGGTTGCCGGGGGCGGTTACCTGGTAAAGAGTGGCTTTGACCGGCGCAGCGAAGCGAAGATGCACATTGAAGCCCTGCAGGAGCTGGGAGATTCCATGCAGGCGGAAGTGGAGCCGCAGATCGTCGAGCTGGAAGACCGCACAGTGACACTGAGCGGAACGGTCGAGAACCAGTACCGCCAGTGGCGCGAGCTCCTGAGAGAGATTTACGAAGCGGAAACCGGCGGAATGGACGGCAGTATCTGAAATGCGGAGCGGAGGCATGCCTTCGCTCTACCCCCGGAACAATAACCACGACATTGCGGAATCACTATGCAACACCGCGACCAGAATCCGGACGATAAGGGCGTTATCCGCCCCGCAGACTTCAGTTTTGGCGGCTCTGAAACAGCTGAGAGCACCGCGCAACCGAAAAACAGCACGACGAAAAGCAAAGATAGCAGCCGGGATTTCCGCCCTGTTCTTATTGGCTCCGTGCTGGCCTTTGGCCTGGTAGGCGTCTTCTGGCTCCTACCCCAGGCAGTGGAAAAACCCAAAGTTCAGCGCCCTGTTGCCTCGACGGAGGCAACGCAGGAACCCACCACAGGCGCAAAGCCGTCCCCCATCAAGGCTTCACCTTTCAGCGATGCAGAGATTGCGCAGCAGCGCCGGGAAGTGCAGAAGGTACTGCAGGAGATTCTTGCACTTCAGGAAGAGTTGCGCGAACGCCAGGTCGATGTGTGGGCGGCCGAGGATTTCGGCAGCGCGCGGGGTATCGCCGAGGAAGCCGATGTCATCTACCGCCAGCGGAAGTTCATGCAGGCGCTGGAGAAATATCGGGCCTCCCTGGCCGCCCTGCAGGAAATCCGGGAAAGCATTCCCGAGCGTATTGAAAAACACCTGGCGGAAGGAAACGATGCCCTGGATCGAGGGGATGCCGAGGGTGCACATCACGCATTCGACCTGGTGCTCACCATCTCCGAGGATCATCCCCGCGGTGTCAAAGGCAAGGCCCGGGCGGAAAAGCTGCCCGAGGCCTGGCAGCATTTTTCCCGTGGCAAGCAAGCATTCGCCGAGCAGGATCTGGACACCGCCCGCGACGCCCTGCGCCAATCCCTGGCTGTAGACGGCGAGATCCGCCCGGCCAAGGTATTGCTGCCCCAGGTGCTTTCTGCCATCAAAGACCGGGACTACAGCGAGGCGATGTCAGCGGGTTACGCAGCCATTGGTGACGGGGACTTCTCTGCAGCGCTTGAGGCATTCCAGAGCGCACAGAAACTGAAACCGAACGAAGAGGATCCTGCGCTCGGCATTCAGCAGGCCAAAAGCGGCCTGACCCAGACCCGCATCGATCGCCTTTTTGCTCAGGCGCGCCAGCAGGAGACTTCGGAAGAGTGGCACGCGGCGGTGAAAAGCTATGACAAGCTTCTGGCAATGGATAAGAGCCTGGTTTCGGCCATCACCGGCAAGGCAAGGGCCCAGGCCCGGGCCGAGCTGGACGATCGTTTACAGGAACTGCTGAATGACCGGCTGTCCCTTAGCGGCAGTCAACGCAATCAGTATGCTCGCACCGTACTCAAGGATGCCCGCGCCATTAATGCGGAGTCACCCAGGCTTCAGGGGCAGATAGAGTCTCTGGAGACCGCGCTTACCCAGGCGGTAATCCCGGTTCCGGTCAAGCTGCAGTCCGACGCCACAACCCAGGTGACCATCTATCACGTAGGCCGGCTGGGTAACTTCAACGAGCGGGAAATCCCCCTCAAGCCGGGCCGCTATACCGCCGTCGGGACCCGTGCCGGTTACCGGGATGTGCGGCGCGAATTTACCGTAGTGCCGGGGGAGGAGCCGCCGGTGGTTGTCATCCGGTGTGCAGAAAAAATAAACAGCGCCAATAACAGTTGAGCCAAAGAACCGTCGCCCGAAATTCCGATCCAATGACCAGGTCACTGTTCATTCGCTGAGGTTGCAGTCTGCTGACAACCCGCCAGCTCTGAGTCAGGACCGGGAATTATTGCAACTCAAAGCTGAACCGATCGGCGACGCCAGTATCCGCAAAAAGATGTTTTTTGCGCCAAAGAATCAGGCGACCGCCATGCCTGTCAGGGTTGCGGGCTAAGCTGTTATGCACGGAAGAAGAAGTGCCAATACGTGAGGCCTGAGTGCGGCGATGGCCGCCGCCATTGCGATAATTCAGATAAGTGCGCAGTAACAGGAAGGCATAAATGACAGCGAAGGAAGCGGTACCTGTCCGTGATGGCGATCGCGCGGACGAAGACTTTTCGGTAATCCAGCCCACTGGCTTCACTCCCGTGCAGGTGGAAGACCGCGCGCGGCAACTACTGCTTTCGCCCCGCGCACTCATCATTGCCGGCAGTATGCTTTTCGGCCTGCTGATTCTCGTTTACCTCCTGGTGGCCCGTTCCCTCATTTTTGAAACCCAGCCCGCCGATGCCAATGTGCAGGTCAGCGGCTTTGCCATTCCGCTTGGCGACGGGCACCTGGTGCTGCCCGGTAACTATGAATACACAGTGAGCGCCACCGGCTATCTGCCAAAGAGCGGTGACGTGTCGGTATCCGGGGATAAAAACAGCCGCTACGCGGTGACACTCGAGCGGCTGCCGGGGCACCTCCAGGTAGTGAGCGACCCTCCGGTACCCGTGCGCGTCCTAATCGACGGCGCCGAAGTGGAGAGCGATGGCGGGCTGGCACGAAACATTCCCGCGGGCCGCAAGCGCGTCACCGTGCTCACCGATCGCTACCTGCCATTTACCCGCGAGGTCGATATCCAGGGTCTGGATAACACCCAGCGCCTCCAGGCCAAGTTGCGCCCTGCCTGGGCCGACGTGCGCATCAGCAGCAACCCGCCCGGTGCGACGGTAACAGTCGAGGGAGAAGTCCTGGGAACCACACCGCTGACCGCAGAACTGATCCAGGGTGATCGCATCGTGGAAATCTCCAAGCCCCAGCACAAGACTGCAAAGGTCCCGGTTGCAGTGACCGCTGGGGTAGACCAGGCCCTGACCCCGGTAGATCTTGCAGCAGCGGACGGCATCCTGCGCCTCGCCAGCACCCCGACTGGCGCCAGCGTCACGGTAAACGGTGAATTCCGCGGCCGCACGCCAATGGATGTGGAGCTGGAACCGGGTACCACTCACCAGGTGCGCCTGTTCAAGGACGGCTACTCGGCAATAGAGCGGAGTATCGATATCACCGCTGGTGTCGAGCGGGAACTCAGCGTCGACCTCTCCGCAGTGTTCGGCAAGGTTCGCGTCACCAGCAGCCCATCCAACGCGGAGGTTTATATCGACGGGCGGCTGGCAGGTGCCGCGGGAGAGACCTTTACCCTGCCCGCCCGCAGTCATCGCATCGTGGTGCGCAAGGAGGGTTTCGAGGACTACGAAACCACCGTTGTGCCCAGTGCCAAGTTGGAACAGAGTATCCGCGCGGTGCTGCTTACTGCGGAGGAGGCTCGCTGGAGCCAGGTACCGGCGGAAGTCACCCACGGGGCCGGAGGCCGCATGCTGCTGATGCGCCCCAACGCCCAGTTCACCATGGGTTCTTCGCGACGGGAACAGGGGCGCCGCGCCAATGAAGTCATGCGCCAGATTGCCCTCACCCGCCCCTTTTACCTGGGTACCACCGAGGTGACCAATCGCGAGTTTCGCCGCTACCAGCGCATGCACACTTCCAGTCATGTGAACGGGGTCAGCCTCGACAATGACAACCTGCCGGTGGTGAACATCAGCTGGGCGGATGCCGCCATGTTCTGCAACTGGCTCAGCGAGCGCGACGGGTTGCGGCCGGTCTATCGCACCGAAGGCAATCGGGTTGTGGGCTTTGACGCCAGCGCCAACGGCTATCGGATGCCCACCGAGGCCGAGTGGGCCTGGGCTGCCCGCTACGAGGGTGGCAGCATGAAAAAATTCCCCTGGGGCGACGAACTGCCAGTGCGAAAAAATTCGGGCAACTTCGCCGATAACAATGCCGCCCAGCTGGTTCCCGCCGTGCTGCGCACCTATACCGATCGCTACGCCGCTACGGCTCCCGTGGCCAGCTACCAGCCCAATTCACTGGGTATCTATGACCTGGGCGGCAATGTCTCGGAATGGATTCACGACCTGTACACCATCGGCACCGGTCTCTCCCTGCGTCGGGAGGAAAACCCGGTCGGTCCCCAGGACGGCGACTACCACGTGATCCGCGGCTCCAGCTGGCGCCACGCCGGACTGACCGAACTGCGCCTGTCTTACCGGGATTACGGTGCCGAGCCACGCAATGATGTGGGCTTTCGCCTGGCGCGCTGGGTGAACTAGGAGACGAGCATGAAACGCCATCAGAGCGAAGAAAAAACAATCGATCAGGTCCATGCACGCACCGCCTCGGCTGCGTTTCCAGCGGTTACCGCTTTACTCGCTGCCCTTCTGCTGTCTATCGGCTTAGCCGTCTCGAGTGGATTGGCGATCGGCCAGGAGGCCACCGAGAATGAGGAGGAGCAGGAAGAGCCTGTGCAGGTGGCCCAGGTAGAAGAAAAGGCCAGCGAGGACGGCAGCGCTCAAAGCGGCAGTGACAACGCCGATGAGTACGAAGCCTCCGAAGAGATCTCAGAGGATCTGTCGGTTTCATTCCCGGTGGACATTTAAGTCCGGGCTCTCGTTGGCCAGAGTTGAGCCTCAAGCGACAAATAGAATCTGCAGGGGCCGGCGCCCGTCGGGCCGCCCCGGTAACTGAGCGAGAAGCACTATGAAATTCAAGTCGTCCGATTTTATCTTCCAGCTGTTTGCCCTGCTGGCAGCGGTGATCCTGGTACATGCGGTGTATGTGGCCATCATTCGCCCCAATGCCGATGCGCTGATCGAAGAGCAGCTGGCGCGTGAGGCAGCCGGTGAAACCTACGTCCAGCAGCGCTCACTCTACATCGTGATGCGCGACTACGAGCAGGAGGCCTGCTTTGTGCTGATGCTCTGGGCCATGGCCATCATGGGGCTCAAGGCGCAGCGCAGCATGCGTGAGCGGCGACTGCTGGACAAGGCACTGCTCAATGTCAGTGAGGGCACGCCCATCCTGCCTGAGGACGCGCGCGACCTCTCACGCCCCATTCAGGCTCTGCCGGAGGAGGAACGCAACTACCTGTTGCCGCGCGCGCTACTCACCGCCCTGCAGCGATTTGCGTCCACCAAGAACGTGGCGGCAGTGTCCAATTCCGTGAAGGAAGTCTGCGAGACCGAGGGGGATCGACTGGATTCCGAACTGGCCATGGTCCGGTACATTACCTGGGCCATCCCCTCGATCGGTTTTATCGGCACGGTGCGCGGTATCGGCGAGGCACTATCGCAGGCTCACCGCGCAGTCGAGGGTGATATCGCCGGCGTGACCGTCAGTCTCGGTGTGGCCTTCAACTCTACTTTCATCGCCCTGGTGATCAGCATCGTGATCATGTTCTTCACCCACCAGCTGCAGCTGATGCAGGAGCGGCTGGTACTGGACACACAGAATTACTGCGACAACAACCTGCTGCGCTTTCTGAAAGTCAGTTAACGGGTCGCAGGCAAAAAGAAAACGTTGAGCAAAACAGCGCTTCGCCACGGCGCCAATCCCTCGCTCCGGGGCGGTACAGTGAAAAGAGGAATACCCTATGGGACAAGGTGTCCTTGAAATCAATGACTGCGGGCTGCGGGTATTTACCGGCACCGATGAGATTCTGGAAAGTCCGGGAATGGCGGTCGTGGAGCCCCACAAGATTCTGGTCGGGACCGCAGCCCTGATGCGCGCGCGCTGCCACCCCACCCAGGTCAACAACCAGTTCTGGCGGCGCCTCAGCCTCGAAAGCCTGAAATCGGAAAATGCCCGCTGCCGGCATCACGCGGACCTGGCCTACTGCCATCTCCAGGAAGTAGCCGACCACTGCGACCTGCCGGAAAAGCTGGCGCTGGCGGTGCCCGGCAATTTCAGCCGTGAACAGCTCGCCCTGCTGCTGGGCATCATCAAGGAGAGCCCCATCAACGCCGTCGGGCTGGTGGATGCCGCCACGGCCTGTATCAGTTCCGTTGCCCCCCGCGGCGTGCACCTGCACGTGGAACTGCAACGACAGCAGACTCTGGTGAGCCGCGTCGCCGTGCACGAACAGGCGGTGCTGGATATCGCAGAGACCGTCAACGATGCCGGGCTGCAGCACTTCCAGGATGCCTGGGCCCGGGTGTTCACCGACGCCTTCATTATGCAGTGTCGCTTCGACCCGATGCACTCGGCCGAGGCGGAGCAGCAGCTCTATGACCTGATGCCCCAATGGATCAATCGCGCCATGCGAGGCGGTGAGGTCATGGCCGAAATGGAAGACCGTACCGCGAAGGTCACCCTGCGCCAGCTACAGGACGCCAGCACCCCGATACTGTCCCGCGTGCGGGCCCTGATCGAAAACCTGTCGGAATCCACCAGTGTCGTGTTCGTCTCACACCGCTGGGCGGAGATTCCCGCTGGAGCGCAACTTGCGGAACGCATTCACCTGTTGCCCCACAACTGTATTGCGCAGGCGGTCGCAGGCCGCTGGGAGCAGGTTTACAGCACTGCCGAGGCCCTGCCCCTGGTCAACGCACTCGACGCCGCGCCTCCCAGCGAGGTGGCAGTGCAGGTCAACAGCGCCGCAGAAGCGGCGGCTACCCACCTGCTGTTCGGCCACCGGGCACTGGCAGCACAGCAGCCACTGTTTGTCAGCTGGCAAGAAGGCAGACTCAATATCACCCCCACGCCCCCGGAACACCCCGCTGGCACCGTCACCAGCCATGCAGGCCGCCTGGCACTGCGTGTCGATGCCGGCGCGCGCCTGATGCTGAACGGGCAGGAGATCTCCACACCGGTCAACCTTGCCGCCGGAGACAGGATCGGGGTACCGGATCTGGAAGACGTGATTACCGCAATCAGCGTGGAGCGTTATGGCGCGTAGAAAAAGGCGTTTTTCCGCCTTCAGCCTGTCGTTTCTCGACATCATGTCCTGCGGTTTCGGGGCCGTGGCGCTGATCTTTTTGATCATCAAGCACGGCTCCGACCAGGACATTCAGGCAGAAAACCAGGACCTCGCCGCCGAGGTCAACCTGCTGCAGGAAGAAGTGGAGTTTGGCCGCGAGCATCTGGTGCTGGCGCGCAACACCCTCGACGTCACCAGCGACGAACTCGCAGAGGCCCAGGGGCTGGCCAGGCGGATCATGGAGCAGATCGACGAGGTCAAAGGCAATATCGCCGAGATCGACAGCAATACCGAAGAGCAGGACATCAAACGCCTGCAGGAAAAGCTCAAGAAACTCGAGCAGGCCAAGAAAGAACTGGAGGCCGAAAACAAGAAACTGGGCAATAACGTGCGCAAATTTGTCGGCGATGGCGATCGACAGTATCTCACCGGCCTGCGACTTGGCGGCGACCGTATCCTGATCCTGCTGGATGCCTCCGCCAGCATGCTCGGCGACGAGCTGATCAAGGTTATCCGTACCCGCAATATGTCATCACGGGTGAAGCGCGAGACCGGCAAATGGCGTCGCTCCGTCAATACGGTTTCATGGCTTACCTCCCAGTTCCCACAGGACAGCCAGTACCAGATCTTCACCTTCAATACCGGTTTCCGTTCCGCCATACCCGGCACAGAGAGTCGCTGGCTGAATGTCGATGACCGGGATCAACTGGACCAGGCCATCAAGGAGCTGGACAAGGTGGTCCCTGAAAATGGCACCAGCCTTGAGCGGGTCTTCAACGCCATCAATGGCATGAGCCCGCTGCCGGACAACATCATCCTGATCACCGATGGCTTGCCAACACAGGGCATGAAGGCACCCCGGGGCAACACCATTTCCGGCAAAAAGCGCCTCGACCTGTTCAAGCGGGCGGTCAAAGTGCTGCCGAAAAACGTGCCGGTGAATGTAATTCTGGCACCGATGGAGGGCGACCCCTACGCCGCCAGTGAATTCTGGAAGCTTGCCATGGAAACCCAGGGCTCCTTCCTGGCACCCTCGAGGGACTGGCCATGAGACGTAATCGCAACAAAAGACAACAGGAAGAATTCAGCATCTCCTTTCTCGATGTCATCTGCTGTGGCTTCGGCGCCATCGTGCTGCTGCTGATGATTGCCAAGACTGTCGAGCCCATCGTCCTGGAAGAGGCAGAGCTGGACCTGGACGGACAGGTGGAAGACCTGCAGGACCAACTGGCAGAGATCCGCGGTGAGACCACCGTGCTCAACCGGGACCTCAATGCCAAGCGGGAACAGCTGGATATCGAGCGCCAGCGCATCGCCATTCTCAAAGGGGAGCTGGAAACCCTGCAGGCCCAGTTCGCACGCAAGACCGAAGGGGAGTCGGAAGAGGGCAAGATCCGCGGTGAGCTCACCGTCGCACTGCAGTCGATGACTGCGGAAATGCGTCGCTTGCTGGGCGAAAACTATCAGCGCAAGAACAATGTTATCGGCGGTATTCCCGTCGACAGCGAATACATCCTGTTCATCATCGACACCTCCGGCAGTATGTTTAATTACGGCTGGGACCGGATGATGAACGAGATGGTCAACACCCTGAACCTGTATCCCAACGTGAAGGGCATCCAGGTGATGAACGACATGGGGGACTACATGTTCTCCAACTACCGCAATAAATGGATCCCCGACACCCCCGGGCGCCGGGACGCCATCCTGAAAAGGTTGCGGTCCTGGAACCCGTTCAGTAACTCCAGCCCGGTGGAGGGCATTCAGAAAGCGGTGCGCAGCTTCTATGACCCGAACAAGAAGATCAGTATTTACGTTCTCGGGGATGAGTTTACCGGCAAGTCGATCCGCAGGGTCATGCTGGCAGTGGATCGCGTCAATGCACAGCACGGTGAGGACAAGCGCAATGTGCGTATTCACGCCATCGGCTTCCCGATCCAGTTCTCGCGCCCCCCACACCTGCAGACCACCGGTCTACGCTTTGCAGCATTGATGCGGGAATTGACCTATCGCAATGGCGGTACGTTCGTCGGTCTCAACGATTTCCGCTAGCAGAGAGCCAGCCCAGGAGCTGATTATGGCTAACAGACAGAAAGGATTTCTCTCGATGATGCGACTCGCCGCCGCATCCGCAGCCCTATTGCTTGGCGCCTGCTCTCACACTGTCCAGGTGGATGGCGAGTTCCCACAGCCAGTGGGGCCGCAGCATCCGCTGACGGTCGGCGTTTACCTGAGTGAAGGCTTCCGTGAATTCACTTATCACGAGGACAGCGAAGACCGGGACGAGTGGAATATCAGTACCGGTCGGGCGCAGGAAAACCTGTTCGAGACCGTACTCGGCTCCATGTTTGCGGAAACCATACCGCTGGGCCAGTACCCCGCCAATCTTCCCAGCGATGTGGAGCTGGTCATCGTACCGGAGGTCCGCGAACTGCAATTCACCATGCCCCGTGAGACCCGGGTGAATATTTTCGAGGTGTGGATCAAGTACGACATGCACGCCTATGCCCCTAACGGTGACTCCGTGGCCAGCTGGGTAATCACCGCCTACGGTAAGACTCCGACGGCTTTCCTCAAATCCCGCGAGGCCGCCCTGGCCCAGGCGATCAATGTCGCCCTTCGGGATGCGGGGGCCACGCTCTACACCGGCTTTGCCAAGGTGCCCGAGCTGCAGGCGCTGCTTGCGGACAAACGCCGGGCGATTTCTCTCGAGAAGATCCCGTCGCCGACGGATACCGCCAGTGCGGTGGATACGCCGGTGGAATAGCGTGCAGCGAATTTGCGCACTGCGAAATCATTTGCGCAGTGCGCCTGTGCCGGCAGGGATGCAGTCGCCGGCACCACAGCCCCCTGGCGATACCGCTGCGGGGGCAGACCAATTGACAGGAGGTTGTTGTGGTTAGAGCTCTTTTTGGTTTTGCGCTGGTACTGCTCAGCGGCTGTACCACCGTGGTCATCGATGAATACCGTCGCAGCGATGGCGAGCTGGCCAAAGGGGACAGCGTCGTCATCCTCGGTCGCAGACATTCCAGCGATTACGAGACGGAACCGGACCTGATTGACTGCGTTGGCAAACAGTTGCACAACCCCGATGCCGGCCTGAATATCATCCCGGAGCAGCAGTTCGTAGACGCCATGTATCCCTGGTTCGAACCACGCACAGCGCCCATGCACCTGCGCTCCCTGGATCGGGTCATGAAAAATGACGAGTTGCGGCAGCGGCTTGAGGCCTACGGGGTGAAATACATCATCTGGATCGATGGCTCCACCGAGACTACCGCCAGCGCCGGCTCCATTGGCTGCTCCATCGGCACCGGTGGTGCGGGCTGTTTCGGCTTTGGTACCTGGGACAAGGAATCTGACTACGAGGCCTCGGTCTGGGACTTCCGCGATCAGGAGCTCTCCGGCAAGCTCAGCGCCGATGCCAAGGGCACTTCGTATATGCCGGCCATTGTCGTACCGATTCCGCTGATCGCCCGGGTTCAGAACAACGCCTGCAAGGGTATGGCCCTTCAACTGCAGGAGTTTCTGCTGCCCTCGCAGACAACAAAGCAAAAATCCTAGGGAGGCAAAGGATCGATGCATACTTTCAATAAAATACTCATCGCTGCCCTCATCGCAACCACTGCCGGTTGCGCCTTCAATCCGGCCACCAACCGACCGGACCTGGTGCTGATGTCCGAGGAAAAGGAGATCAATATCGGCAAGGAAATGCATGAAAAACTGGTTGCCAGCACACCGATTTACAGAGACCCGGTTCTGACCGCCTATGTGGAGCATGTGGGGCAGAAAATTGCCAAGGCCAGTGACCGTCCCGACCTGAATTACACCTTTACCATCATCGATAGCCAGGACATCAACGCCTTCGCCCTGCCCGGTGGCTACATCTATATCAATCGGGGGCTACTGACATACATGCGCTCTGAGGCCGAGATGGCCGCCGTACTGGCACACGAGGTTGCCCATGTGACGGCCCGTCATGCCGTACGCCAGAAAACGGCGGCGACCGGTGCCGGTGTCGCCTCCGTATTATCAGTACTGGTGACCGGTAGTGGTGTCGTCGGTGATGTGGCCAACCTCTGGAGTACAGCGGCAGTCAAAGGCTACGGCCGCGACATGGAACTGGAGGCGGACCGCTTCGGCGCCCAGTACATGTACAACGCCGGCTACGATCCACAGGCAATGATCAATGTGATCGGGATCCTCAAGGACCAGGAAACCTTCGCCCGCCGCAAGGCCCGGCTCGAAGGGAAAAAACCACAGACCTACCACGGTGTCTTCTCCACCCACCCCCGCAACGATATCCGCCTGCAGGAAGTGGTGGCTGCGGCAGGGAAACTGCCCGAGGACAAGAAAATCACCAAGGTGGAATACTACCGGGAGAAAACCGAGGGCCTCGTCTACGGCCGGAATGCGCAGCAGACCGAGAAAAACCGCTACAACCATACCCGCCTTGGATTTTCCCTGCTTTTCCCCGAGGGCTGGAAGGTGGAAAACCAGCGTTCGGCCATCGTCGGAACGGCGCCGGACAGCAGTGCCACCATCACCATCAAGGTCGCCAAGCGCAACGGCAACCAGCCCGCGGATATGGCTCTGCGGGAAGTCTACGATGTGCGCGAACTGGAGCAGGATGAAGCGCTCAGCCAGTACAGGCTGGTGGGCCATACCGGCAAGCTTCCATCCGCCAGCGCCGAGCGCCCGGACCGGGTCGCCGTGCTCTATTACGGTAGCCGCCAGTACATGCTCGAGGGCAAGGTCCAGGGCGAGCTCTCGGACAAGGAGGCCCAGGAGCAGTACGACAACCTCTTCCTCACCAGCATTCGCAGCTTTCGCCCACTGCGCAGGACCGATGTCATGCAGCCGGATATCAAGCGGGTGAAGTATGTTCAAGCCAATGAAAAGACCACCTTTTCGTCATTGGCGCGACATATGGATATCGGTGAATATGCAGAGGAACAGCTGCGCCTGTTGAATGGCTACTATCCACGGGGTGAACCCAAGCCCGGCGAGTGGATCAAGATTGTGCAGTGATTGGTCCGGCGGCCGACACCAGGCCGCCAGACTTAGCAACAATTGGTTACGGAGGTTTTCCAGAGGTAGAAGTTAATACAGACATTCGATGTCAATAAAAATAAAGGAGAGTGCTATGAACGGCCTGATGATGGGAACGCAACTCACCCTGACCGGTGTCATGCGTCACGCGCAACAGAACTTCCCCAATAGTGAAATCGTCTCGGTCACCGCCGACAACCCGTGTCACCGCTACTGTTATCGCGATGCCTTCGAGCGCATCGGCCAGCTTGCCAATGCGCTGCAGGCCCTGGGCGCCCAGCCCGGAGACCGGATCGGCACCCTCGCCTGGAACGATTACCGGCACTTTGAGCTCTACTATGCCACCTCCTGTAGCGGCCTGGTCTGCCACACCATCAACCCGCGCCTATTCGCCGAGCAGATCGTCTACATCATCGAACATGCGGAAGATCGCTGGCTGTTTATCGACCCGATGTTTGTGCCCCTGCTCGAGGCCCTTTCCGACCAGCTCACATCGGTCAAAGGCTATATCCTGCTGACCGACAGCGCCCATATGCCGGACACGACGCTGCCGAACGTGCACTGCTACGAGACCCTGATCGAATCGCAGCCCACCACTTTTGACTGGCCGGAGCTGGATGAGCAGAGCGCTGCCGCACTCTGTTATACCTCTGGCACCACCGGCAACCCGAAAGGCGTGCTCTACTCTCACCGCGCCATGGTGCTGCATACCTACGGTGTTCTGCTGCCCAGCGTTTTCAACCTGCAGCAGCACGAAGCCGTCCTGCCGGTGGTCCCCATGTTTCACGTCAACGCCTGGTCTATTCCCTATGCGGTGCCGGCAGTGGGGGCCAAGCTGGTCTTCCCCGGCCCGAAAATGGCAGATGGGGAGACACTGAGCAAATTGATGAACGCCGAGGGCGTCACCATTGCCGCTGGCGTCCCCACCGTGTGGATGGCACTGCTCAACTACCTGCGCGAGAACAATGAAACGCTCTCCACCCTGAACCGGGTGGTAGTGGGAGGCTCCGCCTGCCCCTGGAACATCATGGAGGAATTCGAGCAACGGCACGGTGTCTACACCCATCACGCCTGGGGCATGACAGAGATGAGCCCCCTGGGCACCTACAACAGCCGTGTGCAAGAAGACCTGCCAGCGGAGGAGGCCCGCTCCCTGCGCCTGAAGCAGGGGGTGGCCGCTTACGGGGTCGAAATGCGCATCGTCGACGATCAGGGCAATGAACTGCCCCGCGATGGTGTCGCTTTTGGCGCTCTGCAGGTTCGCGGCCCATGGGTATGTGAACGCTATTTCAAGGCCGAGGAATCCGCCCTCACACCCGACGGCTGGTTTGATACCGGCGATGTGGCCACCATCGATCCCAAGGGCTACCTGGGCATTACTGACCGCACCAAGGATGTAATCAAGTCCGGCGGCGAGTGGATCTCCTCTATCGAGCTGGAAAATATCGCCATGGCCCAGCCCGGTGTCGCCGAGGCCGCAGTTGTCGGGGTGCCCCATGAGAAATGGAGTGAGCGCCCACTACTGGTCGTCACACCGAAAGTCGGGGCCCAGCTGGACGGGGACACCCTGCTCAGCGCCTTTGACGGCAAGGTCGCCAAGTGGTGGATTCCGGATGACTGTGTCGTGGTCGACGAGATCCCGCATACGGCAACGGGTAAAATCAGCAAGAAGGATCTGCGCCAGCAGTTTGCTGAACACCGCTGGCCCCAGGCCGCCACCATCTAGCGCTGGCCCAGGAAAAAGCCGGGCCCCGGGCCCGGCTTTAACAGTTCTCTTCATCTCTTTCTGGTATAAGCGGGACACCAGCAGCCGCACCGGAACAGCCATGTTGCCCAATCCCCTCTTTCTCTCTCTTTGCCTGGCACTCGTCCTGACGGGACCAGTGACGGCCACTGCCGGACCGGTCGAGCCCCTGGTTATTGCCCACCGCGGCGCATCCGGCTATTTGCCAGAACATACCCTTGAGGCAAAAGCGCTGGCTTATGGCATGCGGCCGGACTTTATCGAGCAGGATCTGGTATTGAGCAAGGACGGCCACCTGATCGTCATGCACGATATCTACCTGGATGAAGTTACCGATGTCGCCGAACGATTTCCCGGACGGGCACGGCAGGACGGGCACTTCTACACGATCGACTTCAATCTGCCGGAACTGAAACAACTGCGGGTGACGGAGGCCTTTCGCCGGCGGGGAGATCAGTTCGAACAAAAATATCCCGATCGCTTCCCGCTGTGGAAGTCGAGCTTCCAACTCTCGACATTCGAAGAGGAAATCGAACTGATTCAGGGGCTCAACCAGTCCCTGGGCTATGACATCGGCATTTACCCGGAGATCAAGAAACCCTGGTTTCACCACCGTGAGGGCCGGGATATTGCCCTGCGGACACTGCAAGTCCTCAAGCAATACGGCTACCACAGCCGAAAACAGAAGGTATTCTTGCAGAGCTTTGATCCTGAAGAGTTGCAGCGCATCGATCGTGAGCTGATGCCGAAGATGGATATGGACCTGCCGCTGGTACAGCTCATGGCCGAGACCAGCTGGGGCGAAAAACAGGTGGAGAGAAATGGTTTCCTGGTCAATTACAGCTACGACTGGATGCAGGAAGCTGGTGGCCTGCAGAGAATCAGCCGTTATGCC
Source organism: Microbulbifer flavimaris (assembly GCF_001641755.2). Taxonomy (GTDB): domain Bacteria; phylum Pseudomonadota; class Gammaproteobacteria; order Pseudomonadales; family Cellvibrionaceae; genus Microbulbifer; species Microbulbifer flavimaris. Next base: position 289,811 of record NZ_LRFG02000004.1, read on the forward strand.
GATGCGATTGGCCCCTGGGCCGTCATGCTGCTACAGAAAAACAACGATGGCGTCCAAGCCAGCCCCCTGCGCCAGCGGGCGAAAGAGCAGGGGCTTCCGATACATGCCTTCACTTTTCGTGCCGATACACTCCCGCAGGGAATAGAGGGGTTAAAGAGCTTCGAGGCCCTGCTGACCCTGTTTGTTGGTGAACTTGCAATCGAAGGTCTGTTCACCGATCACCCGGACAAGGTGCGGGCTTTTCTCCGCCGCCATCGACAGCCTGCCGCCAGCGAGACCACGCCCGCACCCAGCTCCTGACACCTGCCATGAGGCCTGCCTGTGGCGGCGCCTCACGCAGGGGTACTGCCTCCGCGAGCCCCCTACGGGCTGATAACTATACTGAAGCGGCACGATGATTGCTGACGTAAGGACTCGCTGAGGCGCGACCAATACTACAGACCGCCAACCCGGGTATCGCGGGCAAGGCTCCCCATGATGGAAACTGAACTGCAGTCACTTATACAGTCCACCAACGCCCTTGTGGAACTTGCAGGCTTTGCGATCGAGGTTTTTGGTGTCCTGGTGATGATCGTCGCTACCGTTCATTCCACCATCCATTTCCTGAAAATCCGCGCGACTGTCAGCCATGAGGAATCCTACACGCGCTACCGCCAGAACCTCGGTCGCGGCATTATCCTCGGGCTGGAGTTTCTGATAGCGGGCGATATTGTCAGGACCGTCATCGTCGCTCAGACCCTGGAGAACGTTGGCATCCTGGCGGTGATTGTTTTTATTCGCACCTTCCTCGGTATCACCCTGCACCTGGAGGTGGAGGGACGCTGGCCCTGGCAAAGCCGTTCGCAACCACCGGTAAAGTAACCACTCACCAGCCAAAACGAGACCCCTACCCTCGCAAGGCTGACAACAGAAAGCGACGGGAAGATACCGACCCCGGTTGCAGCCACGTGGGCGCACGGCAACAATGGCCCCGTCCTCGCCGCGCAATAAGCCGAAAACGGGTGCGTCGTGGCAAAAGGGAAATAAGCAACCATTCAAGGGAAACAGTCATCACCCAGTCATACCAGGCCCGGCGACCTCTTGCCCTGACAGCACTTGCCATGTGCGCCTTTGCCGGCAATTCACTGCTCTGCCGCGCTGCGCTGGCAAACACCACGATCGACCCGGCCAGCTTTACCGCGATTCGTCTCGCCTCCGGGGCCGCGTTTCTCTCCCTGCTGGTTGCATGGCAGCGGAAAAGCATATCCGGTGCCGGCAGCTGGTGCTCCGCCACCCTGCTATTTCTGTACGCGGCGGCCTTTTCCTATGCGTATATCAGCCTCTCTGCGGCGACCGGGGCATTACTGCTGTTCGGCGCTGTGCAGATCACCATGATCGGCGTTGGTTTCAGTCGCGGTGAGCGACTGACTGCGGGGCAGGTGACAGGTGCGGCGCTCGCCCTAGCCGGGCTGATTGGCCTGCTACTGCCCGGCATCACCGCTCCGGAGCCTCTCGGGGCGATGCTGATGGTCGCGGCCGGAATTGCCTGGGGTGGTTATTCTCTTCGCGGCCGCCACGCTACTGATGCCACCCTGGCTACCACCGGCAATTTTATCCGTACCCTGCCCCTGGCCGCCCTGCTGATGTTGCTGGCATCCGGTAGCCTCTCCATTGACGCCACTGGCACACTGCTCGCTATCGCATCTGGTGCTCTGGCCTCAGGTCTCGGCTATGCACTCTGGTATGCAGCATTGCCCTACTTACGTGCCAGCAGTGCTGCCACCGTGCAGTTGAGCGTACCCGTCATCACCGCACTTGCCGGCGCGCTGTTATTGTCCGAACCTATTTCCCTGCGACTGGCAATTGCCTCCATCGTGACTCTGGGTGGCATCGCCATGGTGATTCACTATGGCCGCGCCCGATCGATTCCAAACACGGAGCCACCGCAGAACGACAAATAACGCTGACGCGATATGCCACATCGCAACAGCGCGCCCCCGGTTTCATTCAATCCACAACCACGGAGAGCAAATTTTGCTGAAAACCACTACCAGCACGGTCGAGGGACAGGAAGTCCGGGAGTATCTGGGCGTCGTCGTGGGAGAGGCCATTCTCGGCGCCAATGTCTTCAAAGATATCTTCGGCTCCATCCGCGACATCGTCGGCGGACGCTCCGGATCCTATGAAAAGGAGATGGCACGGGCCAGGGATCTGGCTTTCGCCGACATGGAGGAGAGCGCCAGGTCCATGGGCGCCAATGCCATTATCGGCATCGATATCGATTACGAGGTAGTCGGGGCCCAGGGGGCGATGATGATGGTCAGTGTCAGCGGTACCGCCGTTCGGCTGCGCTGAATGCTTTGTGCGCCACTGGCGGAGTGCGGTGATTGGTATAGGCTAAATAAAGCGATGTGTTGGACGCACCGACACCCTGCAAACGACAACAATTTGTTGAGGAGGCCGCCATGCAATGCCCATCCTGCAAGGACGTCAGCTTAGTAAATGCAGAACGTGAGGCAATCGAGATCGATTACTGCCCCAACTGTCACGGAATCTGGCTTGACCGTGGTGAATTGGACAAAATCATCGAGCGCTCTGTCAGCGACGCAATGGGCCCCGGCGCCGCCCACCGCGAGCAACACGTCCAGAAGCCCCACAAGCAGAAGCGTAACTTGATTACTGAACTGTTCGATTTCTGACAGCAGACTGGATCGGGGCTGGCAATCCGGGCTGGCCCATCGCCCTGATTTGCCGATATATTATCGAGATGAAAGCAAAATCATAAGGGGCAGCCATGGAACCTGATCGCACGCACTTTCTCTCTGAGGTGGAAGCGAGACTGCTCCGGCTTTTTTCCGCCTCCAAAAGCGGTTACCGCACCTCGCCGCAGGAACGCCACCGACTGGAGGGATTCATGCAGGCAGGCGTGTTCCTTGGCTTGACCGACAACGCGGCGCTGGAAGCATTGATGGAACAATGCCACCAGGCGGTGTTCAACAAGAGCATCGCCGAGCGCAGGGCGGAAAATCCGCTCAACGCCAGCTATGAACGCATCGATTACAGCCCCTACGAGCAGCCCGCCTATACACGACGTCAAGGCCGCAGGACGCGGCAAAAAGAATCCCAGGAGGCCGGCTGAAACCGGCCGGGCAAAACGCAGCGATTACTCGAACCGGGAAAAGTCCGCGGGCCGCTTTTCCATAAACGCGGTCGCCGCTTCCTTGAACTCATCTGAGCCCAGGCGCTTCTGGAAGTGCAGCGCCTCCTCCTGAATCACCTGCGAGCCCGCATCCCGGGTTCCCGCACGCAACAGGCGCTTGGTCAGTCGTACCGCTTCCGGTGCCTTGGTGGCCAGCTCCGCTGCGGCCAGCCGCGCCTGCGTCAGCACCTCATCGGCCGGTAACGCGGCATTGCAGAGCCCCAACGTCACCGCTTCCCCGGCATCAAACTTTTTGCCCAGCAGCAACAACTCCGAGGCACGGGCATGGCCCATGATACGGGGTATGAAAAAGCTGGAGCCGTATTCCGGGCACAGCCCCAGATCGACAAACGGCATCTTGAACATGGCGTCGTCACCGGCAAATGCCAGATCGCAGTGCAGCAGCATGGTGGTGCCGATACCCACGGCGGGACCGTTGATTGCAGCCACAACCGGCTTGGGGAAGTTGTACAGCGCCACCATGAATTGGAAGACCGGAGACTCTTCGTTGGATGCAGAACCACCAAGGAAATCCATCAGGTCGTTGCCACTGGTAAACACACCCTCTGCACCAGTGATGATCACGACACGCACCTCGGCATTGTCGGCGGCACTGTTCAGGAGTTCTGCCATAGCGGAATACATGGCCATGGTCAGCGCATTCTTACGGTCGGGGCGGTTGATGGTGATCTCCAGCACGCGATCGGTCAATTGCGCCTGGATCTCTGCACATGAGCTCTGCATGGGCCTCTCCGGATGATTCGATAGGAAGGCGGGTGTGCCAACAGGCTGAAGCGCCGCCGTGGATAGCCCCATGGTAGCGGCTCTGACTGGTATTGGCAGTTCCGAATCGCTCAGATTGGGTGACACCCCTTAACTTCAGCCAGACCATGGCCAACTACAGGGCAAAGCAGTCGGAATTGCAGGTAAAGCGCTGGGACGAGTCATTCGAAACCGTCGGTGCCAGGGACGGCACCGACGGAGCTACAGGGACGTATTCATGCGTTTTCGAATGACTCGTCCCAGTGCTTTGCCGCCACTCAGGCTGCAACTTGCGCAGCACCACACCCAGCATAGAGAAAAGGCGCCCGAAGGCGCCTCAGATCATTGCCAAACCCACCTTCACCCTGTTGCTGAGTCGGGTGGCGGCAATGCACCAGGGTGGGCATTTCGAAACGCTGTGAATACGTCCCTGTACGCTCCGTCGGCGACGTCCCTGTCGCCGACGGTTTGAAATACCCACCCTGGCACCTCGCCTTCGCTTCTCGCTAAGAGTTTGCTGAATGAAGCGAGGCCCACGTTATTTACTTGCCGACAAAGTCCCTGCGCAGCGGCTGGCACATGCAGTGCACACCACCGCCGCCCGGCGTGATCATGGAAATATCCGGATCGATCACCTCCAGGCCATGGGCGCGACATTTCTCTGCCAGGCCCTTGTTGGCCTTTGGCAGCATCACCCGGTCGTTACCCAGCGCCACCACGTTGACGCCCAGCTCCAGTACCTGCGGGAAGGGAATATCGATGATTTCGATATTGCGATCACGGAACCACTGCACCAGCTCGGGCTCAACCGCGTCAATACAGATCGCAGCGAGCTTCTCCGCCAGCATCGCGACCATCACGTCGATGTGCAGGAAGAAGGGATCGAACTGGTAGCCTTTCACCTCCCAGCCTTCCTTCTCGATCCAGCCCTTCATCTGCTCGAAGCCCTGCGGGCTGGTGCGCTCACCGGAATAGCCGCACAGGATGACGCCCGGCTCCAGCACCATGAAATCGCCACCCTCCAGGGAACCGGCGGTGATGATGTCGTACAGCGGAATATCCAGCTCCATGTACTTTTTCACGATGGGTGCCCACTCACCGCGGCGCCACGGGCTGTACATCTGTGTCACGATCGGGCCCCAGGGCGTCATTACCGAGGAGTCGCGGCCATAAATTTGATACGGCAGCGTGCTGTCAGCGGGAATCAGGTGCGTGTTCACCCCGGCGTGACGATAGGCGTCAAGCATCTCTGCATGCTGGGCCGCCGCGACCTTGTGATCAAACTTCATACCCAGGCGCACCGCACGGCGCGAGCTGGAATTACCGGTGCGCCAGCTATAGTTGTCCACCGGCCCAATCAACACTTCCCGCAGCGGACCGTACTCGGAGTCCATGCCCCACTTTTCCAGAGGCTTGGTGCCACCGTTGTCTTCGCGGCGACGCATGACAAATTCGCTCATGACTTCACTTCCAATAGTTGCTTGTCCGGCAGCTCGTCAGGTTGCCGGCCGTATCTCGTTTTATGGTGAGGATCAGCTGGCAATGCCCGCGCGATCCAGCATGGCCTGCAGCAGCACGTTACCGCCCGCCTCCAGGTGCTCTGCTTCCGCTGACTCCGCCTCATTGTGAGAGAGCCCTCCGGCACAGGGCACGAAAATCATCGAGACGGGCGCCACCCGGGAGACATAAACGGAATCGTGACCGGCACCGGAAACCATTTTCCGGTGACTGTAGCCAAGCGCGTTAACCGCCTTGTCCACCGCGGCAATACAATCCTCGTTGAAGGCCACCGGCGGGGAGTGCCATTCGTCACGCACCTCGATGGTGGTGCCCGTGGCCTGCTGAACTTCTTCTACTACCCGGTGCAGGCTCTGGTGCAGATGCTCCAGCCCTTCCGGCTGCGGGTGGCGTAGATCCAGGGCCAGCACTACTTTTTCCGGCACGGTGTTGCGGCTGCCGGGCTCCGCGCGCAGGTCACCGCAGGTCATGCGGGCGTCCTCGCTAAATGTTTTTACTTCGGCATAAAGTTTCTGGCACAGCAGGGACATCGCCTGCACCGGATCGCGGCGATCCTCCATCGGGGTCGGGCCCGCGTGACAGGGGGTGCCGTGGAAGGTCACGTCGTACCAGCGGATGCCCTGTACACCGGTCACTACTCCGATCACCTGCTCCTGCTTTTCCAGGATCGGGCCCTGCTCGATATGGGCCTCGAAGGCCGCCGTGATCGGCTTCGGCTCTGCGGGCATATCGCCCAGGTAGCCAATACGCTCCAGCTCGTTGCCGATGGTTTTGCCCTCTTTGTCGGCACGACCGTGACCATACTCGAGGCTGAATTCGCCCGCCCACACACCAGAACCGATCATGGCCGGTGAGAAACGCGCGCCCTCCTCGTTGGTCCATACCACGACTTCGAGCGGCGCCCTGGTCGTAACCTTGTTCTGCTCCAGGGTACGGAGTACCTCCAGACCCGCCAGCACGCCATAGACTCCGTCAAACTTGCCGCCGGTGGGCTGGGTATCCAAGTGAGAACCGGTGATGACCGGGGGCAAATCCTCGCTTCCGGCACGGCGGGCAAAGATATTGCCCATACGGTCTACGCGAATTTCGCAACCGATCTCGCGGCACCAGCGTGCAAACAGGTCACGCCCCTGCTTGTCCTCGTCAGTCAGCGCCTGACGGTTGCAGCCACCGGCCGGGGTACCGCCGATCTGGGCCATCTCCATCAGGCTATCCCACAGGCGGGTGCCGTCGATGCGCAGGTTTTCTACTGTGTTTTCCATTCGATAGGCTCCGGACCTTATAATGCCGCCAATATTAAGCTTTTTTCCGCAATTTAAGTTTTGATCCGCGCCCCGCAAAGTGCGCATTATTTTGCGGCTGGTCAAAACTCAACCAGGTGTTCTCATTTCATGACCGTTACGTACAGTTCTTACCTCAAGGTCGACGAGTTGCTCAAGTGCCAGCACCCCCTCTCCGAGGGCCCGGAGCACGATGAATTGCTGTTTATCACCATTCACCAGAGCTACGAGCTGTGGTTCAAGCAGCTGCTGCACGAACTCGACTTCCTGATCCGCCTGTTCAACCAGGGTGAACAGAACCGGGCCCTGCACACACTGAAGCGGGTGGACGCCATCTATCGCACCCTGATTCAGCAGGTGGACATCCTCGAGACCCTGACGCCTCTGGAATTCATGTCATTCCGTGATCGGCTCTCCACCGCCAGCGGCTTCCAGTCCTACCAGTTCCGTGAGCTGGAGTTCCTCTACGGCGCCAAAGACGCAAAGAAGCTGGAAAATTACCCGGCGGGCTCCGAGCATCACCAGCGACTGCAAAAGCGCCTGGAGAGCCCCACCCTCTGGGACGCCTTCCTGAAATTCCTCGCCGGCCAGGGGCACGAGATCCCGGGCAATGTGCTCAACCGGGACTATACTCAGGTCGCCGAGCCCTCAAAGGCGGTCCAGCATGTGCTGATCGACATCTACCGCAACGATCCGCTGGTGAGCGAAATCTGCGAGGCTCTGGTGGACATCGATACGTCATTGCAGCAGTGGCGCTACCGGCACGTGAAGATGGTGGAAAGAACCATCGGCAGCAAGATGGGTACTGGCGGTTCCACCGGTGTTGGCTACCTGCAGAGCACCCTGTTCCGCCCCGTATTCCCCGATTTGTGGGCGATTCGCTCCGAATTCTGATGCGGAAGTCAGCCGGGGCCGCTGCGGCCCCTTCAAACAGGCATAAAAAAAGCCAGCTTGAAGCTGGCTTTTTTGTTCGCCGGGGGCGAAGCGAAGATTACTCTTCGAAAGGCACCAGGGAAACCTGGATCCCCGGGCTCACCTCTTGCGCAGCATCGGCGATCTGCACATAGGTGTCCGCGCTGGACTTGTTGTGCGCGCGCACAATGACGATCGCCTGCGGGTTTTCCGCGTAAAGCTGGGCGATACGGGCCCGTACTGCGCGGGTATCGATACGGCTCTGGGCCATAAAGATCTCGTCGTTGGCGTTGACGGTCAGCAGAATATTCTGCTTGTCGGGATCCGGCGGAATTTCAGTCTGCTTGTCCGGATCCGGCACGTTGACATCCAGCGCCTTCTCCTTAACAAAGGAAGCCGTCACGATAAAGAAGATCAGCATGATGAACACAACGTCCAGCATGGGCGTCAGGTCGATGTCGGCCTTTTCCTCTTCTACGGCCTTACCGCGTCGTCTACTCATAAAACACCGTACAGTTATCTAATGCGAATGGCGCCGGATTGACCGGTCTAATCAGGTGGGCAAGATTGCCGCGAAATTGCCCGCTTTGCAAGTGAAACCTGTCAAACGGAACAATCCCCCTTATAAATCAAGAAGTTACAAGGGCCTAGCCTCGCACTGCTCACTATTTAGGCAGGCGCCAGGCATGCTAGCGACCCGCCAGGTAGCCCGCATAATCCGGCACCGGCCGGTCGAAGTCACTGCCCATCAGGGTCGACTGGATCATCATATCGGCACTGGCGGAGTTGCAGGCGACCGGGATGTTCCACACCGCAGCGATGCGCAGCAGCGCCTTGACGTCCGGATCATGGGGCATGGGCTCAAAGGGGTCCCAGAAAAAGACCAGCAGGTCAATCCGGCCCTCTGCGATCTGGGCGCCGATCTGCTGGTCACCTCCCAGTGGACCGCTCAACAACTTCTCAACCTCGAGACCCGTGGCTGCCTCCAACCGGGTCCCCGTGGTACCGGTCCCCAGCAAGCGGTGCTGTTGCAGCAGCGGCTTGTGGCGACTGCACCATTCAATCAGGTCACCTTTACGGTTGTCGTGGGCCACCAGCGCGACGCGCTTACTGGCCGGTATGGTTTTTGAGATGAACTGCATGGACTCCCCGTTAGGCATCAGGCCTGCTCAATATTGCCCTATTGATGCAGTTTCCCCCGGCGATGACAAGCGCCCCCCGGGGGAGGAGCGACCGGGCGGACCTTATTAGCGCCTGACAGCGCCGGGCAGCCCCGTCCATCTCAGAGCCACGAGACGCCCCGCCAGCGACAGATACTGCGCTGCCCGGGCGCCGCCTTTATAATGGAGCGAACAGTAACCCCTATAAAGAAGTAAGGAATCACGATGAGTGTTGGAGCCTGGGAACCCGAGCAACCGACGACTGCCAAGGCGGAAATCGATCGCGAACAACTGCAACGCTTCATTTCGGCAGTGGAGTCCGGAAAATCTCTGCACGACGCCCTGGCCGCCGAGGACCGCTCGGCCTCACAGCTGATTCGCCTTCCCGTTCAGCACTGGCTGGACGAGAGTGAAGCCTGGCAGGAGTCAGAGATCTGGCAACTGATCCGCTTCTTCACCCTCGCTGAGGCACAACTGCCGGGGTGGGACGCCGGGGCAGAATCTGCGGTTATTCCCCTTGCCAAAGCCCTGCGTCGCCGGCAGCAGCCACTGAACAAAGAACAGCTGCTGTGGATACGACAGAACTCCGACAATCGCTATCTTCCCTACGGCCCCCTTTGAGTGCTCCCTGATAGCGCCGGGCAGGACGCTCAGTCCTCGAGGCGCGAAACCTGCCCACAGAGAAACTCCCCGCTACCGGGCATGCGATAGTTCGTCGGCAGGTGACGCCAGACCACATAGCCTTCGTCGTCCAGCAGCCAGGCGCTGGGACGACAGGCTGCACCACTACGTGGTGCCCGCATCCCCAGCAAGCGACCCGACAGGCGCAGCCAGATTGGCACTCCCGCCGGTGCAATAAAGGCGGTATTGGCCGTCTCAGTCGGCGCCAGCTGCAGCACCTGCGGCTCACTGTCGCCCGGCCACAAATGGTGCCAGTGCTCCGGCTGCTCGGTACTCACCAGCACCAGCTCCACATCACTCTTTTTCAGTCCCGGCAGGGCATGCGCCAATTGAACGACCTGCGCGCGGCTGTCTGCACAGAAAGTCCCGCGCAGCATCACCAGCAGATAACCGCCCTTCCCGTCGCTAGCCTCATCAGTATCGTCGGCTTGGCTTTTCCCGGCCAGGTCCGCAATTGGCCAGGTCTGGCTACCACTCAATGACAGTGGTGGAAACAGCTGATCCAGAGGCGGCATCGGCGGGTGACTGACGGCGCTCCAGTGAAACAGGTAGACGAGCACGATAAAAAGGTTATAGATGGTGAGCTGCATCGGCAGGCTCTGTTCACTCGCGGTCAACAGCGCTATTCCCAGCCCCACCAGTAACATTGCAAAAGCTTTCGGCTCCCACTGCTCACCGGCAAACTGCCCCGACCTGAAAAAGCGTAACACCATCCACACAGGCATTGCCCAGGCATTGATGAGTACCCCGAACCAGGCAAATTCACCGCTGGTAAAATATTGATAAAGCGCCCAAATGCCGCATCCCCACAGCCAAATAAAAGCTGCGAAAGTAAAAAATCCCTTAATCCTGGTCATAGACTGGCAAAAATACCCTGAAAAACTTGCAATTGAGTATATAAATAAGCTGCAATTAGCGCGATGTTTTCTGTGCTTCGATTATTTTTCTTTTCATAGTTACAACAATACTTAAAGACAGGGATATTTTATGGCTGCAAAGAAAAAGGCCACTGCCAAAAAGGCTGCGGCGAAGGTAAGCCCCATTGCTAAGCTGGAAGCTGAACTCAGCAAGCTGAAAGGCCAGCTGGAGAAAGCCCGCGAGAAACAGGAAAAAGACGCGGCCAAGAGCGCCGACAAGCTGGCAAAGGATGCCGCCAAAGCTGCGGATAAAGCCAAGAAGGCAGCAGCCAAGGTAAAAGCTACCCGCGCGAAGAAGAAGACTCCGGCTCAGCAGCGCCAGCTGAAGTCCGCTGTGACTGCTGCCAACGCAGCTAAAAAAGCTGCCGACAATGCCAAGGCCGCGGCCAAGGAAGCAAAAGAACAGCTTGCCACTATCAAGGCCGACAACAAGCTGGCGGCCAAAGTCGCCAAGTCAATTGCCAAGGAAGAGGCAGCCGTAGCCAAGAAACTGGCGGCCGAGGCCAAGAAGAAGGCCGCTGCCGAAGCCAAGAAGGCTGCCGCTGCCGCCAAGAAGAAGGCCGCTGCAGAGAAGAAGAAAGCTGCCGCTGCTGCCAAGAAGAAAGCCGCCGCAGAGAAGAAGAAAGCTGCTGCTGCTAAGAAAAAGGCCGCTGCCGCTGCCAAGAAAGCCAAGGCAAAGGCCAAGAAGGCAACTGCCAAGAAGAAGCCCGGCCGGCCAAAGAAAGCGGCCACCAAGACTGGCGCCAAGAAATCTCCGGGTCGCCCGAAGAAGGCAGCCACCAAGACCAAGGCCAAGAAGTCTCCAGGTCGCCCGAAGAAAGCTGCAGCCAAGAAGACCGCTGCCCGCCGCGGCCGCCCGCCGAAGGCGAAGTAAGCTGTCGGAACCGGGGGGCGGAAGCTCCCCAGTCCCGCATCGCGTCAAACCCCGGCTTTTGCCGGGGTTTTTCGTTGTTCACGAGTTTGCTGAACGCCGGGCCAATAACAGCCGCGGCACGCAATCAATGTTCAGGGTGAATTGAGCTGCAGCCCCGCGATGCTGTGGTCCCGGGCCAGCTCCAGCACACAATCGGCGCGACCGGGCATCTCCTTGAGCAGGTTGCGGGTAATCCGCTCGTAGTGCTGCACGAAACGCTCGATCTCCGCATCCGACATTCCCCCCCCCTTGGATGCGCGAAGCTGGTGCTCCTGCTGCGTGCGCCAGGCCACCACACAATCCATATCAGGAACTTTCAACATCACCAGTATGTCGAGCCTGGCAAATAATTGCCGGTAAGGCCCCTGCAGCTGGCGGTTGATATAGTCTCGCCAGCGGCCATCCGCATCCTCGCAGCGCTCGAGCCGATTGATAGGCTCTTCCCCCTCCTGCCAGGGTGTGGCTCCCACGCACCACCCCTCGAAAAGGAGGATATCGACAGGACCATGATGGCTACTCCAGGAGTTCACCGGCACGCGGTCATCCGTGGATTTGTCGAAGCGGGGAATCCGGGTGTTATCGGCACCGGCGCTATGGCAGAGTCGCTCGATAGTCTCGATACCCAGCGCCACATCGTGAGTGCCGGGCACGCCGCGGGTTGCGAGCAAGGGATGCACGCGCTGCGCCAGTTGCAGTCGATCGGCACGGGTGAGGTAAATATCGTCCAGGGAGAAACCGGCACTGCGAATCCCCATATGTGTCCATACCAGATTCAGGAATGCGGTCAGCGTCGACTTGCCCGAGCCCTGGCCTCCACACAGGCCCACGACCAGCGTGCGCCCGTCCTCTCGCTGGTCAGCGAGCCATACGGCGAGCGGCAGCAGGTAGTTGTCGATGCCCTGATGGAACGCGGGCGGCAATTGCCGCTCCGCCACAAAGTCGGTGATAGGTGCCGCCAGGGTTTTCCGAAGTGCACTCGCCCGCTCCCGGGTTGCCTGCGGCCAGCTGGATGTCATTGCCACTCCCTTTCCAATGGTCCCGCCCAGTAAAAACTTCCTCAAGGACTCGGGGCCACCGGCTTTCACCAGGTATACACTACCTCGGCTCCTCCCGCCGCCCCGGAGCATTGAAAGAAATGCACTTTCCGTTCCAGCCCTGTGAACGGGGACTGAGTATCAACCCTCCCCCCACTGCGCGCCACGGATTCTGGGTGGCAGCAGACCGCTGAAGAGCTCCCGCACCCGGCCCGGTAGCACCAGCATGACCGGCGTAACCACCAGTGTCAGCACCGTGGAGAAGGTCAGGCCATAGACGATGGCGCTGGCCAGTTTGACCCAGAACGATGCGACTACCCCGCCAATGACCACCTCGCGGCCGACCATATCCACGCTGACGCCCAGAGCGAGGGGCAGCAGGCCGAGTATGGTGGTTGCCGTGGTGAGAAACACCGGTCGCAGCCGCTGTGCGGAGGCTTTTACCGCAGCGGCCGCGGAAGAGAGAGTCGGCTCACTCTTGCGCACGTAGTTGTAGGTATCGATCAGAACAATGTTGTTGTTCACTACGATACCCGCCAGCGCCACAATGCCCACACCGGTCATGATCACACTGAATGTGCTCTGGGTAATCAACAGCCCCAGCATCACACCAAGGGTCGACATCACCACCGACGACAGGATCAGTAGTGACTGGTAGAAACTGTTGAACTGGGTCACCAGAAGGATGTACATCAGAAACAGCGACAGCAGGAAGGCGATGGCCAGGAAGCTCAGAGATTCATTTTGCTCCTCATCAGCACCGCGGAACAGCAGCTCCACCCGACTGTCCACCGGGTTTTCTGCCAGCCAGGCACGGATCTCTCGCACCTTGTCATCCGGCAAAACACCCTCCTGAGCATCCGCCTTGACCTGCATGCGGGTAATGCCATCAATACGCTCAATCTTGTCTACCTTTGGATGGGCCTCGGTACGGACAAAGCTGCTGACAGGCACGGCACCGCCGGCGGTGTTGACTTTCAACTGGTCCAGTGCGGCGATGCCCCGGGCAGTCTCGGGGTAGCGGATACGGATATCCACTTCCTCGTCGCTATCATCAGGGCGATACTCAGCAACCCGCACGCCATTGGTAACCAGCTGCACTGCGCGCCCCACTTCGGTGAGATCAGCCCCGTACAGCGCCGCCTTTGAGCGATCCACTTTCACCTCCCACTGGATTCCGGGTAGCGGCGCAGTGGTGGTGATATCCCGCAGGCCTTCAAACTGGTTTTCCAGCGCCCGATGCAGGCGTCGTGTCTCGGCCAGCAGTGCGTCGTAATCCTGCCCGCGCAACTCCAGGACAATGTCCTTACCGATGGGCGGTCCGCCCTCGAACTCGTTGGCGGTCACTTTGATGCCGGGGAAATGCGCGGTGCGTGCCCGCAGGTCCGCAAAGATATCGCCGCTGCGGCGCTCGCGTTCCTTGGCCGGGATCAACTCAACCAGAATATTGGCAATCTGGTCCGGCGCGCGATCGCGGTTCCCGGACAGTCCACTGGTGCCGATGGCGGTATAGGCGACCCGCACTTCCGGCACCGCCAGGATCTCCCCCTCCACCTGGGCCACCAGCTCGCGTTTTTCCACCACGGACAGGTTGCCCTGGGCCCGTACTTCCACGTTGCCGTACTGTTCTTCGGTATCGGTGAAGAACTCCACCCCGGCACCGAAACGGCCGAAACCGACAAAAATGCCGAACAGCAGAACCAGTGTGGTGGCGAAGGCCGTGATTGGCCGCTGCACAACGGCCTTCAGCAGCCGCGCGTACCAACCGGTGATACCGGAAAGGGTTGTGGGTTCGCCGCTCTCCAGTTGCTTGAGATAGTCCTGTGCGGCCGTATCGAGGCTGCCCTTGCCAAACAGGGATCCCAGTACCGGTGCAAAGAACAACGCGTAAAGCAATGAACCCGCCAGCACCGAGAATACCGTCACCGGTAGGTAACGCATAAACTCACCGACCACACCCGGCCAGAACATGATGGGCAGGAAGGCTGCCAGCGTGGTGCCGGTGGACGCCAGCACTGGCCAGAACATACGCCGCACCGACAGGGTATAGGCCACCCGCGCAGACATCCCCTCGGCCATTTTGCGGTCCGCATATTCGGTAATCACGATGGAGCCATCGATCAACATACCAAGCGCCAGCAGCATGCCGAACATCACCATGAAGTTGAACGAGTAACCCAGGTACCAGGTAATGATGGAACCGAACAACAGGGAAAACGGGATACCAAGCCCCACCAGCATACCGGAGCGGAAACCCAGGGCAGCCACCACGATAATCATCACCAGCAGCATTGCGGTGAGGATATTGCCCTGCATTTCACTGACCATATCCCGCGCGAAGTTGGACTGGTCGAAAACGAAATTCAGCTCCACGCCACGTGGCAGGCTCTCGCGCTCAGCCAACACCACTTCCCGTACCGCGTCCGCCAGCTGCACTGAGCTGGCGTCGTTGCGTTTCTCCACATTGATTGCCAGTCCCTGGCGACTGTTCACGCTGGTGTAGCTGGACGCGTCCTTGAAGGTACGGCGAATATCGGTCACATCCGAGAGCGTCACCACTCCGTCCTCGGAGGCCTTGATGGGGATGCCGTAGACGTCGCCGGCGGTCTCGATCAGCCCCGGCACCTTGACCGAGAAACGGCCACTCTCCATCTCCAGCTCACCGGCGGGAATCAGCAGGTTATTGCCGGTGATCGCGCTGATCAGCTGATTGCTGGTGATCTGGTAGTGCTCCAGGCGCACCGGATCGATGGTGGCTTCCACCACCTCCTCGCGGTTGCCCTGGATGTCGGCACTGAGCACCTCGGGAATATTCTCGATCTTGCGCTGCAGGAACTGCGCGCTCTGTAGCAGTACCCGCTCGCCCAGCTGCTCGCCGGCAAGGGTGACAACGATAGCCGGGAAAGGCTGCGCTGCGGCCTCCTCGACGATCGGCTCATCCGCATCTCGCGGCAATTCGGCCTTGGCGCGATCCACCGCGTTGCGCACCTCATCCACCGCCTCATCCACATCGACGGCCGCATCGAATTCCACCACTACGTACGCCAGCGACTCCCGTGCGGTGGCAATCGTTTCCACCACACCTTCGATGGAGCGGATTTCCTGCTCCAGGGGCCGAACCAGCAGGCGCACGCCGTCTTCGGGCGAGATGCCCTCGTGCCGCACCTGCACAATCACGAACGGCGGGTTCACTTCCGGGTTGGTCTCGATGGTCATCATGCTGCGGGCGACAATGCCGATCAGCACCACCAGCAGCATAAAACTGATGGTGCTGCGGGCCCTGTCTACCGCGGTCTGGAGTATTTTCATTGCGGTTCACCCTGCGCCGCTGCGCCGGAGTGCTCCGCCACGGGCTGGCCTTCCGCTACGTCACCTGCCTGACTCGGCGGCGGCAGGTCGCCAGCACCCTCCTCCATCTCCACCTGCACCCTTTCCCCTGCGGTGACATATTCCTGGCCGACAGTGATCAGGACCACCGGATTCGGCAGGCCGGTCACCCAGACTCCGGCGTCGCCATCGCCCACCAGCGTCACATTGCGGAACTGCACCCGGTTTTCTTCATCCAGAATGCGCACACCCAGGTCGCCGCGATCGTCGAGGGTCAGCAGGGATGCATTGATCCGATGGGCATCCACTTCACCAGTGGGCAGAGCCAGCTGGCCGCTGAGGCCGCCGCGCAACTCGCCGCCGCTGTTGTCCACCGCCACTTCCACCCGGTAGGCCCGGGTCACATCGTGCGCTTCCTGGCTCACGTAGCGCAATTCACCCTGAACCCGCTGCCCCTGGCGCAGCTGGGCACTGGCCGGTGCGCCGGGAATCAATTTACCCACCTGGGACTCGGAGACTTCCCCGACCACCAGCACCGGGTCCAGGTCCAGCAGCGTGGCACACTGCTCTCCGCGGCGAATAAAGTCGCCGAGCTCCACTGCCCGGTGGTTCACCACCCCGTCGAAGGGGGCTGTGATTTCGAGATTCTCAACAGCTACGAGGGCACGTTTGTAGTCAGCCCGTGCATTGGCGAGGGCAACGGTGCGCTGGGCGATGTCCGTCTCCGACTGCAGGCCCTTTTGCCGCAGCTTCTGAGCGCCGGCATAGTCCAGCTCGGCCTTGCGCAGAGCCGCCTTCGCCTGCTCCAGACGCTCCGGGCGGTCTTCCGCCTCAATGCGACAGATAACATCACCCTGGCGCACCGCCCGCCCCTCGGCCACCGGCAACGAGGAGATGACACCATCCAGCTCCGCTCGCAGCTGTACCGTGCGATTGGCCTCGGTATGCCCGTTGACAACCACCCGGGTCGTATAAGGCTGCGCACGCAGGCGGCGCGCCTGCACCACCAGCGACTCGGCCCCGGCACTCGCCTCGCCCGCGCTGCGCTCGCTCTCCCCTCCGGTGTTGTCGGGTGAAATCACCCCACTGATCAGCCAAAGCAGGGCGATCAGCGCCACGATGGTGGCGATTCGGTAATTTCGCTGTTGCCAGAAACTCGCAAAGACATTCATAGGAGGGAAACCTTCAAACCTTCAAACCTTCAAACCTTCAATAGGACAGAGCATAAGCCTGTGCTGAATACGCGCAAACGCGAGCAGCAGATTGTAGCGCCGCATTGTGACCAGCGCCGTTGACAAATGCTAACTGAAACCGAAATCGGTAAAGATTTGCAGGGGCTGAGGGGCCGGACAGACGGCCCCCGGGAAGATCAGGGGAAGGGTGACCGATCAGGAGAGCATGGACTCGAGGAAATCCGACATATCTGACTTTTCGTCCACCAGGTCACCACTGCCGAATTCGGCGTTCCAATCCAGCAGGATCCGGGCAAGGGCGCGGGCCTGGTCCGCCAGGGCCAGCAGCTCGTCCCGGCTGTTCTTTGGCCCGGTGTACAGCTTCAGCTTTCGATGGCTGTTGGCCAGTTCGTGGGAGGGGTACTTGGAACGGTAGACCTCCAGCTTCCAGCGCAACGAATGCACCATATTGCGGTAGAACACCAGCTTGGTGGGCAGGTGCAGGAGGGAGAAGTCCTCCAGGTCAGCGAACAGGGTGCAGTCCACCCCCAACACCTGTGTGTCACGGCTGGTGGGTGCGGCGACCACATCGGCACTGCGGGGCTCTGCCAGCAGCATGGCCAGGTCCCCGAAAAGCTCACCCGGGCGAATAGTGGCCAGGGGACGACCGGCGGTACCACCGTCCACCGACGCCACGTGCACCTGCAGGTCCCCCCGCAACAGGAAATAGACCCACTGATCCACGTCTCCCACGCCCAGCAGCTTTTCTCCCGGTGCGAGGCTGGTGAGCTGGGATCGTTTCAGCAGCACATCATATTGCCACTCACTGCTGGCACGAATGTCACGAAACAAATGAATGACATTTAACAGGCGGTCCACGGCATCCCGCGGATAGGCACTAAGCGGTGTAATTTCCATCCGGTATTAATATCTTTATCGTCGGTTGCGGCGATTGACCCGGTCCATCCCGAACGGTCAAATGCAAAAAAAGAGGTCCCCTAGCGGAATATTCTAGAGGCTGGGGGACAGCTGTCTTCCCTAGCTGCCGGCATTTTCAGAAAAACGAGACATTCTACCCATTCCAGGGTTGAACTACATTCCATTTACAGTAGAGTTAGGCAGTATCCAGATTTTTTAACCCCCAAACAGGGAGTTTAACGGACTTAAATCTGGTAGGCATACCTCGGGGGAGGGGGAATGCCAAAATTCTTATCCGCCGGAACATCCCGCCCGGAATAAAAGAAACCCATAAAACCATGAAACCGATAAAAATTCTCATCGCCCTCATGGTGTTTGCTACGGCCTTTTCTGCCCAAGCCGCACCTCTACTGAACGGACTCGCGCTAGAGCAGCAATTCAATAAAGACCGCTACATCGCCGCAGTCTATTCCGACACCCTCGCAGACAGCGCAAGTGTTCTGCTGGACAACAACACCACCCGCAAGCTGGAAGTGCGCGTCATTGCCGACGGCCTGTCCGCCCGCCGTTTCCGCAACCAGTGGATGGAAGGGATCGCCATCAACAACTCCGGCGATGTCCTCAGCGGCCAGGCCGAGAACATGGTGACCTTCGCCAACCTGTTCAAGGGCCGTCTTTATAAAGGCGACCAACTGAGTGTTGCCTTCAACGGCAACAGCGGTTTAACGACCGTTTCCCTGAACGGAGTCGAGCTGGGCCGGATTGCGGACCGCAATTTCTTCAACACCCTGCTGCGAGCCTGGGTGGGACCGGTACCTCCATCCACCGACTTCCGCGATGGGTTGCTGGCGAGCGGCGATGTGGACTCCAGCTTGCTGGGCAGCTATGAGCTACTGGAGCCGAGCCAGGAGAGGATCGCCGAGGCGACCTCAATGGCAGAAGCCCGGAGCGAGGTAGAAGCCCCGGCGCCGGAGCCGAGCAAACCGGCGGTCGCAGCAGCGCCGGCTGTGGACAAGCCGGCACCGTCCAAACCCAAACTCGATGCGGCGATACCGCCACCTTCACTGGCTTCGACTGGCAATACGGCTACACCGGCGGCCAGCAAGCCCGCGCCCAGCAAGCCAGCGCCCAGCACCCCTGTGGCCCAGCGCACCCCTCAGCCGCAACGTGCGCCGGCGGAACCGGAGTATGAAGAAGAGGAAGAGGCCCCGCTTACTGCAGATATGATTCTGGCCCGCCAGATCTACCACTCCATGTTGCTGCGCCACACCTACAAGTTCATTCGCTACCCCAAGCGCGCCCAGGAGCGCGGCCAGGAGGGCAGCGTGCGGCTGAACGTCTCCATCGACGGACAGGGCCGTATCCGGGATGTCCAGCCCGTGCAGGAATCCCGCTACGCCAGCCTCAACCGCGAGGCCCGCGAAGCCGTCGAGCGCGCCGGCCCCTACCCCGCCGCTCCGCCTCAGCTGGTGAAGGACACTTATCAGTTCACGGTGCCGATCACCTTCCGCCTACCGGACTGACCAGACACAGTCACCAGCCCCAGAACCCCCGCCTCCGCGGGGGTTTTTGTTTCCCCCGCATGGGTCAGCTCACCTCCCACGCCACACCACTCACCGCCCCCAGGTTGCCGATCTGTATCCGCTCCGCGTACTATCCGGGAGGACAATAATTCATCGAACAACGACGTATCGCTATGAAAAAACTACTGCTACCCCTCGCCATCGCCGGTGTGATCGCCGGTTGCTCCAAGTCGGAAGCGCCGCAAATGGCAGACGACGCCAGCAAACCCGCCGCTGAGATGACCGAAACCGTGGCCAACGCTGAACTGGGATCCGGCATCGACCTGTCCGCCATGGACACCTCAGTGCGCCCGCAGGATGACTTCTTCTCTTACGTGAACGGCAACTGGATGAAGAACACAGAAATTCCAGCGGACAAGTCCCGCTGGGGTGTCTTTGACCAGCTTCGAGACACCAGCACCGAGCGCGTGAAGGCGCTGATCGAAGAGGCCGGCCAGCACGCAGAGACCACCGATGCCAAGAAAATCGGTGCGCTCTATAACAGCTTCATGAATGAAGAAAAGATCGAGCAGGTCGGCATGGAGGCTCTGGCCGAGGAGCTCGCCAAAGTCGATGCGATCTCCGACCTGAAGGAGCTGAGTGCTTATTTTGCCTACGCTGACAGCGTCGGTTACGACGCGCCTTTCGGTGTCTATATCAACCAGGATGTCAAAGACGTTGAGTCCTACACTGCCTACTTCACCCAGGCGGGTCTCGGACTCCCCGACCGCGACTACTATTTCGACGATAGTGAGCGCGGCCAGAAATTGCAGCAGGCTTACATGACCTTCCTGGTCAAGATGCAACAGATTGCCGGCCTCGCAGACGCTGAGACCATGGCTGAGAGCGTGTATGCACTGGAGAAGCGACTGGCAGAGCATCAGTGGAACCGCGTCGACAATCGCGATCCGGACAAGACCTACAACAAGAAGTCCATTGAAGAACTGGCCGAGCTGATGCCGGTCATCGACTGGGACATCTACCTGGAAAAGGGCCAGCTCAAGACACTGGATAACGTGATCGTCCGCCAGCCCGATTACCTTGCAGCAGCCAGCGAGATCGTCGGCGATACCGATCTGGCCACCTGGAAGCGTTACCTCAAGATCAAACTGCTGTCTTCCATGGCGCCCTACATGCACAGTGAGCTGGCACAGGCGAATTTCGATTTTTATGGCACCGCAGTGCGCGGCATTGAGGAAATGGAGCCTCGCTGGAAGCGCGGAGTGCGTTTCGTCAGCGGCACCGCCGGTGAACTGGTGGGCAAGCGCTATGTGGAAAAACACTTCCCGCCGGAAGCCAAGGCGCGCATGCTGGAACTGGTAAACAACCTGAAGGCCGCCTATCGCGACTCCATCGAATCCCTGACCTGGATGGGTGAGGAGACCCGGCAGCAGGCACTGGACAAGCTGGCCAACTTCACCACCAAGATCGGCTACCCGGACGAGTGGCGTGACTACTCAGCGCTGCAAGTCTCTGCTGACGACCTGGTGGGCAATGTACTCGCGGGACGTGCCTTCGCCAACGACTATGACCGCAGCAAGCTTGGCAAGCCCATCGACCGCAGCGAATGGTTCATGCCGCCCCAGATCGTCAATGCCTATTACAACCCGCCGATGAACGAGATTGTATTCCCCGCGGCGATCCTGCAGCCGCCGTTTTTCAATCTGGAGGCAGATGATGCAGTCAACTATGGTGCCATCGGCGGCGTGATCGGCCATGAGATCGGCCACGGCTTCGATGACAAGGGCTCCAAGTACGACGGCAAGGGTTACCTCAACAACTGGTGGACCGACAGTGACCGCAGCAACTTCGAACAGCTGACCGGCAAACTGGTAGCACAGTATGATGCGTTCGAGCCGCTTGAGGGCGAGCACATCAATGGCAAGCTGACCCTGGGTGAAAACATTGGCGACCTCTCCGGTCTCGGCATCGCCTACAAGGCCTACAAAATGTCCCTTGAAGGCAAGGAAGCTCCGGTGATCGACGGCTTTACCGGTGACCAGCGCGTATTCATGGGCTGGGCCCAGGTATGGCGCGGTAAATTCCGCGAGGATGCCCTGAGCACACAACTCAAGACAGGCCCCCACTCTCCGGGCGAGTACCGGGTGAAGGGTGTTGTGCCAAACATCGACGCTTTCTACTCGGCATTCGATGTGAAGGAAGGTGACGCGATGTACCTGCCGGAGGAAGAGCGTGTAGTGATCTGGTAAATCCGGTAGCTAGCGTCACAGCAAAAGTAAAAAAGCCCCGCTGCGCGGGGCTTTTTTTATAATCCCTGTCCCGTCCTGAAATAGGTTGATACATTGAGGACCTATTGATGGACGACTCTTCACATACCCCCTCAAAGCGCACCCAGCGCGATTACACCTTGGGCTTTAAATTGGCGGTGGTCAATGAGGTGGAAAAAGGCGACCTGACCTATAAGCAGGCCCAGGCCAAGTACGGCATCCAGGGGCGAAGTACCGTGCTGGTGTGGCTCCGGAAGCATGGTAAGTTGGACTGGACCCAAGCCAGGAGCTCACCAATGTCCAAGCAGTCAGAAACCCCGGCACAGACCATCAAGCGACTCGAGCGGCAGCTCAAGGACGCTGAAGACCGCCAGTACCTGATGGAAAAGATGATGGAAATCATCGATCAGGAATATGGAGGGTCACTGCGAAAAAAGTATTTATCCGAGTTGCCCGACAGGCTCAAGCCCAAAAAGTAGTGCCGTTAGCGCGCAGCTGTCGCCTTTATGGCATCAGTCCCCAGGCGATCTATCAACGTCTCCAGCGCCATGCGCGGAGGCAGCAGACGCTGGCGCCAGTGGAAGACTGGGTACGGGAGGTCCGACGCCGCCTGCCACGCCTGGGGACTCGGAAGCTGTATTACCTGCTTGAGCCACGGCTGCAGGCATCCGGTATCAAGCTTGGCCGTGACGGTTTGTTCGACTTCCTGCGGGAGCGTCGCTTGCTGATTCAGCCGAAACGCCGCTATACCAAGACGACAGATAGCCGTCACTGGCTGAAAAAGCACCCAAACCTGCTGGCAGGGATGTCTGTTAAACGGGCAGAACAGGTATTTGTAAGCGATATCACCTATGTCGAAAGTGACGAGGGCGTTCATTATCTGTCTCTGGTCACGGATGCCGGCTCACGGAAGATTATGGGGTATGAGCTGAGTCATCAGATGCGAGCTGAAGATACGGTGAAGGCCTTACAGAGAGCAGTGAAAGCCCGATGTGCATCGGGTTCGCTAATCCACCACTCGGATCGAGGCGTGCAGTACTGTTCGGGGCTTTATCAACGGGAATTGAGCAAGAGCGGGATAAGGCCCTCCATGACTGATGGCTACGATTGCTACCAGAACGCACTGGCCGAGAGGGTGAACGGTATCCTAAAGCAGGAGTTCCTCACGGTGCGCTGCCGCACGTATGCGGAGCTGAAAGCCTTGCTTAAGGAATCCATTTACGCCTATAACCACTTGCGGCCGCACCTGAGCCTCGGCATGCAAACGCCGGAATCTGTGCGCAAAAAAGCCAGCTCGATCACCGAGCTGGCTTAGTTGAAAACCGTCAACGTATTTTAGGACGGGACACCCGTGCAGCATCGGCATACGGGGTCATCGCCGGGATTCAGTACCACTTCAATCTGCCGAACGGGGTACTGGTTCCCCGTGCGCAGGTTCGTCGCCGCTGTCTGCGGCACTCGCCACGCGCGATACGGCCCAGCTCGACGTCGCCATCTGCACCACTTTCGCCACTTCCACCGCCTCCGGTGGCCGCCCCGTTTCGGGTCGCTCATCCTCGCAATGGAACAGATAGAGACGGGAAGTCAGCTCCGCGAAGGGCAGTGAGGATTCACCGTGCCGCTCGCCATAACCGTCTGTAGAGACGAGGACTCCGTTACCCCAGTCCTGGCCACTGTCATTATTCGGATTGAAGAAATAGACCCGCATCACGCCCTCCTGGTCCAGGCCCACCCGGATCAGGGTGATCGCGTGCCAGCCCACAAAAGCTGCGTTGCTGTCGGTAATCGCCAACCCGGCGGGCTGCGGATGAATGATGGGCTGATTACCGTTGTAATAGGGGTGATAGCTGCGGTAAAAACGCGCGATAAAACCCTGATATTCGCTTAACTGGCCGCTCTCCAGTTCTACCGCAAGATTGAAAGCACGCCCCACCCACCAGCCGTGGAATTCGGGGTTGACCCAGCGGTGGGGATCGTCGCCCCGGTCCGCACAGAGTGCCCCCATCTGGTGGTAGATCTTGTCCAGGTGTGGCACGAGCAACACGGAGACCGGGTCCGTATCCAGCGGCAGCTGCTGCAAATCGGTCGCGGCCACGCCCCGGGAAGAGAGCGGCTTCCCCTCGAAGTGCATCACCACCTCATCGAAGCGCGCCGCCTGCTGAATCAGGTAGAGCAGGTAATCCGGATCGTTATGGGCCCACATGGAGATGGCCCGGGCCGACTGGCAGGTGGGGTTATTGCCCTGGCCAATCCCCAGAGGCTGCCCGAGGATCGCCAGCACCCCCGCCAATAAACGCACCCGTGCCGGCAAGGCATCGCCAAAAGCGCAGCCCATCAGCGCTTCGCAGTGAGGCGACAGCGATAAGTCGATCTGTCGCCACAGTGCCGGGGCGATCGGGGGTGCATAGAGCACACCGCTTTCCAGCATCATCGCCAGGCTGTAGACACACTGTGCCGTCTGCGGATATATCGCCACGTCCACCAGGCGGTAAACCAGCTGCTGGTAACAGCGCAGGACATCGAGCCCGGTGCTGCTAAGGCCCAGAGCCTCTGCCAACAGGCCGTCGTGCCCTTCGCCCATCACCCAGCGCAGAAACTGGGCATGGTAATCCGAAACCAGGCCGATACTGCGCATATGCTGCGCAAACCCCAGCGCTTCCTCCTGCAGGCCCTCATCGGGCATTGCCTGCAGGCGCTGCTGGTAAACATCCAGACCCGGATCATCAGCGCAGCCCGGTGTGGGCCCAAAAAGCGCACGCACAAGCAGGTCCGCGTCCGGCCCTGCGCGCCCACCTGTGCCTGCGCCGCCAGCGCGGGCAACCGCAATCTGGGTGATCATCGACTTGATACTGTCCACCTGAATCGGCCGCTGGGCCAGCACACGGTGAATCTCTGCCACCAGACTGGTGAGAATGTCCCCAAAGCCAATTCCCGCAAGCAGGAAACGGAGCACCGCCTCTACAGACGAAACGGTGCCACCGAGTCGCACGCGCGTCGCCTCCGCCGGCCCACCGAGGAGGTAATCCAGGTTCAGGGCCAACACCTGGGTCAGGAAATGGCGCGCTTGCGCAGCGGGCACGCCCGCATGGGAATAAAGCCCACAGGCGAGCGCCAGCAGGCGCAGTTCACTGAGCAGCTCTATGGTTGTGGTAACCCGGTCCCCGCTCTCCAGCGAACTGCGCACGAGGCGTGGCAACAGAGTATCGGGGGTATCCCAGGGGGTATCCGCAAACAGCCCGGCGCGATCGAAACGGCTCGCACGCTGGTACAGCGCTTCGATGCCTCCCCCGGCGGAAAGCAAACGTGCAGCGGCCTCCAGCGTGACGGCCTGGTAGCGATGCTTGTTGAATCTGCGCGCCTGCTCCAGCTGACTCAGCGCATGGTCAAATTTTTCTGTCAGCTTTTCGAGATCCAATTCGCTCACTACTTTCACTCAATCTACCAAGACCCTGCTCAGACATAGTAATCCAATTCTTCCTGCGCTTTCAGCAAGTCGCGCAGGCGATACGGATCTTCACCAAAAAAGTAGACCAGTCCCCAGTGGGTACCAAAGGCACTGCGCTTCGGCACCTTGTTCTGCATCGGCGACTGCAACTCATGGAATTCAAAATACTCGTCGCTTTGCGTGGCATCCGGGATCCTGAGTTCATTCACAACACGGCGCCGGGGGTAAACACCAAAGCAGCCCGCATGGCCTCTGGCATCGACCACTTCCCGCGGGAAAAACTCGGCGATCTCTTCATCAGTGGTTTTGGGATCGAACATCATGACCATGGCCTGGTAGGCATTGAATCCATAGGCGCGTTCGATCAGCTCGAAAGCGTTGAATCCCGGCGGGCGATAGGCCACCTCACCAAAGTACATCTTGCCATCACTGGTCACGAAGTATTCCGGATGGATAAAACCAAAATCGATATCAAACGCCTCGATCAGCTTTTCGATTTCCTCTTCTACCCGCGGCCGCCATTTCTCCAGGTCCGGTGTGGCAGGCACAAAGACCGAGTATCCCAGCGTCACGTACTCGGAGATATTCATAAACTGGATCTTGCGGTCCTTGATGAATGCCTCTACTGCGAACTCCCACCCGTCCAGATGGCTCTCCATCAGCACCGGAAATTCGTCCTCGGGAATGTTATCCACATCATCAGCAGTGCGGACAACGCGATGGCCGAGACAACCGGCCTTATCGAAAGCCTTGAGGTGAATCGGGTCGTTCGGGTCACCATCGAGCTTTAGCAGGGCCTGATTGACCCGTGTCAAAAAACGGATCACGTCGGATTTATCCTGAGCCTCTTCAAAAATACCAACCCGGATTCCGCCGAGCTGTGCACGCCGTTTCATCAGGGCCTTGTCGCGAAAGAGCAACGACTGCCCCATCAGACGGGGGTTCCCCAGCAAGACCGAATTGATGGCGCCGGCCCACTCTACAGTTTCCTCGTACAACGGAATAGCCACATCCACACCTTCTCTCTGCAGGCGCTGGGCGATCTCCATTGAGCGTTCATTGAGCCGCTCAAAATTCCAGGGAATAAACGGAATGTCATAGCGATTGGCATACTCTTCGGCCCAGGGCGGTGCCACAATCACATAGCGCCGGTCGAAGCGGTCAATCGCATCGATGGCATTCAGACTCCACCCCAGAATCGCAACATATCCCTTACTTCGGTCATAATGACCCATGGTTGACTCCCTTTTTCTGTTTTGACGCACAGAATCAGATCCGCATCCCTAGCGATCCTTCACTACTGTGAATACGGCCCAACCCATTGAGCCATCCACCCTAACGCAGCAAAATTTCAGTTGAAAGGAATCTGGCGCCTGAATAGACGGCGGTACCATCGGCAACTAATCTCAATGGCAGTTAATCCTGTAGCGCGGGTACGCTCGTATCGTTGAGACAGGCCGGAATGACGCAAAATCCACTAACATGAGGAGCCCCGATGGCCAGCAGCGATGAGCGGTGCATGGAAGACTTTGTTGACTGGGTGGAATCCCGAAATCCGAATGAGCCGGAGTTTATCCAGGCCGTGCGCGATCTCGCCTGTGACGTTTACGATTCCTACTCGGAAAATACGGCATGGCAGTCAGCAAAGATTCTGCATCGTCTCAGTGAATCAGACCGCATCATTACCTTTCGAGTTTGCTGGGAAGACGATGAAGGTGAGGTACACGTAAACCGGGGCTGGCGTGTTCAACATTGTGGTGCAATTGGCCCATACAAGGGCGGCATTCGCTTTCATCCGTCGGTAAATGCTTCCATCCTCAAGTTTCTAGCTTTCGAGCAGACCTTCAAGAATGCTCTCACCGGCCTGCCCATCGGTGGCGGCAAGGGCGGATCGGACTTCGATCCACGCGGCCGTTCCGATCGGGAGATCATGCGCTTCTGCCAGGCCTTTATGGACGAGCTCTACCGGCATATCGGGGAAAATACCGATGTGCCCGCCGGAGACATCAATGTGGGGCAACGGGAAATCGGTTATCTATTCGGGCAGTACCGTCGCCTGGCCAATACGTTCAGCGGTGCACTGACTGGCAAGGATATCGAGTTTGGCGGCAGCCACGTGCGCCTCGAGGCCACCGGCTACGGCCTGATTTACTTTCTGCGTTGCATGCTCGCCCGCCGGGACCAGGATCTTGAGGGGCTCGATGTCGCCATCTCCGGCGCCGGCAACGTGGCATTACACGCAGCACAAAAGGCCACAGAACTCGGGGCAAAGGTCATCACACTCTCCTCGAGCAAAGGCGTGCTGCACAACAGCGAGGGGATTCCCGCCGAGGAAATAGACCGGGTCATCGACCTGCGCATGGACAGCACTGAACTGCTGCAGGAGATTCGCAAAAAATCCGGCGGTGACTGGCATGAGGGAGAGAAACCCTGGCAATTCAGCTGTGATATTGCCCTGCCCTGCGCAACGCAAAATGAGCTGGACGGCGACGATGCAGAGGCACTGGCACAAAGCCAGTGCCTGATCGTTGCCGAGGGGGCCAATATGCCCTGTACCGAAACAGCGATATCAGTATTCAAGGAAAAGAGGGTCCTGCACGCACCGGGCAAGGCTTCCAATGCCGGTGGTGTGGCGCTATCCGGTCTGGAAATGGCCCAGAACGCTTCTTTCTCGCGCTGGGAGCAGCAGCGCCTGGATCAGCAACTGCTGGAAATCATGCAGGACATTCATTCCCAGTGTGTCGAGCACGCCGGTGAGCACGATGGGTATGTGGATTACCACCGCGGCGCCAACATCGCCGCTTTTTATCGTGTTGCCAATGCAGTATTGGCCCAGGGGGTGGGCTGAGCCCGCGGCACGGTCAGCGTCGATCTCACTCATCTGCTTCCATCACCGGTACCACCCTGCACGATTTACCCTCGGCGAGTTGTGCAGCGGGAGCACCCTGGCCACCACGCTTGCAGCCCCGCTCACATAGCCATCACCACAGGTCACTGCGGCCTGTATCGACACACTCCCTCAGCCCGAAATAGATGCAAGTTGTCCCCCCCCGGCTAAATTCCATCCGCATGCGCTCACAGGCGTTTAACGGAGCCCTGCCGGTGGACAAACGCGGGGCCGGATCGCGTACTATAGGGGAAATAGATCACACGGGACTCCGGGAATGGCCCACCGCAATCAGTTCCAGCTACTCGGCAGCCGTCGTTTCCTGCCGTTCTTCACCACGCAGTTTCTCGGTGCCTTCAACGACAACGTGTTCAAAAGTGCGCTGATGGTGATGATCGCCTTCCGGCTGGCGGCGGATCAGGCAAACGCACTCAACAACCTGGCCGCCGGCCTGTTTATTCTGCCGTTCTTCCTGTTTTCCGCCACGGCCGGCCAGCTGGCGGACAAGTATGACAAGAGCCTGCTGATCCGCCGCATCAAGCTGGCGGAAATCGGCATCGCCATGCTGGGCGTCTATGCCCTGGTGAGCGGCAACAACAGCCTGAGCCTGCTGGTGTTGTTCCTGCTCGGTGTGCAGTCGGCATTTTTCGGGCCGATCAAATACGCCATCCTGCCCCAGCACCTGCGGCGCACCGAATTGGTGGGGGGCAACGCCCTGGTGGAGATGGCCACCTTCGTTGCCATTCTTTCCGGCACCATCACCGGCACCATTCTGTTCGGCCTCGGCGATGGCGGCAGTGGCGGCATCTGGTGGATCGGTGGGGTGATCATCGCCGTCTCGGTGACCGGTTACCTGGTCTGTCGCCAGGTCCCGGCTGCCCCGGCGCCGGTGCCAGAGCTGCAAATTGAACTGAATCCTTTGCGCCAGACCACACGCCTGCTACGGGAAATCGTCAAAACACCGGCCATCTTCTATTCCATTATTGGCATTTCCTGGTTCTGGCTGCTGGGCGCCGCCTACCTTACCCAGATCCCGAGTTTCAGTAAAAATGTCCTGGCCGGCAGCGAGAGCCTGGTGGCACTGCTGCTTTGCAGCTTCACCATTGGTGTGGCCATCGGTTCACTGCTGTGTGAAAGGCTCTCTGGCGGTCGTATCGAGTTGGGACTGGTGCCGCTGGGTGCCGCCGGCCTTACCTACGGTGGCATCATGCTGGCGGTGATTGGCGGTGGCCTGGAGCCGTTGCAGCAGCCAAGCCTGGCCGCCTTCTGGCACAGCGCAGGGGCCCAGGGCTTTCTGGCGCACCTGGTCCTGATCGGTATTTTCGGCGGCTTCTATATCGTCCCCCTCTACGCCATGATCCAGGACCGCACCGAAAAGGCCCTGCGCGCCCGGGTGATCTCCATCACCAACATCCTCAACGCGTTGTTCATGGTGGTCTCGGCCATTCTCGGTATCACCTTCCTGAATCTGCTGCAGTTCAGCATTCCGGAATTTTTCCTGGTGATCGCACTGATGAACGCTGCGGTGGCGGTGTTCGTTTTCAAGAAAGTACCGGAATTCGCCATGCGCTTTCTGGTGTGGCTGCTCTCCCATACCATGTACCGGGTCAAACACGAGGGTCTGGAACAGATTCCCGATGAGGGCGCGGCCATCATCGCCTGCAATCATGTGAGTTATGTGGATGCGCTGCTACTGGCGGGAGCTGTGCGCCGGCCGATCCGCTTTATCATGTACAAGCCCATCTACGAGATCCCGGTACTGCACTTTGTTTTTCAAACCGGTCGCGCCATTCCCATCTGCTCGAAGCAAAAAGATCCGGAGGGCTATGCCCGCGCCTTTGAGGAGATCGAACGGGCGCTCGCAGATGGGGACCTGTTGTGTATTTTCCCCGAGGGCCAGTTGACGAAGGACGGCGAACTGGCGCCCTTCAAGGCGGGGATCGAAAAGATTCTGCAGAAGAACCCGGTACCGGTCATCCCCATGGCCCTGCGCGGCCTGTGGGGCAGCTTCTTCAGCCACAAGGATGGTAACGCCTTTAGCACCCTGCCACGACGCTTCTGGTCGCGAGTGAGCGTGGTGGCTGGAAAGCCAATGGATGCGGCGTCGGCACAGGCAGAAACGTTGCAGGAGCGAGTGCTGGGCTTGCGGGGCGATCAGCGCTAGCCACTCCTGACAGAAACAGCCGCTAGCCCGGGTGAATATCGATGCGGGAGCCTCCCTCGCAGGGTGTTACCGTGAACCTCGCGGGCAGGAACTGCTCGATAAGCCACATTACCGTCTCAGCGTGCTGACTTACCTTACGTACCATCATGCGTGATTCCCCAGCTGCCATGGCGGCATAAAGCAGCAGCTGGTCGCAGGCATGGATATCCAGGGCAGCACCGGCCTCCAGTTCGGCGCGAAGTGCGTGCCCCGCCTCTTCCCCCAAACGCTCGGCGGGAACACCCCGCTCAGCCACGGTAGCGGCACCCAGCAGGCTGTGCTCGGTCTCTGCTACCAGCACCATCGCGCCGCCAGTGCCAAAGGCCTCCCCATCTCCTAACACCTTTTCCTCAATACGCACCGGCCCAAGGCCGGCCAACACGCTTCGCGCGGAGCTCGCCATGCGCTCGGGGATATGCTGCGGCAGGTGCGCAACATGGGAAAGGCCCGTTATTTGCTGTACGGCACCGGGCGCTTCAGCCGCCAGCGGCCGCAGTGACTGACAGGGCTCCACCCGCAGGTTCACCCTGCCTCCGCCTTTCGGGTAATAGCCGTGGTGGATGGATTCGATCTGCACCCGAACACCCATGCGCGCCAGCCAGGGGAGGAACACCATAACGAAGTAATCCACCGGGGGCGCCTTGCGCACATCGGTGCCACCGCTGACCGACAGGTGTACCGCAGTGTCAGCATGCAGCGCCACAGGCAGCAGGGCCTGAAGCACCAGAGTGATACTGCCCGCTGTGCCGACATCGAAACGATACTCCCCACCCCTGCTGCGACCGGGCTGATAACACACTTCCTTCGCGCCGAGTTCGTCGCCCTCGAGCACCCCACCACCAATCGCGGCGGCGGCCCGCAGTGCCGTCAGGTGCTGCGCCATCAAACCCGGTTTGGCCCGCCTGGCACGGATATTTTTGAGATGCAGACTACGGCCGGTAATCGCCGCCAGCGCGACGGCGTAACGGCTCAGCTGTCCACCACCTTCGCCAGAGCTACCGTCAATAACAAGCTGGCTCACCTCTACGCTCCTCCACCCTTCAAGGCATGGCACTCAGCATAGGCCGATGCCTCCAGAACGGTCACGTCGGCACGGAGTGAGCACCAGCTAACGCCACAGAGATTGCGTCTCGCTGCAGGGTAAAGAGGGGCCGGAAGCCGGGAGGGGACATCATGGCTCTGTGGGCAAAGACGCTTTTACCGCGTCATAGTCATAGGTGGTGATCTCGTGGCGGTTGCCATCGGGGTCGCTGAAATAGAGCGACCAGGAAAGATCATGGTCCGACAAGGCCACCTCAGCTCCACAGGCATCCAGGTGCCCTTTCCAGCGCAGAAACTCCATACCGCTGGCGCCGAAGGCAATTGTCGAGGCAGGCCCTTTGTCAGACTCAAACAGCGCCAGATGAACCTGGCCGGCAGCATCTGCCAGCATCAGCGGTCCATCGCCTTCCGCCCAGGGCAGATACTGCTCCATCACGCGAAACCCAGCACCTCCTGATACCAGTGATGCGCTGCTGGGCGGTCAGAGACATAGATATGTACGTGGTCGATACCAGAGAGTTTCGGTGGCATATCTCGGTCCTTCTTCCAGGATAAATGTGTGTTATTTCTGCAGCGATGGCACCCACTCACTCTCTATCGGCATCGCCGACTCTCTTCCCACCGCCGTTGCCAGGCCCAGGGGCTGACTTGGCAATCCGAAACGCGCGAGAGCAGCTCGGCCTCCGCGAATAGCACATGATCGAGAAATGCTTTAGCGACAGTTGAGCCTTCGATGCCGGCCTCACTCAGTCATCTCTGCCCTCAGCGTCTCAGCCATTCACCGAAACTACAAATGAACCCCAGCCATTCGTCAAGCAAAGCGGAAAGGATCGGCTATCTGCCTCCTCACCCCATCCGGCAAACGTTCATGCCCCCTTCATTGCAGCCCTACCTGTAACGCTGGAGTTTTACACAAAGATTGCAGTCGCCTAGAGCCACTCAAGTCATACCTGGCAACAGCTGATTCTCAATCCTTGTGATCAATCCACAGAAGCGATCGTCTTTAGTGCGCAGCTTATCGGGCAGGGCTCAATCAAGCGATAAGACTTTGGCAGAAGTGCCACAACTGGTGACATAGGCGCGCTCCCCATCCACGCCAGCGGCCTGTGCCATACCTATACTGACCTCATTACTCACCAATCCAGGAAGTCAGAATGGACACGCAGCTCAGCGGGAAATTGGCATTTGTCAGTGGCTCTACCAAGGGAATAGGGCGCGCTATTGCGGAGTCACTCCTGGATGAGGGCGCCCGGGTGATCATCAACGGCCGCAGCGGCACTCAACAACTGGCTGACAGCCTGTCTGACAGGGGCGATGTCCTGGCGGTGGAAGGAGATCTCGCTGACCCTGCCGATACCCAGCGCATGTGCAAAGAAATCGACGCCATGGGTGATGTGGATATCCTGATCAACAATATGGGCATCTTCAATCCGCAGCGCTTCGCTGAAATCGAAGACGAGGAATGGCAGAAATTTTTCGATGCCAACATCATGAGCACGGTACGCCTGTCCCGTCACTTCTTCCCCAAAATGCTGGAACGGGACTTTGGCCGCATCATTAATATTGCCAGCGAGGCCGGTATGCGCGGCCTGGAAAGCATGGTGCACTACTCAATGACCAAAGGCGCCCAGATCGTGATTGGTCGCGGGCTCGCCAACCTGACCCAGGGTAGTGGCCGGGATATTACCGTCAACTCTGTACTGCCCGGGCCAACTCTCACCGAAGGGGTCCAGAATTGGCTCAAGGAGAGTGCCCAGGTACAGGGCAAGTCCGAGGAAGAATTTGTGGCGGAGTTTTTCAAGGAGACCGAGCCCACCTCCCTGATCCAGCGCTTTATCCAGCCGGAAGAGATCGCCAGCATCGTCACCTTCCTGGCCTCCCCTCTAAGCTCAGCCATCAACGGCGCCAGTATCAAGGCCGAAGGCGGCCTGATTAAATCCATTGTCTGAGTGCGGCATGAATGCGGAGAGATGATTAGCCTCGAGCTTGGTTTCTAGCCGGTCGTCCATACAGAATTCGCAGCTCGTCCTTGGCCTGCTCCAGCACCTTGAGCTGTTCGCTATCCAAGCTACTGCCGGCGCGATTGATATAGAAAGTAAGCATCGACATGGCGGAGCGGAAGGGTTCTGACTTCCTGCGCTGACTTTCCTCCGCCGACCGACTCAGCGAGCGGGCAATCGCTTTAGGGTCTTCCAGGGCGAACACCCCTTTCTCCAGATCCAGGGCATCGCTGGTCTGCGTCACCTTTTGCGACCACTGCTTTTTCTGCGACGGCTTTTCTGAGGAATGCTTTGCCATATCGTTCCCCGCGGGCGCCAGCGCCCGCTTACCAGTGCTCCGGGGCGCTCAATGACAATGCGCACCGTGCTACCCCGGCCGCACTGTCCAACGCTCCCGGCTGCAGTTTCAACGCCATCCACGCCTCCGGGTAGGGCAACGGGTAAGGCGCCTCTATCCGGTGCCCGGACCTGAAACCAAAGCGTGAATAATAGGCCGGATCCCCAAGCACCAGCACCAGATCAGTACCGCTGCTCTTGAGCCGTTCAAGACCGTGCTCCACCAGCGCCCTACCAACACCCTGCCCATGGCAACTGCGCTTTACCGCCAGCGGCGCCAGGATAGATACACTCAATGGCGGACCACCCTCGAGCTTCACAGCCGTGAAGAGCACACAGCCCAGGGGCTCAGCCTCTTCTTCCGCAACCTCTTCCGCCACCAGAACCAGGCGTGGTTCTGCTGTCTCATCCGTCAGCAGGTCCACCGCCAACTGCGCCACTGCAGGCGCCTCATCCTCCCCGGCAAAGGCATCCAGGTGAATGGCCCGAATCAGCTCACCTTCTCCCGGGCTCGCCGCCCTTACAGTTATCAACACCTTGCTCCACTCCTGCTTGATCCACTCGTGACGGTTCCTGCACTTCCGCGGGCTTCGGCGCTACCGCCGACTGCCTTCATTATTGCGCAACAGACCCCGACGCGGTCTTGCCTCAAAACCACAGCTGCAGCCGCAGCAATAGCCTAAACCTATTGGGTGAAGAGCTTTAATTGATTTAACAAAAGCGTAGCTGGTCGCTAATCTCTTAATCGTGACTAAGAAACAACGACCGGAGAACGACATGAAACTGACAATGGCGACAGACAATGCGAACAGTGATCTTGAATGCAACTACACTGACAACTACTACGGCGACCAGGTCTGCGTACAGCGGCAGCCTCACTGAGGGCTCCCGGCCACACCCGCGCTATCTTTGGAGCCGAAAAGGCACTCCAACGAAAGCCTTTTCCGGTTGCGGTTGCGATCGCGCCACATTTTGCAACCGCGCCTTCATCCCTGGCCGCCCGCGTAGTTGACTGTGCCGGCCACAGCTTTATCGCGGCGATGCCGGTTTTCTGGCAAACAACAGCCTGACCAGGAAAACCACTGCCACACAACCTAAAGCTTCAAGAAGTATAAAGAGGCTTGTGGGGAGTGCCTCACGGACGATGAACAAGAAAGACATATATACGATCAGGAACAGCAGCATAAACACCACTGCAACCAGCCCAGCAATACGGGCAAAACCAGAATTCCTTTTCACGCAAACGCTCCCTCAACAACATTAACGATAACCTTGCCTGGAGTGCAGTCGAGACTACACAAGCCACCAAAACAAGGGATTTAACAATCTGCAACGCTGGAATTGGCAGCACCCACATCCTACCTGCACATGGGATTTTCTCCGCCCCTCAGGGGTTATCTATACGGAAAAACTGGATACTTAGCGGATAGCGCCACAACTTGCCCTCACTGGCATTGACCGTACCAACAATCACGAAAATGATATTGACAAGCAGCAGGACAAAAAGGCCCAGGAAACCGATGAGAACAAACATCAGCACGACACAGATCATGGAATAGATCAGGGCACTGATCATCCAGTTCAGGATAACCTTTCCATGCCTGTCCACCTCCACAGACTGATCTCTGTGCAGAGCCCACAGGACAACAGGAATAATGAATCCCGCCCCCGGGATAAAGACACCAGCCAACTGGCTGATATGCATCAACATGAGATATGTGTCTTTTTCCATGCCCCAGAGTCTAAATTCATTCACTTTTGAATCCTTTTATTGTCGATTTCACGAAAATATCCAGCAGCGCCACCACTGACTTCAAGCTTTCGGCTGGCACGGGGGCTGCCAATATTCTCATGCCAGCTCACCTGAAAACTTTTAGAGCGAATACAGAAGGCCGGAACATTTGATTTGCCTCTCGCTGGAGCCTGAAGCGCCGCCGATCACTCACTTCACACTTGGATCAGACCAGCAGCGGGCGCCATTCTCAGCCCCGGAAACTACCCACTAGTGGGCTCCTCAATACACCTGAGCAGAATCAAGAAACGATTTTTCCGATTGCCTGACCAATCCAGATTCCAGACGTCAATAGAAAAACACCAATGAAAAATGCACCCAGGACCACGATGCCATTTTTCTCAGACTTCCCTACCGACTTCCACCATTGCTTTAGTGCATTACTCATATAAACCTCCTTTGGCAACCATCAAGGCAGCGTACAGGCATAACGATGCCAGTACGGGCAGCTTACCGCGTGCGTATTTATGCAAAACTGGGGACGCAGCGACTGCGGCAAAAGGAGCAATCTGCACGCCCCTCTACTGCAGCGCTCCTTCAATCGTATTTTATGAGGGTTACCTCATACGCCCCAAAGCCTGTTTCTTCGTACAAGCTCAAGGCAGCGAAGTTCTTCGCCAATGCTGAGACCTGCAGCGTAAAGACGCCAAGGGAGCTCACATATTCCTCAACTTTTTCTATTAGCAACTTGGCTATTCCCCGCCTGCGAAAACCTTCCGCAACAGCGAGATCCGTAATTTCCCCATACCTTTTATATCTCTCATAGATATGGCGAGCACCGTCATCCTCACCTGAAATGAGAACAACTATAAAACCCACGATCTCATTTTCATGACGAGCAACGAATACCTTCCCTTGATATTCGTTACACATAGCGAGAAGGTAATCGAAGTGCTTGTCTGCCACTTCCTTTCCTGGCGGACGTGACGGATGGAGCACTGATTCAAAGTCCTGCAGCAGCTCCATAAGTTCAACGACTGCCTTCCTTAAACTGGCCGAATACTCGAAGATTTCCATATATGCTCAACCTCAGTACAGCGTGCAAGAGGGTTCGCTTCGTTATGCAAAAAATGAAGTGAGAACGCTCAATGAAGCGAAGGTCACGAATCCGACTGCTGCGATTCGTTAACTGGTTTTTGGCACGCAGCCTTCGGCGCTAGGATCCGCAATATTTCTATATGGTATCGCTTCCCAAAATTGCTCCATGCGCTGTTCTAAACCAACTAAGATCTCTCGATCAACATTGGGAGAAAATCCGCCAGTAGTCGAGCCGCGGACCAGCTGCTTTCCATCGAGTGTAAAGCATGTCCTTATCTCTGCTTTAGCAGAGCCGTCAAAAAAATAGAAATATGAAGGCTCACTTTCGGTTTGATTCGAGGGCGACATCATTCCTGAGCTATGATCGATCGCACCAAAAATCTTAGCGAACGTATCTACAGGCGATATATTCTCTGATGAGACCGCAGGACTTGAAATGAACATTATAAGTACGATTATTTTCTTACACATCGTTCTCTCCCTGGTAAACCAGTTCACAGTTCTATTTATAAGCCATAGGCTTTTGTTGCCTTTGGCCCTTTATCTCTGAAAATACCCACTCATGCAAGGTAGGCTTTTCTGCGACACCTGACGCTTAAGCGCTGTTGAGAGTGCTCCTGTCAATTCAAACCAGCCTCTCACTCCAGTTTCAATTTCACCCCCGTCAAAGCTCCCTGAAAATCAATGAGTTAGCTAAATGCGCCCGTGAACACAGGCCCATGTCTACCGAACAGGGAGGTTTCGCCTGCCAAAGACACAAAAAACCCCGCACTGGGCGGGGTTTGGCTCAACAGTTGGTACTGCTATTTGAGCTTAGGGGTGAGACGATCAGTTCTCGGTCGGGACCCGGCCCAGGTCGCCTTCCATTTCCGAGGCGAGGAAGGACATTACCACCCAGGCAGCGACGTTCTGCTTGAGGATTTCCGGGTCCACCTTGTCCAGGGTGTCGTTGGGCGTGTGGTGGTAGTCGAAGTAGTCGGTGCCGTCCTGGTACAGACCGAAGGCCGGTACGCCACGGGCGACGAAGACACTGCTGTCCGGACCACCGGATGACTGGTTGTTGCCGCGCTCAATGCCCAGCGGGGCCAGCAGTTGCATCATCTGGTCGGCGATGTCGAACTTGGTTTCCGGCAGGCGGGTGTCGAAGCGCCAGATCTTGCCGGCACCGAAGTCGGACTCGGACACTGCGATGATGTTGTCCAGCTCGTCCTGGTGCGCCTCCACATACTGCTTGGCACCCACCAGGCCGATTTCCTCGGCACCGTAAAGGATCACACGCAGGGTGCGACGCGGGCGCTGGGGCAGCTCGGCGATCATGCGTGCGGTTTCCATGACGATAGCGACGCCGGCACCGTCGTCCAGCGCACCGGTGCCCTCATCCCAGGAGTCCAGGTGGGCGCCGATGATCATCACCTCTTCGGGCTTCTCGCGGCCGGTGATTTCACCGATCACGTTGAAGGAGGGGCCGTCCTCCAGGCGCTGGTTGTGCACATCCAGGTTCACCACCACCGGCTGGCCGCGCTCGAGCATGGCTTCCAGCAGGTTGGCATCCGGTGCGGAAAGCGCCAGCGCCGGTACCGGCTCCTCGACACCATCGATGGACATCATGCCGGTATGGGCGAAGCGATCGGAGTCGGTACCCACGGAGCGGATCATCAGTGCAACGGCCTCTTTCTCAGCGGCGGCGCGCATACCGCGGCTGCGCCCACCGACGGCCGGGCCGTACCCTTCACCGGTGCGGGTGCGCTCCATGCGCTTGTTGATAAAGGCGATCTTGCCGCGCACCTTGTCCGCGGGCGCCTCGATCAGCTCGCTCACATCGGCGAACTCGACGATCTCTGCGGTCAGCCCCTCTTCCGGGGTGCCGACGCTGTAACCGAGGGAAGAGACCACCAGCGGCTGCGGGAACGGAGACACAACGCGGGCGTGGGCGTGGCCGCGATTCCAGCGCGGCACTTCGATCTGCTCGGTGTAGACGCGGTCAAAGCCCAGCGCCTTCATCTTCTCCTGCGCCCAGGCCACGGCGCGACGGTCGCCTTCTGAACCTGCCGGGCGGGGGCCAACCTCAACGGTGAGGGACTCCACGATGCTGTAGGCATCGGAGGATTCCAGGGCGCGATCCCGCAGCACCTCGGCCACGGAGAGATCTTCCTGGGACAGGGGCTTGGCGGTGGCCGTGGTGACGGCGAGCGCGGCGAGGAATCCACTGGTCATGGCCAGCAGGGGTCTGAGTTTCATGGTGGTTACCTTCGGTCTCAAGCGGTTTACAGCTAATATTTTTCTTGGTTGATCAGTGCCAGCAGCCGGTGGCGCTGCTCGCGCAGCTTCTCCAGCCCGGCTTCGGTGAACAGGTAGGTCTGCCCGCCGGTGTACTCGTCCTCTTCAATGGCGAGGCACTCCAGCCGCAGCGCTTCCAGTTCCGGGTCGTGGCGCATGGGATAGCCCACCAGCACACGCCACTCGTTTTCGTCGGCCTGGCCGGCGATCACGTCTTCCAGTCCCTTGAGAAAGTCGCGCCGCTCCATGCGAAAGCGCGGTGTACGCATATGCATCAGCGCCCAGATTATCAGGGCGAAGGCGAGAAACGAAAGGACGATGGTCAGCAGGATCGTCATCCCCTCACGTCTCCAGCAGCAGTTTGATGGCGATGGCCACGGTGGCTACGATAATGGCCGGGCGCACCAGTGCGGCGCCGCGGGCGATGACCATGTTGGAGCCCAACCGGGCACCGATGACCTGAGCCACCCCCATACACAGCGCCAGCCCCAACAGCAGGTGGCCACCGGCGATAAAAATCACCATAGAGGTGAAATTGGTGGCCAGTACCAGCGGCTTGGTATGGGCCGTAGCCCGCCGCATGTTGTAACCCAGCAGCGCTGCAAAGGCCAGCGCGTAGATGGAGCCCATCCCCGGGCCGAAAAAGCCACCGTAAAAACCTACACCGCCACCGATCAGCAGATTGAACAGGCCGTTCGACATCCGCGGTTTGCTGTCCACATCCGCGATACGCGGCGAGATGGCAAAGTAGATGGCAATGGCGATCAGCAGGATCGGCAGCAGTGTCTGCAGTTGCTCACCACCCAGCCGGGTCACGGTCCAGGTGCCCAGGGCCGCACCGACAACGGCGGCCAGCAGGCCCGGCCACAGCGGGCGAAAATCCAGGTGGCCGGAGCGAAAATAGTTGTGTGTTGACGACAGGGTGCCAAACACGCTCTGGAATTTGTTGGTCCCCAACGCATCCAACGGCGGGATGCCCGCCCAGAGCAGCGCCGGCAGTGTAATCATACCGCCGGCGCCGGCGATGGAGCTGATGAACCCGGCCGCAAAGCCCACTGCAGTCAGCAGCAGGTAGGTCAGCGGCGTGAGGTCACCGAGCTCCGGCACTGTTATTCAGCCGCGCTCTTGTCCGAGTCCTCGACCAGATCGGTCTGGTTTTCCGGCTTGCGGCCCTGGTACTGGTGGAAACGGCGCTGGATCTCGCGCATGTCTGTTTCCAGGTCACCGGTGGGCTGATAGAGGGAGTCCACCACGATGCGCTTGTTGGGAAAGTCCCAGGCGATCAGCAGCACGGGCACCTTGGCAGCGTAGGCAATACGCAGGAAACCGGTCTTCCACTTTGGGGCTTTTTTACGGGTGCCTTCCGGAGTGATGGCCATCCACATCTTTTCCCGCTCGCGGTAGGCACGGGCCATCTGCTGAGCCAGACCGCGGGGGGAGGCGCGGTCGGTGGGCAGACCGCCGAGCCACATGAAAAAACGCTTGAAGGGGAAGAAGAAAGCCTCTTTCTTCATCATGAAGGAGATCTGGACCCTTAGCGCCATGATCATGGGCATGGCGACAATGAAGTCCCAGTTGGAGGTGTGCGGAGCCAGCGCCACCATCAGTTTTTTCTCCGCCGGCAGGTTGCCCTCAAAACGCCAGCCCAGCAGCTTGATAATCAGGACTCCGAGACCGCTGGTGAAGCGATTACCGATACGGGGGACTTCTGGCGGTAATTCTTTTGGAATCGTGCTCACTTTATCGCTCTCTCGAGTTACGACTTTCTGCATGCTCTCTTCACCTGCTGGTGGCGGCCGCCCGGCGGCCGCAGGAAAACGTAAACCCTGGTCAGTGCTCCCGGGTGGCGTAGAAACGGATATCCGGATTGCGCTCTTCTGCCAGTGAGAGGTTCACTCTCGTCGGGGCCAGGTAGGTCAGGTGACCGGAACCGTCCAGCGCCAGGTTGGTGCTGTTCTTGCGCTTGAACTGGTCCAGCTCCTTGGCGCTCTCACTGTCCACCCAGCGGGCAGTATTCACATTGACGTTCTCGTAGACGGCCTCCACCTTGTATTCGTCTTTCAGGC
Organism: Microbulbifer flavimaris; assembly: GCF_001641755.2. Classification (GTDB taxonomy): domain Bacteria; phylum Pseudomonadota; class Gammaproteobacteria; order Pseudomonadales; family Cellvibrionaceae; genus Microbulbifer; species Microbulbifer flavimaris. Next base: position 330,458 of record NZ_LRFG02000004.1, read on the forward strand.
GGTAGGCCACCACTTCGAACTGCAGCACCCCCACGGCACCGACAATGATGTCATTGTTGTCCAGCGGGAAGAACACCTGGGTGGAGCCCTCTTCGGATAGCTGCTGCAGCCCCTTCTGTAGCTGCTTGAGCTTCAGCGGGTCTTTCAGGCGGATACGGCGGAACAGCTCTGGCGCGAAATTGGGGATACCGGTGAATTTGAGGCTCTCGCCCTCGGTGAAGGTATCGCCAATCTGGATCGTGCCGTGGTTATGCAGGCCGATGATATCGCCAGCAATGGCCTCTTCCACATGGGTGCGGTCGCCGGCCATGAAGGTCACCGCATCGGCGATCTTCACATCCTTGCCGAGCCGCACATGCTTCATCTTCATGCCACGGCGGTAGGTGCCGGAACACACACGCATAAACGCGATACGGTCGCGGTGCTTGGGATCCATGTTCGCCTGGATCTTGAACACGAAACCGCTGAACTTTTCCTCTTCTGGCTGCACGCTGCGGTCGTGGGTCTCGCGGGGCTGCGGGCCCGGCGCCCACTCGACAAAGCCGTCGAGCATCTCGCGCACACCGAAGTTACCCAGGGCGGTACCGAAGAATACCGGCGTCAGCTTGCCGGCCAGGTAAGCCTCCAGGTCAAACTCGTGGGTCGCGCCGCGCACCAGCTCGATCTCCTCGCGGATCTCGTCGGCGTCCTCGCCCAGCAGCTCGGTAGCCTCGTCGGAATCCAGTCCCTTGATCTGGGTATCCTCAGGGATGGTGTGACCCTGGCCCTGTTTGAACACGTGGATGGTGTCGGTGTACAGGTTGTACACGCCCTTGAAGTGCTGCCCGGAACCCAGCGGCCAGTTGATCGGCGCGGCCTGGATATCCAGTACTTCCTCGATCTCGTCCATCACCTCGATAGGGTCGCGGATATCGCGGTCGAGTTTGTTGATAAACGACAGGATCGGCGTGGTACGCAGGCGACACACATTCATCAACTTGATGGTGCGGTCCTCTACACCCTTGGCGCCGTCGATCACCATCAGCGCCGAGTCCACCGCGGTCAGTACGCGGTAGGTATCTTCGGAGAAGTCCTCGTGCCCCGGGGTATCCAGCAGGTTGACCACCCGCTCCTTGTAGGGGAACTGCATCACGGAGGAGGTCACGGAGATACCCCGCTCCTGCTCCATGGTCATCCAGTCGGAGCGGGCGTGGGGACCCTTCTTGCCCTTGACGGAGCCCGCCAGCTGAATGGCATTCCCGAACAGCAGCAGCTTTTCGGTCACGGTGGTCTTACCGGCGTCCGGGTGGGAAATAATGGCGAAGGTACGGCGGCCGCCAATACCCGCCAGGGAGGAACTATGACCCATAATCTTTAAATTCGGTACTCGGCAGATCTGCACAAAAAACAAGCCGCGCATTATACACGGCGGCGGGCTCCACAGGAGGGCTGTTAGACTGCGGTTTTGGCCATGCGGACCGCTGACCGCGCGGCTGAGATGCCAGGTTCGGCGAATGAGGCTCTATGCGCAGCCTTATCAGGCAGGGACAGCGATCAGAGCGCCCACAAGTGGGGCAACAGCATGTCCCACAGCAAGCCCGTTACCGGTTCGACGACGATACACAAACTGAATAGAGGTGAACTATGAGTCGGGAGCGTTTGGACGCCCTGCGGGAGGAGCTGAAACGCCAGGGAGTACAGGGTTTCCTGGTCCCCAGGGGTGACGAGTACCAGAACGAGTATGTACCCCCCTCCGAGGAGCGCCTCGCCTGGCTCACCGGTTTCACGGGCTCTGCCGGGCTCGCCGCCATGGCCGGTGACCACGCCGCCCTGTTCGTGGACGGTCGCTACACCATCCAGGCGCAGCAGCAGATCGGCGACCAGCCGCTGGAGCAGCAGAACCTGAACCCCGCCGCCATTGCCGGCTGGCTGTGCGACAACCTCAAGGCTGGCGAGTCCCTCGGCTTCGACCCGCGTCTGCACACCGAGCCCGGCCTGGCAGCCCTGAAGAAACGCCTCGCTGAGCGGGATATCTGCCTGCAGCCGCTCGACAGTAACCCCATCGACAACATCTGGAGTGACCGCCCGGCACAGCCATCCGGCCACGCCCGGCCGCACCCCGAGACCTTTACCGGAGAGGCTTCCGCACAGAAGCGCCTCCGCATCGCCGACCTGCTCGACGAGAAGCGCGCCGACGCCCTGTGGCTGGCCAACCCGGAAGTGTGCGCCTGGCTGTTCAATATTCGCGGCAGTGATATCCCCCACCTGCCTGTAGCCCTGAGCTGCGCCATGCTCTACCGGGATGGCACCGCCACCCTGTACCTGGACGAGGCGGCTGCCAGCGACGCCCTGCGGGAGCATCTCGGTGGCGACGTATCACTGGTGCACGACAAGGCCCAGCTGTTTGCGGCGGCCCGCCGCCAGCATGTGGCCCGCATCTGGGTGGACCCTCAACTGACCAATTGCTGGACCCTGCAACAGCTGCGCGCCATGGACCTGGAACTGATCCTGGATCGCGACCCCATCACCGGCGCCAAGGCGCGTAAAAACGCCGAGGAGCTGGCCGGCAGCCGCGCTGCCCACGAGCGTGACGGCGCCGCCCTGTGTGAATTCCTGGCGGAATTGCCGGAGGCCGTGGATGGCGGCATCGCCGACGACAGCTTCGGCGAGCTGGAGGCGGTCGCACTGCTGCGCGCCAAGCGCGAGGCACGGGAGGGCTTTACCGATGACAGCTTTGACTCCATTTCCGGTTACGGCCCCAATGGCGCCATCGTGCACTACCGCGTCACCCCGGAATCCAGCCTGCCCATGAAACCCGAGGGCATCTACCTGATTGACTCCGGTGGCCAGTACCCGGACGGCACCACCGATGTGACCCGCACCGTGGCACTGGGGGACTTCCCCGAGCAGGCCCGGGACCACTTTACCCGGGTGCTGAAAGGCCACATTGCCATCGCCACGCTGCGCTTTCCCGCCGGCACCTGCGGCGAACAGATCGATGCCTTTGCGCGCAAGGCACTCTGGGACGCGGGCCTGGATTACGCCCACGGCACCGGCCACGGCGTCGGCAGTTTCCTGTCGGTGCACGAGGGCCCGCAGCGGATCGGCAAGATGCATACCAGTGTGGCGCTGGAGCCGGGCATGATCCTCTCCAACGAACCCGGCTTTTACCTCACCGGCCAGTACGGCATCCGCATCGAGAATCTGATTTTTGTGAAGGAGAGCGAACAGTACCCCGGCTTCATGGAATTCGAGGAACTGACCCTGGCCCCTATCGAGCGCAAGCTGATCGACAAGCTGCTGCTGACGCCGATGGAGCTGGAGTGGCTGAATGATTACCACCAGCGTGTGCGGGAGACACTGACGCCCCTGGTGAACGAGAGGACCCGGACCTGGCTGCAGCAGGCCACCGAGAAGATCTGAACCGGGTGGCCGCTGGCTGGCAGCAGCTCAATCAGCGGCCGGTGCCTTCTCCTGCGCCTTCAAGAAGGGCACCAGTGCCTCCAGCACCAGATGGCTGGAAGTGGGATCGAAGGTGTGAGCCATGCCCGCAATGGGCACGAAGCGGGCGCCGGGAATCTTTTCCGCCGTATCGCGGCCATGCCCCAGGGGCAATAGCGGGTCCACCTTGCCATGGATGACCAGGGTCGGCAGGCCAATTTCCTGCAACAGCGCAGAGCGGTCACCGCTGGCGACAATGGCCTGGAACTGCCGCAGCATGCCATCCCCGTAGCCACCGCGATTGGCCACACGCTTCACCATTTGCCGCGCGTGTTCCTCGTTGAAAAATTCTGGCGAGCCGATGGTCCGGGTGATCTCCACACCGCGTTCGATGCGCTCCTGCCGGGAGCCTGCCGGCTCTGCCGCACTGGCCAGGGCCTCTAGCGCCTCAGGCTCTGGCTCAGGGAGATCCGGTGCACCGGAACTGGACATGATGGAGGTGAGGCTCCGCAGCCGCTGCGGGTACTCCGCGGCCATTACCTGGGCGATCATCCCACCCATGGAGGCGCCCACCACGTGGGCGTTTTCGATTTCCAGCAGATCCAGCAGCCCCACCGCATCCGCCGCCATATCCCCCAGCGTGTAAGGCGCACCCGGGTCGAGCCCGATCCGGCTCTTCAGCCCCGTCCACCACACCGGCGGCGCCGGCAGGGCGTAGAACTTCTGCGACAGGCCGGCGTCGCGGTTATCCAGCAGCACCACACGAAAGCCGCGATCGATCAGCCCCTCCACTAGGGTGTCGCCCCAATGCAGCATCTGCGCGCCCAGCCCCATGATCAGCAGGACCGGCTCTCCGTCCCGCGGCCCCATATCCTGGTAGGCGATGGCGACCTCGTTGACGCTGGCAAAATGGATGGGATGGCGGTCGAAAGGGTTGTCCACGTCGGGTGCGGCCAACGTATTGGCGGCACTCAGGACAAGTATCGTCAGGAGCAATGACCGGAACAGAAAACCCATCGGCAAAATCCCTGTTGTTAGGCCCGCATTTGTCAGACCGGAGCACCTGGTCAGGCGAGACGCTCCGCTCCCGACTCCACCGCCGCCCGGTAACTGACCACGGTGCGCCGCAACCACCACCACGCCAGCGCGCCGACAATCAGGTTCGCCGCTGCCGTTGCCGCAAACAGGCCAGTAATCCCCCACAGCTGATTTCCCACCCACGCCAGCGGCAGGTAGATTCCCAGCACACGCAGGAACGAGATCATGGTGGCCGGCAGAGGTCGCCCCAGGCCATTGAACGCTGCGTTCGCGGACATGACGAATCCGTAACCCGCGTAGCTGAATGGCACCAGGGTCAGGTAGGCCACCGCCACCGCCAGCACCTCGGGAGAATCGCTGAAGAGGCTGGCCACGGGGCCACCCAGCAGGAACAGCACCAGCGCCAGGCATAGGCCAAAGCCACAGCAGAAACGGGCCAGGACACTCACAGTCAGCTGCATCCGCCCCGGCTTTTTGGCGCCGGCGTTTTGCCCCATAAAAGGTCCGACCACGGAAGAGAGGGCGTAGAACACGATCAGTGCCAGCGGCTCGATCCGCAGCGCAATGCCGAGACCGGCCACCGCATCAGCCCCATGTACCGCCACCAGCGCCACCACGACGCCGCCGGCCATGGGGATAATCACATTGGTGGCGATCGCCGGCAGCCCCACAGCCAGCACCGCCCGCCAGGAGGCGAGCAGCCCCGACAACGTCTTGCCGGGGGGCGCGAGCAGGTGTTCGCGCACGCCGAGAAAATAAAACGCCGCCAGGAAGCTCACCCCGCGGGCGATCACCGTGGACAGGGCCGCACCCTGCAGCTCCATACGAGGGAAGCCCAGCAGGCCAAAAATCAGCAGCGGGTCGAGAATCAGGTTAAACACCGCCACCGCCACCATGATGCGGCCGGTGATGGCGCTGTTGCCGATACCCCGCAGGGCGGAAAGCGCCACCATTGGCACCACGGCAAAGACCGCGCCCAGATACCAGATCACCATGTAATCGGCGATCAATGGCAGCATATCCGGCTCGGCGCCCAGCAGCCGGAACAGGGGTTCGATGGTGAGAAGACCGACGGTGCTGATCACGACTGCGATCAGCAGCGCCAGCAGTGAAGCATCGGTGACCAGGCGGCGCACCCGCCCGGTATCGCCGGCCCCATAGGCCCGCGCCACTGCCGAGGAGGTGCCGGCACCGAGACCGATGGCAAAGCTGTTGATCACCATCACGACAGGAAAACTGAAGCTCATCGCCGCCAGCGGCGCACTGCCCAGCTGGGCAACAAAGTAGGTGTCCACCACGTTGAACGACATGGTGGCGAGGATGCCCCACACCATGGGCAGCGCGAGACGGCGTAAATGCCCGGCAACCGGGCCTTCGGTAAGGGATGGATTTCTTGCGGCTATGGCCATGAAAGTTTGTTCGGTCGTTCCTGTTGCCTGGATTGCAGGTGCCTGGATTGCGGTCGCACGAATTGGGAAGCGGGCGGCTCCTGCCGCCCGAGGGACGCCTGACCGGCAAGGTCAGCGCAGCGGCAGGCTCATCAGCACCGCGTCTTCCCGCGCACCGTTGGCTGCCGGGTAGTAATTTCGGCGCAGGCCATCTTCGCGGAAGCCGAGGCTGCGGTAAAGCGCTCGTGCGCCGGTATTGCCTGTTCGCACTTCCAGCAGCACCGTCTCAGCGCTCCCCGGCAGGCGCTCAAATATCGCCTTCAGTAGCGCGCGGGCGATGCCGCGGCGACGCCATTGCGGGGAAACAGCCACATCCAGTACCTCAAAGACATCCGGCAGTGGCATCAGCACGCAGCAGGCCACCGCCGTGCCATCGGGCATCGTCAGCAGCCAGCACTGGTGGCCCGCGTGAATACTGTCGAGATACTGGCGCTCCGTCCAGGGGTGGGAGTGGGCACTGCGAGCCAGCGCCGCCAGCGCGGCGCAGTCGCTTTCAGCGGCCGGGCGCAGTTCCGCCCCGGGGGCTACAGACAGGGAAAGCGTGCCAGTGCTCACCGGCTGCGGGTCTGCTCGGGGTAGGTTTCCTGCAGCAGCTGCCAGACCTCACGCTTGCGTTCCGGCGCCTGCAGCAATTCGGATAGACTCGGCATGGACAGCATTCTGATGCCATTCCAGTCCGCGACTCCGTCCTCCAGCGGGACCGGCGCACAGAAATCCTGCGCCTGCTGGCCCATCAGCCAGATGGTTTTCACCGGTCGGCGGGCACTGGCTCCCTCCAGCCAGATGGAACAGGTATCGCGGGCATCGCTGGCGCTGGCTGCAGCGGCAAAGCGGTTTTCCGCCATCGGCCAGCGCAACCGGTCCTGCTCCCGGGACAGCTCGTGCCAACCCAGTGCCCGGACCATGTTGTTGAACAGCGCCTCCACCGGCAGAGCGGCACCGGGCTCGCGGCTATCCACGGCCAGCAATTCATCGCCGATCCACCAGCAGCTGAGTACGAAAGGCTCCACGCGGGTTTCGGTCGACTCAACTACAGCTGCGGGGGGCTGCTGTGCTGCCGCTGGCGGACGGGTATCCGCCACCAGCGACTCCAGCTCCCGGGCCACCTGCGGCGGTTCCGCCGGGCGCACCGGCACCTGCCGCGGCGCCGGCTCGGGTACCGCCCGCGACACCGTGTCGAGGATCTGATCGGCACTGTGGGGCAGCGGGTTCGCCGCCGGCTTGGGCTCGGCCACAGGTAGCTGGGCCTGCCGCGGCGCAGGTGCCAGCGGCAGCACATAGCGGGGCACGTAGCTGGGTATGCCCAGAGCCTCCAGATATTCGGCCCGATGTAATTCGTGCATCAAACGCCCTGTCGCTTGCGCTCACCACTGGCGAGCAGGTTGAGCGCATCGAGATAAGCCTGGGCAGAGGCCACCAGAATGTCGGTGTCAGCGCCCACGCCATTGACGAGGCGACCATCGCGCTCCAGGCGCACCGTCACGGTGCCCTGAGAGTCGGTGCCCTGAGTAACCGCGTTCACCGAGTAGAGCTTCAGGTCTGCGTTGCTGTTTACCACGGATTCGATCGCCTTGAAGGTGGCATCTACCGGACCACTGCCATCCGCCTGGGCGTTCACCTCGGCACCTTCGATCAGCAGCTGCAGCAGTGCCTGCGGGCGGTTGCCGCTGCGGCTGTGCACATCGAGGGAGGCCAGCCGATAGTGCTCTACGGGCTCCTCGGCACCGGCGACGATGGATTGCAGGTCCTCGTCGAAAATCTCGTGCTTCTTGTCTGCCAGATCCTTGAAGCGCTGGAAGACAATCTGGAATTCTGCCGGGTCATCGAAGGTCACCCCCAGCTCCTGGTAGCGCGCTTTGACCGCGGCACGGCCGGAGTGCTTGCCGAGCACGAGGCGATTCTGGCCCCAGCCCACATCTTCCGCGGACATGATTTCGTAGGTTTCGCGATGCTTGAGCACGCCGTCCTGGTGAATACCGGACTCATGGGCAAATGCGTTGGCCCCGACGATGGCCTTATTGGGCTGGACCGGGAAGCCGGTGATGGAGGAAACCATTCGCGAGGTGGGCACGATATGGCTGGTATCGATACCGGTATCCACAGGATACAGATCCTGACGGGTGCGCACCGCCATCACTATCTCCTCCAGGGAGGCATTGCCGGCGCGCTCACCCAGACCGTTGATGGTGCATTCCACCTGACGCACACCGTTCATCACCGCAGACAGGGAGTTGGCCACCGCCAGGCCCAGGTCATTGTGACAGTGGGTGGAGAAAATCGCCTTGTCGGAATTGGGCACATTCTCGATCACGCGCCTGAACATGGCCCCGTACTCTTCCGGTTCGCCGTAACCGACTGTATCCGGAATGTTGATGGTGCCGGCACCGGCCGCGATCACCGCTTCGATGATGCGGTACATAAAATCCGGCTCGGAACGGCTGCCGTCCTCCAGGGAAAACTCCACATCGTCAGTGAACTGGCGTGCGTGTTTGACCGCCTTGACCGCCTGTTCCAGTACCTGCTCCGGCTCCATCTGCAGCTTGTACTTCATATGGATCGGGGAAGTGGCGATAAAGGTGTGGATGCGCGAGGCGTTGGCGCTCTTCAGCGCCTCGCCGGCACGGATAATGTCCGGGCCGACGGCACGGGCAAGGCTGCAGACGCGCGAATCCCTGACCGTCTCGGCCACTGCCTGCACCGCCTCGAAGTCACCCTGACTGGCGATGGCAAAACCGGCCTCGATTACGTCCACCCGCATACGCTCGAGCATGCGCGCAATGCGGATCTTCTCGTCTTTGGTCATGGATGCCCCGGGGCTCTGTTCGCCGTCCCGGAGCGTGGTGTCGAAAATGACTAATTTATCTTTATTGGTATTCATCGGTGCTCATCTCCTCGTTAGGACCGAGGCTAAACAGGGCCTGCGCCGCTGTCTACGCGCTGATCAACATAAAGTGTGGAATTCTGTCGGAGGGGGTCGAAATAAAATTATCTGCCACAGCGGGCTAGTCGCAGCGTAGGCGCGGTGGGTCGGCAGCGGAGCCAGAGAGCGAGCTTTGCAGCGTGCATGGTGGTGGTCGGTTTCAATACTATCGAGAAAACCGACTATAGACGGAGCGGGCACGCAGATCAATTGCCATCCTAAGAAATGACTGTTTTTGTAAAATTCAAGACAAGCGATGCAGGGCTTGCTGCCATTTCAGCAAAACCATCCTAATCAGTAGCTGTCGCACCGAGCTCCCTGATCAACTGCCACAACCGCCGGCGCAGCTCCGCCAGCTCCTCCCGGTTGAGATCACCCACACGTTCCGAACCGCGTAACCACTCCCTGGCGCGCAGCTCCAAACCGCGCCCGGTGTCGGTCAGTAACACCTCGGTTACCCGCTCGTCGGCCGCACCGCGGTGCCGCTCCACCAGGCCCGCAGCCTCCATGCGCTTGAGCAGCGGCGTGAGGGTACCCGAATCCAGCAACAGCTGGCGGCCCAGGGCGCCAACGGTGGCAGGACCATCGCGCTCCCGATCCCACGGCCAGAGGGCGAGCAGCACCAGGTATTGAGGGTAAGTGATGTCCAGCGCCTGCAGCATCGGCTGGTAGGCCCGTGTCACGGTCCTCGAGGCGGCATAGAGGGCAAAGCACAGCTGGTTGCCCAGCGCGAGCGGATCATCGCTCTCGCACGGGGCAACCGGCAACTGATGCGGACCAGCCATCAGAGCAGCGCCTCGATCTCAGCCTCCAGCGACTCGGGCTTGTCCTTGGGAGCGAAGCGCTTCACCACTTGGCCATCCCGGCCCACCAGAAACTTGGTGAAGTTCCACTTGATTGCCTCGGTGCCGAGCAGGCCCGGGGCCTCCTTCTTCAGTTCCTGAAACAGCGGATGCGCGTTGTCACCATTCACCTCCACCTTGGAGTACAGGGGAAAACTGACACCGAAGTTCAGCTCACAGAAAGACTGGATCTCCTCATCGCTGCCCGGTTCCTGCTTGCCGAATTGATTACAGGGGAAGCCAAGCACTTCGAGGCCGCGGTCGCGGTACTTCTGATACAGGGCCTCCAGGCCTTTGTATTGCGGAGTGAATCCACACTTACTGGCGGTATTGACGATCAGCAGCACCTTGCCGGCATGCTCGCCCAGCGTGGTGTCGCGCCCGTCCTGGGTTTTCAGCGCCTTTTCATACAGATTGCTCATGGTCTTCCTCCTTTTTAATTGTGCACAATCTAATTGTAAGCAATGTTTTTAGCAAGCCTTCAGATTCAACCGGTGCCCGCCACCCAATAGAATGTCTCTGTCTGGTGCCGGTGGCGATGATATGGCATGGCTGCGCGGCCGCCCGCGGTAGACCAACGCGGCAATGCACAGGGAAACGTCGCCGCCTGTGGGTTTTGCCGGGCAACGAAAAAGCCCCGCAATTGCGGGGCTTCTCTTCCAAGGGCCGGGCTGACGAGAGCTAAGGCAAGCACCTCAACGCAGCGTGAAGCCGAGCTCCTCTTCGATCTGTACGCGAGTCCACAGGCTCCAGCCCTTGCTCTCACCGTCCTGTAGCCGGCGTTCTACCACGCCCCGCTTCAGTGCCGGCCAGGCGAGCACCGCCGGAGGCTCGGAATCTGCAATGGAAAAGAACAGTTCCGGGGGCGGCAGCACCCGCTCGAGACTTTGCAATAGAGGCTGCCAGCCCAGCGGCAGAATCGCAGCAGCCAGCTTCCACGATGGCACTGGCGACCGGGCCGCCTGTGCCATCAGGCTGCGGTAGCGCGCCTGTGCCGCAGCAACCAGATCGTCACCCTCGAAATGCAGGCAACCCTCGACCTCGCGCTCTGCACACAAAAGACAGATACCCTCCGGCAGGGACAGCCTTGCGGCATCATCTGCGCTCATTTGCCAGCCGGCCCCTTCCGAATTACAGCCACACTTTGGACAAGAGCGCTCGGCCTGCGCCGCCGGAGCCAGTAACGAAACCGGCTCGGTGCCCGGTCGCCAGTAACAGGGACCACCGGGGAAGTAACTGTCGCCATGACTGCGCACATGGGCCGCAAAATCGAATTTCGCCGGATCTGCACCGCGCCCGGCGGCGGCCTGGAGACAGCCCCGACAGAATCTGTACTGCCCGGAGTCAGCAAGGCTTTCAATCGCCTTGAGGTCCGTCGACACCCAGGCAGCACTGGCAGCATTTTTTAATACGCTGGTGCAGGGATAAAGGTGTATCAGGGATGCGACCTGACGGCGCCTCGCCGGATCAGTGATTTCCTCACTCTCCACACCGAACACCATCACCGGGTGCCCACGGTAGCGCCAGCCCGCATCGCCGCATTCCAGATCACCAAGGCTGACCTGTATACCGGCTTGCAGCTCCCGCGCGAACACATCACTCCTGGCATCCGCGGCTTGCGTGGTAGTGACAAACGATTCTTCATCCGATTCCAGGTCAACCCCGGCAGCCATCTCTGTCGCTGCCTTCAGGTTTTCCTCAACAGCGAGAGCATCCTGTTCCAGCACATCAGTTTCAACCGCCCCTGTCGACTCTGGGGAACTGGAGACATCGGGTGCTCCCCGCAGCCGCGCGAAGGCTTTTTTCCAAAGTGCCACTATAGGGCCTCCTCTAGTATTCGATGAATCTGAGCCTCGGAGTTGGTGATCACCCGAAAGGCTACCCGCTTGGACTTCTCCGGATCCTCGGAGCCATCTGCACGCAATACCGGCCGCGCCGATGAATAGCCCACGGCTGCCACCAGAGCCAGCATACCCGGTACCTCAGCATCCGGCACCAGTCCCTGGACGTGGTGCAACACTTCACGGGAACGACTCTGGGAGAGACGCAGATTCTTGAAGTAATTGTCGTTTGAGCTGCCGCCGTCACCCCACTCGGAACTGGTATGCCCCTCGATATGAATTGCTCGAATGGACCCCAGGTAAGGTTTCAGCGCCGTGATATAACGCGGAAAGAAATCCTCCATCACGCGCTGTGCCTGCAGGTTCATTTCCGCTTCCCCGGTCGTGAACATGGCGTCGGAGTTATTGAACGCGATAATCAGTCGATCCTTGTCGATGGTCGCCCCCCAGCGCGGCAGGTCGCCCTCAAATTCTGCTACCAGCGTCTGGTAGATCGCCAGCTGGTTATCCCGGTATGACTGTGCCAGCGCGCGGATTTTTTCCCTTTCCTCCATCATCGAGCGCATCATCACGATGGAAATACAGAGGAACACCATCATCAAACCGGCCATCAGGTCTGAGACACTGAGCCATTCGCCGTCGTCCGCAGCCCGGGATATCGACCTGAGATTATTCGGCATATTCCACTTCCCTGGCCCGCACACGCCGGACCTGGGCGATGAGCTGCTGGAAATCCCGGGTAAAAGTGCCACTGACAGTGGCAAGCGCTTCACCCATGGCCGATAGCACCTGCTCTACCTGGCGATTCATCTCCCGGTCAATCTGCTCATACTGACGGCGGATGGATACGTCTGCATCCTGCAACTCTTTGCGGATAACGGCAGACAGCGCCTGTACCATCTCGCGATGGGTGGAGGCCATCGTCTGGGCAAGCTCCCGCATCGATTCTCTGTGCGCCTCGGCAGAGCTCGCCACCAGGGTTTTCATCGCCTGCGGATCCAGGGCCTCGAGGCCCTCCATCGCCCGCACCACACCCTGCAGCGGCTCGGCCAGCCCTCGCGCTTGTTCCTGCAATAGCCGCTCGATGGAAACCAGGTTCTCGTCGACCCGCTGCTGGGCGGTGGCGATCCCCCGGGAGAGATGCTCCATACTCTCGGGCAACTTGGGCACCAGTGCCGTCAGTTGCTGAACCGAGTCGCCCTGCCTGTGCAGCAACTCCGCCAACTGCGAGGCCTGCTGCCCCTGCTGCGCCAGCAACTGGTCCAGCCCGCGGTAGAGCTGCGGCAATTCCGCAATTCGTTCATGGGCTTTATTGATCAGGGCCTGCTGCTCAAGCAACGCGGCCTGGTTTGTTTGGCATTGCTGGCTCCAGCTGGAAACACGCTCGGCGTGGGCAGCGTACTCACTGGAAACCTTGTGCAGCACCGGGCCGAGCTGCTCCAGTTGGCGACAAAAAGTTTGCAGGTTGGCACCAAACTGGGACTCCAGCCGGGTATTGAAGCCGGCCACCACCTGCTCCAATTGTTTGACAACGGACTCGCCCGTGCGCTGAGCATACTGATCCAGTGCCGAGTGCAGGGAAACCAGGTTGCGGTTCAGGTCATCAATGGTCGCAGCGCTCTCTACCGGGTCAGAAGGCAGCTTGAGCATCCGGGTGAACACCCGCAGCAACAGGGAGAGCGCCAGCCCGATGACACTGGTGATAAACGCGGTTTTCAGCCCCGCCATCAGGTCAGCAATGCTGCGGTCGATGTCTTCCAGGCTGAAGCCATATAAGCCGATAATGATGCCGACAAAAGTCCCGAGAATACCCAGAGAGGTCAAAAATCCCGGGCATTGCTCCACAAACTCGCGACCGCGGCCACCAAAGCGCAATACCAGTGCCATAGCGAAGATGAGCAGCATCAGCGCCAGGAAAGTGTCGGTGACCGCTGCTGGTGTAAATGCAGCAAAAAGCTGGTTCAGCAACCCGGACATCAATGAACTCCCGTATTCTTTTTCAATGCCAGCTCATGGAAGAAGGCCCCACTCGGCAATTTCCCGTGCCCCTGGGCCACCAGCTGGAGATGCGGTATAGCCCGGATCAATTCCGAGAGGCTGGAGTGAAAACCGGCCTGCTGGCTGGCCGGGAACTCCTTCACCAGCAAGCGCTTGTCTTCCTGCACTTCGTACACGGAGGGTGTTCTGGCCAGGGCCGTGCGCTTGCCGAAAACCATATGCAACAGCCCACCGGGCTTCAGTTTCGCCAGTAGGAGCTCGCTCAATACACGCACCTCTTCCGACGAGTAGAAGCTGAATAACTCCCAGGTCAATATTGCGTCCGCGGGCTCGAGATCGGAGAACTTTGCAAAAGCTGACCGAATGGCCTGGCAACCATCTTCACCCCGACGCTTGTACCACTGGACAGCTGTGTGCAGATCCAGCACGAACAGCTCGCCTACCTGCTGCTGAAGCGCAGCAATGTTGCGCCCGCTTCGCGGTCCACAGTCAATCACGCGGCTAACCGGTGACCGCCGCGCTGGGGCGAGCGCAGCATCGAGAGCTTGCAATGTCTGCGCATCACCGACATCACGACTTGAGAAATACGTCGATACATCCGAAACGCTGCCAGAGCGAACCTTTGCGGTGGGCGCGCCACTATCGTACTCAAAGAAGTACTCAAACAGGTCTTTGCGCATGCCACGACGCTTTACGAGAGAGTCGCTGAGCCTGAAGCGACCGAGACTCTGCATCAAGATGACCGTCGTGTGCCGTTGATAGGGCACTTCAGGGTACGACGTGTCATCTGTCGTCTCGTAGGTAAAATCTTTCAGCAGCCTGAATTTGGCCGGCCGCCTGGGTGCCTGGACACCGGTATAGATCATTGCGTGCAGGAGCGTGCCCGCCTTTAGGTTAGGGCGCAAAAGTTCAAGCAGGTGGGCGATCAACTCCGGGCTGAGGAAGTTGAGCAGATCCCAGCAGAGAATCACATCGAATTTGACCTTTTCCGGCTTGGGTACAAGGTGCTGGCTCAGTGCCGCCTTTAAATCCGGGGCATCCCTGTTATCGGAAAAGAATTCGACCAGGTCCTCAATGTAACAGGGGCAATTCATCTGCAGGAACGCTTGAGTCGTTCCCACGGCCAGCGGCCCGAGGTCCAGAATCCGATATCCCGGCTGAATGATCTCCTGGTTAAGCGCTGCCAGGCCGAGCGAGTGATGCTGCATACAACTGGTCTCAAAACACCACAATGGTGAAGCAGTGGGCAGCCCCTAACGGCATTGCTCACCGCTCCACCAATTCACCGAAAGCGGTCAGGCTTCGGTTTCCAACTCACTTTCACTGTCGGCGTAGTCGCTTGCGGAAGCACCGGAGTAGAGACCGCTGGAAGCGTTGGTCGCTGCCTTGGCAGGAGTCTCCTCAGAGTCGCGGGGCGGCAGGCTGGGGTGTACCAGTTTTTCCTTGAACGCGCTGACCCGCTCCTTCATTTCTCCGTCGGTATCGACCATATCCATGGATCCGCGGAACTTACCTCCGTCGTCAAGCTGGATGCGCGGTGCAATCAGGTTACCTTTCACCACTGCCGTGCGGCGAATCTCGATCAGCTCTTCCGCCAGCGCATCTCCGGTCAGCGCTCCCTCAACCGTGATGTTTTTTGCGTGGATGTTTGCGTTCAGCTCACCGCCGGCGCCGATGGAGAGGTTGTGGCCTTCCATGATCACGGTGCCCTCAATCGTGCCTTCAATATGCAGGCTTTCGGTACCGATCAATTCACCACGGAACTTAATGTTCTTGCCGATGACAGACTTATCATATTCCTCACTGACGCTGGAACCACTGCGCGGGGCCGCGGCACCCTGATCCATAAATCCGTCTAGAAAGCTGCTGTTGTTTTCTTCGTTATTCTGCAGGTCTTCGTTATCGGCCATATTGTTGTACTCCTCAGATTGGGGATAGCTGGGTAGGTGCCCAATTTGCCGTACCTCTCACAAATCCAGGGCGGTTGTTTTTTCGCCATCTGCGCGGCGATTGCGTCGCTTGATGATAAGGGCGTCACGCGATTGCCGCATGCCACAAAAGCGGTTTTTTAATGCTCCCGGCCCCCCTTTTTGCCGATCGTGTGACACCGCTCACAAATTTGCTTCACCATGCTGAATCCTGCCTAAATACTGAACCGTGTGCCGGGTTACATCGCCGCACCAAGCTACACCTCAACAGCTAAAGGGTGACCGGCTTCGCACCTGAATGGTGCCTACTCCCGTCTACCAAGCAGCCTGGCAGCTGGCCCCCACAGAGGCCGTCGGCCACACTCAGGAAATCGCGCCTTATGAGACTCACTCTGCCATCAAGGCTGCTCAAGACACACGCGGCACAGAAACAGGCAACCCATTGAATGGCGAAACTGCAGACCCCAATGGTTACCCACAAAATCTCTGGACGATGCTGTGTATAAGACTGGGATATCTGGTCGAGCACTACTGCCTGGGGCCCTGGTGAGACCTGCACAAAAATGCGCCGGGCCGCGCTCCCGGCAAAGAGATGTCAGGACCCGTCGCCAAGTCGCCTTTGCAAGGGGGCTATTACTGCCACCCCTTTAAAATGAAGCATTAACCTATAACACTTGTACGAGCCCAGTCGTGTCTCAGGTCAGAGCTGATCGTGGCACCCGATTCCTGCAACAGATTTATCACCAGCTTTGACAAACCTTTGTATGCCCCCAGCCTGGCACGCTGATTATCCGTTAAAGAAAAATCTGGTTTCATCCTTACTCACAGATATGCTGGATGAAGTTGTTAATAAGTTTGGGATTATCGTCCAACGTGACCGCATTACGGGCACTGGCGCGCAGCGTTGAAAAAAGCGCCACCAGCAAATTGGTTGCCGGGAAAATCAGCGAGTGTATTGGCAGAAAAATATCAGTGCGACGGGCCGGGGCCGACGGAAGGTGAAGGCAGTTATTTATCAATTCCAACATGAAAAGGCCGCCCGCGCCATCGCGTTGCGTGATGCGGCATACCGACGACTGCGGCGCCCCAGGCCGGCACCTGCGGTGCATTGCTCTGGGGTCGCGCACGACGCATATGGCAGCGCTTTGCGCTGCGTGATAGTGGGAGTTATTCACTGTATCTTAAATAAAAGAAAGGGCCACCCGATTGTGTGGCCCTTTCTTTTATTTGAACCGGGCTGGCGCTCCAGCTGTGTACTCGAGTTCTTTGGCAACTTTGGAGATAGCGGCAGACCTACACTGGGTGCCGAGCTGCGCTCGCCATCGCGTTGCGACGCCTACGGCGCTCCAAGCTTGCACCGCTGGTGCAACGCTTGTCACATGGCAGCGCTTTGCGCTGGGCAGTAGTGGCAGTTGTTCATCGTATCCTAAATATAAAAAGGGCCACCCGATTGGGTGGCCCTTTCTTTTATTTGAACCGGGCTGGCACTCCAGCTGTGCACTCGAGCGCTTTGGCAACTTTGGAGATAGTGACCTGCTCCCCACTTTCTAGTCCATCCAGCTTCTAGTAATGTCCACTACCAATAAGGAAGATGGACATGAAGAAACGATTCACCGAAGAGCAGATCATCCCGATTCTGAAGGAGGCTGAGGCCGGTATCCCGGTAAAAGAGCTCTGCCGCAAGTACAGCATCTCTGATGCCACTTTCTACACCTGGCGCAAGAAGTACGGCGGAATGGAAGTGGCGGAAGCCCGGCGTCTCAAAGCTCTCGAGGAGGAGAACGCCCGGCTGAAGAAGCTGCTGGCGGAGTCCATGCTGGACCAAGAAGCACTCAAGGCTGCCCTCAACCGAAAGTATTGACCGTCGGGAACAAGCGCGAGGCCGTGCGCACCATGCAGTCGGAAACGACCATTTCGGAGCGCAGGGCCTGTTCACTCGTCGGGTTATCCCGCGCATCCATGCGATATCAGCCCCAGAAGGCCGTTGAGTCAAATCTGTCTGAGCGCATCAAGGCAATCGCCTTGGAGCGGCGACGCTTCGGCTACCGCAGGGTCCATCAGATGCTGCGTAGAGAGGGCTTACATGTAAATCACAAGAAGGTCTATCGGCTCTACATCCAGGCAGGCCTGGCAGTGCGTAAGCGGCCAAAGCGCAAGGGTGTCATGGTCGAGCCACAACCCCTTGAGCTACCGGAAGCGCCCAATGAGGTCTGGTCAATGGACTTCGTTATGGATGCAGAGGCCAACGGCCGCCGCATCAAGTGCCTGACCATTGTTGACGACTGCACCAAGGAATGCCTCGATATCCCCGTCGCCAGGGGCATTTCAGGGCTCCAGGTGGCGCGAACGCTAGATGCTATCGCTGCCTTCCGGGGCTACCCGAAGGCCATCAGGACGGACCAGGGGCCCGAGTTTACCAGTAAGGCCCTGGACCAGTGGGGCTATGAGAATGGCGTCAAATTGAAGTTAATCCAGCCGGGTAAACCGACTCAGAACGGCTACATCGAGAGCTTCAACGGCAAGTTCCGGGACGAGTGCCTCAATGAACACTGGTTC
>NZ_LRFG02000005.1 GCF_001641755.2 Microbulbifer flavimaris
ATGGTTTCACGACGCTCAGTGGTTTATGGACCCCGGCCTGCGCCGGGGTGACGACGGTGTGTATTGCAGCGCGCTGTGGTCGCCAATCCCACCATCGTCATGCCGGCGCAGGCCGGCATCCAGTGTTGTGGCTGAGCCAGGGGGTTATGGTTTCACGACGCTCAGTGGTTTGTGGACCCCGGATCAAGTCCGGGGTGACGACGGTGTGTATAGCAGCGCGCTGTGGTCGCCAATCCCACCATCGTCATGCCGGCGAAGGCCGGCATCCAGTGTTGTGGCTGAGCCAGGGATTATGGTTTCACGATGCTCAGTGGTTTAGAGACCACGGCTTGCGCCGGGGTGACGACGGTGGGGCTGGGATCGAAAGGGAGACTCTCGTTTCTTCATGCGCGATGCTGATCCTGTACCAGCCCAGATCCGAGACCGGTCTCCTGTTTTATTTCTCGCGCTCTCTCCACCTCATTCGCTGAATCAATCGTTCTGGCACCGGTCATTCCCGGACAAAGAACCAACTGCCAACTCCCCAAAAAAACCTTCAGAATCAGGCCAGATAAGCCTGAACCATAAATGAGGCATCCGTACCAACCCGATCTTTCCAATTTCTCAGGCGGGCTGGGCAGTCGGCGGCTATACAGATTCTTGTGCCGCGCTTCGCACCACTGATATGCGAAGTGACGAAGTGCAAATAATCAGTAGAAGCCGAAATACGAATTGGGGTGTTGGTGTTTGATGAAGGTTTTACTCGTTTTCGGTACGCGCCCGGAGGCCATCAAAATGGCGCCGCTGGTACGGACCCTGCGGCAGGATGACCGCTTTCAAGTGCGCGTGTGCGTCACCGGCCAGCACCGGGAAATGCTGGACCAGGTACTGGCCCTGTTTGAGATTGAGCCGGATTACGACCTGGATATCATGCAAAAAGGGCAGGACCTGTACCAGGTTACTGCGCGGGTGTTGCTCGGTATGCGGGAGGTGCTGGACGACTTCCTGCCGGACAAGGTGTTCGTGCACGGTGACACCACGACCACGCTCGCCGCTTCATTGGCTGCCTATTATCGCCAGATTCCCGTGGCCCACGTGGAAGCCGGCTTGCGCACCGGCAACCTCTACAGCCCCTGGCCGGAGGAGGCCAACCGCAAGCTCACCGGCGCCATCGCCCAGCATCATTTTGCGCCCACCGAGCTTTCCCGCGACAACCTGATTAATGAATCCGTTTCCAAGGATGCCATCCAGGTAACGGGAAATACGGTGGTGGATGCACTGCTGGAAGTAGTGGAGCGCATCCAGCAATCCGAAACCCTGAGCCGCAAACTGGCGGATCAGTTCCCGTTTCTCGATGAGAGTAAAAAGCTGATTCTGGTGACGGGCCACCGTCGCGAGAGCTTTGGCCAGGGCTTTGAGGATATCTGCTCGGCCATCCGCCAGATTGCAGAGCGGGACGATGTTCAGGTGGTCTACCCGGTACATCTCAACCCGCGGGTCCGCGAGCCGGTCAACCGGCTATTGATGGGGCTCGACAACGTGCATCTCATCGAGCCCCTTACCTACCTTCCCTTTGTTTACCTGATGAACCGCAGCTACCTGATCCTGACCGACTCCGGCGGAATCCAGGAAGAGGCACCGTCACTGGGCAAACCGGTGGTGGTGATGCGCGAGACCACCGAGCGGGTCGAAGCGGTTGCTGCCGGCACGGTCAAGCTGGTGGGTACCGATGTGGAAAAGATTGTCAGTGCCGTGCAGTTATTGCTGGACGATGACAACGAATACGGGGCCATGAGCCGGGCCCACAATCCGTATGGCGATGGCTTTGCCTGCGAAAAAATAGTGGAGGGGATACTCGCGGATGTCCACGAATACACAGTTTGAAAGAATCTCTGTCCTCGGACTGGGTTACATCGGTCTGCCCACGGCGGCGGTGTTTGCCTCACGGGGAGTGGAGGTGGTCGGCGTTGATATCAATCAGCGGGCAGTGGAAACCATTAATGCCGGTCGCGTCCATATCGTCGAGCCGGACCTGGATATTGTGGTACAGGCCGCCGTCAATACGGGCAAGCTGCGGGCCACGCAAGTGCCGGAGCCTGCCGATGCCTTCTTGATTGCGGTGCCGACACCGTTCAGGGAAACGCCGGAGGGGCATTCCCGTGAGCCGGACCTGACCTATATCCGCGCTGCGGCGGAGTCGATTGCGCCGATGCTGCAGAAGGGCAACCTGGTGGTGCTGGAGTCCACCTCCCCGGTGGGCACGACGGAACAGCTGTCGCAATGGTTGCAGCAAGCCCGCCCGGACCTGACTTTCCCCCATGTATGTGGCGATGCCGCCGATGTGCGCGTGGCGCACTGCCCCGAGCGTGTGTTGCCGGGCAAGGTGTTACAGGAGCTGGTGAGCAACGACCGGATTATCGGCGGACTCAGCCCCGCCTGCAGCGCTGCGGCTGTGGAACTTTACAAGATCTTCGTGAAAGGGGAATGCATCCTCACCAACGCCCGCACCGCGGAGATGACAAAGCTCACTGAAAACGCCTTCCGCGACGTGAATATCGCCTTTGCCAACGAGCTCTCGGTGATCTGTGACCAGCTGAAGATCAATGTCTGGGAGCTGGTGCGCCTCGCCAACCGCCACCCGCGGGTCAATATCCTCAATCCCGGCCCCGGGGTGGGCGGGCACTGCATCGCCGTGGACCCCTGGTTCATTGTCAGCAGCTGCCCGGACCAGGCCCGTTTGATGAGCCAGGCTCGCGCGGTCAATGACAGCAAACCGGCGTTTGTGGTGGATAAGGTGCGCAAGGTCGCTGAACAGTTCAAGGAGCCGATCATTGCTTGCCTGGGCCTCTCCTTCAAAGCCGATATCGATGACCTGCGCGAGAGTCCGGCTATGCGCATAGTCGAAACGCTGGCAGAGAGCTGTTTTGGCGACGTGGTCGCCGTAGAGCCGAATATCAAGGAGCTGCCGGGCAGCCTCTCTGACAAGGGTGTTCGGCTGGTGGACCTGACCACGGCACTGGAGAACGCCAACGTGGTGGTGGTGCTCGTCGATCACCGGGAATTCCGCAATCTGGATCCCTCACTGTTTGCCGCCAAGGCGGCGATTGATACCCGGGGTGTATTCGCCTGATCACAGAATGACACCTCTGCAGGAAGCAACTGATAATTCCAAGGAATGAATGCTTGCCATGAAGACGCTGCTGACGTTGGACTATGAACTCTTCTTCGGCCCCCGCACCGGCACCGCCGGTACCTGCCTGATTGATGCCACCAACCGCTTGCTGGAAACCCTGAAGCCATTTGATGCGCGCGCGGTGTTTTTTGTGGATGCAACGTACCTGGTGCGGCTGCGTCACTACGCCCAGACTCATGCACAGGCAGCAAAGGACTACGCCGCTGTGGTGCGGCAGATCCGCCAGCTGGAAAGCGACGGACACCAGATACAGCTGCATATTCACCCGCACTGGATGGACTCAACCTATGACGGCCAGGCATGGCACCTGGATACGCGCCGTTACCGGCTCGGCGATTGGAGCCGCGAAGAGACTGAGAAAATTATTGCCGATTGCACCGCGGAGCTGAACCGCCATTTGAAGCACAAAGTGTTTGTCTTCCGCGCAGGGGGCTGGTGTGTGCAGCCGTGGATGCATATCGGCAAGTTCCTGCAGGACAATGGCATTACGGTGGACTGTACCGTTTACAGCGGTGGCCAGAGCCTTCATGCCCCGCATCTGTTCGACTTTTCCAGTTCGCCGTCACTGGGCAGCTGGAAGTTCGAATCGGAGCCGTGCCGGTTGGTGCGCAATGGTGCCTTCACGGAAATGCCCATCTCTTCCATGCGGGTTTCGCCAGTGTTCTTCTGGCGGTTTGCGCTCAACCGCCTGTTTGGTGATCTCTCAGAACATCATCCCTTTGGCGATGGCTGCGCCATGCCCAATGGTCGCAAAGAGCTGCTGCGAAAACTGACCCGCTATTCAAAGATTCCTGTGTCTGTGGATGGCTTTAAATCGTCCCTGCTCTGCGATGCCTATTTGCGGGCACTTTCCCATGGCAAGACCCACTTTGTTGCCATGGGGCATCCCAAAGCATTGTCGGAATACTCGCTGGGTAACCTGCGCCAGTGGCTGACGGAAGTGTATTCACGTGATGAGCGCCTGGCGGTTTTCGACCGACCTGTGAAGGTAGAGGCCCCGGCTGTCGCCGAAGCCGTCTGATGAGCGCGGTGATGGACAGGCCTCGCCCGATCGGTAGTTGGCAGGTGTTTGGATTTAAAAAGGTGGTGTGTGGAAAGGATTGAATTGCTGCAGATGCCCATGGATGTCTCGTCCATGGAGGAGACGGTAACCCTGATCGGGGACCGGGTTGGGCGCAAACAGTTTACCCAGCATGTGGTTGTGAATGTGGCCAAGCTGGTCAATGCGCGTAAAGACGCGGCGCTGGCCCAGTCCGTAACTGCATGCGACCTGATCAACATCGATGGCATGGGGGTGGTCTGGGGGGCGCGGTTTCTCGGCCATCCGGTTGCAGAACGGGTGGCCGGCGTGGATCTCTTTCAGCAATTACTGGCCATGAGTGCCAGAAGAAAATTCCCCGTCTTCTTCCTCGGCGCAAAACCCGAGGTGGTGGAGCAGGCTGCCAGTGTCTGCCGCCAGCAACATCCGGATTTGCAGATTGCCGGCTACCACCACGGCTACTTCTGGGATGACGAGGAAGCGGTGGTGGAGAAAATCCGCCAGTCCGGAGCACGCTTGCTGTTCGTGGCGATCACCTCTCCCCTGAAAGAAAACTTTATCAACCGCTGGCGACACCGGCTAGGCGTCGATTTTGTGATGGGGGTCGGTGGCACCTTTGATGTGGTGGCCGGCAAGGTCAAACGTGCGCCGGAGTGGATGCAGCGCGCCGGGCTGGAGTGGCTCTATCGGGTAATCCAGGAGCCCCGCCGGATGTGGAAGCGCTACCTGGTGACCAATTCTGCCTTTGCCTGGCTGCTGCTGCAGGAGCGGTTTCACTATGCGTTTGGCAGTGAGGAGTTCGGGTTTGGGGATTGATGGCGGATTAGTGTGGAGTTGGTGCTGTTGGTTGACGGTTGCCCAGTAGCCACACTGCAGGGGTGTGATGATGCGGTGAATTTGGGATGCCGGCCTGCGCCGGCATGACGACGGAGAGCATTGGCGTGCTTCCTTGTGCCGAATAAGGGAATAACAGAAAACCGCAATCACATAACCCCATCATCCCGGCGCAAACCGGAATCCATCCCATGTATTGCAGGCAGTTGATAAGGGGCTGACCGCCACTGCAATTTTCAAAGCTAGAAAGACAATACCCTGGCAACTATTCGCGCCTAAAACCGCTTCTGTTCATAACCGACACCTCACCCCACCTGAGTTCACCTTTTCCACCTACACCGCATCGGGCCGCCGTCTATATACAAGGTTGCACTTGAGTCCCACTTGCAGGTGGTCGGTGTGACGAGGAAAAAATAGTTGGAGCGTTTATGCGAATTCTGGTGACGGGCGGCGCGGGATTTATTGGCAGCGCGGTGGTGCGTTTCCTGCTACGGGAGACGGGGCACAGTGTGCTGAATGTGGATGCGCTGACCTATGCGGGCAACCTGGCTTCCATCCCACTGCTGGCGGGCGGTGCGGCAATCGATCGGCAACGCTATCGCTTTGCCCGGGTCGACATCCGTGATCGCGATGGTCTCGAGCAGTGTTTCAAGAGCTTCCAGCCCGATGCAATCATGCATCTGGCAGCCGAGACCCACGTAGACCGCTCCATCGACGGGCCGGCGGAATTTGTCAGTGCCAACGTAACCGGCACCTGCACACTGCTGGAGGTAACACGCAGTTACTGGCGGGGCCTTGCCCCTGAAGCGCGGCAGAATTTCCGCTTCCACCATGTGTCAACGGACGAGGTATTTGGTGACTTGGGGGCCAATGGCTATTTCAGCGAGGACACCCGCTACGATCCCAGCTCTCCCTATTCTGCCAGCAAGGCTGCCAGCGACCATCTGGTGCGCGCCTGGCACCGGACTTTCGGCCTGCCGGTGGTGCTGAGCAACTGCTCCAATAATTACGGTCCCTATCAATTCCCGGAAAAACTGATTCCCCTGACGATCACCAATGCCCTGGCCGGTGAACCCCTGCGGGTCTATGGCGATGGCAGCCAGGTTCGGGATTGGCTCTATGTGGAGGACCATGCGCGAGCACTGTATCGGGTGCTGACCCGTGGCGCCGTTGGTGAAACCTACAACATCGGCGGCCACTGCGAGCAGCGTAATCTCGAGGTGGTCACCGGCCTTTGCGACATCCTGGAAGAGGTGGCACCGCACAAGCCTTTCGGCGTCAGTCGCTATCGTGACCTGATCTGCTTCGTGGCGGATCGCCCCGGCCATGATCGCCGCTATGCCATCGACGCGGGCAAGATCGCCCGCGAGCTGGAATGGATGCCTGCGGAGACGTTTGAAACTGGCCTGCGCAAGACCGTGCTCTGGTATCTCGATAATGAGAACTGGTGGCGACGTGCAGACACGCCGCTCTACAGCGGCGAGCGCCTGGGGCTCGGCGAGACACAAGAGGAGATGCGCGAATGAAAGGGATTATTCTCGCCGGCGGCAGCGGCACGCGCCTGCACCCGATTACCTGGGGGGTGTGCAAGCAGCTACTGCCGGTCTACGACAAGCCAATGATCTATTACCCGCTGACCACGCTGATGCTGGCGGGTATTCGGGATGTGCTGGTGATCTCCACACCGGATGACACGCCACGCTTTGCGCAGATGCTCGGCGATGGCAGCCGCTGGGGTGTCAATATCCAGTACGCCGTACAGCCATCACCGGACGGTCTGGCGCAGGCATTCATCATTGGTGAAGAATTTATCGACGGAGACTCCTGTGCCCTGGTTCTGGGTGACAACCTGTTTTTCGGCCAGGGACTGACGGCGACACTGGAGCGTGCCTCGCAACAGGAACACGGCGCCACCGTGTTTGCCTATCCGGTCAAAGACCCGCAGCGTTTCGGGGTCGTTTCCTTTGATGCATCCGGACGCGCTATCGATATTCAGGAGAAACCGCAGTACCCCAGTTCCCGCTACGCGGTGACCGGGCTTTATTTCTACGATGAGAAGGTCGTCGACCTGGCAAAGGAGGTAAAGCCGTCTGAACGCGGCGAGCTGGAGATAACAGACCTCAATCGATTCTACCTCGACAACGGCGAGCTCAATGTGGAGATTCTCGGTCGAGGCGCCGCCTGGCTCGATACCGGTACCCACGATTCACTGCTACAGGCGAGCCAGTTCGTACAGGCGATTGAGCATCGCCAGAGCCTGAAGGTGGCCTGTCCTGAGGAGGTGGCCTGGCGGCGAGGGTGGATTGACCGCGATCAATTACAGTCACTGGCAATGCCACTGATGAAAAGTGGTTACGGCGAGTACCTTATGGACCTGCTGGAATACTGACACGAAAGATTATCTATGGAGATCATCGAAACTTCCCTCGCCGGCGTAAAAATCGTGGAACCCCAAGTCTTTGCTGACGAGCGGGGTTTCTTCCTGGAGACCTGGCAGCTGACCCGCTACAAACGGGCCCTGGCATTCAGTGCCGGACTTGAGTTTGTGCAGGACAACCACTCGCGATCGGCCAGGGGTGTCTTGCGCGGCATGCATTTCCAGCAGCGTTGTCCGCAGGGAAAGCTGGTGCGGGCCGCCCGCGGCGAAATCTACGATGTGGTGGTTGATATCGATCCGGTTTCGGTGACTTTCGGTGAGTGGATTGGGGTGCACCTCAGCGAAAAGAACCACCGCCAGCTGTGGATTCCGCCGGGCTATGCCCATGGGTTTCAGGTGTTGTCTGACTCGGCGGACGTGGAATACAAATGCACCGACTATTATGTACCGACAGATCAGTGCGGGGTGGCATGGAATGACCCGCAGTTGGCGATCACGTGGCCGCTCGAGGATCCGCTTGTCTCGGAACAGGATGGGCAGTGGCCGACTCTGGAACAACTCCAAAATCACAACAGGGAGCGTGTAACGCCGTGAAGATCCTTTTATTCGGTGCCAATGGCCAGGTGGGACGTGCCTGCCGGGATGCCTTGCGACAGCCTGGCTGGGAGCTCACTGCCTTTGGGCGCAAGCAGGCAGATTTCATCTGCCCGGACCAGGTGACCGCCTGTGTGCAGCGGGCCAGGCCGGATATGGTCATCAACGCGGCGGCCTACACCGATGTGGAGCGTGCGGAAAAAGAGCCGGATGTCGCCTCCAAGGTGAATGGAGAGTGCGTGGGGGCACTGGCTGCCGCCTGCGCATCCATGAACATACCGTTGATTCACCTGTCCACCGACTTTGTCTTTGATGGCCAGGGGTCGCGCGCTTACCGCGAGGATGACCCGGTCGCGCCAATCAACACCTATGGCGCGAGCAAGCTCAAAGGCGAGCGCCTGCTGCGCGCGGTGCATCCGAAGTATCTGTGTCTGCGCACCAGTTGGGTATTCAGTGCCCAGCCGGGGAATTTTCTCAGTACCATGCTGCGGCTTGCGGGCCAGCGCACCACCCTGAGTGTGGTGGGTGACCAGGTCGGCTGTCCGACTTACGCCGGTGATATCGCCGAGGTGATCGCCCATTTGATCCGACGCTATGAAGAATTTGAAGACCTGCCGTGGGGGCTCTATCACTGCAGCTCGCCGGAACCCTGCAGCCGCTATGAATTTGCGCGCCATATCTTCGCCGAAGCCGAGGCGGAAGGGTTGCTGGACCCTGCACCCTGGGTGAAAAAGATCAGCAGCTACCAGTTTCCCACCCTGGCAGCCCGGCCGGCTTACTCGGCCCTCGACAGCAGTAAGCTGGCGGATCTGCTTGGTCATCCACTACCTCACTGGAACCGGGGCATCCGGCAGGCCTGTCAGGCGCTGGCAAACCGGGATGTGCCGGCAATCACCCCCTCGGTTCTGAATTAGTCTGAAGATTGGCAGGTGGGTTGATCGCGCACTGCGAACGGGTAGTCAGCTCCGAGCCCTGGCGCGGCTCAGGAGTTGATTAAAAAATAGGCTGCTAGTGAGAGGCGAACCTGATAGACTGCGCAGCCTTTTGACCCCCCGCCGCACCAGGCCCCTGCCGATTGTTCGTGGGCCCCTTTGCAGCCTCAAGTGAAATCCGAAATGACCGATACCCCCGAGCCCGTTGGCTTTGACCAGCTCAACCTGCCCGCCAATATTCTCAGTGCCGTCCAGAAATTGGGCTACGAGACCCCCTCGCCGATTCAGGCCCAGACCATTCCCTCCCTGTTGGACGGGCGCGACGTACTGGGCCAGGCCCAGACCGGCACCGGCAAGACCGCGGCTTTTGCGCTGCCGCTGCTGGCACAGCTGGACGTGAGCAACAAGCGCCCCCAGGCACTGGTACTGGCACCGACCCGTGAACTGGCCATCCAGGTGGCCGAGGCCTGCCAGTCCTACGCCCAGAACCTCAAAGGTTTTCATGTGGCGCCGATCTACGGCGGCGCGGACTACCGCGGCCAGATGAAGCAGCTGCAACGCGGCGTACAGCTGGTTGTCGGCACGCCGGGCCGGGTGATGGACCATATGCGCCGTGGCAGCCTCGACCTGTCCAACCTCAAGACCCTGGTACTGGACGAAGCCGACGAAATGCTGCGCATGGGCTTTATCGATGACGTGCAGTGGGTATTGGAGCAGCTTCCCGAGCAGCGCCAGATTGCGCTCTTCTCCGCCACCATGCCGCGAGAGATCGCCCGTATTGCCCGCGATCACCTGCACGATCCGGTAGAGGTCAAGATCAAGGTCAAGACCGAGACCGCCGAAACCATCCGCCAGCGTTACTGGCCGGTGGGCGGCCTGCACAAGCTGGATGCGCTGACCCGTATCCTGGAAGCGGAGCCGGTGGACGCCACCATTATCTTTGTGCGCACCAAAAACAGCACCGTGGAACTGGCGGACAAGCTCGCCGCACGCGGTTTTGCCAGTGCCGCATTGAACGGTGACATGGCGCAGAACCTGCGTGAAGGTGTGATCGACAAGCTCAAGAAGGGCAAGCTGGATATCGTGGTGGCCACCGATGTGGCGGCCCGCGGTCTGGATGTGAAGCGCATCAGTCACGTAATCAATTACGACATTCCCTACGATACCGAGGCCTATATCCACCGGATCGGGCGTACAGGGCGTGCCGGCCGTGAGGGTGACGCCATCCTGTTTGTGGCACCCCGCGAGCGGCGCATGCTGCGCATTATCGAGAAGGCCACCAAGAAGTCGATCGAGCAGTTGGAGTTGCCCAGCGCCAAAGCGGTCAACTCGGCGCGTATGCAGCGTTTCCGCGAGCGTATTACCGGTACCCTGGAAGGTTCTATCGACCTGGCACCGTACCGCCAGCTGGTGGACGAATACCTGTCCATGAATGAGACAGATCCACTGCAGGTCGCTGCTGCGCTGGCAGCCATGGCCCAGGGTGACCAGCCGCTGTTTGTGAAGGAGCAGGAGCCGAGAAAACGCCGTGAGCGCGATGACGACTTCGAGCCCCGTGATCGCAAGCAGGGCAGCTTTAAGAAAGACAAAAAAATGTCCTCGCCGGACGAGGGTATGGAGCGCTACCGTATCGAGATTGGCCGCGAGCACGGTGTGCGCCCGGGCAATATCGTCGGTGCGATCGCCAATGAAGTGGAGCTGGAAAGCTCCTATATTGGCCGTATCGAGATTTATCGGGAGTTCACCACCGTGGATCTGCCGGAAGGAATGCCGAAGGAAATCTTCCAGCACCTGAAGAAGGTGCGTGTATCCGGCCGGCCGATGAATATCTCCAGGTTCGAGGAAGGCAAGGGTGGGCCGCCAGCCAGGAGCGGCAAGCGCAAGCCCGGGGCGGGCAAGCCGAAGCACCGCAAAGTAAAGCGCGGTGACTGAAAAGAGAAATAAAAAAAGCGGGTGAGAAATCACCCGCTTTTTTTATGTCTGACGCACGACCCTGGCAGCCTTCCGCAGGGCAGTGCGCCCGTCAGCTTTCCCTCCCGCTGGGCAGCATACGCCGCAAGGTGGCATCCTTATTGACCAAGTGGTGCCACACTGCGGCAGCCACATGCAGGCAGATCAAAACCAGTAAGGTATTCCAGACCAGCTCCTTGTGCAGGTATGCCAGCTGTTTGGCAATATCCGTGTTCTTTTCAACGAAGCCGGGAATCTCAAAGAGCCAGAAAATGGTGGTGTCGGAGCCGGCAAACTGTTTCATGATCAGGCCAAGGATTGGCATTGCCAGGAGAAGGGCATAAAAGGTAACGTGCGTGATACGGGCCACGATGCGCTCCATGGAGCTGCCCAGCATTTGCGGCCGTGGGTGGGTGGTGCGCCAGTAGAGACGTAGCGCAACCAGCAGCAGAATGGTGAGACCGATGGAGAAATGCAGGGTCTTCCACCACTCGCGCATCGGGTCGCCTTTCTGGTAAAACTCATGCAGCTCCACCGAGCCCCAGGCGAACAGCACAAAGATGGCAATTAGCCAGTGCAGACCTTTACTAACTGGGTTCCACTGCGATGGAAGCGTCATGGAGTAGTTCTCTTTTTCAAATAATCGGGATCTAGAGAATACCTGACGCCAATATAAAACTGCAATCTAAGTAATTTGAAATGATCAGCTATGGATTTATGCAATTAACCCTTACAGTTTTATAGCTTTGATCTGGTTGCAGTATGTGCGCAGGATGATTCTTCATTGATTCCTGTTCGTATGTGCAAAGCCAGGGGAGAGCAGTGGTAGCCTGATGCAATTCCACATCATATTTATCTCTCTTGGGTCTCAGAACGAGGGTGCCGTAAACTGTAACCATCCCGGGTTTTATTTCGATACTACCGATTTGATTCTGGCCATCTCGTTTTTGGCCTTCCGGGATCCATAATGCCGAGCAAAGTGGTGAGCGACCTCGCTTGCAGAATTTGGGGCCAAAGTCTATGTGACTGATGTTGTAGATCCCTGATTTGAGCTTCATGAGTGCCTGGTCAGGAGGCACGTGTACCAAAGTATTCGAGCTATTCCGCAAGAGCGCGACCCACGAAGGTTGCTCTTTTTGTGTGGGTACTGTCACCGCAGTAATCGATAAATAGCCTTCTTCCCCACTAGCTATTGTGGGTGTAGTGTAAAAGCAGGCGGATAAAGCACATGCAAAAAGACTTGGGAGGAGAGTTGGTTCTGCTGTAGCGCAATATTTCCTTTTTACCCTGGTGCCGATGTGTTTCCTCTTAAGCAAGTTACGAGCAATCATCATGGGCGCCTTCAGCTTCCGCTTTCTGTAGAAATTCACGACCGCGTTGCCTGCGCGGCCGTTGTTAGGGGTTTTAAGCTGGATGTGAATATCTTGCCCTAGGGGTCAATTTGTTGCCACGTCCACCGCCCCATTCAGCCGGAAAGGCACCGATTCGACAAATGGCTTGATGCCCATCGCCTGATAAAGCTCATCCGGGCGATACAGATTCTGGCCCTCGATGACCAGTGCCGTGCGACGCAGGGCAGTGATGTCTTCCAGCGGGTTGCCATCGAGTAACACCAGATGCGCCTTCTTGCCCACGTTCACGGTGCCACTCTGGTCGAGAGCCCCGACTACCCGGGCGGGCTCGATGGTGGCGGTGCGCAGGACATCGGCGTTGGGAATGCCCGCTTCGGCGTAGAGCTCCAGTTCCCGCAGCAGGGTGAAGCCGGGCAGGCCGTCGGTGCCGGCGACCATTGGTACGTTGTGCTCATGAAGCTTGCGCAGCATGGCCAGCAGTGCGGCGGAGCTTTTGCTGTAATGCTCGCGGTGCTCTGGCTGGATATTCAGCCAGCTGCCAACCAGATTGCGGCGGGCATTGACAGGCAGGTGGTCGGCCACGGTCTGATACTCCCTGTCCAGCTGGCCAGCCTCGCCCTGTAGCAGCGAGCGGAATACAGTCACCGTGGCATCCACCACCGTACCCTTGTCGGCCAGCTTATCCAGGAACGCGGCGACTTCCGCGCTGTCCAGGTCAATCTCATGGGCGTGCTCTCCCACCTCGGTGAAGCGCAACTTCTTGCGGGTATCGATGGAGCCCATGAAGTTGAGGAACAGCATATTGATATGCTGGATTTCGTCGAAGCCCGCATCAACCGCCTCCTCGGCGGTCATGAACGCCGGGATATGGCCGCTCAGGCGCATGCCGCGCTTGTGGACATGCTCGGCAAGGGGCGCGATCCACTCGGGCTCCATGGAGCTGTAGGTTTTGATCTGCATGTAGCCGCGCTCGGCATACCAGTCTGCAGCGGCTTTCGCCTCCTCCAGACTCTTTACCGTTTTGCCAAGTCGCATCGCATTTTCACTGTCGCGATCGATAAAGCCGGCGCGATAGATCGGGCCGCCGATCGCCTTACCTGAATCGAACAGTTTTTCCGTAAGCATGATTTTTTCATGCGCATTGCCGATGTCACGCACGCTGATGACGCCGGCAGCCATGTTGAGGAGCCCATGCTCAGGGCTCATATGGCCGTGCATGTCCCACAATCCAGGCATCAGGGTCATGCCGCGTGCATTGATACGGGTAACACCGGGAAAGCGAATCGGCTGCAAGCTGATGCGGGTGATCTTTCCATCTTCGATCAGCAGGTGGCGACCGCGAAGCAGTTGACCCTGTTCAACGTCGACGATGTTGACGTTGTTGATGAGTATAGGGGTCTCCGACTGGTGGGTATGTTGGCCCGCCAGTGATTGCAGGTATTCGTTGCTGGCCTGCATCTCCCGTTCTTTCAATGGTTGCAGGTGGGACTTGTCCCAGCCCTTGCGCAAAATTGCAAAAAAGGCGATGTCATGTGAGGCGAACAGGTCTCCTTCTTCATCGTACCAGGCGAGAAAGGGAGTGAAGTCGAGCCCGCTGACGCCGTACAGGTAGATGGTTTTTTCCATGTCCCCCTGTGTAACGGTGCGCTTGTCCAGCTGCTCGAGTCGCGCCTGCCCCTGGGGCAGCAGCTTGAGCGTATGCCCGGGACTCGCCAGCAACGCCTTGGCCAGTTGGGCTTTCATGGCGATGGTGGGATTTTTGGGGACAAAAAACTGGGATGCGGACGACTTGGCACTGCCTCGTTCATCGCTGCCTTTCCATTCAGCCAGCCCATCGGCAAGGGTGAAGGTCTCCTCCACCGGTGCCCCACCGGGGCTTATACCTTTTATGTGGATAAATGTGGGAATGCCCTTGGGGCCAAGCTCAAACTCCTCGGTCATCTTGATGCGCCGGTTGTTCCAGCCCAATTCCAGGGTTCCGGAAACTCGATTGTCCTCGCGAGTGATCACCTCGTGTCCGGCGACACCTTCTGGATCGTAGAAGACATACTCGATGGTTTGAGCGGATAGTTTGGACGCCCAGAGAAGCAGGGCGGAGGTGAGTACCACAGCGAAATTCAGAAACTTCATGGTGGTTACCTTTTATTTATGGTTTTTTCAGCCGGACAATCCTGAGGACTTTTTGCGGGAGCGACAATGGCATCTGGTGACACGTGGATACTTTGGCGCCATTTACGACGTAAATAGTGGATCGTCCGCCAGTGATTCTTGATTGATGAGCTGTGCAGCGGTGGGGTGAGTGGAGTTCAGGCGATGGCGAGTGCCGGGGAGGAAAATGCGAAACCGGCTTCCCGCCTGTGCGGCGAGAAGCCGGTGTAACTTTGCGGATTACTGCGCGTAGCAGTCCCGGGTCATGTTCTCGATGCGGTCCTCGTGCACGATGACGTTGTCCTCGATCCGCACACCGCCGAAGGGACGCAGTGCCTCTACCTTGTCCCAGTGCACCTCGCTGGCCAGGTCGCTGTTTTTCAGGTCGGCCAGCAGGCTGTCGATGAAGTAGAGGCCGGGCTCGATGGTGAAGACCTGGTCTGCTTCCACGGTACGGGACGTGCGCAGGAACGGGTATTGCTCTGGTGGCGGGGTGGTCCCGCCTTCTGGCGCAGTCTGGTGACCGCCCACGTCGTGGACCTGCAGGCCGAGGAAGTGGCCCAGGCCGTGGGGCATAAAGGGTCGCGTCAAACCACTTTCCACCGCGCTCTCGGCGGAGGATTTGATTACACCGAAGCGGTTCAGCAATTCGCCGATCTTGTGATGGCACTCGAGGTGCAGGTCCGGGTAGGGGGTGCCGGGCTTGAGGCCGGCCACCAGTTCCTGCTCTTTCTCATCCATGGCCGCCACCAGTTCGGCGTACTCCCCGTCCCGGTAGGCATAGCTGCGGGTGATGTCCGCGCAGTAGCCGTTGTAGTCGGCACCGGCATCGATCAAAAAGCTGCGACGCTCCGCCTCCGGCAGGCGTTTGGTGTTGAGATGGGTGTAGTGCAGGATGGCCGCGTGCTCGTTCAGACCAACGATATTGCCGTAAGGCATCTGGTTCTCACCCTGGCCGGCGGCATTCAGGTAGGCCAGGTTGATTTCGAACTCGCTGGCGCCGTCACGGAAGGCCGCCTCGGCAGCGCGGTGGGCCCTGACTGCAATGCGGTTGGCTTCCCGCAGGCAGGCCATCTCATACGGAGTCTTGTAAGCGCGTGCCCAGTGCAGCCGGGCCAGCAGTTCTTCCGGATTGGGGGTGCCCACGGACCAGCCTTCCAGGCCATCGGCTTCGCCAATAAATGCCGCGTTGTCGGCGCTGAGGAACTGTTTGGCATCGGCGGGCTTGCTCAGCAGCTCGATGTCGTACTCGTCGCTCCAGAACGTCTGCGGCGCAGGCGGCACGTAGTGCCAGAAGTCCACCGGACGGTAGAACAGCAGCTTCGGTTTCTGCCCGCGGCGGTAGATGATCCAGCTATGGGGGTTGTCGGTCACTGGCACCAGGGCCTTGAACTGGGGGTTGACCCGAAACGGGTAGTAGTTGTCGTCTAGGAACTGGACCTTGGGCTTACCACTAAATACGTTGAGCGTCTCGTAACCGCACTGCTCGAGGATGTCGTCATAGCGGCTCTTGAGTGTGGCGAGATGTTCGGCGTAGAGGTTCTTGTCCATGGAATTCCTTTATTAGTTGCTCGCGGTCGGCGAGGCGGTGTGATTCAGCTAATCCGCTTAGTGTATAGTCTGACATTCCACAACTCCCAGTCATTTGGCCTGAATTTTTGCCATGGAAAAGAAGATACTGCTGACAGATTGCCCCGACGCAAAGGGCCTGATCGCGAAGATCACCAACATCTGTTACAAGCACCAGCTGAACATCACCAAGAACGATGAATTCGTGGACCGGGAGCGAGGTCGCTTCTTCATGCGCACCGCGCTGGAGGGCAACTTCAATGACGAAACCCTGCTGGAAGACCTGGACATGGCACTGCCCCAGGGGGCAGAACGACGCCTGGTTCCCAGCGGGAAAAAGCGCCTGGTATTACTGGTAACCCGCGAGCCCCACTGCCTGGGGGATATCCTGATGAAGTGTTTTGCCGGGGCACTGGATGTGGAGATTGCGGCGGTGATTGGCAATCACCCGGACCTGGGCCCCCTCGTCGAGAAGTTCGAGATCCCTTTTTATCACCTGCCAGCGGAGGAGTTGGAGCGCGAGCAGCACGAAGAGCAGGTGATGACGCTGGTGGATCAGTTCGCCCCGGATTACCTGGTGCTGGCCAAGTACATGCGGGTGCTGACCCCGGCGTTCGTGGCACACTACCGCGGTCGCATCATCAATATCCATCACTCGTTTCTGCCGGCGTTTATCGGTGCCCGGCCCTACCAGCAGGCCTATGAGCGCGGAGTCAAAATCATCGGCGCCACGGCGCATTTTGTCACTGATGACCTGGATGAGGGGCCGATCATCGAGCAGGCTGTGATCTCGGTGGACCATGGTTACTCTGCCGAGGGTATGGCCGCAGCCGGGCGGGATGTGGAAAAATCGGTTTTGAGTCGCGCCCTGCAACTGGTGCTGCAGGAGCGGGTATTTATCCATGGCAACAAGACGGTCGTATTCAAGTAGCCTGGCAGCAGTAGGAGACGATAATGATAACAATCAACAACAATCGCCGGCTGGGTCGGGCTCTGTGCTTCGCGCCCCTGTCTCTGCTCCTGTTGGCGGGGTGCGCCAGTGAATCAACAGCGCCGATACCAGGGCTCAGCGAAACTTTCCACACCGAAATCGCTGCCAATGGCGCCAAGCGCTTTACCTATACCCTGGAGATGCGCAGCCCGGAATTGCCGCGCCCGGTCACCCGCGAGGATGTGAACCGCGCGCGGATCCAGCGGGAAACCATGTTGCGCACGGGCCAGCGTCCCCGCGGCCCGCGGATCGATGAAATGGCCTTCAATCGCTCCCTCAATCAAAAACTCACTGAGACCGGGTTTTGCCGCGACGGCTTTTTCGAACTTGACCGCACCCTGTTCGTCGGAGGGGGGGAGGTACGCGGAGAATGCCGTGATGGTGCCCGGCGCTGACCAGTGGTGTGTCGGTGAGTGCCACGATGGAATATAAGGGAAGCATTGCCAGCTGGGATGATGGCCGTGGCTATGGCTTTATCCAGCCTGAAGGTGGTGGCTCGCGCGTGTTTCTCCATGTCAGCGCCTTCGATCGCAGGTATTGCCGGCCGGAACAGGGAATGGCGGTCAGGTTCAGTTTGGGGCGGGATGATCGCGGCCGACCGAGGGCAGATAGTGCGCGCCCTGCAAATGCAAAGCGCAGCCCGAATCGCCCGGGGCGACAGCGGCGCAGGGCGCTCCCGCTAGTCGGGGTGTTCTTTGCCGGGCTGGCTGGACTCTCGGTTTGGGGCTGGCTGCCCTGGTCAATTACCGGTCTTTACCTCGCGCTCAGTCTCTTGACCCTGCTGCTCTACTTCAAGGACAAGCGGGCTGCGGTGCGCGGGCATTGGCGGACGCCAGAGCAGACACTCCACCTGTTATCGTTGCTGGGCGGATGGCCTGGAGCGGCCCTGGGCCAGAGCCTCCTGCGGCACAAGTCCAGAAAAGGGTCCTTCCGGATGGTCTACTGGCTGACGGTCGGTCTCAACCTGGCGGCGCTCGGTTACGGCCTTACCGCAGAAGGGCAGCAGTGGCTCCATCAACTGGACAGCTTTTTGATGCGTATTCCCGCCAACCTGTAAGCAACAGGCTCGCGGTTCACTGAACGATCATCCCCTGTGGGGATGCAGCCATCGCCATACCGCCCTGTCTGTTCTTTTGTATGGCCACCTCCAC
Source organism: Microbulbifer flavimaris (assembly GCF_001641755.2). GTDB lineage: Bacteria > Pseudomonadota > Gammaproteobacteria > Pseudomonadales > Cellvibrionaceae > Microbulbifer > Microbulbifer flavimaris. The sequence goes on from NZ_LRFG02000005.1 coordinate 18,110, forward strand.
CGCCTCGCGTATCCGTGCAGATTGATCCGACGGCGCGAATGCCGTCTTTGTGCGGCGCCTGAAGTCGTCTCTTCCTCCCCCAATGCGCGTCTGGCAACCACTTTGGCGTAGCGGTCTTCGTTTGGCTAAAAAACAACCGTTACACTCAAGGGAGGCTATGGAGGGTCGCGTCTTGAGAGGTTTTCTACGCGGGAGCTTGGTTGTCATTAGCCTGCTTGCGCTCATCGCGTGCGGTGGGGGAGGCGGCGGTGACAGTAAGAGTAGTACTGCGGCAACGACCGCTGCGGTCACATCGACCAGTGCAGCAGCAACAATCCAAACCGGCCGGCTGACGGAAGTCATCATTGCTGGTCTGGCATACCGCACCGAGAGCCAATCCGGTGTTACCAGTGACACGGGAGAGTTCTCTTACCTGCCGGGAGAGACGATCCAGTTCTTCCTCGGCGATACGCCCATCGGCTTTGCTGTGCGCGCGCAGGAAAGGCTGCGAATTCTGGACCTGTTCCCCGATATCCGCCTCTACCGCAACTTCAACCAATTACGGCGGCTATTCAGCGCAGCGCCTTTCAATCGGGAGCGGATCGACTTTAACCGCTTCCACAATACCCTGTTCCTGCTCGAGGCATTTGATCGTGATTCGGACCTGGGTAACGGTGTTGTGATCGAGCCGGGCGTTCGTGACCTGCTGGAGAATATTCTGTTCGATGTCGAAGTCGATGCCCTCGACTATGCCCGCCACTATGTGCCACTGATTTACTTCCGCAACCGGGCCGATGAATTGGGGCTCGTGGACTCGGGGGCGGTCCTCGATACCGGCATGGTTCTGGATACCTATTACGAGGCCATCGAGCTGGTCGGCAGCTTTTTCGTACCTGTTTTCAAGAGTCGTGACTTCCTCTTTGATGAGATTCTCGATGAGCTTGAACGCTTCGACTATGACGACGACGGCAACATCACCGAACTGGTCACCGAATCCGACCGCGAGATTCTGAGACGGGTTTCCCGTTTTGCCACTTACGATGGGTTTGGCAATATTCTCACCTGGAGTTTCGAGCCCGATGCCTTTCTTGTCGACGATGAGTTCGCGGAGTTCGAGTATGACGATGCCGGGAACCTGGTCAGCCTGAGGGAGGACCTCGACGGCAATGGCACCCTCGATCGGGTGAGAAACTGGGCATATGATTTTGGAGACCTGTTCTTCTCTGTGACTTACACCGAGGATTCCGACGGGGATAGTGTGGTCGACGAAGAGTTCACCGTTTCATACCAGCTGGATGAACGGGGCCGGCTGCAGCAAGTGCGCCGCGATGACCAGCTGTTGGCTGAATACACTTTCCAGGAAAACGGACGCACGGCTTCAGAAACAATCTTTTCGCCACGCAGCGGTGAACCGTTTCGTGTGATCGAGTTTGACGAGGCGGGCAGGGTCAGTTCGCTGCGTCGACAGCTTGGCGATGCAGGGGAGGGGCTCTGGGAGTTCTTCTACGGTTCGCGGGATAACCTGGTTCGCGCGCGATTTACCCGCTCCGGTGCCGACTTTGTCGAATACCGGATTCTGGTGGAGTGGGAATATGATATCCAGGGTAACCTCACCCTCTATACCGTCGACCTGAGGGAGGACGGGGACACGGATTTCTCCCGGGAGTATGTCTACGACGACAATGATCGCCTGGTGCGTGAAGTCTGGTTCGAATTTACCGGCGACCTGCGCACCGCAGTCTTCGAAATTGCTTATGCCTACGATACGGATGGTCTGCTGATACGAAAAGTACAGACCAACCTGCTCGCCTCCGCGCCCCTTCTGCCCAGTACCGATGTGGTGGCCTTTATCTACAGCTATGACGATCGCAATAACCTGGTCTCTGTGGTGCGCGACGATGGCAACAATGGATCGCTGGATTTTGAAAAGGCCTTTGAGCTGCGGCGGGAGAACTGGCGGGCGGCACTGCTCTGGATCGAGAACCCCTCGGTTTATTCGGCCTCACCTTTTGCAGAACTGCCCAGCCGGCAGATTTTGCGCCGGCGCCTTATCGCGGAGCTGGAGACGGAGGACATTGTCGACAGCAGCCTGGAGCGCCTGCTGCGTACTGACGAGGAGTTTCGCAGGTTGGCCGGCCTTGAGGTCATAAGCATCAACTGCGAAACGCCCTTCGCGCTCGAGTTTTTCGACAATGGCGAGGTTATTCTGCGGGATCGCTCGGATGTCCGGGAGGATGCCGTCGTCCTTACCTGGTTCCTGCTCATGCGTGGGGTTGTAGTGATCGAGGATGGTGGGCTGGAGTACAGTTTCCGCCTCCGGCGCTACCCGGAGATCCCCCGGGTCTACCCACAAGCCGCGGGCCCCGGGGGGACTATCGTTACGCTGGAGCCGCTGGATTTTTATCCGCTGCCGTACGCATGCAACTATCGGGCGAGATCTGAAAAGGTGGATTTTCGGCCAGTCTGGCGTGAGGAGGTTGATATCAGTCGCAGGTGATCTGTAAAGGCGTCGCTGCAACAGAGCAGTGAGAATAATCCGCATCGCAGAAGAGGGGTGGTTTCAGCAAGGCACCTTTCGCTTGGCGCATAAATCCGCATTGTTTTTAACAATCAAACCAGCTCTCCTCTTAATTTTTTGTGATTTCCATCCGCCGATTGATCCCATTTCGGTATTTCAATAGGCTGCATATCACAACCTCAGCCAGCTTGGGGTAACGCTCCTTTCGCACTGAACCGACACAGATCACATCGGTCGCGAGCGGGAGCATTGGCTGGACCAGGGGAATAACGAGATAAAAAAGAGGATGAGAGCCCATGAAGACCTTCTCACTCAAGCCACTTTCTCTGGCTGTTGCCGCTGTATTGACGCTGCCAGTGTCGGCTTTTGCACAGCAGTCTGGTGAATCACAAGCCGATGACGGCCGTATGGAAGAGGTGATTACCACCGGTACCCGCGTCGAGGGCCTGTCGCCCACCGAGACGCTGTCCCCCGTCGACGTGCTTGGCGGCGAAAACCTGTCCGACCAGGCCAGCTTTGACCTGACCGAGTCCCTGGCCAAAATTGCGCCTTCTTTCAACACCCAGCGCTTCCCGATTGCGGACGGTACTGCCTTTATCCGCCCGGTGACCCTGCGCAACCTGTCTCCCGACCAGACCCTGGTGCTGGTCAATGGCACCCGCCGCCATCGCTCCGCGCTGGTCAACCTGCAGATTGCACCGCTGGGTACCGTCAACCAGGGCGCCCAGGCGGTGGACTTTGCCGCGCTGCCGTCGGCCGCCATCGAGCGGGTTGAAGTGCTGCGCGACGGTGCCTCGGCCCAGTATGGCTCCGATGCCATTGCCGGGGTGGTCAATGTGATCCTGAAGGATGACGCTGAGGGCGTGAGTGTCTCCGCCCAAACTGGCGAGTACTTCGAAGGCGACGGTGCCCGCACCAGCCTGGCTGCCAATGCCGGCTTTGCCCTTGGTGACCAGGGCTTTGTAAATACCACCATCGAACACTCCACCGCCGAGAAGACCTGGCGCGGTGCTGCCCGTCCGGATGCAGAATTTGTTGGTAGCGTGGTGGGCGTGGAGAATGTGCCGCTGGACGGTCTGGGCCAGCGCTGGGGTGACCCGGATGTGGAAGCGCTGAAACTGTTTGTGAACACTGGCTATGAGCTGGATAACGGTGTCGAGCTGTACGGCAATGTCGGCTACTCGGAGAACGAGACCATCTCCGACTTCTTCTACCGCGGCCCGGTACTGGACCCGCAGTACGAGTTCGGCGCCCGTGCGACTTTGCAGGCCGATGGTGATGGCGACTTCATGCCGGATGCGGCGCCGCAGTCCCTGATCAATTCCATTACCGCCCAGGGGCTGAACCCGGGGGACTACCTGGTGGCGGATGCCTCCAGTGCAAGCGGTTACGTACTGCGCAACCCGATCTACACCCAGTTCCCCGGCGGCTACAACCCGCAGTTCGGTGCGGACATCAGTGACTTTTCTGCCGTCTTTGGCGCTCGCGGTGAGCTGGCTTCCGGCATGAGCTGGGATCTCCGCGCGCGCTCCGCGGAGAACGAAGTTTCTTACGTGCTGAAAGACTCCATCAACCCGAGCCTGGGTGCCCTGTCCCCGACGACCTTCAATCCGGGCACCCTGACCCAGGAAGAGACCAGCGTGAACGCGGACTTTGTCCAGCCGGTGGATATCGATGGCCTGGCTTCGCCCCTGAACGTCGCCTTCGGGGCGGAATGGCGCGATGAGACCTACAAGATTGGTGCCGGGGATGATGCCTCCATTGCTGTAGGTCCTACCGCGGCCGTGTTCGGTGTGGGTTCTGATGGCTTCCAGGGCTTCCCCACCGATGCCGCCGGCAGCTTCAGCAGTGAGAGCATGGCTGCCTACGTGGATCTGGAAGCGGATGTCACCGATCAATTCACTGTCGGTGCGGCGCTGCGCTTCGAAGACTACGATGCATTCGGCTCGACCTCTGACTGGAAGCTGTCCGGGCGCTACGACTTCAACGAGCGCTTCGCGCTGCGTGCCACGGCCAATACCGGCTTCCGTGCCCCGACTCCGGGCCAGGTGAACACGCTGAACGTCACCACCACAGCCGATGCCAGCGGTAACCTGATCCCGAACGGGACCTATCCGGTGGACAACCCCGTGGCCCTGGCGCTGGGTGCCAAACCGCTGACACCGGAAGAGTCCACCAGCTTTACCCTCGGCGCAGTCATCAATCCACTGGATAACACCAGCGTGACCCTGGACTACTACCGCATCAATATCGACGATCGACTCGCACTGCGTAACAACACCATCGGTGCCGGCGAGGTGGCTTTGCTGGAGGGCGCCGGTGTGGCGAATGCCTCCCTGCTGCAGGGCAGCAACGCCAACTTCTTCGTCAATGCGTACGACTCCGAGGTGAGCGGTATCGATATCGCGGTCACCAGCGACTTCGAAGTGGCTGGCAACCTGCTGGTGGTGGATCTGCGTCACAATCACAACCAGCAGGAAGTGAGCAATGTGGCCCCGAATACTATCAATGATTCGCGGGTGTATGACCTGGAGAACCAGGTGCCGAGCGATCGCACGACCCTGACCTTCAACTACGACACCGGCAGCCTGTTTAATAGCTACCTGCGCCTGAACCGCTACAGCGGCTGGGAGTCCACCTTCGGCCTGTTCGGTCCGGGTGATGCCTCCGATGCCACCAGCTATGGCAGTGAGATCCTTGTGGATGTTGAGGCGACGTTCACCCTCGCCGACAACTACAAGGTTTCCGTCGGTGGTGAGAATATCTTCGATACTCTGCCGGACGAAGAGGCTGATCCCACCCTGCAGTTCCTGGGGGTGCGTCAGTCCCTCACCTCTCCGTTCGGGTTTAATGGTGGCTTCTGGTACCTGCGTGCCAGTGCAGAGTTCTGATCAAACCTGACTGATGAAGTGAAAAAGGCCGGCGAATGCCGGCCTTTTTCATTTGGTGACAGGGTGGGTTTTTCACAGAAAAAAGTATCTTTACTGAGCTTATTTTGTGTTGATTAATTCGTGGTTGGTGATATTTTCGGAATTTATGATTTTCAGTTTGTAAATGTTTGTCAGTGGTAGGAGTCCAATATCGTAAGCTTGTAGAAAATTAGGAGAAACCGTGAAAGAAGGATTTAGAAGGGCATATTGCCTAATCTCAGTGGTGATACTTTGTGCCTGCGGTGGTGGAGGTGGTGGGGGCAGTAGTCCAAGTTCTTCTGAGGCAGAGGGGAGCTCGAACAGTGATAATCAACTCTTAACCGGGAAGCTAATTGCTCCCCAGATAGCCGGGTTGAGATATGTAACGGATAGCCAATCAGGTTACACTAATTCCAGTTCTGAATTTTCTTATAAGAGCGGGGAGCAGGTCCAATTTTACCTTGGTGATACTGTAATTGGAGAGACAATAGGAGCTATTGGTGATTTAAGTTTCAGAGATTTGTTTCCTGCCTACAAAGATTATTCTAATTTCCATGAGATCAAGACGCTTTATTCCCTGAGCCCCAATTCTGAGGAAAGAAAAGCGTTTAATCGCTTTCACAACACATTGGCGTTACTTGCTGGATTCGACAGTGACGCGGACTTTTCAACAGGGATTGATTTGGTGGATGGGGTCAGTGAAACCCTTGATGGTGTTATTTTTGCCCTTGAAACAGATGTTCAAGCGTTCTCGCATGTTGACCCCGCTTTTTTTTACTATAGAAATGTTGCTTTTTCTAAAGGGGAAGTCGCTACTGCTGCGAACCGGGCAGCGGGAACCGTAGCGGACGCTTATTACTCCACCATTGGTTCTGGCTTCGATTTCTCGTTGCCTACTTACGAGACCGCAGATTATAACCAGGATGGTGTTCCGGAAAGAGTTGAGAAGTACTCTTATGATGCTCGCGGCAATCGAATTTTAGAGGCATACAGCAATACCGGTTCCGGGCCGCTTATCGGTAGCTCCCTGACCTACGATGAATATGGTCGCGTCCTCACTATTTCTTATGACGCTGACGGGGACGGAGTGAATGATTCATACTCTGAATATGAGTACAGCGTGGCGGGTAACTTAGTCGGTATCAGCGTGGATAGTAATGCTGACGGAGATTTTGATAGATCCCAGACTCGCTCGTATGAGTTTCAAGATAAATCCTATATTTATCGCTATAGAGAGGATCAAGATGGAGATGGTATAACTGATCTCGCCTATACATTGGAATACAAGCTTTCTCCGGTGGGGCTGCTCGAGTCAGTCCTTTTGGATGAAGTGAAAGTTTTGGCTCTAGAGTATCAATCTGACGGAACGCTTGTTGCAGAGCATACCTATCGTTGGACCGGGGAGCTGGACCGCACCAAGACCTATGATGACTTTGGCAGGCTTGTGTCAGATGAGACTTTCTTTGGCCCTTTCGGACCAGGTGACGGGTATCGGTGGGACTATACCTACGACGCCCAAGGTAACCGGGTTCAGGCGAAGTATCAGGAGCTGGGGTTGTCTCCCAATCAGTCGTTTCTGATTAATAATGAGTTTGACGAGTCAGGAAATTTATTGGAATTTACGCAAGACTTTTATCTCGATGGTAGTGTCGAGCAGAAAAGAGAGTACATTTACGACGAGGGTGGTAACTTGACCCAGGAGAAGTGGTACGAAGTCACTCAAGGGGGGCAGGTTACCGATTGGCCCAGCAAAACGGTTTCGTACAGCTACAATGAGCAGGGCTTGGTTAGTGAGAAGTTCACAGAGGACTATACCTACGATGCCCCAGATGATCCGAATGGTGGGAAAGAGAGGACGGTATATCAATATGATCCGGGTGCAAGTCTAACCTATCTGGGGCGCGATTCTGGTGCAGACGGGAGTGTGGATTACGAGTTCAAGTATGATTTAGAGTTGCTAGGGTGGCGGGCTGCGCTTGAATGGGCCCCCTCGCTTCACCAGTTTGCGAAACTGCCGTTCGAGGAGAAACTGTACAGCGACTGAAAGGCTGGTAGTTGAGCTATCTCTAAAAGCGTTTTGTCGGGATAAAAAAATGGCGAGCCCAGGGCTCGCCATTTTTCGTTTCAGGACCGGTCTCAGTCCATATAGCTCTCTACCGGCGGGCAGGAGCAGATCAGGTTGCGGTCGCCGAAGACGTTGTCGATGCGGTTGGACGCCGGCCACACCTTGTGTGCCTTCAACCAGGCCGCGGGGCGAGCCGCAACGTCACGGGAATAGTTGTGCGGCCACTGGTCGGCCATCACGTCCTCGAGGGTGTGCGGTGCATTGTGCAGCGGGTTGTCGTCCGCGCTGTAAACACCGTTGGCCACGTCTTCCACTTCCTTGCGGATGATGGCCATCGCCTCGACAAAGCGGTCCAGCTCTTCCTTGGATTCACTCTCGGTGGGTTCGATCATCAGGGTGCCCGCCACCGGGAAGGACATGGTGGGCGCGTGGAAGCCGAAGTCCATCAGGCGCTTGGCGATGTCTTCCTCGCTGATGCCGCTGGTCTCCTTGAGCGGGCGCAGGTCGACCAGGCACTCGTGGGCGATGAAGCCGTTGGTGCCGGTGTAGAGCAGCGAGTAGTGCTCGGACAGGCGCTTGGCCATGTAGTTGGCGTTAAGGATGGCGGTCTCGGTGGCCTGCTTCATACCGGTCTTGCCCATCATACGGATATACATCCAGCTGATCGGCAGGATGCTGGCAGAACCCCAGGGCGCGGCAGAGATGGTGCCGTTGGTCGGGTCCGTCTCCGGTACCTCGGTTACCGGGTGGCCGGCCAGGTAGGGCTTCAGGTGTTCGCCCACGGCGATCGGTCCCATGCCCGGGCCGCCGCCACCGTGCGGGATGCAGAAGGTTTTGTGCAGGTTCAGGTGCGATACATCGCCACCGAACTTACCCGGGGCGGCCACGCCGATCAGGGCGTTCATGTTGGCGCCATCGATGTAGACCTGGCCTCCAGCTTCGTGAATCAGGTCGCAAATTTCGCGGATGCCTTCCTCGAACACGCCGTGGGTGGAGGGGTAGGTGACCATCAGCGCGGCGACGCGGTCGCCGTGTTCTTCCACCTTGGCCTTCAGGTCGGCCATGTCCACGTTGCCCTTGTTGTCACAGGCAACGACCACCACCTTCATGCTCACCATCATGGCAGAGGCCGGGTTGGTACCGTGGGCGGAAGCGGGGATCAGGCAGATATCGCGCTGGCCCTCGCCCTTGGCTTCCAGGTATTTCTTGATGGCCACCAGGCCTGCATATTCACCCTGGGAGCCGGCATTGGGCTGCAGGCTGACGGCGTCATAGCCGGTACAGGCGGACAGCATCTGCTGCAGCTGCTTGAACATCTCCGCATAGCCCTCGGCCTGACTGGTCGGGGCAAAGGGGTGCAGCTTGCCGAACTCGGGCCAGGTCACCGGGATCATCTCCGCGGTGGCGTTGAGCTTCATGGTGCACGAGCCCAGCGGGATCATGGAGTGGTTCAGGGCGATGTCTTTGGACTCCAGGGTCTTCAGATACCGCAGCATCTCCGTTTCGGAGTGGTAGGTGTTGAAGACCGGGTGGGTCAGGAATTCGGTATCGCGAACGAGGGATGCCGGGACGCCCTGCGGGCCCTTGGCCGCAATCTCGCTGTCCAGTGCGTGCAGGTCCAGGCCGTGATCACCGTCGGTGAAAGCCTTGAGGATGTCGGATACGTCGTCCAGGCTGGCGGTCTCGTGCAGGCTGATGCCCAGGGCATCTTCGCCGACCTTGCGCAGATTGATTTCTGCAGCCAGGGCGCGCTGGTAGATAGCGTCGCGCTGGTCGCCGGCCACTACGGTGAGGGTGTCGAACCAGGTATCGTGAGTCAGGTTGAAGCCCTGCTTTTCCAGGCCCAGAGCCAGAATATCCGCCAGCCGCTGAATACGCGCGGCGATGGTCTTTAGCCCTTCGGGACCGTGGTAGACGGCATAAAAGGCGCTCATGACCGCCAGCAGCACCTGGGAGGTACAGATGTTGGAGTTGGCCTTCTCGCGGCGGATATGCTGTTCGCGGGTCTGCATGGCCATACGCAGGGCGCGATTGCCCTTGCTGTCTACGGAGACACCGATAATGCGGCCGGGTGCGGCACGCTTGTACGCTTCGCGGAAGGCAAAGAAGCCGGCGTGCGGGCCGCCGTAACCCATGGGGATGCCGAAGCGCTGGTTGCAGCCGACAACGACGTCAGCGCCCATTTCGCCCGGCGCCTTGAGGGTAACGAGGCTCATCAGGTCGGCAGCCACGGTCACCAGGCCGTTGGCCTCGTGCACCTTGTTGATGATGTCAGTGAGGTCGCGAACCACACCGGTGGAGCCCGGGTACTGGAACAGGGCGCCAAACAGCTCGCCGGGCAGGTCCTTTTCCACGTCGCCCACCACGATTTCGAAACCGAAGTGCTCGGCGCGGGTCTTGATCACGGCGATGGTCTGCGGGTGGCAGTCGGCGTCCACAAAGAAGACATTGGACTTGTTGCGCTTGGCCTGGCGCTTGCACATGGCCATGGCCTCAGCGGCGGCGGTGCCCTCGTCCAGCATAGAGGCGTTGGCCAGTTCCATGCCGGTCAGGTCCATGATCATCTGCTGGAAGTTCAGCAGGCCTTCGAGACGGCCCTGGGCGATCTCCGGCTGGTAGGGGGTGTAGGCGGTATACCAGCCCGGGTTTTCCAGCACGTTGCGCAGGATGACATTGGGCGTGATGGTGTCGTGGTAGCCCATGCCGATAAAGGTGCGGTAGATCTTGTTGCGCTGGGCCAGGCCGCGCAGCTCTGCCAGCGCTTCCTCTTCGTTCACCGCGTCTGCCAGGTCCAGCTCATCGGTCTTGCGGATGGCGGCGGGGACTGTTTTCTCGATCAGTTCTTCCAGGCTGGCGACACCGAGGGTTTCCAGCATCTCTTTCACCTGGGCCTCATCCGGGCCGATATGGCGGTGAATAAATGCGTCGTGTTGTTCCAACTGCTGAAGAGATGGCTGGGTCATAAACTTCGTTCCTGTATCGCAGGGAGTAGTCGCTGGAATTGCGCCCCGGCGCGGGTTAGCGGCACCGGGTAAAAATAGCAGAGCGCTGCGGTATTCCCGCCGTCCGCTGTGCCCGGGGGTTGGGCAGCGGGCGCACTCGCAAGAGGCTTGCGGCCGGGCCTGGTAAGCGCGCCTGGCCGGTCATTCCACTCATGGCCGGGGCTAAGGACCGTGGCGCCCGGTCGAGCCGCGCGCATCTTAGCAATCGCAAGGCCGCCGGGCAATCTGTGCTTATTTGGCGGTGAAACTGCTAAAAATAGCCCTGAACAGTGATAATCGTCCTCTAAAGTATCGCTTGTCCGGATTTTATGTCACGGCTGGGGCTCAGCTCCCGCCTGGCGCCCGGTTAAACCCGACATACGATGAGTAATACGCGCGCCTGAGGCGGCTGGACTATGGTGAAAGATACCCGCGGCGTTTGTAGTTGGCTGTCTCCGCGGGAAGCCACATAAGGATAAATGGGCATTGCTGACGCGAATAGCCAGCAGGGATTGCGGAAACTTCTCACCATGGCGCACAGACTTTACATCGCCAGTGACCAGCTGATGGTCTTTCACCTTCACAACGTCCTGGAAAATGCGGGCATCTCCGCCCTCACGCAGAAAGCGGCGGTAGACGTACCCCAGGAAGAGGGTGCACCGCTGGCCTGGTACTCGGAACTCTGGGTTTTACACGACGGCCAGCTGGCCGCGGCCCGGCGCCTTCTGGAGCAATTCCTGGCCAGCGAGACGCCGGATGACTCTTCGGACCTGACCTCCCTCAGCAAGCGCCCTCCCTGTCCGCCATCGGCCTTCAGCGCTGAAATCGCCTGACGCGACTTCCATACCTCCAAGTGCGTGGTTTCCCCGGGTCCAGTCCAGAGATCCCGCATGTTGAGTTTGCCCCTTTTACTCACCCCAACTGCTGCGGATGGCGGCACCTTGCTAATCCGGAGACTTCTACGCCAGGAAGGGCGCAATGGCGCGCTCCAGCTGTTGCTCAAGAGAATCCTTTCCTCGGATACCCAGGTTGGTGAGGCGCGACTTGTCCAGCTGGCAGTTCTGCGGGCGGGGTTGTTCGAATTGGGGTGCGGTATCCGGGCTCAGGTGGCTGCTATCCAGCCCGGCAATCTCAGCGATTTTCAGTGCCAGTTCATAGCGGGTGCAGGCGCTATCGCCGCTCCAGTGGTAAATCCCGGAAAACTGCTCACCTTCGAGCGCCCTGGACAGAGCCTGGGCGAGGATCTCTGCCACTTCCTCCACGCTGGTAGGGAAACGGATGGCCCAGTGATCCAGCGCCTGCGGTGCTCGGCTCTGTAGCGTTTCCAGAAGTCCGGTGACGCCCGACTCTCCGGGATATTGCGCGGGACCGAACAGCAGGGGCAGGCGCAGTGCCCAGTGATGCCCGGATCGCAGGATGACCCGCTCACCGGCGAGTTTGCTGCGACCGTAAAAATTGAGGGGATTGGGGGTGTCATCGACGGCGTAGGGTGGAGCGCTGCCGTCAAAGACATAATCGGTGGAGATGTAGATCAGTCGCGCCCCAGTGGCCTCGCACTGGCGGGCGAGTGACTCGGTGGCCTGGACGTTCAGTTGCCAGCTGCGCTCCGGCGCTTCCGCGCATCGATCGGGCCAGCGCTCGGCGGCGCAGTGAATGACCACGCCTGGCTGCAGCGAATCGAGCGCGTCGCTCACCGCCTTACTGTCATTGAGATCCAGCGCTACCAGATCATTGTTAGCGCGCGAGAGAGCGCTGCCGGTGACACGCAAGCGGGGGTCGCGCTGGAGGCGGCCGAGAACACTGCGGCCCAGCAGGCCGGAGGCGCCGGTCACGAGGACATTCATGGGCATATTTCCTTCGCCAGGGTGCGGCCGGGAGGCGGTCAGTCGGCGCGGCCCCGGAGGCGCGCGCCGGAGACAGGAAAAAGTGGCTTACATTTTCTCCATGACTTCGATACCCAGCAGGTCCAGCCCGGTGGACAGGGTGCGGGCAACAAGGTCGCAGAGGCGCAGGCGGCTCTGCTTGTCTTCTTCGCTCACGCCTTCCTTCAATACCGGGCAGGCCTCGTAGAAGGCCATGTAGGCACTGGACAGGTCATAGAGATAGCCGCAGAGCACGTGGGGATAGGTGTCCCGGGCGACCTGCTCCAGCACTTCTCCGAACTGGCACAGTTTGATGGCCAGGGCGCGCTCTTCCGGCGTCTTCAGTGTGATGGCGCCGGTCAGCTCGGCCGGCTCCAGGCCGGCGCGGCGGAAGATGCTGCGGACTCGGGTATAGGCATACTGCAGGTAGGGGGCCGTGTTGCCCTCGAAGCTGAGCATGGCGTCCCAGTTAAAGACATAGTCATTGGTGCGGGTTCTGCTGAGGTCGGCGTACTTCACCGCACCAATACCCACCTTGCGGCTGATCTCGGCGCAGGCTGCCGCATCCAGATCGGGGTTCTTTTCTGCCACCAGTTTCTGCGCCCGCTCGATGGCCTCGTCCAGCAGGTCCGCGAGCTTGACGGTGCCGCCGGTGCGGGTTTTGAACGGTTTGCCGTCTTCGCCCATCATGGTGCCGAAAGCGCAGTGTTCCAGGGTGACGGATTCCGGCAGGAAGTCCGCCTTGCGCGCGGCGGTAAACGCCTGCTGCAGGTGCAGGGACTGGCGCGCGTCCACCACGATGAGGATACGGTCCGCGTGCAATTTGTTGGCGCGGTAGCGGATACCCGCCAGGTCGGTGGTGGAATAGAGGTAACCCCCGCCGCGTTTCTGGATGATCATCGGGCTGGGATTGCCTTCCTTGTCCGCCATCTCCTCAAGGAACACGACGACGGCGCCCTGATCGCGCACCGCGATGCCTTTTTCCAACAGCTCATCCACCAGCACCGGCAGGTCCGGGTTGTAACGGCTCTCGCCGTAGACGTCGCTGCGCTTCAGGGTGACGTTGAGCTTGTCGTAGATCTCTTCGCTGTGGCTGATGGAGATATCGATGAACTGCTGCCAGAGTTTCAGGCACTTCGGGTCGCCGCTCTGCAGCTTGACCACGTAGTCCCGCGCGCGGTCGTCGAAACCCTCCTCCTCGTCGAAGCGGATCTTGGCCTCGCGGTAGAAGACCTCCAGGTCCGCCAGGGCCACTTCGGCGTCGTTCTTCTCCAGTTTGTCCGACAGGTGCGCCAGCAGCATGCCGAACTGGGTGCCCCAGTCGCCCATGTGATTCTGGCGGATCACTTTATGACCTTGGAATTCCAGCAGGCGCGCCAGGGCGTCGCCGATGATGGTGGAGCGCAGGTGGCCCACATGCATCTCTTTGGCCAGGTTGGGGCTGGAGTAGTCGATCACCACCGTCTGCGGCTCGCCTTCGGCAGCGACATTGAGACGGGAGTCACTCTCGGCCGCAGACAGTTGGTCTGCCAGCCACTGTTCGCTCAGGTGCAGATTGATAAACCCGGGGCCGGCGATCTCCGCCTTCTCTATCATCTCGCCCTTGTCCAGCTGCTCGACGATCTTGGCCGCCAGCTCTCGCGGGTTGGTGCCCATGCGCTTGGCCGCGGCCATGGCGCCGTTGGCCTGGTAATCGCCAAAGCCCGCTTTCTTGGCCGGGGCGACGACCGGTCCGCATTCTTCGGGGATACCGGCGGCGATCATGGCGGCCTGAACTTTGTCGGTAAGGAGCTGGCGAATATTCATAGGAGAGGATGCTGCCGTAATTCGTGGAAACGCGGAATTTTAAAGCGCCGCGGGGGCTTTGCAACCGGCACAGCGCCGGCGGCGTCGGGATTCAGGGGGCACGATGATATGATGCCCGCAAATAAAAGGGGGGACCCGTGAGCGCAACCACACTCTACTGGCACGATTATGAGACCTGGGGCACAAACCCCGGCGCCGACAAGCCATCCCAGTTCGCCGGCATCCGCACCGACGAGGACCTGAACATTGTAGGTGAGCCGCTGATGCTCTACTGCCGGCCCGCGGACGACTGCCTGCCGCAGCCGATGGCGAGCCTTGTGACCGGCATCAGTCCGCAGCGCGCGCTGGAAGAGGGCGTGCCGGAGTTGCAGTTCATCCAGCGGATCCTGGAGGAGCTGGGAGCGCCCGGTACCTGCGGGGTGGGGTACAACAGCCTGCGTTTCGATGATGAAGTGACCCGCCACACGCTCTATCGCAACCTGCTCGATCCCTACGAGCGGGAGTGGCGCTCTGGCAACAGTCGCTGGGATATCATCGATATGGTGCGCCTGACCTACGCGCTGCGTCCAGAAGGTATCGAGTGGCCGCAGCGTGAGGGTGCCAACGGGGAGAAAGTGCCGTCTTTTCGGCTGGAGGAGCTGACCGCGGCCAATGGTATCGCCCACGAGGGGGCGCACGACGCGCTTTCCGATGTGCGCGCCACCATCGATATGGCCCGCCTGATCCGCCAGCGGCAGCCCCGCCTTTACGATTATGTTTTCCGTCTGCGCAACAAGCGCGAGGCGGCCGCAATGATCGACCTGCAGGCGCGCAAGCCGCTGTTGCATGTGTCGGGCAAGGTGCCGGCCAGTCAGGGCCACCTCACTTACATTCTTCCGCTGGCGGCGCATCCGGTAAACCGCAACGCCATCATCGCCGCCAACCTGGCCATGGATCCGGAGCCGATTCTGAACCTCGACGCCGATGCCCTGCGCGAGCGTCTCTATACGGGGCGGGACAAGCTGGCTGAGGGTGAGCTCCCGGCCGGACTCAAGCTGATTCACCTCAACCGCTGCCCGGTGCTGGCGCCGCCGAACATGCTCGATGACAAACGTGCGGTCGAGCTTGGCATCGACAAGGAGGCCTGTGAGCGCCATTGGCAGGCGCTGAAATCGAAAGACCTGCGCGAGAAGCTGCAGCAGGTATTCGCCGATGGGGATTTTCCCGAGCGGGATGTGGAGGCAAGTCTTTACAGTGGGTTCCTCGCTGACGCGGACCGGGATTTGTGCCGACAGCTGCATCGGGAACTGCAGACCCGTGGCCCCGAGGCCCTGGCTGCGCCCATCCCGTTCACCGATACGCGCCTTCCGGAATTGCTGTTCCGGCTGCGGGCGCGGAATTTCCCGGACACGCTCTCTGCGGAAGAGCAGCAGCGCTGGCAGGAGTGGCGCTATCGCCGGCTGACCGACCCGGCTGCCGGGGCCAGCATTACCCTGGAGCCCTATTTCGAGCAGATCGCCGAGTTGCGGGAGCAGTATCCGGAGAGGGCGGGGCTGTTGGACCAGCTGGAAGCCTGGGGAGATGGTTTGTTGGTTTGACCGAAACCTGCATGTAATTTTATTGGCGGCTCTGTCTAGGCTCAGGGGCGGCCTTGGCAGCCGGTACATCTCGCGAGACACGCTGTAAATACGTCCCTGTACGCTCGGCGTCGGCATCCTGCCTCCGACGGTCCCGCGAGATGTACCGGCTACCAAGGCCTGCGGGGCTGGTCCTCTGCTTTCTCTCAGGGAAAGTACTTGTTTGCTTGGTCAGACCGGTACGAACTGTCGAATCTCAGTCAAAAACGGCACTGGTCGATGCCTTTAAGGGGGCGCTGCCGGGGGGAGTCCGGAGAGACTGTCTGCGAGAGGGATCTCGCAGACAAGCCTACAGGGATGTATTCACGGCGTGTCTCGCCTGACTCCCCCCGGTAGCGGGCCCGCCACGGTGCCAATTCCATGCCAATAACCCGTGAGCTTGATCATTCTGCATCGGCGCTGGTGCTGAATCGAGACATTCCACCCCGCCCCTCCAGGGTGTCCAGTGGATGAGCTGAATAGTGATCGAAGCTGAGCGGCTCTAATCTGCAACAATATCGGGATGGGCCGCGGGCCATTTTCCAGTAGAATGCGCCCCGGTAAAGCAAGCGCCGGCCGGCGCAGTCAGTGGAGTAGCGATGGACTTTATCGGAGCCAATATCCTTTCCGTCAGCCAGTTCGAGCGGGCTGATATCGACCGCATCTTTGAGGTGGCAGACACCATGGGGCCCTACGCGCGCCGTGAGAAAGTCACCCGCGTGCTGGAAGGCGCCATTCTCGGCAATATGTTCCTGGAGCCCAGCACCCGTACACGCCTCAGTTTCGGCGCCGCCTTCAACCTGCTGGGCGGTACCGTGCGGGAAACGGTCGGCATCACTGCCAGTGCCATGGCCAAGGGGGAATCCCTCTACGATACCGCCCGGGTGCTGTCCGGTTACAGCGACGTGATCTGCATGCGCCACCCGCAGTCGGGGTCGGTGGCGGAGTTCGCCGCCGCCAGCCGGGTACCGGTGGTGAACGGTGGCGATGGGGCCAACGAGCACCCCACCCAGGCGTTGCTGGACCTGTATACCATCCGCAAGGAGCTGGCAGGCAATGGGCGTGCACTGGATGACTTCCGCATCGCCATGATCGGCGACCTGAAGCACGGCCGCACCGTCCACTCCCTGTGTAAACTGCTGTGCCTGTTCAAAAAGGTGCACCTGACTTTTGTCTCGCCGCCTGAGCTGGCCATGCCGCAGGCGCTGGTGGAGCAGTTGCGGGCGGTGGGTCACACGGTGGAGGTCACCGACCACCTGGAGAACAGCATTGCACAGGTGGATATTGTGTATTCCACCCGTATTCAGGAAGAGCGCTTCTCCTCCCAGGAGGAGGCCAACCTGTACCGTGGGCGCTTCCGGCTGAACCGTGAAATCTTTACCCGTCACGCCCAGCCCAACACCGTCATCATGCACCCGCTGCCGCGGGATTCCCGCGCCGAGGCCAACGAGCTGGATACCGATCTCAACGAGCATCCCAGCCTGGCGATTTTCCGCCAGACCGACAACGGCTTGCTGGTCCGTATGGCGCTGTTCGCCCTGCTCCTGGGGGTGGAGGATCAGGTAGACGATTACTCCTACCCGGTTCGTTGGCACAGTCGCCGCAACCCGGCCTGATTTGTGAGTCCCTGCCCGCACCCAGCAGCGGGCAGGGGACTTTTTCCGGTTTGTCCGCTCTGAGCAATGAACTGCTGAGCGCCTTCACTTTTCTTCGCCCCGCGCCAGCGCCACCACCCCCTGACGGCCTCTGTCCCCGCTTATTGCGTTTGTCGTGATGCAGGGTTAGTTTGCTTGCAAACAATAAACGGAAGGCCGGTCGTGCGTATTACTGTTTTCTCTTTCCTGATTTTCTTCGCGATTTCCTCGGCATCACTGGCAGCGCCGCGCCAGGCAGCGGTTGCCATGCCCGACAGCTTCAGCGCCGACGTGGCCAGTGAGGTATTGGCCAGCGGTGGTAATGCGGTGGATGCGGCCATCGCTGCCCAGTTCGTGCTCGCGGTCACCCTGCCGGAAGCGGGCAATATCGGTGGTGGCGGCTTCATGCTGATTCACAAGGACAGCGAGCAGTATTTCCTCGACTACCGCGAGATGGCACCCGCGGCGGCCAGCCGGGACATGTACCTCGATGATGACGGCAATGTAATCCCGAACCTCTCCCTTTACGGTGTGCTGGCTTCCGGTGTACCGGGCACGGTTGCCGGTATGTGGCAGGCGCACCAGCGCCACGGGACAAAACCCTGGGCTGAGCTGGTTGAGCCGGCAGTAAAACTCGCCGCCGGGGGTTTTGCCGTGCCGGCACCCCTGGCCCGTTATGCAAGCGCGTTCGCGCGCAAGGTTGAGGGTAAGCATCCATCGGTCAATTTTGCCCGTTACTTCGGTGCGATGGAGGCCGGCGAGCGTTTTCGTCAGCCGGAATTGGCGGCGACCCTACGTCGTATCCGCGACCAGGGGCCGGATGGCTTTTACCGTGGCGAGACCGCAAAGATCATCGCTACGTTTATGCGAAAGAATCGTGGCCTGATCACCGAGGCGGATCTGGCTGCCTACGAGGCAAAATGGCGCGAGCCCATCGTTGCCCACTGGCGTGATCTGCAGGTGGTGTCGGCGGCTCCGCCCAGCTCTGGCGGTATTGCGGTAGTGCAGTGGCTCAAGATGTATGACCGCGCACTCGCCGCGAACCCCCGACCCGCGCACAACAGCAGCGAGTACCTGCATTTGTTGGCGGAAGTGGGCAAGCGTGTGTTTGCCGACCGGGCAGAGTATCTGGGCGATCCGGATTTCTACCCGGTGCCGGTGGCCGAGTTGCTGGCGGATGAGTACATCGCCATGCGCGCCGGTGAGTTGAATCTGGCTGCCATCTCGCCGACGCCGGCGATTCAGCCGGGTCTGCAGGAAAGCGAGGAAACCACCCACTTTTCCATCGTCGACCAGTGGGGCAATGCGGTCTCCAATACCACTACCATCAACCTGGGTTTTGGCAGCGGTGTGGTGGTCGATGGGGCAGGTTTTCTGCTCAATGATGAGATGGATGACTTTAGTGCCAAGCCGGGAGTGGCCAATGCGTTCGGCGCATTAGGTGGCGAAGCCAACGAGGTGCAGCCGTTCAAGCGTATGCTGTCTTCGATGAGCCCTACCATTGTGCTGCGGGATGGTAACGTAAAAATAGTGACCGGCTCCCCGGGCGGTACCACGATTATCAGCAGCGTGTATCAGTCCATTCTCAATGCGGTGGAGTTCGGTATGGATGCCCAGAAGATTGTGGACAGCCCGCGTTTTCACCACCAGCTGTGGCCACGGGACGTGATCCGGCACCATACGGGGCTCGATGCAGCGACACGGGCGGAACTGCAGGCGATGGGGTACAAGCTGGATGATCGCGGTTTTGGCGACCTGCAGGTGATTGTGGAGCGGCACGGCCAGCTCGAGGCTGCTTCCCAGTCCAGCGGACGCGGCGCTACCAGTGTAATTTCCATCGAGTGCCCTGCTAAACATTGCCTGTGACCCCAATGGTTGGCGAGCCGGGCTCTCGAGCCGGCGCGGTCCACGGCCCGAGAGTTTCGCTGTCGCCTGGGGCTATTTCTGATAACCTCCAGTAACCGACATTCTCGCAGCCAGGATTGGTGCCATGCTGAAGTGGATTTCAGAAAGAATGTACCTGCCCAGACGCGGCGTGTTTGCGTTGATTTTGCTGGGTATTCTCGCGTCCCTGGCAATCGCCCAGCAGGAGCGCACTCCCCATGTTGCGAAGTTCTCCATCGATGGTGCCATCGGCCCGGCCACCACGGACTATCTCGAACGCGCCATGGAAGAAGCCGAGGAGCAGGGCGCCCGCCTTTTCGTGCTCCAGATGGATACCCCCGGGGGGCTGGATGCGGCCACCCGAGACATCATCCAGAATATTCTCGCTTCCGATATTCCCGTCGCCACACTGGTCTATCCCGCCGGCAGCCGTGCGGCCAGTGCCGGAACCTACATCCTGTATGCCAGCCATGTCGCAGCCATGGCACCCTCGACCACCCTCGGTGCCGCCACGCCGGTGCAGATGGGCGGGGCACCCGGACAGCCCCAGCCGGGCCAGCAACCTGATCAGGAACGCCGTGCGGGCAGTGCCGGGAAAAACTCTGATCAGGACAGTAGCGGCGAAAAGTCTGCCGACGACGCCGAGAGTGAGGGGGCCAGTAAAGAGGGCGACAGTACAGCGCCCAAGCCGGGCAGCGCTATGGAACGCAAGGTGATCAACGATTCGGTTGCCTATATACGCGGCCTCGCCAACCGCTATGGCCGCAACGCCGACTGGGCCGAAAAAGCGGTGCGGGAAGCCGCCACCCTGACGGCACGGGAGGCGCTGGAAGAGAACGTCATCGATATCGTTGCCAAGAACCCCGAGGACCTCATTGCCCAGCTGGCTGGACGCAAGGTCCAGCTGGAATCCGGTGAGGTTACCGTGCAGGAGGATATCGCGGAATTGCCAGTGCGGGAGTTTGAGCCGGACTGGCGCAATGAACTGCTGGCGCTGATCACCAATCCCCAGGTGGCCTATATTCTCTTGCTGGTCGGCATCTACGGGCTCATCTTCGAGGGATATAACCCTGGCGCCCTGGTGCCCGGGATCGTGGGCGTTATCTGCCTGCTATTGGCTTTCTATGCCCTGCAGGTGCTGCCCATCAACTATGCCGGCCTGGCACTGATCATCGTGGGGGCACTGCTGATTGTTGCCGAAGTCTTTATGCCCAGCTTTGGCGCGCTGGGCATCGGGGGCGTGATCGCGTTGGTAATCGGCTCTGTCATGTTGATCGACAGCGATGTGCCGGGCATGCAGGTATCCCGCAAGTTGATCGGTGCCGTTGCCGGTGTCAGTGGTCTCGCCATGCTCGGCCTGCTGATGGCGGTGGGACGCAGCCTGCGCAAGCCCCGGGTCGCCATCGACCATGCGATGGTGGGGCGTACGGCGACGGTGAAGTCGGTTGAGAAAGATGAGGTGCTGGTGATGATCGGTGGTGAGATCTGGAGCGCCCACAGTGACGCAGAGCTGGTGCCGGGGCAGCAAGTGAAGGTCATCGCAGAGCAGGGGCTGTGGCTGCAGGTGGAGCCAGAATAGCTGCCCTGAATAATTCGATACGGAATAACAGCAACAAGGGAGTGAAGTCATGGTGAGTTATTTTCTGGGGTTGTTGATCGCAGCCATCGCACTGCTGCTGATGTATGCGATCCGCATCCTGCGCGAGTATGAGCGGGCGGTGGTGTTTTTCCTCGGCCGCTTTCAGGCCGTCAAGGGGCCGGGCCTGATCATCATCATTCCGGTGATCCAGACCATGGAACGTGTCGATCTGCGCACGGTGGTCATGGATGTGCCGACCCAGGATGTGATCAGCCGTGACAACGTTTCGGTGAAAGTAAACGCGGTGGTCTACTACCGTGTGATCGATCCCCAGTCAGCCATCATCAACGTGGAAAACTACCACGAGGCGGTGAGCCAGCTGTCGCAGACCACGCTGCGCTCCGTACTCGGTAAGCACGAGCTGGACGAGATGCTGTCAGAGCGGGACAAGCTCAATGTGGATATCCAGAAAATTCTCGATGAACAGACCGATGCCTGGGGCGTGAAGGTCACCAATGTCGAGATCAAGCATATCGACCTGGACGAAAGCATGATACGCGCCATTGCGCGTCAGGCTGAAGCCGAGCGCTCCCGTCGCGCCAAGGTCATCCACGCCGAGGGTGAAGCGCAGGCGGCACTGAAGTTGACCGAGGCGGCCGATGAGCTGTCGAAGAACTCCAATGCGATCACGCTGCGCTATATGCAGACACTGATTGATATTGCCGGTGAGCAGAATTCGACCATTGTCTTCCCGTTGCCCCTCGACTTGATCCAGCCGATGATGAAAAACCTCACCGGGGAAAAGGCGTAGCCGTAAACGGCCGTGCCTGAAGTGATCAGCCCGTGATAGGCAGCTGGAGGGGAAACCCTCCAGCTGCCAGCCGCTCAGAACAGGCGCGCGAGTAGTTCCCGACTGGAACCATCCCATTCTGCCGGGGCTTCTTTGCCGATAGCCTCGTGCACCGCGTTTCCAAGCAGTTTGCCCAGCTCCACACCCCACTGATCGAACGGGTTGATGCCCAGCAGGCAGCCCATGGTGAAGACCTTGTGTTCGTACAGTGCCAGCAGGGCACCCAGGTGGTGGGGGTCCAGCTTCTCCACAACCAGGGTGTTGCTGGGGCGATTCCCCGGCACGGCCTTGTGCGGGGCCAACGCGTGGGCCTCGCGGTGGGTATAGCCCTGTGCTTCCAGTTCTTCGCGGGCTTCCTGCTGGCTCTTGCCCTGCAGCAGCGCCTGGCTCTGGCTGATGCAGCAGGCCAGTAACCAGCGATGTTGTTCTTCCAGTTCTGACGTGGGCTGCCGGACGGCGATAAAGTCCGCCGGGATCAGGTCTGTGCCCTGGTGTAGCAGCTGGTGGAAAGAGTGCTGGCCATTACTACCCTCCGCGCCCCAGATCACACTGCCAGTGGGATAGTTCAGGTGGTGTCCATCGCGATCCACGCCCTTACCGAGACTCTCCATATCCAGCTGCTGCAGCCACGCGGGGAATTTTGCCAGTCGCTGAGCATAGGGCAGCACCACCTGGCTGCTGGTGTGCCAGCACTGGCGGTACCAGAAATGGATAAGGGCCATCAGAACCGGCACGTTGTCTGACAATGGCGCCTCGGCAAAATGGCGATCCATAGAGTGGGCGCCTGCCAGGAGTTGCTCGTAGGCATCAAAGCCACAACCCAGTGCGATGGGCAGGCCAATGGCCGACCAGAGTGAGTAACGCCCGCCCACCCAGCTCCACATGGGGAAAATATTCTCCGCGGCAATGCCGAAATCCTGCGCCGCGACAATGTTGCTGCTCACCGCCACGAAGTGCTGTGCGAGCTGATCCTCGCGGCAGCCGGCATCCAGCATCCACTGGCGGGCGGACAGGGCGTTCTGGCGGGTTTCCAGCGTAGAGAAGGATTTTGACGCAACGATGAACAGTGTGTTTTCTGCTGGCAGGGTCGCCAGTGTGTCACTCAAATCAGCACCATCGATATTGGCCACGAAGTGCACCGAGAGCGCGTTTTTATTGCAGGGGCGCAGGGCCTCCATCACCATGCGCGGGCCCAGGTCTGAACCGCCGATACCGATGTTCACTACGTGGTGAATGGGTTCACCGGAAAAACCGGTCCAGCTCTTGCTGTGGACCTGCTCGACAAAGCGGCGCATCTGCTCGCGGCAGTCTGCAACGGCTTGTTCGTGTTCCGTGCGCGGTTCCCCCTGGAAGCGCAGAGCCGTGTGGAGGGCGGGGCGATGCTCGGTATTGTTCACCGTCGCACCGGCCAGCAGTTCTTGAATCTGCTGGCGCAGCTCGATGTCTTCGGCGAAACCCAGCAGTAGGTCGAGGGTTTCCTGTCGCAGGTGATTTTTGCTGTAGTCCAGGTAGATGCCGGCGGCTTCGGTGCTCAACGCCCTGGCCCGGTCTGGAGAGGCGCTGAAAAGTTCGCGGAGCGACCATTTGTGTTTTTCTTTATGGGACTGGAGTCGGGCAATGGCTGCGGTGCGGTCAACCGTCGGGGTTTCGGTGGTCATGGTAAATCTTGGTTATTGCTCTTTGGATGGTGGCCGTGTCAGGGCGAAAGCCGTCTGATCAGCGGGCCAGGACGAAGTGACCAATGCTAGCGGGAATTTGTTGGGGGAGCCAGCGGGAAGGCTGTTGGTAAGCGTTTTGTCAGGGCTGGAAAAGCAAATGCCGCTTCGAAAAGCGGCATTGCTAGTCAGAACAGGTCGCGTAGGGACCTTTCAGGAAAACTGCGAGAGCAACCTGAAAAGTTACCTTACTTGACCACTTTCATGCAGCGTACGTTGTCGGATGCCATCCAGCAATCCGCGTCAGCAGGGCATGCCATTGAAAGCGGAATCTGCTCAGAGCCCGGAGGACAGGAAGCTGGCGGTGTTGGCGCTGCACAGCATCCTGCCAGAACCAGTGCACTGATAATTCCGAGTAAGTACTTGGCTGGAGTGAAATTCATCCCCTAACTCCTTTCCGTTGATGTTAGCTATCAGCATAGCCAATAAAACGTCACCTGTTTGGTCAGCTTTGTAAAAATATTTTCTACAAAGATACCGCCCAATGGAGTGTAATAGGCACGCGGTTTAAATAGCCGCCAAGGGGTAACTCTGGATAATTTTTGCGCCAGTTTGTCGCCGGCAGATACCTAAATTCAAGGGGTTTTCTGCCAAAACCGTTCAGGAACTGTTGCGGGGCGTTGTGATTTTTTTTGTCCGCTGCAAAAAAAAGAATTTCGCAAAAAAATTTTGGTGCTTTCAGGCGACAGAAGAGTTAATTGCCCGTCTCAGCGAAAGTAAAGATAGCCCGTTGTGCGTGACTTTTTCGGGAGTGTTTCAGTGAACGGGTCCACTACCGTGGAGGAAGTTGCCAAATGCCCGGGCGACATCCTCCGGACGCTGGGGGTCCCTCACGGCGTTCAGAATCGCGCCGCGCACCCCGGGCAGGTACATGAGATCGGTCATTAACAGGTTGAAGGTGTTCTGGCTCTGGGAGGAAGACACCGCCTCAAGCCACACCCGAACCAGCGTTTCATCCGCCAGATCGTCGGCACAGCGGCTGCCGATTGCCGCCAGGACCTCACTGTCGCTGGCGGCTGTGGATTCCAGCACGTCCGTCAGGAACTGGCGGCGCAACCCGCTCGCGATGGAATGCGACAGGCCGCGCACGGCAGCGGCGACTTCCGCCCTGTTACCGGCCGCGTCAGCCATGACAGTGCGCCCGCGCCTGGCAATCGCGCCGGCAATGCGGTGATCGACAGCCTCGCTTTCCAGGCACTGGCACAGGGTAATGAAGACCGGTGGCGCAAGGTCCGGTATGCGGCGCTCGAGCAGGTCCCGGTGTTTTTCCCAGCGGGCCGCCAGGTCGGCAATGCCCTGGAGTGCCAGCTGGTCCCAAGCCACTTTCTCTGGTTCCTGAAGGTGGGCAAGTGCCCTGGCATAATGGTCACTGGGAGGCCGCTGGAGCAGCATCGAGGAGTGTGCATGGAAGGAGGCCTGGCGCTCCTGGGCCGGTTCGAACAGCAGTCCGCTGGCCTGAAGAGCGGCGTCCAGAGCCTCCGCGGAAGGTGGCTCAACCGGCTTTCCATCACTCCCGGCCGCGCGCAAAGCCTCATCCAGTCGGCGCAGGAACCCGTCGCGCACGGGTAGTTGCAGTTTGCCCTGTTCGTCCAGAGGCAGGCGCAGGAACCAGACGACCGCCTCACCGCCCTCCCGGGGCCAGAGCAGGAGCCCGGTCCAGGCGTGGCGCAGGTAGGGGTGGGGCCAGGGCGCGGTACCGTTCTCGAAAGCTTCGGCGTCGGCACGGGAAACAGTCTGCACCCGGCGGCCCAGGTCGAACCAGCGGAGGTTGAAGTCTGCTTCTGCAATCAGTGCGCTAAGGGTTCCAGCAGTGCTCATGCGCGACTGAGTTCTCCTTCACTCTTGGGGGTTGCCGACTCTGCCAGCGGCATCTGTTTGAAGTGCAGCCAGCCGTAAGCGATGGCCAACAACGGGCAGAGAATATTGAAGATCGCAAAGGGCGCGTAAGTGAATGTGGCGATACCCAGGGTGGCACTCATATAGGCGCCGCAGGTGTTCCAGGGGATCAGCACGGAGGTGATAGTGCCGGAGTCCTCGAGAGTACGCGACAGGTTGAGGGCGTTCAGGCCCTTGTCGGTATAGGCATCGCGGAACATGCGTCCGGGAATGATAATCGCCATGTACTGGTCGCCGGCGGCGGCGTTCATGCCGAAACAGGTGAGCACGGTGGTGCTGATGAGACCGCCCACGGTTTTGACGCCGGACAGTGTCCAGTCGACGATCCGCTCGAGAAAGCCGGCACGTTCCATGACGCCGCCAAACGCCATGGCGGAGACGATCAGCCAGACGGTGTTGAGCATGCTGCTCATGCCGCCCTTCGAAAGCAGTGCGGCCACGTTCTCATTGCTGGAGGTGGACTTGTAGCCATCAAAGAGGCTGTACCAGGCGCCTTTCAACCCGGCCAGCGGGCCCTCACCGCCGCCCAGGCGGCGCGCTGTCTCCGGCTCGAAAATCAGCGCGATCACGCAGCCCACCAGGGCACCGATGATCAGAGTGGGGTAGGCGGGGATCTTGCGCCAGGCCATGAACAGCAGCAGTGCCAGGGGCAGCAGGCTGACCAGCGAAATATTGAATTCTTCTTTCAAAGCGCCCAGCAGCAGCTGGATGTCGGAGGCGGAGGCGTTGCCGGTTTCTGCGGTCAGGCCGATCACCGCGAATACCACCAGGGCAATCAGGAAAGCCGGCATGGTGGTCCACAGCATATGGCGGATGTGCAGGAACAGGTCGTTGGAGGTGACTGCCGCGGCCACGTTGGTGGTGTCGGACAGCGGAGACATCTTGTCGCCGAAATAGGCACCGGAGATGACCGCGCCGGCGGTCACTGCCGGGGAAAGCCCCAGTGCGGCGGCGATGCCCATCAGGGCGACGCCCAGGGTGCCGGCGGTGGTCCAGCTGGAGCCGATACTGAGGCCGACAATGGCGCAGATAATACAGCTGGCGGCGTAGAACCACTGCGGCGACAGGATCTGCACACCGTAGTAGATCATTGACGGTACCGTGCCGGCGAGGATCCAGCTGCCGATCAGGGCGCCCACCGCCAACAGGATCAGAATGGCACCAAACACCAGGCCGATGCCGTGCAGCATGCCGCCCTCCATGTCGTCCCAGGTGCGGCCGTTTTTCATGCCCATCAGCGCAGCCACACCGGCGCAGAGCAACAGGGCGATCTGGTTGGGGCCGTAGGAGGAGTCGGCGCCATAGAAGTAGACCGACAGTGACAGTAGGACGATCAGTATGCCGAGGGGGATCAGTGAGTCCCGAAGGCTGGGCTTCCGGGCCTCGATGGTGGTGTCTGGCTGGCTCAAGCTGTACTCCTGCTCTAATGCGGTGCCCTGCGGGCTCGTTATCGTTGTTTTGGCGTCTGAGCGCAATTAAGCCGGTTATTCTCCCGGCTGCGCCGCCGGCTGTCCACACCGGTGGGTCGCGCCGCGTGCTGGCAGTTCCGCGGCGCTTCCGGTATGTTCTGCGCCGGCGCGGCCTCCGGGCCGCCGATCGCGTGCCGCCCGACCGCCGGGCGGACCCTTCTGTTTCGAGCCCGATTTCGGAGCCCACGGCTCCCTCGGGCGCGAACCAGTACACTAGGATCAAATAAGAATGAGCCCAGAGCGCTGGCCCACAGCGCCGCAGTAGGCAGGTAAGTGATTCCATGAGAGCAAGTGAGTTGGATCCCGCCCAGTTTGAGGATATGCGCCCGTACCGGGATGATGAGGTACGAGATGCCCTCAAGCGATTGATCGCGGACCCGGAGATGTCCCACGCCGCCGCCCATTTCCTGGTGCCGAAGCTGGCCAAGCTGGAAGGGCCGGTGGCCTGGCTGGTGCGACAGTTCCTGCGCTTCGAGTTCCGCAAGGCCAATGACGTGCGCGGTGTGCAGGATGTGGTGTCCAAGTACATGGACATGGTGGTCAACCGCACCAGCGACGGGCTGACCATCTCCGGTCTGGATACCCTTCCAAAGGACCGCGCCTGCCTGTTTGTCAGCAACCACCGCGATATCGCCATGGACCCGGCACTGTCCATCCTCTCCATGTACAAGGAGGGGCATGAGACTGCCCGCATCGCCATCGGCGACAACCTGCTCAGCAAGCAGTTCGCCACCGATATCATGAAGCTGAACAAGTGCTTCACGGTAAAGCGCAAGTCCAGTAACCGGCGTGAGAAGCTCGAGGCGGCGACCAAGCTGTCCAACTATATCTACCACTCGGTGGTCAATGACAACGAGCACGTCTGGATCGCCCAGCGCTCCGGACGGGCGAAGGACGGCCTGGACCGCACCAATCCCGCCCTGTGCGCCATGTTCGCCATGACCAAGGACAAGGAGACCTCCTTTGCCGAGTTCTGGCGCAAGCTGCATATCGTGCCCCTGTCCATCTCTTACGAGTGGGATCCCTGCGACATGCAGAAGGCGCGTCAGATCTTCTTCGAGGCAAATCCCGAGGGCTACAAAAAGAGCAAGCACGAGGACCTGAAGTCCATCGCCAAGGGCGTGGTCGGGCAGAAAGGCCACGTGCATGCGGCCTTCGGAGAGCCCATCGAGGGAGACTACTCCGACGTGGCCGCCATTGCCGAGGAGATCGACCGCCAGATTATCGGCAACTACGTGCTGCACCCCACCAACCTGATCGCTTACGAGATGATCTATGGTGAGGCGCCGCCCATGACGGTTTCCTGGCCCCCGCGGGAGTGGCATCCCGACGAGCACGAGGAGATCCGGCAGAAGTTCGAACAGCGCATGGCGCGAATCGACGAACGCTGGCGTAAGCAGGCGATCCAGTCCTACGCCAACCCCGTCGTCTCCAAGCTGGCCTACGAATAAGCGCCCAGCACAGCCGTTGAAGCGCGCGGTGGAGCCCCCGAATCGGTTACCATGGCGCGTTTCCAGTTATACAACCCTGCCGGCGTCCCCTGTGCTTAGCGATCAACAGAAGAAATCCATCCAGTCCGCGTACAGTCAGTTCCTGGCCGGCCGCTCCCTGCAGGCCCGCTACGGGCAGAAGCTGATGGTGGCCGCCATCGCCCGTACGCTGGGTGGAATTGCCCACGACGGTGCCGGTGAACGCGACCGGGAAAAGACCGACGGTGAACACATCTGTGTGGTGGAGGCGGGCACCGGCACCGGCAAGACCGTCGCCTACCTGCTGGCTGCCATTCCCCTGGCACAGGCGCACGAAAAAACACTGGTGGTGTCTACCGCGACCGTGGCCCTGCAGGAGCAGATCATCCACAAGGATCTGCCGGAAGTGGCCCGCCACAGCGGGCTCGAGTTCGATTTCAGCCTGGCCAAGGGCCGGGGGCGTTATCTCTGCCTTAGCAAGCTCGACCAGCTGCTCTCCGGTTTCAGTGAGGGTGGTGCCGGGGCCAGTATGGGCCTGTACGAGGACGAACTGCCCCAGGTGGGCGAGGGCAGCGTCAAGCTCTATCGCGACATGGCGGACAAACTGGCAACCGGGTCCTGGGACGGCGATCGGGACAACTGGTCCGACACCATCGAGGTCGAGGACTGGAGCCGGGTGACTACCGACCACCGCCAGTGCAGCGGCCGCCGCTGTCCCCACGTGACCAACTGCAGCTTCTTTCGCGCCCGGGAGAGCCTGGGGAAGACCCGGGTGATCGTCGCCAACCACGACCTACTGCTCGCAGACCTGGCCCTGGGCGGCGGGGCTATCCTGCCGCCGCCGGAGGAGTCCATCTACATCCTCGATGAGGCCCATCACCTGCCCGACAAGGCGCTCAACCACTTCTCCCATCACAGCCGGGTCGGCGCCTCTAGCGGCTGGCTCGACCAGGCCAACAAGAATCTCGGCCAGATGCTGGGTGAGATCGGTGACGGCGCCGAGATCGATCGCTGCGGCGAGCAGCTGCCTGCGGTGCTGACCTCGGCCAAACAGGGCCTGGAGCAGATGTGGCCGCTGATCGAGGACCTGTGTGAGTTCGAGGACGAGCGGGGCAATACAGTCCGTCACCGCTTCGAAGGGGGCGTGGTACCCGAGTCCCTGATGCAGCTGGCTGAGAAGCTGCGGGAAGATTTTGATGAGCTGGAGGCGTTGCTGGGCAAGATGCTGCAGGCGGCCCAGCGGCTGCTGGATGACCCGCACTCGCCTGTGCCGGCAGTGGACCTGGAGCGCTGGTACCCCCAGCTGGGCAGCTGGTATGGCCGCGCAGAGGCGAATCTGCAGTTATGGGCCAATTACGCACGCGCGGATGCGGAGGGGGCGCTGCCCCAGGCCCGTTGGGTGACGCTGGTGGACTGGGGCGGTTCGACGGACTTCGAGGTATGCAGCTCACCGATCCTGGCCGGCAAGACCCTGGAATACAGCCTCTGGCGGCGCTGTTTTGGTGCGGTGCTGACCTCTGCAACACTGACGGCGCTGGGGCGCTTCGACCGGCTCAAGATGCGCGCCGGCACGCCCGACAATGCCAGTTACCAGGTGGTGCCGAGTCCGTTCGATTTTTCCCGCGCACAGCTGCAGGTCCCGTCCTGCGCCGTGGACGCCGGCAACGCCGACGCCCACACCGACGCGGTGATTGACGCCCTGCCGGAACTCCTGGAGGGGGGTGGCGGTGCGCTGGTGCTGTTCTCCTCCCGCCGGCAGATGGAAACCGTATATGAATCCCTGCCCGGGACCTGGCGCAATCGCATCCTGATGCAGGGGCAGCAGTCCAGGCAGCGGCTGCTGGAGCTGCACCGGGAAGCGGTGGACGGCAGCGGGCGCAGTGTGCTGTTCGGCCTCGCCAGTTTTGCCGAGGGGGTGGACCTGCCCGGGGATTACTGTCGCCATGTGATAATCGCCAAGCTGCCATTTGCCGTGCCGGACGATCCCATCGAGGCGGCACTGGCGGAGTGGATCGAGGCGCGCGGTGGCAATCCCTTCATGCAGATCACGGTTCCCGACGCCGCACTGAAATTAGTGCAGGCCTGCGGCCGCCTGCTGCGGACAGAAAAGGATGAGGGCACGGTGACCCTGTTGGATCGCCGAGTCGTGACCCGTCGCTACGGCCGCGCCATTCTCGATTCGCTGCCGCCCTTTACCCGTCATATCGTTTAGAGAGATGTGGTGACGAGCTGTTTTAATCATGGGGTTAGCCCCGCACGGAGTTGCTGATGCAATCGATTTATCTGGAAGTCTCGGACCAGCTGCTGCAGCTCGAAATGGAGCTGCGCCGCCAGGACCTCTGGCAGGCCGAGCCCCCGGCGCCGGAGGCGCTGGCCAGCACGGAGCCCTTCTGTGTCGATACCCTCACCCTGCCGCAGTGGCTGCAGTTCATTTTCCTGCCGCGTATGAGCCAGCTGATCGAGCTGGAGCAGCCCTTGCCCCGGCAGTGTGGTATCGCCCCGGTTGCGGAGGAATTTTTCCGCAATACCGATGGCGCCGAACCGTTGATCAAATTGCTGGCAGACATCGATGCGCGGCTCCAGCAAGGCTGAAGGTCAGTGATAGAGCGGGCTGCAGGTCTATACTGCCCCTCTCAATTCACCCTTCGTGGCAGGGAATGGCAATGAAGTGACGATGTCTGGATGGTCGGTCGCTGTTCAGGTGAGGCATGGATGCGGTAATATCCGCCTTTTGCGCAAAACGGGGACGGGATCTCTCCGGCGTCAGAGAAGCACGGAAAGCCAGGTTGCGATGATCGCAAATGGACGGCCAAGTGGCCCAAGGTAGTTAACAAGAATGCGGACTTCTCCTTTAATCCTACTGCTGCTTGCACCGCTTATCGGTGGTTGCGAGTCGCTTCACTTCCCCTGGCAAAAATCCTCCCCGGCGGCTGTCGAGGCCACTGCTCCAGCTGAAACTGCCGCATTGCCGGAAGCGGCACAGCAGTGTCCACCGGTACAGGAGGTCGTCTGCGCAGAGCCCGAAGTCAAAGTCGTTGAACGGGTCATTGAACGAACGTTTGAGAAAGTCGTCGAAGTGCCCGTCGCCAAGGACAAGCTGGTGCTCGGCAGCGTCGAGATGGTGGCCATAGAGCCAGGCGGCCTGCTGCTGGAATCCCTGATCGATACCGGCGCCCCCACGTCCTCCCTGAGTGTGGGTGGGCTGAAGCCCTTTGAGCGGGACGGCAAGGAATGGGTGCGCTTCAAAGTGAGCGTCGGCGACGAAGATGACGCTCTCTCAGTGGAACTGCCGGTCAAACGCTATGTGCGCGTGGCTAGGCCGGGTTTTGATACCCAGCGCCGACCGGTGGTGGATATGAGCCTGACCGTCGGCGAGGTCACCCATATGGTGGAGGTGAACCTGACTGACCGCACCAGCCTGGATTACCGCCTGCTGGTGGGACGCAACTTTCTGAAGGACGCGGCGGTGGTCGATGTGAGCCGTCGCAAGGTGCAGGGGCAGCCGCGTCCACCAGCGCCAAAATAACAACGGAAAATGCTAACCGCGGGTGACGGGTATAATCGTCCCCGCTTGCAAACGGGGACTGGCGAATGTCGCCACGCGCTCAGGTATATATTCTTGCCGCACTGCTCGCGCTGATGGGCGCCGGCCTGACCATTTACAAAAACCAGGAGCTGGGCTTCCCGCTGCTGCCGGGCGAGTACCGCACGGTCTGGACCATCGAGGCCAAGGTGCGCTTCACCGCAGAGGGTGGGCCGGTCAAAGCCTCCCTGACGCTGCCCCGCGCACAGCGCAATATGGAAGTGCTGGGAGAAACGTTCAGTTCCTCCGGCTATGGCTTCAACATCGTCCGCGACGATAACGAGTACCGCGCAGTGTGGTCGCGTCGCTCGGCGACCGGTAACCAGTCCCTTTTTTACCAGCTGGACGTGCACCAGACCCCCGGGGCTCCACTGGAGCAGCCACTGGAACTCAGCACCGAGGTGGAGACGCCCTTTCTCGGTGCCCGTGAGCAGGAGGCGGTGCGACAGGCGATCTACAGCCTTGTCGGTAGTGCCCGCGAGCGCTCGGCCGACACCAAGACATTCACCGGACAACTCCTCACTGCCCTCAATGACCCCCGCAACCAGGATCGCAACCTGATCTTTGGCTATTACAAGGATCGCACCCTGGTTGATGTAGCCCTGCTGGTGCTGGCGGCGGCGGACATTCCGGCCCACCGCATCCGCGGCCTGTATCTGGAAGATGATCGCCGGCGCCTGGATCCGGAGGACCTGCTGGAAGTCTATGACGGCCGCCGCTGGGTGGTGTTCGAGCCCAACACCGGCAACCCGGGCGTGCCCAAAAACTTCTTTATCTGGCAGCGTGGTGGTAAGAGCCTGCTGGACGTGGAGGGGGGGCGCAATTCCCGCGTGACCTTCTCTGTGATCTCAAACGACGTCCCCGCGCGGGATGTAGCGATGCTCAGCACCAGCAACGAGAAAGAGGCGCTGGTGGACTTCTCCATCTACAGCCTGCCCATCGAGCAGCAAAGTATTTTCAAGCTGATCCTGCTGGTACCCGTGGGCGCGCTGGTGGTGGTGTTGCTGCGCGTCTTTGTGGGGCTGCGCACCTCCGGCACCTTTATGCCGGTGCTGCTGGCTATCGCCTTCATCGAGACGCGACTGTTCACCGGCCTGGCCATCTTCGTGTTGATTCTGGTGCTGGGCCTGTGGGTGCGTTTCTACCTGAGCAGGCTCAACCTGTTACTTGTGGCGAGGATCGCCGCGGTGGTGGTCACCGTGGTGATATTAATGGGGGCCATCAGTGTCGTGAGCTATAAACTCGGTATCGAGCAGGCGCTGACGGTGACCTTCTTCCCGATGATCATTCTCGCCTGGACCATCGAGCGAATGTCGATCGTATGGGAGGAGGACGGGCCCTACGAAGTAGTGGTTCAGGCGGGCGGCAGCCTGCTGGTGGCGGTGCTGGCCTGGTGGGTGATGACGAACCGTTTTGTCGAACACTGGACTTTCAACTTCCCGGAACTGTTGCTGGTATTGCTGGGCTTTATCCTGATTGTGGGCAACTACACCGGCTACCGACTCGGTGAGCTCATGCGTTTCCGCCAGCTGGTGCGCTAGATCGATGGGTCGGTTTGATTTCAGTCAGTTTGTCGCCAAGCTACGGGGAGGTTTTGTATCCCCGTTTGCCCTCCGGCGTCTCGGTGTCCTGGGCATGAACGCACGCAACGTGCACTACATCGCCCGCTACAACGACCGTGATCTTTACCCTATTGTCGATGACAAGCTGAACACCAAGCACGCGGCCAGGCGACACGGTATCCAGGTGCCGGAGCTGATCGCCGCCTTCGAAAGCCAGCCCAGTCGCCGCCGGGTGCTGGAGGTCATCGACCCGCTCTGGCAGTTCGTGATCAAGCCCGCGCGGGGCTCCGGCGGCAAGGGTATTCTGGTGGTGGTCGGCCGGGAGGGCGACACCTATCTCAAGCCCTCCGGCGCGGCAGTGACCCGCGAAGACGTCCTCCGTCATGTCAGCAATATTCACAGTGGCCTTTACAGTCTGGGCGGCAAGCCGGACCGGGTAATGATTGAAGCCCTAGTGGATTTCGATCCGGTGTTCGACAAGTACTCCTTCGAGGGAGTGCCGGATATCCGTGTCATCGTCTTCCGCGGTTTCCCGGTGATGGCGATGCTGCGCTGCTCCACGCACTCCTCGGATGGCAAGGCGAACCTTCACCAGGGCGCCGTGGGTGTGGGCATCGACCTGGCCACGGGCAAGAGTTGCCACGCCGTGCAGCGTGGTTTGCGTATCAGTCGTCACCCCGACACGGAAATGCCCTTCGGCGAGCTGGTTGTGCCCGGCTGGCGCGACCTGTTGCGCCTGGCCTCCAGGTGTTACGAGATGACAGGCCTCGGTTACCTCGGTTGCGATATCGTGCTGGATCGCAAACGCGGTCCCCTGCTGCTCGAGGCCAACGCGCGCCCGGGTCTGGCAATTCAGGTGGCCAATGGCGTAGGCCTGCGCACCCGCCTGAAGCATGTCGAGGCCATGGATCTGGAGCAGCTGGAAAAGTCCGTGGAGGAGCGTGTGAGCTATTCCATGCAGGAGTTCGCTGCGGCCCGCACCCTGGAGCAGGCGGCCTCTGCCTGACCCGTCCACACCTGTTGCGGCACAGGCCGGCGGAATCCCGCACCCTGATTCGAGCTTTTTCGAGGCATAAAAAAGGCGAGCCTGGTGGCTCGCCTCTCTGCGTTTTCCCGGGGAGGCCGATCAGGTGGCGGCTGCCGGGGAAAGGTGGAACTGATCCATCATGATGGACAGACGCTTGCGCTGCATCTTCAGGCTGTATTCCAGCTCTTTGACGCGGGTGCGAATCGCTGCGCTTTCCCACTTGGCCAGCAGACGCTCGCGCGCGTTTTCGTAACGGCGGGACTGCAGCTCTTTCCACTCTCCCAGTGCGGCAGAAAATTCCTGCGCTTCTTTCTCCAGCAGTTCGCGCCAGCTGTCCTTGTGACTGGATTGCTGCAGCTTCTGCTCCGCCCGCTTGAATTGCATGTCCAGCATGGCGCGCTGGATACGCATGGCGGGAACGGTCTTCAGGTTGCGGGCCAGGCCCACCCAGCTGGCGGTCTTGATCAACCACTTGGTGGGGTCCCAGTGGTACCAGCGGATACCGTTGCGGTAGTCGGTCTGAAAGATGTGGTGGTAGTTGTGGTAGCCCTCGCCGAAAGTGAAGAACGCCAGCAGGTCGTTGTCGCGGGCGGTGTTCTCATCGGTGTAGGGGCGACGACCCCAGATATGCGCCAGGGAATTAATGAAAAAGGTGGTGTGGTGGTTGACCACTATCCGCAGAACGCCTGCCAGTAGCAGCATACCGATGATGTCGCCGGCCCAGAGGCCCAGCAGCAGCGGCAGGCCGATGTTCATGGCCAGGGTGATCGGGATGTAATGGTTGTGCTGGAACATGACAATCTTGTCACGCTGCAGGTCTTTGGCGTTGTCGAAATCCACCTTGCCGCTCGGGTAGTCACGCAGCATCCAGCCGATGTGGGAGAACCAGAAGCCGCGCTTGGCGGAATAGGGGTCGTGATCATTATCGTCCACATGGCGGTGGTGGCGACGGTGGCCGGAACACCAGATCAGGATGGAGTTCTGCAGCGAGGCGGCACCAAACAGGGCGAACAGCCAGCGCAGGGACCAGTGCGCCTCGTAGGTGCGGTGGGACCAGAGGCGGTGGTAGCCCGCCGTGATGGAGAGTCCACAGAGAGCGCCGTAAACGGCGAAGGCCGCCCAGGCCTGCCACTGGTAGCCATGCAAGATGCCGTACAGGGGGACAAGTGTGAGGGCCACCAGGGCGGTAGTGGCGAATAATATGGTGGTGACCCAGATTCTTGGGGCCTCGGAAACTGTCTTCATTTTACAACCTTCGTTATGCGCTGCAGCGGTCAGGTGGCCCGTAAACGGGCAGGTCGGCCTTGCTGCCGGCAACCTCGCGCGAGACTTCCACTGCTGACTCTGATCCTAACCGATCGGCATGAGTATGGCACCCCCGTGCCGGCACTAATAGGACTAGATTTGCGCATTTGGTCACGGCTGCGTACTTTTGGTGCGTAGTAGAGGAAAACTGTGCCGACTTGGATCACGGGAAGGGCCAGCGACAACAGGAAACGGTCG
Organism: Microbulbifer flavimaris; assembly: GCF_001641755.2. Classification (GTDB taxonomy): domain Bacteria; phylum Pseudomonadota; class Gammaproteobacteria; order Pseudomonadales; family Cellvibrionaceae; genus Microbulbifer; species Microbulbifer flavimaris. The sequence goes on from NZ_LRFG02000005.1 coordinate 53,996, forward strand.
TTTGCGGATGGAAAATGGCAGCCAAGGTTTGAAAACGCTTATTGCATGGCCCGGAAGGAGGCGATAGCCCGGGTGTGGCAAACTTGGCATGGCGGTTGCAAATACCAGAGTGTGGGTCGCGAGACCCGCGCTCCGGGAATCCCTCACGGGGTTTATGACAGCGCGTCGGCCAGGGGTCGACAGACGGTTTATAACACTGCGTGTCTTCCCGTTTTCTCTCATCATCGCTGATTCAGGCCCCGCTTTGCGGGGCCTTTTTTTTGCCTGATCCTCACTGGCAATCATTTACAGCGGGTCAACCCTGTGACCACAGAGCACTCTGGCGATACCTCACGGCTCTTTTACTGGCGCCGGTTTAGTGCTTCACTTGACTCGCAGAGCCATTTGCCGGCTCAACAACTAAAAAGTGGCAAGCGTGTCTGAGCTCCCCCCTGATCAAGTCACCGATGGACCCCTGCAACTGGCGGCTCTGGACGAGCTGGAAAGCCTGGACGCAGAGGCCTTGCGCAGTCAGGTTCACTACCTGCAGCGACTGTTGCTGGATGTGGACTCGGGTTATTTCGAGTGGCATCCCCAGTCCGGCCTGTGCCGCGCGGAGGGCGCGGTGTGGTCCCAATTCAACCCCGAAAGCAGCCGGGCTGTAGAGAAGCTCTTTGCCGGTGAGGCCCTTGCGCTGGTGCACTCTGATGATCGTGACCGGTTGAGTGCGATGCGAGGGCGGCTCGAGCGCCCCGGTGGGCTGGCCGACGCCACTTTCCGTGCTTACGACAGCTCGGGTCACCTGCGCTGGCTGCGTATCTGGGCGCGCTCCTTCGAGCCCCGGGGCTCGGCCGGCAATTTGGCCCACTTTGTTATTGGCGGCTGCGCCGACTACACCGAATCCCTGGCGGGGCGGGATGCCGCGAGCCTGCCCGCCGATCGTCCGCTGCAGACTCTGGCAGGCGTTGGCGATGGCCTGTGGGAATGGGATCTGCGCGCGGATGAAGTGCTGCTGGACGATGCCTGCTGGGCGCTGATCGGTTTCGAGCCCGGTACCATGGATGCCGACCCGCGCAGCGGGTTGAAGCTGTGGAAGCGCCGCATCCTGCCGGAGGATTACGACCGGCTCAAACAGGCGATGCAGGATCATGTGCAGGAGCGAATCCCGCTGGATGTGGAGTACCGGCTATGGCATCGGGATGGCAGCATCGTCTGGCTTCGCTGCAGGGGACAGGTGCAATGCAACCGCAAGGATGAGCCGCTCCGTGTGCTGGGTACCCTGCAGGATGTCACCAGTGGTCGCGAAGCGCTCTCACGGGCGGAGCGGGAGCTGCAGAGCCTGCGCAGTGAGAGCGAGCACCGCGCGGGCCTGCTGTTCAGCCTCAGCCACGAGCTCCGCACCCCGCTCAATGCCATTCTCGGTTACAGCCAGATGGTGGAGCTGGACCAGACCCTGAGTACCGATCAACGGAAGCGCCTGCTGGAAATCCGCCGTGCCGGGCAGCATCTGCTGCATCTCGTTGGGGACGTGCTGGAGCTCGCCCGTATCGATACGAACCGCGTAGGTCCTGCCATGGAGGCAGTGCAGCCGGCGAGTCTCGTCAATGACTGCAAGCGCCTGCTGGAGCCGCTGGCGGAGACGCGCAAGGTCTCGCTGATCTTCGAGCCCCTCGGGTGGGAGTCCGCATTCATTCGCGTGGACCCGGTACGCTTCAAGCAGGTGGTTCTCAATCTCGCTGGCAACGCGGTCAAGTACAACCGGGAGGGCGGGCGCGTTGTCATGAACTTTGCCCCGCAGTCGGAGGGCTGGTTGCGGCTCTCGATCCTCGATACCGGCTCGGGTATTGCCGAGGAGCGGCGCAGCGAGGTCTTCGAGCCGTTTAATCGACTCGGCGCGGAAAAGAGTCAGATTGAGGGCACCGGTGTGGGGCTGGCAATCGCCAAGCGGCTGACGGAGGCTATGGGGGGGCGTATCGATTTCGATAGCCACGAAGACCAGGGGTCGGTGTTCTGGATCGAATTTCCCCTGATTGATGCCCCGAGCGATGTATTGAGGCTGCGTCCCGAGCCGGGGAAAGCGCTTACCTTTCCAGAGTGCTGTTTGCTGGTGGTGGAAAATCGTCCGGCTGCGGTCGCGCGACTGCGCGGGGTCCTGGCAGATGCCCCTCAGGTAAAGTTGTTGGTGGCCGCCGATGTGGTGGAGGCCATCTTCACCGCACGCAGCCGCGATGTGGATGCGGTGCTCTTCGACAGCAGCGTGCCGGGATTATCCGCAGCGGATCTGTCCGAGGTGTTCAGTGGGGATCCGCGCACTGCCGGCATCCGGCTGATTGAGGTGGGCGGGGGAGGCTGTGATGCGGTCGATGCCACACTGCCGACAGAGTACGGCCCGGCAGAACTTGCCCGGGCCCTGGAAAAATCGGGCGCGGGCGCTCAGGAAGAAGGGTAGTATCAGCGGATGCTGCCCAGGTTCTTGCCGACGATTTGCAGCAGCGGCTTGAACACCTTGGGTGAGCCGCATACCAGGTGGCCGGAATCCAGGTAATCCTCACCGCCGCGGAAGTCACTGATCAGTCCACCGGCCTCTTTTACCAGCAGGGCACCGGCTGCAATATCCCACTCATTCAGGTACATCTCCCAGAAACCGTCGAAGCGTCCTGCTGCCACGTAGGCCAGGTCCAGGGCTGCGGCACCCGGGCGGCGAATGCCGGCAGTCTGGCCGGCGATCTCTTTCAGGGCGGTCAGGTACGGGTCGATATTTTCCAGCGCCGGGCCGTTGAAGGGAATGCCGGTGCCGATCAGCGCCCCGCGCAGCCCCTGGCGCGGGGAGACACGGATGCGGCGGCCATTCAGGGCCGCACCGCGGCCGCGGCTGGCGGTGAATTCTTCGCGCTTGATGGGGTCCAGAACCACGGCGTGCTCGATGCGACCGCGGTAGCGGCAGGCAATGGAGATGCAGAACTGCGGAACGCCGTGGATAAAGTTGGTGGTGCCGTCGAGAGGGTCGATGATCCACTCGTAGTCCGGCTCGGCACCCTCGAGGATGCCGCTCTCTTCAGCGCGGATGCTGTGTTTTGGATAGGCTTTACGCAGGTGATAGATGATCTCCTGCTCGCTGGCCCGATCCACCTCAGTGACGAAATCGTTGCGGCCCTTTTCCTCGAGCCTGGTCAGGTCGCTGCGCTCCCAGGACCGCTCGATCAGTTCTCCGGCCTTGCGCGCCGCGCGCAGGGCAATGTTCAGCATGGGTTCCATAACTAAGTCCGCACTGTGTGGTTTCGGGGTTAAAAAGCGGGAGGCGTAGGGACCTCCGGGGCCGGGCTTGCCGGGTGCGCGGATTGTAGGGATTCCTGTGCAATTTTGCTACACTCGCGCGCCGCCGTAACTCATAGGCGAAGTTTAGGGTGTTTGTGCGCTGCGCATCCACCGGCCAACCTCGGTAACAGCAAGATGGCTCAGTCCCCCATGTCCGCTCTCGATAATATCCGCGTCGTGCTGGTCAACAGCGCCCACCCCGGCAATATCGGTGGTGCTGCCCGCGCCCTGAAGAACATGGGCTTGAGTCAGCTCTACCTGGTGGCGCCGCGGGAGTTTCCCGCCGCCAATGCGATCTGGCGTGCCGCCGGCGCTGCAGACCTGCTGGAGAGCGCTGTGGTGGTCGATACGCTGGAGGATGCGGTGGCGGATTGCGGCCTCGTGGTCGCCACCAGTGCCCGCGAGCGCCGCATTCCGTGGCCCCTGCTGACCCCGCGGGAGTGCGGCGAGAGGGCTGTGGCAGAGGCGGCCAGCCATCCTGTTGCCCTGGTGTTTGGCCGCGAGGACCGTGGCCTCACCAACGAGGAATTGCAGGCCTGCAATTTCCACGTCCATATTCCCGCCAATCCGGAATACAGCTCCCTCAACCTTGCCACCGCCGTGCAGGTGCTGGCCTACGAGGTACGGATGGCCGCGCTGGAGGCGGAGCAGGGCGCCCCGATCAGCTACGCCGACTGGGATCGCCCGCCCGCGAAGGCGAGCGATATGGAACTGTACTACGAGCACCTGCAGCAAGCGCTCGGGGAGCTCGGTTTTATCGATCCGGACAATCCCCGCCAGACCATGACCCGCCTGCGTCGACTGTTCAGTCGCGTGCGGCCGGACGATATGGAGCTGGGCATTTTGCGCGGCATGCTGACCGCCATCCAGAACTATATTCACCGCACCGGTGGCAAGGGGCGGCCCGATTCCTGAAGTGGCGATCAATACCTGAGTGGAGTACCCGGGTATATACTTGACTGTGTAGGTGGGTTATTCCATACTCGCGGCCGTTCGTAAGGGCTGTACCACAGTCGGGAGCTGAAATGCGTTTGACAACCAAGGGCCGCTACGCGGTCACAGCAATGCTGGATCTGGCACTGCATGCCGGTCGCGGGCCGATTAGCCTGGCGGATATTTCCAAGCGCCAGGGCATCTCTCTCTCTTATCTGGAGCAGCTCTTCTCCCGGCTTCGGCAGTCGGGGCTGGTATCGAGTGTGCGCGGTCCCGGCGGCGGCTACCGCCTGGCGCGGGACGGCGCAGAGATTTTCGTGGCGCAGATCGTCGATGCGGTCAACGAGTCGGTGGATGCCACCAGTTGTGGCGGTAACAGCGATTGCGCGGGCGGTGAGCAGTGTCTCACACACTATTTATGGTGTGACCTCAGCGCCCAGATTCACAGTTTCCTGAGTGGTATCAGCCTGGCCGACCTCGTCGCCCGGGCCGAAGTTCAGGAGGTCGCGCGCCGGCAGGACATGCGCGAGGCAGTGAAAGAAGAGACAGTGGCGGTGCTCGGCGGCCTCTAAGCGGGCGGTCCGGCGCAGCTGAAACAGAGCACATGAGCAACCAGAGTTAGTGCGCAGAGAGATTTGAATATGAAGCTTCCCATTTACCTGGACTATTCCGCTACCTGCCCGGTGGACCCGCGCGTGGCCAAGAAAATGGCGGACCAGCTGACGATGGAGGGTAACTTCGGTAACCCGGCATCCCGCTCCCACTTGTTCGGCTGGAAGGCTGAAGAGGCCGTGGAAGATGCGCGCCGTCATGTGGCGGAGCTGGTGAATGCCGATCCGCGCGAAATCGTGTGGACGAGCGGCGCCACCGAGTCCGACAACCTGGCCATCAAAGGTGCTGCGCACTTTTACCAGGGCAAGGGCAAGCACATCATCACTTCAAAGATCGAGCACAAAGCGGTGCTGGATACCTGCCGCCAGCTGGAGCGCGAAGGCTTTGAAGTGACCTACCTGAATCCGCGCGAGGACGGCATTGTCTATCCGGAGCAGGTGGAAGAGGCGATGCGCGACGACACCATTGTCGTCAGCCTGATGCACGTCAACAACGAGATCGGTGTAATCAATGATATCGCCGCGATCGGTGAACTCTGTCGCGCACGCAAAGTGATTTTCCATGTGGACGCCGCCCAGAGCGCTGGCCGGCTGCCCATCGATCTGGCGGAGATGAAAGTGGACCTCATGTCCTTCTCCGCCCACAAGATGTACGGCCCCAAGGGTATCGGTGCCCTGTACGTGCGCCGCAAGCCGCGGGTGCGCCTGGAAGCCCAGATGCACGGTGGTGGCCACGAGCGTGGTATGCGTTCCGGTACGCTGGCGACGCACCAGATCGTCGGCATGGGTGAGGCCGCCCGTCTCGTCAAAGAAGAGATGGCAGCGGAGAGCAAGCGCATCCTCGCCCTGCGCGATCGCTTCTGGGATCAGATCAAGGACATGGAAGAAGTTCACGTGAATGGCTCCTGGGAGCAACGCGTGGCCGGCATCCTCAATGTGAGCTTTGCCTTCGTGGAGGGCGAGAGCCTGATCATGTCCCTGAAGGACCTGGCGATTTCCTCCGGCTCCGCCTGTACCTCTGCGAGCCTCGAGCCAAGCTACGTGCTGCGAGCCCTGGGCGTAAACGACGAGCTGGCCCACAGCTCACTGCGTTTCAGCTTTGGTCGCTTCACGACTGAACATGAGGTGGATACCGCTGCTGCGGAAGTACGCAAGGCCGTCGAAAAGCTGCGCGAACTGTCGCCGCTTTGGGATATGTACAAAGACGGTATCGACCTGAACACCATTGAGTGGGCCGCCCACTAAGCGCACCAGCAAGAGTTAGGAGAAAAGTCATGGCCTATAGCGACAAAGTCATCGATCACTACGAGCATCCCCGCAACGTTGGCCGCATGGATGACAAGGCGGAAAACGTGGGCACCGGTATGGTCGGTGCTCCCGCCTGTGGCGACGTAATGCGCCTGCAGATCCAAGTCAACGACAACGGCGTGATCGAGGATGCAAAATTTAAAACCTACGGTTGTGGTTCCGCCATTGCCTCCAGCTCCCTGCTGACCGAGTGGGTAAAGGGCAAGACCATCGATGAGGCAGAGCAGATCAAGAACACTGCCATTGCCGAAGAGCTGGCCCTGCCGCCGGTGAAGATCCACTGCTCGGTTCTCGCCGAGGACGCGATTAAAGCCGCGGTGCGCAATATCCGCGAGAAGCGCGGCGAGGCAGTGAAGGAAGAAGCGGCCGAATAAGCAGTAAGGCGAAATAATGGCAATTACCATGACGGCCGCGGCTCAGGAACATGTTGCGCGCCAGCTGACCAAACGCGGGAAGGGTATCGGTATCCGGGTTGGTGTGCGCACTGCCGGATGCTCGGGCATGGCTTATGTGCTCGAATTCGTCGATCAGGCGGAAGCCGAGGATGAGGTCTTCGAGCAGGGCGGTGTCAAGCTTGTGGTTGACCCGAAAAGCCTGGCCTACCTGGACGGAACCGAGCTCGATTTCGTCAAGGAAGGGTTGAACGAGGGTTTCGCGTTCAACAACCCCAATGTGAAAAATGAGTGTGGCTGCGGCGAAAGCTTCCACGTGTGAAGCAGCTGCAGCGCAAACGGGGCCGGCTGCTTTTGTGCAGGCCGGCCTTTTTTCTTGGTGTTCAATGGAAACCCTTTCGCACCGTGCGTCGCTCACGATAACCCGGGTGATCGGCGGGTGCCGGATCAATTGAGGATAGAGGGCAGATATGTCGGAGCAGCAGACCTATTTCGATATTTTCGGTCTCAAGCCCGCTTTCGAAGTGGACCGGTCGGCCCTGTCCCAGCGTTACCGGGAGCTACAGCGGGAGTTTCACCCGGATAAGTACGCTTCGAAGTCCTCCCGCGAGCAGATGCTGGCCATGCAATACGCGACGCGAATCAACGAGGCCCACACCACCTTGCGCGACCCGGTGCGGCGCGCCGCTTATCTGCTCTCGCTGGCCGGTGTGGAAGTGAGTCCCGAGCAGACCACCGCCGATGCGGACTTCCTGATGCAGCAGATGATGCTGCGGGAACAGTTGGAAGAGGTGCGCGACGCAGCGGATCCCGCCGCGGCACTGGACGATCTCGCCGACGAGGTGGGCGGGCTGTTCAGGGCCGAGCAGCAGGTCTTTGCTTCGGCTTTTGCTGGTGGCCAACTGGAAGATGCGAAAAATTCCCTGCTGAAGATGCAGTTTCTGTCGAAGCTGCAGCGGCAGGTTGAAGAACTGGAAGAAGATTTACTGGATTGAACATGGCGCTACTGCAGATTTCCGAACCCGGCCAGACTCCCGAGCCCCATCAGCGCAAACGCGCGGTGGGTATCGATCTCGGTACCACCAACTCGCTGGTGGCAACGGTGCGCAGCGGTTCTACCGAGGCGGTCGCGGCAGCCGATGGCAGTGTGATTCTGCCCTCCGCAGTCCACTACAGCTCCGAAGGTGTGTCTGTGGGGGCCGGCGCCCGTGCCCGTGCTGCTGCTGATCCCTACAACACCATGCTCTCCATCAAGCGCCTGATGGGGCGGGGTGTTGCCGACGTGAAGAGTTTTGGTGAGCAGTTGCCCTACCGGTTCGCCGACAGCGATGGCGGTATGCCGCAGATCGAGACAGTGGCAGGCAGCGTGAATCCGGTGCAGGTTTCCGCAGAGATCCTCAAAGTGCTCGCCCAGCGCGGCAGTGAAGCGCTGGGCGGAGAGCTGGACGGTGCAGTAATTACCGTGCCGGCCTATTTCGACGATGCCCAGCGCCAGGCCACCAAAGACGCGGCGCGCCTGGCCGGTCTGCATGTCCTGCGACTGCTCAACGAGCCCACTGCCGCGGCAGTGGCCTACGGTCTCGACCAGGGCGAGGAGGGTGTCATCGCCGTCTACGACCTGGGCGGCGGCACTTTCGATATTTCCATCCTGCGACTGTCCAAAGGCGTCTTCGAAGTGCTGTCCACTGGCGGCGACACGGCGCTCGGTGGTGATGACTTCGACCGCGCCATTGCCAGCTGGATTGCCGAACAGGCCGGACTGGGCACGGACCTGGACGTGAAGACACAGCGGGCGTTGCTGGATACTGCCTGCTCCGCAAAAGAAAAACTGGCAATCGAAGAGTCCGTGAGCGTGAGCTACGGCGATTGGCGCGGCACTCTCGATCGCGCTGCCATGGCGGAGATTCTCGATTCTCTGATCGACAAGACCCTGCGTGCCTGCAAGCGGGCGCTCCGTGACGCCGACCTGGCTGTCGAAGAGGTTGGTGAAGTGGTGCTGGTGGGGGGATCCACCCGCACCCTGCGGGTGCGCGAGCGGGTAGAAGCATTTTTCGGCCGCAAGCCCCACGCGGAAATCGACCCGGATCAGGTGGTCGCCATCGGCGCGGCCCTGCAGGCGGACGTGCTGGTCGGCAACAAGTCCGGTGAGGATCTGTTGTTGCTGGATGTGATCCCGTTGTCACTCGGTATCGAGACCATGGGCGGGCTCACGGAGAAACTGATCCCGCGCAATACCACCATCCCGGTGGCCAAGGCCCAGGAGTTCACCACGTTCAAAGACGGCCAGACCGCCATGGCCATCCACGTGGTGCAGGGCGAGCGGGAGCTGGTGAACGACTGTCGGTCACTGGCTCGTTTTGAGCTGCGGGGTATTCCACCCATGGTGGCCGGCGCGGCCCACATCCGGGTGACCTTCCAGGTAGATGCCGACGGTCTGCTGTCGGTGACCGCCATGGAAAAGAGCAGCGGTGTCAGCGCAGATATTACCGTCAAGCCCTCCTACGGGCTCGAGGACGAGGACATCACCCGCATGCTCAAGGACTCCTATGCCCATGCCGAGCAGGATATGGCGGCGCGGGCCCTGCGGGAGGCGCAGGTGGAAGCGGAACGCGCACTGGAGGCGCTACTGGTGGCCCTGCAGGAAAATGGTGCAGAGCTGCTGAGTGAAAAAGAGCTGGATGCCATGGAGCGTGCCATGGAGGCCCTGCGCCTGGCCCATAACGGTGGTGACGCCGAGGAGATTCATGAGCGTATCGAGGCGCTCAATGAGGTGTCCGAGCCCTTCGCCGCGCGCCGTATGGATGCCTCCATCCGGCGGGCCATGCAGGGCCATACCCTGGATGAATTTGATCAATAACACGCGGTTCCCGTAGATAGAGAACCGCCGCTGTCGCCACTTTCGTGCGGCGACGCCATTGAGACCATAGCGAGTTGGAAGCCCATGCCTAAAATCGTATTTTTGCCCCACGCCGAGATCTGCCCGGATGGCAAGGTAGTCGAAGTGGAGAACGGCGTGAGTGTCTGTGATGCGGCGCTGGAACACGGTATCGAGATCGAGCATGCCTGTGAGAAGTCCTGTGCTTGCACCACCTGTCACGTGATCGTCCGGGAGGGGTTCGATTCCCTGAATGAGCCGGACGAGCTGGAAGAGGACCTGTTGGACAAGGCCTGGGGCCTGGAGCCGGAATCCCGTCTCTCCTGCCAGGCCATCGTGGACGATGAGGATCTCGTGGTCGAGATTCCCAAGTACACCATCAACCAGGTTTCGGAAAAACACTGACGAAGCGGTCATCGCTGTCGCCAACGGAGATTGACGGATGAAATGGACGGATATCAACGACATCGCCATCGAGCTGGTGGAAGCCCACCCGGATGTCGACCCCCTGCGGGTGAACTTTGTCGACCTGCGCAACTGGGTGATCGAGCTGCCCGGCTTTGACGATGATCCGGCGCGCTGCGGTGAGAAGATCCTGGAGGCGATTCAGGCTGCCTGGATTGAGGAGGCCGACTGACCGACCGGTTCTGTCGCGTAGATTTTGCGGAGTGGGGCGGTTGTTTGAGTACAAAACTCGAGCAATTCCCCGTATAATCCGCCCGCCGCAGATGGCGGTTGATCGCTTTTCGCACAATGCGAAGGGTGAAAGAAACAGGAATTCAGGGAGGAGCAACTGCGGTTGCTCTTTCTGTATGTAAAACGCAAACACTGAAATTGGAGAAAATCATGGCCCTGGAGCGCACTCTTTCCATCATCAAGCCGGACGCGGTAGCCAAGAACGTCATTGGCGAAATCGAAAGCCGTTTCGAGAAAGCCGGCCTGCGTATTGTTGCCATGAAAATGATGCACCTGTCCCGCGAGAAGGCTGAAGGCTTCTACGCCGAGCACAAAGAGCGTCCGTTCTTTAAAGATCTGGTCGATTTCATGACTTCCGGTCCGGTTGTAGTCCAGGTTCTGGAAGGCGAAGATGCCATCAAGGCTAACCGTGACCTGATGGGTGCCACCAACCCGCAGGAAGCTGAAGCTGGCACCATCCGCGCCGACTTCGCCCAGAGCATCGACGCCAACGCCGTGCACGGCTCCGACTCCGCCGCTTCCGCTGAGCGCGAAGTCAGCTACTTCTTTGCAGACGACGAGATCTGCCCGCGCGCCTGATCCGCGCCACTTCGCGCCGGCCGACCGGCCGGCGCAGACTCCTCCCGAGGTGATTCCATGACTACAAGCCAAACCGAAAAAGTGAACCTGCTGGGCCTGTCGCTGGACAAGCTGGCGGCGTTTTTCGATTCCCTGGGCGAAAAACGTTTTCGCGCGGTGCAGGTGTTGAAGTGGATTCACCAGAACGGGGTCGATGACTTCGAACAGATGACCAATGTCAGCAAAGCGCTGCGCGCGAAGCTGGCAGAGATGGCCGAGATCCGTGCCCCCAAGGTGCTGGAGCAGTGGGATTCCTCTGATGGCACCCGCAAGTGGCTGATCGAGGTAGAGGGCGGCAGCGCCATCGAGACTGTCTATATCCCCGACGGGGACCGCGGCACCCTGTGTGTGTCCTCCCAGGTGGGTTGCTCGCTGGACTGCAGCTTCTGTGCCACCGGCAAGCAGGGCTTCAACCGGGATCTGACCGCGGCCGAGATCATTGGTCAGGTGTGGATTGCCTGTAAGTCCTTCGGCCAGCTGCAGCCAAAAGGTCCGCGCAAGGTTACCAACGTGGTGATGATGGGTATGGGTGAGCCCCTGCTCAACTTCGATAACGTGGTTGACGCAATGAACCTGATGATGGAGGACAATGCCTACGGTATCTCCAAGCGCCGGGTAACCCTGAGCACCTCCGGTGTGGTGCCGGCACTGGATCGGCTGGCTGAGGTGACCGACGCGAGCCTGGCCATCTCCCTCCATGCGCCCAATGACGAGTTGCGCAACGAGCTGGTGCCCATCAATAAGAAGTATCCGATTGCCATGCTGCTGGACAGTGCCAAGCGATACATCGAGCAGATGCCGGATACGCACCGCAAAATGACCATCGAGTACACGCTGATACGCGAGGTCAACGACCGGCCGGAGCACGCGGAGCAGCTGGCAGAACTCCTGCGCGATGTGCCTGTCAAGATAAATCTGATACCCTTCAATCCGTTTGATCTGTCCGACTATCAGCGGGTGAGCAACAACGCTTTGCGACGCTTTCAGCAGATTTTGTTGGACAAAGGGTTTACGGTAACCGTGCGCACCACCCGCGGTGACGATATCGCGGCGGCTTGCGGCCAGCTGGCCGGTAGTGTGAACGATCGCACACGCCGCTCTGAGCGCTACCGCAATGCCGAGCGCCCGGTCCGAATCGTCGGCTAGCGCTTTTCCCGGTCGGCCCCGAGTGCCGGCCGCCCAACGGCGCATCGCCGGGGTGTGCTCCCAGAAAAATAAAAGGTGATGTAGTGTTGGCCAAATCCCTCTCCCTGCCGCTGGCAGGTCTTCTTCTCGGCGTCCTGCTGTCCGGTTGCGTGACTACCGGTCTGCCGGAACGCAAGGAGATTGACCTGGATAAGGCGGTCAAAACCCATGTGCAGCTGGGGCTGCGCTATCTGCAGTCCGGTGAAAACCGCGATATCGCCCGCTACCACTTCAACAAGGCACTCGAGCTGGGCAAGCGCAATCCCGATGCCCACCACGGTCTGGCGATGCTGTACCAGGCGGATGGTGAGCTGGATGTGGCCGAGGACCATTTTCGCAAGGCCCTGCGCTATGGGGACGACTTCTCCATGGCCCAAACCAACTACGGTGTGTTTCTCTATCGCCAGGCTCGGTATGAAGAGGCTCTCGAGCAGTTTGAGGAAGCCTCTCAGGATCTGACCTATAAGCGCCGTTCCTACGCCCTGACGAATTATGGTCGCGCCGCGGTGAAACTCGGCAAGACCGAGGAGGCTGAAAAAGCCTTTATCCGCGCGCTGGCACTCAACGACAGCCTGCCGCAGCCGCTGCTGGAGCTGGCGGAAATCAAGTACGAGGCCGGTGCCTACGCCCAGGCCAAGCAATACCTGGACCTGTACAGCGACAAGCACCGGCAGGTACCGCAGTCCCTGTGGCTGGGTATCCGCATCGAAAAAATCTTTGGTAACCGGGACAAGGAGCGCAGCTACGCCCTGGCCCTGAGGAACCTGTATCCCTATTCAGCGGAAGCGCTGGAATACAAGAAGATGATGGCCAATGACGGATAAAGTAGTCGAAAACGCGCAAGCGTCCACGCAATCTGCTGAGCTCCGCGAGGAGCATCCCTCCCCCGGTACCCAGCTTCGCACTGCCCGCGAAGCGGCCGGTCTATCCCTTGAAGAGCTCTCTTCCCGCCTGCGCATGACCGGCAACAAGTTGGAGCTGCTCGAGCGGGACGAGTACGACCGCCTTCCCAGTGCCCTTTATGTTCGCGGGTATATCCGCAATGCCTGTAAGGAGCTCGGCGTCGATGCCGAGCCGGTACTGGAAGCCTTTTCCGGCTACAGTGCGGCTGAGGAGGAGAGTCGGGCAATTATCGAGCACGTCAGCAGGGGGCCGGCGCTCGAGCCAGGGCGCAAGGGTGGGTTTGGCCTTCTGGCCCTGTTGCCTCTTGTGCTGGTTGCCGCTGCCTTCTGGTGGTTTCAGGGGCGCGATCTCGCCACACCATCCATGAACATGGAGGCTCTGGCCGACGATCAGGCTGTCCAGCAGGGTGAGCAGGTGGGCGATCTGCAAGGCTTTACTGAGCAGGCTGCAGAGCCGATCGCGGCAGAGCCGCTGCAGGCGGAAGAGGTCGGGGCAGCCGGGGAAGCGGTTGCTGTGGCAGCCTCAGAACCGGAGTTATCGGACACCGCCATTGAGTCCCCGTCGGCAGCCGCACTTGAGGTGGCAGATGTTGCCGCCTACGAGGCACTGTCCGCGCAGGCGGGCACGAGCCTGCAGGCCGTAGAATCCGAGGCTCCTGTAGCCGCCGACGATGCCGTGGCGGAGATCGGGGTTGAGGTGACAGAGGTGGCCGAGCCTGAAACGCCGGCGGCTTCCGCTGTCGAAGCCGCAGCTGATCCGGCCCCCGCTGCCGCCACTGCACCGTCGGCAGCCCCGGTTGCAGAAGCAGCCAGCGAGGCACTCGAACTGCGTTTCTCTCAAGAAGCCTGGATCGAGGTCAAGGACGCAAGCGGCAAGGTTTTGCTGGCCAAGTTGCAGGCGCAGGGGTCACAGGTGACACTCGAAGGTCAGCCGCCGTTCAGCCTGATGCTCGGCAATGCTGCCGGCACCGAGGTCCGCTACCGTGACCAGCTGGTGCCCAGTGAGCCGATCGGTAGCCGCCGTACCCGCCGCCTGACTGTCGGCGAATAAGCTCCCTTGTGGCCGGCCCGGGTGGCTGGCCAACTACTCTCCGGGGCCTGTCGACCGCTGGCCTCCCCGGTGCGAATGAGTTGGCATCGCACTGATGCTGATTTGTGCGCTCCGCACCTTTATAATTGCCCCTCGATTTTTCACTCTGCGAAACCGCCAGGTCAGACCTATGCAATTTGAGTCACCCATTGTCCGCCGCGTGTCCCGCCAGATTATGGTGGGTGATGTGCCTGTTGGTGGCGGGGCGCCCATTTCGGTGCAGAGCATGACCAACACCGATACCTGCGACGTCGATGCCACCGTCGGCCAGATCCGCCGTCTGCAGGATGCCGGTGCGGACATCGTGCGGGTATCCGTGCCCAGCATGGATGCCGCCGAAGCCTTCGGGGCAATCAAGAAACAGGTCGAGGTACCGCTGGTTGCGGATATCCACTTTGATTACCGCATCGCCCTGCGTGTGGCGGATCTGGGTGTGGATTGCCTGCGCATCAACCCGGGCAATATCGGTCGTGAACACCGCATTCGTGCGGTGGTGGACAAGGCCCGGGACCTGAATATCCCCATCCGTATCGGTGTTAACGCGGGTTCACTGGAAAAGGACCTGCAGAAGAAATACGGCGAGCCGACCCCGGATGCCCTGGTGGAGTCCGCCCTGCGGCACGTGGAGATTCTCGACGGACTGGACTTTCACGACTTCAAGGTGAGCGTGAAAGCCTCCGATATCTTCATGGCCACCGCCGCCTACCGCAAGCTGGCAAAGCTGATCGAGCAGCCGCTGCATCTGGGGATCACCGAAGCCGGTGGTCTGCGCTCGGGCACGGTGAAGTCCGCCATTGGCCTGGGTGCGCTGTTGCTGGACGGTATTGGCGATACCCTGCGGGTTTCCCTCGCCGCCGATCCGGTGGAAGAGGTGAAAGTCGGCTGGGATTTGCTCAAGAGCCTACGCCTGCGCAGCAAGGGCATCAACTTTATCGCCTGCCCCAGCTGTTCGCGCCAGAACTTCGATGTGGTGAAGACCATGAACGAGCTGGAGACGCGACTTGAGGATGTGACCACTTCGCTGGACGTGGCGGTCATCGGTTGCATCGTCAACGGCCCGGGTGAAGCGAAAGAGGCGGATGTCGGCCTTACCGGCGGTACCCCGAGCCATGCAATCTACGTGGACGGCAAGCCCAGCCACAAAATGAAAAATGACAACCTGGTGGATGACCTCGAGCGTCTGATTCGCGAAAAAGCCAACGAAAAGGCGGAGCGCGAGGCAGATATCATCGCCAAGGCGTAACGAGCGTGGGTCCAGCCCCGAGCTTACTGTCGGCTCTTGATGTGAAGGCTCTGTGAGCGGTTACCTTTGCGGGACTGTCGGCCCGAGGGACCCGGCCGACAAGCCTCCATGGATGGATTCACGGCGTGTCTCGCAAAGGTAACCGCTTGCAGTGCCGCCACAGAGCTTCGAGCCCACTCGAACCCGAGAACAGAAAACCCTTAAGGACAAACCTTGAAACAGCTTCGCGCAATTCGCGGCATGAACGACCTGCTGCCGGGGCAGTCCCCGGTCTGGCAGTATGTTGAGAGCACAGTGAGCGAGCTCTTCGCCCGCTACGGCTACAGTGAGATCCGCACCCCCTACCTGGAGGCGACCCAGCTTTTCAGTCGTGCGGTCGGTGAGGCCACCGATATCGTTGAAAAAGAGATGTACACCTTCGAGGACAAGAGTGGTGACAGTGTCACCCTGCGCCCCGAAGGCACCGCGGGAACGGTGCGCGCTGCCATCCAGAACAGCCTGCTGAGCACTCCCCAGCGCCTCTGGTACTTCGGCCCGATGTTCCGCTACGAGCGCCCGCAGAAGGGGCGCCTGCGCCAGTTTCACCAGTTCGGTGTCGAGGTGTTCGGTATCGAGGGGCCCGATGTGGATGCGGAAATCCTCATCATGACGGCGCGGCTGTGGAGGCAGCTGGGTATCGCCGAGCACGTCACCCTGCAACTCAATTCCCTGGGCAACAGCGCCAGCCGGGCTGCCTACCGGGACGCCCTGGTGAGCTACCTGACCGAGCGCAGGGATCAGCTGGACGAGGACAGCCAGCGCCGGCTGGAAAAGAATCCCCTGCGTATCCTGGACAGCAAAAACCCCCAGACTCAGGAACTGCTGGCGGATGCCCCGTGTCTACTGGACTACCTGGACGACGAGTCAGCGGCGCATTTCAGCAGCCTGCGGGAAATGCTGGATACCGCCGGGGTGGAATATGAGATCAACCCGCGCCTCGTCCGGGGGCTCGACTACTACGGCAAGACTGTTTTTGAGTGGGTGACCGATAGCCTCGGTGCCCAGGGAACCGTATGCGCCGGCGGCCGCTACGATGGCCTGGTGGAGCAGCTGGGCGGCAAGCCGACCCCGGCGGTGGGCTTTGGCCTCGGTGTCGAGCGCCTGGTACTGATGCTCGAGACCCTCGAAGTACTGCCCGAGGGACTGGATCAACCGGTGGATGCGTACCTGGTTGCCGTGGGTGATGTACAATCGGCGGCTTTGGCTGCCGCGGAGAAAGTCCGCGATGAGCTGCCCTGGCTGCGCTTGCAGACCCACTGCGGTGGTGGCAGCTTCAAGAGCCAGATGAAGAAGGCTGACAAGAGCAATGCGGACTTTGCCCTCATCATCGGTGAGGACGAGGCGGTCGCCGGGCAGGTAACGGTGAAGTTCCTGCGCGCAGACCAGCCGCAGCAGACCGTGAGCCTGGCCGAGCTAGCCCCGCTGCTGCAGGGGTGAGTGGCGGCACATAACCGCAAAGCTGACGAGCAGTCGGCGGGAGCGAGCATATCGCTCCACTGGAAGTATGAAGAATTTACAGGAAAGGCGAATTTACCAATGGCTGATCATCTGACAGAAGAAGAACAAATAGAAACGATTAAGCGCTGGTGGCAGGAAAATGGCCGCGGCATTGTTACCGGCGTGGTACTGGCACTGGCCGGTTACTTCGGCTTTCAGTGGTGGCAGGGGGCAGAGCGGGAAAAGGCTGAGGCTTCTTCCGATCTGTACCAGGGCTTCATTGAGGCCGTCAGCGCCAACGAAGGGCAGCCCGATAACAAGCAGCTGACCACCGCCAAGAGCCTGGCGCAGCAGCTGAAAGAGGAGTTCTCCGGACGGATCTATGCCAGCCAGGCGGCCCTGCGTCTGGCGGCACTGGCGGCCAGCGACAACGACCTGGAGACGGCCGCCAGTGAGCTGCGCTGGGTGCGGGACAACACCTCCGAGGAGTCCCTCAAGTTGCTGGCTACCCGTCGCCTGGCATCGGTGCTGGCGGCGCGGGGCCAGCCGGATGAAGCATTGAAGCTGCTGGAGGGCAACGTGCCCGCGGCATTCGCGGCACTGTTCGCAGAGACCCGCGGCGATATCCTGCTGAAAAAAGGTGATGAAGCGGCTGCCCATGAGGCCTACCAGCAGGCGCTGGCCCAGCTGCCCGCAGAGCAGGCCGGCGGCGCGCAGTTGCTGCGCCTCAAGGCGGAAAGCGTCGCCCCGGCGGCGGCAGATGAAAGCGCGGCGGAGGACGCCACCGCGGAGCCGGAACCGGCACAGGAGAGTGACGAGCAATGAGATTTTTTTCACGGACCCTGACGCGCTCGGTCGCAGTCGCGCTGGCGGCAACCCTGGCCGCCTGCGCGTCCAATGACGAGAAAAAAGAGGACACGGATCCGGTCGAGCTGGTGGATATCAACCCCACGGTGGAACTGCGTGAAGTCTGGTCCGAAAACATCGGCGATATCGACAGCAAGCGCTATGCCATGCTGCAGCCGGCCATCGGCGACGGTAAAGTCGTCGCCGCCAGCAGTGACGGCGAAGTACAGGCGCTGGATCGCGCTAGCGGCCGTCAGCAATGGGAAGTGGACCTCGACGTGCCCCTCAGCGGTGGCGTCGGCGTGGGGCTCGGCCTTGCGGTCGTCTCCGATTATCGCGGCAAGGTCGTCGCCCTGGACCTGAATAACGGCAGCGAGCTGTGGACCCATCAGCTTTCCAGTGAAGTGGTGGCCGCTCCCGCCGTTGGCGCCGGCGTGGTCGTGGTACAGACCGTGGATGGCAAGCTGGTGGGCCTCGATGCAAGCGAGGGCACCGAGCGCTGGAGCCACAGCACGACTCTGCCGGTACTGACCCTGCGTGGCACTGCAGCGCCGGTCATCACCGCCGGGGCAGTCTTTGCTGGACTCGACAGTGGCAAGCTGATCGCCCTGGATGCCCGTGATGGTATTCCCCGCTGGGAGCAGCGTGTGGCGATTCCGCAGGGCTCTGCGGAACTGGAGCGGGTAGTGGATATTGACGGCTCGCCGGTAGTGCGCGGTGACCTGGTGTTTGCCGCCAGCTACCAGGGCCGTGTAGTGGCACTGTCTCGCGAGGACGGCCGTGGCCTGTGGGCCCGCGATGCGTCGACCCATCACAGCGTGGCCGTGGGCGCGGGCAATGTATACTTGAGCGATGCCGGCGGCAGTGTCTACGCCTACAATGTGGGCAGTGGCCAGATCGTGTGGAGCAGCGATGACCTGTTGCGTCGCGAGCTGAGCGGCCCCGCTTACTTCGGTGACGTACTGGTGGTGGGAGATCTCGATGGTTACCTGCACGCCATGGATCCGACCACCGGCCAGATCATCGGCCGGGAGAAGATCGATGGCGATCCGGTGCGCATCCCGATGGTGGTAGATGGCGACCTGCTGTTTGCCCTGTCTGATGGCGGTGAGCTTGTCGCCCTGCGCCTCGAGCGCCGCCAGTAAAAGTTTACCCGGGCGGAGCTGGTCTCCGTCCGCCGCGCCACGCACGCGCGGAGACGTTGTACCGCCCGCGCTACGCGGGCGTTCGTGTTTATGGCAAATCCGTTTTGCCCAGAGAAGACTGAGTTATGCTGCCAGTAATTGCCCTGGTCGGGCGCCCCAACGTGGGTAAATCCACCCTGTTTAACCGGCTCACCAAAAGCCGCGATGCCCTGGTGGCCAACTATGCCGGTCTGACGCGCGATCGAAAGTACGGCGAAGCGGAAATCGATGGGAAGAAAATGATCCTGGTCGATACCGGTGGTATTACCGGCGGCGAGGAGGGCATTGATGCGGCCATGGCACAGCAGTCCATGCAGGCCATTGAAGAAGCTGATTTCGTGTTGTTCCTGGTGGACTGTCGCGATGGACTTACGCCTGCCGATGAGATGATTGCCGAGCAGCTGCGTAACCGCTCCAAGCCGACACTGCTGGTGGCCAACAAGGTGGATGGGGTCAACCCCGATATCGCACTGGCGCCTTTCTACGAGCTGGGTATCGGTGAGCTTTTCCCCACCACCGCTACCCATGGCCGCGGTGTGCGCTCCCTGATGCAGCGGGTTGCGGATGGCTTACCGGAGCAGGCGGCAGCAGACGAGGAAGAGGATGAGGCCACCGGCGTCAAGATCGCCATTGTCGGCCGCCCCAATGTAGGCAAGTCCACGCTGGTCAATCGCCTGCTCGGGGAAGAGCGCGTGGTGGTGTACGACCAGCCGGGAACGACCCGTGACAGTGTCTACATCAATTACGACCGGGACGGAAAACCCTACACCCTGATCGACACCGCCGGTATCCGTCGGCGTAAAAACATCAAGGAGTCGGTGGAAAAGTTTTCCATCGTGAAAACCCTGCAGGCGGTGGAAGATGCCAATGTAGTGGTGCTGGTGATCGATGCCAGAGAGGGCCTCGTTGACCAGGATATGCACCTGATGGGCAGTGTGATCCAGGCGGGGCGCGCCCTGGTTGTGGCATTGAACAAGTGGGACGGACTCGAGGCGGATCACCGGGATTTCGTCAAGACCGAGCTGGAGCGGCGCTTGCGCTTTGTGGATTTCGCCGACATCCACTTTATCTCCGCGCTGCACGGTACCGGGGTGGGTCACCTTTACGAGTCCATCGAAGCGGCCTACCAGTCTGCCACCGACAAACTCTCCACCAATCACCTGACCCGCATCCTGCAGTGGGCGGTAAGTGAGCACCAACCCCCTCTGGTGCACGGGCATCGCATCAAGTTACGCTATGCCCATGCCGGCGGGCAGAATCCGCCAGTGATCGTGATTCACGGAAACCAGACCGAAAAAGTACCGTCCCATTATGTGCGCTACCTGGAAAAGACATTCCGCAAGGCGCTGGAACTCCACGGTACGCCCGTGAAGATCGAGTTCCGCACCGGCGACAACCCCTACGCCGGGCGCAAGAACAAACTGACCGACCGGCAGAAGGCCAAGAAGCGCCGCTTGATGAAATTCGTGAAAAAGAAAAAATAATGGTTGCAGCCCCGACCTCCGGGGCCAACCAGCAGGCAAAAGGAGAACGCAATGCTGGACCTGAAGAACCCCTCGCTGCTGCGCACCCAGTCCTATGTGGACGGAAAGTGGATCGACGCCGATTCCGGGGCCACCCTCGATGTAACCAATCCGGCGACCGGCGAAGTTGTCGCCAGCATTGCCAGCCTCGGCGCCGCGGAAACCCGCCGCGCGATCGAGGCTGCCAACCGGGCCTGGCCGGCGTGGCGAGATGCCACCGTCAAGGAGCGCGCCAAAATCCTGCGTCGCTGGTATGACCTGATTATTGAGAACGCCGACGACCTGGCAAAAATTCTCACCGCCGAGCAGGGCAAGCCGTTGTCCGAGGCCAGGACCGAGGTGGTTTACGGGGCCAATTACGTCGAGTGGTTCTCTGAAGAGGCGAAGCGGGTTTACGGCGACGTGATCGCGCCGCCCTCCAAAGACAAGCGCATCGTGGTGATCAAGCAGTCCGTCGGTGTGACCTGCTCGGTGACGCCGTGGAATTTCCCCAGTGCCATGATCGCGCGCAAGATGGCGCCGGCACTGGCTGCCGGCTGTCCTTTCGTCAGCAAGCCCGCCTCCGAAACCCCGCTCTCCGCACTGGCACTGGCGGTGCTGGCGGAAGAGGCCGGTATTCCCGCGGGCGTGTTCAACGTGGTTGTTGGCAAGAGCTCCCGCGAGATCGGTGCGGAGATGACCTCCAACCCGCTGGTGCGCAAATTTACCTTCACCGGTTCCACTGCCGTGGGCAAGCAGCTGCAGGCCCAGTGTGCCGAGACCATCAAGAAAACCTCCATGGAACTGGGTGGCAACGCGCCGTTTATCGTGTTCGACGATGCGGACCTGGATGAGGCGGTCAAGGGCGCCATTGTCTGTAAATACCGCAACGCCGGCCAGACCTGTGTCTGTGCCAACCGCATCTTCGTGCAGGATGGGGTCTATGATGCCTTCGCGAAGAAGTTTGCCCAGGCCGTACAGGGCATGAAAATGGGCAACGGTGCCGAGGACGGTGTCGAGGTCGGCCCGATGATCAACACCAAGGCTGTGAAAGATGTGCAGGCACTGGTGGAAGACGCCGTTTCCAAGGGGGCCAATGCGCCGGTCGAAGGCGGCCCGAGCGAAATGGGTGCCTGTTTCTATGCGCCGACCGTGCTGACCGATGTCACGGACGATATGCAAATCTTCAGCGAGGAGATCTTCGGCCCGGTTGCACCGCTGTACAAATTTTCCACCGAGGAAGAGGTCATCAAGCTCGCCAACGATACCGAGTACGGTCTCGCGTCCTACTTCTACTCACGTGATATCGGTCGTATCTGGCGCGTGAGTGAGGGGCTGGAATACGGCATGGTGGGTGTCAATGAAGGCATTATCTCCAACGAAATGGCTCCCTTCGGCGGTGTGAAGGAGTCCGGTGTAGGCCGTGAGGGCTCCAAGTACGGCATCGACGACTACATCGAAATCAAATATCTCTGCCTCGGCGGAATCGACAAGTAAACAGCCATCCTCCCTCGATGAATATCGAGCCCATCGCGCGCGTGCACTCCTGCTTCGGCGAAAAGTTTGGAGTGCCGCGCCAGCCACTGCTGGCCGATGCGAGCCGCGCCTCCATTGAGCTGCTGCCGCCACTCGATGTGGCGGACGCGGTGGCAGGGCTGGAAGACAACACCCATATCTGGGTAATTTTCCAGTTTCACCAGGCCGCGGGCCAGTGGTCAACCAAAGTCCGCCCACCGCGCCTCGGTGGCAACAAAAAACTCGGCGTTCTCGCCACCCGATCGCCTTTTCGCCCCAACAATATCGGCCTCTCGGTAGTGCGCCTGCTCGAGGTGCGCACCTCCCCCAGAGTGGAGCTGATCATCGGCGGTGCCGACCTGGTCGACGGCACCCCGGTCCTGGATATCAAGCCCTATGTGCCCTACGCGGATGCGCTTCGGGACGCCCACAGTGCGTTCGCGGATAACGCGCCGGAACCCCTCGCCGTTGAAATTCCGGATGCTGTTCGCAGGAAGGCCGGGGCCTACCGCGACGACTGGGGGACGGATCTCCCGCGCTTGATCGAGCAGGTACTGGCACAGGATCCCAAGCCCGCCTACCAGAAACCGGATCCACAACGGGTGTACGGTATGGCGTTGTGCGGGTTCAATTTGCGCTGGCGTTACCAGGGCCAGTCAATTCAGGTTGTTGCCCTGGATGATGAGTGATGGCTCGCGGGATTGACCACCTGCTGCGGCAATCCGAGTGGATGCGAGCACCGTAAAAATGTCTTATGTCCCGTCCGTAAAAGGAGGAGTGAAGTTTGTGATTGCCCGTCGCCTCGCTGCGCTTCTGCTCACACTTGTCAGTTTCCTGCTCTGCGGCCCGGTAACCGTTTTTGCCCAGGAAACTGCCACAGGCGACCATGTCCGGGTGCGCTGGCTGGCGCCGGAAACTTTTGCTGCCGGAGAGCCGGCGACCATCGGCTTCTATTTTGAGGTGGACCCGGAGTGGCATGTTTACTGGCGCAATGCCGGCGATTCCGGCGCGGCGCCGCGCTTCGACCTGAACATTGCGGGCGCAGAAACCGGCGAGATTCTCTGGCCTTTTCCCAAACGCCTCCCCATCGAACATCTCACCAACCTCGGCTATGAGGGTAATGTCGCCTACCTGCTGCCGTTAACACCGGACACAGGTGCCCGTGAGATAGTACTGGAAGCGAACCTGGAGTGGCTGGTGTGCAAGGTTGATTGCATTCCCGGGTTCGGTACCCTGCGCCTGGAGCGCTCGGTCGTGGGGCGCGAGGTGTGGGATCCCGCCGATCGGGATCTGGTCGCACGTTTCCTGGCGCGGGTTCCCGGAGCGGAAAGCTCCAGCCCCTGGCGAGCTACGGAACTGGCAGAAGAGGGCGAACAGGTTGTGTTGACCCTGCAGGGACGGGGAGAGAGACAAGATTTCCCTCAGGTCTTCCCCCTCGACGGAGGGCTGCTCACTGCGGCGGCGCCAGAAGTGGAGCGCCTTGATGGGGAGGTCGTCTACAGGTTTCAGCGGGTGCCCGGTGCCAGCCCCGTAAGGGCAGCCGGCTTTGTGGTCAGTGACGGTGCCCGGGCCTGGTCTCTTGAGAACGTGCCATTCGGTCAACTGACAGAGTCACCGGCGCAATCCCTGTGGCTGCTGGTATTGGCGGCCTTTGCCGGCGGGGTGATCCTGAACCTGATGCCCTGTGTGTTCCCCGTGCTCTCCATCAAGGTGTTTGGCCTGATCAACAGCGGCGCCGGACACCGTCTCCGCGAGGCACTGCTATACGGTGCGGGCGTTCTGGCGACTTTTGCTGCGCTGGGCGCATTGTTACTGCTCCTGCGTGCCGGCGGCGCGGCGATCGGCTGGGGGTTTCAGCTGCAGTCTGCACCGGTGGTGCTGGCGCTGATCGCGCTGTTCTGGCTGATGGCGCTCTCTTTCAGTGGCTTGTTTGAATTTGGCCAGCGACTGATGAACCTGGCCGGAAGCAGTCGCGGTGGAAGTTTTGCCACCGGTGTACTGGCGGTGTTTGTCGCCGCCCCCTGCACCGGTCCATTTATGGGTGCCGCACTGGGTGCGGCAGCGGTGCTGCCGGCGGTTTCCGCCATGGCCATTTTTCTCGCCCTGGGCGCGGGCCTCGCTGCGCCGTTCCTGTTGCTCTGCGCCAGTCCTCCCCTCTTGCGACGTTTGCCCCAGCCGGGCCCCTGGATGGACAAGCTGCGGCAGTTTCTCGCCTTCCCGCTCTACCTCACCGTAATCTGGCTGCTGTGGGTGCTCGGGCGCCTGCTGGGAGAGGATGGCTGGCTGATCGGATCACTGCTGCTGGTGGCGCTGGTGTTTGCCATCTGGCTCGGGCGGACCATCAGCAGGGGCGGGCGCATCGTCGGCTATTCGTTTTCCGCCCTCGCGTTGGTAGTGGCTTTTTCTGCCCTGCAGCTGCGGGAGGGCAAGGCGCCAGTGGCGGGAACTGGTATCTGGGCACCGTTCGACCCGGTTGCCATCACTGATGCCCGCGAACAGGGGCGCGGTGTATTTATCGACTACACTGCGGCCTGGTGCATCACCTGCCAGGTCAACAAGAAACTGGTGCTGGACCTGCCGGAGATCCAGGACGTATTCCAGCGCAATAATGTCTATCTGGTGCGGGCTGACTGGACCGACCACAATCCGGAAATCACCCGCGCGCTGGCGGAACTGGGCCGCAACTCCGTACCCGTTTACGCCTGGTACGCCCCGGGGGCAAGCCGCCCGGAACTTCTGCCACAGATTTTGCAGGAGAGCATGATTACCGGACTCTTCGAGGATTCATCGCGTCAACCAAAAGAGGACGACAAACCATGAAAATCAAACACTCTCTGAGCCGCTGGGTTGCATCACTGTTAATTGCTGCGCCGATGGTCGCATTCGCCGCTGCTGTCCCCGGCGAGAAAGCGCCGGCCTTTTCTGAAGTGGATGCCGCAGGCAAGACCCACTCCCTCGATGACTACGCAGGAAAGTGGCTGGTGATCGAGTGGTTCAACAAAGACTGCCCCTATGTGAAGAAACATTACGGCAGCGGCAATATGCAGAGTCTGCAGGAAAAGTACACCGGCGAGGGAATAGAGTGGCTGACGGTGATCTCGTCCGCCAAGGGCAAGCAGGGCTACCTGGAACCTGCCGAGGCAATGGACGTGGCCAAGAATCATAATCTGAACGCCAGCGCCCCCTTCCTGTTGGATGCGGACGGCAGCATGGGCCGTGCCTTTGGTGCCAAGACCACGCCGCACATGTTTATCATCAACCCGGAAGGCAAGGTGGTTTACGCTGGCGCGATCGATGACAACGACTCCGCCAATCCGGCAGTGATTCCCAAGTCCACTAACTACGTCGCTACCGCACTGGATGCTTCCATGAGTGGCGAGGCCATCCCGGTCGCCTCCTCCCGCGCCTATGGCTGTTCAGTGAAGTACTGACAGGCGCTTCGGGTAATCTCCGGTGAGCGCACGAAAATGGCTGGCCACCCTGCGTCAGATAGCCGTGTTCCTGCTCCTGGCTGCCGTGATGGTCACCGCAGTGGGTCTCTACCAGCAGCGAGATATCCCAAGGGATCGACTGCCACCGCTGATGGGAACAACCATCAGCGGTGAAGCTGTCGATCTGGCGGGACTGACTGAACGTGGCCCGGTGCTGCTGTACTTCTGGGCTACCTGGTGCGGCTACTGCCGTATTGTGTCGCCGATGGTGGACGAGCTGGCCAGCGAGAACCAGATCCTGACGGTGGCCCTGCAATCCGGTAGCGATGCCGAGCTGGAGCAGTACCTCGGCGGCAAGAGCTGGTCTTTTCCCACACTGAATGACCCGGTCGGTTCCCTGAGCGGCTCCTGGGGAGTGCGTGTGACACCGACCATCGTCATTGTCGATAGCGACGGCGAAGTGGCCTGGGTCACTTCCGGTACAACGTCCAAATGGGGCCTGAAACTGCGTTTGGCACTGACAAACTGAGCGAGGCAATGATCAGGCCCCCACGGTAGCGCCTGCCTTTACGGGTTACCGCAGCGGCTCATCGTTGCGGGTGCGCTGTCAGTTGTCCATCCATTGCCGGATGCGAGTGCTGGCTGATAGCCGCAGACTTTTTCAACAGAGCTATCCGTTGGTGATGAGACCATGCAACACATTCGGGGAACGATAGTTTTTATCGTGATGTTGGCCGGCCTACAGGCGGCGGCCGGGGAGGGAGGCAGTGCAGTGAAAACAGGTATTGCCGAGACTGACCCCCACCTGTTGGGGTGGATGCAGGGCTTTCCACCGCCCGATGAAAAAGTGATCCGCTTTCATGATGGCAGTTACTTCAGGTTCCCCCAGCTCCGCTGGACTGTCTCCCACATGCGCCAGCTGATGCCCACAGTCAATGTGGCGCGAGGTCTCGGACAGCCTGCACCGCTGGAGAAGAAACTCGATGGGGACATTGACCAACTGCGATTCAGGCCAATCGGCATCGATGCGTCGATCAGTTGGGAAGAGTCCTTATCGCGCAACTATACCGACGCAATCATTGTCCTGCATGAGGGCGTGGTCGTGTACGAGCGGTACTTTGGGGTGATGACTGAGCTGCGGCCCCATGCGGCGATGTCGATGACGAAAAGCTTTGTCGGCACTCTGGCGGCGATGCTTGTCGCCGGAGGCGAACTGGACGAGCGGCAGCTGGTGAAGGAATACGTACCCGAGCTCGCAAGTTCTGCGTTTGGCAACGCGACTGTCAGGCAACTGATGGATATGACGACCGGCATTCGCTTCAGCGAGAATTACGCCGACCCCGAAGCCGAGGTTTGGGCGCACGCGCGGGCAGGCAATCCGCTACCCAAGCCGGAGGGGTACCAGGGGCCGAGGAGCTATTACGAGTTTTTGCAGACCATTATACCCGAAGGGAAGCATGGCGAGGGCTTTCACTATAAAACAGCCAACACCGATGCGCTCGGTTGGGTCATCAGTCGTGTCACAGGCAAGTCTGTCGCTGATTTGCTGTCAGAGAGGATCTGGCAAAAACTGGGGGCAGATCTGGATGCCTATATGAGTGTGGATTCTGTGGGCACGCCTTTCTCCGGTGGCGGACTGAATCTGGGGCTGCGAGACCTGGCAAAATTCGGTGAGATGATGCGCAGTGGCGGCTACTATAACAACCAGCAGATCGTGCCTGAATCCGTTGTACAGGAAATCCGCAAAGGGGGCAGCAAAAAGGATTTTGAAAAGGCCGGCTATGCACTACTGGGTGGCTGGAGTTACAGGAATATGTGGTGGGTTACCAACAACGAGCACGGAGCATTTATGGCTCGCGGTGTTCATGGTCAGTCGCTGTATATAGATCCAAAGGCTCGTATGGTTATCGCGCGTTTTGCCTCTCACCCCAAAGCAGCCAATGCGGAAAACGATCCTGCCACCCTGCCGGCTTACCATGCACTGGCCAGCTATCTGCTCGGATTGCAGCAATAGCAAACACACTGTCTTACGCTTGTGCTCCGGTCTGGTTGAAGGAAATCCGCAAGCATAGGGCTATCGTCCTGCCGGCAGTGCCGCCAACCCAGTTCGAACTGAAAATTGCGCAGAAAGGGTATCGTTTCCGGCACCGTGACCAGTCAGCGGTTGCTGATGTTCACCGGCATTGATGGGCAAGTGTGTACTGCTGTCCATAGGCCCATGCATCAATCCAGGTGCTGCACGCCGCCGCCCGAAACCGTGAGGACCTGCTCGCTGATCCAGCTTGCCGCTGGCGAGCACAGGAAAAGCGCTGCATTGGCGATATCATCCGGTTCGCCGAGTCGCTTGATCGGGGTGTTCCGCAGCATTTTCTCCTCGATTTCCGGGGTCAGTACTGTCGACAGCGCATGGGTTCGGGTGGCCCCGGGCGCGATTGCATTGACACGGATGTTTTTGGGGCCCAGATCGAAAGCGATATTGCGGGTCAGGTGGCTCTCGGCAGCCTTCGATGACGCGTACGAGGCCATCCTCTCATTGATATTGTCGGCCGCCATGGAGGTGATATTGAGGATCGCGCCACCACCGGCCCTCTCCATGTGCGGTACCGCAAGCTGGCACAGCCTAAAAACGGAAAACAGGTTCAGTTCAAATGCGAGGCGCATGTCCGCCATTGGCATTTCGAAGGGCTTGGGTCCGCCGCCACCGGCATTGTTGACCAGTATCGTCAGGCCCCCGAGCTTTTCCGAGGTCAGTTCTACCGCCGCGAGCAGGTCCGCCTCCCTGGTCACATCGCAGACGCCACTTACCGCTATGCCACCGCTGGTGGAAATGGCTTCTGCCGCGGCTTCTGCTGCGCTGGCATCACGGTCGGTAATTGCGACTGCGGGTCCGGCGGCGGCAAAAGTCCCGGCGATGGCGTGGCCGATACCACTGGCTGCACCAGTGACCAACGCTACTGCGCCGTCGAGGCGAAATCTGGACGGCTCATACACGGCTGAGAATTTCCAATCTTGGGCAGGCTGGTGGGGGTTTATCAGTAGGGTATAGCTGCCGCAGGAGCCCCCCTCAAGCGGCTGATACCGCCGACATCGGGCCCTTGCAGTGGTGGCAGCGTTTACCTCAGCGATCGGTTTGATCAAGTATGGCAATAGCTCAGGCTCTTCAGTAATGGGACCTGTTCAGTAAGAATGGGCGCCAGTCACTGCTACGCCGGTATCGCCTCGTGCCGGGTGGCAGCATCGCTTTCAATGGCAGGGGTATCATGTCCGTTATCAAACACTACCGCTATCAGGACCTGGAGGGGATTCGCGTAGGCCGATTCAACCTGGGGGTGAATACCACTTTTATCGTCTACCGGCTTGGCAGCACGGTAATCGATACCGGCCCGAGTAATCAGTGGCGTTATGTGAAGCTTTTTATCGAGTCCCGGCCGTTGAAGCAGTTGCTGCTGACCCATCACCACGAAGATCACAGTGGTAATGCGGATGCCATCCACAGGCTCACCGGCGTTCAGCCCATCGGCCCTGCCAGGACGGTGGATATCCTGAAGCGCGGTTTTCGCATTCCGCCAATGCAGAGGCTGTTCTGGGGCTCTCCGAACCGGGCTGAAGTCCGTGAGCTGCCCGGGGAAATTACCGTCGGTGGTGAAAGTACCGAGGCCATCTTTACCCCGGGACACGCCAAAGACATGCACTGCTACCTGCTGCCGGAGCGTGGCTGGCTGTTCAGCGCTGATTTGTATATCGCAAACTATTTGAAATTACTGCGCAGCGATGAGGACGTCGGGATCCTGCTGCACAGCATCGGGACCGTGCTCGAGCGGGACTTCGATACCATCCTCTGTCCACACCGGGGCGTGGTAGAGAATGGCAAACAGAAGCTGCGGGAAAAATACGACTACCTGCTTAACCTGGCATCTGACGCGCAGGAACTCAGGCAAGAGGGATTAGCCCTGGTGGAAATTACACGCAGGCTTCTGGGCAAAGAGGGTATGGTGGGTATTGTGAGTCGCTATAACTTCAGCAAGCGAAATCTGATTGCCTCCTGCCTGGAGGTGGACCTCGGTGCTTTCCCTCGACAGGAGGCAAGCTGACCCGGCAGGGCACACATGCCTCACGGTGTTTGGGGTTTTACCTGAGCCGCACAGATCCAGCGCGTAAATTCACCCTGTAGGCTTCTTGCGGGCCACCTGACCTGTCCTGGCCTATCTTTCAGATACACGGAAAGATGCGCAGAGGAGGTGAATGCGCGATGGAATATGCGCTAGGCCCCCGGCAGACTCTCATCATCGCCATACTGGTATTGTTTCTCGGTAAGTACCTGACTGCCAGAATCGGGTTCCTGCGCCACTACAACATACCAGAGCCTGTCACAGGTGGGGTGCTGGCATCACTCTTCTTTTTGCTGGTGTATCTAGTCGCCGACCGTGTCTTCGCTTTCGACCTGAGGGAGCGGGACGTTTTTCTTGTGGTTTTCTTTACCTGTATTGGTCTGTCATCCCGCATCAGTAGTCTGCTGGCGGGGGGACGTGCGTTATTGACGTTGCTGGTACTCGCCGTGGGGCTGCTATTCCTGCAGAACCTGATTGGGGTGGCAGTGGTTTCCCTGGCCGGGCTGGATCCGGTCGTCGGTATTCTCGGTGGCAGTATTTCACTCAGTGGCGGGCACGGCACCGCTATTGCATGGGCCTCCCTGCTTGAGGAATCCTACGGTATTGCGGACGCCATGGAGATCGGTATTGCCTGTGCCACCTTCGGGCTGATTCTCGGGGGAATTGTTGGAGGGCCAATCGCCAACCTGCTGGTGACCCGCTACCGGCTGAAATCATCCAGCCACGAGCATATTACCGTAGGTGTTCCCCAGGGAAAAAAAGATGAGACGATTAGCGTGGACTCGGTCCTGAACGCGATTCTGATGATCAGTATTGCGATCGGCATCGGTTTGCACCTGGATATGCTGCTGCAGCATCTGGACATCAATATGCCGCTTTTCGTCAGCTGCCTGTTCGCCGGTATCCTGATGACGAACACGGTTCCATTAATTTTCAAGCAGATGCCGTGGCCCACAGGCACAGCCATATTGGCGCTCATCTCGGACCTGAGTCTCGGTCTCTTTCTGGCGATGTCATTGATGAGCCTGCAGCTCTGGACTCTCCTGGGGCTTGCCGGGCCGATTGTCTTACTGCTTGCCGGACAGGTAGTCGCGGTCACCCTTTACGTATTGTTTATCCTGTTCCCTGTGATGGGGCGGGACTACGACGCTGCAGTAATGTCGGCCGGCTATGCGGGTCTCGGTCTCGGTGCGACGCCTACAGCGCTGGCCAATATGACAGCGGTCACCGAGCGGCATGGGCCCTCATCACAGGCGTTCCTGGTAATACCGCTCGTGGGGGCTTTCTTTATCGATATCGCCAATGCTCTGGTTGTGAATGTTATGTTGAAGCTTGTGTCATAGCCCGGGGCAATCGGGCACGGGCCGGCTGTCGAAAAGCCTGCGGGGCACTCTGTCAACAACAGTGGCGCGGGGTTGGGCTGAGGAAAGTTGGTACGTTTCGGGCTTGGCGTGCCGGAAGAGAGCGGCGCTCGTCGCCATGCAATGAAAAAAGCCCCGGATCACCGGGGCAGGATATAAGCACAGCCTATCCAATAACCACAGGGAGAATCTTCAGTGAATTCTGCCGGCCCGTTTACCCTGGCCAGCAGAAGGCCGGCGTCAGTTCACGGTGCAGACAAACTGCCAACTACCGTCGGCAGTTCCCGGTACCGAGTTGGTCCACCACTTGGCTTCCCAGACATCGCCGTCATGAATGATCCGATCACCACCATTGGCGTGATCGCCGGCGGGCCAGTCCGGATAGGTCACAAGGCCACTGGTATCCACGCCTGCGTCGGCGCAGCTCTCCCCTCCGCTACCACCGTCCCCGCCAGTGTCTCCAGAGGCAATGGTGGCCAGCGGCAACTCCGGGTGCTCAAAAGCGAGCGCGTATGAGGTTCCGTTGATGATGGCGCGATAGGCCTGGGGGCCTGAAACCGGCAGGTAGTAATTCAGGGTCATTTCCCAGCTCTCGCCATCGGCCAGGCTCTGCCAGCTGGGCAGGGCGAAGCGTACGCGGTGGAATTCATTTTCCAGCCCGCCCACATTACCGCCGCCGGTATTGGCGCCGTCCTCGATCACTTCCAGCCCGGCACCGCTCTGGTCGGTGATGATATTGGAGGTAGAGGTGGGCATGTCGAACTCGAACACAGTACCGCCCGGCAGTTCACCGCCGGTATGATTGGTGATCACCAGTTGCGGATTGAGGGGGTAGTTCTGGTCCCCGAGCTTGAAGCCTGTGACCTCCATGCCGATATCCAGTGCTTCTGCGGGCAGGGTACGGTCACTGCGCAATTCTCGATATGGACTGGCGGTGGCGAAGCGGTCGTAGGCGAGTGTGGTGAGCGTGTGCCCCATAAAGTATTCACCGTTCGCGGCGTCCCAGTCATAGTCACCGGCCAGCTCCCAGAACATGATGCCGCCCACACCCTGGTCAATCACGTACTGCACTTTGGCCGCCATGGACTCCTCGTCCTCTGTGGAGATGAAAACGCTCTTGCTGGCATTCCAGAGCCAGGGGGCCTCGGAGACGCTGTCGTAATTGCGGGCGTAAGTGCCCTGCAGCGCGTGGTCCGGGTTGCCGGCGGGATCGAGTCCGTAATCGTCCAGGTAGGTACCGGCGATGCCGTTTTCGAGGTTCTTGGCATGCCACATGGGATTGGAGCCGGCTCCCATCTCCTCACCGTTGCTGTTTTTGTCGTGCCAGAGATTGTCGATGCCGGTTGCACCGTAACCACAATCTGCTGCGCCTCCGGTGCCCTCCGGGCATTGGGTCTGGTCAGGTAATGCGGCAGTGCCACCCAGGCCGTTGGTGCCGCCCGTTACGCCCTGCCAACCCCGGGTGTAATACGGAATGCCAATATTGATTCGGCCTGCCGGCATGGAACCGCGAAAGTATTTCACCGCCCAGTCGATATTGAGGTAGCCGATACCACCATACTGGGAAGTGCTGTAAACACTGGCGGCAGCCAGTTCCGGATCATTGCCGTTATCGAACAGGGCTGAGTTGTGGCCCACGTATTCGTTCCAGGCCCCGTGCAGGTCATACGTCATGATGTTGACGTAATCCAGGTACTGGGTGATCTGCATGGTTTCCATGCCACGCAGCAAGTAACCCGAGGAAGGGGAGGCGATGGTGAGCAGATAGTGGGTGCCGTCCTGCTCGCCTGCCGCATCCAGTTTTTGCCGCAGTACACGCATCAGCTCCACGTAGGAGTTCATCAGGTAGGCACGCATCGGGTTGGCGATGCCAAAATCCAGTGGGTTGCCGGCATCGCTCATCGAGGTGGGATACTCGTAATCAATGTCGACGCCGTCGAAGCCGTACTGGCGGATAAACGCCACAGCTGAGTCGGCAAAGGTTTCTATACCGGCGTGATTGATGCTGCCGTCGGCATTGGTGGTCATGGTGTAGAAGCCACCGTTATCGACGCGGTCGCCGAACTCATTGAAGTAACCGCCGGTCTCGGCCCAGCCGCCGACGGACACCAGCGTCTTTACCTGGGGATGCTGTTTCTTGAACTTGCTCAGCAGGTTGAAGTGGCCCTGATAGCCAAATTCTGCATCCATTTCTGCTCCGGGCACTGCGGGCCAGGTCATGCCGGTAGCGGGGTTGTCGGGGTTATTGGTGTCACCCACCGAGACATGATTGTTGTCATCGATATGCGCAAAGGCATAGTTGATGTGGGTAATCTTGTCCCAGGGGATATCGTTGACCAGGTAACTGGGCTGGCCGTTGGCACCGTTACGCCAGCTGGTGAAGTAACCGATGATTCGCCGCGGGTGGTCACTGCCCATCTTTTCGTGCCCGGAAGCCGTGTAAATGTCACAGTAATCGGGACTGGTGCCGGGAGTGGTATAGAGCCCGTCCGGGCGGCAGGGATGGTCGGTAACCACCGGGGTACCGTTTACAGAAATCGTGATGGTGGAGGAGTCTGTCCACTGTCCGGCGCTGTCGAAAGCCCGTGCGTAAATGGACTGTGCCCCGCTCGCAGCATTCCAGGTGACAGCAAATGGGGCGCTCGCGTCTTCGCCCACTTCTGTCCCGTCGACGAAGAACTCTACACGGGCAATCGGGCCCTCGTTATCACTGGCGGTTGCAGTCAGTGACACCACTTCGCCGGACTCGAAAGTGCTGCCATCCGCCGGGCTATCCAGGGATACCGAGGGCGGGCTGTCGGCAGCGGTGACAGAAAAGTCGGCGCTGGCAGACGAGGTCGACTGGCCATCGTTGTCGAAGGCCACCGCGTAGACACTGTGGTTGCCCTCAACGGCAGTCCAGTCGAGACCGTATGGCGCTGTGCTGTCACTGCCCACACTGGTACCGTCGACAAAAAATTCCACGGCGGTGACGCTGCCATCTGCATCGCTGGCGGTGGCCTCGAGGCTGACGGTGTCGCCAATGGTGAAACTGGCTCCGTCGGTGGGGCTGTCGAGACCGACCTGTGGCGGTTGCGGACCGGCTGCGATCACATCGATCACGACATCATTCGTCAGTGTCTGTTGCCCGGCACTGTCTTCTATCACTGCATTCAGCACCGGGGCGCCGGCAACTGCGGTCCATTCGGCGGTGTAGGGGGCCGTGTTGTCGATGGCTATGGAGACCCCATCAACAAAAAATTCCACCTCTGCCACCTGCTGATCATCATCGGCAGAGACGGCGATGATAACGCTGTCATTTTCATTGAAGGACGTGCCGGCGGCGGGGGAGGTGATGGTTCCCGTTGGAGGCTGGTCGGTGACGCCGTCGCAGGCACCCAGGAGGAGCCACTCCTGGTATTCGCCGGAGTACTGCTCCGGATCCTGGTTGCGGGTCCACCACTTGGCCTCGTAGCCACTGTCATTGTGCTGAACCTGATCGCCGCCGACGTAGGCGGTGGCAGAATCCCAGAGTGGCAGAGCGGAGCAATCCACCGCCTGGACATTGGCAGTACCGAGCATCGCCGCAGCGAGACCGCCGAGCGCGAATAGCTTGTTCATTATTTTCACCTTGCTTTGTTTATTGTTATTGCCACAGGCGACTGCTCGGACGAACTACCGGTGCCTCTGTCGCCTGACGCCAAAATGACACCGCTGTCAAAATAGCAGCGTCAAGGACAGGAATTCAACGTGCTGAGTTCACAAATTGGGTATCAAGGAGGCTTGCGCCGCCATTGGTGGGGTGGCGGCGTATCGAGGGGCGGGTATTGGAACGTCGAACGTTTCTGCTACATGTCCCACAGTGAGTTGGTGGCCATGGAAAGCGTAATACGCTCTTTGTCCTGAATCTGCTTGAGATCGTCGAAGACCTCCTTCACCTCGGCAGACTCAATGGCGCCGTAAACCGCCTGGTACAGGTCGGAAAAGTAGCGGTCGACGGCCCGCTGCATGGTGTTAATTTCCTTGATGGTGGGTGGGTCGCTCAGCTCCAGCTCCTGAATAAAGTCCTTCACGGACTCCTCATGGGTGTACTGCAGCCAGGTCTTCATCACCTTGTGCTGAGCCACCTCGCCGTAGTTGGCAAGATTTTTCGCCATGCGCTCCTCATGCTCGATCATGTGCTTGAGCAGGAGTTGAGTGCGGTTATCTTCGGATTCATCCATCAAATCGCGGTAAAAATCGGCGATTTCCCGGTGAAATTTTTCGGCGTCCTTGAGTACTTCATACGCCTGTTTAAACGTCTTCATCGGCAGGCCTTTGAATAGTTGTGGTTTTTTGCGGCGTGAAAGTGGGTGTTTTCTGTCCTGAAAATCATCATACCCTCGCTATGTGTATAGTGCATGTAGCCAATTGATCAAGGGCTGAGGGAAAACCCCCAGGGTTAGCAGGGTCAGGGAAAGCAACACCAGCAACAGCTGCCCCGTCACCGGGATCGCCAAAACACTGCTGCCCGCCACTGACGGCATGGGGGCGCGCTGGAACAATGTGAGCAGCAGGCGCAGATAGTAAAAAAGCCCCAGAGCACTGCCCACGATCACCGCACCGAGGACCAGCCACAGCTCGCCCTCGACTCCAGCCGCAAAAATATAAAACTTGCCGATAAAGCCGATAGTCAATGGAATACCCGCCAATGACAGCAACATCGCTGCCAGGCAAGTTCCCAGCAACGGCGAACGCCAGAATAACCCCGTGTAATAGTCAATATGAAAGGGGGCCAATGCCTCTCCGGGATCAGTGCTGCCGTTGCTGAGGGCGTTGTCGGCCACCAGGCTGATCACGGCAAAGGCGCCCAGGGTGGTGACGACATAAGCTACCAGGAAGTAGAGGGCCGCCTCTCCACCGAGGGTCTGTTCGTTGATCAGAAAGGCGACCGTTAAATAGCCGATATGGGCGATGGAAGAGTAAGCCAGCAGCCGCTTGATATCGCGTTGCAGCAATGCCAGCAGGTTGCCCCCCACGATACTGGCAATCGCCATCAAGGTGAGGAGCGAGCCGATGATCGACGCCTCGGACCAGCCTGAAACCGACATCAGCCGCAGCAATATTGCCACGGCGGCAGCTTTGCTCACGGTGGCGATCAGCGCGGTTACCGGCGTCGGAGCGCCCTGATAGACATCCGGTGTCCAGAGATGGAACGGGACCAGGGAGAGCTTGAACGCCATAGCGGCCAGTACCAGGGCGAGGCCGGACTGCATCAGGCCGGCAGAGACATTCTGTCCGCTCATGGCCGCAGCGACCGCAGAGAATTCCAGTGCCCCGGTGGCGCCGTACACCAGTGCGATACCAAATAGCCCCAGGGCACTGGCAATGGCGGAGAGCAGCAGGTACTTGATCGCAGATTCCATCGCCAGGCCGCGCTCGTCGTTCTGGAAGGCCCTTCCTGTCAGGGGGAAGGCGAGTAGCGGGTAAAGGGCGAGACTGATCAATTCCAGTGCCAGGAAAAAAATGGCGAAGTGACTGGCGCACACCAGTGTGCAGGCTCCCAGCAGGCACAGCAGCAGCAGGATATAGAATGCCTCCGGGTGATCCGTCGCCGAGGGCACGACCTGCCGGGCGCGCAGGTAGCTGTGGCCCAGGACGGCTACTGCCATTGCCGCCAACAACAGCAGCACGCAGATAAACAGCGCCTGTTGATCTATCAGCAGCATCGTCGTGGCGGGCAGCGAGGAAACGGTGTCACGAAGTTCACCGGTTACCACAAGGCAGGCAAGAATGGCGGTAACAAGCACAGTGACCGTGGTCATCATTGCGGCGTTGTGGCTGCGGAAGAATGCCACCTGCAGCATCAGCAACACGATGCCCGCGGTCAGGACCAGCAGCGGCAGTATCGCGTAGAGTTCCATCGCCGTCATGGTCTGCCTCCGGTATTGATTGTCATTTCCTGGGTGGTCGGAACAGATCGGGCGACGGGCTTGCTGGTAACCGCCTGCTCACCTGCCAGTGCTTTCTCGATGGCGGGGGCTACGCTGTCCATCAGGGGCTGGGGGCGCAGGCCGATAAACACCAGTGTCAGTGCCAGCGCCAGCAGGGCCAGCCATTCACGAACAGAGAGGTCTGTAAGCCCTTGAGGTAAGGCACCCGCGTCTGGAGTGCTGGAAACTTGCGCAGAGGGTGGACCAAACAGCGACCGCTGCACCATTACCAGCGCGTAGATCGCGGCCCCGATCATCCCCAGCGCCGCGAACACCGCCAGTGGGGCACTGCGGCCGAAAGCGCCCAGCAGTACGAGGAATTCCGCTACAAAGTTGCCGAGACCCGGTAGCCCCAGCGATGCGACGGCGAAAAAGAGCACGAAAGCCGACAGTCGCGGCAGCGTCGACCAGAGTCCGCCCATGTGGCCCATATCGCGGGTGTGTAGTTGATGCTGCAGCCTGCCGACCAGGGCGAAGAGAGCGGCTGTGCTCAGGCCATGGGCGAACAATTGCACCAGGGCGCCCTGGAAAGCCACCACATTGAAGGCGTAGATGCCCAGCAAGACAAACCCCATATGACTCACACTGGAATAAGCTACCAGCCGTTTCATATCGCTCTGGGCGAAGGCGAGCACAGCGCCGTAAACGACACTGATAGCACCGAGGGCCATGGCCACCGGTGCAAAGGTTTGCGACGCCTCCGGAAACAGCGGCAGGACGAAACGGATCAACCCATAGGCGCCGGTCTTCAGCAGAATCGCGGCCAGCAGAATACTGCCGGCGGTGGGCGCCTGGGTGTGGGCATCCGGCAGCCAGGTGTGGAACGGGATCGAAGGCAGCTTTACGGCGAAGGCGACAAAGAAACCGAGCATCAGCCAGTAAGCGGCCTCCGGCGAACGTTGGGAGGACAGCAGGGCTTCATAGGCGAAGGTGACCTCACCAGTCGCACGATAGTGAATAAATACGAGTGCGATAATGGCCACCAGCATCAACAAGCTGCTGGCCTGGGTGAATATGAAGAATTTGATCGCCGCAGCAGTGCGTGCCTCATACCCCCAGATTGCGATGAGCAGCAGCATGGGAATCAGCATCACTTCCCAGAAGAAGAAAAACAGGAACAGGTCCACGGCGGTAAAGACACCGACGATTCCCGCAAGCACCCACAGGTAATTGGCGTAGAAGAATCCGCAGCGATACTTCACCTGGCTCCAGGTGGCCAATAGTGCAAAAAGTCCCATTGCCAGCGTCAGTAACAGGAGGGCAAAGCTGAGCCCGTCCAGTGCCAGGCTGAAGCGGATACCGAAACGGGGAATCCACGGCAGCGATACCTGCTGCCACCAGTCCGGTGCTGCCAGCGAGTCTAGGGGCTGGGTGCCCCGAGTCGGCGAAAAGGCTGCCACCTCTCCAAGCAGCAGAGCGCAGGCCGCCAGCAGTATCGCCAGTGTGAGCCAGCGTCCACCACCCGGTCTCGCCTTTTCCACCAGCGGTGCAAAACATCCACCGGTCGCCATCAGCGCAATCAGCAGTGCAAGCATCACAGGATCACCACCAGCACAAGAAAGAGCACGAGCCCGCCGGCGATGGTGGCGAGATACCAACGCAACTGCCCGTTCTGGGAAATACTGAGTAGTCCGTGCAGCTGCCGGCTGAGACCGGCGACCAGGTTGTACAGTCCGTCGACAATGTCATTGCGGTTCAGGTGCGCGAGCCAGCGAAAGGGGCGTACCAGCAACCACTGATAAATACTGTCGAACCCCCAACCCTGGCGCCAGAAATGTGCGAGCACCGACTCCGAGAGTTGATGGCTGGGGCGGCGGAAATGAAGCCATGCGAGCAGGGCGCCGAGTACCGGCGCCACGACCGCTATGATGATTGTCCACAGCGGTGGATGCGGCAAGCCACCACTGGCAAAAACTTCCTGAAGCGGTGGAGCCAGCAGTCCGCCCGCCAGTGCCAGTAGCGCGAGCAGAAGTAACGGCAGGCGCATGACCTGTGTATTGGCATCGGCACAGTGGCTACTGGCACTTCCCTCGGCACCGAAAAAGACTTTCAACAGCAGGCGCGCCGTATAGGCACCGGTAATAAACGCACCCAGGATTCCCGCGAGCCAGAACAGGCTAAAGCCATGGCGAGCCTCCCAGGCCCCCGCCAAAATGGCTTCCTTACTGTAAAAACCGGAAGTGAGCGGCAGTGCGGCCAGGCAGGCACTACCGACGGCGAAGACTGCAAATGTGAAAGGCATCCTGCGGTAGAGCCCGCCCATTTTTGCCAGCGCCTGTTCGTGGTGAAGACTGAGGATCACCGATCCGGCAGCCAGAAAAAGCAGCGCCTTGAAAAATGCATGCGTCATCAGGTGAAAGACTGCTGCGGACCAGGCGCCGACACCCAGTGCGAGGAACATATAACCGAGCTGGCTGATGGTGGAGTAGGCCAGTACGCGCTTGATATCGGTCTGGGCCAGCGCGCTGCAACCGGCAAGCAACAGGGTGAGGGCGCCAATCGTCGCCACCACCGTCATGGCCAGATCGGAAAGGGCAAACAGCGGGTGCAGTCTGGCAATCAGGTACACACCGGCGGTGACCATGGTGGCGGCATGAATCAGGGCACTCACCGGAGTCGGGCCGGCCATGGCATCGGGCAACCAGGTTTGCAGTGGCAGCTGGGCGGATTTGCCCACGGCGCCACCGAGCAGCAGTAGTGCTGCCAGGGTCACCACGGGTTCCCGCGGCGCGGCGGTAACGGCATCCAGCAGCTCGCCGATTTGCAGGGTGCCGTATTCCCGGAACAACAGGAAAAGGCCGATGGCGAGCGCCGTGTCGCCGATACGGGTAACCAGAAACGCCTTGATCGCCGCGCGGCCGTTCTCCCGGTTGCGATACCAGAAGCCAATCAACAGGTAGCTGCACAGGCCCACCCCCTCCCAGCCGAGATAGAGCAGCACCAGGTTATCCGCCAGAACCAGTACCAGCATGGCCGCCACGAACAGGTTGAGGTAGGCAAAATAACGGCGAAAATCCCCATCACCGCGCATATAGCCGACGGAATAGAGGTGGATCAGAAAGCCGACGCCGGAAATCACCAGTAGCATCACCACCGTCAGCCAGTCGGCAGACAGGCCAAAGTCCAGCTGCAGCGCACCAGCATTAATCCAGGCGCCCAGGTCCAGGCTTTGCTCGGTACCGGGGCTTCCGAGAAAGTGGCCGAAAAACAAAGTGGCACTGGTCAGCGCCGCCAAACCCACGGCACCCACAGCGATCCAGGCCACCAGCCCCTCGGCAGCCTCACGGCGGGAAAACAGGGCGCTCAATATCAGGGCGAGAAAGCCCGCGAGCGGCAATAGCGGTATTAATGCCAGTAGCCCGTGCATTTCAGCCTCGCATCCTGCTGAGCTGATCGATATCCACAGTACTTCGATGGCGATAGAGATGCAGCGCCAGGGCCAGCGCAATGGCGATCTCTGCTGCGGCCAGGGTAATGGCAAACACAAACATCACCTGGCCGTCCGCATTGCCCCAGTGAGCGCCCGCTACAACAAAAGCGAGGGCGGCCGCATTGGTGCAGATCTCTACGCTCATAAGCATGAAGAGAATGTTGCGCCGTACCAGGAGCCCGGCCAGTCCCAGGCAGAACAGCGCGGCGGCCAGCAGCAGGCCGTGTTGCAATGCAATGTCCGGGACGCCGCCTGCAGCTTCAATGGCCATGGTCGGTCCCCTCCTGCTCCGACTGGCCGCGGCGCGCAAGATGAAATGCGCCCACGAGACCTGCCAGCAGCACCATGGAGGCCAGCTCTACCGCCAGCAGGTAATGCCCGAACAGCGCCGCACCCACCTGTCGTGCGCCCACATAGTTCACGGCGCCGGCCTGTCCACCGTTGCCGCCGAGCAACACCAGAAACAGTGTGAGCAGGATCGCCGAAAGCAGCCCGGGACCGATCCAGTCCGACGGCGCCAGCCACTGGCGTTCCTGCTCCACGGTCGAGTCCCCCTGGTTGAGCATCATGATCACGAACAGCATCAGCACCATGATGGCCCCCGCATACACGATCACTTCCAGCGCCGCCGCAAACGGGGCGCCGTAGAGAAAAAAGATCACCGCAATCGCCAGCAGGGACACGATCAGGTACAGCAGGGCGTGTACCGCGTTGCGGGCGGTGATGACACACACAGTGGCCAGGAGCGCAATGGCCGCACAGAGGTAGAAAAATATCGACATGGATCCTTCCTTGTCGCTAGCCCGGTTGGGTTACAGGTTGAGCCCGCGGATATCCACCGGTCTCTCTTCGTTTTCGGCCGCCCCTTTGTCTTTTCCTCCGACGGCCTTTCCCGCAACATGATAGA
Organism: Microbulbifer flavimaris; assembly: GCF_001641755.2. GTDB lineage: Bacteria > Pseudomonadota > Gammaproteobacteria > Pseudomonadales > Cellvibrionaceae > Microbulbifer > Microbulbifer flavimaris. The sequence goes on from NZ_LRFG02000005.1 coordinate 94,855, forward strand.
AACTGTAGTGGTGGTATTTCCCCGGCCCGTTGATCAGCAGGTCCTCTTTCTCATACACCATATTCTGCCGGTCGTACTCGCACATCTCGAAGTCCGGCGTGAGCTGAATGGCGTAGGTGGGGCAGGCCTCTTCACAGAGGCCGCACATAATGCAGCGGGAGAAATTGATTCGAAAATATCCCGGATACCAGCGTCCGTTTTCGTCTTCAGCTTTCTGCAGGGAAATGCAATCCGGTGGGCAGGCCACCGCGCACAGGTTACAGGCCACACAGCGTTCCTCACCGCCTGGGTCGCGGGTCAGTACGATGCGGCCGCGATAGCGCGGTGCCAGATAGGGTTTCTCATCGGGATATTCCACCGTGACCCGGGGGGTAAACAGATGGCGGAATACCAGCCACATGCTACGCAGTTGACTGATCATGATGTCACTCCCTTCCGGTTCATTGCAGCCATAGCAGGACCCCGCCGGTAACCAGCAAGTTGGCGAGCGCCAGTGGTAGCATTACCTTCCAGCCAAATTGCATCAGCTGGTCGTAGCGCGGTCGCGGCAGGGCGGCGCGCAGTAGTACAAACACACAAACCAGCAGCGCTGTTTTGATACAGAACCAGAGCAATGGTGGCAGCCAGGGGCCGAGCCAGCCGCCGAGGAACAGCGTGGTGATCAGTGCTGATATGAGAATCACCGACAGGTACTCGCCGACAAAGAACATGCCAAATTTCATGCTGGAGTATTCGGTGTGGAAACCGGCGGTGAGTTCGTGCTCTGCCTCGGGCAGGTCAAAGGGAAGGCGGTGGCTCTCTGCAATACCGGCAATAAAGAAAATCACAAAGCCGAGAAACTGTGGCAGTACAAACCAGCCACCTTCCTGTGCGGTAACGATCTCACGCAGATTGAAGCTGCCAGCGAGCATGACCACACCCATCAGGCTGAGGCCCATGAAAACCTCGTAAGAAACGGTTTGCGCTGCGGCACGCAGGCCGCCAAGAAGTGCGTATTTATTGTTGGAAGCATAGGCGCCAAGCACCACGCTGTAGACGGCCAGGGAAGACATGGCGAGCACAAAAAGCAGCCCCACATTGAGGTCCACGATGCCGATGCCGGGTGCGAACGGCACCACTGCGAACCCCAGCAGCATGGTGGCCATCACCAGGGTCGGTGCCAGGATAAACACCGGGCGGTCGGCAAAGTGGGGAACGAAGTCCTCCTTGAAGAAAAGCTTGATCATGTCCGCCACCACCTGCAGCAGACCAAAAGGGCCCACCCGGTTGGGTCCCGGCCTGTCCTGCCACAGGCCCAGCAGCCGGCGCTCGACCCAGGTGAGCAGCGCTGCCAGTAACACCACGACAGTGAGGATGCCGAAAATAGTGGTGAGCTGTGCCAGCAGGGGCGCACTCATGGTTCATCGCCCCCCGCGGTATGGTCGCTGGCTGTGACCGGCTTTATATGAACCGCCACCGGTAACCGCACGGTGATGTCAGCCAGTTCCGGAAAGCCGCAGGGTAAGCCGACAACACCCGGGGAAATCTCAAAGTCCACCCGGGCGTGCAGTTGGCGTCTTGTCTCTCCCAGGTTGAGTACCAGCTGCTCACCATGGTGAATTCCCCTCTGGGCGGCATCTGTCGGGTGCAGTTTGGCGAAAGGGGGCTCGATCGCACTGGCAATGCCCTCGGCGCTGCTGCTCAGTTCTCCGCTGCCAAGCAGGCGGTGCAGCGGCACGGCCAATAGCCTTCCAGATGTGGTGCTGCCGTTCGTTGCATTCCCACACGCGTGCAGTTCCACAGACTGCCAGCGGGGCACGGGTTTCTGTGGACGCTGCAGTAATGTCGGTGCACCGCGTTCGACGCGCAGCCCGTTGAGGCCCTGCAGGTACTTGTGAATTGACTGGTTGGAGGTCCAGCCCGGGGCGCGGATCACCGCCTGCAGAGTCGTCTTCGCAGGGTCGTGTACCCCCTCCATGGTAAAGCTCAGCGGCGCATCGGTGTCTTCGGGTGGAGGCTCTTCGGCCACTCGCCGTTCTGCACTGATGGCGGTGCGGCCACTGGCCCGGTGACTCTGTCGGGCCACGTTGAAATTGTCCCGTAACGAAACCATTAGCCTTCGAATCTCGGCGAACACGGGCAGGGCTTCCGCCAGCGCTGCACTGACGTCATCGCTGTGCTGCCAGCTGCGAACCAGGTCGGCGGTATCACTGTGCAGATTACTGGCACTGATGGCATCGGCCAGCCAGCGCCAGCTTTCCTGTATAAAACCAATGCCCTCGTAGACGCAGTAATGCCGCTGTGCCCGGCCGCTGCTGTTGATTACCGTGCCCTGGTATTCCGGCGTCGCCGCGGTTGGGAATACGAGGTGGGCGCGACGTGTGGTATCGTTGAGCAGATGATCGAGGGCAATCACGGTATCGGCTGAGGAGAGAATTTCCTGCGCCTGGTTTTGCGGCAGCCGTCGGAACAGGTCATTCTCCAGCACCACCAGTGTTACCGGGATTCCCCGCTTCCTCGCATCTGCCATGATCGACCCGGCTCGTTCCAGATGCTGATCGGCGGAGGACAGTATCTGTAGGAGTCCAAGACTATTGACCTCGGGGCAGCTCAGGTATGTATTGACCGGCTCGTCTCTTTCCTCAGCCAGTGCCGTCGCGATGAGGCCGGCAGTGCGCAACAGCCCTGGATGCTGGGCACCGCAGCCGCTAATCACCAGCGGCCTCTCGGCGTCGACAAGGGCACGGGCTGTATCGCGGGCAAGCTGAAGGTAGTCGCGGCTTAGTGGCGAATCGCCTGTATCCGTCAGTGTGTCGCCCTGGTCTGTGCCGCCACGGCTAGCGCCAATCGCCTCGAGTACTGCCTCGCCAAAACTTACCAGCGCATCCGGCGTGCCGATGACGTGGTCGGAGCAGCAGTCCGCCAGAGCCGGAATCTCGCAACCGGCGAACACAATGGGCACTGGCGCTGCGGGCAACTGGCGCAGGGCTGCATCCTGCCAGTCCGGGATTTTCAGTTTTTCCGCCTGCCTGCGACGCTGGTTCTGCGCTGCCTGTCGCACCGCCAGGGCGATGCGCGCTGCGGTATTGTCGATATCCTCGCCGAGAATCAGGATGGCGTCCGCCTGCTCGACTTCCGGTGTGGTGGCACTGCGTATCCGTTCATCACACTGGATACTGTTGACCAGCTGTAATAGCTGCAGGTCAACAGCGCTGACCCCGGCATAGAACTGCTCGGCGCCGGTCAGGGTGCGCAGCGCAAAATTGTTTTCCAGGGAACTGCGCGGTGAGCCAACCCCGAGCAGCAGGTGCTTGCCCGTGCCGTGATCCTCAAGGTGACGGGCAAAGGCCTCTACGCCGTCCGCGGGTGCAATCTGGCGGTGTGAGAGGGCACCGCCCCCCGAGCTGCTGCCGATCAGCTCGATATTGTCCCGCTCCATTACCTGGGTTAAGCGGGCAGGGCTGTTGGCATATTCGTAACCAAAGCGGCCGCGATCACAGAGGAAATAGCCGTTGATGTCGCGTTTGTAGAGGTTGGTGACCCGGCGCAACCAGGGATCGCCGGGGCTACCGGGTTGACGGGCCGCCGGTGCGGTATTGCAACCCACGCCGCAGTGCTCACAGACCGAGGGCGCCATCTGCTGGTCCCACTTGCGCACATAGTGCCGGCTGAAGGTTTTATCAGTGAATACGCCGGTGGGGCAGACTTCCACCAGGTTGCCGCTGAAGCCGCTGAGAAGTCGACCGTCTTCCCTGCGACCAAAGTAAATCTGGTTGTTGCGCCCCAGGGCCTCCAGGTCGGTGCCGCCGGCATAGTCGCGATAGAAGCGGGTGCAGCGATAGCAGGCGATGCAGCGATTCATTTCGTGGTTGATAAACGGGCCCAGGTACTGGTTGCGATGAGTCCGTTTCGGGCCGCGATAGCGCCGCAGGGTATGGCCGGTCATTTCGGTCATATCCTGCAGGTGGCACTCGCCACCCTCTTCACACACGGGGCAGTCGTGGGGGTGGTTGATCATCAGGTTTTCGATGATACCGCCGCGGAATTCGCGCGCCGTTTGGGCGTCCACGCTGTAACGGGCGCCGTCACGGGCCTCGGTCATGCAGCTCATGACCAGCCGACCCTGCTGGTCCTCGTCGTCTTCGTATTCGATCACCGCGCACTGGCGACAGGCACCGACGGAACCCATGGCCGGGTGCCAGCAAAAGTAGGGCAGGTCGATGCCCCGGCTGAGGCAGATGCTGAGCAGGTTCTGCCCGGCTTCTACCTCGTAGTCTTCGCCGTCGACGGTGATGGTTGGCATTAGGTTTTTATTGGGTCCTGATTGAATTCCCTTACGGCCCGCTGCTAATGAAACGGGCAAGCTTTACCGCGAATATGGTCGACAAAGTCCTGCTCGAATAATTTCAGCGCACTCTGGATCGGCTCGGCTGCCCCGGGGGCCAGGGCGCAGAACGTATTGCCGGGAGCCATGCGAATGGTGTGTTCCCGCAGTAGTTCCAGGTCTTCCATCGTTCCCTCGCCGTTCTCGATCCGCTGCAGTATGTGCACCACCCAGGGCAGTCCATCCCGGCAGGGCGTACACCAGCCGCAGGATTCCCGGGCAAAGAATCGTGACAGGTTCAACACCAGGCCCACCGGGCAGGTAGCTTCATCGAGTACCGTGATGGTGCCGGTGCCGAGGCGGCTTCCGGCCTTCCCCACCGCGTCGTAATCCAGGGGCAGGTCGAGGTGCTGCGGGCCGAGAAAGTCCGTGGAACCGCCGCCGGGCAAAAAACCGCGCAGGGTGAGGCCGTCTCGCAGGCCACCGGCATGGTTTTCAATGACCTCCCGCACCGGCGTGCCCATGGGCAGTTCCCACAGTCCGGGTTTGTTGACCTTGCCACTGACGCCAAACAACTTGGTGCCGCCATCCTCACCGCGCCCCAGCTGGCGATACCAGTCCGCACCTTGAGTCACCAGGTGCGGCAGGTTGCACAGGGTTTCCACATTGTTGACGACGGTCGGCCGGCCCCACAGGCCGCTGACCTGCGGATATGGCGGCTTGGCTCGCGGAATCGCGCGCTTGCCTTCTAGTGCATTGAGCAGCGCAGTCTCTTCCCCGCAGATGTAGTTACCGCTGCTGCGATGCAGGTAAATCCTGAGCGGCTGCTCCCAGCCTGTGGTTTCGGGGGTGAGCAGGCCGGCCTGTTCTGCCTCCCCGATGGCATTTTCCAGCACCTTCGCCGCCCGGTGATATTCGCCGCGAATGAAAATATAGGCAGTGGTGGCACCGATGGCATGGGCAGCGATCATCATGCCCTCGAGCAGCAGATGCGGGTCTCGCTCCATCAACAGCCGGTCCTTGAAGGTGCCTGGCTCCATCTCGTCCGCGTTGCAGACCAGGTAGCGAACCGGCTGGGCCTGGCGATCCCCGGGAACAAAGCTCCACTTGAACCCGGTATTGAAGCCCGCGCCGCCGCGGCCCCGCAGGCCGGCTTTCTGCACGAGGTCGATCAGCTTTTCCGGTGACATCCGCAGCGCGCGCAGCCAGCCGCGGTAGCCATCATTATTTCGGTAGGCCCCGAGGTCGAGTGCAGTGTCATCTGCGCCGATATTTTTAGTCAGCGGATTGATCAGCATGCCGTTGTCTTTTCTCTGCCAGCAGGGCTTGCAGTTTCTCCTCAGTCAGGTGGGAGTGAAGTTCCTCATTCATCAACAGGACCGGCGCGCGATCACAGGCACCGAGACAGGGATTTTCCAACAGAGTGAAAATACCGTCAGCGCTGGTTTCCCCGGGATGAATACCCAATGCCTTTTCGAGGGTGGTTTGCAAGCGATCGCAGCCGAGAATCCAGCAGCTGGAACTTTTGCAAAGCTGTATCACTTCGGGGCCCACTGGCTGCCGGAATAACAGCTGGTAATAGGTGGCCAGTCCCTCCAGTTCCGCCTCAGCGATGCCAAGATAGGCGGAAACTGCGCGCAGGCTGTCGTCGGAGATCCAGCCGCGCTCCCGCTGTACGATACGCAGCGCTTCCAGCCCCGCGGCCGCATCGCTTTCGTAATGGCTGCGTTCCTCGTCGATCGCACGCATCTCCTCTGCTGATAGCTGTGGCGCTGTTCCCTCCTGGTGCGCGGGTATTCGCTGTGGCACTTTTTCTGGTCTTTCCTTCATCGCTGGCTCCTAGCGATCCACGTCAGCCATGACGAAATCGATACTGGCGATAATCGCGATCAGGTCTGCCACCATAAGTCCCCGTGACATCAGTGGAATCATCTGCAGGTGTGGAAATGAGGGGGTGCGAATGCGCGCGCGATAAGCGCTGGTATCCCCGTCACTGATCAACTGGTAACTGTTGATACCCTTGGTCGCCTCGACCGGTACACACGCTTCTCCGGCGGGGATCACCGGACCCCAACTGGCATTGAGGAAATGCTGAATCAGGGTCTCGATATCGTGCATGGTGCGCGGCCGGTCCGGAGGTGTGGTGAGTGGGTGCTCTGCCTTCACCGGCCCGCCCGGCATATTGTCGAGGCACTGGCGGATGATGCGCAGGCTCTGGTGCATCTCTTCCGCCCGTACCCAACAGCGATCGTAACTGTCACCACGCACACCAGTGGGGATTTCAAAATCGAACTGGTCGTAGCCACTGTATGGCCGCCGCTTGCGCAGGTCCCACGACAGGCCGGTGGCGCGGAGCCCGGGGCCGGTGATGCCCCACTCGATAGCCTCGTCGGTGTTGTAGACGCCGATGTCGCGGGTACGCCTCTGCACGGTGCTGTTCTTCAGCACCATGCCCTCGTATTCCTGCAGACGGCGGGGCAGGTAGTCGAGGAACTCACGGACCTTCTGTTCCCAGCCGTCGGGCAGGTCCATGGCTACGCCACCAATGCGGAACCAGGACGGGTGCATGCGGGCACCGGTAATAGCCTCGACGATGCCGAACAGTCGCTCCCGGTCCTCGAACATGTAAAACACAGGCGACATCTGCCCCACGTCCTGGGCGAAAGTGCCGTAGAACACCAGGTGGCTCGACAGGCGAAAGAGCTCGCACAACATGACCCGGATTACCTGGGTCCGGGGTGGCACCGTAATACCGGCCATTTGCTCCAGAGCCAGTACATAGGGCAGGTTGTTCATCACCCCGCCGAGATAATCCACCCGATCGGTGTAGGGAATATAGCTGTGCCAGGATTGTCGTTCGGCCATCTTCTCCGCACCGCGATGGTGGTAGCCGATATCCGGCACCGCGTCGACAATACGCTCGCCATCCAATTGCAGGGCCACGCGGAAAACTCCGTGCACACTGGGGTGATTGGGGCCCAGATTGAGGAACATGAAATCGCTGGTGGCACTGGAGCGGGCCATGCCCCATTCTTCAGGCTTGAACAGCAGTGACTGTTGTTCCCGCTGTTCTTTTTCCTCATCGAGATGGAAGGGATCCTTTTCGGTGGCGCGGGCGTGGTGGTCCTTGCGCAGCGGATGCCCTTCCCAGCTTTCCGGCATCATGATGCGGCGCAGGTTCGGATGCCCGCTGAAGCCAATCCCGAACAGGTCCCAGACTTCACGCTCATACCAGTTGGCACTGGGCCAGATGCCGGTGATGGAGGGCGCGCGCAGGTCAGATTCTGCCAGTGGCACCTTGATGCGGATAAACAGGTCGCGCTCCAGGGAGAGCAGGTGGTAAACGAGGGTGTAGTCACTCTCTGGCTGCAGGTCCTGATCCCGGCCGCGATGGTTTCGCAGCCGTTCATCAATGGCGCTCAGGTCGTAGAGCATGCGAAAGGGGTGGGGAATCTCCTGCTTCAGGGAGATTAATATCGGCAGTAATGCCCCCGCCTCTACCCACAGTGTGGGCAAGTCGAGGCAATCCGGTTGCAGCCAGTAGGCCGGTGCACTTGCCAGCTGGCGCAGATCAGCCACAAACTGTTCTGCCGCCGCCCGGTAGGGCGACTGTGGAGGCTGGCATTCGGCGATGACATCGCGCATGACGGCCCCCCGCTTATACCGAGTCCGGCGTGCGCAGCTGTTCCGCGCGCATGCGCTCATCCCGATGCAAATCCCGCTGGCTGACGCGCGGTACCTGTCTTACCCCCTGATCCTCCACAACCCAGCTGAGCGATCGGCGCTCTTCGGCTATCGACTTCTGCAACAGGGTGAGTCCCTGCATCAATGCCTCCGGTCGCGGTGGGCAGCCGGGCACATAGACATCCACCGGTAGAAAGCGGTCGACTCCCTGCACGACGCTATAGATATCGTACATGCCGCCAGAATTGGCGCAGGAGCCCATGGAGATGACCCAGCGGGGCTCCATCATCTGTTCATAGAGCCGCTGGATTACGGGGGCCATCTTCAGGAATACCGTGCCGGAGATCACGATCAAGTCGGCCTGCCGGGGTGTCGCCCGGATCACTTCCGAGCCGAAGCGCGCCAGATCGTGACGGCTGGTAAAAGCCGTCGCCATTTCCACGTAACAGCAGGAAAGGCCGAAGTTGAATGGCCACAGGGAATTCGCGCGCCCCCAGGCTACCAGGTCCTCGAGCTTGGTCATGAGAACATTGCGTCGCACATCGGATTCTGCCGTGTTCTCTGCCGCAGCTTCTCTCGCAATCAGTTCCGGTTCGGGCGGCTGCGCCCGGGTCAGTGTCCAGCGCATGCTTGCTCCTCAGGGCGGCTTTTCCTGTTGCCGCTGTTCCAGGCTCAATTGGCGGCCGCCCCAGTCGAGGGCGCCAAGGCGCCACAGGTAAACCAGCCCCACCAGCAGAATGGCGATAAAAACTGCTGCCTCGACAAAGCCAGCCAGCCCCGCCTCACGAAAGGCCACCGCCCAGGCGAACAGAAACACCGCTTCCAGGTCAAAAATGATGAACAGGATGGCGACAACGTAGTAGTTCACGGCGAAGCGCAGCCGCGCACTGCCCTGGGATACGATGCCTGACTCGTAAGGCTGGTGCGTAGCGGGGTCACTTCGACGTTGCCCCAGCAGGTGTGACAAAACCAGCATCAGTGCAATCAGGCCGAGCACAGCCAGGGCATAGACAAAAAGCGGCCAGATATCGCCGGTAGTCGCTGTTTCTGTCACTGATTGCTCCCTTGCCCGCGCTCACTTTTCGGCTTTTTTCGTTTCGATGCCGCTGGGAGCCGGGCGAAGATTGGCTGAATGTAGAGAATACCCGCGCACTTTTCATTCTTTTGGCGTGGTATCTATTCACGCTCTCCATGGGTTGGCTTATGTAGTCGAATTTCCTTGGGAGAGCACTGCAAGACTTATAGAAGGGATAAGGTGCAGGCGCCAATGATCGGCGGAAAAGTCCTCGTCACGATAATCAGCAAAAGGCATGGACGAAGTAAGAAAGTCTCAGGGTGCTCAAGTCAACGCGTTGTGATTGGGTGTATCCGTACACCCCAGCGGTTTCTGCCTCATCGGAATAGATGGTGTTCCTTCATGGAACGCGCGCAGGCGTAATGCCTTAAGCGCCGATCTTAGGTTCTGCATGAGGCAGGGCAGGCACGCGGGAGGGCTTTGTTCGATACTCCTACAGGAAAAAGGAAGGGAGTCCCGTATGCGAAGCTTCGTAGCGCTCGTTCTGATTGTGGTGGCGTATTTCACACTTGCGGCGGAAAAAACTCCGCAGAAGGAGGGGGATGAGTTTTCACGAGTGCCGCCAGCGCTTATAGTCGGGCCCTATCGCCATGTGCGCCCAGAAGATGCCGGTGTCACTATTGGCGCTGGTGTCATCGCTCCATTCCCCACCAGGGCTTACCGCGGCCCAATGAAGATCAGCTCCCCGACCACCATTGAAAATGTTGTCGTAGAGGGCTGCCTGCGCATCGAGAGTGATAATGTGATTTTGCGCAACGTGGTCATTCGTTGTGACTCATTTTACCCGGTAAAAGCCACGGATCACTCGGATTTCCGTATCGAGTACAGTCTGGTGCAATGCTCAAAGCCCACCAAGGTTTTCCGGCTCATCAATTATCAGAACTTCGTTGTCCACCGCACCGAGACCCGCGGCTGTGAGGATCTGTTTGTCCTTAGCGGAAATAACGATGGCCTTGAGGTCACATATAACTACATGCACTCTCTGACCCTGACCCCGAAGTCCCATGCAGATGGTTTTCAGTTTGGCAAGGTTCCAATGTCAGGTTCTGCTGTTATTCGCGGGAACTATTTTTGGGCCAACGCAGAGGGCCCCAAGACTGACATCGTTTTCGCAGGCGGAGCTTCTCCGGTACAGTTTCGTATTGAAGATAACTTCTTTCGGGTCTGGGGCCTGAGGACTATCCGGTGTAGCGGACCCAACAGCAGCTGCATCATCCGTAACAATGTCTATGAGCAGGCCTATGAGGATATGTACCTGCTTCGCTACGGGAAGCTGCTGTTCGCTTACCTCAAGGGGAGCGGTGACCATGCGGCATCCTGTAACCGCCTCGAAGACGGTACAATGGCGAAAGAGCACCAAAATGGGATCGACCGCTTCTTCGGGGTGAATCATGAAGTTAATGATTGCCCGGAATGGCCCTATAAATAGCACCGGTGAAGATCATCGTTCGTTCTTTATGAGCGATGAGCGGGAAGGCCAGACTTGCTGCGTTACTGTGACAGGAGTCTCGCACTATATTTTCTGCCGCTGAGCTGAGCGTAGAATTTCAGGAGATAAAGCGATGGGTGGCAAGTGCAACAAAGCGGAGAGCCAGCTCAATCCATATTGGTTGATTTTAGTCGGCTCGCTAACGATTTTGCTGATTCCGCTGATTGCCATGCAGTTCACTGCAGAAGTCAATTGGGATCGCTACGACTTTATACTTATGGCTGCGCTTACCATTGGCTTGGGTAGCCTGTGCGCATTTATCTCGAAGCGTAGTACCGCTAAATCTAGAATTCCCGTGGTCGCCACTTTCGTGGTGGTATTTCTGTATCTATGGATAGAGCTGGCTGTGGGGATCTTCGGTGGCTGGGGAACATAAGTATCCCGGTCAGATCTGCATACAGAGCGGTTGCAGTGGTTTTGCTTCAGTCCCAGGTAAAAGAAAAAGAAAAAGAAAAGGGGCCTGAGCCCCTTTTGCTTGTCATTGATCAGCTGCGGTAGTGATCAGAGCTTGGAGATTTCCTCCAGCTGCTGCTGCAGGCGATTCTGAGCACTTTGCATCTCGGCCAGCTTCCCTCGCTCCTTCTCGACCACTGCCTCAGGCGCCTTGTCGACAAACTTCGGGTTCTTCAGCTTGCCTTCGACACGGGCCAGTTCCTTCGCCAGCTTGTCGATTTCCTTCTGCAAGCGGGCGGATTCTGCAGCCACATCGATCAGGCCCGCCATGGGTACCAGCAGCTCCACATCGCCCGCCAGGGCGGTGGCGGAAGCCGGGGCGGTCTCGCCGGCGTTCAGCCAGGAGACGGACTCCAGGCTGGCCAGCTTGATCATCAGCGAACGGGCATTGTCGAGGTTCTGACGGTCCTCTGCACTGCCGCCGCGCAGAATCAGTGGAATCTTTTTCGCCGGGGAGATGTTCATCTCGCCGCGGATATTGCGCACGCCCTCGATCACCTGCTTGAGCGCCGCGATGGCAGCCTCTGCCTCGGTGTCGATGCGGTTTTCGTCCGCTTCCGGATACGGCTGCAGCATGACGGTATCGCCGCTCTTGCCGGCCAGGTCCTTCACCCGCTGCCAGATCTCCTCGGTAATGTACGGCATCATCGGGTGCGCCAGGCGCAGGACGGTCTCCAGTACGCGGATCAGGGTGCGGCGCGTGCCTTTCTTCACCGCAGCGGACGCGGACTCGTCCCACAGCACCGGCTTGGAGAGTTCCAGGTACCAGCTGCAGTATTCGGCCCAGATAAAGTCGTACAGTGCCTGTGAGGCGAGGTCGAAGCGGTAGCTGTCCATGGCTTCGCGTACGGTCTTCTCGGTGCGCTGCAGCTGGGAGATGATCCAGCGGTCGGCGAGGGACAGCTCGAAGTCGCCGCTGCCATCCTGGCCGCAGTCGTGACCTTCGCAGTTCTGCAGGACGTAGCGGGACGCGTTCCAGATTTTGTTACAGAAATTGCGGAAGCCCTCGATACGCCCCACATCAAACTTGATGTCGCGACCGGTCGAGGCCAGTGAGTAATAGGTGTAGCGCAGGGCGTCGGTGCCGTAGGGGGCGATGCCCTCCGGGAATTCCTTGCGGGTCTGCTTTTCGATCTTCTCACGCAGGTGCGGCTGCATCATGCCGGTGGTGCGCTTCTGTACCAGGCTCTCCAGGTCGATCCCGTCGATCAGGTCGATGGGGTCGAGCACGTTGCCCTTTGACTTGGACATCTTCTGGCCATGGCTGTCGCGCACCAGGCCGTGTACGTAGACGGTATGGAAGGGCACTTCCTTCTTGAAGTAGAGGGTCAGCATCATCATCCGGGCGACCCAGAAGAAGATGATGTCGAAGCCGGTCACCAGCACCGAGGTGGGGTGGAAGGTCTTCAGCTCTTCGGTCTCCTCGGGCCAGCCCAGGGTGCCGAAGGTCCACAGGCCGGAAGAGAACCAGGTGTCGAGTACATCTTCATCCTGGCGCAGGGCGATATCGCCCAGGTTGTGCTTCTGGCGCACTTCCTCTTCGCTGCGGCCCACGTAAACGTTGCCATTATCGTCGTACCAGGCGGGAATCCGGTGGCCCCACCACAGCTGGCGGGAGATACACCAGTCCTGGATATCGCGCATCCACGAGAAGTACATGTTCTCGTAGTTTTTCGGTACGAAGTTGACGCTGCCATCTTCGACGGCCTTGATCGCCTCATCGGCCAGCGGCTGGGTTTTTACGTACCACTGGTCAGTGAGCCACGGCTCGATCACGACGCCGGATCGGTCACCGCGGGGCACTTTCAGGGTATGGGGTTCGGTTTTTTCCAGCAGGCCCAGGGCGTCCAGGTCGTCGACGACCTGCGTGCGCGCCGCAAAGCGCTCCATGCCGCGGTATTTCTCCGGCACGGCGTCGTTCAGGTTGGCGTCCGCATCGAGGATGTTGATCATCTCGAGATTGTGGCGCTGGCCCATCTCATAGTCGTTGAAGTCGTGGGCCGGGGTGATCTTCACACAGCCGGTACCGAACTCGCGGTCGACATAGTCGTCGCCGATGATGGGAATTTCGCGATCCGCCAGCGGCAGTTTGATGGTTTTGCCGATCAGGTGCTGGTAACGCTCGTCCTCCGGGTGCACTGCCACAGCGGTATCGCCGAGCATGGTTTCCGGGCGGGTAGTGGCGACGACCAGGTGGCCGGAGCCGTCCGCCAGCGGGTAGCGGAAGTGCCACAGGTGGCCCTGTTCTTCCTCGTTCAGTACTTCGAGGTCGGAGATGGCGGTGTGCAGTTTCGGGTCCCAGTTCACCAGGCGCTTGCCGCGGTAGATCAGGTCGTCTTCATACAGGCGGATAAAGACTTCCTGCACCGCCTTGTAGAAGCCGTCGTCCATGGTGAAGCGCTCGCGGGACCAGTCGGGGCTGGCACCCAGGCGGCGCAGCTGGCGGGTGATGTTGCCGCCGGACTGTTCCTTCCACTCCCAGACTTTTTCGATGAATTTGTCACGGCCCAGCTCGTGGCGGTTGGTGCCCTCCGCGGCCAGCAGACGCTCCACCACCATCTGGGTGGCAATACCGGCGTGGTCCGTGCCAACCTGCCACAGGGTGTTGTCGCCCTGCATGCGGTGATAGCGGATCAGCGCGTCCATGATGGATTCCTGAAAACCGTGGCCCATATGCAGGCTGCCGGTGACATTCGGCGGCGGGATCATGATGCAGTACGGATCGGCCTGGGTGTCGCCGCTGGGCTTGAAGTAGCCGCTCTCTTCCCAGGTCTTGTACCACTGCTGTTCGATGGCGTTGGGCTGGTATGTCTTGTCCATACGGGTGGGGAAACCTTGTGTTGACTGACTGCTGGCGCCTTGGTTGCCGCAAGGGCAGGGCGGTCACTGCGCCGAAAAAGGCGGGAATTATACCGCCGCGGCCGGGGGCGGCAAAAGGGAGGAGACAGCCGAAGGGCGCCAATGTTCGTATGCGCTGCGTGAGGCAGATGCTGAATCGGGAGCCGGCGGTGGATTCAGCGTTTGGCTTCCAGCTCGTCAATCATCAGCTCGATGCGGGCACGCAGCTGGCGCTCCAGCTCCGGTAGCTGGCTGGCCACCAGGCGGTCAACCAGTTTCTGGCGCTGCTGGGCACGCTCGCGCGCGCGCTCGGCTTGCGGGTCCTGCTCCAGCGGGGCGTCTTCTGCTGAGGCAGCCGATGCTTCCGCTGCGGTGGGCAGGGCACCCTCCGCCAGCCTGCTTGCGGCCTCCTGTTCCATTTCTCGTAAGGCGTCAGTGACGGCCGTTTCCTGCTCATGCTCATGCTCGTGCTCTTTTGCCTGGGGCTCGAGGGCAGGTTCCGGTAGCAGTTCAACGTCGGTATCGATTTTGGCCGGTGGTGACTGGGCTTCCTCGGCCGGTTCCGGATCCCGCGGTACTCTGCCGCCGGTCAGGCGGGCGCGAATATGCGCCGGCAGAAAGGGATTCTCCGCGGGTTTGGGTGCGGGGGGATCGAACAGATCGCTCTGTTGCTCCGCGGGCTGGAGTTTGCGCTTGCTATCTACGGTCACCGCCTGGTCTGCCGCAGGCGGGGAGGGCAGGTCCTGCAACGGGCGCAGCAAGGCACGGTCGGCCTCGTTGAGCTCGGGACTGATGTCCTCCGGCAATTCCTCATCCACCGGGGAGAAGAGAATGGGCAGATCGCTCTCGTCGAGCGGCTCCTGCACGGGCTGGCGCTCGGGGGGCGTTGCCTTTGCCTGGCGCGGCGCTGTCACCGGGGCGGGCTCTGCCACCTGGTCCAATATGGGGATTTCGCCCAGATCGTCGGTGCCGAGCAAATCGCGCAGGGAGCTCAGTTCGTCCAGCAACTCGGTGGAGTTGCCGCGCTGTTGTTGGCGCTGTCTGTGCTTGTGCTTTTTACCGGCCATCTGCTGCGTTCCGAGGGAGCGGAGTTAGTGGTTACTGATGCGATGGGATTGTAACGGATATCCGCGGTCGCGAAAGTAGCTGTAGCGCTGGCGCGACCGGGCCAGGGCTTCGGGCTGCTGCACCACAATCTCGGCCAGGCGTTCGAAGCGGCTGAACCACCCGGGCACCTCGCTGCAGAGATTGATCAGCAGGCCGTGGTGGGCACCCGGGTCCTCGCCACAATTGATTTCCACCGCGGCCTGTTTTTCGGCCTGTTGACGGTCATGGGGCAGGAAGGCGTCCTCGCGGAAAGTCCACAGCAGCTTGTCCAGCGCCTCGGCCCGCTCGGCGTTGTCCACCGCCACCAGTACCCGCAGGCCGGCCCGGTGGGCCTTCTCGGCCAGCCGGCAGGCGAAGTGATCACCGGATTCGAGGGTATCGGAGGAGAGGATATAGAAGTCGATGCGGGTCATGGCTTCCTGGTTCGGTACCTGATTAGTGGCGGCTGACACTATGGAAATGGCGTGGTGCTGATAGCGTTTTACGGCAGCAAAAAGCCGCCCTGCATGTACGCACAGCGCATCTTGTAAAACGCTGCCGGAGGCAGGGCCGCCGGGGCCCTGCCGAACTGCCTGCGCCGACTTTAATTCTGCTTATTTATTGAGCAGGTATTCCATCAGCAGTGGTACCGGTCGACCGGTGGCGCCCTTGTTGCCGCCGGAATTCCAGGCGCTGCCGGCAATATCCAGGTGGGCCCAGGTGTAGTCTTCGGCGAAGCGTGACAGGAAGCAGGCGGCGGTTACTGAGCCCGCCTCGCGGCCACCGATGTTCTGCATATCGGCAAAATTGGAATCCAGCATCGGCTGGTATTCGTCCCACAGCGGCATCCGCCAGGCGCGGTCACCGGTGCGCTCGCCGGCGGCGATAAGCGATTGGGCCAGCTCGTCCTCGTTGGCATACAGGCCTGTGGCGTGGTTACCCAGTGCGATCACGCAGGCACCGGTCAGGGTGGCCACATCAATCACCACTTCCGGCTTGAACTTGGCCGCGTAGGTCAGCGCGTCACAGAGCACCAGTCGGCCCTCGGCATCGGTGTTGAGGATCTCGATGGTCTTGCCGGACATGGAGGTGACCACATCACCCGGCTTGCTGGCGCGGCCACTGGGCATATTCTCTGCGGCGGCAACCAGGCAGACCACGTTGATGGCGGGTTCCAGCTCTGCCAGGGCGGCCATGACGCCGAAGACGCTGGCGGCGCCACACATATCGAACTTCATCTCGTTCATGGCCTGACCCGGCTTCAGGCTGATGCCGCCGGTGTCAAAGGTGATGCCCTTGCCCACCAGTACTACGGGCTTCTGGTTGGCCTTGCCGCCTTTGTACTGCATGGCGATCAATGCCGGCGGCTCGTCGCTGCCCTTGGCCACACTCATGAAGGCGCCCATGCCGAGAGACTGCATTTTCTTGGCGTCGACCACGGAGGTGGTGATTTTTGCGTGCTTTTTCGCCAGCTCCTTGGCCTGGCCGACGAGATACGTCGGTGTACAGATATTGCCCGGCAGGTTACCGAGCTCGCGGGCCACATTGCTGCCGGTGGCTTGGGCTGCGCCCATGGCGACACCCTTCTTGACGGCGCTCAGCTGCTTCTTTTCCGGAGCATGCACCTGGAACTTTGCCAGCGGGTTCGGCTTGGCATCGCTCAGGCAGCGGGTGAACTTGTAGCATGCCAGGCCTGCTGCCAGTGCCAGCTGCTGTGCCTGCCAGGCGCTGTCAGCGTCGGCGACTTCCAGTTCGGTCAGGTAGCTGAATGCGTCTTTATAGCCTTTCACCGCCTGGGCACTGGCGCCGGCCAGCTTGCGGAAGTCTGCCTGGCTGAGAACGCCCTCACCACTGCGCACCAGCAGGACTCGCTCTGCCGGGCCTTCGGTCATGGACAGCAGTTGGGTGGCACCGAGTTTGCTGCCCAGGTCGTTGCGCTTGAGCAGTTTGCCGATAGCGCCACCGCAGGCCTCATCGAGGGCCTTGCCGCTGGCAGTGAGACGGCTCTTGGCATCCACAGGGATGATGGCGCAGGCGGTGCGCTGTTTGCTGGCTTCGGAGACCTTGGCGGAGAACTGCATGATTCCTTTTCCTTCTCTGTTTACCCACTCTTTACCCACGCTCAATCCGCGGGGATGCCTCGCGACCGAGACATCGGAAATAATTTTGGCGATAATGCGGGCACAAGTTTAACCCCTGGCGGCCTGGATTGCTGCACAGGCCGGAAACTTGATCAAATTTGATCCAGACTCCCAGTCTCCGCTGTCACCAAGGAACGCGTTTATCCTGTGATTATCTTCCGTTACCTCTGCCGCGAGCTGCTTTTCGCCACGCTGGCAGTCAGCGCCGTGTTGCTGCTGATGGTGATGAGCGGCCGTTTCGTCAAATACCTGGCCGAGGCGGCTGCCGGGGACCTGTCCGCCGGTATCCTCTTTTCCCTGATGGGGTATCGCCTGCCTGGATTTCTCGAGCTGGTCCTGCCGCTGGGATTCTTCGTCGGCATCCTGCTCGCCTACGGGCGCCTCTATATAGAAAGCGAAATGACGGTGCTGCATGCCTGTGGCTTCAGCGAGCGCCGCCTGTTGACCTACACCCTGGCGCCGGCGCTGCTGGTGGCACTGGTGGTGGGGGCGATGAGTCTCTACTTCACACCCACCGGTGCAGAGCGCTCCTCCGGTCTGTTGACCGCGGACAAATCCCGCAACGAATTCGATCATCTTGTGCCAAAGAAATTTGTTTCCACGGAAGGGGACCGGGCGGTTTATTACGCCGACGCCCTGAGTGAAGACAAATCCACCATGTATGACGTTTTCCTGGCAGAGCTGGGATCAACTCGTGCAGACACCGAGACGGATTACCAGATCGTGCATTTTGCCCGCGAGGGGGTACAGCAGATCGATGCCGACACGGGCCTGCGTTACCTGGTGCTGAGGGATGGTTACCGCTACGAGGGTGTGCCGGGGCAGCGGGACTACCGGGTGATGAAGTTCGACAGTTACGAGATCCTGCTGGATATCCCACGGCTGCGCCAGAGCCAGAGTGACCGGATTGAGGCCGCCTCGACGCTGGACCTGTTGCGCAGTGACGGGCGCGAGGAGCGGGCCTTCCTGCACTGGCGCTTCAGCCTGCCGCTACTGGTGCTGGTAGTGGCAGTGCTGGCCGTGCCATTGAGCCGTACCAACCCGCGGCAGGGGCGTTACGCGAAGATGATCCCGGCCATCCTGCTTTATATGGTTTACCTGGTATTGCTGCAGGGCGTGCGCGGTGCAGTGGAGGATGGAAAGATCGAAAATCCAGCGGCCATCTGGCTGGTCCATCCCCCGTTCCTGATCCTGGGGCTGTTGCTGTTGGGTGGGCGCAATTGGGGTCGACGACCCAAGCGCAGTCCCGCCGATGGCGCGCCCGCGGCAGATCCGGAGGCCCGCGATGCATAAGCTCGACTGGTATGTGGGCCGCACTGTCGCGATGGCCATCGGCGCCGTGCTGATGGTGATCCTCGGTCTGGACATCATTTTCGCCATCGTCGATGAACTGGGCGAGATGGATGCGGAGTATCAGACCGCCCAGGTGATCCAGTATGTCATCTGGACCATCCCCGGGCGCCTCTACGAACAGCTGGGCTTTTCGGCCCTGGTCGGTTGCATGGTCGGCCTCGGCACCCTGGCCGGGACCAGCGAGCTGACGGTGATGCGCGCAGCCGGGGTGTCCATCGGGCGGATCGCCTGGGCCGTGATGAAACCTGTGATCCTGCTGATTGCCCTTGGGCTGGCCTTGGCGGAGTTTGTGGTGCCCATTACCAACCAGACCGCAGAGAGCCGCAAGGCGATTGCCCTTGGCGATCTGGAAGACGCAGGACTCGAGAGCGGCATGTGGATGCGCGACGGGGATGAGTTTATCCACTTCAATGCCGCCCTCTCCGGCGGTCGCCTGTACGGTATTACCCGCTATCACTTCGGCGGAGAGCGTGAGCTGGAATGGGTGGAGTTCGCCGAGCGAGCGCAGTTTGCGGAGGACAAGTGGATACTGAACAACAGCCGCGCCACACGCTTCTCCGAGGAATTTGTGGAGAGTGATGCCCGTGAGCGGGGAACCTGGCAGACTGATATCTCGCCGCAGCTGTTCTCTCTGGTAGTGCCGCTGCCGTCAGATCTTTCACCCAGCAGTCTCTGGTCCTACGGCCGCTTCCTGGATCGCAAGGCCCAGGATGCCAGCCGCTACTGGCTGCAGTTCTGGAAGAAGCTGCTGCAGCCTCTGACCATTGCCAGCCTGGTGATGGTAGCCATTTCCTTCATTTTCGGTCCCTTGCGTGAGGTGACCACCGGCCTGCGGGTGTTTACCGGGGTGATCGTGGGCATCGTGTTCCAGACCTTGCAGGACATGCTCGGGCCGTCATCCGTGGTGTTCGGCTTCCCGCCCTTTATCGCCGTGCTCGTGCCCATCCTGCTGTGCTTTGCGGTGGGCTGGATGCTGTTGCGGCGGGCGCGCTAGCCCGCCTGTCGGTTAGTTCTGGTCTGCTGAATCCTCGCCCGCCTATTTCTTGGTGGGCTTGGGTAGCAGCCGGACCTGGGAGTCGGATGCCAGGTCGTGCCAGCTGGCCCGGTCTGTCCGCGTCCAGCCCCAGAAATATCCCGCTCCGAAGACCGCAATAGACACCGGGGCGACCAGGGCGCGCATCACGCACTGTGTCCAGCTCAATTGCACACCCTCCGGGCTGGCAACCATCAACCGCCAGGCGCGCATGCCAATGGTCTGTCCGGCACCCCGCCAGGACCAGAAATAGTATCCGGCGACAACCAGGATCATCCCGGCCTGCAGCAGCGGCCCGCTGACGCAGGGGCTGTAATCCAGCTCGTCCGGGCGGCAGTCCAGTCCGCCGAACACGGATGCGACCATCATTGCCAGGAATCCATAGACCACCAGCAACCCCCCGAGTATCAGCAGGTCATAGACCAGTGCTGCCAGGCGTCTGCCTACACCGGCATATGGCAGTTCAGTGAAACTGGTAGGGGACTGTTGTTGCGTCACGGGTTACTCCGCCAGATCTGGTGTTGTGGCGGCAGATTCTATCAAAGGCGGGGGCGTGGTGGGGGTGGGGGGGATGTTTCAGTGCGCGGAGCGGACTTCCGTGTCCGGCAGTCGAGTATCAGAACTCGTATTCGAAAGAGAACTTGAACTTGTCGTCGGAGAGGCGCACATCGTAATCGAAGGCCTGGCCGATCTTGCCGTGGCCGTCGGTGTAGCGGAGCAGACCGTTGCTGTTGCTGCGACGGTTCTGTTCCCGCCAGGTGCGCCAACCCATCTTGAGGATCTCATTGACGGCCTTGCCGCCGGTGGTGGGCTCAAATTCATCCGGATTGGTGTACATTTGCAGCCACTGGTAATTCAGCTGGCGCTGCACATTGCCCATGGAGTTGTTACGCAGATTATCCGCTGCCTCGTAGAGGGCGGTATTGTCCATGCCGAAAGCACTGTCGACGAAGAAGGCGTTGTCGGCCTGCAGGTTCAAAGCAGTGTTGGAATCGGGGATGAACAGTTCGTCGGCGAGGCAATGGGTGGAAATGGGCGACAAAAACAGGGCGAACACGTACGGGAGGTGTCGGCTGACGCGAAAGCGATTGCTGCAGAGTTCCATTGGATCTACCCCAGGGTGTTTACTTCTTCCTGTGCGGTGTATGAACAGCCGCTGAATTTATTATGGTTCACCCGTTTCGAACTGTTGTATCTCATATCCACCACGAGCAGTGCAAGCCTGATCTGTGGACTTTGTGTGGAATTTGGTCATTGCGTCACAGGCCGCATGAGCGCTGGACCCGTTTATTGTTGTCCAAAATTCCGTGACCGAGACAAGCCCCGCGCCATTGTTTTTTATCACCTCGCACGCGGCGCAAAAAACGTTGATATGCAAATTTAATCTAGGAGGCGCCAACGCAGCACCATAGCGATTGGCGCGCGATTCCTCTTGCTGCACCTGCATGACAGCGTTGTCTTTTTTGCTGCGCTGAAGCAGAATGGAAAGCTGTCGAGCTCATAACCAATAACAGTCAGAAGCCCTATGCACCGTTTACTCACCATAATCGCACTGGCACTGCTGGTAGCCGCCTGCGGTCAGTCGCAAGAGACGCCACCGCCTGCCGCACAGCGTATCGCCGACCACTTCACTGTCAGCCTGGAGGTACTCACCAACTTCCAGGGGGTAGACAAGGCGCTGCGGGCAGACTGCAAGCGCGCAGGGGGCAGTGGTGCCATTTGTTCCACTTACCGCATCAGCCTGACCAATGGCGGCATGGCGATCGCCGCCAGTGAGCGGGACTGGACACTGTACTTTCACAGCATTCGCCGCACCTTCAGCCTGCTTAACCGGGACGATTTCAAGGTGGAGCATGTAAAGGGGGATCTGCACCGGCTGAAGCCCAATGCGCATTTCGCTGGTATTGCCGCCGGCGAGACTCTGGAGCTGGATTTTCTGGCAGAGAACTGGATGCAGTTCGAGTCGGACTTTATGCCCCGGCTGTTCGTAGTGGGTGCCGATGGCGAGGCACTGGTGATCGCGTCCACGGACCGCGACAGCATCGAGGGGCTGGTGAAGCCCATCGGCAAGAATGACCCGGACAACTGGAAGCGCACCGCCGCGGATGCCAACGTCCTGGCCGATGCCGCCAGTCGCTATGCAGACTTCACCGCGGAGGCCAGCGCCCAGGTGGATTCCTGGCGTGAGCGCATTATTCCCCGTCCCCTGAAGACCAAGGTTGTTGGCGAGCCGGTGGAGATCGGCAGCGGCATCGCCCTGATGCCGGGATCGCTGGACGACCAGAGTCTCGCTGTGATCGAAGGGCGCCTGGAAACTCTCGGCCTGGCGGGCGGCGGTAACGAGGCTGCTTATCCCGTAAAGGTCTCCATTGATCCGGCGGCATTCGCGGACAGCGTCTCCGGTGCCTATCAGCTGGAGACACAATCAGAAGGTGCCCGAATCGTCGGTTACGACCAGGCCGGCGCCTTTTACGGGCTGCAGTCTTTGCTAGCGCTGGCAGACGTCCGGCAGCAGACCCTGGCCCGGGTGGTGGTGGAGGATGCGCCCCGTTTCGAGCACCGCGGCATGTTCCTGGACGTAGGGCGCAACTTCCACACCAAGGCCGTAGTACTGCGGATGCTGGAGCAGATGGCCGCCTACAAGCTGAATCGCTTTCACTTCCACCTGTCCGATGACGAGGGCTGGCGGCTGGAGATTCCCGGGTTGCCGGAGCTGACTGAGGTGGGGGGGCGCCGCTGCTTCGACCTGAATGAGGACCAGTGCCTGCTGCCACAGCTGGGCTCCGGTCCCAGTACCGATAACAACGGCAGTGGTTACTTTTCCGTCGATGACTATGTCGAGATCCTGCGCTATGCCGCCGCGCGGCATATCGAAGTCGTGCCTGAGTTTGATATGCCGGCCCACGCCCGCGCTGCCGTGGTGGCGATGGAAGCCCGCTACCGCCGCCTGGCAGAGAGCGCGCCGGAGCAGGCCAGCGAGTACCGGCTGATCGACCCGGAGGACGACACTGAATACCTGTCCGTGCAGTTCTATAACGACAGCTACATCAACCCCTGTATCGATTCCACTTACCGCTTCGTGAACAAGCTGATTCGCGAGGTGCAGGCCATGCACGCTGTTGCCGGTGTACCACTGGAGACCTGGCACTTTGGTGGTGATGAAGCCGTCAATATCCTCGCCAGCGGCAGCTTTGAGAACGCGCCCGGCAGCGATCCGGAAAAAGGCGACGTACCCGCCTCCGCCCGCAAACAGCCCTGGAGCGATTCGCCGCAATGCCAGAAGTTGGTGGCGGAGGGCAGCGTGGAATCCATGGACAAGCTCGGTGAGCACTATGCCAAGCGCGTGAGCGTGCTGCTGGCTGATGCCGGTATTGCCACCATGGCCGCCTGGAACGATGGCGTTAAGCGAATCGACGAGGCCGCTGCGGAACTCGCTACCAGCGACAACTACGCCAATTCCTGGGGGCCGCTGTTCTGGGGCGGTGGAGATGAGAGTGTGCACCTGGCCGAGTCCGGCTTCGACGTGGTGCAGTCCCATTCCGATTTCCTTTACTTCGATATGCCGTACGAGGTGGATCCGAAGGAGAGCGGCTACTACTGGGCCTCCCGTTATATCGATACCGAGAAGACCTTCAGCTACGCGCCGCTCAACACGGCGCAGCTGGCGGAGGTGTCTACCGACCGTGACGGCAACGGCTGGTCCGCCAGCTCTGCCCCGGCTGAATTCGTCGAGCATGTGCGGGGGATCCAGGGGCAGCTGTGGAGCGAGGTAGTGCGCACTGATGCCCGGGTAGAATACATGGTGTATCCGCGCTTGCTGGCCCTGGCGGAGCGGGCCTGGCACCGCGCCTCCTGGGAGCTGTCACCGCAGGAGGGCCAGACCTTCTCGGCGGAAACCGATCTGGTGGACAAAGCCGCACTGGCCCGTGACTGGGCGGAGTTTGCTGCCACCCTGGGCCACAAGGAACTGCTCAAACTGGATCGCGCCGGTGTGGGCTACCGCGTGCCGGTACCGGGCGCCGTACGGTTGAATGGTGAGCTGCAAACTGCCGTGCCTTTCCCGGGTCTGCCGGTGGAGGTGTTTGATGACGAGCGCTGGCTGCCGGTGGAGAATGCAGCAGCTAATGCCAATATCCTGTCGGTGCGGGCGCGCAGTGCCGATGGCCATCGTGCCGGCCGGGCGGTGGATTTGCCGGCAGCCGCAGAGACTGCGAGCCGTTAATCCGACGCCCGCTTCCCGGCGGGCGTCAGGGGCTCAGCATAGCGGATACTAACTAATAGCCGCTATCCTCGGGATGGGCGGTAAAGATCACGGAGGCGGGGCTGCCTGTCTCCGGATCCAGGGGTTCTTGCAGGCGCACCAGTCTCAGGCCCTTCTCATCCAGTAGCGCCATCCAGTCTGCGAGCGTGCGGAAATACCAGGGTGGCGGGTCGCAGAATTCCTCGTTGAACCCCTGCCAGGAGCCTGGGCGCCAGCCGCTGCGGTAGTTCCCATTGGCTGTGGTCCAGGGATGCAGTGTCTGGATCAGTAAGTGGCCCCCGGGCTGGAGCAATGTCGGGGCCGCGGCCAGCACCTGTTCCACCGATTGCCGCCCGATCAGGGAAAAGTTGCATACCAGCAGGTCGAAGCGGGACGGGAAGCATCCGCTTTCCAGCTCGTCATAGCGCAGTTGCAGGAAATGGCTCCCGGCCTGTGAGCGGGCACGGGCCGCCGCCACCAGTTCCTCGATTGCGTCCACTCCCCACATCTCAACGCCCTGCGCCGACAGCGCGCGACAGAGCCATCCCTCACCACAGCCGATATCCAGTGCCGTGCGCGGCCGGAGCCCCATAGCGGCGGCTACAATTGCACCATCGGTTATGCGGACCCGACTGCCGATTTCGGCACCCTCGATGGCCCGTTGCCATGGTGCAGCGTTGCGTCGCCAGCTGCGCAGGACTTTTTCGTCGCTGAATTCGGAATCGGTCATGATCTGTGCTGCGCTCCGGTAGGAAATCCCCAAAGCTGGGTGTAGTGTCCCAGTGTACCGAGGGAGAGGGAATAAGAGAGATAACGATATGCCCCGTGAAATGATCTTTGATTATGTCATTGTCGGCGGTGGTTCCGCCGGCTGCGTACTGGCAAATCGGCTGAGTGCCGATGAAAAGCACCGGGTCTGCCTGCTGGAGGCCGGAAAATCGGACCGCAGCCTGCTGATACAGATGCCGGCGGGTATCAGTTACCTGGTGCCGGGCAAGGGCCATAACCTGCATCATTACACCGAGCCGCAGGCGGAGCTGAATGACCGGCGCCTGTTCTGGCCCCGCGGGCGGACCCTGGGTGGCAGTAGCGCGATCAACGCGATGATTTACATCCGCGGTAATGGCGCCGACTACGATGCCTGGGAAGCTGCAGGCAACCCCGGGTGGGGATGGCGTGACCTGTTGCCATACTTCCTGTTGGCTGAGGGCAATGAGCGAGGCAGCGATGCCTACCACAGTGGTTATGGCCCTCTGGCGGTATCGGATCTAAAGTGGCGCACGGAATCCGGCAAGGCCTTTGTGCGTGCCGGCCAGGCGGCAGGGCACCGTCACAACAGCGACTTCAACGGCAGCCGGCAGAGCGGGGTGGGATTTTACCAGGTGACCCAGAAGCGCGGTCGGCGCTGTTCCTCCGCGCGGGCCTATCTCCACCCGGTAAAAAACCGGCCTAACCTCAGTGTCTTCACCAAAAGCCAGGCTGCCCGACTGATATTCCGCGGTGATCGGGTCGTGGGCGTCGAGATGCTGAATGGCCACCGCATTCTGGCCAACCGTGAGGTGCTTCTGTGCGCCGGGGCGATCCAGTCACCGCAGCTACTGATGCTCTCCGGCATCGGGGATGAGACTGCCCTGAAAAAAATGGGCATTGTGCCCCAGGCACACCTGCCCGGGGTGGGGCGCAACCTGCAGGACCACCTGGATGTGACGCAGGTGGTAGAGGCGTCAGCCCCGGTCACATTCTCCACCGCGTTCGGGGCCATGCTGAAAAATGCGGCGCACCTGCCGGAGTTCCTGTTGGCCAACCGTGGGCCGCTGACCAACAACGTGGCGGAAGCCGGCGGTTTTGCCAGTTCCAGCCTGGCCGGTGCCCACCCGGACGTTCAGTTCCATTTCACCGCAGCGCCACTTTTTGAGCATGGCCTGAAAAAACAGCGCGGATATGGCTATTCGCTACACGCCTGCGCGCTGCGTCCGAAAAGTCGCGGCGAGATTACGCTGGCAAGCCGCAATCCCAGGGACCTGCCGCGCATTCAGCCCAATTACCTCAGCGACGCGGACGATTTGCAGGTATTGGTGGAGGGGTACGAGATGGCCTGGGAAATTCTCCAGCAGGAAGAACTGAAGCGTTACCAGAAGCGGCTCTGGAGCCCTGAAAAGGCCCTGAGCAAGCGCAAAGATATCGAGTCCTTCATCCGCCAGCATGCGGAAACCATCTATCATCCCGTGGGTACCTGCAAAATGGGCAGTGATGATGACGCTGTGGTCGATGCCCAGCTGCGGGTCCGCGGCGTGGATGGACTGCGGGTGGTGGACGCCTCCATAATGCCGACTCTGGTAAGCGGCAACACCAATGCACCGGTTATTGCCATCGCAGAAAAGGCGGCGGACCTGATCCTGAAAAAGGAGACGTCCGCGGCTGTCGACCTGGAAACAGTGGAACTGTAATGATCTGGCACTGCCCCATTTGTCGCTTGCCCCTGGAGTGCCGTGATGAGAGCTGGCATTGCGGCAACGGCCATCTGTTCGACCGCGCCCGCGAGGGCTACGTCAACCTGCTGCCGGTGCAGCGCAAGCATTCAAAAGAGCCGGGCGACAGCGCCGATATGTTGCGGGCGCGCCGGCACTTTCTCGAAGCCGGCCACTACCGACCGCTGGTGGAAGCAATTGCTGCCCTGCTGCCGTTTGAGTCTGGCCGACAGCTGCTCGATGTGGGCTGCGGCGAAGGGTATTACACACGGCAACTGTGCGCGGCCGGTTGGCCGGCAGATGCGCTGGCTGGTGTCGATATTGCCAAGGCCGGTGTGCGTATGGCGGCCAAAAGCCAGCCCGGCAGCCAGTATGTGGTGGCGGGGAACTTCGACCTGCCGGTGGCCGAGGACAGCGTTGACCATATTCTCCGGGTTTTTGCCCCCGGTGATGCAGAGGAGCTGAGCCGCGTGGTCAACCCGGGAGGATCGATCGTCGATGTGGCACCGGGTCCGGAACACCTGTGGTCTCTCAAGGGGGCCCTGTACAGGGAGCCGCGGCGACACGAACCGCCGAAGCCCCTGCAGGGTTTCGTGCCGGAAGTGGAGCTGCGCTGCTGTTTTCTGTTTACCCTGGACGGCCCGGAGGCAATCACCGATTTCCTGTCAATGACACCTTTCGCGTGGAAGGGCGATCCGCAGGCGCGGGCAGAGCTGGAGCAGCGCGAGCGTTTGCGCCTGGAGGCAGACTTTGTCGTTCGGCGCATGGTGTGCCGCAAATAAGCCCTTAGAACAACAAATCGATAGACTGAGCTGGAAGTACCCTGCCGATGGCAACCCCGAGAGATTACGGATATATGCAGCGCGCCCTTGAGCTGGCGGAAATTGCCGCTGAGCGGGGCGAAGTCCCCGTCGGGGCCGTGGTAGTGCAGAGCGGGGAGATTATCGGCGAGGGCAGCAATCGTCCCATCGGCAACTGTGATCCCAGTGCCCATGCCGAGATCGTTGCCCTCCGCCGCGCCGCGGAGCGTACCGGCAACTACCGCCTGCCCGAGGCCACCCTGTACGTCACCATAGAACCCTGTACCATGTGCTTTGGGGCCATGGTGCATGCGCGTATCGCAAGGTTGGTTTATGGTGCCACCGAGCCCCGCGCTGGTGTGGTGGAGAGTCAGCTCCAGCTGGGTCAGGCGGCTTTCTTCAACCACCGTATCGCTGTTGAGGGTGGGGTCATGGCCGATGAGGGCGGTGACCTTGTAAGGGAGTTTTTCCAGGGCAGGCGCTGAGATGGCACTGGCATTTCTGATCAATTCGTTACTGGTTGCCGTCGTCGTGGTGATTCATCACGAGGCCCTGAACGGCCTGTTCCGGATTGGCCAGAGGCTGACACTACACCGTCACCTCGGCCTGTTGATCGGTGTCTTCGGTGCACTGATTGCCCACGTGGTTGAGATCTGGCTGTTTGCCCTGGGGTATTACTACATGGTGCACTCGGATGCTTTTGAGACCATGCAGGGAAATTTTGACGGCAGCCTGATCGACTGTGCTTATTTCTCCTTTACCACCTACACGTCGCTCGGCTTCGGTGACATCGAGCCCCTGGGGCACCTGCGGTTCACGGCCGGCTTGGAGGCCCTGACAGGGCTGGTGATGATCACCTGGACGGCTTCGTTCATGTTCCTGAAGATGCAGAAATACTGGGTGAACAGACAGAATGGCGATGCCCGCTAGGCACCGCCAATAGCGGTTATCCAGCCGACCGCTTGCCCATAAAGAATTATCAATGCTCCGCAAGTGAAGCCCGGGGCAGGCAAGGTTTGTAGCAGTCATGAACCCCGGTTTTATCAAGATGGCCCTGATCCTGGGCCTGCTCAGTTGCGTTGGCCCTTTCGCCATCGATATGTACCTTCCCGCCCTGCCGCAGATCGCCGAGAGCCTGGACGCGCCGGTTGAGCTGACCCAGTACACCCTGATGTCGTTTTTCATCGCCTTTGGCGTCAGCCAGCTGTTCTACGGCCCGGCGGCGGATATGTTCGGGCGCAAGCCTCCCCTCTATTTCGGTCTGGGCTTATTTGCTGCGGCTTCCATCGGCTGCGCCCTGGCAACTTCCATCGAGTGGTTGATCGCACTGCGGTTCCTGCAGGGCATTGGTGCCGCGGCGGGTATGTCCATCCCCCGTGCGGTGATCCGCGACTGTTACACCGGCACCCGGGCCACGCGCCTGATGACCACGGTGATGCTGGTGATTTCCATCTCGCCGATGCTGGCACCGCTGGTGGGGAGCCTGGTGATTGCACCATTCGGCTGGCCAGCGGTGTTTGTCTCGGTGGGCCTGGCTGCGTTGCTCGGGCTGGCGCTGGCATTCTGGAGCCTGCCGGAAACGCTGGCGGAGAAGCACCGGGTGCCCTTCCGCTTTTCGGCCATGGTGCGCGCTTTCCGCAGTCTCTTCCGCGATCGTGGCTATATGGGCCTCACCGCCATCGGTGGGCTCGGCATGGCAAGCTTTTTTATCTTTTTGTCCACCTCATCTTTTATTTACACCGGGCACTATGGCCTGACGCCAACCCAGTTCAGCCTGGCGTTTTCCCTCAATGCCGTCGGCTTTTTTATCGCCAGCCAGTTCGCCGCTACCCTGGGGGAGCGTCTTGGGCAGGTGGTGGTGGTAAAGCGGGCCGTGGCCGGTTTCGCCACCAGTGCGACGGCCATGTTTGTGCTGTTTTCCCTCGGTGCCGATAGCTTCCCACTGCTGGTTACCATGCTGATGATCAGTAACGCATTTCTGGGACTGGTGGTGCCCACCACCATGGTTCTGTCGCTGGAGGCGCACGGCCCTATCGCCGGTACCGCTGCAGCACTGGGCGGTGCATTGCAGATGTTGCTCGGTGCGGTTGGTATCGTTCTGGTGAGTTTGTTTTTCGAAGGTGAACCATTGCCGCTGGTGGCCGGTATCATGACGTGTGCTCTGCTGGCACAGTGTCTTTCCATCATGACGTTACGGGTAGGCCCACAGCTGGCTACCGAGGCCTGAGACCGCCACACCACACACGATTCCTAAAAAACACTCATCAAAAAAGCAGGAAGCGCTCATGACCCAAACCATCGCGACCCTGATCTGCGCGTTATTGCTCGCCGCACCCCTAACGGCACAGGAGCTGGAGCTGCCGGATCGACTGCCGGCATTGCAGGAGGCTGATATCAGTTCCCTGGGGCAGAGTGACACCGGCGTTGCTGTTGGAGAAAAAGTGCCCGCTTTTTCTGTGACCACCCACAAAGGCGAATCCATGGCGCTGACCCGGCTGCTGGGGCAGGCACCGGTCCTGGTGGTGTTCTACCGCGGCGGCTGGTGCCCCTACTGCAATACGCAGATTCGGCAGCTGACGGAGGCGTGGCCTGAATTCGAGCGCCGCGGCGTAACGCCGGTGCTGATCAGCGCGGACAAGCCTGATGCCAGTGCCATCGCCCAGGCTACCTACGAAATTCCCTTCCCGGTATTGTCCGACCCGGACCTGAAGGCCCACGAGGCTTTCGATGTGGTGGTACAGATCGACGATGCCACCGCAGAAAAATACCGCGGTTACGGCATTGTGCTGGAAGACTGGTCCGGCCGGGATCACCATAAGATCGCCGCCCCGGGGGTCTTTCTGGTGGACGGTAATGGCATCGTCCAGTGGGCCCATGTATCCGAAGATTACAAGACGCGCCCCAGTGTTGCGCAGTTGCTGGCAATGCTGGACTCGAGAGCGGATGGTTGAGCGGGCAGTAACGGCAGATGAGTAAAACCCGACGCGTGTGGCGTACACAGAAGGCCGGCGCGATCAGCGACCTGCGCCTCGTTGAGGAGCCGCTGGCATCACTCGCGGCCGACAACGTCCGTATCGACGTCAAATCCGTCGGACTCAATTTTGCCGATATCTTTGCGCTGACGGGACTGTATTCGGCAACCCCGGAGGGCAGTTTTATTCCCGGCCTGGAGTTTGCCGGTCGTGTTACTGAGATCGGCGAGAAGGCAAATACAGACCTGGCAGTGGGTGACCGCGTGTACGGCTGCATCCGCTTTGGTGGCTACGCGGACTGTCTGGATGTACCGCCCCAGCACTGCCGGAAGATGCCGTCGGGCTGGCGCTTTGCCGAGGGCGCGGCCTTCCCGGTACAGAGCCTGACGGCCTATTACGCACTGAATGATCTCGGGGCGGTGAAGCCCGGGCAGGTGGTTCTTGTCCACAGTGCTGCTGGCGGTGTGGGTCTGCAGGCCATGCGCATGCTGCGTCAACTCGGAGCGACTCCCATCGGCACTGTCGGCTCCGCCGGAAAGCGTCAATTTCTGCGGGAGCAGGGTTTCGATGAGGTTATCGTGCGCGGACCGAACTTTGCCTCACAGTTAAAAACTACTCTCGCTGGCCGCCCCCTGCACGCGGTGCTGGATGGCATCGGTGGCAAGGTGCAAAAGCAGTCCTTCCAGTCGCTGGCACCGACCGGCAGGTTGGTGGTGTTTGGGGCTGCCGAATTCACTCCCGGCGACAAGCCCAATTGGCTCAAGGCCGCCTGGCTTTACCTGACTCGACCCCGCTACGACGTCATGGAGATGATCAGCAGCAATCGCTCGGTGTTGGCTTTCAACCTGATCTGGTTGTGGCAGGAGCAGTCGCTGTTTGATGCGTTGTTGGATGGCTGCGCAGGTTTAGACTTGCCGGCGCCGCATGTCGGGCATGAGTTTGGGTTTGAGCAGGCGCATGAGGCGGTTGAGTGTTTGCGGAGTGGGGGTTCGGTGGGGAAGGTGGTATTGAATGTTGGGGGAAGGTGACTCTAGCTTTGCAGTCTATTGGTTGCCCGTTGTTGATTACGGTGGAGAAGTGCTTGGTCAAACTGCGGTAGCGAATCTCGCTAGGGATTTTTGTTTGCTGGTTTCTTGTTGAGGATATGTAGTTGAAATTTTTTCTTCTTTTTAGACTCAGTCTAGTTTGTTTGGTTGAGTAATGATGTCTGTTATCAAATTGGCTGAAAAGTTATTTTTTTTCATTCTTGTTGCGAACCCTCTGGCTGTCAGTATCGCAATACTTGGGGTCTTGTTTGAGACTTTTTATCGGCTGGGTGTTTATTTTGATTGGTTTCAGTCTGGGAGAGAGCGGCTTTATATTGAATGTGGCTTTGTTGTCGCTTTAACTCTAATTATATGGCAACGCATAGTATGTTTTTTCAGAGTGCGTTAGCTTTGGAGGGGCGAGCATGGGGGGCGAGCATGGGGGGCGAGCATGGGGGGTGAGCAAAGCTCAGCGGTTTGGAGCATTTTTTCAAAAGCGACTTAGCTCCTGTTGCATATGAAAAGCGTCAGCATGTCGTGTTACCCGCATATAGGGTAGTTATCGCTGGGTTTGTTTTGAGAGTTTAAGGAGTGCGGCGTTTAAACAATTCGATCATTGCAGCTAGTATTTCGATATCATGCAGGGGAATAGAGGTTGAGAATAGCTGAAATTTCTTTTTTGCGCCTTTTTGTTGTTGCTAATTTTTTCTATTTTTCCATCATAACTTCCAGTTTTTTGTTGGCGCTTGTCTCGAAAGGAGCGTTGGAGAGTTTCACTGGGGACATGGCGTGGAACTATGTGTCCTCACCTGTGCTTCTCTTTGGGTATGTGTTGGTTCTTGTAGTGTTTTTTGCAATGTCTTTACTGAATCATATTTTTAAGAGGCGCTAATATACTCTGTCTTTTGGCGATTGTTTTGCTGGTGAATTCGCTTTGGTGGCGTCTGTCGTGGAGGTAAGGCAAAGTAAATCGAACCGGGTTGGTGTTCAAACCAATAACTCTAAGGCCTTTTGGGCCCTTCGAGTTTCGCAGCTGTAGCCAGCTGCTCATTGTTGATCGCGTCATGGACGCAAGGGGTCGCCGGTCTCTGCTGCCAGACAAAGAAGGCATGCGATGCGGGGGCTTTGCAGGGGAGGCGGCCGGACTAACCAAAAAAGCTTTGGCTTTTTTGGCCCTTCGGGCTTCGCAACCTGCGGTTGCTCGTTGTTGATTGCGTCGTGGGCGCAATCGGTTACCGACTTTCGTTACTAAAGAGAAAGGAATCGTTTTGGCAGAGGTTTCAGGGTTCTTCTACCGGCCGGACTGATCGCATCGGCTTTGCCGATGCGCCCCTTCGGGCGCCTTCGGCGTCCTAACCGCTGGCGCGGTTGGTCGAACCGGAGTGCCGGTTCTCGCCGACACCCCGATTCCAAATTAAAAAAGCCCGCGCATGGCGGGCTTTTTTAATTTGGTACCAGAGGCCGGACTCGAACCGGCACGGGTTTTACCCCGGGGGATTTTGAATCCCCTGTGTCTACCAATTTCACCACTCTGGCAGCGGCTCGAGGCGTGGTTTGGGGTGCCTCGGACAGGGGGGTGATTATAGCCATGGACTGGAGCCGGTCAACCGGATTTGGCGCTGGCGGGGGTTTCCGTTAATCTTCGCGGCCGATTTCCAACCTCCTAAACTGAAGCCATGCGTCGCCAGGATTTCCATTTCGATTTGCCCGATGAGCTCATAGCCCGTGCCCCCGCCAGGGAGCGCCGCGGCAGCCGCCTGTTGTGCCTCGATGGCCCTACGGGAGCCGTGGATCACCGCAAGTTCCTGGAACTGCCCCAGCTGGTGCAGTCCGGCGACCTGCTGGTGTTCAACGATACCCGGGTTATTCCGGCGCGGCTGTTTGGCCGCAAGGAGAGTGGTGGCAAGCTGGAGATCCTGATCGAGCGGGTGCTGGACGAGGGCAGGGCGCTGGCCCATATCCGCTCCAGCAAGTCGCCAAAGCCGGGTACCCGCATCCTGCTGGAGGATGACACTGCACTGGAGATGGTGGCCCGCCACGATGCGCTGTTCGAGCTGGCCTTCCCGTCGGAAGGTGCCTTGCCGGTGCTGGAGCGCCTCGGCCATATGCCGCTGCCGCCCTATATCGACCGCCCGGATGACGAGGCGGATCGCGAGCGCTACCAGACCGTTTATAACCGCGAGGCCGGTGCCGTTGCTGCGCCCACGGCCGGACTGCATTTCGATGAGGAGATGCTCGATACCCTGCGCGATATGGGGGTGGAAACCGCTTTCGTGACCCTGCACGTGGGCGCGGGCACGTTCCAGCCGGTGCGGGTGGACGATATCCACGAGCACCAGATGCACAGCGAGGTATTGAACGTCCCCGAGTCTGTCTGCAGGGCGGTAGCGGATTGCCGCGCCCGCGGCGGAAAGGTGATTGCCGTGGGTACCACCAGTGTGCGCGCCCTGGAGAGCGCCGCCGCCAGTGGCGAGCTGAAACCGACGGTGGGGGAGACCGATATCTTCATCTACCCCGGCTACCAGTTCCAGGTGGTGGACCGACTGATCACCAATTTCCACCTGCCCGAGTCCACCCTGATGATGCTGGTGAGCGCTTTTGCCGGTTACGAGCAGACCATGAATGCCTATCGGGAGGCGGTGCGGGAGCGCTATCGCTTCTTCAGTTACGGCGATGCCATGTTGATCAGCCGCAATCCCAATGTCAGCCCCTGGTGAATGGCCGCACCCAGTGCAATGGAATAGACCGAGGAGAGACCCTTGAGCCGCGAATGTTTTATGCAGTTTGAACTGGACACCAGCGACGGCAAGGCCCGCCGCGGGCGGCTGCGTTTTCCCCGTGGGGTGGTGGAGACCCCGGCCTTTATGCCGGTGGGTACCTACGGTACGGTCAAAGGCATGTTGCCCCGGGATGTGGAGGCCATCGGTGCCCATATCATTCTCGGCAACACCTTCCACCTGATGCTGCGCCCCGGTACCGAGGTGATCGAGGAACATGGGGACCTGCACGATTTCATGCAGTGGCAGGGTCCGATCCTGACGGATTCCGGTGGTTTCCAGGTATTCAGCCTGGGCAAGATGCGCAAGATCACCGAGGAAGGGGTGTCTTTCAAGTCTCCCGTTGACGGCAGTCCGGTGTTTATGGATCCGGAAGAGTCCATGCGCGTGCAGCGCTCACTGGGCTCCGATATCGTGATGATCTTCGATGAGTGTACCCCTTACCCGGCCACACCGGACGAGGCGAGCAAGTCCATGGAGCTATCCCTGCGCTGGGCCGAGCGCTCGAAGAATGCCCACGGCGACAGTCCGTCGGCGCTGTTCGGGATCGTGCAGGGGGGCATGTATCCGGAGTTGCGGGATGTTTCCCTGCGCGGGCTGACCGAGATCGGCTTTGACGGCTACGCCATCGGCGGCCTGTCAGTGGGTGAGCCCAAGGACGAGATGATCAAGGTACTGGATCACCTGGCCCACAAGATGCCGGCAGACAAGCCCCGCTACCTGATGGGGGTAGGCAAGCCGGAAGATATCGTCGAGGCGGTGCGCCGCGGCGTGGATATGTTCGACTGCGTGATGCCCACCCGCAACGCCCGCAACGGCCATCTGTTCACCTTCGAGGGGGTGGTGAAGATCCGCAATGCCAAGCACCGCCACGACACGCGCCCGCTGGAGGAGGACTGCGACTGCTATACCTGCCAGCACTTCTCCCGCAGTTACCTGCACCATCTGGATCGCTGTGGCGAGATCCTCGGCTCCCAGCTCAATACCATTCACAACCTGCGCCATTACCAGCGCCTGATGCAGCACCTCCGGGATGCTATTGCCGCCGGCGAGCTGGAGACTTACGTGGCGGCGTTCTACAAGCGGCTGGGCCGCGAGGTGCCGCCGCTGGGCTGAGGGCCCCGCGGGCCCGCCATTTGTACCCTCAGGTGATCCCCGTATAATCGGCCCCCACTTGGGGACGGCCGCGCCTTGCATTCTGGCTGAGGCGCCCGCATATCCTCCGACATTGCCAAGATTTACCGGCTCACAGGGCCGCATTACAACAATGAGAGCAGCATGAATCGCTACCCCCTCTGGAAATACCTCCTGATTCTCGCGGTGGTGGGCCTGGGCTTCCTCTACGCCTCCCCCAACCTCTACAAACCCGACCCGGCCGTGCAGATCTCCGGCCAGTCCAGCGCCATGGAGGTCGGAGAGAGCGTCCTCGATAAGGCTCGCAAGGCCCTGGACGAGGCTGGTATCGAGTATTTCGGTGGCGAAGTGGGGGACAAGGCCATCCTGCTGCGCCTGAAGTCCATTGAGGAGCAGCTACCTGCCAAGCGTGCCATTCAGCAGGCACTCGGCCACAGTGACTACGTCGTGGCCCTGAACCTGGCCTCTACTACCCCGGAATGGCTGGCCAACCTCGGTGCCAGCCCGATGAAGCTCGGTCTGGACCTGGCCGGTGGTGTGCACTTCCTGATGGAGGTGGATACCAACACCATCGTGCGCACCAACATGGAGGGTTACCTCCAGGACGTGAAGTCCAAGCTGCGTGCGGCCAAGGCCCGTTACCGCAGCGTGGATCTGGTGGATGACCGCGAGATCGTGGCCCGTTTCCGTGATGAAGAGCTGCGGGACTTGGGGCTTTCCACCATGCGCAAGGAATTTCCACAGCTGCAGCTGGTGGAAGCCGGCAGCGGCAGCAATCTGGAGATCCGCGCCACCCTCGCCGAGCAGGAGATCAAGCAGCTTGAGGATTATGCAGTAACCCAGAACCTGACTACCCTGCGCAACCGTGTCAACGAGCTGGGGGTGGCCGAGCCCATCGTCCAGCGCCAGGGCGCCAATCGCATCGTGGTGGAACTGCCGGGTGTGCAAGACACCGCCGAGGCCAAGCGCATCATCGGCAAGACCGCCAACCTGGAATACCGGATGGAGGCGCAGCCCGATGCGCTGGTCACCAACAAGGAGTTCTTCGAGTACCGCAACGAGCAGCAGCGTCAGGCCTACGGCGGCGCCTGGCTTGAGCGCAAGGTGATCATCAAGGGCGACCGTGTGACCGATGCCCGTGTCGGTTATGACGAGAGCGGCTTCCCGCAGGTGAACATCACCCTGGATGCCCGCGGCGGCGAACTGATGCACCGCTCAACCTGGAAGAACGTGGGTCGCCGCATGGGCACCCTGTTTATCGAGAGTCGCTTCGTGCCGGAAACCTCCGTCGATGACGAGGGTAATGAGGTGGTGGTGCAGCGCCGCACCGACGACAAGAAGATCATCAGCCTGGCCACCGTACAGAGTGCCCTGGGTCGCCAGTTCCGGATCACCGGACTGGACAGCCCGGCAGAGGCCCAGGAGCTGGCCCTGTTGCTGCGCGCCGGTGCCCTGGCTGCGCCGATGTACTTTGTGGAAGAGCGGGTCATCGGCCCGTCCCTGGGTGCCGACAACATCAAGGTGGGTGTGACCTCGGTGCAGATCGGCCTGCTTGCGGTCCTGGTCTGTATGCTGCTGTTCTACCGCGTATTCGGGCTGGCGGCGAATATCGCCCTGTCGGTCAACCTGATCCTGCTGGTGGCAGTGATGTCGATTCTCGGCGCTACCCTGACCCTGCCGGGTATCGCCGGTATCGTATTGACCGTCGGTATGGCCGTGGACGCCAACGTGCTCATCTTCTCGCGAATACGGGAAGAATTGCGCAATGGTATGCCGCCCCAGTCGGCCATCAGCGCCGGTTTTGATAACGCCTTCAGCACCATTGTGGATGCCAACATCACCACGTTGATTGTGGCGGTGATTCTCTATGCCATCGGCTCCGGCCCGGTACAGGGCTTCGCAGTGACGCTGTCCATCGGCATCCTGACCTCCATGTTCAGCGCCATCATGGGTACCCGGGCACTGATTAACTTGTTCTACGGCGGTCGCCGTGTGCAGAAACTCTGGATTTAAGGGCGTTGGCAATGAGTGAGACCAAAGTAGAAAACGGCAAGATCACCGAATACATGGGCAAGCGCGTGTACGACTTCATGCGCTGGCGCAAACCGGCCGCGGCCGTTTCCATCGTTCTGCTGCTCGCCGCGATTGCAGCGCTGGTCCTGAACGGCCTGAAATTTGGCCTGGACTTTACCGGCGGCACCCAGATCGAGGTGGGTTACGAGCAGGCACCTGGAATCGAGGATGTGCGCAAGCAGCTGGTGGATGCAGGCTATGAGGGAGCGTCGGTGGTGCGCTTCGGCTCCGACAGCGAGATCCTGATCAAGCTGCCACCGGCGGTGGCAGAGGCGCAGACCCAGATCAGCGCCCGCGACGAGGAGGCGACCCAGTCCATCGGTGACGAGCTGGTGACCATGCTGGAACAGGCTTCACCGGGAGATGTGACTCTGCGTCGCGTGGAAATGGTGGGGCCCCAGATTGGTGAAGAGCTCCGCGATGATGGCGGCCTGGGCATGCTGTTCGCGCTGGTGGTGGTGATGGCTTACGTGGCCCTGCGCTTCCAGTACAAGTTCTCTTTCGGTGCGGTGGCGGCACTGGCCCACGATGTGATTATCGTGCTGGGCTTCTTTGCCCTGTTCAAGCTGGATTTTGACCTGACCGTTCTGGCTGCGGTGCTTGCCGTGATCGGCTACTCCCTGAACGACACCATCGTGGTGGCGGACCGTATCCGGGAGAACTTCCGCAAGGTGCGCAAGGCGGAGCCGGATGAAATCATCAATATTTCCATCAGCCAGACACTGGGCCGTACCTTCATGACCTCATTCACCACCTTGCTGGTGTTGTGGGCACTGCAGTTCTTCGGCGGTGAGTTGATTCACAACTTCTCGCTGGCACTGATCGTGGGCGTGGTTGTCGGTACTTACTCGTCCGTCTACGTGGCCGCGAACGTGCTGATGGCCATGAATATCACCAAGGAAGACCTGATGCCGCCGGTGAAGGAAGGTTCTGAGCTGGAGGAGGAGATGCCGTAAGGCATCTTCTGATGGAGAAGAGTCTGGAAGGGACGGACCGGGGGAAATCTGAAAGGAAGAACGCGGTCCGGAACGACTTCAGCCGGTCCGCGCTTTCAGGTCCGGCTCAGGCGCGGGGCTTCTTGCCCAGGGTAATGTGCTTGGGTCCGGAGGTGTTCGTCTGGCCACTGACCCCTTTGGGCACCTGCTCGATTTCGCCGCCTGAAGAGAGGAAAGCCTTTACTTGCTCTTCAATACTCTCGCGGGTTTCCATAGCGGTGGGTTGCTTGCGTTTAGACGCGCTGGAAGCTTTTTTGGCCACAATAATTATCCGGTTTTCTGCGTGAACGAGCCATTCTATAGCAAGTTGGATAAAAAATCACCCGCTTGCGCACGGGCTGTCCAGTAGCCGCCTGCTCTGTACTTTGGCGCAGCCGCCAAGCCTGAATCCCCTCTGCTCTCTATCTGTCCGGGTAACGAGAAATCTTCCGTTGATCCTTCCCCGTTTGTCTCTCTCCGTCTGCTTCTTTCTGCGTTGCTTGATTCGCGTTGTTTAAATCTCAAGCGACGCGCGATCTGCGGCGCCTCTAATGAGGCGCATACGAGAGTGGGGCGCATGCGAACCCCATCTGCAGGCAAATCAGGGGCGGCCTGTTGCAGGTAGAGAGCAATCCTTTCTGGCTCCGTGACCGCCCGGCTTTACTGTGCTTTTTTTGCGAGGCGCCACAGCCAGATACTGAGTGCCAGTAACAGGATAAAGGCCAAAGCGCTCGGCCACACCGGCACCGGCGCGCCAGACACGAGTACCTGTGGTTGCGCGACCAGTCTCCAGAGTTGCCCCAGTGCCATCAGGCCAAAAAGGATGCTGGACAGCCGCAGTCCACCGCGGGGGGTATTCATGATTGCCTCCTTTTGCACACAGAGTCCCAGATTGCACACAGAGTTCCAGAATACCCTCTGAGTGTACTGTGAAAGCAGTGTGGCTCACCGCTTCGCTGCGAGGGGGTGCACCGCGCCGGGCAGAAACCCGCCCGGGCGGTAATAGCTTGGCGTCAGGGGCAGTTGCCCAGTTGCCAGGAGGAGCCATCGCTGCTGAACAGGGTGTTGAGGCCCCAGGTGGACCCGGGCATTGGATCGTCACTGCCGTTGGCGAAATAGTCCGGGGAGAAGTAGTTGCCGGTGCTGTACGCGCGGCCAGCAGTCTTGTGGTAGTAATTGTACGTAGTCTGTTCGACGCACTCGCCGGGCTGACCGCCGTCACCACCGCTGCCCCCCGTGTCGCCACCCGAATCACCGCCGGAATCGCCACCCGAATCACCGCCGGAATCGCCACCAGAGTCACCGCCGGTAGATGTGCATGCCTGATCCGGGCCGTAGCAGGTAGCATCGTCGTCCTCCCAGCGGCACTGGCCATTGCCCGCGGCTACCTCATCCAGCCGGAAGGCGTCGGTGCCGTATTCCAGGTAGCAGTTGGAGTAACCCACGGCGTAGTCGAGCCTGCCGGCGGCGATGTGGGTATCTAGGTCGGCGGTGATCCCGGCATCGACGGTGAAGCTGACCGTGGCGGTGCTGGAGAGTCCGCCAAGGTCTGTTGCGGTGACGGTGGCAGAACCGCTGCCTCCGGGCAGGTTGCATTGTTCAGCGGTGAACTCGGTACCCATTACTGCCGCTGGCACCGTTCCGTTGCTGAACGCCACGGACACCTGATCCAGGTTCTGGTTTTCGTCTACCACTGTGCCGGTAACAGTCGCGCACTGCCCTGACGTTGATGCGCTGATGTTGCTGAGTTCCGGGGCCGTCTCGGGCGGCTCCGGCCCCACGCGTGCGGTGGTGGAGAAGGCCTCGCTCCGGGCTCCCTGATCGTCCGTGGCCACCACGGTGACCTCATAGAGGTCATCGGCGAGCGCGGGGCTGGTCAGGTTGAAAAATCCACTGCTGTCCACTCCTCCTGTGACGGACGTCGAACCGGCGTCGCCGGAGAATGAGGCCTGAACTTCAGTGACGCTGCCTTCTGTGTCTTCGGCGTTGCCGCTTACCAGCAGGCGATCACCGCTCGCAGTGACCTGGACATGGCTCACGACGGGCGGCTGGTTGCGGTCCACCCGCTGGTTGTTGTCGCGGAAGTAGCGGCCGAGATAGCTGGCGTAGTTGATGCCATTGCCGTTGATATAGCCCCCGCTGGCGCCCTCGCCACCGGACCAGGCGTGATCGACGTTGTTGAACCAGAGCATGGAAACGCGACCGTCCTCCCAGAGGGTCTCGTCGGCGGTGCGGCTGCCCTCACTGACGGTGTTCGTTCCCGGCAGCTGGGCGACTCCGTAGACGCCAGCCATGCCGTTGGCGTTCTGCTCGTTGTAGCAGAGGTTCACCGTCGTATCGTCGTAGCCATGGGCAATGGAGGCGATCTGTGTCTCAAAGGCGCCCTTGTAACTGCCGGCATAGGTGTTGCAGCGGCTTGTAACATCCGCCTGCTCGCAGGGGCCCAGGGCGCCGTTGGAGCTGGTGCCGATGCTGGGGCCGGCGCTGATGCCCATGCCGGCAAATACATCCGGAGCCAGGCAGGCGGTGGTGTTGGCAAAGGCTGCGCCGGAAGAGAGGCCGGCGATGTAGACCTGGTCTGGGTCAATATCGCGGGCGTTGTCTACTGATAGGTCGTTGGCCAGCTGAATCAGGTTTTTGTAGTCGCCGGCGCTGCGGGACTTGGTCCCCTCCCAGTAGGACCAGCAGCTGAAGCCTGCCTTGTTCATGGCATCGGGTACGGCTACCACCATGCCGTACTCTTCAGCGGCGACCTCCAGGTTGGCGGTCAGGTAGTTGTTGATCGGCTGGGAGCAGCCGTGCAGCACGATCAGCAGGGCTTTGCCGTCGCCGATTTCGGATCGGCTGTCGGGGGTGTAGATATTGACGTTATTGAAGCCGCCGACAGCGACATTTTGCTGCCAGCTGCCGGCGTGGGCGCCGGCGGCACAAGTGAGGGCTACAGCAGTAGCAAGACCGCGGAACGAGCCGCGGCAGGGGCTGGGGATCATCATCGCATTCACCGTTATTGTTATCGGATTGGTGTTCGGTCTGTCGCCGAATGACTACACCGATCAGCGTAGGAGCGCCCGGTGCGGGCGGGAATGCGACCTTGGTTGTACCTTGGCGGTGAACTCGTAGGACGTTGCGCCAGCTTGCGAAGTGCGTCACGCAAGCTTTGCGCTGTGGGGCTTATCCGTTGTTTTCTGCGCCGTCCTCTTCTGTGGCGGGGGAGGCCTGGACTGGCAGCGGCCATCCACCCAGGGCGCGCCAGCGGTTGACGATCAGGCAGAACAGCTCGGCGGTTTTGTCCGCGTCGTACTCCGCCGAATGTGCACTGCTGTTATCAAATTCGATGCCGGCGACCTGGCAGGCCTTGGCCAGCACGGTCTGCCCATAGGCCAGTCCGGCCAGGGTGGCAGTGTCGAAGCAGGAGAACGGGTGGAAGGGGTTGCGCTTGATGCCGCAGCGATCAACAGCGGCGTTGACGAAGCCGAGGTCGAAGTGGGCGTTGTGGGCTACCAGCACAGCGCGAGTACAGCTGTGCTTCTTTACCGCCGTACGGATCTTGCGGAACAGCTCGGGCAGGGCAATCTCCTCTGGCCAGGCCTCCCGGTCAGGGGATTCCAGGTCGATGCCGATAAAGTCGAGCGCAGACTGCTCGACATTGGCCCCTTCGAAGGGCTCGATATGAAAGCTGTGGGTCTCCGCAGGGAAGATCACGCCGTCTTCATCCATATCGAGGATGACGGCAGAAATTTCCAGCAGGGCGTCGGTGCGCGCGTTGAAACCACCGCTTTCCAGATCCACCACTACGGGCAGGAATCCGCGAAATCGCTGGGCCAGAAGGCTTTTCGGTCCGGTGGGGTCTTCGGCGGGGGTCACTTGGGGTCCTTGGTCGTCTGGATTTTCAGCAGTGTTCGGTGGCGCCCCGGCCAGGGTGGGCTCTCCCGTGACACGCCGTAAATACATCCCTGTAGGCTTTTCGGCGAGGTCCCTCTCGCCGAAAGTCACACGAGAGCCCACCCTGGCCGGGGCTTCGCATTTCGGTACGTCAATCCTGGCGGATCATACCAGTCGCCAGTTCAGGGTTTCACCCGCGGCCAGGGGAATCAGTCTCTCTTCACCCATGGTGAGGCTCTCTGGCAGGCGCCAGGGCTCACGTTTCAGGGTGATGGTGCCCTCGTTGCGGGGCAGGCCATAGAAGTCGGGGCCGAATTCGCTGGCAAAGGCCTCGAGCTTGTCCAGCTTGCCGGCACGCTCGAATACCTCGGCGTAGAGCTCGATGGCGCTGTAGGCGGTGTAGCAGCCGGCACAGCCACAGGCAGTCTCTTTCTTGTCCTGGGCGTGGGGTGCAGAGTCGGTGCCGAGGAAGAACTTCGGGTTGCCGCTGGTAGCCGCCTCGATCAGCGCGGACTGGTGATAGCCGCGCTTCAGGATGGGCAGGCAGTAATAGTGGGGGCGGATACCGCCCACCAGCATATGGTTGCGGTTGTACAGCAGGTGGTGCGCGGTGATGGTGGCGCCAACGCCCTCGCGGGCATTCTGCACGAATTCTGCCGCATGGGCGGTGGTGATGTGTTCGAGCACCACCTTCAGGGTCGGGAAATCATCCACCACCCGGGACAGGATTTTCTCGATGAACACCTGCTCGCGGTCGAAGATGTCGATATCCTCCGTGGTGACTTCGCCGTGGAGTAGCAGCTTCATGCCGCACTCCTGCATGGCCTCGAGGGCGGGGTAGATGTTGGCGATATCGGTGACGCCGGAGTCAGAATTGGTGGTCGCGCCGGCCGGATAGAGTTTGGCGGCCACTACGCCGGCTTTGTGGGCCAGGCGCACGGTTTCGGCATCGGTGCGGTCGGTGAGGTAGATCACCATCAGGGGTTCAAACGGATTGCCCTCGGGGATCTGCTCGCGGATGCGCAGCTGGTAAAAGAGCGCATCTTCGGCATCGACCACCGGCGGTACCAGGTTCGGCATCACGATAGCGCGGCGAAACTGCCTTGCTGCGTCGCCGACGGTGCGCTCGAGGGCGGTGCCGTCGCGCAGGTGGATATGCCAGTCATCGGGGGCGCGCAGGGTGATTTGCTCCATGGTCTTTTCCGCAACTCTGAATATGAATAGGGGGCCGGTTGATTGGGGCGCAGATGCTAACCGAACATTACTGAAAATGCGACGCGAGATCGTTTAAAAAGTAACCGGTTCTGGCGCGAGACCAGTTGGCGCTAGTCGTTCGCCATTTGAAGCGCTACAATCGCGCCCCGAAAAAGGCAGCGCAACTGCCATAACTGGGCACACTTCCAACAATAACTCCCCCAGCAGAAGACTTCTATTCATGGTTACCGGTGGGTTCTCGCCGGGGCTTTGCGGCGGCGGTAGATCCCGGTAGAGGGTAATAATGAGCGATATCAATAAAGTGGTACTGGCGTATTCCGGCGGACTCGATACCTCCGTCATCGTGCGCTGGCTGCAGGATACTTACGGATGCGAGGTGGTGACCTTCACCGCTGATATCGGCCAGGGGGAAGAGGTCGAACCGGCGCGTGCCAAGGCTGAAGCGCTGGGGGTCAAGGAAATCTATATCGATGACCTGCGCGAGGAGTTCGTGCGGGATTTCGTGTTTCCCATGTTCCGCGCCAATACCATCTATGAGGGCGAGTACCTCCTCGGTACCTCCATCGCCCGCCCGCTCATTGCCAAGCGCCTGATCGAGATTGCCAACGAGACCGGGGCTGACGCCATTTCCCACGGTGCCACCGGCAAGGGTAACGACCAGGTGCGTTTCGAGCTGGGTGCCTATGCACTGAAACCTGGCATCCAGGTAATTGCACCCTGGCGCGAGTGGGACCTGAACTCCCGCGAGAAGCTGATGCAGTACTGCGAGCAGCACGAGATTCCCGTGGACTTCTCTTCCAGCAAGAAGAAATCCCCGTACTCCATGGACGCCAACCTGCTGCATATCTCCTATGAGGGCGGCACTCTGGAAGAGCCGTGGGCGGAAGCCGAAGAGGATATGTGGCGCTGGAGCGTCAGTCCGGAGGCTGCCCCCGACAAGCCGGCTTACATCACCCTGACCTTTGAGCAGGGCGATCCGGTGGCGATTGACGGTGAGCGGATGTCCCCGGCGACTCTGCTGGAGAAGCTCAACAAGCTCGGCGGTGCCAATGGTATCGGTCGCCTGGACATCGTTGAGAACCGCTACGTGGGCATGAAGTCCCGCGGCTGTTACGAGACGCCCGGCGGCACCATCCTGCTGAGGGCGCACCGTGCTATCGAGTCCATCACCCTGGACCGTGAAGTGGCACACCTGAAAGACGAGCTGATGCCGCGCTATGCCCAGCTGATTTACAACGGCTACTGGTGGTCACCGGAGCGCCGCATGCTGCAGGCTGCCATCGATGATTCCCAGTCAGTGGTAAACGGTGAGGTGCGCCTGAAGCTGTACAAGGGCAGCGTGACCGCAGTGGGTCGCCGTTCCGCGGACAGCCTGTTCGACGAGCGCATCGCCACCTTCGAGGACGATGCCGGTGCCTACGACCAGAAAGACGCCGAGGGCTTCATCAAGTTGAATGCCCTGCGTCTGCGGATTGCTGCAGGCAAGGGCAGGGAATTGACCTAGATCAGTTTTGGCGGGCGAATGATGCGTTTAAATCCTCGTCTGCCGCTTGGCTGCGTCTACTTTGAAGGGATGTAGCCGAAATCAGGATGGCGGGCCCCCGCTCGTTTGCTGGATACGAATCTCAAAAAAGCAACGGAAGTAATACAATGACGACAACCGTGGCAAAGACCGGCCCCGTGCCGGACTATGACTACAAAATCGTGCGCCAGTTCACCGTCATGTCGGTGGTATGGGGCGTTTTCGGCATGGCG
The DNA here is from genome assembly GCF_001641755.2 of Microbulbifer flavimaris. Classification (GTDB taxonomy): domain Bacteria; phylum Pseudomonadota; class Gammaproteobacteria; order Pseudomonadales; family Cellvibrionaceae; genus Microbulbifer; species Microbulbifer flavimaris. The sequence goes on from NZ_LRFG02000005.1 coordinate 139,625, forward strand.
ATGGGGGTATTGATTGCCGCCCAGCTGGCGTGGCCACAGCTGAACGACTTCTTCCAACCGTTCAGCCACTTTGGCCGCCTGCGCCCGCTGCACACCAACGCGGTGATCTTCGCCTTTGGCGGTAGCGTGCTGTTTGCCACTTCCTACTATGTGGTGCAGCGTACCTGTCAGACCCGCCTCTGGGGTGGCTGGTTGATCCCCTTCACCTTCTGGGGCTGGCAGCTGGTGATTATCCTCGCTGCCATCACCCTGCCCATGGGCCTGACTTCCTCCAAGGAATACGCGGAACTGGAGTGGCCGATCGACATCCTGATCGCGCTGATCTGGGTGGCCTATGCCATGGTGTTCTTCGGCACCATCGCCAAGCGTCGCACCTCCCACATCTATGTGGCCAACTGGTTTTTCGGCGCCTACATCATCACCATTGCCTGTCTGCACATCGTCAATAACCTGGCGGTACCGGCCTCGGCGTGGAAGTCCTATTCCTACTTTGCCGGCACTGCTGACGCGATGATCCAGTGGTGGTACGGCCACAACGCGGTGGGCTTCTTCCTGACTGCGGCCTTCCTCGGCATCATGTACTACTTCGTGCCCAAGCAGGCTGGACGCCCGGTATATTCCTACCAGCTGTCCATCGTGCATTTCTGGGCGCTGATCTCCATTTACGTCTGGGCCGGTGGTCACCACCTGCATTACTCCGCGCTGCCGGACTGGACCCAGAGCCTGGCGATGATCATGTCCGTGATTCTGCTGGCCCCCTCCTGGGGTGGCATGATCAACGGCATCATGACCCTGTCCGGCGCCTGGCACAAACTGCGCACCGACCCCACCCTGCGTTTCCTGGTGGTATCCCTGTCCTTCTACGGCATGTCCACCTTTGAAGGCCCGATGATGTCCATCAAGACGGTGAACGCACTGTCCCACAACACCGACTGGACCGTGGGCCACGTGCACTCCGGCGCCCTGGGCTGGGTAGCGATGATTTCCATTGGCGCCCTGTATCACCTGGTACCGATCCTGTGGCATCGCAAGCAGATGTACAGCGTCAAATTGATCAACGCCCACTTCTGGTTGGCGACCGTGGGCACCGTTCTGTACATCGCCGCCATGTGGGTGAACGGTATTACCCAGGGCCTGATGTGGCGTGCTTTCAACGCCGACGGCACCCTGACATACAGCTTCGTTGAGAGTGTTGTTGCGAGCTACCCGGGCTACTACGTCCGCTTTATCGGCGGCGCGCTGTTCGTGCTGGGTATGTTGCTGATGGCGTACAACGTCTTCCGCACCATCACCGATAAGGAAAACGCCAAGCAGCAGGACAACACTGTTCCGCTGGCGCAGACGGCATAGGAGTTCAGATCGTGAAGAATCATGACATCGTAGAAAAAAATATCGGTCTGATGATCGTCCTGATCTGCGTGGCCATCAGCTTTGGTGCGCTGGTAGAGATCGTGCCCCAGTTCTTTATCAAGGCCAACAAGGAGCCGATCGAGGGCCTGAAGCCCTGGCCGGCGGTTGTGCTGGAAGGTCGCGACATCTATATCCGTGAAGGCTGTCACGTCTGTCATACCCAGATGGTGCGCCCGCTGCGTGCCGAGGTGGAGCGTTACGGCCATTACTCCATGTCCCAGGAGCACGTGTACGAGCATCCGTTCCTGTGGGGCTCCAAGCGTACCGGTCCTGACCTGGCCCGCGTCGGTGGCCGTTACTCCGACGAGTGGCACCGCGCCCACCTGTACAACCCGCGCAATGTAGTGCCGGAATCCAACATGCCGGCATTCCCGTGGCTGTTCGATAACGTCGTCACCGGTGAGCACACCGCCAACAAGATGCGCGCCTTGCGCCTGGCTGGTGTCCCTTACACTGATGAGGATATCGCCACCGCGAGCGAGCCTTTCGTGGGCGGTAATGTGAAAGAAATCGATGCGCTGGTTGCCTACTTGCAGCAGCTGGGTGTACTGGTACAGCAGAAACGCTAAGGGGTAATTGCTCTTGAGTATCGACATATTGCGTCAGATCGCGGTCGTCCTCGGTTCGATCGCGTTCCTCGCGGTCTGCTGGTGGGCCTTCTCCCCGAAGCGCAAGAAGCGTTTTGAGGAGGATGCCAAGCTGCCGTTCGCAGACGAAGAGCAATCCATTCGCTCGGCCTATGAAGCCGACAAGAACAAAACTGATGAAGACTCGGCGGTAGAGAGTGGGCAAAGTGATGGCCCCGAAGAGACTTCCGCGGAGCACAAGAAGGGGCAGGACGAAAAATGACTACTTTCTGGAGTCTGTGGGTAATCGTGCTCACGCTCGCCAACCTGGCACTGGTTTGCTGGGTTCTGTTTGCCAATCGCAAGGTGGCAGTGGACGACCAGAGTGAACCTGGTAACCAGACCACTGGCCATGTCTACGATGGCATCGAAGAGTACGACAACCCTCTGCCGCGCTGGTGGTTTTTGCTGTTCGTTGGCTCTCTGATATTCAGTGCCATCTACCTGGTAATCTATCCGGGCATGGGTAACTTCAAGGGGGTCAGTGGCTGGACTTCTGTCGGTGAGCTGGAAAACGACCAGCAGAAAGCGATGGAGAAGTTCGATGAGACATTCGGCAAATTCGCCGAGATGCCCGTTGAAGAGATCGCCCAGAGCCCGCAAGCCCTGAAGATGGGTGCCCGTATCTTTGCCAACAACTGCGCGGTCTGCCACGGTGCTGACGGTGGCGGAAACTACGGCTTCCCCAACCTGACTGACAGCGCCTGGCTTTACGGTGGCAGCCCGGAGAAAATCCTGGAAACCCTGTACAAAGGGCGTCAGGGCCTGATGCCGCCGCAGGGCCCGATCATCGGTGAGGAGGGCGTCCGCAACACCGCCGAGTACGTGCTGGCCCTGAACGGCCTGGAGCACAACGCCGAAATGGCGGCTGAGGGCAAGAAGGTATTCGGTCAGGTGTGCATGGCCTGTCACGGTATGGACGCCAAGGGCAATCAGGCCCTGGGCGCACCGAACCTGACCGATAACATCTGGCTTTATGGCAGCAGCCGCGAGCAGATCCAGCACACCATCCGCGGTGGCCGCAGCAACATGATGCCGGCCCAGGACGACAAGCTGCGCGATGACAAGATCCGCCTGGTGGCTGCATACGTTTACAGCCTGTCACGCCAGGAAGAAGTGGAGCAGTGATCTCTCGCTGAGCCAGGAAAAGCGGCCCCGCTCTGGCGGGGCCAGACAAGGAAGCGGGCGCGCAGGGACGAAAAACAAAAGCCTCATTGTTTGCCAGACGAAGAGTGCTCCCCTGCACCCAGGGCCCGGAGCATAAGTGAGGTTTCTCGTGAGCGATCTGATCCCCAGCCGCGAAGAGCAGGAAGGTGATGGCGAAGTCCGCTATCGCATGCTCTACGAATCCGAAGACAAGGTTTACACCCGCCACATACGCGGCCTTTACACCCGTATTCGCAAGTACACGGGGCTGCCGCTGCTAGCAGCGTTTTTCTTCATTCCCTGGATCAATATCGACGGACGCCAGGCTGTCCACTTCGACCTGCCGGAGCGCAAGTTTCACATTCTCTGGGCCACTTTCGGCCCCCAGGACGGCTTTCTGCTGGCCTGGATCCTGATCATGGCAGCGTTCGCGCTGTTTGCAGTGACCACCTGGTTGGGGCGCGTCTGGTGCGGTTTTACCTGTCCGCAGACGGTGTGGACCATGATGTTCATGTGGGCCGAACGGGTTTGCCAGGGCGACAGGGCAAAGCGGATGAAGCTGGACGCTGCGCCCATGAGCACCGAAAAGGCGCTGCGCAAGTCCGGCACCTATGCCATCTGGATTTTGATCGCCCTGGCCACGGCGCTGGCGTTTGTTGGCTACTTCTACGGTATCCGCGAGCTGGTGGTGGACCTGGCCACCTTCAATGCCCATCCGCAGGGTGTGTTCTGGGTCGGCTTCTTCACCCTGGCCACCTTCTTCAACGCCGGGTTCATGCGTGAGCAGGTGTGCAAGTACATGTGCCCCTATGCCCGTTTCCAGTCGGTCATGTACGATCAGGATACCCTTGCGGTCTACTATGATGCCCGTCGCGGTGAGACGCGCGGCCCCCGCAAGAAGGGGGTTGACTACAAGGCCGAGGGGATGGGGGACTGCATCGACTGCTACTGGTGCGTGCAGGTCTGCCCGGTGGATATCGATATCCGTGACGGCATGCAATACGAGTGCATTAACTGCGGCCTGTGTGTCGACGCCTGCAACAGCGTCATGGACAAGATGGGTTACCCCCGCGGGCTGATTCGCTTTACCTCCGAAGACGAGCTGGAAACCGGCAAGACCAACTACCTGAGGCCGCGTCTGTTTGGTTATGCTTTCGTGCTGGTGGCCATGCTGGCGCTCTTTACACAGCAGGTGGTAACCCGCAGCCCGATTGAGGCCGAGGTCCTGCGCGATCGCGGTGCGCGGCTTTTTCGGGAGTATCGCGGCGATATCCAGAACGTCTACACCGTGAAGATCAACAACATGGATCAGGCGCCCCATGAGTTCAGGATCCGCGTGGAGGGCAAGGCGGGGCTTGATTACTCGCTGCGCATGCCGCGCCAGATCTATCTTGAGGCCGGCGAGATCTATGCAGTGCCGATCCGGGTCAGCGTTCCCAAGGAACAGCTGCAGGACACCAAGCACGATATTGATATCATCGTCGAGGCGGTGGATAAGGCTGAGCTGACTGACCGGCACCAGACGGTATTTATCGGCCCCAAAAAATAGCAATCGACCGACACCGGGGCGCGTTCGCGCGGGTGTCGGCTCTGGATTCCGGAGAGCGGTTAAGTGGCAGGGCAGGCCACTGGCCGCCCTGTCACTGTGAGTACATTCGTGAACGATCAATCCCCAAAACCCTGGTACCGGGAAACCTGGCTGTGGCTCGTGCTCGCACCACTGATTCTCGTGGTGCTGGTTTCCCTGACCATGGTGTCTATCGCCTTCCGCCACGCCGACGATACCGTCAGTGACACCTACTACAAAGACAGCCGCATGTACCACTACACCGCGGGCCAGGATGAGCGCGCGCGGGAACTGGAGCTGGCAGCATTGCTACAGTTCAACCCCGAGACGCATGTGGTCAGCCTGGACCTGACCGGTGCTGTCGAGTACCCGCCGGCCTTGCTCCTGTCGCTCAGCCACCCGGTCGAAGAGGACCTGGACCACCATATCCGCCTGGCGCAGGTGTCTTCCGGGCGATATCGCGGTACCTATGACGGTGAGCTGCATCACCGCTGGTACCTGCGCCTGATGCCGCAGCTGGATCCTGAGCAGCACCTGGATGCGGAGTGGCGCCTGAAGGGCGAGATCAATTTTGAGCTGGGCCAGGCCGCACCGCTGAACCCCGCAGTGCAATGAGCGAGATCAGCTGTTTTCACTGCGGCCTGCCGGTGCCCGCCGGCAGTCGTCACTCCGTGGTCATCAGTGGCGCCGAGCGCCCGATGTGCTGCCCCGGATGCGAGGCCGTGGCGGGCGCGATCGTTGCCGGGGGCCTGGACAATTTCTACCGTTTCCGCGATACCACCAACCAGCGGCCGGAGGGGGATAATCCCCGGGAAGCCCGCTGGGATGCTTTTGACCTGCCGGAGCTGCAGCAACAGTTTGTGCGTGACTGGGGTTCCAGCGGAGAAGGGGGCGACCTCAAGCTGGCCAGCCTGCTGGTGGGTGGTATCAGCTGTGCCGCCTGTGTCTGGCTGATTGAGAAACATCTCGGCGCGCTGGAGGGTGTGGAGCGGGTTTCTGTGAATGCCAGCACCCAGCGAGCCCAGATCGTTTTCGATCCGCAGCACATGAAGCCCAGCCTGCTGTTCGCGGAACTGGCCCGTATCGGTTACCGACCGGCCGCAGCGACTGCGGCCAATAGCGAGGAGCTTATCCTGACCGAGCGGCGCGCTGCACTGCGTCGCCTCGGTGTCGCCGGCCTGGGCACCATGCAGGTGATGATGTTTGCCATCGCCCTGTATTTTGGCGAGGCCACCGGCATCGATGCCGAGATGGAGCGTTATTTCCGCTGGGTCTCCCTGCTGGTGGCGACACCGGTGGTGCTCTATGCGGCACGGCCGTTCTTCTCTGCCGCCTGGCGCAGCCTGCGCAGCCGTCACCTGAGTATGGATGTGCCGGTTTCCCTGGCCATTGGTCTCGCCTATGTGGCCAGTTTCTATGCCACGGTGACCGGTACCGGGGATGTGTACTTCGAATCCATCTCCATGTTCACCTTCTTCCTGCTACTTGGCCGAACCGTTGAAATGCGGGCGCGTCACCGGGCCGGGCTCGCCAGTGGCGGGTTGGCACAGCTGCTGCCCCTGACCGCCACCCGGCTGGATTTGGGGGAAGCGCGTGAGGTACCGGTAGCCGCACTGGTGGCCGGTGACCGGATACTGCTGCGCCCCGGGGATACGGTGCCAGCGGATGGTGAAGTACTCGAGGGCACCAGCGGTGTGGACGAGTCCCTGCTCAGTGGTGAGTCGGCGCTGCAGCAGAAAACGACCGGCAGCCGGGTTTACGCCGGCAGTGTCAACGGCGACTCGACCCTGGAAGTACGGGTCACGGCTGCGGGTCAGTCCACCCGGATATCAGCGATCGAGCGACTGGTTGAGCGGGCGCAGCTGGAAAAGCCCCAGCAGGTAGCCCTGGCCGACCGGGTTGCAGGCTGGTTTGTCGCGGTGGTGCTGGCGGCGGCGGGGGCTGCTTTTGCGTTCTGGTGGCAGGTGGCCCCGGAGCGGGCCTTCTGGATCGCCCTTTCCGTGCTGGTGGTGACCTGTCCCTGCGCCCTTTCTCTGGCGACGCCGGCAGCCCTCGCCGCAGCCACGCTGCGACTGCAGCAGCTCGGGCTATTAATTGCCGGGGGGCATCTGCTGGAGACGCTGCCACGGCTGACGAGGGTCGTTTTCGACAAAACCGGCACGCTGACGCAGGGAGAGCCGCGCATTCTGCAGATCCAGCTCTTGCGGGATGGCTGGACCGAGCAGCGGGTGCGCGATGTGGCCGCTGCGCTCGAATCCCGCAGTAATCACCCGCTGGCGCGCGCGTTTCGCCCCTGGTTCAACAATCTTCAGGCCCGCGAGCTGGTCATGCACACCGGACGCGGCATCGAGGGCCGCCTGGACGACATGGGCTACCGCCTGGGGCGCGCCGATTTTGCCGCTGTCGAGCCGCCCCCTCTGCCCCGGAGCGAGGGGCAGTGGCTGCTGCTGGGGGATGAAAAGGGACCTGTGGCCTGGATAGGGCTCGGTGATCAGCTGCGCGCATCGGCGATGGCGGCGGTTTCCCGACTGCGCGACTCCGGCCTGGCAATGGAATTGCTGAGCGGCGACCAGTCGGCTGAGGTGGCGAGGCTGGCGCAGTCGGTGGGAATTACAGATTACCGCGCTGGCGTATCGCCGGAGGAAAAGCTCGAGCGCCTGCAACAGCTGCAGGCCGGTGGGGAAAAGGTACTGATGGTCGGTGATGGCCTCAACGACGTGCCGGTGCTTTCCGGGGCCGATGCCTCTGTGGCCATGCTCTCGGCGGCGGATCTGGCCCAGTCCCGTGCGGATGCCATATTGCTGAACGGGGACCTGCAGGTTCTTCCCAATGCCCTGCAGCTGTCCCGCAAAACCCGGCGGATTATCCGCCAGAACCTGGCCTGGGCGCTGGGTTACAATGTGCTGGCATTGCCCCTGGCAGTGTGCGGGCTGGTACCGCCATGGGTGGCGGCCCTCGGGATGTCGGCCAGCTCACTGATCGTGGTCCTCAACGCCCTGCGGCTGTCCCGCTGGGCGCCCCGGCGGCGTGCGGCAGTGTCCGATATCAGCGTCACGGCACAAACTGCGAGGTAACCGTGGATAGCCTGTACTTCCTGATTCCCATCGCCATTGTTTTTGTGAGTATCGCCGTCAAGGTGTTCTTCTGGGCGGTGAATAACGGCCAATATGACGACCTCAATACCGAGGGCCGGCGCATCCTGTTTGATGACGATGCGCCCGATGTGACCGCGAGTGGCGAAAAGCAGACAGCGGATGGTGAGGATGCTGACCAGGGCGCCCGCAACCCGGATCAGACTGAAGCGGTAAATCAGGCCAAAGACAGCCGGGGGAAGCGCGGTGAGTGATTGGGGTTTTGTCGCGGCCGCTCTGGCCATCGGGTTTTTTGGCAGCAGCCACTGTATCGGCATGTGCGGCGGAATCTCATCCGCGCTGGGCATGGCGGTGCCGGGCCGGAAGCCGGCCTGGGGCCAGCTGGTCTCCTACTCCGCCGGACGCCTGGGCAGTTATGCGTTAATGGGGGCGATTGCCGGCGCTCTGGGTGCCGCCGTGCTGCCCACGTTGACACCGCTGCGGGTGCTGGCCGGACTGATGCTGGTAGCGATGGCGTTGTATATCGCCGGCTGGTGGCGAGGGCTTGTCTGGCTGGAGCGCGGCGGAGCTCATCTCTGGCGCTACCTGCAGCCGCTCAGCAGGCAGCTGCTGCCGGTGAACTCCGCGCCGCAGGCACTGGCGCTGGGTTCCATCTGGGGCTGGCTGCCCTGCGGTCTGGTATACAGCGCCCTCACTTTTGCCCTCGCCCAGGGCGGCAGTGGCCAGGCGGCGCTGGCGATGTTCGCCTTCGGCCTTGGCACAGTGCCGGCCATGTTTGCTACCGGGGCCGCCGGTGCCCGCGTGCGGGAGCTGGTGCAGCGACCGCGGGTGCGTATCCTGATGGCACTGTTGATCCTGCTATTCGGGCTGTGGACGATCTGGGGCGCGGTGGGCCATGCAGGCCACGGTGCTCACGGCAGTCACACCGGCCACGGTGAGCCGGCCGTGGAGTCCACCGAACCGGGTGGGCATCATCACCACCACTGAATTGTCTGCTGCCGGGGCATAACCGGGCCCGGCAAGCTCTGTGCGTTCAGGTCCGGTCAATGATCTCGTCGTGGCCGTCCGCTGCAGCGCAGTGGGCGCAGCAGTAAAACTTACCCTCCGCCTCGGTGCCGTGACCCAGGATGCGGCAGCTGCAGTGAGAGCACTTCGGCGCTAGCGCCTGAATCGCACACTCAAAGCTATCGAAAAAGTGTTGCTGATTGTCGATGGTGATCTGCATCGGCTTATCGTACTGGTTGCCGCAGGTCTCACACTGTTGCATCGGTCGTCTCCTCCGGGTGGCTGTCTGTGGTGTGATTCACCCCGCAAGCATAGGTGAAGACGTACAAGTGCCAGGCGTTTTGCCGGTAGGGGAGGGTGGCAACCTGGAGACGCTCGCCAGGTGTAATTCAGCGCTACACTGATGCAATCAGTCACAGAGAGAGGCCCGCAATGAGCAGGGAATCCGATCGTTCAGCCTATGAGCAAAAAGCCCGTGCCAAGTTGAAGGAGTGGAACGCGGAGATCGACAAGCTGTCCGCCAGGGCAGAGCAAGCCAGTGCGGACACGAAGATGAAGTACCGGGATGAAATCGACAAGCTGCAAAGCAAGCGCGAATCGATGAAGAGAAAACTCGAGCAGCTGCACGGCAAGAGCGGCGATGCCTGGGACGAATTCAGGGACGGCTTGGAAGACGCCTGGACTGACATGAAGCGCTCCATTGAGCGGGCCCGGGATCGACTACGCTGAGCCGCGATCCCGTTGCATCCTGTGGCCGGGCAGGCTCACAGGTCGAGGCGCAGAGAGAGATCGATGGCCCGCAGGTGCTTGGTGAGGCTGCCCGACGAGATATAGTCTGCATCGAGGGCCGCCAGCTGCTGTAGCCGCTGGGCATCGACGCTGCCGGAGATCTCTATCTTTGCTTTGCCTTTTGCCCGCGTCAGGGCCTCGCGGGTATCCGCGTCGCTGAACTCGTCCAGCATGATCACATCGGCGCCGGCTTCCAGGGCCTGGCCCAGCTCCTCCAGGTTTTCCACTTCCACCTCGACCAGCGCCTCCGGGGCAATGCCCCGCGCCTGGCGCACCGCGGCGTCGATGCCGCCGGCAGCTGTAATGTGATTCTCCTTGATCAGGAAGGCGTCATAGAGACCAATGCGGTGATTGAAACAGCCGCCGCAAAGCACCGCGTATTTCTGGGCCGTGCGCAGCCCGGGGATGGTCTTGCGGGTGTCGAGAATCTTTACATCGGTACCTGCCGCCCGGGCCGCATACCCTGCCGCCGTGGTGGCGGTGCCCGACAGGGTCTGGAGAAAATTCAGCGCCGTGCGCTCGCCGGTGAGGATTGAACGGGCATTGCCCTCCAGCTCGAAAAGCACGGTTTCCGCCTTTACCTCGTCGCCGTCCTCGCAGTGCCAGAAAAGCTTCAGTGACGGGTCCAGCTGTCGAAAGACCGCTTCTACCCAGGCGCGGCCGCAGATGGTGCAGTCCTCGCGGGTGATCACTCTGGCTCGCGCCTCGCGATCGGCGGGAATCAGTTGGGCGGTAATGTCACCGCTGCCCACGTCCTCCTCCAGCGCAGCGCGGACGGCGCGCTCGAGATCCTCGAGTAAATTCGGAATATCGGTTTGTTGCGGGTGCATCACTGGGTCTCTTCTTGCAAGGGCGGCATCTTAGCAGAATTCGCCACAGTGGACGTGTCCGTGCGACGCCCGAGGCTTGCCGACACTTAGCGCGTTGAAATCGGCAGGGCTGTGAGCGATGTCTCAAAATGGCTGCCAGGTTGTTGTCGCCCAGTGTCAAATTGGCGTTAGAATGCCGTTAGTTTCTCGAGCTGCCCGCACGCAAACAGTAGAGGCGGCCAAGAGCAAGGACCGTGTGCACAGACAGCTGTCGCGGTTAACACTACCAAGAGAACGGAATGCCGTCGGGGGCATTCGGGGGACAGGGTGGAGATCAAGGAATCGACAAACGTAGTGCCCCTCTCTCAACAACGAGGGGGGAGCGGACAGCGTGGTGATGCGCAGAGTCCTCTCGTGCTGCCCTCAACCGTCATCACCCTCCGGGAAAAGGCGCGAGATCTCCTGCTTGAACGCCTCAAACAGCTGTTCAGCAAGGTGGACGACTCCCTGTTTTCCATGGCCGAGCGTGCCCACGGCCAGGAAGAGCAGGATGGTCTGTTTCAGGCCCTGAGATTACTCAGGGTCGAGCGCCGCAATATCGCCGCCCGTTTTGGCGCGTACATCGAAGACAGTTTCCAGATCGCAGAGGAACGCGAAGAGCTGGATGACGCCCCCCTCGCTGAAAATCTCTCCCTCGTCCATAACGACGACCTCGAGCAACTGGTCGCTGTGGATACCATGGTGGTCAACGCCAAACGTGACTTCGGTGAGACTCTGGGTGAGCTGGCTTTGCGGCTAGATTCGGTTTACCCCGTCAAGGTATTTGAAAAGAACAACCCGCTGCGCCCTGAAGCCATATGTGACGCCTTTGTCGAGGCCCTGAGACCGCTCGAAGTCCATATTCGCGCGCGCCTGACAGTGCTGAAGAAATTCGAGCAAATGGTGATGTTGCACCTGGGCGAATTCTACGATCGCTGCAACCAGATGCTGGTGGAGAAGGGAGTCCTCCCCGACCTGAGCCGGCGACAGAGAGCCGCACGACGGGAACAGGCCCGTGCCCGACAGCTTGAGTCCCAGGGTGCGGCTGCAGAGACTCAACCTGGTTCTGTCGGGGTTAATCCGGGTGCAGGTCAGGGTCAGCAAGCGCCCAGCTACGGTACTGCCATGGCTCCCGGCGGTGGCAGCCAGGGACTGATCGGCGGGCAACCCGGGCCGTTTGCTCCGGGGCTGCTGCCCCCGACTGCGGGGCTGGCCCCCATGCCTGCTTCTGATCTGCTGGGGCATCTCGGTGAGCTGCAGTCGGCGGCTGTCGCCGGTCAGCCGGGTGGGGTCCAGCTGCTGGATGTGAGCCAGCTGTTGCAGCAGAGACTGGTGGACGCGCAGGAGTCCGCGTCGCTGGCCAAAGTGGACAGTGACATTATCAAACTGGTGGAGATGCTGTTCTCGTTTATTCTTGAGGACCGCAATCTTGCCGAGCCCATCAAATCCCAGCTCGGGCGCCTGCAGCTTCCATTGCTCAAGGTGGGCATCGCCGATAAATCCTTGTTCTCCAAGGGCGGGCACCCCGCGCGCAAACTTCTCAATACGCTCGCCGATGCGGCGACTGGCTGGCTGGCCAGTGAGGACTACGAAAAGGACCCGCTGTACCGGGAAATTTCCAAGGTGGTGGATCGGGTAGTCAACGAGTTTGATCGGGATATCGGCATCTTCTCCCTACTGCTGGAATCCTTTGAACAGTTCATTGCCCGTGAGCGCAAACGCGCTGAGATGTTGGAGCGACGGGTTGTCGATGAGGCCGACGGCAGGGCCAGGACCCAGGCTGCCAGGGCGCGGGTTGCGGCAGTGATGGATGCCCTCATGGCTGAGCGCGACCTGCCCCAGGTGGTACAGGACTGGCTGAAAAAAGTCTGGAACAACGTGCTGTTCCTGACCTCGGTAAAAGAGGGAACAGAGTCCGAGGCCTGGAGCCGGGATGTGCGCACCGCGCGCGACCTGGTCTGGAGTGTGCAGGCGCCCATGCCCGACAGTCGGCCGCAGTTACTGGCACTGCTGCCGGTGCTGCAAGAGCGGCTGCGGGAGGGCGTAAAGTCTGTCTCCCTGAACCCCTTCGAAGCCCGTCGTCTGTTTGCGGAATTGAAAGAAATTTATCGGGAGCGTTTCGCGCTGGCTCAGCGGTTGCTGTCCGAGCAGGCGGCGGAGGCCGAACGGCGATCGAAATTGGCGGAGGAAGAGCCGCATACCCCGAGCCCGGAAGCCACAGATGCCGAATCTGGCGCTGCGGCAGAGCCGGCAGCGAAGGAGGAGAGCGAATCCACCACAACCGCCGTGCCTCAACTCGAGGAACTTGAGCAGGCGGCGGCCAGTGCGGAAGTCTCTGCGGGTGAGTCCGGCGAAGAGGAACCCCGCGAGCTCGACGAGAGTGATGCCCACTGGCAGATGACTTTCCGCCTTGCCCAGGGCAGCTGGTTTGAATTCAAGCGCTCCGACGAGGAGCAGTTCCGCTGTCGGCTGGCCGCTGTCATCAAGGACATCGATCAGTTTATTTTCGTCAACCGCAATGGTGCGAAAGTGGCTGAGTTCTCCCGCCTGGAGCTGGCCCACGCGCTTCGCGAGGCCAGGCTGATGCCGATGGACGACGGGATGTTGTTTGAGCGAGCGCTGCAATCCGTCATCGGTAACGTGCGTAAAAACCGCGAGAAACAATAGCGAGCGGCCAGTAACGCCTGTGCTTTCAGAGCCTGTTACTTGGTACGCTGAGGCTTTGAAAAACCGCCCTGCCCAATACGCTCAACCGGCTTGTCAGATCACGACAACGTTGCCTTTTTGGTGTGACATTCGTGACTTCCCGCTAATTTGTGGAAAAATTTCGATTAAAAGCCGGTGTAAGTGCCCGCCAACCTCTTGCTTGCTGGCGGCAATTCCCCGATATTCTCTTTTAAGCTGGTTAGCCCAAAAAGTGTGACCAAATTCTCCATTTGGGTCTGCTCTTGATTGATAGCCCCGTTTGGGATGGCGGCAATTGATCGGGCTGCGACTTGGGTATTTTTTAATCGGCAAATAATTCTAAGCATCCGTCAAGGTCAGGAAGACCGTCGGAGAAATTCGATTTCTCAACGCCAGGCTGGCGAGCAGAGGCATTCATGGATACCAATGACTTCCCGCGCGTGGTCGCTTTTTCCGGAAAAAATGTCAGTGATTCCGGAGGGTCGCGCAGCTCCACTCTTTCCAGCAAAGTGACCAGTGTTCGCGATACCGCGAGCAGCTGGCTGTTTGCACGGGTGAAGGAAATCTTCACTGCCGTTGACGACACACTGTTTGCGACTGCCGAGAAAGTCATTTCGCAGGAGGAGCAGGACGGGCTTTTCCAGGCGCTGCGCACTCTGCGACTTGAGCGCAATCGAGTGACGGATCGATTCATCAGTGCCGTTTCCGAGGCGTTCGAAGAGCTGAATGGGCGGAACGGAAAGGACCGCAGTCGCAACAACCCTACAGGGGCGGAGTCCGGTAGCTCCGATGCCAGTCTTTCGCTGGTGCAGAACGATGATCTCGAGCAGCAGGTGGCGATCAAGACCATTATCGCTGCGGTAAAGCGCGACCATGCCAGCCCCATTGCGGAGCTGACGCTGCGCCTTGATACCCTGCTGCCCAACAAGGTTTACGACGAGAACATGCCGCTGTCACCGGTGGTGATTTGCGATGCATTTGTGCAGGCGCTGGCGCCGCTCGATATCCATCTGCGCGCGCGCCTCACGGTGCTGAAGAAATTTGAACAGTTGCTGGGCCTGAAGCTTGGAACGCTGTACCAGAACTGTAACGACCTGTTGATCCAGAAGGGCGTGTTGCCCGGACTGAAGGACCCCCTGCTGCATCGTCAGTCAAAGAACACGCGACCTTCCTCCTCTTCTCCTTCCACCCCTGAAGGGGCCCCGACTGCCGCTCAGCCCCAGCCGGGAGAGCAGGGCGGCACTCAGGGTGATTACAGTTCCTGGCAGGGTGGGGTGCCCGGTGGTGGTATGCCTGCTGGTGGTGTGCCCGCTGGTGGTATGCCTGGAAATGGTATCCCCGGTGCCGGAATGGCACCGGGATTCGGCTCGCCGTCGGGCGGGTCGCAGGGCATGCCTGGTGGTGCCCCGGGCGCTGTACCCGGAGCTCCGGCGCCCGCTGGTTTTTCAGGTTCGCCCGCTGGCGCAGGCATGACTGGATCACCCGCTTCCGGCATTGCGTCCCCTGCTGGCGGTTATTCGGGCCAGCAAGGTGGCGGGAGCGGAGGTTTTGGCCTGATGCCACCCTCGGCGGGTGTGGCGCCCATGGCGACGCCCGACCTGCTGCAGCACCTGGGGGAGTTGCAGGTATCAGTGCCGCTGCAAGCGGGCCCGACCGGTCAATTGCTTGACGTCAGTGACCTGCTGCAGGAGCGTCTGGTCGAGGCCAAGCAGAAAGCCTCCCTGGAGGAGCTCGACAGCGAAGTCATTCGCATGGTCGACATGCTGTTCTCTTTCATGTTGGAAGACCGCAACCTCGCCGAGCCGATTAAAGTCCAGTTGATTCGACTGCAGCTGCCACTGCTGAAACTCGCCGTGGCTGACAAGGCCTTTTTCAGCAAGGGCGGCCATCCGGCGCGGAAACTCTTCAATGCCCTGGCGGACGCCGCTATCGGTTGGCAGCCGGGGGATAACTTCCGCGAGGAACCTTTCTACCGCGAGATCTCCTCCATCGTTGAGCGCGTGCTGGAAGACTTCGACCGGGACGAGGATATTTTTGTCCAGCTGCTGGACAACTTCGAAGCCTATGTCGACCGGGAGCGCCGCCGCGCCCAGGTGATGGAGCGCCGCACGGTGGAAGAGGCCCAGGGCAGCGCCCGGGTCGAGGCAGCCAAGGCTCGCGTGGCTGCGGTGTTTGATGCACTCACTGCCGAGCGCCGTTTGCCCAAGGTGGTGCACGTCTGGCTGAACCGGGTCTGGAACAGTGTGCTGTTCCGCACCTGCCTGAAAGACGGTACCGACAGTGACAACTGGCGTCGCAATGTTCTCACTGCACGGGATCTGGTGTGGAGCGTCGTGGCTCCGATGCCTGAGAGCAGCTTCAAGATGCAGCAGTTGCTGCCGGGGCTGCGCAAGCGCCTGGACGAGGGCGCCCGTTCCCTGTCCCTGAATGCAGGTGACCGGCAGCGCCTGATGCAGGCCCTCGACCACCTCCATCGTGAGCGCCAGGCGCTCGCCGACCGCGTGGAGTCCGAGCGTGAACGGCGCACCCGCGAGCGACTGGTGCAGGAGCTGCGCCGCGAAGCGGACAGCATTATGCGCATCCCGCCGGTGACACCGGAGGCCGAGGCCAGCGCCGAGCAGGCCCCGTCTGAGCCCGAAACCGCCGCTCCGTTTGCGCAGGAGGCGACAGCCTTACCCGCAGAGGATGAGGTGGGCGTGGACGTGCAGGAGTTGCTGGATGGCGACGCGAACCTGCCGCCCATGAAGGAGCTCGAGGAGGTGGTGCAGGAAGCGCCGCAGCGCAAGGCGAAAGCGCTCAAGCCGCTGGCGGATTCCGATGAGCACTGGCAGCAGACCTATCACCTCAAGGACAGCTGGTTCATGCTGCACCAGCCGGAGAAGGCACCAGTGCGCTGCCGCCTGGCGGCGATTATCCGGGATCTGGACCAGTTCATGTTCGTGAACAGGACCGGCGCCCGGGTGGCGGTATACACCCGCCTGGAGCTGGCCCACGCCCTGCGTGAGGAGCAGATGAAACCCCTGGAGCAGGGGCCGCTGTTCGAGCGCGCTCTGCAACACGTGGTCGGCAGTATTGGCGAGAGCAAGATCCCGGTCACCGTGGGTGGCGAGCAGGGGATGGAAACTGAAGACGCGAACCAGGCATCCGCTGACACCGCGGCCACCGAGGAGGGCTGAAGCCCTCCGGTTGGCGACGGGGCACCCCCTCCATACAATGGCCTTTTGTCAGCGCCCCATCCGGGCGCCCCTGCAGAGGCCATACCTGTACCTATGCAATACCATGTGGAAGATGGCTGGCTGAGTGGCGCGCGTCGCGTGCCCAGCCCGCACTGCAACGAGCGGCCGCAGGAGGCCGAAATCGATCTGCTGGTCATTCACAGCATCAGCCTGCCGCCCGGGCAGTATGGCGGCAACTACATCGATGATTTCTTCCAGGGGCATCTCGATACCAGTGCTCATCCCTATTTCGAGGAGATCGGTGGCATGGAGGTCTCGGCACACCTGCTGATCGATCGCGAGGGCAGGGTGACCCAGTACGTGCCATTCGATCGCCGCGCCTGGCACGCCGGGCAGTCGGAGTTCTGCGGCCGCTGCGGCTGTAACGACTTCTCCATCGGCATCGAGCTGGAGGGCATCGATACCGACACTTATACCGATGCCCAGTATCGCGCCCTCGCCGAAGTCACGGCGGCGATCATGGATGCCTACCCCGGTATCGGTTCCGAGACCATCACCGGTCACTCCGACATTGCCCCCGGGCGCAAGCTGGACCCCGGTCCCGGCTTCGACTGGCCGCGCTATCACCGCGAGCTGGAACAGGTTCGGCTGGCCTGATTTCCCGCGAGCCCGTGCGGTGAGGGTTTTTCCGCCGCCCCGGTAGCGGTATTCTGTCCCCTGTCTTTCCCGATCGAGAATAATTATGGCCCTGCTCATTGTGTTGATCGCCCTGGCGCTGGTGCAGCTCTGGGGCTCCGGTGCGCCAGTGCACCGGGATGGCTGGTTCCGCTTCTGGCGCCACCGCCTGGCGGGATTCTCGGCTCTGCAGCAAAACCCGGGCCTGATGCTGGTGGCGGCCATTCTGCCACCGGCACTGCTGGGTGCTGTGATCATGGTGCTTGCTGAAGCCCTGTTGGGGTGGCTGGGTATCCTGTTCGCGGGGGTGCCGCTGCTCCTCTACTGCCTTGGCCGGGGTAACTTCAACGAGATGGTCTCCAATTACCTGCGCTACTGGTACCAGGGTGACCTGGCGGCAGCCCGGACGGCGGCCGCGCCACTACTGCCCCCGCAAGAGGAGGAGGGGGCCTCGCCGCAAGAGCTGCACGAGCAGGTATTTCGCGGTGCTGCCTACTGTGCCTTCGAGCGCCTGTTTGCAGTGCTGTTCTGGTTCATTCTGCTGGGGATTCCCGGAGCGCTGCTGTTCCGCCTGAGTGCGCTCTATGCAGAAGAAGAGGGGCGTGACAACGATATGGCCGCCCGCTGGCTCTGGCTGCTCGAATGGCTGCCCGTGCGGCTGATGGGGTTCAGCTTTGCCATTGTCGGCAACTTTGCCGGCTGTTACCGGGCCTGGCGCCAGTGTCTCACCTGTCGTGAGCGCCGCACGGACGAGATCCTGGAGGCGTATCTGGAAGGTGCTCTCGGCGGCATTGATGCCAGCGAGTGTAGTGCCGGCTTCGAGGTGGCAGAGGGCCAGCGCGCCTGTGGTGCCCAGCTCGAGGGACTGCAGGCCCTGCTGTCCCGTTCCCTGTTGCTGTGGATCACGCTAATGGCACTGGTGGTGCTGTTTGGCTACTAGCCCCCGGTCTGGCACCGCTTCCCACAGTGAACTGGTGCCTACTTTGGAACATTGTTCCAGTTGCAAGGTTGACTTGGTGCCGGGGCGGCCAGATATTGCCCCGTGAAGGGCCGTTTGTCCGGCACAGCCGGAAAGCCCTGCAAGAAAGCGCTATAAAAACAGAAAGGCGGAAAGATTCATGGATGCACCAACTCTGGAGCCAAAGATGGCCACTGAGCACGATTCCAGCTCCGGCACTCCTCTCAATGCGCCGGCACTGGTGGCTGGCCTGCGTACTTATTTCCGCAGCGGTACCACGGCTGAACTGAACTGGCGGCGCCAGCAGCTGGCGCAGTTGCGCAAGATGGTGACGGAGAATGAGAAGCGGTTTCTCGATGCCCTGAAGAGCGACCTGAACAAGGCGCCGCAGGAAGGGTTCATGACCGAGATCTCTGCAGTGGTGGGAGATATCGATCACGCGCTGAAGCACCTGAAGCGCTGGGCGCGCCCGAGGCGGGTAGCCACCCCCCTGGTAGCCCAGCCGGGCAAGAGCTACATCCTGCCCGAGCCGCTGGGTGTGGTGCTGATCATCGGCGCCTGGAACTATCCCCTGCAGCTGACCCTGGCGCCGCTGGTGCCGGCCATCGCCGCCGGCAACTGTGCCGTGGTGAAACCCTCCGAGCTATCGCCCGCCACCTCTGCGTTGATCGCCGAGCTGCTGCCCCGTTATCTCGACAGTGACGCTTTCGCCTGTGTGGAGGGTGCGGTCGAGGAAACCTCCGCTCTGCTGGAGCAGCGCTGGGACCATATCCTGTACACCGGCGGTGGTCGGGTTGGCCGAATCGTGATGTCGGCAGCCGCCAGGCACCTGACCCCGGTTACCCTGGAGCTCGGCGGCAAGAGCCCCTGTATCGTGGCGGATGATGCGGACATCGACGTCACCGCCCGGCGCATTGCCTGGGGCAAGTTCACCAACGCCGGGCAGACCTGTATCGCCCCGGACTACCTGCTCTGCACCCGGGCGACAGCCGAGCTGCTGCTGCCGGCCATTGAGAAAAGCGTGCGCGAAATGTTCGGTGACGATCCCCGCGAGTCCTCCGATTACGGGCGTATCGTCAATGAGCGCCACGCAGAACGGCTGGCGGCCTATATCAAGGACGGCGATGTGTCCCTGGGTGGTGAGACCGATCCGCAAAATCGCTACGTCGCGCCGACAATCCTCCGCAACGCGGGCCTCGAGACGCCGGTAATGCAGGAGGAGATCTTCGGTCCTATCCTGCCGGTCGTGGAACTGGAGGACTTCAGCCGCGTGGAGGAGTTCGTCAATGAGCGGGAAAAGCCACTGGCGCTGTATGTATTTACCCAGGATCAGGGCACGGCGGATCGCATTTTGCGTCGCTGTAGTTCCGGCAACGCCTGCATCAATGACTGCATGATGTTTATGGCTGCCCACGACCTGCCGTTCGGCGGGGTTGGTCCCAGCGGTATGGGCGCCTACCACGGTGAGCATGGTTTCAAGACATTCAGCCACTACAAGGCCGTCATGAAGCGCAAGAACATTCTCGACCTGAGCGTGCGTTACGCACCTTTCAGCGCAGTCAAATTCAAACTGCTGCGCTGGCTGCGCTAAGACCATTCCAGCCATCCGCGACGCCCGGTCTCACGGAGACCGGGCTGGAGAATTGTTTGACAAGGTTTGTCCCGCCTCATGCCCATTGAACCGCACGAGCTGCCCACCAGTGCCGATGTGTTTACCGCAGCACAGACCATAGCCGGGCAGGTCCATACCACTCCGCTGTTAAAAAGCCGCCAGCTGGATTCGCTGACCGGCGCCGATCTCCACTTCAAGTGCGAGCACCTGCAGAAAGTGGGCGCTTTCAAGGCCCGCGGCGCCTGTAATGCCATGGCGCGACTGCCCGAGGGTACCCATCTGGTGGCGACACACTCGTCTGGCAACCACGGCGCCGCACTGGCCTGGGCGGCTGCGCAGGCCGGACTGGAATGCCGGGTGGTAATGCCGGAGACCGCGCCACTGGCGAAGCGCGTTGCGGTGGCCAGTTACGGAGCGGAGATCGTCCTCTGCGGCCCGACCCTTGCCGACCGTGAGGGGGCGCTGGCCAAGCTGGTGGCCGAGACTGGCGCGCATGTAGTGCCGCCATTCGATGACCGGCGCATCATTGCCGGGCAGGGCACGGTGGCGCTGGAGATCATGCAGCAGTCCGGTGAGGCCGGCTTCACGCCCGATATTGTCATCGCGCCGGTAGGCGGCGGCGGGCTGTTGGCCGGGGTTGGTCTCGCCATGGCGGCGCTCGATCCGGGTGTGATTGTCCTCGGGGCTGAGCCTGCCGGCGCCGACGATGCCCAGCGCTCTCTGCGCAGCGGACAGCTGGTGACCAGCCAGCAGCCGGACACCGTAGCCGACGGCCTGCGTACCACGCTGGGCCAGCGTAACTTCGCCGTGATCCGGGAGACGGTTCGCGATATCGTTACCGTTTCGGAGGCGGGTATTGTCGAGGCGATGGAATTGCTCTGGACGCGGACCAAACAGCTGGTGGAGCCCTCGGCTGCGGTGGGGCTGGCAGCCATCCTGGAGCACGGGGCACGCTTCCGTAACAAACAGGTCGCCGTAGTGCTGACTGGCGGCAATATGGATCTGGACAAGGCCTGCGGCCTGTTCAACAGCAGGGAGAAGAGCACATGAACCCAATCGGACGCCCGCGCCGGGCGCGAACTCTGGTGACCGGGTGGGCTGCTAAACTGGTGGCTGCCATCACACTAACGGTGACCGCCTCCATGTCCGCCGCACAAGAATTCACGCTCAAATCTGATACCCTCAAGCCGGGGGAGCGGATGCCCATGGAGCATGTCTACAGCGGCTGTGGCGGCGAGAATGTTTCCCCGGCCCTGAGCTGGAGCGGTGCGCCGGAGGGCACCAAGAGTTTTGCCCTGATGGTCTATGACCCCGATGCGCCTACCGGCAGTGGCTGGTGGCACTGGGTGTTGTTCAATATCCCCGCCGATCGGGACAGCCTGCCGGCGGGCGCCGGCGAGCCGAAAAACGGCCTGATTCCGGAAGCGATCCAGGCGCGCAATGATTACGGGGCGCCGGGTTATGGTGGCGCCTGTCCACCGAAAGGACACGGTGATCACCGCTACCAGTTCCGTCTCGTCGCCCTAGATGTCGAGGAGCTGCCGCTCGATGACACCGCCACGCCGGCCAAGGTGGGCTTCAACGTCAATGCCCACAAGCTGGCGGAAGCCGAGCTGGAGGTGCTCTGGGGCCACTGATTCGCAATAGTGCCCGAGTCAGCACCTACCGAGCCCGCCTGAAAATCAATAAAAGGAACAGCACAGCGGCATGCAGGAACAGAAAATGACCTGGGGGCAGGCGTTAAAGGTCTACCTGAAGCCCCGCGTACTGACGATGTTTTTCCTCGGCTTCTCTGCCGGGCTGCCCCTGTTGCTGGTTTTTTCCACCATGACGGCCTGGCTGAGGGATTACGGTGTCAGCCGCACGGCCATTGGCTTCTTTGCCTGGGTGGGCATTACCTTCTCCATCAAGGTGCTCTGGGCACCGGTGATCGACTACCTGCGGCTGCCGGGGGTGACCCGCTGGCTGGGTAAACGCCGGAGCTGGATGCTGGTCTCCCAGTTCGGGGTTGCCCTTGGGCTACTGGGTATGGGCAGCCTGGATCCGACCATGGCGTTGACCCAGGTGGCCTTGCTGGCGGTTTGGGTGGCGTTCTGGTCCGCGTCGCAGGATGTGGTCATCGACGCCTACCGAATCGAGTCGGTGGATACGGAATTACAGGGCGCCATGGCAGCCAATTACGTTTTCGGCTACCGGGTGGCGCTGCTCGTGGCCGGGGCCGGGGCACTGTATATCGCCGAGTTCGCCAACTGGTCGATTTCCTATATGGCCATGGCCGGCCTGATGGGCATTGGGGTGATCACCACTTTGCTGATTGCGGAGCCGGACCACCAGAGCATTCTCGATCGGGCCGAGCACTTTCAGCACGAGTGGGTCGACCGGATGCTGGGCAGTGGCGAGCACGGCCCCCTCAAAGAGTGGTTCGTCAAAGCGGTGGCCTGTCCGTTTATCGACTTTTTCCAGCGCAACGGTCGTTTTGCGCTGGTGCTATTGCTGTTTATCGGCATTTACCGCGTGAGCGATATTGCCATGGGGGTGATGGCCAATCCCTTCTACCTGGACCTGGGCTTCAGCAAGGCGGATATCGCGAATATCGGTAAGGTGTTCGGTTTTGTCTGCACCATCCTGGGCTCCTTCCTCGGTGGGGTGCTGGTGGTGCGCTATGGCATCATGCGGCCGCTGATCCTGGGGGCCGCGATGGTGGCGGCAACCAACCTGCTGTTTGCCCAGCTGGCAACGATCGGGCCGGACATAAAATGGCTGGCCATTGTGATCAGTGCCGACAATATCAGTGCGGGCATCTCCAATGCGGTATTCATTGCCTACCTGTCGAGCCTTACCAACCAGGCTTATACCGCCACCCAGTACGCACTGTTCAGCTCGCTGATGACGCTGCCAGGGAAATTCATCAGCGGTTTCTCCGGCATTGTGGTGGATGCCCAGGGGTACGCAGAGTTCTTTATTTACGTGGCGATCCTCGGCACACCTGCGGTACTGCTGGCCACTTACCTGTGGTGGCGCGACAAGCGCAAAACCGCCGGTGCGGAGCCGGCCACCGGCTGATCGCTCACGGCTGCCAGCGGAAGCGGGCCAGATCGATGCGCCCGCCGATGGCGATTACCCCTTCCTGTTCCAGTCTCTCCCGCTGCCTGCCGGCGGCGGGCTCCGGCACGGAAATCCGGCCCTGGGCATTGATGACACGGTGCCAGGGCAGGGTCGTGTCTGCCGGTAGCTGGCGCAGTGCCTGCCCGGCGCGGCGGGCCGCGCGGGGGTAACCGGCCATGGCCGCCAGATCACCGTAGGTGATGACATGCCCGACGGGGATGCGGGCAAGCACCTGGCAGATGGCCGTCAGCATGGGGCTGGGTGAGTGCCTTGTGTCTGCTTTGCTGTTTCTGGTCACGAACCCCCCGTCTTCTGCTGCCCAGCGGAACTTTTCCCAGTTCAGTAGCCCCTGCAACAGCTGCCGGGAGTATGGCATTATTGCATCCCAATCGCGCCGGCCCGAAATCCGGTGCGCACCGCGGTAAATAACTTCTACAAGCCAAGGTTCTTCTGTGTCCTCAGTTGTACGCATCCTTTCGTCCGCCACTTTAGCTGGTCTGCTCCTGTTTGCTCTGCCGGGTTACGCTGGTGTGCTGACCCTGAATAACGGTGACCGTGTCTACGGCAACCTGGTGGTGGTCGAGCGGGACCAGGTGGTCTGGCAGTCGGAAAACTTCGGCGAGATTCGGGTGGACAAGTCGAAGGTTCTCTCCCTGGATACCGATGTCGATCTCAAGATCGCCGGGCGCGAGGGCCCGTGCGCGCTCGCCGGGCACCGCCGCGAGCAGTGGGAACTTTACTGTGAGGAGGGCGAGGGCTGGGTGATGGATTTCCCCGCGATTGACCGCGCCGAGCCCTATGTAAACTTTGTCGGCGACCCGGTGGTGTTCCACGGCAATGTGAATGCCGGGGGCGTGTTCGAAAGCGGCAACCGCGAACGGGAAGACCTGGATGTAAACGTCAACCTGGACGTGCGCAGCGGCGATTTCCATCACCTCATCAACGCGCTGTACCAGAGCGATAATGGCCCGGAAGTGGAGTCTCTTGAAAAGTATCTGCTGGCCTACAACCTGCGCTGGATCTTCTCCGAAAAATGGTTCGCCGCAGCCAACACGGCAGCGGAACGTGAAGAGGCCCGAAACCTGGACCTGGGCACCACCTACGGTCTCGGTCTCGGTTACCTCTTCTTCGATACCGACAAGTCTGCCCTTTCGCTGCAGGGTGGTGTGAGCAGCCTGCAGGAGCAGTTTATCGACCCGACCCTGAGCGAAGACCAGGACGAGCGCTATGCTGCGGCCCGTACCGCGCTGAATTACCGCTACAAATTCGACCTGGGGCCGGAGATCTACTTCGACCACGAATTGCTGCAGTCTGTGAACAATGGTGACGATTACCAGACCAACGCCAAACTCGGTGTCCGCACGCCGCTGGTAAAGGGCATCCTGATGGAAATCGCCTATCACTGGCTGTACGACAACACGCCCTCGCTGGAGAGCGAGAAAGAAGACACCAAGCTGACCGTCGGTGTCGGCTACCAATGGTGACCGGAAAAAAATAAGAGAGACAGACCATGAACATTACAGACAAAGTTGTAGCCATCACTGGCGCCGGCCAGGGCCTCGGTCGGGCCATGGCGGTGTATCTGGCCGAGCGGGGCGCGCGCCTGGCGCTGCTCGACGTCAACGAAGAGGGCTTGCAGGAATCTGTGGCCCAGTGTGAGGCCAAGGGTGCCCAGGCCCGCAGTTACAAGGTCAACGTTGCCAGTGAGGACGAGGTGGACACCGTGTTCGCCAAAGTCGCCGAGGATTTCGGTGGTCTGCATGCCCTGGTGAACAACGCCGGCATCATGCGCGACGGCATGCTGCTGAAAGTGAAGGAAGGCAAGGTTACCGAGCGTATGTCCCTGGCCCAGTGGCAGTCGGTGATCGATGTGAACCTGACCGGTGTTTTTCTCTGCGGTCGCGCGGCGGCGGCCATCATGGCCGAGAGCGGTGAGGGCGGCGTAATGGTTAATATCTCCAGCCTGTCCCGTGCCGGTAATATGGGTCAGACCAACTACTCCGCCAGCAAGGCTGGTGTTGCGACCATGACCGTGACCTGGGCCCGCGAACTGGCCCGCTACGGAATCCGTGTTGCCGGCATTGCCCCGGGCTTTATCGGCACCGACATGGTGGCGCAGATGCGTCCGGAAATTCTCGAGGGCCTGGTCAAGCAGGTACCGCTCCGCCGCCTTGGCGAGCAGGACGAAATTGCCTCTACCGTGGCGTTTATCCTCGAGAATGACTACCTGACCGGCCGTGTGCTGGACATCGACGGCGGCGCGCGGATCTAACGTTCTGGATGCGGCGGCTCGATTGGTTGCCGCCACTCTCTATTCCCTTCGATGGCTCCCCGTCATTGCGAATGCTGCCCTGAAACGCTGGACCCCGGCCTTCGCCGGGGTGACGACGGTGGTGTTGCTGGTATGACGACGCCAGTGTTGCCCGGGATGCAATATCCCCGTCGTCATGCCGGCATCCAGTGCCGGTTCGTCATCTGGATCTTGGCATACCACGGCGATAGACCCCGGCCTTCGCCGGCGTGACGACGGTGGTGTTGCTGGTATGACGACGCCAGTGTTGCCCGGGTTGCAATATCCCAGTCGTCATGCCGTCATCCAGTGCCGGTTCGTCATCTGGATCTTGGCATACCACGGCGATAGACCCCGGCCTTCGCCGGGGTGACGACGGTGGTGTTGCTGGTATGACGACGCCAGTGTTGCCCGGGTTGCAAGTTCTCAGTCGTCATGCCGGCGCAGGCCGGCATCCAGCCTTACCCGCGGCTCAGGAGACCCGGGCTACTCCCCCTGGCCGGCGGTCCGAGAGCAGCCACTGCCACAGCTGAATGTGCCGCGCGCGGAAGGCGCCGGCACAGGAGAGCAGGTAGTAACGCCACATGCGGTAAAAGCGCTGGCCGTAGCGCTCCGCAAAGCGGTCCCAGTGTTTCTCAAAGTTTTCATGCCAGGCCATGAGTGTCTTGTCGTAGTCGCTGCCGAAGTTGTGCAGGTCCTCACACACCAGCAGCTTGTCCGCCGCATCGGCGATCTGGCCCGATGAAGGGAGTTCACCGTTGGGGAAAATGTATTTCTCGATCCAGGGGTCGGTGGACGAATGGCGCTGGTTCTTGCCGATGGTATGCAGTAACAGCAAGCCGTCCGGTTTCATGCAGCGTTTGGCCACCTGCATGAAGGTGCGGTGATTCTTGCGCCCCACATGCTCGAACATGCCGACGCTGGCGATGCGGTCGAAGCGCTGGTTGAGGTGGCGGTAGTCCTGCAGGTGTACGGTAATGGGCAGATGGCCGAAGTGCTCCTGGATGTAGGCGCACTGCTCCCTGGAAACGGTCACGCCGACGCACTCGACGCCATAATGCTCCGCGGCATAGCTCACCAGGCTGCCCCAGCCGCAGCCGATATCCAGCAGGCGCATGCCCGGTTCCAGGCCCAGCTTGCGGCAGATCAGATCCAGCTTGGCGGTCTGTGCGTCCTCCAGGTTGCCGGCGTCTTTCCAGTATCCGCAGCTGTAGGTCAGCCGGCTGTCCAGCATGGCGCTGTAGAAGTCGTTGCCCAGGTCGTAATGGCGCTCGCCCACCTCGAAGGCGCGGCGTCGACTCTGGCGGTTCAGCAGGTAGCTGCGCAGAATGCGCAGGCCGTCGCGCCAAGGGCGGATATGACGGGTAAGGTCGGCGCGCAGCAGGCGGTAAAAGAACTGGTCCAGGGCAGGCGCGTCCCACTCGCCGCGCATGTAGGTCTCACCGAGCCCCAGGCTCTGGCGGGCGACAATCTCGTCGAGGGCACTGCGCTTGTGCAGCCGCATGTCCCACGGGCGGTCACCGTTGATGTGTATATCCGCCTCCGCGAGGAGCTTGTCCACCAGGTGCTGTTCGCGGGGCCTGCTTGGTGCTGCCATTGATTGCTGCTCACTTCCCATGGAAGTCTCCCTTGAGCGACCGGTGATCGGGCCCTCGGGGCTGTTCACCGGTTGAAGTCCGTTTGCCAGCTCACTTCATTTAGTACAGCATTGCCCAAAATACCCACTTTCACCAAAACCAACAACTGGAAGCCCATTCATGCCCGCGCTGCTGTTGCTGTTTATTGTTGTACCCATTTTTGAGATGTGGCTGCTGATCACCGTCGGCCGTGAGATCGGGGCCCTGCCCACTATCGGCCTGGTGCTGCTGACTGCTGTGGTCGGCCTGGCACTGCTGCGGCGACAGGGGCTCTCTACAGTGCTGCGTGCCCAGCAGAAGATGCAGGTTGGGGAGCTGCCCGCGCGGGAGATGGCTGAGGGGATTTTTCTCGCCGTGGGCGGGGCGCTGCTGCTGACGCCCGGCTTCTTCACCGACGCACTGGGCTTTGCCTGCCTGATCCCCGGGTTGCGCCAGCTGGTACTCGGGCGGCTGCTGCGTCACGTGGTGGTCGTGCGCGGTGGCGGTTACCCGCCGGGTGGTCAGTACGGACCCCGCCGCGGTCCGGGCCAGGACAGTGACATCATCGAGGGCGAATATTCCCGCGAGGATCGCCAGCGGATGCGCGATGACCGTGATTCTGACAGCGAGCGCTAGCTCTGGACAAATATTGAACAATTCCGGGGCCGCTACTTCCTTGCGGCCCTAAATCCCTACCCGCAGCGCAGTTTTTTTACTTTTTGCTGTTGAAATCCATTCCCCCGCCCATAGATAGGGTGCACGCAGAATTTTGCCCCGACCCTGGCTGCAGGGCTGGGCGCAGAGACCGGCGGCCCGCGGGCCAAGGGTCCTCACTTTGACAACCTTAAGAAACGACTCATTGGAGAGCCTATCCATGAAAATTCGTCCTTTACACGACCGCGTCGTAGTACGCCGTAAGGAAGAGGAAGAGAAGACCGCTGGTGGCATCGTGCTGCCGGGCGCCGCCAAAGAAAAGCCCAACCAGGGCGAAGTGGTCGCCGTGGGCGAAGGCAAGCAGCTGGACAACGGCGACGTGCGCGCGCTGGGCGTGAAAGTAGGCGACACCGTGGTTTTCGGCCGCTACGCCGACAGCAACACCCTGAAGGTGGACGGCGAAGAGCTGATCATCATGAGCGAGAGCGACATCTACGGCGTGCTGGAAGGCTAAGCCCCGCGCTCAAACCAACGCACAGACAGAATTGAGGAACAAGAATCATGGCAGCAAAAGAAGTTAAATTCGGTGACGACGCCCGCCAGAAAATGCTGGCTGGTGTAAACATCCTGGCTGACGCCGTTAAGACCACCCTGGGCCCGAAAGGCCGCAACGTGGTACTGGACAAGTCCTTCGGCGCGCCGACCGTAACCAAAGACGGTGTTTCCGTAGCCAAGGAAATCGAGCTGAAAGACAAGTTCGAGAACATGGGCGCGCAGATGGTGAAGGAAGTGGCTTCCAAGGCCTCCGACACCGCTGGTGACGGCACCACCACCGCCACCGTACTGGCCCAGGCAATCGTGACCGAAGGTCTGAAGTCCGTAGCCGCTGGCTTCAACCCGATGGACCTGAAGCGTGGCATCGACAAGGCCGTAACTGCCGCTGTTGATCACATCGCTACCCTGTCCACTCCCTGTGAAGACAACAAGTCCATCGCCCAGGTAGGCACCATCTCCGCCAACAGCGACGAGAGCGTCGGCACCATCATTGCCGAGGCCATGGAAAAAGTTGGTAAAGAAGGCGTGATCACCGTTGAGGAAGGTCAGTCCCTGCAGAACGAGCTGGACGTCGTTGAAGGCATGCAGTTCGATCGCGGCTACCTGTCCCCGTACTTCGTGACCAACCAGGAGAACATGACTGCCGAGCTGGATAGCCCGTTCATCCTGCTGGTCGACAAGAAGATCTCCAACATCCGCGACCTGCTGCCGCTGCTGGAGCAGGTAGCCAAGGCTTCCAAGCCGCTGCTGATCATCGCTGAAGACGTAGAAGGCGAAGCGCTGGCCACCCTGGTTGTGAACAGCATGCGCGGTATCGTCAAGGTTGCCGCCGTCAAGGCACCGGGCTTCGGCGACCGTCGCAAGGCCATGCTGCAGGACATCGCCATCCTGACCGGCGGCACCGTGATTTCCGAAGAGCTGGGCATGGAGCTGGAGAGCACTACCCTGGAGCACCTGGGCACTGCCAAGCGCGTAACCCTGTCCAAGGAAAACACCGTGATCGTAGACGGCGCTGGCGATGTGAAAGACATCGAAGCCCGCGTCAAGCAGATCCGCGCCCAGATCGAAGAGTCTTCCTCTGACTACGACAAAGAGAAACTGCAAGAGCGTGTTGCCAAGCTGGCCGGCGGTGTTGCAGTGATCAAGGTTGGCGCTGCCACCGAAGTCGAAATGAAAGAGAAGAAGGCCCGCGTTGAAGACGCCCTGCACGCTACCCGCGCTGCGGTAGAAGAGGGCGTAGTTCCTGGCGGTGGTACTGCCCTGGTTCGCGCCGTTCAGTCCATCTCCGTGACTGGCGACAACGAAGACCAGAACCATGGTATCGCCGCTGCGATGCGCGCCATGGAAATGCCGCTGCGTCAGATCGTTGCCAACGCTGGCGACGAGTCCTCCGTGGTTGTGGACAAGGTCAAGCAGGGTTCCGGCAACTACGGCTACAACGCTGCTACCGGTGAGTACGGCGACATGCTGGAAATGGGCATCCTGGACCCGGCCAAGGTTACCCGCTCTGCACTGCAGGCGGCTGCCTCCATCGCCGGTCTGATGATCACCACCGAAGCCATGGTTGCGGAGATTCCGGAAGAGAAGCCGGCTGCTCCGGACATGGGCGGCATGGGTGGCATGGGCGGCATGGGCGGCATGATGTAAGCCGGCCTTTCCAGCCTATCGAGGAAAAGCCCCGCAAATGCGGGGCTTTTTTGTATCTGCTTGGGGCGGGCAGAGAGGAGTTCCGCGAGGCCCGACAAAGCTCGCCTGAATACGCGCAGGTTGCGCGGGGCCTGGGCCGCAGGTTCTTGGATGGAAGTGCTGAGACTCGCGGAGAAAAACTTCCCCACGCTGGCAGAGGTTTGTATTAAAGTCATCTGCAAGGACTATTCGTCCCTCTCGCGCACGGCCAGAGCCCAGGGGTTGTGCATATTGCCTGCATCACACCTCTGCGATCGACCGGCGCGTCCTTGTTCCGGGGTGACCTGCGACCAGTTGTAAAGTGGGGCGCAGTCGTCTATCTACTTTGTCGGGATTGAATATGGCTTGTACGCCGCAGCCGATTCACGTCGTGCCGTTTTTCAATCTGCCAAGATGGCGTTTCCGAGTCTTTCACGCACCGGGCCAGCGACAATAATACCCGCTGTGTTGATGCGAGCGCCGGCATCGATCGCGTAGCGATTGGCAACTCTTGTTGCGTGCCACTTCTGTCCTGGATATTGCGCAAATCGGGCGACTATGAGTTCTTCCGACATTCACATACCCGGATACACCATTCACTCCGCGATCGGCCACGGCGGAATGGCATCTGTGTACCTCGCGACGCAAGAATCGCTCAATCGCAAGGTGGCCATCAAGGTGCTGCGCAACAGCACAGAGGCCGGTATCGGCGAACGCTTTATCAATGAGGCACGCTATATCGCCAATCTCAACAGTCCCCACATCATCACTATCTACGATATCTCGACGTTAAAGAACGGGGACTGCTACATCGCGATGGAGTTTATTGGCGGTGGTGAGGTGGCGGATAACCTGCCAGGGTTGACCACGGTTGAAGGCAAACTCCAAGTGATACGCCAGATCGCGCTGGGCCTGGGAGTGGTGCACGAAAACGGCATTATTCACCGGGATGTGAAACCGTCCAACATCCTGTTTCGCGAAGATGGCACGGCAGTATTGACCGACTTCGGCATTGCCAAAGAGATCGACAATGACTCGGACCTGACCCAGGTGGGGTTCAGCCTGGGCAGCCCCTCATACAGCAGCCCGGAACAGGCGCAGTGCCTTCCCATCGATTCGACAACTGATATTTACAGTCTGGGTGTGGTGCTGCTGGAGCTGTTGCTCGGCCATAACCCGTTCAAGGGAGATAGCCATACCAGCACGGCGCTCAACCATATTCAGTTGCCGGTGCCGGAATTGCCATCGGAGTACCACTACCTTGCACCGCTGGTGAACAAGATGCTGGCCAAGGACCCGGGTAACCGTCACCAGTCTGCCCGCGAGCTGATCGGGGAGATTGACCTGGCATTGCAGATGGCTGGCGATGCACCTCAGCATACACGACCCCGGCGTTTTGGCGCTGACCAGTTTCGCCGACTGCGATTGCCGGCGCTGCCTGCGATCTCTCTGTCAGCGGCGTTCTCCAGGATGCTTTCTGCCCCGGCGTCGCTGCTGTCCCGCTTGGGCACGACGTTTGTACGGCACCGAGCGCCGTTACCAACCCTCTCGTCGGGCAGGCTTGTGGGTGGGCTGGCGACGGTGAGCCTTGGTGCGCTGATGGTGATGGTTTATTTCGGGGCCTTTTACCAGAGTGAGACGGAGCGGGAGATTACCCGCTTGCTGGAGCAGGCAGAGCAGAGCATGCAGGCCGGCCGTTATATCGCGCCAGCGGCCGATAATGCCCGGGATCTCTATCGCCAGGTGTTGCAGCTCGATAACACCAACCTCACCGCCATTCTGGGAATGAAAACAGCCGAGCAAAAACAGGTAGAGGCTTATCTGGCTGAGGGGGCCCAGGCCCTGGCGGATGGCCGGCTGCAGCGACCGGAACAAAACAATGCACTGCATTTTTTCCACCAGGCGCTGGCCATCGACGCGAAGAATTCCCGGGCTCAGACCGGCATCCGCAAAGTGATACAGGAATACATTCGGCTCGCACGCATCGAAATGAGCGAGAGTGACTACAGTGATGCCCATTACTATCTGGACAGTGGGCTCAACATTGCCCCAAATAATGCGATGCTGCTTTCGCTCAGTGACGAAGTGCGAAAAAGGGAGGCGCGGGCGCTGACGCAGCAGCAGGCAAGACAGCGGCCAAGGACCCGGCAGCGCCAGGAAAAGCCGCCCACGGTGAGAACCTATATCCGCAGCGCGCTGGACAAGTTGCGCAGCAAGATGGGTGGGGATTGAGTGCGGAAGGGCACAGAGAGAAAAAGGAAAAGAAGAAAAAGAGAGTCGATCCCCAGGCCTGAAGATTTGATTATCCGCAGCTGATCCAGTGCCCCGGCCCTATTGCGGCCGGGGCACTGCAATCGCACAGCACTTACTGCGAACCGGATGACAGTCTGTGCTTTTCGCGATGCTCCGCAAGCACCTTGCCGGCACCCACTTCGTATTCGCTCAGGGCTTCCATGATCCGCACCAGGCACTGGTCGCGCAGACTTTCCAGCTCGCGGATCGACTGATCCCCCGCCTGTTCCTGGGTGCCTTCCACCATGCGATCGATCAACTGATCGTTCAGCTCCGGTGCTTCCAGCTTGGTCCATGGCAGTTTCAGTGCCGGGCCGAACTGTTCCAGCATATGCCGCATCCCGGTCTCGCCACCGGCCAGGTGGTAGGTGAGGTTGGTACCCATAAAGGCCCAGCGCAGGCCGGGGCCATAGGTGATGGCCTGGTCCAGTTCGCCGGTGGTGGCAACGCCGTCATTGACCAGGTGGAGGATCTCCCGCCACACCGCTTCCAGCAGGCGATCGGACAGGTGGCCGTCGATCTCGTTGCGCACGTGCAGGGGATGCATGCCGATGTCCTTAAAGAAGGTCATGGCACGCTCGATGGTCTCCTCGCTGGTGTGCTCACCGCCCACGACTTCCACCAGTGGCAACAGGTAGACCGGGTTGAACGGGTGGCTCACCACAAAGCGTTCCGGTGCCTCCATTTTCTGTTGCAGCACCGAAGGCTTAAAGCCGGAAGTGGAGGAGCCGATCAGGGCAGATGCCGGTGCGGCCCGGCTGATGTCAGCCAGCAGGTCCACTTTCATGGCCTCCCGTTCCGGGGCGTTTTCCTGGATAAAGTAGGCACCCTCGCAGGCCTGGGCTAGGGAGCTGGCAAAGCGCAGTCGCTCCTTTGATGCGCCCTCAACCAGGCCGATCTTTTCCAGCGCGGGCCAGGCGGTATCGACGCTCTCGCGCAATTTGCGCTCGGCTTCCGCGCCCGGGTCCCAGGCGATCACGTCGTGTCCCTGGGCCAGCAGGCGTGCGACCCAGCCTGCACCGATGACGCCGGTGCCGATAACTGCTGCGTGTGACATATCTCCCCCTTAACCCTGCACTTTCAGGTTCAGGCGTTCGCGGGCTTCTGCCGCAGTGGCGACGGAGCCGCCCAGCAGTTCCACGATACCCGCGGCTTTCTCTACCAGCTGCGCGTTGGTCGCCAGCTGGCCTTTCTTCAGGTAGAGGTTGTCCTCCAGGCCCACACGCATATTGCCGCCCATCAGCATCACCTGGGTGGCCATGGGGAACTGGTGGCGACCAATGCCGAAGCCGGCCCACTGGGCGCCGGTGGGCAGGTTGTCGACCATCGCCTTGAGGGTGCCGATTTCGGGCGGGGCGCCCCAGGGAATGCCCATGCACAGCTGGAACAGCGGCGGCTCGTCCAGCAGACCTTCTTTCATCATCTGGTTGGCGAACCACAGGTTGCCGGTATCGAAGATTTCCAGCTCCGGCTTGACGCCCAGCTCCTGGACGCGCTTCGCGCCGATGCGCAGCATTTCCGGCGAGGAGATATAGACCAGGTTGTCGTTACCAAAGTTGAGCGAGCCGCAGTCCAGGGTGCAGATTTCCGGTCGCAGCTCTTCGATGTGCTTCAGTCGTTCAGCACCACCAACCACATCGGTTCCCTGGGCAAATTGCATCGGGTTTTCATCCGGCCCCAGTAGCAGGTCACCGCCCATGCCGGCGGTCAGATTGATGACCACGTCGGTGTCGGACTCGCGGATACGCTCGACGACTTCGCGGTAAAGCGCGGTATCGCGGCTGGGCGCACCGGTTTCCGGGTCGCGCACGTGGATGTGGGCGATGGCGGCGCCGGCCTTTGCCGCAGCAATGGCATCATCCGCAATCTGCTTCGGGGTAACCGGGACGTGGGGGCTTTTTTCCGTGGTGGCACCGGCGCCGGTCAGGGCGCAGGTGATGATCACGCTGTCGTTCATCTGCATGTTTTGCTCCGGGATTGGTCAAGCTTGCTGCGCATGCTAAGGATCCACGGGCAAAGATCTCGCGCTAGGGCGCAGGGAAGTTTCGTTGATGCGACAAACCCACCTGTTACGGCAGGTTTGAGTGCCTTTGGGGCTGGTGAGAGGAGGCTGGCCTGGGTGTGCGGGGTTTCTCAGGCGAGGGACTGTCCGCGATCCTTGCTGGGGCTGGTGCCGAAGTCCTCGCGGTAAGCGGAGCTGAAGTAGGCGGCGGACTGGAAGCCGCAGGAAACGGCGACTTCCAGCACGGTCATGTCGGTCTGTCGCAGCAGCTGGCGGGCGCGCTCCAGCCGCAGGCGGCGGTAAAAGCGCTTGGGTGGGGTGCCGATGTCTTTCTTGAATAGCCGCTCCAGCTCGCGGGTGGAGGTTTCGATCTGCGCGGCGATCTGCTGGATGGTCAGCGGGCTGGCAAGGTTTTGCTCCATGATTTCCACGGCCCGGATCAGCCGCCGGTTGGTGGTGGTCAGGCGGGCTCGCAGGCTCATGCGCTGGGCGTCGTCGGCACTTTGCACATGGCTGTAGGTAAATTGCTCGGCCACCGCATTGGCCAGGGTATGGCCGTGACTGGCGCGAATCAGGTTCAGCATCATGTCCAGGCTGCTGAGCCCGCCGGCAGCGGAGACGCGGCCCTCCTCGATCATAAAGCGTTCCGGCACCACCTGAATGGTGGGAAAGCTCTCCTGGAAACTGCTGCTGGACTCCCAGTGCACGATTGCCTTCTGGCCCTGCAGCAGGCCCGCCTTGGCCAGGATATGGGCCCCGGTATCCACGCAACCCAGGCTGACCCCGTTGGCGGACAGGCGCCGCAGCTCGTGAAAAAGGGTATCGCCAGCCCCCTCCAATGGGTCAAAGCCGGACACCACCACAACGGTCTGGTATTCGTCGGGGCAGTCCGCGAGGGCGCAGGCCGCGGGGAAGGGCATGCCGTTGGAGGCCCGCACCGGCTCGCCATCCTCGGACATAAACATGAACTCGAACAGCTGCCGCCCGGCAATACGGTTGGCGACCCGCAAGGGCTCCGAGCAACAGGCCAGAGCAAAGAAGGAAAACCCCGGCACCAGCACAAAGCCGATATGAACCGTGTTGCTGTGCCCAAACCGGGGCGGCTGGAAAGTATCCTGGGGGGCAAACTCCCGTGGATTATCGGTCATGTCGGATTAGGTAAACAAATGATCGCATTGGGTAAAGTATAAACAGTTTCAGTCGCTAGGATAGGCGCACTCTTTTAGAACTCTAAATTTTTATGGAACTTTTCCTGAATTCAATAAGCACTGGAACCGTAATGCAAACTGCCAAGAAAGACGCCAATTCCTCGCTTGAGACCAAGCCTCTCGCCAAAGCAATTTCGACCTCTTTGGCCATCATGCTGAGCCACAGTGTAATGGCCCAAGAGGCTGGCCAGGAACAGAAGACTACCAAGCTGGCGCTGGAAGAGGTGACGGTCACCGCGCAGCGCAAATCGCAGAATCTGCAGGACGTGCCCATTGCCGTATCCGCTTTCAGCGGCGAGGCCATGGAGCGGGGCAACATGCTGAACGTGGACGATGTATCGGCCATGACCCCAGGTTTTTCTCTCTCCACCTACAACCCGGTAACGCCGCAGCCCTACATTCGCGGCGTTGGCACCAACTCCAGCTCCGTGGGCGACGATGCCTCCGTGGGTGTGTTTATCGACGAAGTGTACGCGGGCCGTGCCGGCGGTTACAGCGCCGATATGTTCGACGTGCAGCGTGTGGAAGTGCTGCGTGGTCCGCAGGGCTCCCTTTACGGCCGCAACGTTGCCGGGGGTGCGATCAACGTGATCACCAACAACCCCACCGAAACCTTTGAGGCCAAAACAAAATTGACCTATGGCAACTACAACCTGGTAGAAGCCCGCGGTATGGTCAGCGGCCCACTGGCCGAGAACGTGAACGGCCGTATTGCGGTTTCCAGCCGCCAGCGCGATGGCTGGATCGAGAATGTCTCCACCGGCAATGAGCTGGCCGACCAGGACAACCTCTCCCTGCGTGGCAAGCTGGATATTACGCTGGGTGACTACACTGACCTGCTGCTGAGCGCCGACTACGCCCAGGACGAACTGGTGGGTTCCGGTGCACGTGCCATCGATGGTTACCAGGAAGTATTTGGCGTTGCCCATCCGACCGAAGGCAAGCAGGACGAGGTAGACCTGTTCTTCGACGGTGCCACCGATCGCGACATGCACGGTGTTTCCGCCAAGCTGACCCACGCCATTGGCGCAGTGGATCTGGTTTCCATCACCGCTTACCGCACCCAGGACTACACCTTCAACGATGACCTTCTGGGTCGCTACCTGGCACCGGCCAATGCGGCGCTGACCAACGATGCCACCGAAGAATCCAGCCAGTTCACCCAGGAGCTGCGCCTGCAGTCCGCCACTGACAAGCTGGACTGGACCGCCGGTGTTTACTATTTCCAGGAAGAGGTCGAGCGTGGAGAGAGCTTTGACTCCACCCTGGTCTACGAAACCCTGGGCCTGGGTGGTCTGGGCCTGGCCTCCCGTCCGGTCTGGGATGCCTCCAACGAAACCACCAGCTATGCGGCCTTCGGTGAGGCGACCTACAACTTCACCCCGGCGTGGAGCGCCTCCCTGGGTGGTCGTTACACCTACGACCAGAAGGACTTCGCCAGCACCGCCAGCGGCGCGCCGGACCTGTTCGGCTTCCTGGCCGAGAACTACGCGGTGACTGCCGACGAGAGCTGGAGCAAGTTCACCCCGAAGGCCACCGTGACTTTCACCGCTGAAGACGGCGATATCGTTTACGCGACGCTCTCCGAAGGCTACAAGGCCGGCGGCTTCAACGGCATTGCAGCGACCGAGCAGGGCGCCACCGTGGCATTCGACCCGGAAAACGCCACCAACTACGAACTGGGCTTTAAATCCAGCATGCTGGAGCAGCGCGTGCGCCTGAACGGTGCCGTGTTCTTCCTCGACTACAGCGACCTGCAGAGCTTCACTGTCGACCTAGAAAGCGGCCGAGTGAAAACCGCCACCGGCGATGCGGAGATCAAGGGCCTGGAGCTCGAAGCCACTGCCTTCCTGACCGATGGTCTGCGCATGGGGGTGAACTACGGCTACACCGACTCCGAATACGTGCGCTTCGAGTCGCGTCCGGAGGTGGTCGGCAATCGCCTCGCCCGCACCCCGGAGCACTCGGTATCCGCCAACATCAATTACGAGTGGCTGCTGGGTAATGGCACTGCCATTATTTTCAACACCAATGCCATGTACCAGGACGAGGTGTCCTACAGCGTCAGCAACAGCGCCGCCGCCGGAGACGACGCCCGCACCCTGGTGAACTTCAACGCGACCTGGGACAACTACGCCGGAATGGAAGTGTCCCTGTGGGGCAAGAACCTGACCGACGAGGAGTATCGCGCGCACTCCTTCGAGCAGTCCGGTATGGCCTTCTACATCCCGGGCGAACCGTTGACCTGGGGCGTGAGCGTTACCCGGGAATTCCTCTGACCTGAGACTCCCGCCAGGGGCCCGCAGCGATGTGGGCCCCTTTTGTTATGCCTGGTGAAAACATGCAAATGAAATCAACCCTGCCGCGGCCGCGACTGGACCTGCCGGTATTCCTGCCGGCGTTCGGAATCGCGGTGCTGGTGGCGAGTATCCTGGTGCTGATGCCGCAGCAGGCAGAGATATGGGCGAGTGACATGATGTCATTCGTCACCGGCCAGTTCGGCTGGCTGTTCGTTATCTTCGGCTTCGGCACTTTTGTGTTTGCCCTGTGGCTGGCGTTCGGGCGCTTCGGGCAGGTGAAGCTGTCCCGCACCGATGAGCCGCCGGAATATTCCGAACTGAGCTGGGCGGCGATGATGTTCTCGGCCGGCATCGGCATTGGCCTGGTGAGCTGGTCTTTTGTCGAGCCCATCTATTACCTGTCGACACCACCGCTGAATATCGAGCCCAACTCGGCCAGTGCGGCGGAGTGGGGACATATGTACTCCCTGTTCCACTGGAGCTTCGTGCCCTGGGCGCTGTATGCGGTTCCCTCCGTGGCCGTGGCCTACATGCTGTATGTGAGCCGTCGCTCGTTCCTGCGGGTATCGGAAGTGTGCCGGCCGCTGATTGGCCGCCACGCTGATGGCTGGGCCGGCAAGGTCATCGATACACTGATTATCCTCGGTCTCATTGGCGGGGCTGGCACTTCGCTGGGCCTGGGTGTGCCGCTGGTTTCCGCACTGACCACGTCGCTGCTGGGGATCGAAGAGTCCCTGCTTACGCAGTTGGGGGTGATCGGCCTGTGGACGCTGATTTTCGGTATCAGTGCCTACAAGGGCCTGAAAGCGGGTATCCGCATTCTCAGTGATATCAATATCTACCTGGCGGTGCTGCTGGTGCTGCTGGTGCTGCTGGCCGGGCCGACGGTATTTATCCTCAGTTTGTCCGCCAGTAGCCTGGGGCTGATGCTGGACAGCTTCACCCGTATCAGCTTCTGGCTGGACCCGATCCGCCAGGGCGGTTTTCCCGATGCCTGGACCCTGTTCTACTGGGCCTGGTGGATTGCCTACGCCCCCCTGATGGGGCTGTTCTTTGGCCGCATTTCCCGCGGCCGCACCATCCGCCAGATGGTGCTCGGCATCATGCTCTGGGGCAGCCTGGGTTGTATTGCCTTCCTGAGTATTTGCGGCGCTTACGCGCTGGAGCTGGAGCTATCGGGCAAGCTGGCGGTCACCGAGCTGCTGAATAGCCACGGCATCCCGGCGACTGTGGTGGCGATTGTGCAGACGCTGCCCTTCAGCCAGCTGGTGATGGCCGCGTTTACGCTGCTGAGCTTTGTGTTCCTGGCCACCACGCTGGATTCATCCGCCTACGTGCTCGCCAGTATCAGCACCCGCAACCTGTCCGGGGAGCAAGAGCCGGCCAAGGCCAACCGGCTGGCCTGGGCGTTTGCCCTGGCGATGATCGCCATCGGCCTGCTGTTTGCCAATGGCCTGGATACAGTGAAATCACTGACCATTATCCTGGCACTGCCCCTGACCCTGATCCTGTTCCTGATTTTCCGCTCCCTGCTCAGGGCGCTGGACAATGACTTCGGCCGCCGGGTGCGCAAGACCGCGCTGGTGGTGGAAACGACCAATGAGGAGTTGCAACAAAATGGTTAGATTTTTCCTGTTACTGGTGGTGCTGTTCAGCGCCCAGGCACTGGCCACCGACAAGAGCCGTGAAGAGCTGGAAGACGTGGTGGAAGAGGGCTCCATTGAGAGCTTTATCGCCAACGCAATTGCCCACGCGAAAGCCACCGTAAAGCCTACCACCCTGGAAGCCATCAGCGCGGACCTGCGCCCGCACGACAAGGAATACTTCCCCGAGTCCGACAAGCCGGTACCCACCGTACTGTTTTTCCACGGCTGCAGCGGCCCCACCGCCAGCCACGAGCAGGACTGGGCCAAGCGCTTCAACGGCGAAGGCATTGGCATGATTGCGGTGGACAGTTACGCGGGCAGGGGCATTGACTGGCAGCAGGCGTGCAATATGCAGGCAATGACGCCCTGGCAGCGCTCCGCGGATATCCTCGCTACCATCGAGGACGTTAAAAACGATTCCCGCGTGGATGCAGAGCAGCTGTACGTCGCCGGCTTTTCCCACGGCGCCGTTACCATCTGGGCCGCTCTGGCACAGGCCTCTGCCAACTCCGCACCCATTGGCCTGAAAGAGTGGCCGCAAGTCGGCTTTGAACAACACGTACAGGGCGCCTTCATGTTCTACGGCACCTGTATGCAGCCCTGGACCGTGGATGTTGATGCGGTGCAGTTCCTCGCCGAAGAAGACCGCTACATTGAAGAGGAAGTGTGCCAGGCGTACCTGCCCAACCATCCACAGCAGGCGGGCGAGCTGACCCTGAAACTCTACGAAGGAGCCACCCACACCTTCGATCACGCCGACCCAAACCAGGCCAATATCGAGGCGGGCTCCAAGTATGACCCGGTCGCGACCGAAGACGCCTGGCAGACCATGCTATCCATGATCAAGGGGGGCAACTAATGGCCGGCGTGCGTACTTTCTCCGGCGTGGCGCACACCTGGTTGTGCGACGAGATGGGGCACATGAACACCCGCAATTACGTGGGCATGTTCGACGATGCCATGCAGCACTTCATGCTGGTACTGGGGCACAACGCCATGGTCGAAGGCCAGCGTCGCCTCGGCTGGGCCGATGTGCGGCATGAGATCGACTACAAGGCGGAAGTCCCCGAGGGCGCTCTGGTGCATGTAGAGTGCGAAGTACTGCGGGTCGGTAACAGCTCCATCACCTACCGCCAGACACTCATCCTGAGTGAAAGCAATGAGGTGGCGGCGGTGAACAAGGCCACTTCGGTGCTGTTTGACCTGAAACAGCGTTCTGCAACGTCGATACCAGATATGATGCGGGAGAGGGCAGCCCTGCGCTTGGCGGAAGATGCGGCCTGAACTGGACTCGGTTCCCGATATTAGAGCCCCGCAATCGCGGGGTTTTTTTTGCCTGCTTCGTGCCGGCAGCCAAACGTCCGGAGTAGTTGGCTTGTTGGTAATCTTCCAAACGTGACTAGCAGTAAGCCTGCGTCGGTTCCTGGACCAGGTTGGGCGTAATCACCAGGCGATCCATCGGACTCTTTACGCCCTTGCCCCCGCGGTTCACCACATGAGTGTAAATCTCCGTGGTACTAATGTCCGAGTGGCCCAGCAGTTCCTGGATTGTCCTCAGGTCGTATCCCTCCTCCAGCAGGTGTGTGGCAAAGCTGTGTCGAAATGCATGGGCTCTGGCGGGTTTATGGATTCCGGCAGCCTTGACGGCGCAACGGATCTGTTTCGAGAGGGCAGTCGGATGCAGGTGGTGCCGGCGTACCACTCCGGTACGAGGGCAGGGACCAGGCCTCGAGGCCGGGAACAGGTATTGCCAGGCGATCTCACTAGCTGCGTTTGGGTATTTTCGGGCCAGT
Source organism: Microbulbifer flavimaris (assembly GCF_001641755.2). GTDB lineage: Bacteria > Pseudomonadota > Gammaproteobacteria > Pseudomonadales > Cellvibrionaceae > Microbulbifer > Microbulbifer flavimaris. The sequence goes on from NZ_LRFG02000005.1 coordinate 180,340, forward strand.
GCATCAGGTAAATAAACCTCTCCATAGCCGTCTGCGAGATCTTGCGCATGCAATAACTCCACACGTCCAATCTGCCGCCTGAGATCCCCAGTCAGTGCCTGGGGCAGCATGGTTGTCCTGTCTTTGTTGCCCTTGCCAGCGCGAACAATAATGTTGTTACTCGCGAAGTCGATGTCTTTTACTCGTGATGAGAGTAACTCTGCCGATCGCAAGCCAGCGCCATAAAGCAGCTGCACCCGAAGGCGAGCGGCACCATTCAGATAAGCCAGGATAGACGCGATCTCTGCACGACTGTAGACCACCGGTAGGCGCTGGGGGCGCTTGGCGTGCGTGAATCGCAGCCCATCTAATGGGATACCCATAAACCGCACGTAAAGATAGACCAATGCATTGAGCACGATTCGCTGTGTTCCCACCGAGCAATCTCGACTCTCTGACAGGTAGGTCAGGAAATTCTCAACATCCGGCACACCCATTTCTTTGGGGTGCCGTTTTCTATGAAAAAGAATAAAGCGCCGAATCCAGTGTATGTACGTGCGCTCGGTGGTGTACGCCAACCCCGCGCCTCGCATATGTTGGCGTAGTTGATCCAGAAAGCGGACAGGTCTTTGCGGAAGCCTTCTCTTGATGTCATCCATAACATACCCGAAAAACTGTTTATATATACAGTAGTCCTCTTGATGAAGCTCGTCAATGCCAGGAACAACAGCCTATGGCTTGTGTTTACGGGATGGGATAGGCTAAGTAACTGATTTAGAAGGGCGAGATTTTGCAAATCCAGCCCATGAGACTGAGAAATATAGAGTCCATGGCTTCAATTCGCGGATTCTGGCCTAGACCCAAAGTTGCTAGATTGTTGTTTTTCATGGAGTTTTCACAGAGTCATCGCAGCTAAGAAGCGGGAACAATAGCCTTCTAAAACAAAAGCCAAGGGCTTATGAATAAAACTGTTAGGTGAGGGGCGAGCGTAGTGAAGCATCCACTTTTCAGTCGGGATATGGAAGACAAACTCAGTTCTTTCTTTCTGGGTGCTTCTAGCTCTTCTGTATGGTTATCTTTTGGGGTTTTGGCTTTGGCCGCGCTCATTAGCTTGTCCCTTGCTTCCATAGAGAAGGGGAGCGTATTGGAGATGTTGCTAATAGGTGTTGGCGTCACTGGAGTGTTGTTTACATGGCTATCAGCGCAGGCTCATGCGCACCAAAGGAGTTCAAAGTTTTTGGTAATTGCGATCTTTTTGGTATGGCCACTTTCATACTGGTATCTGTTTCGTGAGAAATGGCGTGCCATCACCTAACAAGGCGCTGTTGTCGCAGCCTGAGGCTGCTGGGACGGCCAACTGCGTTGCCCGCCCCAAAGCTTGGCGTTAATCATATATGAGCACCAGTGCGACCAGGAAAATAGAGTAATTTGAGGGGAAGTCGAAGTTAAAGCGGCTTTGTGTTGTTGTTTTGGCAGGATCGCAATTCTATCTGTCATCTTATGGATGCTGCCCCAGAGTGTACAAATTGAAGAAGGTAAAGCCATATCAAGTGTTGTCGTCTCCTTCGGGGCCTAAACAAGCCTTTCACTTCTTCCGAACACCAAATTTGCTCCAAAGCCGGGCGGCCGTCCGATAATGAATGAGAGAGAATGAGATGGAGATGTCAACACCGCAGTGGATCGTGTTCGTAATCGTGATAGGCTATATTGCCGTCTGTTTCGGCAAGATCGCCGGCAAGCACGGGCGTAATCCTTTGCTGTACGGCTTGCTCTCGATCATCTCCCCAGTAAACCTTGTCATTCTGGGTGTCTGGGCTTTTTCAAAGTCTGGCATGAAGCCAGGCGCCGAGGGCAAAAACGTTAACTGACCTGCTAGCTAGTCCCGGCCCGGTACGCTTGGTATCGACGTCAACTGGCTTTACACAGGCCTGAAAAGGAGAAGAAGATGCACTGTAAAATTGCTGAAATGAAGTCTTTAATGGATACCCCAACTGCTCAAGTCCAGGCGGAAGAGGCTGGTGGGATGACCATCAGCCATACGCAGTTTTCTGCTGGAACTGACTTCGCACCGCTATTGAGCGGCCTGAAGGATGATAGTTGTCAGTGTCCGCATTGGGGATATGTTCTAAAGGGGGAGGTCATCGTTGACTATTCCGATGGTCAACAAGAAAAGGTCGGCGCGGGTGAGGCTTACTACCTTCGGCCAGGCCACTCAGTGAGATTTGAAGAAGATACTCAATGCGTTGAGTTCAGCCCTACAGATGAATTGAACGAAGTGCTCGCGCATGCCGGTGAAAAGATGGCGGAATTTGCCTGATTTATCGGCAAGGTGAAAAACGCGTCAGCGGCGAAGCTTGCAGCGTTGCTTCATCACCGTGTCCATCGTTCCCATCTTACCCATATGAAACGGCGCGCCGCCTGGCGCGCCTTGCGCGGGGCCTGTGTTAAAGGCCAGCCTGGAATATCGAGACACCATTGTTGTCTTGGCTAGCCTGGCAAGAAAGCCCTGAGCTGACCAAGCAAAAAGAGTGAGGCCTGTCATTCAGTCAAACTCGGCCTCTGCAGAAGATTCATTATTTGTTCTAGGTGACTTTGTTTTTCCGGTTGAACTCGGGTTGCAGGAACTGCTCAGTTGCCAGAATCTTTCCCAGCCGAGCCGTGGCGACAGCGATATCCTGGTAGCTCAGGTACAAAGGCGAAAAACCAAAGCGGAGGATGTTGGGGGAGCGAAAATCGGCAATTACGCCTTCCGCAATCAGCGCCTGGCAGATCGCATAAGCGTGGTCGTGTTCATAAGCGAGTTGTCCGCCCCGCTGGTCATGGTCGAGGGGGCTGGCGAGTTTCAGGCTACTCAGCTCGGGTGCCTGGGCCACCCGCAGGGCAAAGAAGTCGGCCAGACCCAGAGACTTCTCCCTCACATCGTCAATGGCAATGTCACTGTAAACCGACAATGCGGCATCGAGGACGCTCATCGAGAGAATGGGCGGTGTCCCGGCCAGGAATTGCTTGATATCACCGGACGCCTGATATTCGCTGTCAAAGGCGAAGGGGTTCTGGTGGCCCATCCAACCGGCGATGGGTTGGTGTAGTTCGCCCTGGTGTGTTTTTGCGGCATAGAGGAATGCGGGCGCGCCCGGTCCGCCATTGAGGTATTTGTACCCACAGCCTACGGCAAAGTCGACATTCCAGCGATCCAGCTCCAGCGGCATAACGCCGGCACTGTGGGCCAGGTCCCAGACCACCAGTATTCCTTTTGCATGGGCCAGCTCGGTCATGCGCTGGATATCGTGGGCATAACCGCTGCGAAAATTCACTTGTGTCAGTAGCAGTACAGCGATGTCCTCGCCAAGGGCTGATTCGATTTCATTTTTTGCGACAGTGACCAGCTCACAGTTCTCATGCCCCAATAGCTGAGAAAGGCCCTGCGATACATACAGGTCCGTGGGGAAATTATCCTGCTGTGAGAGGATGCGGTTGCGGCCCGGGTTCAGGCGTAGGGCGGCGGCCAGTAGCTTGAACAGGTTGACGGAGATCGAGTCACAGCAGATCACCTGGCCGGGTCCTGCGCCCAGTAGTGGGGCGATTTTCTCGCCGACCGTCTCGGGCAGGTCGATCCAGGCATGCTGGTTCCAGCTGGTGATCAGGTCTGCGGCCCATTGCTGCTCCACCACCTCCCTGGCGCGTTCACGGGCCGCCAAGGGCATCGGCCCGAGTGAGTTGCCATCCAGATAGATGGTCCCTGGCGGTAGGTGGAATTGCTGCCGTTTCGCCCTCAGGGGATCGGTCGCATCCAGTTCTTCAGCGCTGGGCATTTTATTTTCAGGGTTGAGCTTTTGCAGTACTTCGGTCGGGCGCATTCATCGGTCCTGTGGTCAGGTCTCTTCTCGATTGGGTGTGGTCAGGTGTTCCAGCAAGGTCCGGAAAGCCGGGGTGCCGGGATGGATCCAGTCGAAGTGAGCGGCTCCCGGCTCGAGGCTCTTGCGGACCATCGGGCCCTCAAACTGTTCAAACTGGCCTATCGGCACGATGGGATCCTGGTCACCGTGGAGCAGGGTGACCGGGATGGTAATGTCACTGGCCCGGGGTGTTGCCGCGGCATAGGCGTCCTGCCGGATTGCGGGCATGCCGCCCATAAACTGGGCAGTGGCGCGCTGGCAACTGTTCTCACCGCGTGCGTAGCCTGCGATATCCGTAATCGCCGCGAGGCCGATGGCAGACGCACTGGGCCGCTGCTGCGGGAAAAGGTTCGGCCAGTCTGCGGCGGCGAGCATGGCCAGGTGGCCGCCGGCGGAGTGGCCGACAATCACCAGCCTGTCGGTGTCGAGTCCAAACTGAGCCAGGGCAGGTATTTTTTGCAGGCCGGCACGGATATCGGTGTAGCTTGCGGGCCAGCTGCCTCCCGAGGCTCCTGTACGGCGGTATTCGAGATTCCAGACCGGAAAGCCTTCATGGGCGAGCGCCGTGGCGAGCGCATAGGTGTGGCTTATATCGTAGGCCTCCAGCCAGCATCCGCCATGTACCAGCACTACCGTGGGCTTGTCCGCGCTGGCTCCGGGCTCCGGCAGCCACAGCAGGCCGAACTGGTGCGGGTCCTCGCCATAGGGGATTTTCTGGTCATAGGCGCGATAGGTCAGCGCCGCGGCATCCGTGTAGGCCGGTGCGGCGGAAACCGGCATGTACGGAGCGCCGGAGGGTTCGGGCTCGGCCATACTGGGCAGGGCAACGAGCCAGCCTGCCAGTAGAAGCGGTAGGGATTTCATGGTCAATGATAGGGCTCCGTTTTTGCTGTTATTCACTGCTCGATCTGCGACCTGTTGGCCTCAGAGGCCGCCGCGGGTAAAAGCAGGGTTCGCCACTCATGCTTTTCCCGTGCCGCAACACTTCCGCTACGCCCGGGCTGGCGGCTTGGATCTCTGTCACCCGGGATGCTCTCGCCAATTGTGCTGGCTGGCAAGTCATGTACATCGCCGGGGCGGCTGACATGATCGGTTCCGCTTGGTATTTTCAACGCATGATCAGTGGCTTTTATTGATGAGGCAACCCATGGGCAAAAAGATAGCTGTCGTCACCAATGCTCGGGACTTCGTGGGTCCGCCTGCGGTGCGGGCATTGTTGGACGAGGGCTACCGGGTCGTCGCCCAGGATCCCGGCTTTGAAGACGCGCAAGTAAAACAGGCTTATGCTACGGAACACCCGGGCGCGGAGCCTGTGGCGGTGGCTGATCCGCAGCAGCTCGTGGACGAAGTGTGGGAGCGCCACGGCAGGATAGATACGCTAATCAGCAATGATGCCTTCGCGGCCATTCACACGCCGGTGGAAGCGGCAGATCTAGAGGATCTCTATGCGACCATCGAGCATGTGATGGTGGCCCCATTCAAACTGATGCAGGCGGCCATTCCGCGGTTGAAAGCACAGGGCAGTGGTAACGTCATACTGGTCACTTCCTGTCGGACCGAGTTGCCCCAACCCGGCGGGGCAATGCCGGATATGGCCAGGGCGGGCGCCAATGCGTTGGTGAAGTCGCTGAGCATCGAACTGGCGCCTTTTGGTATCCCGGTCAACGCTATCGCACCCAACTACCTGTACAGTGAGGCCTACTTCCCCAAGGCCAGGTTTATTGAGGACCCGGTTGGGCGCGAGTTTATCCGGGAGGTGGTTCCCGCGGGCAGACTGGGTGAACCCGAAGAGGTGGGTGAGCTGGTACGATACCTGGCTAACATGAAGGGCTCTTTCCATACCGGCACCATTATCAAATTTGCCGGCGGCTGGCCCGCTGCGCCCGAGCGTCCCATTTAAATTCTTCCAAATTGACTGAAGACGGGATAATGACCCGCGTCATTCCAGGTAGCCCAGAAGCGATGAAGAATTTTTTGCTGTTACTGTTCCTTGGTAACCCGTTGGCTGTCGAGGCAATTGCCCCGTTTACCTCGGATGGCTGCAGTGTCTTCCCGGATGGCACCCTAGACCAGCAGGAGCTGTGGCTGAGCTGCTGCACTGCGCATGACCTGGCCTACTGGAAGGGCGGAACCTACGAGGAGCGGCTGCTGGCCGATCAGGCATTGCGCCAGTGCGTGGCCTCTGTGGGGGAGCCGGAGATTGGTGCGCTGATGCTCGCCGGTGTGCGCGTTGGCGGTAGCCCTTTCTTGCCCACGGAATTTCGCTGGGGCTACGGCTGGACCTTCCCCCGCGGCTACCAGGCATTGACCGAGCAGGAACAGCGGCAGATTCAAGCTGTGATGCCACAATAGTCCGGGCCGATATCGGTCTGCTGCGCCCTCTGCTTCCTGCCTCGGGGCGACTTGGTCCGCAGTAATTTACCCCTTCTGAAGGTTCGGCGCCTAACTCTCCTCCGTCATCCAGCTGCTGCACTATCGTAGCCCTTGTCTTTCATTTTTCAGAACCCCCTTGGCGCACACCAGCGCCTACGGGACCGACCAAGACGAGGACAGCGCAGCGTGAATAAAGACGACCGCAAACGCACAACCACTGATGCCGGTATCGCCGTTGCCAGCGATGAGTACTCCCTGACGGTGGGGCCAGAGGGCCCGATCGTGCTGCACGACCACTACCTGATCGAGCAGATGGCCAACTTCAACCGGGAGCGTATCCCCGAGCGCCAGCCCCACGCGAAGGGTTCCGGCGCCTTTGGTCACTTTGAGGTGACTCAGGATGTGAGCGCCTACACCAGGGCAGCGGTGTTCCAGCCCGGTACAAAGACCGATACCCTGATCCGTTTTTCCACCGTGGCCGGAGAGCGGGGTAGCCCGGATACCTGGCGCGATCCGCGGGGTTTTGCCCTCAAGTTCTACACCAGTGAGGGCAACTACGACATGGTGGGGAACAATACGCCGGTATTCTTCCTGCGGGATCCGATGAAGTTCCAGCACTTTATTCGCTCGCAGAAACGTCGCGCTGACAACGGCCTGCGGGATCACGACATGCAGTGGGATTTCTGGACGCTGTCACCGGAGTCGGCGCACCAGGTGACCTGGCTGATGGGTGACCGGGGGATCCCCAAGACTTACCGCCATATGAACGGGTATTCGAGCCACACCTATATGTGGGTCAACAAAGACGGTGAGCGCTTCTGGGTCAAGTACCACTTCAAGACGGACCAGGGTATCGAGTGCCTTACTCAGGAAGAGGCAGACAAACTGGCGGGTGAGGATGCAGATGCCCACCGCCGTGATCTTTTCGATGCCATCGCTCGCGGTGACTATCCCAGCTGGACCCTGAAGGTGCAGATCATGCCGTTCGAAGAGGCGGAGCATTATCGCTTTCACCCCTTTGACCTGACCAAGGTCTGGCCCCATGAGGATTACCCGCTGCAGGAAGTGGGACGCCTGACCCTGGATCGCAACCCGACGGATTTCCACACCGAGATCGAGCAGGCCGCCTTCGAGCCAAACAACACCGTGCCGGGCATCGGCTTCAGTCCAGACAAGATGCTATTGGCGCGGGTGTTTGCTTACGCGGACGCGCACCGGGCTCGGATGGGCGTGAACTACAAGCAGATTCCCGTGAATGCTCCCAGGTGCCCAGTGCACAGTTACAGCAAAGATGGCGCCTTGCGGGTGCAGAATGTCTCTGACCCGGTCTATGCCCCCAACTCCAAGGGCGGGCCTGCTGCGGACCATACGTACACGGAGAAGTGGTCCGGGAGCGGGGAGTTCGTACACGCGCCTTATACCCCGCACAAGGATGACGATGATTTTGTGCAGGCGGGGATATTGGTGCGTGAAGTGATGGACGATGCGGCGCGGGATCGCCTGGTGTCCAACGCGGTGGGGCACCTTAAGGCCGGGGTATCGGACGAGATCCTCGAGCGGGCCTTTGATTACTGGCGTAAGGTCGACAAGGATGTGGGTGAGCGTATCGAGAAGGGGGTGCGGGGCAGCTGACAGGGGATGGCAGGGCGGCGTCCGCCTCTGCACTCGGCCCTGCCAGCCCCGGTGGTCGGTTAGCCTTTGCGCTCGACACCCAGCTCGCCCAGTGTGCGGGCCATGTCCTGCGCGCTGGTGGCGGGCTTGATGTCGCGATCGATCTTGAGGATGCGGCCGTCTTTACCGATGTAAATGGTGATGCGCTTGGCCACATTCATCACCGGCATCAGCACGTCGTAGGCCTTGGCCACTTCACCTTCCGGATCGCTGAGCAGCGGGAAGTCGGCCTTCTGTTCCTCGGCAAATTTCTTGTTGGTCTCCAGTTCATCGGTGCTGGCCATAAAGTAGGCCACGTCATACTCGCGAATCAGGTGGCCATTTTCCGCCAGCGACTTGCACTCGATGGTGCAGCCCTTGGTGAAGGCCTTCGGATACCAGGCGATGACGACCGCCTTGTCGCCCTTGTAGTCAGACAACTTATGGGTCTTGCCATCGGAGCCCTGAAGGCTGAATTCGGGCGCCGGGTCGCCGACTTCCAGCGCGGCCAGTGGCAGGCTGACAAGGGAGGCGAGGAAAAAGCCAAAGAGTTTCTTCATGATTGATCCCATGGTTATTTGTGTTCCTGAATGTGTGTCTGGCATGGTCCGGGCTCACGGCCCACTTGCCTGGCCGGGTGCTGTGGTGCGATGGCGAATATCTGCGCGGGCCGATGCTGGCAGCCACACTGATCTACTTGTTTTACCATTTCCCGACACGACTGTCCCGTATGGCTGATACGCAATATCCGGTGACGCCGGATCAGCGCTATTTTGTTGTCCGCGGCCGGTTGTGGCGCCGTGCCAACCCCGCTTTGAGTGATAAAGAGCACGAGCGACTGGTGCGGGAGTTGATGCGCTGCCGCTCGGCGGTAGGGCGGGCCAAACGCAGCGGTGACAAAGCGGCGGAACAGGCCGCGCGAAAGGGGGTTAACGCGGCCAAGGTCGCCCTCGGCGAACGCGGGCCGGTCTGGTGGGATGACGGTGCGCCGGATTACAACCGTTTTCTGGTGAAAAACACGCCGTACCGGGCATGGTACGATCAGTTGCCGCAGGATAAATCCAAATAGTCTCTCTGTTTTGCCCGGCGCCCCCGCTCACTGGTCCGCTATTTTTTTGTTTCTGTCGTGCGCCAAAGGCGATATAAACCGCTGTTGGGTGTCGCAGCGGCTGCACCGGAACTGGAAAAAGGGTACGCGGATGGAAAAAGCTGAGGACTTTATTGACCTGCTGAAGGTGCTGATCCGCAGCCCCAGTGTGGTGGGTGCGGAGCATTCTTTTTTTCGTGTGCTGCAGCGGGAGCTGGAGGAGCGGGGCGCGCAAGTGACCTGGTACGAGGGAGTACTGGTGGCCCATGGCCAGCGACCCAACTCAGCCATGTTCTCGGCCCATATCGATCGTCACGGCCTGATCTGTACCGGGCCCAATGAATTCCAGTATGCCGCTTTTGTTGCCGGGCGCCGCTCGGACCTGCTGGGCAACTCTGTGTCGGAAAAGCTGATGATGAAGATCGTCGATCGCTTTCACGGCGTGCCGGTGATGGCTTACGAGCCCTGGTCGGGTTCCTATCGCGGTTCGGGTGTGATCGACAAAGCCTATGTGTGCGAGTACCGCAATAACCTGATTTTTGAAGTGGACGGTCTCGCGCACCTGGAGGCGGGTACCCCGGTGGCCTTTACCGACCGCCTGACCATCGAGGAGGGGATACTCAGTGCCCAGCTCGACAACGTACTCACCGCCGCACACCTGGTGCACTTGTTTGCCCTCGGTTTTCAGGGCACGGCGTTTTTTACTGCACAGGAAGAGGCCGGCAGTAGCTGGCGCTACCTGCTGGAGTGGTTCCGTCGCTTCAAGGGCGCAACGGATCAGCTGGTGGTTGTGGATACCAGCCCCTACCCGGACCGGGAGACAGCGGATCGCCAGCAGGTGGTCCTGCGCCGCCGCGACGCCAACGCTGAATTTCACCCCGAGACGACGGCGCGGCTGGAAAGCCTGTGCCGGGAGGAGCGGGTGCGTTTTACTTACAAGGATGCATACATCGACGAACTGAACCAGCGGGCGGTGGCTGCTGGCCAGGAGCCCCAGTCTCTTGGCAGCACGGAGATGGGGCGTATCGCAGCAGCCTCGGGGGGATTTGTGCAGGGGACCACGCTGCAGATTCCCACCACCGGTTATCACACCATGGAGGAGTCGGCGAGCCTGGGAGCCAATACGGGTTTCAGCCGGGTCTTGATGGGCCTTTGCGCCGCGTCGGATGCGCTCTGACCGGGCCCCGGCTCTTTTCAGTAAGGAGCGGGCCGGTCGGACAGTAACAGGCCGGTGTTCTCGTCCAGCTGCAGCCAGCGTTTTTCTCCCTGCCGATAGGCGATGACCTGCCAGCGACCGCGGGCAAAGTGAATATCGGTCACCGGTTTGAAGCCGAGCCGGTGCAACCGATGCCGGATTTCCGCTGGCTGCATCGCGATTTCGGATGGCACACCGCTATCCAGGTCCTCGCTGTCAGGCAGGTTCAGGTTGGGCTGCAGCGGCGGGTCCGGCGGCAAGGGATCTGTCAGCAAATAGATTTTTGGAGTTGGTGGCGTGATCGTTATCGCGCTCAACAACAACAGTGAAGCAAGACTGCTCATACTTTGCTCCGGGTGCGGCGTCAGTCGCTGCAGGATTTTCCCGTCAGCGCGGCTGTTCCGCTGGAAACGTCAGCTCTCGTCCGGTTGCTCAGAGAGGATGTCGCTGGTGTTGGGGTCCACCTTCAGCTTGACGGGCTCGCCCTCCTTGAAAGCTTCGATTTCCCATTGTCCGTTTTCGAGAGAAACCTCCACAATGGGTGTGTAGCCCTGCTGTTCCAGCTTGGTCAGTACGGTGGACAGGGCCATGGCACCGGGCGGGGGCCTTTTTTCGTCGGCGATGGTGATCGGCGAGAGAGCAGCGCCAGCGATGAGTAGCGCCAGTGCGATTGCGGATTTCATGCGGCTCTCCTTAATCGGCTTGTAATTGGGCGATTGGCAATCCAACAACTGAGGGTGACGGGCGGGACCGGCAGCGCCGGCCCCTTGATAGCAGTTACGGTCAAGCTGAGAGATTGCCGCGGCGTTAGGGCACCTGGCTGTCCAGACGCTGCTCCATCATGCTGCACCATTCGGCACTGCCGCCGTCCGGGCCGTGGGCACCGTCGCCTCCGGTGAGGCGATCCATGGCTGTGAACCACTCGTCGCTGCCCACTTCCGGCAGGCCGTCGCTGTACATTTGGGCGACCTTGGCGTCTACGCCGGGCATGGCGACCACTTTCTCGTGTACCCACTCGAACCACTGCGGTGAACAGGTTTCAACCTCGGTAGCGGAGCCAATATCGGAGTCTGTCGTTTGCTCCTGACCGCTTGACGAGTCCTGGCCATAACCGGTGTCGGGCATGGCGTCGTCGGTTGCCTCACCCGGGGCGGTGCGCTCTTCAGCCGGCTCGGTGACCTCGACTTCCTCCTCCATGGTTTCTGTTTCCGTGGGCTCAACGGTGTCTGTTTTCTGGCCACAGCCGATGAGCCACAGCGGCATCAGCAGGGCGAGTAACGATAAGTAGCGGTACATAGGGCACCTCTTGCTTTTGAATGAATGCCTCCCCGGCAAATGACGCCGAGGCGTGATATTTGCCCTTAAGCATAGGAGGGATTTCGCGACTGTGGGGATGATAGGGTCACGCGCTGCAGATGACCCGGGTGGTTGACTTTGTGCGCGATAGAAATGAGAATCCTTCTCAAATTAACCAGGCAATCAGGGATTTTCGATGCTTTCCAGATCTCTTGTTCAAGGCTTTGCCCGTATCGCGGTGGCTGCTGCCACTTTTGGCTTCACCCTCAGCAGTGCGGCTGCGGAGCAGGTGAATATCTATTCTTACCGTCAGCCCTTCCTGATTGAGCCTGTACTCGACGCCTTTACCGAGGAAACCGGCATCGAGACCCGTGTGGTCTATGCCAGCAAGGGGCTGGTCGAGCGCCTTGAGCGCGAGGGCCGCAACAGCCCGGCGGACCTGGTGCTGACCTCCAATACCAGTAACCTGATGCAGCTGGTGGACAAGGGGCTGACCCAGTCTGTCGACAGCAAAGTGCTGGAAGAAAATATTCCCGCCCAGTTTCGCGATGAAGAGGGCCAGTGGTACGGACTGACGACCCGCGCGCGCCTGATCTACGCTTCCAAAGACCGGGTCAAGCCGGGGGAAATTACCAGCTATGAAGAGCTGGCCGACCCCAAGTGGAAGGGGCGTGTCTGCACTCGCAGCGGCAAGCACCCTTACAGCCTGTCCCTGATCGCCTCCATGATCGCCGAGCACGGTGAAGAAAAGACCACGGAGTGGCTGAAAGGCGTCAAGGCCAACCTGGCCCGCAAGCCGCAAGGCAACGACCGCGCTCAGGTGAAGGCGATCAGCGAGGGGGTGTGTGACCTGTCCCTTGGCAACAGTTACTACTTCGGCAAGATGATCACCAATGAAGAGGAGCCGGAGCAGATCGAGTGGGCCAAGTCCGTCAACCTGGTATTCCCGAACCAGGACGACCGCGGCACGCACATGTTTATTTCCGGCGCGGCGGTGACCAAGCACGCCCCCAACCGGGACAATGCCCAGAAGTTGCTGGAGTTCCTCAGCGGTGAGCAGGCGCAGTACCTGTACGCGGAAAAGAACTTTGAATTCCCGGTGCGCCCGGGCGTCGAGCGCTCCGAGCTGATTCAGGAATACATGGGTGAGTTCAAGGAGGACGACCTGAGCCTCACGGAAATCGCCTCTTATGTACCGGCGGCATCGAAGCTGGTGGACGAGGTCGCTTTCGACTTCTGATCCCGTTTATCAGTCATCATAGTTTTCCGCCCGGGGGCGTTGCGCCGCCGCGCGGTAGCTGGGGTCCGACGGCGCGGCGCTGTAAATGGTGCCGCGCCTTCTGTGTTTTATGAGCAAGCAGGAATCTGCCATGGGGTCCACACCCTCCGCTCGCCGCTGGTTCTGGGCGGTACTGGTGATTGCACTGCTGGTGGCGCTACCGGTGTTGTCCGTGTTCGCGCTGGCTTTCTTCCCCGAGGAAAATATCTGGCCGCACCTGTGGGACACGGTCCTGTTCCATTATATTGGTGCCACCCTGACGCTCTCTCTCGGTGTCGCCCTGTGTACGCTGGTGACCGGCGTCGGTGCCGCCTGGCTGGTCAGCATGTGTCGCTTCCCCGGGCGGCGTTTTTTCGAGTGGGGCCTGTTGCTGCCCTTTGCCGTCCCCGCCTACGTGATCGCCTATGTCTACACCGACCTGCTGGAGTATGCGGGCCCGGTGCAGCAGTTCCTGCGTGAGAGTTTTGGCTGGCAGACTTCACGGGATTACTGGTTCCCGGAAATTCGCAGTATGGGCGGGGCCATTGCCATGCTGTCACTGGTGCTCTACCCGTATGTGTACATGCTCGCCCGGGCGGCGTTTCTCGAGCAGTGCGGCAGTATCCGCGCCGCCAGCCGCTCACTGGGCTGCACGCCGTGGCAGAGTTTCCTGCGTGTTTCCCTGCCCATGGCACGCCCGGCGATTGCGGTGGGTCTGTCACTGGTTTTGATGGAAACCCTGAATGATTTCGGCACGGTGGATTTCTTTGCGGTGCGCACGCTGAGTGTGGGTATTTACGATACTTGGCTAAGCCGGGGCAACCTGGGTGGCGCCGCGCAAATTGCCTGCAGTACGCTGGTATTTGTGGTCCTGCTGGTGACGCTGGAGCGGATGGCCCGGCGCCGCCAGCGCCATTTCGTTGCTTCACCGGGCTCGAACCGGCATCGCTACGAGCTGCGGGGCGGCCGGGCTCTGGCCGCGACACTGTTCTGCAGCCTGGTCTTGCTGGGCGGCTTCGGCGTGCCGATGCTGGTGCTGCTGCAGTACGCCCTGGGCAATTTCGCCAGCTACTGGACCGATGACTTTCTCTCCATCGCCCGCAACAGTTTCCTGCTCTCTGCGGTGGCGGCGCTGGCGACGGCACTGTTGGGCCTGCTGCTAGCTTACGGTAAGCGCCTGGCCGCCGGAAAAACCGTGCGTGCACTGGTGGGCTTTTCCAAGCTGGGTTACGCCATGCCCGGTGCGGTGATGGCAATCGGGGTGATTATTCCGCTGGCAGCGTTCGACAATACCCTCGATGATTTTGCCCGGCGTTATCTCGATACCTCCACCGGGCTGCTGCTTTCCGGCAGTGTGTTCGCGATCCTGTTTGCCTACACGGCGCGCTTCCTCGCGGTTTCCACCGGTGCCATTGAGTCGAGCCTGGACAAGGTGACCCCGTCTATGGATCGGGCATCCCGTTCACTGGGCCGCAACAGCTGGCAGACTTTGTGGGCGGTGCACCTGCCGCTGGTACGGGCCGGTATCCTGAGTGGCGCCATCGTGGTGTTCGTCGACTGCATGAAGGAGTTGCCAGCCACTCTGCTGTTGCGGCCTTTCGGCTTCGACACCCTCGCCACTTATGTCTATCAGTTTGCTTCCGACGAAATGCTGGAGCGCTCGGCACTGGGGGCACTGATGATTGTGCTGGTGGGACTGCTGCCGGTCATTCTGTTGAGCCGGGCCATGCGCGGCCCGGAGGATGGGCGGGAAGAAAAGCCGGCGGAAGTGGCTGAGCTGCCGCCGACCGCCGCGATGGGCTGAGCTACATATTCAGCGGGGAAAGGCCAGCGGACTGTCCAGGCGCATGGGAATCTCGCTACCGGGTTCAAAGCGGTATTCGCTGCTGAGTGTCGCCTCGATGGTGCGGCCATTGGGCAGGCGGAAACAGTAGAGGGCACTGTTGCCGAGAAAACTTTTCGATACGACCTGCACGGTGACGGCGTCGTCGTGCTCGCCGGGGACCAGGTCCTCGCTGCGGGCAAAAACTTCCACGGGGCTGCCCACCTCAGAGCCCTGATCACGCACAGCCACCCGGCCCAGGGCGGTTTCCACCCAGCCGTCCCCGATCCATTTCCCACGCAGTAAATTGCCATCCGAGACGATGCGGGCCACGGCGCCGTTGGCGGGGGCGCGATAGAGATTATGGGGAGTATCCCACTGCTGAAGATGCCCGTCGGCGAGCACACCCAGCTTGTCTCCGGCGACGAAGGCCTCGCTGCGGTCGTGGGTCACGATCAGCGCGGCGATGCCCTCCTCGCGCAGGATGTGCCGGACTTCGCTGGCGAGGCTGCGGCGCAGTTCGGTGTCCAGGTTGGAAAAGGGTTCGTCCATCAACAGCAGGCGGGGTTTCGGTGCCAGGGCCCGGGCCAGCGCGACACGTTGCTGCTGGCCGCCGGACAGCTGGTGCGGGTACTGGTCTGCGTGCCGGCTCAGCTGTACCAGTGACAGCAGTTCTTGGACCCGCGAGGCGCGCTCTTCGTGGGGCAGGGCGCGGAGGCCAAAGGCGATGTTCTGCTGCACCGTCAGATGTGGGAAGAGTGCGTAATCCTGGAATACCACGCCAATGTGGCGCTGCTCTGGCGGCACGATTTGGCCGTTGCCGGTGAGCGTTTCGCCACCGAGAGCGATGGCGCCGCGAGCCAGGGGCTGGAAGCCGGCGATGGCGTGCAGCAAAGTCGTCTTGCCACAGCCGCTGGGGCCCAGCAGGCAGGCGATCTCGCCCGGCTGCAGGTCAAAAGAAACCGATTCGAGAATCAGTTTATCGCCGTAACGGCATTCGGCATCGGTGACTTGGAGAAGCGACTGCACGGTGCACCCTGGTAATTGCTGGGGTGGGGATTATCGCTTTTCACGGCGAGCGGGCAAAGGGCTCGGGGGAAAACGCCCGCCCGGGCAATTCCCGGACCGGGGCCCGGGGTGAAACCTCACGCGTTGCCGAGCACTTCCACCATGGCCGTGGTGAGTTGCCGCAGGTCTTCCTCGCTGGTGACATAGGGCGGCATGGCGTATACCAGCTTGCCGAAAGGACGCAGCCAGACACCGCGGTCAATCAGGGCTTCCTGCACCTGCATCATGTCGACCGGTTGCTTCATCTCCACCACGCCGATGGCGCCAAGGGCGCGCACGTCGGCCACGCCCTCTGCGTCCGCCAGTGGCGACAGCTCTTCCCGCAGTTGCTGTTCGATCCGGCTGACCCGTTGCTGCCAGGGGCCCGACAGCAGCAGTTCGATACTGGCGTTGGACACGGCACAGGCCAGCGGGTTGCCCATAAAGGTGGGGCCGTGCATGAACACCCCCGCTTCACCGCGACAGATACCATCGGCGACCTTGTCGGTACACAGGGTCGCCGCCATGGTCATGGTGCCGCCGGTCAGCGCCTTGCCGAGGGTGAGGATATCGGGGCTGATACCGGCGTGCTCACAAGCGAACAGTTTGCCACTGCGGCCGAAGCCGGTGGCAATTTCGTCGGCGATCAGCAGCAGGTCGTATTCGTCGCACAGTGCGCGCACCCGCTGTAAGTACTCCGGGGAATAAAAACGCATTCCGCCGGCGCCCTGAACGATGGGTTCCAGGATCACGGCGGCCAGCTGATCCCGGTTTTCCTCGATCAGCTGGCGCAGTTCGGCCACTTCCTCATCGCTGCAGGGTTCGTGAAATTTCGGTCGTGGCGCCGGCGCAAACAGGTGCTGGGTCAGGTGGCTGGCAAACAGGTGATGCATGCCGGTGACCGGGTCGCAGGTGGCCATGGCCCCGAAGGTGTCGCCATGGTAGCCGTTGCGCAGCGCCAAGATGCGGCTCTTCTGCGGCTGGCCCTGGGACTGCCAGTACTGCAATGCCATCTTGATGGCGACTTCCACCGATACCGAACCGGAATCCGCCAGGAAAACACGCTGCAGCGGAGCCGGGGTAATCTCCACCAGTTTTTTGCTGAGTTCAATGGCCGGCTCGTGGGTGAGGCCGCCGAACATTACATGGGACATCTTCTCCATCTGTTCCTGCGCGGCCCGGTTCAGTTCGGGCACGTTGTAGCCGTGCAGCGCACACCACCAGGAGGACATGCCGTCGATGAGGCCGCGGCCATCCTCGAGGTACAGGCGCACGCCCTCGGCGCGGGCAACGGGGTAGACCGGCGGCGGATTGATCAGTGAGGAGTAGGGATGCCAGATATGCTGGCGGTCGAAATCTAGATCCATAGGTCGGAATACGGTCAAAACGTGTTGTCGTCACCCCGGCGCAGGCCGGGGTCCAGACTTTTACCCCTGGATTCCGGCTCTCGCCGGAATGACGATTGGAATAGTGCTCAGGCCAGCTCGCGCAGGACTTTTAGCGGCGGCTGGCTGACGGAGCTGCGGCAAGCAAGGGTGCCGGCGGTTCCCACCAGCAGTGCGCCCGCAACCGGCCCGGCGATCCACAGCAGTGGGTGCAGGGTAAAGGGCAGCTCGAATACCCGCTGCGCCAACACGGCCAGGGTGGTCTCCGCACCGGCGGCGGCCAGCAGGCCCGCGGCGATACCGAGGAGCCCGAACTCGATCACCAGGCTCTGTAGCAAAAGCCGGCGGCGCCCGCCCAGTGTGCGGATTATCGCCGCCTCCTGCAAACGCTCGGCGATACTGGCGCGCACCCCGGCGATCAGCACCAGCACACCCGCCACCAGCATCAGGGCCATCACCGATTCGATGGCCACCGATACCTGGCTGATGGTGTCGCGGATGCGCTCGATGATTTTGTCCAGCTCGATCACGGTCACACTGGGAAAGGTGCGCACCAGATCATTCACCAGCAGTTTTTCCTCCGGTGCCAGATAGAAGCTGGTGATATAGGTTGCGGGGAAATCTTCCAGGCTGCCGGGGGCGAACAGCATGTAGAAATTGGGCCGCATGCTGTTCCAGTCCAGGGTGCGCAGGCTGGTAATGGTGGATTCCACCTCCAGCCCGCCGATGGAAAACTTCAGCTGGTCGCCGAGCTTCAGGTTCAGCCGTTCCGCCAGTTCTGCTTCCACCGACACGCCGTTGTCGGTATCGACGCTTTCCCACCAGTTCCCGGCGACGATGCGGTTATCCGGGGCCAGGTTCTCTGTCCAGCTCAGGTTGAGTTCCCGGCGCAGGGCACCGGCCTGTTGCTTGCGTTCCTTGGCCGGTACATCGTTGATGGCGATCAGGCGGCCGCGCACCATCGGGTAGAGTTCGGTGGCGGTGATGTTGTTGTCGCTAAGCAGAGACTGCACATCTTTCTTTTCATAGGGGGCGATATTGATCAGGAAGTGGTTAGGGGCGTTGTCCGGCAGCTGCATACGCCACTCGTCGATCAGCGCGGTGCGCGCAAACACCATGGCCAACATGGCCAGCAGGCCGGTACCGAAGGCGGCGATCAGCAGGGTGTTGAAGGCGGCGCGGCGCTGCAGGCTGCCCAGCGCGATACGCCAGCTGCCGCCAAGCTTCGCCAGGCGGCCGCGTACCAGCAGCCGGTTGACCAGCGCACTGCCACCCACCAGCAATGCCATACCGGCAAACAGGGCCAGGGTGATGGGCAGGCTGCCGGACAGCCACCAGATCAGCAGCAGCATGGAGGTGGGGCCGAGCACCAGACCCAGCCACTCGCGTCGGTCCGGGTTGCTCCAGTCCCGGCGCAGTGTCTGCATGGGGTCTGTGCGGGCGAGGCGGAATAGCGGCGGCAGGGCAAAGCCCAGCGCACAGGCGAGGCCGGTGACCAGTCCCACCAGCAGCGGATGCCAGCCGCTGGGCGGCGGGTCGACCGGGAAGAAGTCCGCCATCAGGGTGACCGCCTGGGCCTGGATCAGGGTGCCCAGCAGCAGGCCGACGCCGGTTGCGATCAGTGCGAGTCCGGCCAGCTGTCCCAGATAAATGCCGAGCACCTTGCCGCGGCCGGCGCCGAGACTCTTCATGACCGCCACATAGCTGGTGTGGCGCAGGCTGTAGCGGCGCGCGGCCAGCCCGACGGCAACACTGGCCAGCAATACCGCGAGGCTGCCGGCGAGGAAAAGGAAGCTCTCAGCCCGGTCGAGGGCGGAGGCCACGCGGGGCTGGCCCTCGCGCAGATCGATCACCCGCTGGTGCTCGGTGAGGCGCGGTTCCAGCCATTTGAAATAGCTGTTCAGGGCGGCATCGTCGCCGGCGAACAGGTAGCGGTAGCGGACGCGACTGCCGGGCTGGACGACATTGGTTGCCGCCAGGTCATCCCGGTGCATCATCACCCGGGCGCCCATGGAAAAGAGGTTGTCGCTGCGGTCCGGCTCATGATCGAGCAGGCCGGTGACAGTAAAGTTGGACTCGCCGATCTGCAGGCTGTCGCCGGGGGAGAGCCCCAGCAGGGGAAGCAGGCGGGGTTCCATCCAGACTTCACCCGGAGGCGGTCCCTGCTGTACGACGCGGGATTCGGCGTCTTCGCTGGGGCGCATCTCCAGGTGACCTACCAGTGGGTAGCCGTCGCTGACAGCCTTGATGGCGGCGAACTGGAACTGGTCGCCGGCGGACAGCATGGAGGCGAACTGGACGGTCTGCGCCTGTTCCAGCCCGCGTTCAGCAGCTTCTTCCATCCAGCCCGGTTCGACCGGGCGGCTGCTGCTGACGACCCGTTCGGCGGCGAGAAAGGTCTGCGACTGGATATGCATGGCGCGGGTGAGGCGATCGCTGAAATGGGCGATGGCGGTCACACAGGTCACCGCCAGCACCAGGGCGGTGGCAATCAGGGCCAGCTCGCCGCCGCGCCAGTCGCGAACGAGCAGCTTCAGTGGTAACAGGGGGTTGGCGGACTGCATCAGGCGGACACCTCCGACAGGCTGCCGTTGTCCCGCCCTGCCGCCAGGGCGACCTCACCAGCGGCCATGCGCAGGTGGGCCTGGCAACGCTGGGCCAGCCGCTGCTCATGGGTGACCAGCACCAGGGTGGTGCCGGACTCCGCATTCAACTGGAACAGCAGGTCGATGATCTTCTCGCCGTTGCCGGCATCCAGGCTGCCGGTGGGTTCGTCCGCGAACAGGATGCCGTCGCTGCCGGTGATGCTGCAGAAGGCGCGGGCGATGGCGACGCGCTGCTGCTCACCGCCGGAGAGCTGCCGCGGGTAGTGGTGCAACCGGTGTTCGAGGCCGACCCGCTTGAGGAACTCCTCGGCGCGGCCGGCGGCGTTGCGCTCGCCGCGCAGCTCGCTGGGGAGCATGACATTCTCCAGCGCGGTAAGGCCGGGCAGCAACTGAAAGGTCTGGAACACGAAACCCACATAGCGCGACCGCACGGCGGCCCGCTGTTCCTCGTCCATGGCCGTGATCTCCTCTCCGGCCAGCCAGATGCGCCCCTCGGTGGGTTTGTCGAGGCCCGCCAGCAGGCCCAGCAGGGTGGATTTACCAGAGCCGGAGGCGCCGGTGATTGCCAGGCTTTCGCCGCGGTCCAGTTGCAGGGAGATGTCGTTCAGAAGAGTGAGGGGGCCTTCATTGGTGGTTACCCGGTGGATCAGGTTCTCGGCCCGAAGCATGGCGGTCATCGAAAGTCTTCCTTATTGTCGGCAATTGCGCAAAGCTGTGCGTATACACGGTTATACGCATAAGGCAGTGGAGAGTATGACATGACGACAGATTTTTTCCGGCGGCTGAGCCTTCATCTCGGCCTGTGTTTCCTGCTGCTCGCCCCGCTGACGGCGGCAAGGGCGGGAACGCTGCTGGTACTGGGGGACAGTATCAGTGCGGCCTACGGTCTGGAACAGGCGGACGGTTGGGTGGAGCTGCTGCAGTCCAGGCTGGAGGAGGCAGGTGAGGCGGTGAAGGTGGTCAATGCCAGTGTCAGTGGCGAGACGACTTCCGGTGGTCTGGCCCGCCTGCCCAGGTTGCTGGATGAGCACAAGCCGCGCTGGATGATCCTGGAACTCGGTGGCAATGATGGCCTGCGAGGCTATCCACCGCAGGCGCTGCAGCGCAACCTGCAGCGGATGATTCGCCTGGCCCAGGATGAGGATGTGGAGGTGCTGTTGCTGGGTATGCGTATGCCGCCCAATTACGGGCAGGCGTATACCGAGGCCTTTGCCGGGGTCTATCCGAAGGTGGCCGAGGCGGAGCAGGTGCCGCTGGTGCCGTTCTTCCTCGAGCCTATCGCCCTCAAGGAGGGCGCCATGCAGACCGATGGTATCCATCCGACGGCAGAGGCCCAGCCGGCACTGCTGGACCATGTCTGGCCCTGTGTGCAGCAGTTGCTGGAAGAGGGCGTGAACACTGAGTCGTGTACTCCGTGATCGAAATGCGTACAATCGCGGCCTGATTTCCGGGGCAGAGTCGACCTGATTGGCGGTGCTGCTGGCGGGGCTCGCCGCGGGACACGCTGTGAATGCGTCCATGCACGCTCTACGCGGCCGTCCCTGGCCGCGTAAGGTCCCGCGGCGAGCCACCGCCAGCAGCAGCTGCACATCGACTGTCGACGCCCCGGACCCTGAGGTCTGTATTCAGAGAAGCACCATGTCCGAACTGGAAAATCGCCGCGAGCGGCTGGAATTCAACAAGCTGCAGAAGCGCCTGCGCCGCAATGTGGGCCGCGCCATTGCCGACTTCAACATGATTGAAGAGGGCGACAAGATCATGGTGTGCCTGTCCGGGGGCAAGGACAGCTACGCGATGCTGGATATCCTGCTGAACCTGCAGAAGACGGCTCCGGTCAGCTTCGAACTGGTGGCGGTCAATATGGACCAGAAGCAGCCGGGCTTCCCCGAGCACGTGCTGCCCGAGTACCTGCAGTCCCTGGGTGTGCCCTACCACATCGTGGAGAAAGACACCTATTCGGTGGTGAAGGAAGTGGTGCCTGAGGGCAAGACCACCTGTGGTCTCTGTTCGCGTCTGCGCCGCGGTACCCTCTATGGCTTCGCCGAGGAGATCGGGGCGACCAAGGTGGCACTGGGCCATCACAAGGACGATATCGTCGAGACGCTGTTCCTGAACATGTTTTATGGCGGCCGCCTGAAAGCCATGCCGCCGAAGCTGCGCGCCGACGATGGACGCAATATCGTGATCCGCCCGCTGGCTTACTGCCGCGAGTCAGATCTGGTGAAGTTTGCGGAACACCGGAATTTCCCGATCATCCCGTGCAACCTGTGCGGGAGTCAGGAGAACCTGCAGCGGCAGGCGATCAAGAAGATGCTGCAGGATTGGGATCGCCAGTTCCCCGGGCGCAGCGAGAATATTTTTGCGGCGCTTACAAGAGTATCCCCGTCACAGTTGGCGGACGGGGATCTGTATGATTTCGTGAACCTGGAGTTGGACCGGGCTAAACCAGCGACTGCTGCGCGGGACGACCACGCCATCGAGCGTCAGGTGAACTCCTGGGTGCCGGACGCCGAGGAGGGGGAGGAGGCTCCCCTGTATATCGAGGCGCTGAATCTGTAGGGTCGGCACCGCTCACCAGTTGGGCGTAACTCTGCTCGAAGTCCCGCTGCGATGCTGCGGGCCCGTGGTGGAAGTGCTGATGCCACAGCCTGGCCATGGTCGGCACGTCATCTGCGGCCACCTTGTCGGCCTCGGCCGCGCGATAGATGAGCCAGGCGATGGCTGTCGCGTAGCGCAGGTTGGTGGTCAACTCGCTGTGGGGGTGATCCAGGAAGTCCCGCTGGCTCGCCAGCCCGCGCACCTTGGAGGCCAGCGCCGGGTGTGAGATCAGATACTGATCCCAGATCTCGCGGTGCGTGTGCGGTTGAATCTGATAGATGCCGAGTCCGTGGCGCCGCCCTTGCTTGAGATGGAAGCCGAGCTGCGATTCCTGCGCGGCAGTGCCCAGCAGCAGGTTTTCCATTCCCGCAGACCAGGCTCTCAGATGCTTTAGGGTCGGACGAATGACCAGCAGTCTTAACTCGTCCAGACAGATGCCCATAGTGTTGTCTTGTTTTCCGTTTCTCTACCCAATATTTAGTTTGCGGATTGAGCTGGCGCCAGCGAATGGGTAGATTTACGCGCAATAAACACAAAAATTAACTGCAGGGCCCATTCACATGGCCATCCGCGCAAGGGCTCGCTCACCGGGTCCGGCCGGGCCTGCATTGCTGAAAGGGAGTTTCCATGTCTGGACAGTGGCTCGTCGCGCTCACCTTCATTGCCTACCTGGCGTTGATCCTGCTCATCGGTGTCTACGCCTATCTGCGCACCAAGAACGCCAGTGACTATTTCCTCGGTGGTCGTTCGCTGCCGCCGGCGGTGGCGGCCTTGAGTGCCGGCGCATCGGACATGAGTGGCTGGCTGTTGCTGGGCTTGCCGGGCGCTGCCTATGCCAGCGGTCTTTCCTCCGGCTGGATTGCTATCGGCCTGTTCAGCGGCATTGTGCTGAGCTGGACGGTGATGGCGCGGCGTCTGCGGATTTATACCTACGAGCTGGATGACGCACTGACGGTACCCGCCTATCTGCACCGTCGCTTCAATATGGGACACCCCTACCTGCGCACCTTGTGTGCCTTCTTCATCCTGCTGTTCTTCCTGTTTTATGTGGCCTCAGGCCTGATTGCCGGGGGCAAGTTGTTTGAGACCGTGTTTGGCTGGGATTATCGCTGGGCAGTGGTGATCGGTGCTGCGGCGGTGATTTCCTACACCCTGTTTGGTGGCTTTCTGGCAGTTTCCTGGACGGATGTATTCCAGGGGCTGTTGATGAGCCTGGCACTGGTGATCGTGCCGGTGATCGTGATCATGGACCAGGGCGGCTTTTCCGCCAGCTGGGGCAAGCTGCAACAGCAGGTGCCGGAGTTGATGCACTGGATGCAGGACAGCAGCGGCCAGACGCTCGGGATCGTGGCCATTCTGAGTTCCCTGGCCTGGGGGCTCGGTTATTTCGGCCAGCCCCATATTCTCGCCCGCTTCCAGGCGGTGCGCAGTGCAGACGATGTGCCGGTGGCGGCATCGGTGGCCGCCATCTGGTCGCTGGCGGGGTTCCTGGGTGCCATGGCGGTGGGCCTGTTCGGGCACCTGGAGCTGACCCAGGTGCTGGCGGACGGTGAGCGTGTGTTCATGGCGCTGGTGGAGGCCCTGTTCCATCCGGTGGTGGCCGGCGTCCTGCTGGCGGCGATCCTGTCGGCCATCATGAGCACGGCGGACTCCCAGCTTCTGGTTTCCTCTGCTGCACTGGCGGAAGACATCTACCACGTGTGGTTCGGCCGCAGCACCAGTCCCGAGGCCATGGTGAAGGTGGGGCGCTGGGCGGTGGTTGCGCTGTCTCTGATCGCCGTCTGGGTGGCCATGGAACCGGACTCCAAGGTGCTGGATGTGGTGGCGTATGCCTGGGCCGGACTCGGTGCCGCCTTTGGCCCGGTGACACTGATCAGCCTGTTCTGGTCGCGCATGACCGGTGCCGGTGCGATTGCCGGTGTGCTGGTGGGTGGCGTGACGGTGTTGGTGTGGAAGCAGCTCTCCGGCGGCATATTCGATATCTATGAGCTGCTGCCGGGTTTTGTCCTCTCTGCAGCTGCTATCGTGATAGTTAGTGCAGTGACGAAGTGTCCTGCCGAGGTGGAGCAGCGGCACCGTACAATTGTCGGCTGAGCTGCACCGCTTGTTCGCGGCTGTGCGGGAAGTATCGCCGCAAACCGGGCTGACGCTTGTCGGCCGGCGGTTTCCTCGACGGCGCACCGTGTCTGTCGGGGATGAAAAGGATTTCCATCCGCACTAATTAACCAAACGCGGTTGGAGATACTGAGTGATTGAAGTTCATCTCGGTGACATCACTCGATTACAGGTCGATGTAATCGTCAACGCGGCCAATCGCCACCTGTCTGGTGGCGGTGGTGTCGATGGGGCTATCCACCGGGCGGCGGGGCCCGAACTTTCTGAGGCCTGCCGTGAGATCGGCGGTTGCCCGGTCGGGGAAGTCAGGCCAACCCCGGCCTTCTCCCTCCCTTCAAAGCGTATCTACCACACGGTCGGCCCGGTCTGGCGGGGCGGCAACCTCGGTGAGCCGGAGTTATTGTGCAGTTGCTACCGGCACTGCCTCTCCCTGGCACGGCGGGAGGGGATGCGGTCCATCGCCTTCCCCGCGATCAGCTGTGGGGTCTACGATTATCCCGCGGAGCTGGCTGTGGAAATCGCAGTGGAGCAGGTCCAGGAGCACCTGGACCGGGACAGCCCGCCGTTCGAGATCGTCTTCTGCTGCTTCGACGAGGCGATGGCGGAGTTGTACCGCCAGCAGCTCGACGCACTGGTGCGCCGCTGAAGCACTGTTGATTCTTGTCCTCGCGTCCAACATTATTGGCGCATAAAACGCACAATAAATGACGCGAGGATAAGAGTATGCGCAGCGCGGAGCAGTGGTTTTCCGAATACGGCGAGAGCCACCAGAACCCAACCAACAAGGCGATTCACTGGATTGCAGTGCCGGTGATCTACGCCACAGTCATCGGCCTGGTCTGGTCCATCCCCCAGCCGGCTTTCATGGCCGAGATTGCCTGGCTCAACTGGGCTGTGGTGGCGCTGGTGCCGGCCCTGATGTTCTATGCCCTGATGTCCTTCTCCGTGGCCCTGGGCATGGTGGCGCTGAGCGTGGTCTGCCTGTGGGGCTGGTCCATTGTCGACCGGCTGGGCTTTAGTGTCTGGCAGGTGTCGCTACTGCTGTTCGTGGTGATGTGGATTTTTCAGTTTATCGGCCACCACGTAGAGGGCAAGAAACCTTCCTTTTTCAAAGACGTGCAGTTCCTGCTGATCGGGCCGGCCTGGGTAATCGGTTTTCTCTATCGCAAGCTGGGTATCCGCTACTGAGCCAGGCGGCAGCAGTCTGACTCAACACCGGGGTCCCGTTCGGGGCCCCTGTTACCGGTTGTAATGCACCGGGACTTCCAGCGTCTCTTTCACTTCCTCCATGACCACATAGCTGGTGCATTCCTGCACCTCCGGCAGTGTCAGCAGGGTCTCGCCGTAGAACTTGCGGTAGGCGCTCATGTCGGCCACCCGCGCCTTGATCAGGTAGTCAAAATTTCCCGATACCAGGTAGCACTCCTGTACCTCCGGCAGCGCTGCGACCGCATTGCGAAATTCCTCGAAGGCATCCTGGGCAGAGCGGTTCAGGCGAATCTGTACAAAGACCACCAGCGCGGCATCCAGAAACTCGGGATTGATCAAGGCGGTGTAGCCCTGGATGACGCCGTCGCTTTCCAGACGCCGGACCCGCTCGACGCAGGGGGTAGCGGTAAGGCCCACCTGGCGGGCCAGTTCGGCATAGCTGGTGCGGCCATTTTTCTGCAGAACGCGCAGGATGTTGCGGTCGACGGTACTCAATTCATTGGCGCGTTTGCGCATGACGGGCTCCAAAATGGTCGATTTGCTCGAAAAATCAGCTTTCTCACGCCTAAGGCAGTGGAATCCACTGGTTTAGATGAAAATCTAACATAAATTCACTTGAAGGGCGGTCCTATACTAGCCGAAATCACAGAGGCAGGACGGCAAACCGGCCATTGAAAGCGCGGGCGTCCTTCATTTTGAGGAGTAGAGAAAAATGTTGATTGGTGTACCAAAAGAGATCAAAAACCACGAGTACCGTATCGGCCTGACTCCGGCCAGCGTCCGCGAGCTGATCAGCCACGGCCACGAAGTGATCGTGCAAAAGGACGGTGGTGCCGCCATCGGCTTTACCGACGAAATGTACGTTGAGGCGGGTGCCCGCATCATCGATACGCCGGAAGAGATCTTCGCCAGCGCCGACATGATCGTCAAGGTGAAAGAGCCGCAGCCGCACGAGTGCGAGATGCTGCGCCCCGGCCAGATTCTCTATACCTACCTGCACCTGGCGCCCGATCCCAAGCAGACCGAGCTGCTGGTGAAGTCCGGTGCTACCTGTATCGCCTATGAAACCGTGACCGACCGCTTCGGCGCGCTGCCGCTGCTGGCCCCGATGTCCGAAGTTGCGGGCCGTATGTCCGTACAGTGCGGCGCGCACCACCTGGAGAAAGCCCAGGGCGGTCTGGGCGTGCTGCTGGGCGGCGTTCCCGGTGTGGCCCCGGCCAAAGTACTGATCATCGGCGGCGGTGTTGTAGGCACCAACGCGGCCAAGATGGCCCTGGGTATGGGCGCTGACGTGACCATCCTGGATCGCTCCCTGCCGCGTCTGCGTCAGCTGGACGATATCTTTGGCGGCGCGGTGCGCACCGAGTACTCCACCAATGACGCCATCGAGACCCATGCACTGGAGTCCGACCTGGTAATCGGTGCGGTTCTGATCCCGGGTGCCGCGGCGCCGAAGCTGCTGACCCGCGACATCATCAGCCGCATGAAGAAAGGCGCAGTGGTAGTGGACGTGGCCATCGACCAGGGCGGTTGTTTCGAGACCTCCAAGGCCACCACTCACCAGGAGCCGACTTACGTGGTAGACGGCGTGGTGCACTACTGTGTTGCCAACATGCCCGGCGGTGTTGCCCGCACCTCCACCATGGCCCTGAACAACGCGACTCTGCCGTTCGCCGTTTCTCTGGCCAACAAAGGTGCCAAGCAGGCCCTGCTGGACGACGCCAACCTCCTGGAAGGCCTGAACGTCCATGCTGGCATGGTGACCTACCAGGCAGTGGCAGATGTACTGGGTTACGAATTCGTCGACCCGAAACTGGCCCTGCAGAAATCTGCAGTGGACCAGGGTGCAGTGGCCTGATCGGCCGCTTCACCGCGCTTGATTGAGTAACGCGTTTATTCTTGTTTGAGCACTGTTTCTCCCCAGGGGCGCTCCCGGCGCCCCGCTCTGTGAGACCAGGTGGCGGGAGCCACCATTTTTGAGCCGCGTATTTACGCGGCTTTTTTATTTGTGCTTTTGTTGTTGTCGCGGGTGGGTCGGAGAGGCTGCGCGTGCCGGTCAGACCGCAGGGCGGTCTGTTGTAATCCTCGACATCACGAGGTAGGCAATGCCGACCATCAGCGGTATCGCCGCAACAGCCAGCATGCCTTTGAAGGCATTGCCGCTGGGGTCGGGGGTGAAGAAACCCATCAGCGCAAGACCCAGGGCGATGGCCACCCACACGATGCCAATGCGGATGTCGCGCTTGGGATGCGGTCCGTAGCTGGCCAGGTGCTCGATCAGCGTCGGGGTCAGCGGATTGTCCTTTTCCAGCGCAAGGCGAATGGTCTCCTGCACTTCGCGGTTGGATTTCTGGCGGAAGTAGAGGGCCATCCATACCAGCAGGCCCACCAGCAGGAATAACGCGAAAGGGATCAGTAGGGCGAGGGTGCCTTCGTTCATATTGTCGTGCTCCTGATTGAGTCGATGCCGGAAATCGGCGTTGCTTAATCAATAGATGCGCGACAGGGGCTGTTTGGATGCAGTGACCGTCAGCGCCCGGGAAAAAGACGCCCCAGCAGCACCGGCAGCGCCGTTTCGACCCGCAGGATTCGCGGCCCCAGGTGCACGCCCTCAAACCCCAGGTCCTGCAGCTTTTCGACTTCGTAGGGGATGAATCCACCCTCTGGCCCCACGGCCAGGGTCGCAGGGCCGTCGATATCCACAGGGCAGGGACTATCCGTCACCGGATGGGCGACCAGGCGGCGGGAGTCCGCCGCGATCTCCGCAAGCTCATCCTCGACGAAGGGTTTGAAACGCTTGCGCAGCTCAATGGTGGGCATCCGGGTATCCACGGCCTGTTCGAGGCCCAGCAGGCACAATTCCCGCAACTTTTCCGGCTCCAGCCAGGGGGACTGCCAGTAGGATTTTTCCACCCGGTAGGCATTGATCAGATAGATTTTCTTGGCGCCCAGTGTGGTCACATGCTGGATGATGCGCTTGAGCATTTTCGGGCGGGGCAGGGCGAGGATCACTGTCAGGGGGAGCGGTGTCGGTGCAGCATCCTGCAACGTGACCTCGAGCCTGACCTGGTTGTCGTCGATCTGCAGCACCTCCCCGCGACCGATCGCGCCATTGAGCAGCCCCACCTTGAGGTGGTCGCCGGGCCCTGCACGGTGCACCTGGCAGATATGTTCGTGACGGCGGCCTGTGAGCGTAACGCGGGTCGCCGCGGTGAAATCGTCGGGAAACAGAATGATCAGGTTCAAGCTTTTGTTCTCAAGCTACAGGTCAGGCCGCACTTGGCGACTGACCCGTGGAAGCGGTGCAATGCCCTTGGGGCGGGAGCGGAGCGCTGGCCCCAGATAGCAGTCAGCTGGATGTGCTGGCCTCGGCGCCCTTGCCCAGTCCCTCGTACGCGCGCACGCGCACTATGCGGCCCTGTTCCTCTGCGGCAATGGTGTCGGCAATGTACTGGGCCAGCTGTTCCACCGTGGTGTCACACTGAACCAGCTCACAGCGGCTGGCCGGCAGTCCCAGGGTGAACTCCCCCTGCCGGGCCCGGTAGGCGAACTCGAACTGGTTGCTGTTGCTGCCGCCGACCAGGTCCTCGCCCGTGCCCAGGTAGATGTCACGCCAGCGCTCGGCCCAGCGCGCTTCCCAGTCCGGATCCCGCGTCCCGTCGATAAAGATCTGTATTCTGGAGCGGTGGCCGTGGGCAATGCGCTGGCAGTTGCCGTCGTGTTTCTTCAGCCCGTGGCTGTAGTGGTAGTAAGCGTCGTCGATGGATTCGCTGCGAAAGCGCAGCTGCAGCCTGGCGACGCTGCTGGGAAAGGCGCTGTCCAGCTGGGTTACACACCAGGCGGCGACACTCTCCTCAAAAATTTCCTCGGCCTCGACCAGGGCGAAGGCCTGCTCCGGGCCGCTGACGGTAATCTGCCCGCCGTCCGCCAGTGACCAGGTCAATGAAAGCTTGTCATCGCTGCGTTGCAGCTCCAGGTGGGGCGACTGTACTGGCACCAGCAAGCGGTGATCGAGTTCACTATCGAGCCAGTTGCGCAGGGTTTTCTTGACGATGCCGAAGTCACACACCATACCCTGTTCGTCGAGCGCGCCGTCCAGCGCAGCACTGGCGAGCCAGGTTTCGCCCACCAGGCCGCGGGTATGGTCCAGGTAGCTGAAATCAACGTTGATGAGGTTGTCGACAAAGAGGTGCATGCACAGCCTTAGCGGTTTGGGTCAGGAATAGTCGGTCAAAAAACGCGGCCATAGTATAACCGCTATCAGGGGTAGAACTCGCGCCTGTGAGTCTCTATAATCGCGCCCTCTTCGATGCTGATCGCCAGTCGATATCGGTCGAGGGCTTAAGTTCTTCTTAAGAAGCAGTGTAGTGGCGGCCCTTCCGGTCCCCTCGCAATGAACAGCTGTGAACTCCGCCAGGCCCGGAAGGGAGCAACGGTAGCAGTGACGTCATGTGCCGAGGGTGTGCTGGTTGGGCTGCCTCCATTTTTGCCCCCTGAAATTCCCCTTTCGTACCTCCTTTCGCTCTGCTCACAGCAGTATTTTTCTCCGTCTTAGCCTTCATGCAGGGAATAATGTGCCGATGTTTCGTCCTGCGCCGCCCTTCGGTCCCGCGGGCTCTGGTCCCTATGCTATAAACGGCGTCACTACCTGAAACCGATTCCGATAAAGACAAAGAGGGAACCGATGAAGAAACTTGCTCTGGCGATTGCGGCCACGGTGGTTTTTGCCGGTTGTGACAGCGGCGAAACTGATAAACAGGCGACGCAGGCGACGAATGCTGCCGCCCAGGTGAGCAGTGAGACTGCCAAGGGCGCGCAAAATGGCGGTGAGCTGACGGCAGCCGATGCCAAGGCATTCCTGGATGATGCGCAGTCGCGGCTCGCCGAGATGGCAGAAGAGTTGAGCCACGCCAGCTGGTTGGCTTCGACCTACATCAATATTGACTCCCAGTACGTGGAGTCCCTTGCCTCCGAGCGTTTCACTTCCCTGGCGGTCGAACTGGCCAACGAAGCGGCGCAGTTTGATGATCTGCAGGTGGATGAAGAAACCCGCCGTCAGTTGACCATGTTGAAGCAGGCTCTGGTGCTGCCGGCGCCGAAGGATCCGGAACTCACTGCAGAACTGGCGCAGATCCAGTCCAAGTTGCAGGGCATGTACGGCTCTGGAAAGTACTGCACTGGTGAAGGCGACGCGGAGAAGTGCTACAGCCTTACTGAAATGGGCCGGCTGATGGCCGAAAGCCGCGACCCGGAGCAACTGAAAGACCTCTGGGTGGGCTGGCGCAAGGTGTCCCCGCCGATGAAACCTCTCTACGAGCGTCAGGTGGAAATCGCCAATGCCGGTGCCAAGGAGCTGGGCTACGACAACCTCAGTGTGATGTGGCGCTCCAAGTACGACATGGGCGCCGATGAGTTTGCTGCAGACATGGATAACCAGTGGAACAAGGTGAAGCCTCTGTACGAGGCGCTCCACTGTCACGTGCGGGCCAAGCTCAACGAGCGCTACGGCGATGACGTGGTGCCGCCCAACGGCAAGATTCCCGCACACCTGCTCGGCAACATGTGGGCACAGGAGTGGGGCAACATCTATGACGTCGTCAAAGATGAGGATATGGAAGCACCCTACGACCTGGACGCTTTGATCCAGGAGTCGGGGATGAGCGAAAAGGACATGGTGAAGGTAGGTGAGCGTTTCTTTACCTCACTGGGCTTCAAGCCGCTGCCGGAAACCTTCTGGGAGCGCTCCCAGTTCACCAAGCCCCGCGATCGCGATGTGGTCTGCCATGCCAGTGCCTGGAACATGGATGGCCAGGACGATATCCGCATCAAGATGTGCATCCAGAAGACTGCCGACGACTTCATCACCGTGCACCATGAGCTGGGCCACAATTTTTACCAGCGTATTTACAAAGACCAGCCGTTCCTGTACCGCGAGGGCGCCAACGATGGTTTCCACGAGGCGGTAGGTGATGCCATTGCGCTGTCCATCACGCCGAAGTACCTGAAGGAAGTCGGCCTGATGGAGGAAGTACCCGGCAGCGAGAAAGACATCGGCTTCCTGATGCGCCAGGCACTGGACAAGATTGCCTTCCTGCCGTTTGGCCTGTTGGTGGACAAGTGGCGTTGGCAGGTATTCGACGGCGAGGTGCAGCCGGGTGATTACAACAAGGCCTGGTGGCAGCTGCGTGAGGATTACCAGGGTATCCAGGCGCCGGTGGAGCGCACCGAGGAGAACTTTGACCCGGGTGCGAAATATCACATCCCGGGCAACACCCCTTACGCCCGTTACTTCCTGGCTCGCATCCAGCAGTTCCAGTTCCACCGCGCCCTTTGTGAAGCCGCCGGTGAAGAAGGGCCGCTGCATCGCTGTTCCATCTACAACAACGACGCGGCCGGCGAGAAACTGCGCAACATGCTGGCCATGGGTGCAAGCAAGCCCTGGCCGGATGCGATGGAAGCCATCACTGGCCAGCGCGAGCTGGATGCCTCTGCCATCATTGATTACTTCCAGCCGCTGATGGGTTACCTGGAAGAGCAAAACCAGGGCCGCCAGTGCGGCTGGGAATAATCGCGCGCTGAGCGAGCACTGCTCGCTGCGCGGCTTTTCTCAAGGAAAGAGGTCGACCGGCCACGGCAGGTTTTTGCTCCATGCAAAACCTGCATTTCCGCCATCCGTGGCGGTCAGACGCCGGGCCGGACCCTGATCAAACACGCATGGGTTGCGCCATGGATGGCGAGGAAAGAGCTTGTTACGGCACAGTCGAGAGCACTGCCCGCCGCGTGGCTTTTCTCAAGGAAAGAGGTCGACCGGCCAAGGCAGGTTTTTGCTTCTGCAAAACCTGCATTTCCGCCATCCATGGCGGTCAGACGCCGGGCCGGAATTAAATCCAGGGAAGGCTGCTAGCGAAAAGCTTTCCCGCGCGTACGGCGAGCACTGCCCGCCGCGCGGCTTTTCCCAAGGAAAGAGGTCGACCGGCCAAGGCAGGTTTTTGCTCCTGCAAAACCTGCATTTCCGCCATCCCTGGCGGTCAGAAGCCGGGCCGATATTTGTGTTTTCCGGCCGAGGGGAACCTGCAGAAACAAAAAAGGCCGGGCAGCTTTCGCTGCCCGGCCTTTTTCATGGTTGGCCCCGGGGGCCGCCAATCAGAAGGTGTAGTTCACAGAAGCACTGAACAGCCACGCCTCGAGATTGGTAGTCCCGCCATCGAAGGCGGTAGGCAGGGGTACGGTAGTGAAGTCCTGGATGGTTTCGTCGTCACCCCACAGGTAGGCGAAGCCACCGTCGACACTCAGGTGCTCGTCAAACTTGTAAGTGCCACCAAAGGTGATCCACTGGCGATCGGTATCCGGGATTGCGAGGTTGCGCCAGGTAATCGGGAAACCGGTCTCTTCGCTCTCTGCGCGGTTCAGGCCGTCACGGGCGGCGCCTTCATCGAAGGCGTAACCGATCCGCCAGGTGACTTCCTCACAGGGGTAGTACTCACCGGCGATGCTGTAACGCAGGCCGCTCTCGAAGTTCTCCTCGCGTAGCACCAGCGGATTGAATGGCTCTTCCTCGACGCCGAGACGGGCGGACGGGAAAAAGCCCTCGAGGCGCTCGAAGTCGTCCCAGTCGGTCCACATCAGGCCGGCTGCCACACCCCACTCGTTGCTGAAACGATGGTAAAAGCCCAGTTCCAGGGTGTCAGGCAAGTCCAGAGGGACTTTCACGCTCGCATTATCGAATGGCGGGAAGGCCGGTTGCAGTACCGGGGGCAGTGCCGCGGTCGGCAGGATGTCGGAACTAACATCACCCTCCAGGTCCAGCTCGATCTCGGCGTGGTAGGAAATGCCGAGGCGGGTGCGATCATTGATATTCCACAGGGCACCCAGGGTCCAGCTCACGTCCCAGTCGTCGGCATCTTCGGCATCGAGAATCGAGATATTGGATACGCTCGGGTCCAGCGGGAAGTTGGCTGGTACCTTGGTGTTCAAGGTTGCATCTGCGTAAACAAAGTTCACTGCCAGGCCGACGCTGAACTGGTCGTTGAAGTCGTAGGCCACTGATGGTGCGATATTGAGAGTCAACAGTTCGGTCTGGTCGTTGACGTGGGTCAGCAGCCAGTCCGGATCGAAGTCTGTTTCAAGGCCGTAGGTGGTGTACATGGCCAGGCCCAGCGACCAGCAGGGGTCCAGTGGCACAGCCAGGTAGCCATTGGGGATGAAGGCGTCGCTGGCGTAGTCATCCGCTTTGTCAAAGAAAGTGGCGCTGGAGGGACCTGCCGGCGTGTCGAAGAAAAAGGTAACGTCGCCCGCGGCATCGATTTCAGGGTTGACGTAGATTAAACCGCCGCTGACGCTGATGCTGTCGAATAACGCAGAACCGGCCGGGTTGCGACCGAGAATCGAGGCGTTGTCACCAATCGTATTCTCTGCTGCATAGGCCCGGCCGAGTCCGGTAGAGCCTGATTCCTGGAGGTAGAAACCGGCAGCCATTGATCCGCTGGAAACGGTGCTGATTGCGACAGCCAACGCTGCGCGGCGCAGTAAATTCTTTTTCATGAGGTCCCACTCTGTATTGCTGATGACTTTTCGCCGGCACGCACAATCCCGAAGTTCGGAGGAGGCGCATCCGGCAGGAAAGCTTTTTCACAAAGCTTCCAATTCTCGCAATGTATTCCTTGGTACAAAAAAAATACTAGCAGCGCGATACTGTCGCGCCGCTGCACCTGAGGAAACGGGCGACTTTATAAAGAGAATGGGTCAAAAAATCTATTGGGTGGCGGGACTTTTTTCCCCTTTTTGGCGGGAAATTTGAACTTTTTCAGCGGGCGTTGATGGTTTTCCCGTCGATGATCAATTCGGTCAAAGCGATTTGATAGGTTTCGCCATCTTCATTCTGTTGCAGTTTGACCAGTGCATAATTCCACGCCGGGGCAAACCAGATATTGGTTTCCCGGTCGTCGTCCTCTCTCACTCTCTGTACCTTTACGGTTTCCACTTCCCCGAGAGGAGTCTGCAAAGTCTCTTTGCCAGTGACGGTGAAGCGGTATTCGCGAAATTTTTTGCCATCGGCGACCACGTAATGAAGGTCCTGCCTGCCGGCGGCAACATCGAGAGCCAGCTGAAGCTGGTAGCTGATTTTGTCCTGGGTTTTTTCCGGAGCGTTTTCCAGAGTGCGATCCGCGTTGGTCAGATTGACGACGCGGTTTTCCCCGTGCTCAAAGTTGAGTGAAGTGTGTCGATTGCGGCCGAGCCCGGAGCGACGGTACTCGTAGTGCAGCGGGGAGAGCTGCCCGTCCCGGCTGAGAAAGCGGGAGTATTCGTTGATGTCAGCAAAAAAAGAGTCGGCCTGGAAGTCGAGTCGCCAGTTGTCTGCACTGCCGGACAACGAGCGGGTAGCAGTGACCTCGAAAGCGCCATAGCGGGCTTCATAAACAGCACGGAAAGGTTTCAGGTCACTGGCGCTGGCCATTGGTGCCAGCAGCAGGGTGGCGAAAATTGAGACCAGTGTGAGGAGACTGCGAATTGGCACTTTGACCTCCAGTTGTCCGGGCCCGGGATGCACTACTTTAGCATCCGGCCACTGGACCTGTTGAGGTCTCGGGTGGCGCCGGAGCCAAAGCCTGTGGAAACTCTGACAACGGCGCGAGGGGTTAGTGCGATTCAGGCAGCCTGGCTGTCGATGCGGTGGCCGGAATCGGGGAGGGGATGGCCGTCAAGCTCAGCCCGGTCGCCATTCATGGACAGGCGGCCCTCGGCGAACCACTGCACTGCCATGGGGTAAATAATATGTTCCTGCACCTGAACTCTCTTGGCGAGAGTGTCGGGGGTGTCATCGGATTCGATGGGGACTACGGCCTGGACAATCGGGGGGCCACCATCCAGCTCTTCGGTGACGAAATGCACCGTGGCGCCATGTTCACGATCGCCCGCTTCCAGGGCCCGTCGATGGGTATGCAGGCCCTGGTATTTCGGCAGCAGGGAAGGGTGGATGTTGAGCAGGCGGCCGCTGTAATGGCGTACGAAGCCTGGCGTGAGGATGCGCATAAAGCCGGCCAGCACTACCAGTTCGGGATCGTGGCGATCGATGGTCTCGATCAGTGCGGTGTCGAATCCCTCGCGGTCGAGATAGTCGCGGTGGTTGACCACCGCGGTTTCGATTCCCGCTTTGCTGGCCCGGGTCAGTCCAAAGGCCTCGGGTTTATTGCTGACGACGGCGCTGACCTCAAAGGGGGCGTCGCTATCTGCCGCTGCGTCGATGATGGACTGCAGGTTGGTGCCGCTGCCGGAAATCAGTACCACCACACGGCAGCGGTTTTCATCATTGCGCGCTGACATCAGAGGCCCGCCAGCTCCACGGCCTCATCACCCTCGGCGGCAGACTCGATGCTGCCGATGACAAAGGCGTCTTCGCCCAGCTGACGCAGGGTGTCCAGCGCCTTGTCCGCCTGCTCTGCAGGCACGCAGATCACCATGCCCACGCCACAGTTAAAGGTGCGGTACATTTCGCGGCCGTCGATATTGCCGGCCTGCTGCAGCCAGCGGAACACCGGAGGAAGCTCCCAGCTGCTGACATCGATCTTGGCCTTGGCACCCTCGGGTAGGACCCGCGGCAGGTTTTCCAGCAGGCCCCCGCCAGTGATGTGGCTGAGCGCGTTGACCTGGGCGGACTTCATCAGTTCGAGAAGGTTCTTCACGTAGATGCGGGTCGGCGCCATCAGCGCCTCTGCCAGGGGCTTGCCGCCCATGTCCTGTTGCAGATCGGCACCGCTGATTTCCAGGACCTTGCGGATCAGGGAGTAGCCGTTGGAGTGCGGGCCGCTGGAGGCGAGGCCGATCAGCTTGTCGCCAGTCTTGACCTTGCTGCCGTCGATGATTTCGGACTTCTCCACCACGCCAACGCAGAAACCGGCCAGGTCGTAGTCGTCACCTTCATACATGCCGGGCATCTCTGCGGTCTCGCCGCCGACCAGTGCAGCGCCAGCGAGTTCGCAACCACGGCCGATGCCGGTGACCACCTGGGCGGCCACGTCCACGTTCAATTTACCGGTGGCGTAGTAATCGAGGAAGAACAGTGGCTCGGCGCCTGCGACCACCAGGTCGTTGACGCACATGGCCACCAGGTCGATACCGATGGTGTCGTGGATACCCAGGTCCATGGCCAGGCGCAGCTTGGTGCCAACACCGTCGGTGCCGGATACCAGCACCGGCTCCCGGTAGCCGGATGGCAGCTCGCAGAGGGCGCCAAAACCGCCCAGTCCACCCATGACTTCGGGGCGCTGGGTGCGCTTGGCCACGTGCTTGATGCGGTCGACCAGCGCGTTGCCCGCGTCGATGTCGACACCGGCATCTTTATAACTGAGGGACTGGGGTTTGGAATCGCTCATGATTCTTCCTGCAAATGGGGGATTCGAGAGGGCGCGTATTCTAGCTTGGAGTTGCTCGTCTAGCCACGCCCGATGCCGATCTGCCGCAATTCGGCTGAAGTTCCCCAGCGGGAGCTCGCGTGGGCGCCGGTAGCGCTGCAAACGCGGCAGGGATCCCAATGTGCGAACTGGGGGCTGGGAGAAAAGGCCGACACTGATACAATAGCCGCTCGGAGCCCGCCTGACCGCCAGCTCCGTGGGGTTCCACCGGGTTTTGCGATGTCCTCGCGACGGTGGCCCGTCAAGAATCACGATGTTTGGGAGAGATCCGATGCACAAGCTGCTCCGGCACGGGCTGGCGGCTCAATTATTGGCGCTGTTGCTCTGCGTCCTGGTGATGCCTGCACAGGCACGAGTGGTAACGGGCCTCTACGAGGTGGTGGAGGCCGTGCCCAGCCGCGGAACCACCGACCGGGCCGATGCCACCGCCCGCGGGCTCGAGCGGGTCTTCGTGCGTGTCACCGGCGAAACTGCCATTGGCAGCGATGCGCAGCTGCGCTCGGAACTCCGGAAGGCAGAACAGTACCTGCAGAGCTACCGCTATGAGGTGGAGGACAATCAACTCTACCTCCACCTCTCCTATGATCCGCAGGTAGTATCCGAGCGGGTCCACCGCTTGAAACTGCCGTTGTGGCCCAACAACCGCCCCGGCACCCTGGTATGGCTGGCGGCGGATACGCTGCAGAGTGGCCGCAACGCGTTGAGCGAGCAGCAATTCCCGGAGCTTTATGCGGCCCTCGACGCAATGGCGATCGAACGCGGCCTGCCGGTGGACTTCCCGGCGATGGACCAGACAGATCGCCGTGCCATGCCGCTGGGCAACCTCTGGGCCCAGGATGAGCGGGCGGCGGAGCGCGCCGGTATCCGCTATCGCCCGGACGCGACCCTGATGGGGCGGGCTCTGGAACTCTCCGCCGATCGCTGGCAGGCCAACTGGCTGTTGATTCACGGCGGTCGCGCTCACGCCTTCGATGCCAGTGGCAGTTCCCTCGAGGAGGTCGCGCAACAGGGGATCGACGGCGCAGCAGATTTGCTGGCACAGCGCTATGCCGTCCGTACAGGCGAGACCGGGCAGCAAAGCGCCCTGGTGCTGGAACTCTCGGGTATCGACCAGTTTGCTGACTACACCGGGGCCATCGCCTATGTACAGGGGCTGGCGCAGGTAAGCCGCGCCGAACTGCTGTCGGCGGACAATGATCGCTTGCGGTTCTCGATCACTTCCACCGTGGCATTGGACCGGTTGCGTGATGCCCTGGCCCTGAACCGCCGGCTGAGTGCTAATGCAGAGGAAGATCCTATCGATCTGACCGGCTACCGCGCGCCTGTGGGCAGTGCGGAGAATCCCTTGCGTTACCGCTGGCAATGAGATGAGCAGTAATCAGGGCGCACCGCAGCAGTTGCCCCTGGGGGTTTCCCTGCGGGACGACGCCACTTTCGATAACTTTTACCTCTCGGGGGAAGACGCCAACCGTCAGGTGGTGGAAGCCCTGCAGGCCTTTGCTTGTGGCCAATCGCCAGAGCAGGTGCTGTACCTCTGGGGGGAGCCGGGCAGTGGCGTCAGCCATCTGCTCCAGTCCGCCTGCCAGAGCGCAGAGGAGGCTGCCCGCACCTTCCAGTACCTGCCACTGAAAGATCTCATGGGCATGGATCCGTCAGTCATGCTGGACGGCCTGGAGCAGCTTGAGCTGGTGTGCATCGATGATCTGCACCTGGTGGAGGGGCAGCCCCGCTGGCAGGAGGCGCTGTTTCACCTGTACAACCGGGTGCGGGACAGTGGCGGGCAGTTGCTGCTGGGAGCCCGTAAACCGCCCAGGGGGCTGGAGCTGGACCTTGCCGACCTGCACTCGCGTTTGCAGTGGGGGCTCACTTTCCAACTGCAGGCACTGAACGATAGCGACAAGCTGGCCGCGCTGCGGCGCCGCAGCCGCCTGCGCGGCTTCGACCTGCCCGAAGATGTGGCCCAGTACATCCTGCACCGGTCGCCCCGGGATACCCGCGCGCTGTTCCAGTGCCTGGAAACCCTCGACCGGGCATCGCTGATGGCCAAGCGCAAGATCACCATTCCGTTTGTGAAAGAGGTGCTCGGTATCTGAGCATCCCCGCCCGTCCCGTTTTCCCACTCTGACTCTTCAGAGCCGCAGGATCTGCCGGTATTGCGCCACTTTTACCTTGAACGGTGTGTGGTCATTCAGGTGGAGCCGCATACAGTCCGCGGCATCCGGCTCCCCGTGCACCAGCTGGATTCTGGTGCCTTTTTCCAGTTGCGAATCGAGTAACCACTTTGTCAGGTCCTCGTAATCTGCATGGGCCGAGAGTCCGTCCAGCATTTCCACCTGCGCCCGGCATGGAATGTATTCCCCGTGGATTTTCACCGATCCCGCGCCGGCCAGCATTCTGGCCCCGCGAGTGCCCCCCGCCTGGAAACCGACAAACAGGACGGTTGTGCGGTGGTTGGGAAGCAGGCGCTTCAGGTGATGGAGCACCCGGCCACCAGTGGCCATGCCACTGCCGGCAATGATGATGTGGGGATAGGTGACTTGTTCCAGCGCTTTCGACTCCTCAACGTCACGGGTGTAGGTGACCAGCCGGCCCATTTCCTGGCACTGCGCCTCGGTGAGTCGGTGCAGCTTTGGGTGGTGCCGGTAAATATATGAGGCGTCGATGGCCATGGGGCTGTCGAGGAACACCGGCAGTCTGGGAATTTCACCGGCGGCCATGGCGGAGACCAGCATGTGCTGGATCATCTGCGAGCGGCCTACGGCAAAGCTCGGGATCACCAGCACCCCGCCCTTTGCCACCGCTTCGTTGACGACCCGGTTGAGCTCGCTGCGGACATCCAGGTCCGGGTGCAGACGGTCACCGTAGGTGGATTCAAGCATGAGCAGATCGAGCGGGGGCAGGGGATCTGGCGGGTACATCACAATGTCGTCGGGCCGACCCACGTCACCCGAGAAGCCGACCTGCTTGCCGTCGGCCTGGATAATGGCACTGCCCGCCCCGAGGATATGACCGGCGCCCTGCAGGTGGAAACGGAGGCCGCCCAGCTGAAACTCCTCCCCAAATGCGAGCGGCTGGAACAATTCGAGACTGTGCTCCGCGGTTTCCCCATCGTAGAGCGGCTGGGGATGCGCGTGTTTGCCGAGCCGGTGACGGGCGTAGAAGCGCGCGTCTTCCTCCTGGATATGGCCGGCATCGGGCAGGAGGATGGAGCAGAGATCGATCGTGGCCGGGTGGCAGAAGACCGGTCCCCGGTAGCCCAGCTTGTACAGTCGCGGGATATAACCGGAGTGATCCAGGTGGGCGTGGGTGAGCAGGATGCCATCGATGGATTTGATATCGAAGGCCGGTGCCTGCCAGTTGCGTTCCCTCAGCCACTTGTAGCCCTGGTAAAGCCCGCAATCCACCAGCAAGCGGGTGTCGTTGTGTTCGACCAGGAATTTGGAGCCGGTGACTGTCTGGGTGGCGCCCAGGAAAATGATGTTCACTGTTCAGCTTGCCCCTTGTCCCTCGAATTTTTTCACGAATTGCTCAGCAGCCCGGAAATGGCGGGTATCAGGACCGGGCTCAGGTCCAGCGTGTTACCGCGCCCCGGAATACTGTTGCTTGCCAGCAGGTGTCGGACCCCGGCTTGCTCAAGTTTCGCAAACGCGCCCTCGGCGTAGAGACCGTGCACCGCAAGGCAGTCGACCTGTGAAACACCCGCCTGCCGGAGCCGTGTCACTGCCTCCAGTATCGTATGCCCGCTGGAAATGACATCGTCCAGCAGCACCGCTGGATATCCCTGAAATG
This sequence comes from Microbulbifer flavimaris, assembly GCF_001641755.2. GTDB lineage: Bacteria > Pseudomonadota > Gammaproteobacteria > Pseudomonadales > Cellvibrionaceae > Microbulbifer > Microbulbifer flavimaris. Next base: position 221,053 of record NZ_LRFG02000005.1, read on the forward strand.
CACTGAGCTCCGGGAAGGCAATTTCCACCGCCCGGTCTCCCAGTCGGTGTTTCTCGCCCACGATGACGGGGCTGCCGGTCTGTTTCGCTACGGAGTTGACCCACTGGCGGCTCTCCGCATCCGGCCCCACCAGCAGGCAGGGGCCATCCTGAGCCGCCACCCAGCCGGCGAGCACCGGGGCTGCACTGACAGCCACGGCGGGAATGGTATAGACCTCTTCCAGTCGATGAATACGGTGAAGATGCGGATCGACACAAACGAGCCAGTCGAAATAACGGGAGATCAAGCGGGCGAAACTTGGCGCTGTCACCGCTTCCCCCGGGTGGAATCTGCGATCCTGACGCATGTAACACAGGTAGGGCGCGACCAGGCCGACTGTCTCTGCTCCGAGCTCACGCAGTGTGTCCGCCAGAAAGAGCAACGCCGGCAGATTCGGGTCCGGGTTGGAAAGGTCGGCGAGTACGATACATTGTTTTCCCGATACCGGGCTACAGACCCGCAGGTAGCTCTCCCCATCGGGAAAGCGCCGGCGTTGTAATGTTCCCGCTTCTGCATCCAGCGCCGCACAGAGCGGTCCGAAAAGCGGCAGATCTTCTTCCATGGGGATCAGAATCGTTTTCACGAGGCGCTCTCTATGTCGAACAGGTCGCGGTTCTGATGGTAGTAATCCCGCGCATAGGCCAGTTCGCCCGGTGTGTCGGCGAACAGGGTGGCCAGCGGTTGGCCGGGGATAACGCTGTCGCCCACCTTTACATGCAGTCGCAGCCCGGCGAGGGGCGAGCTGGGTGCGCCCGCAAGCTTGGCCAGTTGCGCGAGCCGCCGGTTGTCCATCGCCCCTAGCTTGCCGGTGCGCTGGGCGCGCAGGCAGGAATGATGCGGCGCTTCCGCAAGGGGTTTGAGGCCACCCTGGGCGTGGCAGATACGCTGGAACTGCTGCCACGCCTGGCCTGAGTAAAGTATTTCCCGGGCCCGGGGTATGGTCACATCGAGTGGTTCCCCCGAGTCCATGGCAAGCAGGTTGGCGGCCAGGAACAGTGATCGCTCGGCCAGGTCGGAGGGGGCCTCGACGGAATTGCGCAGCACCGCAAGCACATCGCGGGCTTCCTCCATCGGGCCGACACCGTAGCCGATGGCCTGGGTGCCATCGGTGATCACGCAGTGCAGGTGCAGGCCCATGGCGTTTGCCACCTGCCGGAACAGGGCTGCGAGCTCGTCGGCCTCTTCGCGGGAGCGAAGTTTGGCTGTGGGCCCCACCGGCATGTCGATCAGGATGTGATTGGAGCCGGCCGCGACCTTTTTCGATAGAACCGAAGCCACCAGCTGGCCGGGGCTGTCCAGGTCGAGGGCTCGCTCGATGCGGATCAGCAGGTCGTCCACGGGGCTCAGGTCCACTTTGCCTCCCGCAGCCAGGCAGGCACCGGTCTGCTCCACCACTCTCTGCAATTGCTCGAGAGACAAGTCCACTTCGGTCAGCACCTCCATGGTGTCGGCAGTGCCGGCAGGGGAGGTAATGGCGCGGGAAGAGGTTTTGGGGATCATCAGTCCAGCGGCGCTGGCAATGGAGATGACGATCGGTGTCGTCCGGTTGCCGGGCAGACCGCCGATACAGTGTTTGTCGAACACCCGATCGGCTCCGGTCCAGTGCAGTTGGTTGCCGCTGTTTACCATGGCGCGAGTCATGGCAGTTACCTCGGCGGCAGTCAGGTGGCCGGCTGCACTGGCGGTCAGGAAACTGGCGATTTCGATATCCGAATAAAGCCGACGACCAATGTCGCGAATGATGGTATTGATTTCCAGTGCATTGAGTTCGTGCCCGTAGATCTTCTTGCGCAACGCGCTCAGTGAGCGCACCAGGGGGGCGTGGCGCACATGGACTCGCTGGCCCTCACTCAGGTCCAGAAAGGCCCAGGCGCTGTCGGAGAAACCGATATGGTCCTCCTCGAGCACTTCCGGACTCACGATATTGAGGTTGGCGATCAGGCTACGTTCCCCGGCTTGTACCTGCAGGCGCGTGTTGGCGCTGAAACCCTCTGCGCGGCAGATGGCGCAGTCGCTTCGCATAAATACGATCGGTTCCTCATGGGTGTCGATACCCATCAGGTGGGCGTTGAGTGGGGCGGTATGTCGCATGGATTGTTATTTGCCCGCAGAGTGTCTGTTCACGATGAATCTGGCGCCAATTCAGTATCTTCGTAGCACGCGGCCTTTCATAATGAGTAGTGGCCAGAGTCCTGGTGCGCACCCGGCTATTTCAAGGAGCGCCGGGCATATAAGAAACAGGAGTTAAAAAAGCATATGCAGAACTTCCGCAAAATACTCTTTGTCAGTCACGGCACTGTCGACGAAAGCGACGGATTGATGCAGGCGCTGGCGGTAGCCCGTGTCAGTGGCGCAACGTTGACGATTATGGTTGTGTGTCCGCTCCTGCCGGAGGGGTTCACGGAATATGAGGGCGCTTATACCGATGGGCTGATCGCCCGGGCGGGGCAGTCGCTGAAAAAATCCCGTGAGTTGCTGAAGGTAGACGAAGGCCAGGTTCCGGCTGAAATTGAGGTGGATGAGGGCAATAATCCCGCCGAGAGAATCATCCGGCGGGTACTGCAAGAAGACTTTGACCTGGTCGTGAAAAACGTCGAGGGACGTACCCAGCGCAAGGGCTTCAAAGCCATGGATATGGAGTTGCTGCGTAAGTGTCCCTGTCCTGTCTGGCTCAGTCGGCGCATCGAGCATCCCCGCGAGGAAGTGCAGGTGGTTGTGGCAGTTGATCCTGAATACGAGCAGCCTTCAGCGTACGACCTCGCTATTCGCTTGTTGCGCCTCTCACGTGGGCTGGCAGACAGCTGCAGCGGAACTCTGCATGTCGTGTCCTGCTGGGATTACGATGTGGATGAATACCTGCGCCACAATTATCCCATCAATATTTCGGATGAAGAGCTGGATCGTGCGCTGGAGAAAGCAGGTTCAAAGCACCGCAGTAAACTGGATGCCTTGATTCACGCAGCCGGCATTGAGGGACCGATTGAGATACACCATGCCATCGCGCGACCGGACTCATTCATTCCTTTGCTGATCGAGGAGAAGCAGCTGGATATCCTGGTGATGGGGACACTGGCCCGCACAGGCATTCCGGGTTTTATCATGGGCAACACGGCCGAGAATATCCTGCAGCGGATTTCCTGTTCGCTGTTGGCCCTCAAGCCCAGCGATTACAAATCACCAGTGAACGTATGAATAAAGAGAGTGCCACCGTACTGGCAAAAAAACGGGCCCGCTTGGGCCCGTTTTTTCGTGGGGTTGAAGCCTGCGCTTATTGCTGGGCTTTCACTTCCGCAACCCACTCGTCCACCAGTTGCTCCAGTACGTCCAGCGGCACAGCGCCGTTGGCGAGCACGACATCGTGGAATTCACGGATGTCGAACTGGTCGCCGAGGGCTTCCTTGGCCTTCTCCCGCAGTTCGACAATCTTCAGCATGCCCACCTTGTAGGCAGTGGCCTGGCCAGGCATGACGATGTAGCGCTCGATGGCTTTGACCTGGTCACCCTCCGGGTTGGGGGTGTTTTCACCCAGGTACTCGATCGCTTCTTCGCGGGTCCACTTCTTGCTGTGCAGTCCGGTGTCTACCACCAGCCGCGCCGCGCGCCAGAGTTCCATCGCCAGGCGACCGAAATCTGAGTAGGGGTCCTCGTACAGACCGATCTCTTTCGGCACCAGCTCGGAGTAGAGACCCCAGCCCTCGGTGTAGGCGGTGTAGCTGCCGAACTTGCGGAACTTCGGAATGTCCTCCAGCTCCTGGGCGATGGACAGCTGCATATGATGCCCCGGCACACCCTCGTGGTAGGCCAGTGCCTCCATCTGGTAGGTGGGCATATCGTTCATGTTATAGAGGTTGGCGTAGTAGATACCGGGGCGGGAACCATCTGGTGCCGGGCGCTGGTAGAACGCCTTGCCGGCGGATTTCTCGCGGAACGGCTCTACCGCCTTTACGGTGAGCTCGGCTTTCGGCTTGGTGATGAACAGTTCGTCCAGGCGCTCCTTCATGTTGTCGATCAAAGCCGTCGCTTCTTTCAGGTAGCGCTCCTTACCCTCTTCCGTGTTGGGGTAATAGAACTGCTCATCGGTGCGCATGAATTCGAAGAATTCCTGCAGTGAGCCCTCGAAGCCGACCTGCTTCATGATCCCGCGCATTTCACCGTGAATACGCTCCACTTCCTCAAGACCTGTCTTGTGGATCTCGTCGGCAGTCATATCCGTGGTGGTATAAACATTTAGGCGGTGGGCATAGTAGTCGTCACCTTCGGGGAATTTCCACGCACCGTCATCGGTGGTGGCTTTCTTCTCCAGCTCGCCGAGGTAGGTGATGAGTTCCTGGTAAGCAGGCTGGACGCTCTCCAGCATGGCAGTCTTGGCTTGCTCGACCAGGGCCTGTTTCTGCTCGTCGCTGATCTCCAGTTTTTCCACCTTGCCCTTGAAGTCTTCGAGCAGGGTACTGTCCTCACCATCGGTATAGGGGGCGCCGGTGATCAGGTTCTTGCCGTCGCTGATGACGTAGGGAAAGACGAACTTGGGCGGAATAATGCCGGCCTCGGCGCGGTCCTTCAGGTTGACGATCAGCTGGTCAAAATGCGCCGGCAGCGCGTTGAGACGGGCAATGTAGGCCTCGGCATCCTCGACACTGTCAATGCGGTGCTGGTTGATGAGTAGTGAGGCCACGCTGGTGTGCTCGGCGTACATCTGGTTGACGGGGTAGGTATGCAACCGCCACTTGAAGCCCTCGATGTCCTGCTCTTTGTTGCGGATGGCCAGCTTCAGGCTCAGCGCAGTGGACTCATCCAACTGGCTCGCGTCGATCTCTTTCAGTTCCGACAGCTGGCGCTTGACGATTTCATGGGTTTCCTCCTCGAATTCCGGCGAGAGGTTGTCCCACTTATCGTAATCCTCTTTCATGCCGAGGAAGGTTTTGAACACCGGGCTGCGGTCGAGCAGCTCCTGGAAGTGCTCCTCAAACAGCTGGTTGGCCTTGGCTACCATCTCCGGGTTGGCGGAGGCGTCCTCAGCCGGCTTGGCTGCAGCGGCGTCTGCGCTCTCCGTCGTGGTCTCTGCGGTGATCTCGGTGTCCTGGCTCGCAGCCGGCTTTTCTTCGGTGCGGTCGCAGCCTGTCATTACCAGCGCGCTTATGGCCGCGGCAATCAGGGTTTTGTTGAGGTGCATGTCTGGCATTCCCGTCTGGTTGAAATCTTCATGGGGTGGGGATGCGCCACCGTAAGCCCGGTGGCTCTAAAGCAAAAAGCGGGCCTGAAGCCCGCCTTTCAGATCACAGGGATCAGGAGAAGTTCTGGTTCACGAAGTCCCAGTTAACCAGCTTCCAGAACGCTTCCATGTACTTGGGGCGAGCGTTGCGGTAGTCGATGTAGTAGGCATGCTCCCACACATCGCAGGTCAGCAGGGGGGTCTGGTCACTCTCGGTCACCGGAGTAGCGGCGTTGGAGGTGTTCACGATGGCCACGGAGCCGTCGCTTTTCTTGACCAGCCAGGTCCAGCCGGAACCAAAGTTGTTCACAGCGCTGTTGGTGAACTCTTCCTTGAACTTGTCGAAGGAGCCGAAAGCCTTGTTGATGGCGTCTTCAATGGCGCCAGAGGGAGCGCCGCCACCGTTCGGGCTCAGGCAGTTCCAGTAAAAGGTGTGGTTCCAGACCTGGGCGGCGTTGTTGAACACACCGCCGGAAGAGGACTTGATCACTTCTTCCAGGGTCTTGTCGGCATCAGCGGTGCCTTCCAGCAGGCCGTTCAGCTTGTCGACATAGGTCTTGTGGTGTTTTCCGTAGTGATACTCCAGGGTCTCCTGGGAAATATGCGGTTCCAGTGCGTCCATCGCGTAGGGGAGTTCGGGGAGAACGTGAGCCATGCTGTCTTCCTTCTTCTGTCTGATTGGTCTGGATTTGTCAGTCTGGCCATTCTACACACGGCGTGTGGCAGAATTAAGCCGGCGCACAAACTGCGCGCTTGTCCCCTCTATTGGGGGCGGATTTTCCAAAGGCAAGAGGGGAGTGGAATCTTATCTCGGAGGCGGTTACTTTTTCGTCAATTTTTGGTATAACTTGCCGCTGAATTCCACCAATCTACGTTCCCTCGGAGACTTCGGATCCCCAGGGGCGTGACTATCAGGTACGAGTCTGTATGCAACGCAAAGAGCCGACTATCGGAGGTGGCGGTGCGCCGTCCATCGAGCCGCAACTGGACAACAAGCCCATCGGCGGCGGCCCGCAGCGGCCGGCCCCGGCACCGCTGGATCCGGATGAGAGCCGCGGTGGCATCTCAATCGTAGGTGTGGTTGCCCTGATCCTGGCCCTGGCGGGCCTGGGCGCCTCCGGCTTTCTCTATAACCAGTGGCAGTTGAGCCGCGCGGCGCTGAATGACGCTGAGGATCGCATCGTTGAGCTGGAGAAGCGCTTCGAGATGTCCGACGAGGAGTCTACGGCTTCCGTCGAGGTTCTGAATGCCAAGGTCAAGGAGAACGCTTCCGAGATCCGCAAGCTCTGGGGGGTTTCCTACGACACCAACCGCAAGAGTATCGCTGCCAACAAGAGTGCGGCGGCTGCGGCCAAGAAAGAAGTGGCTGCCCTGTCCAGCAAGGTCAATGGGCTCAGCGCCAGCGTGAAGAAGATCTCCGCAGTTGAGACTGCTCTGGCCGAGCTGCGCAAGGACAACACGTCCAGCAAGCGGCAAATGACCGACAAGCTCACCAGCCTTGAGCGTCAGCTGTCTTCCGTGCGCAGTGACCTGACAGCCCGTGTCGGTGCCAATGAAGAGGCCGTGCAGTCCATCGACGCGTATCGCCGCTCGGTGAACAAGGACCTGGTGCAGCTGCGTGACGCCGTGCGCTCGCTGCAGTCCGGTGGCAGCAACACCGCCTCCTCCCTCTAAGTTTGCCTTCCGGGGCCGGGCGGATACTCCGCCCGGCTCTCTCCCAGTTTCCCCCGCACTCTTTACGACCAGTCAGTCCAAGCACACCGGGAACCCCATTACCCCAGGGGACGTGGGGCCATTTGCCCTCCATTTCGTGTAAAATCGCCCGCCTCGAGACGTTAACCGGAGCCGGCTATGACCACTATCCGTCAGGATGATCTGATCGACAGCGTTGCCGACGCGCTGCAATTCATTTCCTACTACCACCCGCAGGACTTCATTCAGGCCCTCAACCAGGCTTATGAGAAGGAGGCCAACCCGGCGGCCAAGGACGCCATGGCCCAGATCCTGATCAACTCCCGCATGTGCGCCCAGGGCCACCGCCCTATCTGCCAGGACACGGGCATCGTGACGGTGAAGTTGAAAGTGGGTATGAACGTGCAGTGGGACGCGGACAATAGCGTGACCGACATGGTCAACGAGGGTGTGCGCCGCGCCTACAACAACCCGGACAACGTGCTGCGGGCCTCGATCCTCGAGGACCCGGATGGTGCCCGCAAGAACACGGGCGACAACACTCCGGCAGTGATTCACTACGAGATCGTGCCCGGCGACACCGTGGAGGTCTACGTGGCGGCCAAGGGTGGCGGCAGTGAGGCGAAGAGCAAGTTCGCCATGCTGAACCCGTCCGACTCCGTGGTGGACTGGGTGCTCAAGATGGTGCCGCAGATGGGTGCCGGCTGGTGCCCGCCGGGCATGCTCGGTATCGGTGTCGGCGGCACTGCCGAGAAGGCGATGCTGCTGGCCAAGGAGTCCCTGCTGGACCCCATCGATATCCAGGAGCTGCAGGAGCGTGGGGCGTCCAACCGTGCCGAGGAGCTGCGTCTGGAACTGTACGACAAGGTCAACAAGCTGGGCATCGGCGCCCAGGGACTGGGTGGCCTGACCACAGTACTGGATGTGAAGGTCAAGGATTACCCGACCCACGCCGCCAACAAGGCGGTGGCGATCATCCCGAACTGCGCCGCTACCCGCCACACGCACTTCACTCTGGATGGCAGTGGTGCGGCACGTCAGACCCCGCCGAAGCTGGAAGACTGGCCGGAGATCACCCGTGAGGCCGGCGCCAACACCCGCCGCGTCAACCTGGACGAGGTGACCCGGGAGGACGTGCTCAGCTGGCAGCCGGGCGAGACGCTGCTGCTGAACGGCAAGATGCTGACCGGCCGCGATGCGGCCCACAAGAAGATGGTCGACATCCTCGCCAAGGGCGAAAAGCTGCCGGTGGACCTGCAGGGCCGCTTCATTTACTACGTGGGCCCGGTGGATCCGGTGCGCGAAGAGGTGGTTGGCCCCGCTGGCCCCACCACTGCCACCCGTATGGACAAGTTCACCCGCACCATGCTGGAAGAGACCGGCCTGCTGGGCATGATCGGCAAGGCCGAGCGCGGTCCGACGGCGATTGAGGCGATCCGTGACAACCAGGCGGTTTACCTGATGGCTGTGGGCGGCGCCGCCTACCTGGTAGCCCAGGCAATCAAGGATGCCAAAGTGGTTGCCTTCCCAGAGCTCGGAATGGAAGCCATCTACGAGTTCGAGGTTGAGGACATGCCGGTCACCGTCGCTGTCGACAGTAAAGGCGAGTCGGTGCACAACACAGGACCGCTGATCTGGAAAGAAAAGATCGAGGAGGGCGCGGTTTAATCTCCGCCTGATTCGAAAAGGCCGGGTTCCGCGAGGGACCCGGCCTTTTTTGTGCCTCGTCGAAACTTACGGAGCGCTCCTGCTGCTGGTGGCTGTTCGCCAGACACGCCGTGAATACATCCCTGTAGGCTCTACACGGCCATCCATGGCCGCGTAAGGTCTGGCGAACAGCCACCAGCAGCAGGACCTTAACTTCACCGATTGAGCACTGTTCTTTTCGAGAAGGGGGGTATTTTAAAGAATATAGTAAGTATGTTCGTTGATGCTAAGGCGCTGTCGTCGGGGGAGCTTTGCGGGACTGTCTGCGAGAGGGACCTCGCAGACAAGCCTACAGGGATGTATACACGGCGTGTCCCGCAAAGCTCCCGCGGCGTCAGCGGCGCCCGGAGCCAAACGGAAGACCCGGGCCTATAGCGGCTACTGCAATTCGGCCAGCATCAATTCCCGAATCACCGGTACCGGCGCATTGCCGTAACTGAGGAATTTCTCGTGGAAGGCCTTAAGGTCGAAATCGTCCCCGAGTTTTTCCTTCATTTCTTTACGCAGCGCGAGAATGTCCGCGTAACCGGCATAGTAGCTGGTGAGCTGGACCTGACTCAGGGTGGCGCGGCGCCATTTGCCCATAGCCTCGGCTTTCTGCTGGAAGCCCTGGCGTACCATCAGATCCATCGCCCTCTCTTCATCGATACCTTTTACCTGTATCTCGTAATCGAGGATTGTGTTGATCACAACGCGCAGCCGCCACTTGTAATACATCAGCCACAACTCGGGGGAGAAGTCACCGTAGCCCGCTTCCAGCATCATCTGTTCGGTATAAACCGCCCAACCCTCGACCATGGCGCCATTGCCCAGAATGCTCTTGATCAGGCTCGGTGACTTGTTGGCATACACCAGCTGGGTGTAATGACCGGGAATGGCCTCGTGGATATTGAGGATCTGCATCAGGTACTTGTTGTATTCCTTGAGCAGGCTATCGGCACGATCGTCACTGAATTCCTCGATCGGCATGACGTTGTAGTAAGTGTTGGCGCCCTTGTCGTAGGGGCCGGGTGCATTGATGGATGCCACGGAGAAGCCACGCATGTAGGGCGGGGTAGTGCGGACGACAAGCGGCTTGTCCTCATCCAGGGTCAGCAGATCTTTTTCCTTTACGAACGCGACCAGCTCTGGAATCTGCTTTTCCACTTCTGCCTTGAAGGTTTCTTTGGTGGCGTGGTGCTCGGATAGTTTTTCAAGCACCATGCCGATCTTTTCCAGACGGTCCTCGGGGGGTTGCTGGTCCGGGTAGTATTTGGGCCAGAGTTCACCGGCCAGCTCCTCCATCTTGTCGTGAAGTTTTTCCTTGTCTGCGAGAGCCCTCTCGTACAATTCCTTGCCGGTCATGCCGATCTGTATTTCGTACTTGAACTTCTGTTCGTAGAGCTCCTCTCCGATGCGGAAGTCCTTGTAGTCCTGGCTATCCTCCAGTTTCGCGTGGCGCGTCTGCAAATAGGTGATGTACTCCTGGATAGCCTTTCGAGCGGCCTCCAGCCTCTCCTGGAAGAGTTTCTTTTCTTCGTCGGTGAGACCACTCTGCCCCAGCTTCTTTTCCACTTCCTCGCCGAAAACACTCATCGCACCCTCGTTTTGCTGGATGGCAAGGACCAGCTGGGGCGAAGCGGGTTTCTCCAGGGTATTCTCAGCCGCGTCGTAGTAGGCGGGCACTTTCTGCAGCCGTTCACTGAAGGTACGCAGGCGCTCATCGAGAGGGGCGTAGTCGGTATTGAGAATCAGGGCAAAGGGGTGGGAGACATTGTATTCAGCAGGATTCCAGAGGTGCGATTGGAATTCGGTGATTTCCCACTCCAGGCGGTTGAGGAAGTTCTGGATGAGTACCAGATCACTCCTGTCATTGGGGTCCAGGGCCTCGGCATCGAGGGCTGAGAACTGCTCGCGGTAGCTGCGGGCGAACTCAAGTACCTGTTCCCGGTAATTGTCATCAGGGATCTGCAGTTGATCAGCGACCGCATAATAGCCTTCACTCACTGCCCAGGAAGGAAATAGCTGCCAGAGCTCTTTCACCATCCGTGCCGACAGTGCATCGAAACCCATCTCCGAACTCTCTGCTCTGGTGTCGGCTTCAGTGGCGGCAGGTGCTTCCGCGTTATTCGTGGCGGTGGAAGCATCACTTTTTGCACCGTCACTTTCCTGCCGGTCACAGCCAGCCAGAGTAAGGCTCACGGCCAGGGCGGAAACGGCCATTGCGGGAAGTGTGATTTTCATTGCAGTCCTCGGTTTGTGGCACTTTCGTTTGCTGCTTGAGCTTTTTAGTCTGCCGGCGGATCTGGATTGTCGGCAAGGCCATTGGCGTTTTTTAGCACTCTGTCCCATTAAACCTTAGCCCGGCCGCATAAAATAGCCTTTTGCGTGGTGCGCTTGTCTCGGTCCTGGGGCGGGGTTAGAGTGATGCGCTGCTCACTCGAGTCCATAATAATTGAAACACTTCGAGGACTGATTCATGACCGAACTCGCCGAACAAAAATGTGAAGCCTGTCGCGCCGATGCGCCGCTGGTCTCCGATGAAGAACTGGCCGAACTGCTGCGGGAAATCCCCGACTGGACCCCGCTCGCCCGCGACGGTGTGATGCAGCTGGAGCGTGTCTTCAAGTTCCGCAACTTCAAGCAGGCACTGGCATTTACCAACCGCGTTGGCGCGATCGCCGAAGAAGTCGGCCATCATCCTGCTCTGCTGACGGAGTGGGGCAAGGTGACTGTGACCTGGTGGAGTCATGAGGCCGGTGGCCTGCACAAGAACGACTTCATCATGGCGGCGCGTACCGACAAGCAACTTGAGGCGGAATAGTCGACTGTAATGGCGGCCGCCTCGCTGCTAGCGCTCCCGGCTTCAACCAGCCGGGTGCGCTCTGATGGAGGATTTTAGAGCTGTCATGCTGAAGATGAAGCCAACCTGCGAGCGCTGCAGTGCAGCGCTCGGCCTGGGAGACCAGGCGTACATCTGTTCTTTCGAGTGTACCTTCTGCCCTAAATGTTCAGAGGCGCTCTCCCTCAGCTGCCCCAACTGCCAGGGTCGGCTGGTGCTGCGCCCACCGCGCACACGCTCCCCGACTGAAGTGCCAACCCAGGGCTTTAAAGCCAAGCTGGAAGATATTCTTAACCGTTCCTGAGGGTGCTGTTCAGGGCTTCTGGGCCCAGAGCAGGAATTCCCGGTTGCCATCCCCACCGAGAATAGGGCTGTCGATATAGGCCTTTACGGATAGCCCGAACTCCTCGCACTGGGCGACGATCTTTTCCCGGACCTGCCGATAGAGTTTCTGGTCGCGCACCAGCCCGCCCTTACCGATGTTCTCCGGGCCGACCTCAAACTGGGGTTTGACCAGGCTGAGTAACTGCGCCCCCGGGCGCATCAGCGCTGGCAGGCGCGGGAGGATCAGGGTCTGGGAGATAAACGACACATCCATCACCACCGCATCAAATCCCCCCTCTCCGTAAGGGCTTAGCTGCGCAGGCTCCAGGTAGCGGGCGTTCAAGCCCTCAAACAATCGCATGCGGGGGTGTTCGCGGAGTATCCGGGCCAGCTGGTCGTGCCCCACATCGATACCGACTACCAGTTCGGCGCCCCGCTGCAGCAGGCAGTCGCTGAAACCGCCGGTGGAGCAACCCACGTCCAGTGCCTTCCAGCCCTCAGGATTGAGGCCGGTGTGATCGAGGATTGCCGCCAGTTTGAGGCCCGCCCTGGAGACGTAGCGATCCTCCGGCAGGGGCTCAACGCGGATGGCCTGGTCCGCCGTAACCGCCTGACCCGCCTTGAGCGCGGCCTGCCAGCCTGCACCGGTATCCAGCATAACCCGGCCGCCTTCAATCAGTTTCTTGGCGTGTGTACGGGAATTCGCCAGCTGGCGTTCAACGAGCAGGACATCCAGGCGCATTGGAGGAGCGTGATCCTAAAAATATGGTGGAATTCAATGCTGACATGCTAACCTCTGGACCCACTTGTTAGAAGCAGTGAGCTGGATAGGAGGTTGGCAGCGGATGGCGAAAAGCGTTCTGGGCAAGTTCAGGATTCGCAAGGGCAAGGTGTTTGAGGCGCCCCTGGAGAGCGCTTTCGGGCGACTAGTCACGCCTTTTGAAGAATTTATTCACCGGCAGAGCAGCAGTGGCATTCTGCTCATGATTTCGGCAATTGCTGCCCTGGTCATTGCCAATTCACCCATGCAGGAGGCCTACAAGCACCTGCTGCATATGCCCATCAGCCTCGGAGCAGGGGACTGGGAGCTTTCCCTCACAGTGCATCACTGGATCAATGATGCGCTGATGGCGGTCTTCTTCTTCCTGGTCGGCCTGGAACTCAAGCGTGAGTTTCTCGTCGGTGAGTTGTCGGAGCTGAAGCAGGCGGTACTGCCCATCATGGCGGCTATCGGGGGTATGGTGATACCTGCCCTGATTTATGCCGGGCTGAATCCCGACGGCGACGCAGCACGGGGCTGGGGGATTCCCATGGCCACCGATATCGCCTTTGCGGTTGGCTGTATTGCCTTGCTGGGCAACCGTGTGCCACGGGCGGTGGTAATGTTCCTCGTCGCCCTGGCGATTGTCGACGACCTGGGCGCGATCCTGGTGATTGCTATCTGGTACACCGAAAGCGTCAATATGGCTGCCCTGGCGGCTGCCGGCGTGCTGGTGGTGATCCTGTGGCTGCTGAAGGCGGCCGGTGTGCGCAGCTCCCCGGCCTATATCTTTGTCGGCCTGCTGCTCTGGTATGAATTCTACCTCAGTGGTATTCACGCCACCCTGGCGGGCGTGGTTACCGCCATGGCCATGCCCGCGCGGCCGAAATACGATCCGGTGGCCTTCAGTACCTTCGTCAAGGACATCATCCGGAGTTTCGATCGCAGCTTCCGTCCCGGGGACAAGATCATTGCCAACGACGCGTTGCGCGCGCGGGTGATGGCGCTCGGCAACGGCGTGAAGCTGGCACAATCACCCCTGCAGCGGATGGAAACCCGCCTGCACACGCCGGTGGCCTTCCTGATTATTCCGATCTTCGCGCTGGCCAACGCGGGCATTCCGATTGACAGCTTCACCACCGGATCGGCGGTCCTGAACCCGGTGACCCTGGGTGTGATCCTGGGGCTGGTGTTCGGCAAGCTGATCGGTATTGTCGGGGCGACCTGGATCGGCTGGCGTCTGGGTCTGGGCAGCCTGCCCAAAGGGGCCACCTTCCACCATATTGTCGGCGTGGCGCTGTTGGGGGGTATCGGCTTTACCATGTCGATCTTTATTTCTGAGCTGGCCTTCTATGGCAAAGAGGAATTGCTGATCCAGGCCAAGGCTGGTGTGCTGCTTGCGTCCCTCATCGCCGGGATCAGCGGCTTTATGATCCTGCGCAAGGCGCCCATCTCCGATGAATACGCGCTCGACGAATCGGATGAAGAGCGGGATGAGGACGCCGAGTCTGAACGTGAAGAAGAGGGGCATGGCGACGCAGCGACTGCTTCTGCAAGTGGCGGCAACCGCCACGATTGAGGCACCGCTCAATCTGGCAGTCAGACACTAGCGCAACAAAAGGCCGGGTTATCCCGGCCTTTTTTATGCAAGCCTGAGTGCGGCGCTCTATTTCTCACCCGCTGGGGCAAGGACCAATTTTCCGATCAGGGCGCTCATGCGGTCGTAATGGCTGCCTCTCCAGTAAACCTGCCCGCACTGTGCACATTGCCAGAAGTGATGAAAATGCTGGCGGGTGTTCTCCCGCAGCTGGTGAAGTACTTTCTCCTTGGGAACGGAGCGCAGAGTCCCGTTGCAGCGGGTGCAGCGGGAGAAAGGCCGCAGCGTATTCTGTAGCTGGAAACGCGCAGCGACTTCAGCCACCTGCAGGCGGGGATTGGTGGCCCGGACCCAGTAGCCCCGCTGCAGCGCCCGGCGCCGGAACAGGGCGCGATCCCGGCTCAAGAGGGTGCGTTGTTGCTCCACCGAAACACGCACCAGCGCGGCGTCGTCGGAGTCCTCCGGTAGCAGCGTATCGAAGCCCAGCAGGCGCAGGTAGCGGGCCAGTCGTCCCAGGTGGCAGTCCAGCACGAAGCGGGGGTTCCGCAATGGCTTGGGGCGCAGCCGGTTCAGTGGTGCAATGTCGAGGGATTCGAACATCGGATAGACGCTGACACGATCTCCGTTATCGATCTGGTAATTGAAATCCACCGATTCCCCGTTTATGAGGATCAGGTCGATCTCTGTGTGCGGTACACCGAGGTTCTCGATCGCGTCCTTGATCGAGCCGGCGCAGGGGTAACGGCGCACCAGATCCCGCTGGCGTTGGTCCCGGGGCAGGAAGTCATTCAGCTCCCGGTAGAAGCGGAAGGTAACGGTGATGGTTGTGGCCTGGCCCGACACCTGCTGGCTCTCCTCCGCGCAGTCCGGTCATGGAACAGGCTGCGGCGTTGAACCGCCGCAGCCTTGCCATGGATAATAGTGGTCGAAGGAATAACGGCGGTACCAATAACGATAAAAGCGGCGTTACCAATAATGAGAAAAAAACCTGAGAGGTCTGCGGCGGTGCGCCGCCTGGGCCTGATCATCTCCTTTGTGTTGCTCGGCGGCTCGCTGGTGCTCGCGCTGATTCTGCGGCCACTGGGTCCAAGTGCAGCAGAGCCGGCCCTCGCGCTGTTGGAGCCACTGAGCACGCCGGCGCCCGGGGCCGCCAACCTGCTATCAGTGCAGCCCCACCTGCAAGCCGCAGACTATGCCGATACCCAGCGTCTCCTGGGAAAACTGTCCACCTATCTTGATCAGGCTCGCGAAGCCGGGTGGCTGACTCCGCTGACAGTAGTGGTTTTCCCGGAACACATTGGCACCTGGCTGGTGGCGGAGGGGGAGAGCGCGCTTGTCTTCGACTCATCCACCACCACAGGCGCGCTCACCTGGGCGGCGCTGGGTAACTTGCCCCAGTTTCTCTACCACCTGTCTGAAGCGAAGGAGGAAGACTCCTTCGCTGCAGCGTTGTTTCGCACAAAAGCGGAGTCGATGGCGGCCCAGTACCAGCGTGTATTCTCCGCACTGGCCTCCGAGTATGGCGTGACGGTGGTGGCCGGCTCGATACTGCTGCCGAATCCGATGGCGCAGGATGGTCAGCTGATTGCAGGCCGTGGGGCCCTGTACAACAGCAGCTTTGTCTTCTTTGCCGACGGTCGAATGGCCGGGCCGGTGCGCAAGGTTTACCCCATCGACAGCGAGCTGCCTTTCACTGAACCGGCGGTGCTGGAGCATAGCCTGCCGGTATTCGAGACTCCTGCCGGTCATTTGGGGGTGCTGATCTGCGCAGACAGCTGGTACCCGGATACCTGGGCGCAGTTGGAAAGCGCCGAACTGGTAGCGGTACCTTCTTTCTCTTCACCAGACGGCATCTGGCAATCGCCGTGGGGTGGCTACAACGGCGCGCCGGCACCCGCCGACGTAACAGCTGCAGACGTTGGTCGTCTGACGGAGGCCGAAGCCTGGCGCAAATACGCGCTGGGGGGCCGCGGCCAACAACTGCGGGCCGGGATCAATACTTTTCTGCGTGGCGACCTCTGGGATCTGGGCGACGATGGCCAGACCATGGCCGTGTTGGATGGGGAGCTGATCCTCGGCCAGCGCCGTGATACGGCCATTATCTCCAGCCTCTGGCTCAATACTCACCAGGATGAGGTGACCTCCCGTGAATAAGCACAATCATTATGCGGTGCCTCCGGATCTGTTGGATGTAGTGATTATCGGCGCAGGTATTTCCGGGCTGTATGCTGCTCGGCAGTTGCGACCGCAGCACCGGATTGCAGTGCTGGAGGCACGCGACCGCGTGGGTGGTCGCCTCTGCAACCATCGCTTTGCCAATGGCGAGACGGTGGACATCGGTGGACAGTGGGTGGGGCCGGGGCAGGATCGGATGTACCGCTTGATCTCGGAGCTGGGCTTCGAGACCTGGCCGCTCTGGGACAGTGGTGACAACCTGCTCTGGGATAGTAATCGGGGACGGCGCTACAAAGGCACGATTCCCCGTATTGGGCCTCTGGCGCTGCTTGACCTGGGGCAGGCCATGGCGCGCTTTGAGAGGATGGCCAGAAGCATCGATACCGCGGCGCCGTGGGCCCATCCCAATGCCTCGAAGTGGGATCGCCAGACTCTGGCGTCCTGGCTGCAGCGCAACTGCCGCACCCGGAGGGCACGGAAATTATTTGCCATTGGCATCGGCGCTGTATTTGCGGCAGAGCCGGAGGAACTGTCCCTGCTGCACGCCCTGTTTTATGCGCGCTCCGGAAACTCGCTGGAGACCCTGCTCTCGGTGACCGGCGGTGCCCAGCAGGACCGGGTCCATGGTGGCACGGCAGGTCTCTGCACCCGTATGGCCAGAGAGCTGGGTGATGATCTGCACCTCAATGCGTCGGTCAGTTCGATAGAGCGGGAAGCCGAGGGAACATTGCGGGTGTATTTTCACGGTGGTGTCCTCCGCTGTCGTCGACTGATTATGGCGCTGCCTCCTAACCAGGCGCTGCGCATCCAGTTTTCCCCCGCTCTATCGGCCCGGCGTGACCAGTTGTGGCAGCGTATGCCCGCGGGCAGCTGCATCAAATGTGTCGCCCGCTATGATCGCCCTTTCTGGCGGGACGAGGGGCTCTCCGGGCAGGTAACCAGCGTTCAGGGGCCGGTGCGGGTGGTATTCGATAATTCCGAGGCGGGTAGCGAGTCCGGACTGCTGATGGGCTTCCTCGAGGGTGAGGCCGCGCGACATTACGGCGGGGTCGATGCTGAGGTTCGCCGGCGGGATGTGCTCGACTGTTTCGCGCGCTATTTCGGTGATCAGGCCCGCCGCCCATTGGAATATGTCGATCGGGACTGGAGCAGTGAGCCCTGGACCAGGGGATGCTACGCCGCCTTGATGCCGCCGGGCGTATGGACCCAGTATGGCCAGGTGCTGCGCGATGCGGATGGTCCAATTCATTACGCAGGAACGGAATCAGCTACGGAGTGGTACGGCTATATGGAAGGGGCTCTGCAAGCTGCCGAGCGCGCCGTCGGGGAGGTTCGCGAAGCTTTGTCACAGAACGCGGTCGAATTGCCATCGCTGAGCCGTCAACAGTGGGAGGCGCCCCGTGTGTGACACGCTGGTCTGGCGCGGGCAGGGAGAGACCTGGCTGGCGAAAAACAGTGATCGCGATCCCTACGAGGCGCAGCGGGTGGAGGTAGTGCCTGCAGTGTGTGGGGACAGGAGTCCGCGTTTGCGCTGTACCTGGATCGAAATTCCCCAGGTGCCCGATCGTCACGCCTGCATTATCGGCCGCCCCGCCTGGATGTGGGGGGCGGAAATGGGGGTGAACCAGTGCGGGGTGGCGATTGGCAACGAAGCCATTTTTTCCCGGCGGGTACTGAAGCGCGGTGAAGCCTTGCTCGGCATGGATCTGGTGCGCCTGGGTCTGGAGCGCGGAGCTTCGGCCGAAGAGGCACTGGAAGTGATCATCGCATTACTGGAAGCGCATGGTCAGGGCGGGCCGGCGGGTTTCAGTCAGCGGGACTTCCGCTATGACAACAGTTTCCTCATCGCCGATCAAAACAGTGCCTGGAAACTGGAGACGGCAGGGCGCCAGTGGGCAGCGTCCCGGGTCGACAGGTTCGACAGCATCTCCAACGCGCTCACCATCGGTGTAGAAGCCGATCGGGTTCATCCCGATCTGGCATCAGTGCCGGGCGGGCAGGGCAGCTTCCGGCGGCGCTTTGATACCTGGTTGCGTCCGTATTTTGGAGCCAGCAAGCGTCGCAGAGCTTCCAGCTGGAAAGCCCTCAGCGCCCTGCCACAACACGGTGTTGGCTTCCGGCACTTTGCCGCAATTCTTCGGCAGCACCGCAAGGCCGGGCCCAGTGGTAATGGCGATCTGTGCATGCATGCCGCGCCGTCAGAGTCACCGCTCGCCTTCCTGCGTCCCTCCCAGACCACCAATGCCATGATTGTGCAGTTACGGGAGGAGGGTCCGCGTGTGACCTTCACCGGCACTGCGGCCACCTGCTGTAGCCTCTTTCACCCAGTCGATTTTAGCGGCCGGTGGCAGGTGTGCGAGCCGGATTTGTGGGAACAGCACCGGGTCCATATGACCAGTTCGATCGCGCGCGGGAGCAGCGCAACCCTACTGGAACAGATCAACGCCGCAGAGGCGGAGATATTCAAAGCTGTCGGTGCGGGAAGGCTGCGGGATGCGGAGAGCCTGGCCCGGAAATATTCAGCCGAACTGTTCAAGCTGCGCATGCAGGTGGAGACGGCATCAATCAATAAGTCAGATGAATTCAAACCAAGCAGTACTGAGGAGATCTCATGACGTCAGCCAAGACAATGCTCAGCTTTTCCGTTGCCGCGTTCACTTTCGCAGTGCTGGCGGGCTGCGGTCAGCGGGGCCCAGATTCCGAGCCTGCTCCGGGATCCGATGTGGGGGAGCCGCAAGCTGAACAGCAAGCCTCAACTACTGCGAACCACGCCGAGGGCGAAAAAATGCAATCCATGGATCAACTGGCCCGGGAGTACGTGCTGCTGGTGCTGTCGCTCGGCAACCACGACGACAACTATGTGGATGCCTATTACGGCCCGGAACAGTTACGGGAAAATGCCAGGCAGAATACTGCGAGCCCGGCTGAGCTCGCGGAAAAGGCGATGGAGCTTTCCGGCAAGCTTGAGGCCATGCCCGAGCCAGCGGACGAAATGGAAAAGCTGCGCCACCACTACCTGAAAACCCAGTTGCGCGCGGTAGCAGCCCACGCAGAGAGCCTGACCGGAAATGGCTCGCGGGATTTCGATCGCGAGGCGGAGCTACTTTACGATACACAGCCGCCAAAACAGGCATTCTCAGAATTTGAGCCCGCCCTGGCAGAGCTGGAAGAGCTGTTGCCTGGCGAGGGGCCGCTGCATGAGCGCGTGCAGGCATTCCGCAAGCAGTTTGAGATACCCGCCGACAAGCTGCCGGCTGTGTTCGAGGCAGCGATCGATGCCTGTCGGGAACGGACCAGGAAATATATCGAGTTACCGGCGAACGAACAGTTCACCCTGGAGTATGTCACCGACAAACCCTGGAGTGGCTACAACTGGTATCAGGGCGATGCCAACAGCCTGATCCAGATGAATACAGAATTGCCGGTGATGATCGACCGGGCAATCGACCTGGGTTGTCACGAAGGCTATCCGGGCCATCACACCTACAATGCGCTGCTGGAGCAGAAGCTGGTGAAAGACCGCGGCTGGATCGAGTTCAGTGTCTACCCACTATTCAGTCCGCAGTCCCTGATTGCCGAGGGCAGTGCCAATTACGGGATCGAATTGGCCTTCCCGGGTGAGGAAAAAACCCAGTTCGAGCGTGAGGTCCTGTACCCGCTGGCGGATCTCGATCCCTCTCAGGCAGAGAAATATGACCGCGTACTGGAGTTGATCGATACGGTGAGTTTTGCCGGTAACACCATCGCGCGGCAATACATCAATGGCGAGATCGATGGGGACAGGGCGGTGGAATTGTTCGAGAAGTACGCTTTGATGAGCCCCGAGAAGGCACGTCAGCGCAAGCGCTTCGTGGATACCTACGGTGCCTACGTAATCAACTATAACTGGGGCAAACAGCTGGTCGCGGACTACATAGAGGAGGGCGCGGGGAGTGAGGAGGAGCGCTGGCAGCGCTTTTCCAGACTGCTTTCTTCGCCGCGACTGCCATCCTCCCTCAACTGGTAAGGATGATGGATTATCAGGCCGCCCGGGAGTATTTGATGGGCCACCCCGAAGCCAAAGAGGACTTTCCCTTTGGCCCGGCGGTGGCGGTATTCAAGATCAGGGGCAAGATGTTCGCCACCCTGGCGGTTGAAAATGGCGTACCGAGGACCAATCTCAAGTGCGACCCCGACGAGGCCCAGGCATTGCGGGATATCTTCACCGGTGTGTTACCGGGTTATCATATGAACAAGCGGCACTGGAATACCGTACTGTTGAATGGCAGTGTGCCGGACAATGAAATTGAGCAAATGATGGATCGGTCCTATGGCCTTGTCGTCCGTCAGTTGCGAAAAGGCGAGAGGGAGGCGCTGGAATTGCTCTATGGCGCCAGGGCCGTCTACCGCTGATTAAGAGAACATATTGGGAGAAGAAGTGAACGAATATATTGTCGACGTCACGGCGGAAAACGCTCAGCAGGTACTGATCGACGAATCCATGAAGCGCCCGGTGCTGGTGGACTTCTGGGCCGACTGGTGCGAGCCGTGCAAGCAGCTGATGCCGGTACTGGAGAAGCTGGCCAACGAATACCAGGGGCAGTTCCTGCTGGCCAAGGTCAATGCGGATACCGAGCAGATGCTGGCGGGCCAGCTGGGCGTGCGCAGCCTGCCCACGGTCATGGTGCTGAAAGAAGGCCAGCCGGTGGACGGCTTTGCCGGGGCTCAGCCGGAGAAGCAGATCCGCGAGATGCTGGAAAAGTACCTGCCCAAGGCCTGGGAGCTGCAGTTCCAGCAGGCCCAGAAGCTGGTGGGTGAGGGCAAGCTGGATGAAGCGCTGCCGGTGCTGCGCCAGGTCTACACCGAGTCCGGTGAGCGGGCGGATATCGCCAAGCAGCTGGCGGCGGTCCTGCTGGAGCTGAACCGCGTGCCGGAAGCCGAAGAGATCCTGGGCAAGATCCTGCTGGCGGATCAGGATGCGGACTACCAGCAGCTGATGTCGCAGCTGGAACTGAAGCAGCAGGCGGCAGAATCCCCGGAAATCAAGGCGCTGGAACAGGCGCTGGCGACTAATCCTGATGACTGGGACTCCGGCTACAAGCTGGCGGTGCAGTACAGTCAGAACCACCGCCATGAGGAGGCATTGGACCTGTTGCTGGATATCCTGCGCAGCGACATGAACTTTGCTGACGGTGCGGCGAAGCAGGCCTACCTGGATGTGGTCAAGAGCCTGGGCGCAGGTGACCCCCTGGCGGCAAAGTACCAGCGTAAACTGATGACGCTTTTGTATTGAGTCGGTTGCAAAAGCAAGAGAGTGACGGAGTACAACCGTGTATAAGCTCTGTGTGTATATCCCCGAGACCCACCTCGAGAAGGTGAAGCAGGCGTTGTTTGTAGCCGGTGCAGGTCGTATCGGCGACTACGACAGCTGTTGCTTCCAGGTGGCCGGTACCGGCCAGTTTCGGCCTCTTGAGGGGAGCCAGCCATTTATTGGTCAGCAGGGCGAGGTGGAGCGGGTATCGGAATACCGGGTGGAGATGGTCTGTGCTGATAACCTGGTGGACGGGGCGCTGGCCGCTCTGCGCGCCGCGCACCCCTATGAAGAGCCGGCTTTCGACCTCTGGAAACTGGACGATCGCTGTAACTGATTGCTCCCCATGCCGGATGATTGGCCTCCGATCAAGAGGGGCTAAAGTCCGGCCCTTTCCTCTTAATCCAGCGCAACAATAATGAAGAAAAAGGAGCGCGCCGTGAAATCCCCGGCAATTCCCATTGGCCCCGTCCTGCTAACCCTGTCGCTGCTGGTAGGGTGCCAATATTTTCCATTATCCAAGGACAGCCTGGCTGATGGCGTCGGCGAAGCACGTTTGCTCAGGCTCCCGTACACGAGTCGAGTGGATGGCTCAAGCCGCGAATATTTTGTCTATCTGCCGCGAGGGTATGGAGAGCAGCCGGAGAAGACCTGGCCAGTCCTGATGCACTTGCATGGCAACGGGGAGCGCGGTAACGGTGGAGATGATCTCGACTATACGCTGATCCATGGACCTCTTTACGAGGCCTGGATTCAGAAGCGTGACCTGCCATTTATTATCTTGGTCCCGCAGCTACACATGTTCGGGATGGACAAAAAGGTGAGCTACATTGCCAACCGCTCGCGTGACAGTATCCCGGATCGTCTCGCTGCCGGTGTACCAGAGCGCAAATATATCCAGCCTCGTGGCCGGATGAGTATTGGACAGCCGGTCTCAGGGTGGGATGAAATACCCGAGGGTCTGCCCTGGGGCTGGGAAAAAGTCGAAGCCGATTTGATTGCGATGCTCGATCATGTCAGCGAGCGTTACCGTGTGGATGATCACCGCATCTACCTGACGGGGCTCAGTTACGGCGGCTTTGGCAGCTGGTATATGGCCAGTCGCCATCCGGAAAAATTTGCCGCTGTGGCACCGGTGGTGGGCTGGGGCCATCCAAACCTGATGGCGCCAATTGCGCAGAATAAAGTGCCGGTGTGGGTCTTTGCCGGTGGGCGTGACCGAACGGTGGAAAAGTCTTATTTCTATGCCGGGGTGAATCGTCTCGAGGAGATGGGCGGTGAGGTTCGTTTTACCGTTCATGAAGACATGTCCCATGACGTCTGGCGCCGGGTCTACGAGGGGCAGGACTTGTATCAGTGGCTGCTGCAGCAATCCCTGGAAAAGTCGCCGTGAGCGTATTGCACGCGGAGAGTGGTCAGAGCTTGCGGGCAATAATGCCCCGATGAAGCCCAAATTGTCCGCGACGGCGGTCACTGAAATAGTGCTTCAGCGTCTCCGTCATAATCGGGAAGGCCATCTCATCCCACGGGATCTCTTCTTCCCGGAAGAGCTCGACTTCCAGGGATTCGGGGCCGGGCCCGAAATTGGTGTCGGTCAGTTCGCCCCGGTACACCAGGTACACCTGATTGATATGGGGGATATCGTAGACGGTATAGAGATCGTCCACGCGAATGCTCGCCCGGGCTTCTTCCCAGGATTCCCGCAGGGCGCCTTCCTCACTGCTCTCGCCATTTTCCATAAAGCCCGCCGGTAGGGTCCATAGTCCCAGGCGCGGCTCAATAGCGCGCTTGCATAGCAGAACGCGGTCCCCGAGATAGGGCATCACACCGACGATCACGCGTGGATTGATATAGTGGATGGCGCCGCACTCAATGCAGAGGTGGCGGGGGCGGTCGTCGCCCTCGGGAATGGCAAAGGAAACGGACGCACTGCCGCAGTGACAACAGAATTTCATGGCGTCAGTATACCCCGCTCACCCGCCGCCGTCAGTGCCTGTGGGGTGGTGGGGAGCGAAATGGTAGTTAGGCTCCTAGAAGTCGATGGGATCCCGCTTGATGGGGCAGGTCATGCAGTGGCCGCCGCCCCGCCCCCGGCCCAGCTCGGCACCAACAATCGTGACCACCTCGACCCCCTCTTTCCGCAGGGCGGTGTTGGTGGTGGTGTTGCGGTCGTAGGCAAATACGACCCCGGGTTTTGCTGCCACCAGGTTGTTTCCGCTGTCCCACTGCTGACGCTCGGCGACGTAGGCATCGCCTCCGGTTTCCACGACCCGCAGTTTCTTCAGGTTCAGCGCCTTGGCCACCACGTCCACAAAGGATTTGTTCTCCAGGGTAACGTGCAGCTTGCCTTTGCTGTCGCCGGGGCGCATCACCACCGGATGTACCTGATCCATGATTTCCGGATACAGCGTCACCAGATCCCGGTCGGCGAAGGTAAAAACCGTATCCAGGTGCATGGCCGACCGCAGCTTTGGCATGGCGGCAACGATGACCTGCTGGGCAGCTTCCTGTTCGAATAGCGCTGTGGCCAGCTGGGAAATGCCCTGTCGCGAGGTGCGCTCGCTCATACCGATCAGTACGACGCCATTGCCCACCGGCATGACATCGCCCCCCTCGACCGTAGCGAGCCCGAAGTTGATATCCGGGTCGCCCCACCACACATTGAACTTTTCTTCCGTAAAGCGGGGGTGAAATTTGTAAATCGCCGTGGTCAGGAAAGTCTCTTCTTTGCGCGCGGGCCAGTAAAGTGGATTCAGGGAGACGCCGCCATAAATCCAGCAGGTAGTGTCGCGGGTATAGAGCGTGTTGGGTAGCGGCGGCAGCAGGTATTCCGTGGCCCCGTGCGCCTCGCGAGCGAGTTCCACGAATTGCGACTGGGAGAATTCTTCAGGCAGGTCCGTGACCGAGACGCCACCGATTAGAAATTCCGCCAGTTTGCGGGGCTCCAGGCTTTCGAGATAGGCGCGGGTGTCCTCCATCAGGCTCAGGCCCACATTGTTGGGAGTCACCTTCCGGTCCAGCAGCCACTTTCTACCTGCGGGGATGGCAACGGTTTCTGCCAGCAGGTTGTGCATCTCGAGGACTTCGACATCAAGATCCCGCAGCTTGGTGATGAAATCAAAATGGTCCCGCTTGGCATTCTGTACCCAGAGGACGTCGTCAAACAGCAGGTCGTCACAGTTGGTCGGCGTCAGTCGCATATGGGCGAGGCTGGGTGCGCAGACCATTACAGTGCGCAGCTGGCCGACCTCCGAGTGAACCCCGAGTGTGGCTTCGGAATTTGTCCTGGCTTTGGCCATTGAAGCAGACCTCTTGTCAGAGAGTAATGGTACCGGTGGCAAGCCCGTAAACGCCGACGAGTGCGCCAATCATGATCAGTCCGAACAGCAGGAGCTCCGGTATCTTGAACAGGGAGAGCTTTAGTTCACGTCTGGCGAGGATGAAAAGAATGGTGCCGGGTGCGAAAAGAATGCAGGCGAGAAGGACATACTCGAGACCCCCGGCGATGATCATGAAGATGGCGTAGATCGTCGCAATCAGGGCAAACAGCAATTGACGGTTGCGCAGGCCATGGCGATCTGACTCATAGGTTTCCCCGCTGCAGGTAAGCTTGAGCCCGTAGCCCGCAACCAGAAGGTAGGGAATCAACGTCATGGAACTGGTCATTTCGAGGGTCAGGTCGAAGGCGTACTGGGCGAAGATGGTCAGGATAAGGAATGTCTGTACCAGGCCATTGGTCAGCCACAACGCGGTGGATGGAACCCCGTTCTTGTTTTCATGCCCGAAAGCTTTTGGCACAAGGTCATATTTTGAGGCAGAGAACAGCGCCTCTGCACAGAGCAGCGTCCATGCCAGGTAGGCACCCAGTACCGAAATAATCAGGCCGGCGCTGACAAACACAGCACCCCAGGTGCCGACAATCGCCTGCAACACACCGGCCATTGATGGTTGGCGCAGGTCGGCAATCTCAGGGCGCAGCATCACTCCGTAGGGCAGCAACGTAACCATGATCATCAAGCACAGCACGCCGAGAAAGCCCATCACCGTTGCCCAGCCCACATCTGCCCGGTTCTTCGCGTAACGGGAAAAGACGCTGGCGCCCTCCACTCCGATAAAGACGAAGACGGTGACCAGCATGGTCTTGCGAACCTGACTCATGACGTCGCTGAAGCTGTAATCGCTACCGCCCCAGAAGTTGTTTACAAACAGATCTTTCTGGAAGGCAACCGCCACGATGACGATGAAGATAATGATGGGAATGATCTTGGCGACGGTGACGATTTTGTTGATAAAAGCCGCCTGCTTGATGCCTCTGAGGATCATGAAGTGGATGGACCACAGAATCACTGAAGATACGGCGACAGCAGTGACGGTATTGCCTTCACCAAAGGCTGGGACGGCTGCACCGAGCGTGGACTTGATAAGCACGAAGTAGGTGGTGTTTCCCAGACAGCTACCAGCCCAGAAACCAAAGGCGGCCATAAAGCCGATGTAATTGCCGAAGCCCTCCTGGGCGTAGGTGAAGATACCGGCTTCCAGGTTGGGTTTGCGCACCGCCAGGAACTGGAACACGAAGGCCAGCATCAACATACCGGTACCGGCAATGGTCCAGGCAATCAGGGCGCCAAAGGGGCCGGTGGCATTGCCAAAGGTGGCCGGTAGGGAAAAGATACCCGCGCCGACCATGGAGCCAACCACCATGCCCATCATGGTCGTACGCGTCAGATTGTGCTCAGTTTCTGCAGACATGCGGGCCCACTTTGTCGGAGTTTCTGAGGTCAGTCTAGATGTCTGAATGTGCTTGGCAGATGAGACACAAGCATCGGTTAACGAGGTTCTCTGGCTATGCGAAATACGGCATCAATGGGTCGGAGCTGGTAGCAGACAAGGCAGACTTGAGCAAATGGGGCGAGGATTGTTACGCCAGTAACTGCCGTTCTGATTGCGATAGCGATGTGAGGTTACTGAGGGCCTATAGTTGAAGGTGGTGGGCCGGTCGATGAAAAAATGCTCTTCATCGTCCCGTTCGTAGTACACAGGGCATGGTTGGTAGTCGTGGCACGTTATTTATTGTTTTTCTTGCTCGCGGTTGGCCTGGTCGCCTGTGGCGATAAAGAACAGGCACAAGAGACGCCCCCACCTCCTTCAGTGGAGGTGGTGACGATTCGTGAGCACCAGGTGATCCCCCGCTTTGAGTATGTTGGCAAGGTGGAGGCAACTGATGAATATGAAGTGCGCTCCAGGGTTTCCGGGCATATCGAGAGCCGGCATTTCGTCGAGGGCCAACAGGTCCGGGAGGGCGAGCTGCTATACGTGATCGATCCCCAGCCTTTTGTGGCCAGGGTGGAAAACCAGCGTGCGAATTTCGCCCAGGCACAGTCGGCGCTGCAGGTGGCAGAGCGGAATTACCGCCGGGGCCTGCAGCTGGTCGAGACCGGTGCAATCAGTCAGGTTCAGATGGATGAGCTCAAGGGACAATTTGAGCAGGCAGAATCCCGGGTGCAGGCAATAGCCGCCGATGTGCGCAGCGCAGAACTTGATTTGTCCTACACCGAAATCCGTGCTCCCCTTTCAGGGCCGATCGGCCGCAGTGAGTTTCCAGAGGGGTCCCTGGTGGGACCGGATATCGAGATCCCGCTGACCACCATCGTGCGGATGGATCCGATTTTCGTCCGTTTCCAAGTGCCTGAATTTCAGCTTTTCTCCGTGCGAGCAGAAGAAGAGCAGCGGCGGGCGGAGGGCAGGGGACCCATCCGGCGCGATATCCGCATCAAGCAGCCCGATGGGGAGTACTACCCTCATCCCGGCGTGATTGAGTTCGTCGAAAACACGATCGACCCCTCCACCGGTACAGTCACCGCGCGCGTCAGTTTTCCCAACCCAAACCAGTTACTGGTGCAGGGTCAGTTTGCCAGGGTGTCGGTATGGGTTTTTCGTGGGGCTGAGTCTGTGAAGCCCCTGATTCCGCAGGTCGCAGTGCAGGAGGATATGCAGGGGTATTATTGCTTCGTCATCGGGCAGGAAAACAAAGCCGAAAAACGGTACCTCGAGCTTGGACAGCGAGAGGGTGTGCTGTGGGCCGTCAAAAAAGGGTTGAGTGGCGGCGAGCGAGTGGTGGTCAGTGGCCTGCAGCGCGTGGCAATAGGCAAGCCGGTGGATCCACAGCCACCATCACTGGACCCTTACAAAGACCTTGAAACGCGCACACCGCCGCCATTCCGTGAACGCCGTATCAAGCCCGAAGAAAGAACGCCTGAAGATGGTCTGCAGCGGTATCCGTCGGGAGTCGACGATGACTTCAAGTGAATATACGGATGAGCAGGGCATGACCGGAGTCCACGCATGATCAGTGCGTTCAGTATCCGGCGTCCGCGCTTTGCCTTTGTGATCTCAATCCTGATCACGCTGGCGGGCCTGCTGGCCTTGCCGTTGCTGCCGGTGGCGCAATTCCCTGATATTACACCGCCGACTGTGCAGGTACAGACGGTATATCCGGGTGCCAGTGCTGAAGTGATGCGCGATAGTGTGGCGGTGCCCCTCGAAGCCGCTGTCAACGGTGTCGAAGGCATGAAATATATGTCTTCCGTAAGTAGTAATGATGGTACTTATGCCCTGCGGGTGGTCTTTGAAAGTGGTTACGACGGCGACATTGCCCAGGTCAATGTGCAGAACCGCGTGCAGGAGGCTTTGCCCCAGCTGCCGGAGGAGGTGAAACGCGGCGGCGTCAAGGTACGCAAGAAATCCACCGACATGCTGTTGATCGTCAATATTTTTGCTGAAGAGGGGGCCAGTGAGGCGCTGGATGACCTCTTCCTGGCCAATTACGGCGAAATTTTTATCAAGGATGAGCTGGCCCGTGTGAATGGTGTCAGTGAGGTGCAGATCCTGGGGGCCCAGGATTACGCTATGCGAGTGTGGCTGAACCCCGATCAGATGGCAGCCCTCAATGTGACGGCGCAGGATGTCATTCAGGCGATTCGGGCGCAGAACGTTCAGGTGGCCGCGGGCAAGATTGGCGCTGCGCCAGCCAAGGAGGATCAGAAGTTTGAATATGCCGTGATCGTGCGTGGTCGTCTGGCAAAAGAGGAAGAGTTTGCCAATATCAGCATCCGCTCCAGAGCCGATGGTAGCATATTGCGTCTGGGCGATGTGGCCCGGGTTGAGTTGGGCAGTCGCTACTACGGGGCGTTTGGCCTGCTCGATGGTCAGCCGTCAACCGTAATGGGTATCTTCCAGCTGCCAGAAGCCAATGCGGTCAATGTGTCACAAGATATTCACGCGCGCCTCGACGATTTGCGTCAGCGCTTTCCAGAGGGGCTGCGGGCAGAAATTCTTTACGATACCACTCAGTTTGTAGAGGCCTCTATCAATGAAGTGGTAGAGACACTGATCATCGCCATGATTCTGGTAATCATTGTGGTGTTCGTATTCCTGCAGGACTGGCGCGCCACTCTGATTCCAGCAATCGCCATCCCGGTTTCCCTGATCGGTACCTTTGCCGCGATGTATGCGCTGGGAATGACGATCAATACTGTTACTTTATTTGCCCTGATTCTTGCGATCGGTATCGTCGTCGACGATGCAGTTATCGTAGTGGAAAATACCCAGCGCCTGATCCAGGAGGGCATGGCGCCCAAGGGAGCGGCACTGAAGTCCATGAATGAGGTCACCGGCCCGGTGATCGCCACTACGGCAGTATTGTTGGCGGTATTCGTCCCCGTAATGCTGATGCCTGGCCTCACCGGTAAGATGTACCAGCAGTTTGCGATCACCATTTCCGTATCTGTGCTGATTTCCAGTATCAACGCGCTGACGCTGAGTCCTGCGCTTTGTTCCCTGTTGCTAAGGAAGCAGGAGGGAACCGGAGAAGAGGGACAAAAAACGGGCGGGGTATTCGGTTTCTTCAATCGACTGTTGGAGGTGCTGTCGCGAACTTACACGGGGATAGTGGCTTTTTTTGTCGGGATTCCCCTGCTTGGTTTGGCTACCATCGCCGGCGTCGCGCTGTTGTGCTGGTACCTGTTCTCGGCTGTGCCAACCGGTTTTGTTCCGGATGAGGACAAGGGCTATTTCATGATGCATGTGCAGTTGCCCGATGCCGCCTCGATCGAACGCACCGAGCCGGTTGTCGATCTGATTACAGAAAAGGTTCTGGAGCAGGATGGTGTTGCCCATATTATCGCGGTTCCGGGCTATAACCTGTTATCAAATACCCTGGCCTCAAACGCTGCATTGATGATCGTGTTGCTGCATCCCTGGGAGGAACGCACGAATCCTGAATTGTTCCAGCAGGCAATCATGCAGCGTGTGCAAAAGCAAATGGGAGCTATAACCTCCGCATCCGTTGGTGCCTTTCCCGTGCCGGCATTGCCGGGACTTGGCGCTGTTGGTGGCTTCTCCTTTATCCTTGAGGATCTGCAGGGCGGGAGTATCACGGCGTTGGCCGAGGCGATGAAAGAGTTACTCGAGGCAGCCAACCAGCGGCCGGAAATCGCCACCGCCTATACCACTTACCAGTCGGCCACACCACAGCTGAGACTGGTCATCGACAAAGATCGCACCCATACGCTGGACCTGCCGCTGGAGAATGTCTATACGACGCTGCAGGCCTATCTCGGCGGTATCTATGTGAATGATTTCAATCGGTTCGGTAAGGTTTTCCGGGTGCTGGTGCAGGCGGATGCGCAATTCCGTAGCGATGAGGCAGTTTTAAGTGGCTTCTTCGTGCGCAATCGCGGGGGTGAGCTGGTACCGATGAATGCGTTGGCGCAATTCGAGCCGATGGTGGGGCCTCTCAGCATCAACCGCTACAACCTCTATAACAGTATCAATATCAATGGTAGCCAGGCCCCGGGGTATTCAAGTGGTGATGCCATGAGGGCGATGGAGGAAGTTGCCGAACAGTTACCCCAAGGGTATAGCTTTGAATGGACAGGGTCGAGTCTCGAGGAGATCGAAGCTGGCAATATGGCACCGATCCTTTTCTCTCTCGCCCTGATTTTTGCCTACCTGTTCCTGGTGGCGCAGTATGAAAGTTGGGCGATACCAGTCGCGGTTTTATTGGCGGTGCCGATCGCCATCGCCGGTGGTATGTTTGCAGTGTGGATCATGGGGGGGGAAAACAATCTTTATACGCAGATCGGCGTGGTGCTCCTCATTGCCATGTCGGCCAAGACCGCGATCCTGATGACAGAATTTGCTGTGGTGCAGCGTCAGGAGAAGGGGTTATCGATCACCGACTCTGCACTCGAAGCTACCCGTTTGCGCCTGCGTGCCGTATTGATGACCGCACTCTCATTTGTACTTGGTATTTTTCCCCTGGTAATCGCGACCGGCGCCGGTGCAGCGAGTCGGGTGTCTCTTGGCCTCGTCGTCCTGGGTGGCATGGTAGCTGCCAGTGTCTTCTCCACTTTTCTTGTGCCGATCTATTTCGCGCTGGTGCAGCGGCTGCGGGAGTGGGTCAAAGGTGGGCGAGGGAAAGACAACGTCAGCGTCGAGAAAACCCTGGAGACGTGAGCTCACCGCCCTTGGGGGGAGTTCCCATTCTCACATCGCCCGTGATCATCTGCCTGTAGATGCATACATGGCGGAAAAAGCCCGGCGCAGGATAGAATGACAGAGGGACACATTCAGGAGCGAGATCGCCACGAGCGCTTGTGGTGGGTGATGCGAAAATAATTTGATGCTGAAAAAGATTGAGGAAAAATTTTCCGAGCTTCGGACAAGGCTGGAGGGCAAAGTTGCAAGCGGCAATGAGCTGACTGGCCACGCAGCCGTATTGCTGGCCCTCACGGACGAAGCCGACCCGCAGGTCATATTGACTTTGCGTTCGCAACATCTCTCCACGCATTCTGGTGAAGTCTCCCTGCCGGGCGGACGGTGGGAGCCAGGCGATCGCTCCCTGAAACACACCGCTCTGCGCGAGACGGAGGAGGAGATTGGCCTGCCCCCGGAAGAGGTGCGAGTGCTCGGCCCGCTATGGCCGCGTACCACGCGTTGGGATGTGCGTGTGACACCGTGGTTGGGGATTATATCGCCGCAGGTAAGTCTGTCCCCGAATCCAGGGGAGCTCGATGCGATTTTTCGCGTACCCCTCTCGTTCTTCCTCGAGGACCCGCGCATTCGCACCGATCGCATCGTAATAGATGAGCACGCCATCTATCTCCCGGCCTACCAGTTTCAGGACTATGAAATCTGGGGCTTTACCGCCGGTATCCTGACCGAGTTCCTGACGCGGGTGCTCGGCGCGCGTATCGAGCACAGTGACGACGTCCCGTTGCGGGCCCTGAACTAACAGCTCTGCATTCCGGCTCTTGATCCGGCTGCGGGCTGTGTTCCGAAGCCTTGGAGTACCCCTCTGGCAGTAGACCCCTTGGGGCCTATAATGGCCGCCATTATCCCGCGAGCTTGACCATGCCCAGACCCAAGTCTGATGTTCCACTGAGTGAGGTGCACTGGGGTGCACTGAAAACCCTGTTTCCCTACCTGCTGGAATTCCGCCGTGCGGTGATCCTGGCGCTGCTGTGCCTGGTGGGGGCGAAGCTGGCCAGCGTGGGCCTGCCATTTCTGCTCAAACACATCGTCGATGACCTGGATAATGCCGGAGGTGTGGCAGCTGCAGCGGCGCTGCCTCTGGGTCTTTTACTGGCTTATGGCGCGGTGCGCTTTTCCAGTGTGTTGTTTGGCGAGCTGCGGGATACCATCTTTGGCCGTGTCACCGAGCGCGCCCAGCGTCGGATCGGACTCGAGGTCTTCGAGCATCTGCACAAGCTGGATCTGGATTTTCATCTCAACCGGCGCACCGGCGGACTCTCACGAGATATCGAGCGGGGCAATGCCGGCATCGGCTTCCTGATGCGCTTCATGGTTTTCAATATCGTGCCGACACTACTGGAAATCGGCATGGTGGCAGGGCTGTTATGGTGGAACTACAGTGGTGTCTTTGCCCTGCTGGTGCTCGGTGCGGTGGTCATCTATATCGGCTTTTCTGTGGTGGCGACCGAGTGGCGGACCCGCTTTGTACGGGAGCTGAACCAGGCCGAGAGCCAGAGCAGCAGCCGGGCCGTCGATAGCCTGCTGAATTATGAAACGGTGAAATATTTCGGCAATGAGAACTACGAGGCGGGCCATTACGATAACGAACTGGCTTTCTGGGAACAGGCGCGTCGCAAGAATCGCCTGTCACTGTTTGGGCTAAACGCCGGTCAGGCCCTGATCATCGCCAGTGCCATGAGCGCGGCCATGATTCTGGCGGCGATGGGGGTTATCAGTGGGGATATGACCATTGGTGACTTCGTGCTCATCAACGCGTTTATGATGCAGATCTTTATTCCGCTGAATTTTCTCGGCTTCGTCTACCGGGAGATGAAAGGCTCGCTGGCCAATATCGAAAAGATGTTCTCATTGCTGCGTGTGGCGCCGGGTATTGAAGACACGAGTGATGCCGCAGAGCTGCAGGTGAAAGAGGGGCGCATCGCCTTCGAGGATGTGCATTTCGCTTATCGTGCAGACCGAGAGATCCTCAAGGGGGTCAGTTTCACTGTGGCGCCGCAACAGAAAGTGGCCATCGTCGGTGCCAGTGGGGCCGGCAAGTCGACCCTGTTCAAACTGCTGTTCCGATTCTATGACCCGACGGCGGGTCGCATCACCATCGATGGTCAGGATATTCGCACCGTCAGCCAGTCTTCCCTGCGTGCAGCCATTGGTGTGGTGCCGCAGGACGCGGTGCTGTTTAACCAGTCCATCCTGGAGAATGTGCGCTATGGCCGTATCGATGCCCGCGATGACGAAGTGATGGCAGCTATCCGCCACGCTCAACTGGAAGACTTCGTGCGCGAGTTGCCGGAGGGGGTGCATACCATGGTTGGTGAGCGTGGCCTGAAACTGTCCGGTGGTGAAAAGCAGCGGGTCGCCATCGCCCGCGCGCTGCTGAAACATCCGCCTATCATGGTCTTTGATGAGGCCACCTCCTCCTTGGACAGTCGCTCGGAGCAGGGCATTCTCGGTGCGCTGCGACAGGTTGCCAGTGAGCAGACAACCCTGGTGATTGCCCACCGGCTCTCCACGGTGGTGGATGCGGATGTGATCCTGGTACTCGACCGCGGCCGGGTGGTGGAGCGGGGTTCTCACAGTCAGTTGCTGGCCGAGGATGGGCACTACGCGGGCCTGTGGCAGCTGCAGCAGGAGGAGCGTCGCAGTGCCGCCGATACCAACCAGGCCGGCCGCTGAGCGCTGCCGCCCGCCCCCGCTGTTGTCTTGATAAAAATCCGGTAGCGCCTTAATGTGGCGCCGGACCAATGAAGATAACAGGCAGGATTTCCATGAAAACCGCTAAGATCACTGCTGCACTGCTGGCGTTAGCGCTGGTAAGCGCCTGCTCCCCCCGCGATGAGCAGCAATCCCGCACCGCAGAAGAAGCCCCGACCGCGCAGGCCGAGGCCCAGACCGAGACCGAGACCGAGACAACCCCTGAGCAGACTGGCCCGCAGGAGGGCGAAAGCACTTCCAGCGATCGCTTCGACATCTACGTACCGGTCGAGCTGAGTGCGGATCTTTCCGACCTCTCTGACGACCAGCGGCAGATGATTGCCAAGCTGATCGATGCCAGCGAAATCATGGACCGCCTGTTCTGGTTGCAGTCCTTTGGCCCGGCCGATGACCTGCTGCCGAAGATCGATGACCCTGCCAAGCGCAAGTTTGCCGATATCAATTATGGTCCCTGGGACCGGCTGAACAACAACGAAGCCTTTGTGGAGGGGTACGGCCCGAAACCGCTCGGCGCGCAGTTCTACCCGGAGGATATGACCAAGGCTGAATTCGAGGCCTGGGAACAGCCCGGCAAGGACGGCCTATACTCCCTGGTGCGCCGCGATGACAAGGGCAACCTGCAGCTGGTGCCTTACCACGAAGCCTACAAGGCAGACCTGGAGAAAGCCGCACAGATTCTGCGCGAGGCTTCTGAACTGGCCGAGGATGAGCAGTTTGCCAACTACCTGAGCATGCGCGCCGACGCTTTGCTGAACGATGACTTCCGTCCCAGTGATATGGCGTGGATGGATATGAAGGACAACGAGATCGACGTGGTGATCGGCCCCATCGAGAACTACGAGGATCAACTGTTCGCCTATCGCACCGCCTATGAATCCTATGTACTGCTGAAGGATATGGAGTGGAGCGAGAAGCTGGCCAAGTTTGCCGCTTTCCTGCCCGAGCTGCAGAAGGGCCTGCCGGTGGACGAGAAGTACAAGTCCGAGGTGCCCGGCACCGACTCTGACCTGAACGCTTACGATGTTCTCTACTATGCCGGCCACAGCAATGCTGGCTCCAAGACCATCGCCATCAACCTTCCCAATGATGAGGAGGTTCAGCTGGCCAAGGGTACCCGTCGCCTGCAACTGAAAAATGCCATGCGCGCCAAGTTCGACAAGATCCTGGTGCCCATCAGCGAGGTACTGATCGCCGAGGACCAGCGTAAGCACATCACCTTCCCGGCCTTCTTCTCCAACACCATGTTCCACGAAGTGGCACACGGCCTCGGCATCAAGAAGACCGTGACCGATGGCGCGAATGTCCGTCAGGCGCTGAAGGAGACATCGTCTGCGCTGGAAGAGGGCAAGGCAGATATCCTCGGCCTGTACATGGTGACCCGTCTGCACGAGAAGGGAGAGATCGAGGAAGGCGAGCTGATGGACAACTACGTCACTTTCCTTGCCAGCATCTTCCGCAGTGTGCGTTTCGGTGCTGCCAGCGCCCACGGCAAGGCGAATATGATGCGCTTTAACTACTTCAAGGAGCAGGGCGCCTTTACCCGCGACCCCGAGACCGGTCACTACAGTGTCGATTTCGACAAGATGCAGGAAGCCATGACCAGCCTCTCCAACCTGATCCTGACCATTCAGGGTGATGGTGACTACGAAAAGTCCAAGGAGCTGCTGGAGGGCAAGGGTGTGGTCGGTGAAGAGCTGCAGGCAGACCTCGATCGCCTCGCTGACGCCAGCATTCCCGTGGATGTGACCTTCACTCAGGGCAAAGAGGTATTGGGGCTGTAAACGCTGCTCCGACCCCTGGCTTGAAAAAGACTCGGCTCCGGCCGGGTTTTTTTATTGATGCACTTTCAGCATTTCAGCATTTCAGCGGACCCGTGGGACGGTAGGACCGGGACGATGATGTTCTTGATGATCCGGAAATTGGTCGAACCAATG
Source organism: Microbulbifer flavimaris (assembly GCF_001641755.2). GTDB lineage: Bacteria > Pseudomonadota > Gammaproteobacteria > Pseudomonadales > Cellvibrionaceae > Microbulbifer > Microbulbifer flavimaris. Next base: position 256,868 of record NZ_LRFG02000005.1, read on the forward strand.
GCAAAAAAAGCCCCGGTGTTTACCGGGGCCAGAGACAGGTGACGTAGCTCGTTTTAGAGGAGCCCTTTCAGGGAGCTCTTTTAAAGAGGAGCCATGCAGGCCATATAGACATCCAACTGGTTGAGTTCTGACGGCAGGCTGCCGAGGCTCAGGCGCACACGGTTGAAGTCCTGCTCCGAGGCGATCACGATCACTCGCTGGTCTACCGCGCCATCCACCTTGAACGCCACCAGTGAACTGCCGGTGGAACTGTCGCCAGTGGGCGTGTCGTTGAGCCAGGTGCTGATAGTGATGGTCTCCAGCAGCACCAGGTCGAGCAGGGTGGAGGGTTTTTCCACCAGGAAGCCAATCATATGGCGACCGGATAGCACCGAGGTTTTGGTGACATCCACGTAGGCATAACCACCAGCCCCCGCAGTGACTTCCAGTCGTGCGGCATCGGTAATCACGCTATTGGTAACGCGCCCCGGGCTGGTAACGGAACAGCCTGCGCAAGGTGCGATAATCCCTTTGTCCAGCTTGGACTCGCTGGTGGTGATTGGCTGGAAGTCGCCGAAGGACGCACAGCTCGCTGCCTGGTCGTCGTCACATACATCACCGACCCCGTCGTTATTGAAATCCGCTTGATCCTCATTGGGTGTCTGCGGACAGTTGTCGACGTCGTTGTCGACACCATCACCGTCTGAGTCTGCATCACAGACATCACCGATACCGTCACCGTCCGCATCGAGCTGTGCCGGGTTGGGGATGGATGGGCAGTTGTCATCGCCGTCGTCAATACCGTCACCGTCGCGGTCGAGATCGCAGGCATCACCCAGTCCGTCGCCGTCACTGTCTTCCTGGCCGGGGTTGGCTACCAGCGGGCAGTTGTCGGTGTTGTCATCGGTGCCGTCGCCGTCCAGGTCGTCGTCACAGGCGTCGCCGATGCCATCGCCATCGCTGTCGGTCTGGTCTTCGTTGGCAGTCATGGGACAGTTGTCGCTGCCGTTATCGGCTCCGTCGCCATCGGCATCGCTGTCGCAGGCATCACCGATGCCGTCACCGTCAACATCGGACTGATCCGCATTCGGTGCAGCTGGACAGTTATCCTCGCCATCGTCCAGACCGTCGTTATCGGTGTCGTTATCGGCATCATAGGCGTCGCCGATACCGTCACCGTCCTGGTCGGCCTGATCCGGATTACTGTCGTTCGGACAGTTGTCTGAATCGCTGGCAATGTCATCACCATCCCGGTCCGCGTCACAGACATCGCCGATGCCATCGCCGTCGATATCTGACTGGTCCGCGTTCGCTATTGCCGGGCAATTATCCGCACCGTCCTCGATGCCATCGTTGTCGTCGTCCGAGTCACAGGCGTCACCGATGCTATCGCCATCCAGGTCCTCCTGGCCGGCGTTGGCGACTGACGGGCAGTTATCGGCATCGTCATTGAAACCATCGCCGTCCTCGTCAGCGTCGCAGGCATTGCCGAACTCGTCGCCGTCCAGGTTGGCCTGGTCGCTGTTGGCGATGGTCGGGCAGTTGTCAGTGGTGTCCTCAACGCCATCGTTGTCATCGTCGTTGTCACAGGCATCCCCGAGCCCATCATTGTCGGTATCGGCCTGGGAGGGATTGGCGGTGGTCGGGCAGTTATCGACATCGTTGTTGTCGCCGTCCCCGTCCACGTCGTCGTCACAGGCATCACCGATACCGTCACCATCCTGATCGGCCTGATCACTGTTGGCGGCGTTGGGGCAGTTGTCAGCCTCGTCGGGCAAGGTATCGCCGTCACTGTCGGTATTGTCGTCGCAGGCGTCACCGAAGCCGTCGCCATCGGTATCCGTCTGGTCCGTATTGTCCGTCAGCGGGCAATTGTCGGTGCCGTTCTCGACACCGTCGCCGTCGCGGTCGCTGTCACAGGCATCGCCAATGCCGTCACCATCCTGGTCGGCCTGATCTGCATTGGCATTCGCGGGGCAGTTGTCGGAGTTGTCGTCAACACCGTCGCCGTCGTCATCGTTGTCGCAGGCGTTGCCAAGGTTGTCGCTGTCGGTATCCAGTTGATCCGAATTGGCGGTGTTGGGGCAGTTGTCGGTATCGTTTTCGACCCCGTCACCATCGGTATCGGCATCACAGGCATCGCCGGTGCCGTCACTGTCCTGATCGCTCTGGTCGGGGTTGGCTGTCTGCGGGCAGTTGTCTTCACCGCTGTCGATTCCGTCCTCGTCAGGGTCGGTCAGTGGATCACAGGCATCGCCGATGCCGTCGTTGTCCGCATCTTCCTGACCGGGATTGGCGGTGTCCGGACAGTTGTCATGGGGATTGTTGCCGACACCGTCGCCATCGCGATCGGTATCGCAGGCATCGCCAATATTGTCACCGTCCTGATCTTCCTGGCCGGCATTGGCGTCGGTGGGGCAGTTATCAGCGTCGTCTCCGATGCTATCGCCGTCGTCGTCGCTGTCGCAGGCGTCGCCGATGCCGTCGCTGTCGGTATCGGTCTGGTCCGGGTTGGCAATTGACGGGCAGTTGTCCTCGCCATCGTCCAGGCCGTCGTTGTCCGTGTCACTGTCGGTATCACAGGCGTCACCAATGCCGTCGTTGTCCTGGTCGGCCTGATCCGGGTTGGAGACTTCCGGGCAGTTGTCGTTGGCGTCGGTGTCGTCATCACCATCCCGGTCGTTGTCACAGGCGTCGCCGATACCGTCGCCGTCCAGGTCACCCTGCTCGCTGTTCGGCACTGCCGGACAATTGTCGGCATCGTTGTCGACATTGTCGCCGTCGAGGTCCTCGTCACAGGCATCCCCGATACCGTCACCATCGGCATCCGCCTGATCTTCATTGGGCAGGGCCGGGCAGTTATCGGTATCGTCATCGGTGCCATCATTGTCGTCGTCGGCATCACAGGCATCGCCGTTGCCATCGCCGTCCAGATCCGATTGGTCCTGGTTGGGGGCGTTGGTGCAGTTGTCATTGCCATCGGCGATGCCATCGTTGTCACTGTCGACAACGGTCAGGGTCTGAGTGTCAGTGGTTGTATTGGGTTTTCCCGATTTGACGTCGGCGCTACAGGCGGCCAGGTGGGTGAATAGAATGACTAACAGAGCGAGAAACAAGCGCTTCATGAACAATCTCCGGAGAACAAAAGTCCTTTTTGTTATCTGTCTGAGGCTGGAGACGTATCGGAGATAGGGTGGGCAACTGCAGCTCGGTTTCCGGTAGCGGGGATCATCCTGACCCCGCCGCCAGAGGCCGCTGGTTGCCTGTTCCTACAACGTTACTTCCTTGTAACCTCGGGGTGTCGCCGGGTGGCGTGCTGTCCCCTGTCCTTTTATCGGTCGATATTGCGGAACGAATTAATATTTTTATCCGTGATGCGTTTCTAATCTAAATTTTGAACCAAGTCTAAGTTTTGGCGCGGGAGTGTTCGACTTTGTCATGCATTTCCCGACTGTCTGTTCAAACCTGCCCCCGCACTTCCGGAATGATCCTCTCGGCTGTCGGTTCCGAATATGGCTAGTTGGCGTGCTGGAGCACCGTTAGACTTGCCTTTGAAAGGAGGGGGGAGGATGACAACACTGGATCCCGAGACCTGTGCCAGGGCCCGAATGGCCCGGGACAGCCGATTCGATGGGCGCTTTTTTGTCGCGGTCCGGACGACCGGGATTTTCTGCCGCCCGGTTTGCCCGGCGCGCCCGCCGCTGGAGCGGAATGTGAGCTATTTCTCCTCTGCCGCCGAGGCGGCGCAGGCGGGGTACCGCCCCTGCCTCCGTTGCCGCCCCGACGCAGCGCCGGGCAGTCCTGCCTGGGGTCTTGTCTCCACGACCGTGCAAAGAGCCCTGCAGTTGATGCGCAGCGAGCGTGAGGCGGTGTCTGTCGAGGAGTTGGCGGCACGGCTGGGAGTGAGCAGCCGCTATCTGCGCCGATTGTTTTCCGAACACCTCGGTGCAAGCCCCCTGTCGATATGGCAGGCGGAGCGGGCCCTGTTTGCTTACGGGCTGTTACGCGACACCAGTCTGCCGGTGGCTGAGATCGCTTTTGCCGCGGGGTTCGGCAGCCTGCGGCGTTTCAATGCCGTTTTCAGGCAGGTGTACCAGCGCACCCCGACTGAGGTGCGGCGGGAGGGGAACGCAGTGCCGCTCAGCCGTGGTAGCTCAGTGGTACGGCTGCAGCTCGCCTATCGTCCGCCGTTCGACTGGGGGCAGTTGCTGGCATTTTTCCGGCCCAGGGCACTACCGGGTGTGGAGCAGGTGGTGGACGAAATTTACCAGCGCAGTTTTTCTATCGATGGTCAGCACGGGTTTCTGCGCGTGGAGAATGAATCGGCCCGCAATCGGCTGCTGGTCGAGGTTCATGGTCAGGTCGGTGCATCCCTTTACCTGATCAACCGGCGGTTGCGCCGCCTTTTTGACCTGGATGCGGATACGGACGAGATAGAGAAAGTTCTTCGTCAGGATTCCCTGCTGGACAGGCAGATCTGCCGCTGCCCGGGTACCCGCCTGCCGGGAGCCTGGGATCCATTCGAATACGCCCTGCGGGCGATTCTCGGCCAGCAGATTTCCGTAGCGGCAGCCACCACCATCGCTGGGCGCCTGGTCGCTCAATATGGAACTCTGGTCCCCGACGAACAAGGGTGCGAATATCGGTTGTTTCCCACAGCAGAACAACTGGCGGAGGCCGATTTCTCCGGGCTCGGGCTGACCCGCAAGCGCGCGGAGACCCTGCGCACTTTTGTCAGGGCCGTGCTGGACGGTCGGGTGGATTTCAACGAGCCCGATCTGGAGGCGTGGTGTACCCGTGTCACCGCACTGCCGGGTATCGGTGACTGGACGGCCCAGTACATCGCCATGCGCGGGCTGTCGATGCCCGATGCCTTTCCCGCTTCGGACCTGGGTATCCTGAAGGCCCTGGGCGAGGGGCAGGAAAAGGCAAAACCAAAAGATGCGCTCGCCAGGGCAGAAATGTGGCGCCCCTGGCGTGCCTATGGAGCGCTGCTGTTGTGGCAGTCCCTGAACCCGGAGAAACAGTCATGATCCATTACAAGATTTATCCCACTACCATGGGGCAGGCGGTGATCGCGGCTGACACTCAGGGGTTGGTTGCCTTGCGTTTTCCGACCGAGACGCGCCCCTGGCAGGCGCCGCCTGACTGGCAGCGAGGGGCTTCTGCGCTGACAGACCGGGCCGCCGCACAGTTGGCAGAGTACCTGGCCGGGGAGCGGCTCAATTTTGACCTGCCGTTGAATCCCCCCGGCACCGAGTTCCAGTGCCGGGTGTGGGAGGCATTGCAGTCTATTCCCTACGGTGAGACCCGCAGCTATCGCCAGCAGGCCGAGGCACTGGGCAACCTCAAGGCAATCCGTGCCGTGGCCCGGGCCAACGGGGCCAACCCTATTGCCATTGTGATTCCCTGCCACCGGGTCATCGGCGCGGACGGCAGCCTGACCGGTTACGCCGGCGGACTGGAAATGAAGGCCCGCCTGCTGACCCTGGAGGGCGCGCGCTTCGCGGATCAGCCCCGCCTGATATGACCGGTGCACCCGGCGCGGCGCTGGTCATGAGCGCCCCTGACCGGGATAATGGGAGGCTTGTGCCAGGCAACGGAACCGGAGGTCAAATGCTGTACAGACTGGGAACAAAAGAGCCGCAGCTGGAGGGTGAAGGGCACTACATTGCCCCCGGGGCCCACGTGATCGGCAATGTGCGAATGCTCAGTCACAGCTCGGTCTGGTTCAACGCGGTAGTGCGCGGGGATTGCGACCGGATCACCATCGGCGAACACAGCAACGTGCAGGACGGAGCCGTTCTGCACACGGATCCGGGGGTTCAACTGTCCATCGGTACCGGTGTGACCATCGGGCACAAGGTGATGCTGCACGGCTGCACCATTGGCGACTACAGCCTGATCGGCATCAACGCCGTGGTGCTGAACGGAGCCAGGATCGGCAAGTGCTGTATCATTGGCGCCAATGCGCTGGTGACCGAGAACGCGGAAATCCCCGATTACTCCATGGTGCTCGGCAGCCCCGGCAAAGTGGTGAAGACGCTGGATGAGTCGATGTTCGAGTTGCTGAAGGCAAGCAGTGATCACTACGCGGCCAACGGGCGGCGTTTCGCAGAAGAATTGGTACCGGTTTCCGAATCCTGATGTCAGAGAAAGTGATAGCCAGAGTGGTCACGGCCGAGAGGCCGGTGCGCTCCCCCTGTGTCTCCGTCTGCGCCCTGAATGAGCAGGATGTGTGTGAGGGCTGCTTCCGTACCGGTATGGAAATCAGCCGCTGGGGGAGCATGACCAATGACGAGCGCCGCGCGGTTTTGCAAAGCTGCACTGAGCGGGCACGCTCCATGGGCCGGATCTGGTAGTCCGGCCACCGAATAAGATCGACATATTCAATCTGCACCAGAGCCGTGCGAGGTTTACCTCGTGCGGCGCACCCGGATAAAAAACGGGTGACACCGACGTAATAAAAAATATGACCCAACCTTTTGTTCATCTGAGAACCCACTCCGAGTATTCCCTGATCGATGGTCTTGTGAGGATCAAACCGCTCGTGGCGCGGGCGGCGGAGCTGGAAATGCCGGCTCTGGCCCTGACCGACCAGACCAATTTTTACGGCCAGATCAAGTTCTACAAGGCCTGCCTCGGGGCTGGCATCAAGCCCATCACCGGTGCGGATTTCTGGCTCAGTGAAGGGGGGGAGGAAAACCCGACCCTGATTACCCTCTACGCCATGAACGCCCGGGGCTACCTGAATATCACCGAGCTGATCTCGCGGGCGTGGATGGAGGGGCAGTACCACGGCAACGCCTATATCCGTCGCGAGTGGTTACCCGAATACGCCGAGGGTGTGCTGGCGCTGTCCGGTGCCAAATACGGGGATGTGGGCCGGGCGTTGATTGCCGGGCGCAGCGCCCAGGCTGAGGAGTTGGCCCGGGACTGGGCGCAGATCTTCCCGGACCGCTACTACCTGGAACTGCAGCGCACCGGGCGTCCCGGTGATGAGGATTACCTGCACGCGGCGGTTTCCCTGGCGCAGCGCCTGGAACTGCCCGTGGTGGCCACCAATGATGTGCGTTTTCTCGAGGAGAGCGAATTCGAGGCCCATGAGGTACGCGTGTGTATCCACGACGGCCGCGCCCTGGACGACCCGCGCCGGGAGCGCCGCTACTCGCCGGAACAGTACTTCCGCACCGTGGAGGAAATGCAGGAGCTGTTCAGTGATATTCCCGAGGCTCTGGAAAACACGGTGGAGATCGCCCGCCGTTGCTCGGCACCCATCCAACTGGGTAAGTACTTCCTGCCGGAATACCCGATTCCCGAAGGCATGACCGAAAACCAGTTCTTCGAGAAGATCTCTTTCGAGGGGCTGGACGCGCGCCTGGAAACCATCCTCGACCGCTCGGCAGCGGACTACGCCGAGCGCCGCGCGGAATATGAGGCACGGCTGCGCTTCGAGCTGGACATCATCATCCAGATGGGTTTCCCCGGCTACTTCCTGATCGTGATGGACTTTATCCAGTGGGCCAAGGACCACGATATCCCGGTGGGACCGGGGCGGGGTTCCGGTGCCGGCTCGCTGGTGGCTTATGTACTCAAGATCACCGACCTGGATCCATTGCAGTACGATCTGCTGTTCGAGCGCTTCCTCAACCCGGAACGGGTCTCGATGCCCGACTTCGACGTCGACTTCTGTATGGAGAAGCGCGACCGGGTCATCGGCTATGTAGCCGACAACTACGGCCGCAATGCCGTGAGCCAGATCATTACCTTCGGCACCATGGCCGCGAAGGCGGTGGTGCGGGACGTGGCGCGGGTCCAGGGCAAGTCCTACGGCCTGGCGGACAAGCTATCGAAGATGATCCCGCCGGATCCGGGCATGACCCTGGAAAAGGCTTTCGAGCAGGAAGACATCCTGCGGGAATTCCTCGACGGCGACGAGGAGGGCCAGGAAATCTGGGAGATGGCCCTGCAGCTGGAGGGTGTGGCCCGAAACGTGGGTAAACACGCCGGTGGTGTGGTGATCGCCCCCACCAAACTGACAGACTTCGCGCCGCTCTATTGCGATGAGACGGGCGCGGGTCTGGTGACCCAGTTCGACAAGAACGACGTTGAGGATGCGGGCCTGGTGAAGTTCGACTTCCTCGGCCTGCGTACCCTCACCATCATCGACTGGGCCAAGGACATGGTCGACGAGCAGCGGGCCCGTGAGGGCAAAGAGCCGCTGGTCATCGAGGCGCTGCCGCTGGACGATGCCGAAACCTACAAGATGATCAAGCGGGCCGAGACCACCGCGGTATTTCAGCTGGAATCCCGCGGTATGAAGGACCTGATCAAGCGCCTGCAGCCGGATAACCTCGAGGACATGATCGCCCTGGTGGCCCTGTTCCGTCCGGGGCCGCTGCAGTCGGGCATGGTGGATGACTTCATCAACCGGAAGCATGGTCGCGCCCAGGTGGCCTACCCGGATGCCAAGTACCAGCACGAGAAACTGAAGCCGATCCTGGAGCCCACTTACGGGGTAATCGTCTACCAGGAGCAGGTGATGCAGATCGCCCAGGAGCTGGCCGGCTATACCCTGGGCGGCGCCGATATGTTGCGCCGGGCCATGGGTAAGAAAAAGCCCGAGGAAATGGCCAAGCAGCGGGAAATCTTTGCTGCCGGCGCCAAGGAGCAGGGCGTCGACCCGGATCTGGCGATGAAGATCTTCGACCTGGTGGAGAAATTCGCCGGGTACGGCTTCAACAAGTCGCACTCCGCGGCCTACGCGCTGGTGTCCTACCAGACCGCCTGGCTCAAGGCCCATTACCCGGCCCAATTCATGGCCGCCACCATGTCGTCGGATATGGACAAGACCGACAAGGTGGTGACTTTCATCGAGGAATGCCGGGCCATGGAGCTGGACCTGGTGCCGCCGGATGTGAATCTGGGCAGCTACCAGTTCTCCGTCGATAAGGACAACCGAATTATCTACGGTCTCGGTGCGATCAAGGGCCTGGGTGAGGGGCCGATCGAAAACATCATCGCGGTGCGCAGTGAGGGCGGGCCCTTCACCGACCTGTTCGATTTTTGTTCCCGCGTGGATCCGCGCAAGGTGAACAAGCGCGCCCTCGAAGCCCTGGTGCGTTCCGGCGCCCTGGACAGTATTGGTCCCTCCGCGGAAGGAATGGATGGGCTCAACTACTCGCGGGCAGTCATGTTCAACGCCCTGGACGAGGCGGTGAAGGCTGCCGAGCAGCAGTCCCGCAATGCCAGCGCCGGCATGATGGACCTGTTCGGCGAGGTGGTGCCATCGGCCTCCGACGGCGATGTTTACGCGGAATTCCGGCGGGCACGCCCCTGGAGTATTCGCGAGCGCCTTGAGGGCGAGAAGAATACCCTCGGTTTGTACCTTACCGGCCATCCGATCGACGAATATGAGGATGAGCTACAGCACCTGGTGAAGGCACGCATCGCCGACCTCAAGCCCGGTCGCGAGGGGCAGAAGGTGGCGGGGCTGGTGGTTGCCATGCGGGTAATGAAGACCAAGCGCGGTGATTCCATGGCCATCGTTACCCTGGATGACCGCAGCGGCCGCATTGAGGCGGCGGTCTTCAGTGAAGCTTTCGGCGAGCACCGGGAGAAACTGGTCAAGGATGCACTGCTAGTACTGGACGGGCCAATCTCCCACGATGACTACAGCGGTGGCCTGAAGATGACCGTCAACGGGGTCTCAACCCTAGATGAGCTGCGCCAGGGCAGTGTGGTGGGGGTGCGTCTGCGGCTGGACAGCGCCAGCGCGCCGGCGGGGCTCGGCAAACGCATAGCCGCCTGTCTCAGGCCCTACACTAATGGTCCGGCAAGTCATTGCGGAGTCAGTATGGAGGTGGCCCGCAGCGATGCTCGCGGTCTCTACCGGCTTCCGCCGGCATGGCAGGTGGAGCCGAATGATCAGTTGGTGCAGTCGCTGCGGGAGTTGATCGGCCGCGACCGGGTCATTTTGGACTACAAGGAGCGGCGATAATTACCCTCAGGGTCGACTGGCTGGTTCTCTGCGAGTAAGCTATCCCGCCATAAATAGCCCTCCGGGATGACCAGAGTTAAAAGGCGCGTATTGCATGAATTTCAATTTTCTCGAATTTGAACAGCCGATCGCCGAGCTGGAGAGCAAGATCAAAGAGCTCCAGCATGTGGGCGACGATAACGAGCTGAATATCGCCGACGAAGTGGCCCGGCTGCGGGAAAAGAGCAAGAACCTCACCGAGTCCATCTACAGTGACCTGACGCCCTGGCAGGTGGTTCAGGTGGCGCGCCACCCGCAGCGCCCCTATAGCAAGGACTATATCGAGCGTATGTTCACCGACTGGGATGAGCTCCATGGCGACCGCCACTTCGGCGACGACAGAGCGATCATCTCCGGTATCGCACGCCTCGACGGCAAGCCGGTGGCGGTGATCGGTGAGGAAAAGGGCCGCAGCGTCAACGACAAGGTGGCGCGCAACTTCGGTATGCCGAAGCCGGAGGGCTACCGCAAGGCCCTGCGGATCATGGAGATGGCGGAGCGCTTCGGCCTGCCGGTACTGACCCTGATTGATACCCCGGGAGCTTACCCGGGTATCGACAGTGAAGAGCGCGGCATCAGTGAGGCCATCGCCCAGAACCTGGCGGTGATGTCCCGGCTGCGCACACCCATTATCTGCACCGTGATCGGTGAGGGCTCGTCCGGCGGTGCGCTGGCCATCGGTGTCGGTGACCAGCTCAATATGTTGCAGTATTCCACCTACTTTGTGATCTCCCCGGAAGGTTGCGCCAACATTATCTGGAAGACCGTGGAAAAGGCGCCGCTGGCGGCAGAGGCCATGGGGGTGACTTCCACTGTGCTCGAAGAGCTGGGCATTGTGGATGAGACCATCGAAGAACCCCTCGGCGGGGCCCATCGCGATCCGGAGGCAATGGCCGGACGCCTGCAGGAGCGCCTGACCGAGCAGCTGGAACAGCTGCGCAAGGTGCCCATCGACGAGTTGCTGGAAAAGCGCTACCAGCGCCTGATGAGCTACGGCAATATCACGTCCTGATCACGGGGCCGGTACCGAAAGAACAAAAGGCCGCAACACATGGTGTTGCGGCCTTTTTTGTGCCTGTTGCCCCTGCGCAGGGGCAGTATCAGGGAGTCTCTGAGGCCAGTGCCAGGGCTACGGTCTCGGGTCCCAGGTTGATACCGCCGGACAGGCTCATCACCGTCTTGTAGACCTTCACGTTGTGCTCCTGCGCGACTTTTTCCAGGTTGGCGAAGCCCGGGACTTTCTCCAGGTCCTGCAGCTTGCCGGCAATGCTGACCACGATCGAAGGCATCAGCAAATCGTTTGCCCGGATCTTGTCGATGGCCAGCTGGAACAGTGACTGGGTGCAGTTCTCAAAGCCGCGGACCGTGTCGGTCACAGTGGATCCAGAATGGTGGATGGAAAGGATGGGATGCAGCTTCAGCAGGCGTGCGGCCATGGCCTTGAACCAGCTGATGCTGTTCTCATTCTTGCTGCGCGCCCGCTCGCGCACGTAGTAGACATCCTTGATCGCCGCGTAGCCGTGAATATTGCGGCGAAAATCCTCGGCCCGCTGTTTGATCTCGGCGGCCTCGAGACCCCGTTGAATCAGCGACAGGGTATAAAGTGCCAGCAGCCCCTGACCGCAGAACAGGGTGTGGGAGTCGACGGCGTGGACATTCAGCTCGTCATTGGCGCTGGTCGCAGAGAGGTTCTTTACCGCAACTTCGGCATTGGCGAAGGTCGGGCTGTTGGTGCCGTTAATGGTCTGGACGATGATGTCCTTGCGCCCCTTCTTGACCAGCTTTTTGATGATGCTCTCAATTTCCGCGGTAGGCGCTGGGCCGGTCAGGATCTGGTGAGAGCGGTCCACCAGTGACAGTGTGTAGAAGTGGGCCATCTGCGCCGGGTTGCGCTGGTCACCGAAGGTGTCCTTGCCAACGCTGACAGTGTGAGGCAACACGGGGATGGAGAATTTGCGCAGAAACTCATCCGGCAGATCGCAACCGGAATCTACAACGAGCTGGACCATGGGTAACTCTGTACATCAATTATTTTGAGAATTGCCGCACAATCTATCACTTGCTTGCGGGCAACGGTAGACAAAATGGTACGGAGGTATGGGTTTTTCCGTTCGCTTAGTGGTGGTGGGTCGTTCGAAAACGGCAGGGGAACCCGGTCGATTCTTGCTCGTTTACAGGCGGGCCATGCAGCCCCTGGGTGCGCAACCCGTACGTTGAGTACGGGTTGCCGGTATTGGGGCAGTGTGGAGGCGGTTAGCCGTGCATATGCTCCAGCGCTTTACCATTCGTCTCATGCACCATTCGGATGACAAAGATGACAGAGAGGCAGGCGAACAGCATATAGATGCCATAGGCCGCGGCAAGGCCGATGGCATGCAGCATCAGGGGGAAGCTCATGGTAATAAGGAAGTTGGCCCCCCACTGTGCCAGCCCCGCCACTGCCAGGCCCGAGCCCCGCATCCGATTGGGGAACATTTCTCCCAGCATGACCCACATCACCGGGCCCCACGACGCATTGAAAAAGAAAACGTAGATATTGGCAGAAACCAGGGCGATCAGGCCCATGGTGTCTGAGAGCAGCAGTCGCCCGCTGGCGTCGAGCTGGGCGGTGGTGAACGACAGGCAGACAAGGGCGAGGGATGCCGCCATACCGACCGAACCGGCCAGGAGTAATGGCTTGCGGCCAATCTTGTCGATCAGGCTGATGGTGATCAGGCATGCGGCAATACTGATTCCACCGGAGATGATGTTGATCATCAGTGCATCTGACTCGGAAAAGCCTACCGATTGCCAGAGCACGGCGCCGTAGTAAAAGACCACGTTGATGCCCACAAGCTGTTGCAGTACCGCGAGCCCCAGGCCGACCCAGACGATACGACGAATCTTGCCCGCTTGATCAAGCAGGCCCCGCAGTCGGGGACGGTGCTCGCCCACGGTGGTCGATTCCAGTTCGGTCAGCTTCAGGGCAACCTCCCGTGAGTCGGGGGTCAGGCGCTCAAGGACATCGCGGGCACGTTGTAGCTGGCCGGACAGCGCCAGGTAGCGGGGGCTCTCCGGAATCCATAGCAGCGCCACTAGAAACAGGGTGGCGGGCACTATCTCGACCCAGAACATCCAGCGCCAGGCGTCCAGCCCCAGCCACCAGTCAGTGGTGGCGGAGCCCGCGACTTTGGCCAGCAGGTAGTTGCTCACGAAAGCGGCAAAAAGCCCAGAGATAATGGCGATCTGCTGAATTGTGGCGAGCCGCCCCCGCCAGCGCGCCGGCGCCACCTCGCTGATGTAGGCTGGAGCCAGCACGCTGGCGGCACCGACGGCGAGGCCGCCGAGTATCCGGTAGCTCACGAATTCCATCGAGGAGGCGGCGATCCCGGAGCCCCAGGCGCTCACCAGAAAGCAGGCTGCGGTGACAAGCAGGACCGGTTTGCGGCCCCAGAAATCCGCGATGCGACCAGCGAAGAAGGCGCCGGCCGCACAGCCCAGTAGCATGGAAGCTACATTAAAGCCCGTACCGGCGCTGTTGGAGTTGAAGGCCTGTTGCAGCCCGTCAACGGTGCCATTGATGACGCCGCTGTCAAAGCCGAACAGGAATCCGCCAATGGTGGCGATGCTGCAGATCAGTAAGATGAAGAGTTGGGGGCGTTCCGCTTCGGTGGCGAGGCGGTCATGTGTTGCTTCCATGGGTTATTCTCCCGTTATCTCTCGTTATTGTTTGTTTTCCTCGATTGTCGCACTGTTCAGTTGCTGGTTCGGAGGAGTGAGCTCGCTCCCGCGTCGTGGCGCCCTGTTTTTGCGGCAGGCTGGGTGCCATGCAGGAAATTGATGACTCATATCCAAACTCTGCAATTCCCGAATGGCTCGGGAATGCTTACTGTTACCCAACAGTTTTGAAGGGAAAATTTGAAGATGAACAAGTTATTGGCAGCTGTAGCCGTATTGATCGCGACGCTGTTCGCGTTTTCGTCGCAGGCTCAGGGTCCCGCGGGCAAACAGGAGGGACAGCAGCCCCGTGCGCTGATGGTGTTGACCAGTCACAAGACGATGGGAGAGTCCGGTAAGGCGACCGGTTTCTGGATGGCGGAGCTGACGCACCCGTATTTTGCCCTGCTGGACGCGGGCATTCCCGTGGATATCGTCAGTATTGCCGGCGGGGATGCGCCTGTAGATCCCCGCAGCCTGAAGCAGGATGACGCTGACAATCAGCGGTTCCTGAGTAACCCGCAAACCCGCAAGCTGATTGAAGATACCCGCTCGCTGGGTGAGGTGGATCCGGCAAAATACGCAGCGGTCATCTTTGTTGGCGGTCACGGGACCATGTGGGACTTCCCCGATAACGCCGATGTGAATCGGGTGGCAGCAACGATTTTTGAGAATGATGGGGTGGTGGCCGCTGTCTGCCATGGTCCCGCAGCGCTGCTTGGCATCACTCTCAGTGATGGCTCCAGATTGGTCGCCGGTCGCAATGTCACCGGGTTTACCAACAGTGAGGAGCATGCCGTGCAACTCGCCGATGTGGTGCCGTTTATGCTCGAGGATGCCCTCAAGTCAGCCGGGGCGAACTTCCAGGGCGGCGCTGACTGGCAGAGTAAAGTGGTGGTGGATGGCCGCCTGATCACGGGCCAGAATCCCGCGTCGGCGGGCGCGCTCGGTGAAAAGGTCGCTGCAGCGCTAGGCAGTAATTGAACACAAGGCTGATCGGGATTCACTTCTCCGGGCCTCCTCTCGCCAGGGGCGTCCGGGCTCCGGGTAAGCTGGGGTAAACTGTGCCAACCTGCCGGCGCAGCGCAGGCGGTCAGATCCGCGTCTGGTCGTTGTGTGAGAGGCGCGCTGTCCCGGCTTCAGTCATTCAGTGGCCCCGGCATGGGGGAGGGCAAGGCAACTTGGGCGACCAGACACTCGACCTTCAGGATACCCTCCGGGCATTTCTCGCCGGTTTCCCCTGTCGGGGACGCCGCTGGGTGGCCTTGAGTGGTGGTCTGGACTCCACCGTTTTGTTGCACCTGCTGTCCGCTGAGGGGGAGCCCGTGTCTGCCGTGCATGTACATCATGGCCTGTCCCCGAACGCCGATGAATGGGCCGACCACTGTGCCGAGCTGGCTGACTCTCTTGGTATTCCGCTGGTTACCCGGCAGGTGGTGGTGGAGGCCTCGGCGGGACTTGAGGCGGCAGCCCGGGATGCCCGCTACGGTGTGTTTGATCAGTTACTGGAGCCCGGTGACCAGCTGTTGCTGGCTCATCACGGGGACGACCAGGTCGAGACTTTCTTTTTGCGGTTGTTGCGTGGCGCTGGCCCCCAGGGGCTCAGTGGCATGCGCAGTTGTCGCTCGTTGGGGCGCGGGACACTGCTGAGGCCGCTGTTGAATGTCGCCCGCAGTGAGCTCGAGTCCTATGCCCGGGAGCACGAGCTCAGCTGGGTAGAGGACGAGAGCAACCGCGACCTGCGTTTTGACCGCAATTATTTGCGCACCCGGGTATTGCCGCTGTTGAGTGACCGGTGGCCCCTTCGGCACCGTGTCCAGCGGGCTGCCCGTAACCTGGAGGAGAGTGCGGTTCTGTTGCGGGAGCTGGCCAAGTCAGACCTCAGTGATTGCCGGCGCCGGCCCGAGCGCCTGGGCGAGTCAATCGCCCTGGAGTTGTTCCTGGCCCTGCGCCCCGAGCGTCAGCGCAACCTGTTGCGCAGTTGGGCGGAATCTCTCGGTGGGGCCTGGCCCAGCGCCCTGCAGCTGGCGGAGCTGGATCAGCAGCTCGCCAGTGCCGAGGCGGACCGGCAACCGGCGGTGCCCCTGGGCCGGATGGTGGCGAGACGTTTCCGTGACCGCCTTTTCCTGACGCCGGCCCTGCCGGAGCTGCCGGGCAGCTTCTCGGTCATGTGGGACGGCCAAAGCGTGCTGCAGTTGGCCGGCAGGGGCTGCCTCGGGAGGCTTCCCGACTGGCCGGCCGCGCTGTACCGGGTCACTTTTCGCCGGGGCGGTGAACGGGCGCGGCCGCTGGAGCGCCAGCACTCACAGACTCTGAAGAAGCTGATGCAGGAGTATGGTCTCGAGCCATGGCTGCGGGACCGTGTTCCGCTAATCTTTGAAGGGGAGCGGTTACTCGCCGTGGGCGATCTGTTCCTGTGTGACGGGTGGGAGGGAGATGCCCCGCAGGCCCTCCCGGATTGGCGGCCGCTGGCGTTTTTTGATTGAGGCGAATGCCCTGTTCTGGTAGTCTGGCGTCCCATCCCAAGGCAGCGGGAGACGCTCGAGCGTCTGGCCGTGCCGACCCCGCAAACCCGATCTCATCGGGCATTCAACTGACCAAGGTTTTGCATGACGCGCTATATTTTTGTCACTGGTGGCGTGGTTTCCTCGTTGGGGAAAGGTATCGCCTCCGCTTCCCTGGCCGCCATTCTCGAGGCCCGCGGCCTCAAGGTCACCATCCTGAAGCTGGATCCCTACATCAACGTGGATCCGGGCACCATGAGCCCCTTCCAGCACGGCGAGGTCTATGTGACCGAAGATGGCGCCGAGACTGACCTGGATCTGGGTCACTACGAGCGTTTTATCCGCACGCGCATGTCCAAGCGCAACAATTTCACCACCGGGCGGGTTTACGAGACCGTGCTGCGCAAGGAGCGCCGCGGCGACTACCTGGGCGGCACCGTGCAGGTGATTCCGCACATCACCGACGAGATCAAGCGCCGCGTGATCGAGGGCGGTCGCGATATGGATGTGGCCATCGTCGAGATCGGTGGAACCGTGGGCGACATCGAGTCCCAGCCTTTCCTGGAGTCCGTGCGCCAGTTGCGTGTGGAGCTGGGCCTGAACCGCGCCCTGTTGATTCACCTCAGCTATGTGCCTTACATCGCCACAGCCGGCGAGACCAAGACCAAACCGACCCAGCACTCGGTCAAGGAGCTGCGTTCCATCGGCCTGCAGCCGGATATCCTGCTTTGTCGGTCCGAGCGTGAGATCGACGAAGACTCCCGCCGCAAGATCGCCCTGTTCACCAACGTGGAAGAGCGCGCAGTGGTGCCGCTGCCCGATGCCAAGACAATCTACAGCGTGCCGCGCCTGCTGCACGGCCACGGCCTCGACGATATCGTGGTGGAGAAACTGCAGCTGGACTGCCCGGCGCCGGACCTGTCCGAGTGGGATGCCGTGGTCGATGGCAAGCTGAACCCCGACCGTGAAGTGAAGATCGCCATGGTCGGCAAGTACATGGAGCTGCTCGACGCCTACAAATCGTTGATCGAGTCGCTGACCCATGCCGGTATCAAGCATCGCTGCAAGGTGGATATCGAGTTCATCAACGCTGAGGATGTCGAAGGCGAGAACGGCCTGGAGCTGATCAAGGACGCGGATGCGATCCTGGTTCCCGGTGGTTTTGGCGAGCGCGGCCTCGAGGGCAAGCTCGAGTCGGTGCGTTACGCCCGCGAGAACAATATCCCGTTCCTGGGCATCTGCCTCGGCCTGCAGTCGGTGGTGATTGAGTACGCCCGCAATGTGCTCGGCCTGAAAGACGCCAACAGCACTGAGTTTGACATCAATACCTCCAATCCGGTTATCGGCCTGATCACCGAGTGGATTGATAGCGAGGGCAAGATCGAGAAGCGTGACGAGCAGTCCGACCTAGGCGGCACCATGCGCCTCGGTGGCCAGGAGTGCCGCCTGGCCAAAGACAGCAAAGCCCGTGATATCTACGGCGCTGACGTGATTGTCGAGCGGCACCGTCACCGCTACGAAGTGAACAACAACTACGTGGACCGCCTGCAAAAAGCCGGCCTCAAGATTGGCGGCTGGTCTGCCGATGACACCCTCGTGGAGATGGTCGAAATTCCGGAGCACCCCTGGTTCGTGGCGTGTCAGTTCCACCCGGAATTCACTTCCACGCCCCGTGACGGGCACCCGCTGTTTGAGAGTTTTGTCGCGGCCGCGATGAAGCAGCATGGCGCCAGCGAAAATAAATAGCAGGACAAAAGCAGGGGCCTGCCTGCAGGTAAATTGATACCCGGCTTTCCTGTGTGAGGTAGCCGGGTCAAATGGAAAGCGAATGATGAAAACCATAGAAGTCGGAAAACTCGAGGTCGCCAACGACAAGCCCTTCACGCTGTTCGGTGGTATGAATGTCCTGGAATCCCGCGATATCGCTATGCAGGTGGCCGAGCATTACGTAAAGGTGACTGAAAAGCTCGGTATTCCCTATGTATTCAAGGCTTCTTTTGACAAAGCCAATCGTTCTTCTATCCACTCGTACCGCGGCCCCGGTATGGAAGAAGGCCTGAAGATTTTTGAGGAAGTCAAAAAGACTTTCGGCGTGCCGCTGATTACCGATGTGCACGAGGTGGATCAGGCGGCTCCGGTTGCCGAGGTGGTGGATGTAATCCAGCTGCCGGCATTTCTCGCACGTCAGACCGACCTGGTTAAAGCCATGGCGGCCACCGGTGCTGTAATCAATGTCAAAAAGCCCCAGTTCATGAGTCCGCCGCAGGTAAAAAATGTGGTGGAAAAATTGGCTGAGGGTGGCAACGAGAAAATCATCCTGTGTGAGCGCGGCAGCTGTTTCGGTTATGACAACCTGGTAGTCGATATGCTCGGCTTCCGCACCATGATCGACGCCTCCGGCGGTGCACCGGTGATTTTTGATGTCACCCACTCCCTGCAGATGCGCGATCCCTCCGGGGCTGCCTCCGGCGGCCGCCGGGGTCAGGTCACCGAGCTGGGGCGTGCCGGTCTCGCCATCGGACTCGCAGGCCTGTTCCTTGAGGCGCATCCGAATCCGGACAAGGCGCTTTGCGATGGTCCCAGCGCGCTGCCGCTGGAAAAGCTGGAACCTTTCCTGGCTCAGATGAAAGCTGTCGACGACCTGGTGAAAGGTTTCGAGCCGCTCGATACCAAGTAATCGCTGTTACCGCATTAGCGCGACTTTGTAACGTGCTGCGAAAGCGCTGGTGCCGGAGGGAGATATCGAGACTGTCTGCGAGAGGGATCTCGCGGACAAGCCTCCAGGGAGGGATTCACGGCGTGTCTCGATATCTCCCTCTGGCAGTGGCGATGCCACTACAGTGGGACAGTGCATAAAATAGAACAAAATATTTACTAGCCAACACACAACAATGATCAACATGGAGCCCCGTTAATGAGCAAGATTGTTGCCGTAAAAGCCTACGAAGTGCTGGATTCCCGCGGAAATCCGACTGTAGAAGCCGACGTTATCCTGGAGTGCGGTGCGGTTGGTTCCGCCTGTGCACCGTCCGGCGCGTCCACCGGCTCCCGCGAGGCACTGGAGCTTCGCGATGGCGACAAGAGCCGTTATCTGGGCAAGGGTGTCCTGAAAGCAGTTGAGAATATCAACACCACCATCGCCGACCTGCTCAAGGGTATGGACGCGACTGACCAGCGCGCCCTGGACAAGGCCATGATCGAAGGCGACGGCACCGAGAACAAATCCAAGTTTGGTGCAAACGCCATCCTGGCAGTATCCCTGGCTGCAGCCAAAGCAGCGGCCGCTTCCAAGAATATGCCCCTGTACCAGCACATTGCTGAGGTGAACGGCACAGCCGGTGAGTACACCATGCCGGTGCCGATGATGAATATCCTTAACGGCGGTGAGCACGCGGACAACAACGTCGATATTCAGGAATTCATGATCCAGCCGGTGAAGGCCGCTTCCTTTGCCGAGGCGCTGCGCCAGGGCGCGGAAATTTTCCACTCCCTGAAAAAGGTGCTGTCTTCCCAGGGGTTGAACACCGCCGTCGGTGACGAGGGTGGCTTCGCGCCGAATTTGCCGTCCAATGAAGCGGCCCTGCAGGTTATTGCCGAAGCCGTCGAGAAAGCCGGTTACAAGCTGGGCGATGACATCATGCTGGCACTGGACTGTGCCTCCTCCGAATTCTTCAAAGACGGCAAGTATGACCTGTCCGGCGAAGGCAAGCAGTTCGACAGCGAAGGTTTTGCCAGCTATCTCGCCGACCTGTCCGCCAACTACCCGATCCTGTCCATCGAAGATGGTATGGACGAGGGTGACTGGGATGGCTGGAAGATCCTCACTGACAAGATCGGTGACAAGGTGCAGCTGGTGGGTGATGACCTGTTCGTGACCAATACCAAGATCCTCAAAGAAGGCATCGAAAAAGGCGTTGGCAATTCCATTCTGATCAAGTTCAACCAGATCGGCTCCCTGTCCGAGACACTGGATGCGATCAAGATGGCCAAGGATGCGGGTTACACCGCCGTGATCTCCCACCGTTCCGGTGAGACCGAAGATACCACCATCGCCGACCTGGCCGTGGCGACCGCAGCGGGCCAGATCAAGACCGGCTCCCTGTGCCGTTCCGACCGGGTGGCCAAATACAACCGCCTGCTGCGCATCGAGGCGGAACTGGACGGCGCCGCACCTT
This sequence comes from Microbulbifer flavimaris, assembly GCF_001641755.2. Taxonomy (GTDB): domain Bacteria; phylum Pseudomonadota; class Gammaproteobacteria; order Pseudomonadales; family Cellvibrionaceae; genus Microbulbifer; species Microbulbifer flavimaris. Next base: position 277,261 of record NZ_LRFG02000005.1, read on the forward strand.
ATCGCGGCCGCGCCGAATTCAAGTAAGTGCGGTGGGGAGAACGGAAGCCTGCTGACCCCGTTGTAAAGCGGGCTACCGTTTCTCCGCAGATACTCCGCCGCGCATTAACCGGATAGTGCCAATGAAGTGGCTGCTGGCAATATTGACCATCCTGCTGGTGACTTTCCAATACCGCTTGTGGGTAGGGGAGGGGAGTTTTGCGGAAGTGTCCCGGCTGAAGCGCGAGTTGGCGGAGCAGCAGGAGAAGAACGCCGTTCTCAGCAGGGCCAATCGCCAGCTGTTGCGGGAGGTGCGCAGCCTCAAGGAAGGCACCGATGGCGTTGAGGCAAAGGCCCGCTACGACCTCGGTCTGATCAGGGAGGGCGAAACCCTGTTCATCTTCATGCAACCCGAAGAGGAAGAAACGGAGTGATTTCCGGCTACTGGGTGGTCGTCCCCGCGGCCGGGGCCGGCCGGCGAATGGGGGCGGACCAACCCAAGCAGTATCTGCCGCTTCTCGGCCGTCCCATATTGTCTCTGACCCTGCGCAACATACTGACCTGGCCCGGGCTGGCTGGAGTCGTAGTGGCAATTTCCGCAGATGATCGCGACTTTGAACACCTGCCGGAAGCCCGCGATTCCCGTGTGCATCCTGTTCAGGGTGGGGCAGAGCGGGCCGATTCCGTGCTTGCCGCCCTCAATTTTCTTGCCCCGAAGGTGTCCCCCGCTACCCAGGTTCTCGTGCACGATGCAGCGCGCCCCTGTGTCGCGGTGGAGGATATTGAAGCACTGTTGGCGGCAGAGTCAGCGTCTGCACTGCTGGCCCGGCCGGCCAGTGATACGGTCAAACTGGGGCAGAAATCTGCTGCGGGGATCTCCAGTATCGAGAAGACCCTGGACCGCTCCCGGATCTGGCTGGCGCAGACTCCCCAGCGGGCGCCTTTGTCGCGACTGCACAGTGCGCTGCGGGAAGCGCTGGAGCGGGGTGACCCGGTCACTGATGAAGCCAGTGCCCTCGAATTTGCCGGCGACCACCCTCAGCTGGTGCTGGGCCGCAGTGATAATCTCAAACTGACGCATCCTGAGGATATACCCCTGGCAGAGGCGGTACTGCGCCTCAGGTTTGCAGCCGTGGAAGGCAATCGTTGATGAATTTACGAATCGGACAGGGCTTTGATGTCCATGCCTTCTGTGACGGTGACCATGTGATGCTCGGGGGCGTGCGTATCCCTTGTGAGCGGGGGCTGAAAGCCCACTCCGATGGTGATGTCTTATTGCACGCCCTCGCGGATGCATTGCTGGGAGCGCTGGCCCTGGGTGATATCGGTCATCATTTTCCAGATAACGATCCGAACTACTCCGGGGCCGATAGCCGCCAGCTGCTGTGCCATGTAATGGGGCTGGTAAAAGTGCAGGGCTACCATTTGATCAACGCCGACTGCACGTTGATTGCCCAGGCCCCCAAAATGGCTCCGCATATCCAAGACATGCGCACCAACATTGCCGAAGATTGTGGTACAGACGTCAATGCCATTAGCGTCAAGGCCACCACCACCGAGCGTCTCGGCTTTACCGGTCGGGGTGAGGGTATTGCCGCCCAGGCCGCAGTTTTGCTGGCTTTATCCGAAGGAAAAACTGGCTCGTGACTATGTCCTCTGGGTCTTCTGGGTCTTCTGGGTCCTCTGGGTCCTCTGGGTCCTCTGGGTCTTCTGCGTCTGCTGCTCCCGGATGGGATCTGGACTGGCCCCGTGCGCTCGGTGGGGCAGCGATCGAGGCGGATTTTCGCAGTATTCCCGAGGACTTCGTTGTCGAGGAGCTGGCGGCGCCGCCGGTCGATGACGGCGGAGAGCATGTCTATCTGCAGGTTCGCAAGCGCGGTGCCAACACCAATTGGGTCGCCCAGCAACTGGCCAGGGCTGCCGGCGTTCGTCCGGGGGATATCGGGTTTTACGGGCTGAAGGATCGCCACGCGGTCACCACGCAGTGGTTCAGTGTCTGGCTGGGGCAGAAGAGTGCGCCCGACTGGAGCCAGCTGAATTCTGACGAGATCGCCATCCTGAATGTGTTTCGCGGTCCCCGTAAGCTCCGCCGCGGCGAGCACGTGGGCAACCGGTTTGTGATTACCCTGCGCAACGTGCGGGGTGATCGCGATCAGGCGGAGTCCGTTCTTGAACGCCTCGGTGAGGGAGTGCCCAACTATTTCGGCGAACAGCGTTTCGGCCGCGAAGGGGGCAATCTGGATCTGGCGTTGCGGATTGCAGAGGACAATGTGCGGGTTAGGCGCAGTGACAGGGCCTTTGCCATGTCCGCAGCGCGCAGCTGGCTTTTCAATCAAGTGCTGGCGGAACGGGTGCGTCGCGACTGCTGGCGGCAGGCGATGCCGGGGGAACCCATCGAAGAGCCGTCCGGTCCCTTGTGGGGGCGCGGGCGCAACCCGGCCGCTGCGGAGCTTGCAACCCTGGAGTCCTCCGTCACAGATCAGTGGAAGGGGCTCTGTGACTGGCTGGAGCACTGTGGCCTGCAGCAGGAGCGACGCGCTTTGCTACTGCGTCCGGATGGCTACGGCTTCAATTGGCAGGGGGACAACCTGGAGCTGGCATTCGCTCTGCCGCCGGGTGCATTTGCCACTGCGGTATTGCGGGAGCTCGCGGTGCTGGCCAATGAGAGCGGCGCCAACATAAAATAGAGCTACAACAATAACCGGCCCTCGTGCCGGCACTTCGGAGCCAAGGGCGGCTACCGGCATTTAATAGGGGTAATATGGATCGCTTGAAACGTGAGGGGCTGGGGATGACTTCCCAGCGAACCCGCAACCGGCTGATTCAGCGACTGCGGGAAGAGGGAATCAGCAATGAGGCCGTGCTCGATGTCATGGCCTCAACCCCCCGACATCTCTTTCTGGACGAAGCCTTGGCCATCCGTGCCTACGAGGACACTTCCCTGCCCATCGGTTACGGGCAGACGATTTCACAACCCTATATCGTCGCCCGCATGACCGAACTTTTGTTGAGCCGGGCGAAATCCCTGCACCGGGTTCTGGAGGTTGGAACCGGGTCCGGTTACCAGGCGGCCATTCTGGCGCGCCTGGTGGACAAGCTCTATTCCGTCGAGCGCATCGGGCCGTTACTGGAAAAAGCCCGGCAACGTTTGCGGGAGCTGGGTCTCTACAACCTGGAGACCAGCCTCAGCGCCGGCGGGTTTGGCTGGCCGGAAAAGGGCCCTTATGACGCCATTCTGGCTGCTGCCTCCCCGGCCTCCGTACCTGCCGAGCTCAAGGAGCAGCTGGGCCCCGATGGGGTCCTGGTCATGCCCGTTGGCAACGAGCGTCAATTCCTGACTATCATCACGCGCCGTGGCGACAGCGAACAGTTTGATGTGGAGAGGCTTGAGCCGGTGCGCTTTGTGCCACTTCTGGGCGGTGTCGTCCGATGAGGCTGCGCGAGAGCCGCCTGTGGGGCGTTGCTGCCAGGGGAATGGCCATGGGGGCTGCCGATGTGGTGCCCGGTGTTTCGGGTGGCACCATCGCCTTTATCACGGGCATCTACCAGGAGTTGCTCGACTCCATCAGCCGTGTCGGCCCGCACGCCCTGACGGTACTGCGGCGCCACGGCTTGGTGGTTGCCTGGCAATATATCAACGGCAGTTTCCTGCTGTCATTGTTCGCCGGCATCCTGATCAGCGTCGTCAGCCTTGCCCGCCTGATCGGTTACCTGCTCGATACCTACCCGATTGCGGTCTGGGGCTTCTTTTTCGGGCTCGTGCTCGCGTCAGTCATCCCTGTTCTGCGGCGGGTGCCCCGCTGGAACACCGGGGCGCTGTTCTACGTGCTGCTAGGGGTGCTGATCGCGATAGGGGTCAGTGAATTACGGCCCGCTCAGGTACCGGCGACGCCACTGACCCTGTTTCTCTCCGGCGCACTTGCGATCTGTGCCATGATCCTGCCCGGCATTTCCGGCTCTTTTATCCTGCTCATGATCGGCATCTACCCCCATGTGCTGACGGCGGTGCACGAAATGCAGATCGTCAAGCTGCTGTGCTTCGCCGCTGGTGCTGTCACTGGTCTCATGCTGTTCAGCCGCCTGCTGTCCTGGCTGATGCATCATTACGTGGCGCGAACCCTGGCTTTCCTCGGCGGTATTCTTCTCGGCAGCCTGAAAATCATCTGGCCATGGAAGCTGCCCACCGGGCAGGCTCCGGAAGCCGGGGACAAGCTGGCGCCCCTGATGTCCAACACCTCACCCTGGACCTACGCTGAAGTGACCGGGGAAAGCAGCTACCTGCTGATTGCGGCGACAGCGGCCATGGTTGCTGCGATGATCGTCCTGACGGTGGATTTCTGGGGCCACAGGCAGGGCGCACGCCAATGAGGGGCGTGAAAAGCCCTTTTGCCACATTTCAAGCTGCTGAGGATCGGAAAAATGGTATTTCCAACCCTGAAATGCGCACTGTTAAGCGAATTTTTTTAGATACTTTTCCCATAAATACGACCCCCTGATGTAAAAAGAGAATAATGAAGTGTCGTCTTTTTCAACAATCTAGTGTTTTCAGCTGGCGGGACGTTGATCTCTTTTCCGGTCATCTTTTTCTGTCCGTGTTAAAGATATTAACCGTCGCTCTGGTGGGGTTGATAGTTGCTTCCTGCACCAGTCACCCGGCGCCGACGCACTCACTTGGGCAGCCGCCGAGCCAGAGGATCAAGCACCACACCGTCAGTCGCGGCGAAACGCTGTATTCCATCGCCTGGCGATATGGCCAGGACTTTCGCCACCTGGCGGCCATCAATGGCATCGCGGCCCCTTACAGTATCTTCCCCGGCCAGCGTCTGCGCCTGGAGGGCAAAGCGTTGGTTTCCAGCCCCCGGCCAGCCCCGGCGCCGGTGCGAAAGAGTGCTCCGGCCGCAAAACCTGTGGCGCAAAAGCCATCCAGAAAAGTAGAAAGATCTTTACCGAAGAAAACTGTTCGCAAACTGCCCCAGCCCGTTTCAAACTCGAAAATTGTCTGGCGCTGGCCTGTCCGTGGTCCCCTGATCAGCACATTCCGGGCCAGGGACCCGTTGCGGAAGGGTGTTGATATCGCCGGGCAAAAGGGGGACTCTGTATCTGCAGCAGCCAATGGCACCGTGATCTACGCGGGAAGTGCGCTGAGAGGATACGGGAAGCTGCTGATCGTGAAGCACAATGAGGAATTCCTCAGTGCTTATGCCCACAACCACAAATTGCTTGTGAAAGAGGGCAGCGAAGTGAAGGCGGGGCAGAGGATCGCGGAACTGGGTTCAAGTGGTACAGACCGCAACAAGCTCCACTTCGAAATTCGCCGGAACGGTCAGCCAGTCGACCCGCTTTCCTACCTGCCGCGCAACCCGTGAGGCGCCGACGGCCCTGTAAATAAAAACGGATTTTTATTTTGTACCACTTGAGGTAGTCACCGGATTCGTGACCTGCCCAAGGTCGGCAGAGCAGGGCTAGAGCCTTTAGTCAGGTGCCTCCGCGTCTGACTCGATGTCCCCTCCCTGCAACAAATTGCCCAGGCAGTTTGTCCTTTCTCCGCCGTTCCTTGTGGTCGTCGAAACTGGCGACTGTCGCCCTGACAGCGACCCGCGTAGCGGCTCGGTTTCAGTGCGACTGAGACTGGCAAATTTACAAGGAGTTGGGGAAATGGAAGCACATCGTCGCGACCAGCTGGCAGCTGGACAGGCAGACCTTCCTCCAGAGTTGGCAGCAAATGAGGTCAATACTCGCGGAAAGAAATCGGCAAAATCACAGAAAGAGGAGAAATCCGGCGGTCGGCCCCGGAAGACCGCAGCAAAAAAAACCTCCGAACCCACCCCCCTCAAGGCTCGAGCCCGCAGGACAGACAGTGACAGTTACCTGCAAAAGAACCTCGACGCCACACAGCTTTACCTGAACGAAATCGGTTTTTCCCCACTCCTCACCGCCGAGGAAGAGGTCTACTACGCCCGCAAGGCTCTGCGAGGCGATGGGGCCGCCCGAAAGCGGATGATTGAGAGTAACCTCCGCCTTGTGGTCAAGATTGCGCGGCGCTATGTAAGCCGTGGGCTGGCGCTGCTGGACCTGATCGAGGAGGGTAATCTCGGCCTTATACGTGCGGTTGAGAAGTTTGATCCCGAGCGTGGGTTCCGCTTCTCCACCTATGCCACCTGGTGGATCCGCCAGACCATCGAGCGGGCCATCATGAACCAGACCCGCACGATCCGCTTGCCTATCCATGTGGTCAAGGAACTCAATGTCTACCTGCGTGCCTCCCGCGAGCTGGCACAAAAGCTGGATCACGAGCCATCGGCAGAAGAGATTGCCAACCTGCTCGAGAAGCCGGTGGAGGATGTTGAGCGAATGCTGGGCCTGAACGAGCGCGTAACCTCGGTGGACACGCCCATCGGTCCCTCTTCGGAAAAAACCCTGGTGGATACCATCCCGGACCAGCAGGAGTCGGACCCGGCTGAACTGCTTCAGGACACGGATTTATTCGAAAGTATCAATCGCTGGCTCGGCGAACTGCCGGACAAGCAGTGCGAGGTGGTTTCACGGCGCTTTGGTTTGCGGGGTTATGAGGCGAGCACCCTGGAAGAAGTGGGCCGGGAAATTGGTCTGACCCGTGAGCGCGTACGCCAGATCCAGGTAGATGCACTAAAGCGCCTGCGTGAAGTCATGGAGAAGCAGGGGCTGGACGGGCTCTCATTATTTGCCAACCTCTGACAGTAAAAACCTTTTGATGACATGAAAAGCCGCGAGATCATGCCCCTCGCGGCTTTTTTATGTTTGCTCAATGCATCAACGCCCCATTCATCCAGTCTCTGCTCACTGCTGATGGGGCAACGGTCGTGGTGCCAGTCCGTAGCTATTTCTGCACCCACCTTCCCCGGTTGTCCTGATAAAACTCTCCCGGCTTGAGGCGCGCCTCCAGCTTTTCAGCCGCGCGCGCTGCAACCTGGGCAATGTCGATACCATTGCGTTTGGCGATGGCTGCATATTCGCGTTTGCGCTTGCTGTTTACCTCGTTGATCAACCGTTCCAGTTCCGGAGAAGACTGGTCGACGACCGCGATGTAGCCGCTGTTGGCCTCACCTACCAGGCCCTGGGATCGCGCCGCATCCAGCGTAATTGCCAGTGCCGGTAGCGCGATGGCCAGGCCGATGATGAGCAGCAGATTTTTTGTCAGCCTCTTCATGATGCCTCCTTAGAAAATTCCCTCTTTGTCGTCAAAAAGATCGTCCAGCTCCCGGTCGACTTTGACCCGGATCTCGTGTTCGATCTTGACGTTCAGGTTCACTGTAATGGGCTCGCTGGGTGCCTGCACTGCCACCGTCGGCGTGCAGGCCGCGGTAAACAGGGCGGCTATCAGCAGCGGGGGGAGCAGTCTGGTGCCGGTCATGAGTTACTCCTGAGTGTCAACGCCATGTCATGATATCCGGACTAGCTTAACCCAAACTGAACCCTCTGCGTGTGACGGTTCACTCAAGCCTCTTTTGCAGCGCCTCGCTCAGGTCTCGGCTCGCCTGCAAAGAGCGCAGCATTGAGGGAATGTTGTTTTCGAGGTTGAGGTTGATGATGAGATCGCGATCTTTGGCCACTGAGTCACTTCGCCCCACCAGTTTTAACTTTAGTTGCATGTCACCGCTTGGGGGATAGTTCAGGGTGCCTCCCAGGGTGCGGAAGTTGTAATCCTCCAGGGCACCGGAAAGCATCTTGAGCTGGGGATTGCCGGCCAGCATCTGTGGGGAGAAGGCGCCATAATAGCGTAGCCGCCCCCCTGGAGCTCTTGCTTCCACTTCCCCGTTTTCCACGGTAATACCGTCTGGACCGGTAACCACGGGGATTTGCAGGTCCAGCGTGCCGGATGCAGCGAAGTTCTCGGCTTCCATCTCGTTTTCGAGCGCCCGCAGCGAGATGCCATTGGCGGATACCAGGCTGCGCCTCGGTTCATTGTCCAGATTCCAGCTCAGAGATTTCGAACTGATCTCTCCCCCAAGGGTTGCTGCGGAGAGTGAGGACAGAATGATATCGCGCTCTTCGGTGACCTTGAGGTCAAAGCGAATATCAGTAATGCTCACGCCCACATCCACAGAGGATACTGATACCGGTTGAGGTTCGGGAGTTCGCCAAAAGCCCCCCGAGCGTTGTAGCTTTAAAGTGGTGCTGATGCCGGTCGCAAAGCTCTTTTCGTAGACACCCGCGATTTCATCCAGCGAGAGCTGGATTTGATCCTGCTCCCCTGCGGGCCAGGCAAACTGTGCGGTGCCGGCAAGGGACCCAGCGACGATATCGACGGGCAGGCCTCTAGCGGAGTGGCTGAGAGGCCGCTCCTTGCTGAACGAAACGCGTGGCATTCCGAGTTTGGCTTCTCCCGAGGAAGAGTCGAGATTGTGAGACCAGGAGCCCCTTACCTGGAGATCCCCGGCCGAAATCTGTCCTTTGCCACGCAGCTTGCCACCCTCCAGTGACAAATCACCGCTGCCCGTAAAGTCGGTCTGACCGCTATTCACCCAGCGCAGCTTCCCTCCCGGAATCTGAAAACTGGCATTGAGCTTCGGCTCTCTGTCCCGGTGGGTGAAAACCAGTGAGGGAAAAGATAGCGTGCCGCCGACATTGACAGCTGGATTGGCGCTGCCTGCTGATAGAGCCGTCGCTGTGGACTCACCTTCACAGCGGATTTCCGTCTCTTCTGCAACGCATTCGAAGGAGGGGGAATTCAATGATAATCCCTCTATCTGCACCTCGCCGCTGCTCAGTCTTTCAGCTTCAGCGGCAAATTTCGAGAGCTTGATCTTATTGCCTGACTTTGTGTGTTTGACGTTCACTGAGGTGGAAAGTTGGAGGTCGATAAGGGTTGCCTCTGGCTCGGCGAGAGCCAGTTCTGCAGCCTCCGTGCGGGCCACAACGGAGCAGTTGGGAGTATCGGAAAACTGACAGGAAGCATCGGTAACCTGGAACAAGACCGGTGTGGCCTCCTTTCCTCCCTTCTTTTGTAATGTTACCCCCTGTAGTGTGCCGCGCAGATCCGGTGCCGAGAGATGGATGTCGCCGGGCCAGCCATCAGTGGAGAGGATTACCGGTGCCTCCAAATCCACTTTCGCGGAGATCTGTTTCCAGCCGAGTTGATTCAACACCGACTTTCCTGCTGGATCTGGCCCGGTAACAAGACGCAGTTCGCTGCCGGATTTCAGCTCCAGACTTGCTTCGTGAACAAGGAGGTGGTCATTGGCGGATATGGCGAGATTTTCGCCCGGCCCTGCCAATTGCGCGTGCATTGCAAATAAAAGAGTCCCGGTTGTGCTCTCGATAGCCGCGAGATCCGGGCGCTTTTTCAGTGCGGTCTCCTGCAGTAGGGCATGAAGTTGCTGGGGAAACACCGTGCCTGAGGCCTTCAACACGGGTTTTCCACCTGTGCCCTGGGCTCGAATATTGGCAGAAAGCAGCTGCGCCATGGTTTTGCCAGTCAGATCGGCATCGACCTGGGCCTCGCCGGATAATTGTCGCAGTTGAAGCGGGCTGACGGAGCTTATCTGCGCCGAGAGCGGTTCTGTCGTCTCCATCTTCAGAGTCAGGGGCGCAAAGTCTCTGTCCAGAGTGACGGATGCTTTTTGGCTGGACAGATTCACCCAGAGGTTTTTGTATTCATCCAGGGCGCGGAGGTCGTCGGGCAGTATGCCGCTGAGTTTTGCGATCAATTCGCCGGACGAAGTCTCCACCGGCAGTGGAAGTTCCCCGCTTTGCAGCCATTGCAGCCTGGCCACTGTGGAGATGGCAGTTTGCCAGCTCTCGTCAGGGCGTCTTTCTGCGGTAGCGATAAGGACCTGAGAGGCAGGAGCGTCTCCGAGATTCACTTTGCCCCGCAGCTGCAGGCGCTCCCTGTCGGGGATGATGGTGGCTTCAGCCCGCAAGCGGCTTGTCACGTATTTTGTCAGCAGGGTGGTGGAATCCGGCAGTCGCCGGACGCTCAGCCTGGCCGTTGCCGAGTGCCAGCTCTGGTCCGCTTGTGGCCACTCTAGCTGCTGGATTTCAATGCGGGCCGGCACCGAGGCCAATGAATCGATCAGAGCACTCAGGTACAGCGGTCCGGTATCGGAGCGGCGTTTATCTTCCTGTCGGCTGGATTGACTGGTGGCTGCTGCGTGCTTGGCTGTATCAGTCTGTCCGTTGGTAGTGCCCGATTCCCTCTGTTCCCCGGATTCTCCCGAACCGGGGGGGGGACGGAGTTCGGGAAAGTACAGCTCCGCTTTACCAATAGTGAGTTCACTGTCGTTAGTGGCCCCGAATGCGCCCAGAGGATTTGCCAGTTGCAGGGCGCTGAAGTCTGCTGTGATGCCATTTTTAGTCGTAAACCTGAGTCGATCCAGGCGCACGCCTCCCCCGTAAAAATTCAGGCCATTCAGGGACTCCACGGCGCCAACATCCTGAACCGCGTTGATCAGGCTCGCGGCAACCGAATCGCGATCGCGCCACAGCCACCAGGCTGCTGCCACCAGCAGCAGAATGGCAATGGTGGTTCGGGACGGTTTGGGCACAGGGTTCTCCGGTCTGACTTGCGGTCGGTTTCGATATGTGGAGACTGAAACTTTACCCGCCACCTTTGCAGTAGGGTGAGGCAGGGCATCATCTACCTGTTCCAGTGTAACCGGCCACGGAGGAAACCTTAATGGAAGGCATGATAGGACGGTTGAAGTCAGTTAAAAGCCTGTTGGCCGGGCTGGCTTTTCCCTTTGTACTTTTTAGTGCTGGCGCCAACGCTTATGACCGCGTGGCGGGTGAGGGCTTTGCCAGTCGCTCTCAGGCGCTGGCAACCAATGGTATGGCGGCCACCAGCCAGCCGCTGGCCACGCAGATAGCACTCGATATTCTCAAGCAGGGCGGTTCGGCGGTGGATGCGGCGATTGCCGCCAACGCCGCACAGGGCCTGATGGAACCCACCGGCTGCGGAATCGGCGGTGACCTGTTTGCCATCGTGTGGGACGCCAAGTCCGAGAAACTCTACGGGCTGAATGCCAGTGGCCGCTCACCCAAGTCCCTGCCATTTTCCTACTTTGCTGAAAACGGCCTGGATCGGATTCCCTCCCATGGCCCCTTGCCGGTGTCGGTGCCGGGAGCCGTGGACGGCTGGTATGAGCTGCATGAAAAGTTTGGTCGCCTGCCCATGTCGGATGTCCTGCAGCCCGCCATCAGCTATGCCGAAAAGGGCTTTCCGGTAACCCAGCTGGTGGCCTATTACTGGGATCGCTCAGTGCCGCGCCTGCAGAAATTCCCCGGTTTCCGGCAGACCTTTATGCCCAATGGCCGGGCACCCAGAGAGGGTGAAATATTCCGAAATCCACGGCTGGCCAAGACCTACAAACGTATCGCTGAGGGTGGCCGGGATGCTTTTTACCGGGGGGATATCGCCCGCGAGATTGCGGCCTATATGAAAGCCAATGGCGGTTTCCTGTCTCTTGAGGATCTGGCCTCCCACGAGTCCGAGTGGGTCGACCCGGTTGCCACCAACTACCGTGGCTACGATGTATGGGAGCTGCCGCCAAATGGGCAGGGCATAGCCGCATTACAGATTCTCAATATTCTCGAGGGCTACGATCTGGCCCGGATGGGTCGTACCAGTCCAGAGTATGTGCATCTCTTCACAGAGGCGAAAAAGCTCGCCTTTGAGGATCGGGCGAAGTGGTATGCGGACCCGGCCTTCAACCAGATTCCGGTGAAAGAGCTCATCTCCAAGGGCTATGCCGCCGAGCGGCGCAAGCTGATCGATCCAGGCCGCGCCACCAGGCGGTACGACGCCGGCAACCCGGCCCTGAAGCACGGTGATACCATCTACCTGACGGTGGCGGATGCCGAGGGCAATATGGTGTCACTGATCCAGAGTAATTACCGCGGTATGGGCTCGGGCATGACGCCCGGCGAGTTGGGTTTCATTCTGCAGGACCGCGGAGAGATGTTCAGCCTGCGAGAGGGGCACTTCAACCAGTACCAGCCGGGCAAGCGGCCCTTCCACACGATCATTCCCGCTTTCGTCACCAAGGAGGGCAAGCCGTATTTGAGTTTCGGCGTGATGGGCGGCGCGACCCAGCCGCAGATGCACGCACAGATCGTGATCAACATGGTCGACTTTGGTTTGAACGTGCAGGAAGCGGGAGACGCACCCCGCATCCTGCACAGCGGGTCGAGCCAGCCGACGGATGAAGTAATGGAGGATGGCGGCTATCTCAGCCTTGAGGACGGCTTCCCCATGGAGACCCGCCGTAAACTGGTGCAGATGGGGCACCAGGTGCGCTTCGCCAGTGGCCCCTTTGGCGGCTATCAGGCGATTATGCGCAGTGCCGACGGTGTGTATCATGGCGCGTCTGAGAGCCGCAAGGATGGACACGCCGCTGGTTACTGAGACCTCTTGGCAGCGCCCGTCAGATCCTTATAGTGAGCACCCCTCCGTCCAGGGCGGGGTATTTCCAATTTCCTAGAGTGAGTCGAAAACAATGAAAGATGCCCAGCCCCGCACAGTCTATCTGAAAGACTACCGCCAGCCCGATTACCTGGTGGACAGCACGCGGCTGCGTTTCGAGCTGGAGCCCAACGCCACACTGGTCGAGTCCCAGCTGAAAGTGCGTCGAAACCCCGCTGCCGGCGAGGGCCTGCCGCCGCTGCAGCTTGATGGCGTCGACCTGGAACTGTTATCGGTGGCCATCGACGGCGTGCCACTGGGGGAGGACGACTACACCTGCCATGCGGAGGGATTGAGCATCCCCGTCCATCGTGCCGAATTCACCCTGGAGATACGCAACCGTATCGATCCGGAGGGCAACACGTCGTTGGAGGGACTGTATTTGTCCAATGGCATGTACTGCACCCAGTGCGAGGCGGAGGGCTTTCGCAAGATCACTTACTACCCGGACCGGCCCGACGTAATGTCGAAGTTCACTACCACGATCGTCGCACCAGGGGACTACCCGATTCTGCTATCCAATGGCAACGAGATCGAACGCGGGAAGATCGATGGCGATCGTCACTTTGTCACCTGGGAGGACCCATTCGCCAAACCAGCTTACCTGTTCGCGCTGGTGGCCGGACAGCTGGAGAAGGTCGAAGACCGTTTCACCACCATGAGTGGTCGCGAGGTCATCCTGGAGATCTACACCGAGCCAAAGAATATCCACAAATGCGACCATGCCATGCGCTCTCTCAAGGCGGCTATGCGCTGGGATGAGGAGGTGTATGGGCGGGAGTACGACCTGGACATCTTCATGATCGTCGCCGTGGATCATTTCAACATGGGTGCCATGGAGAACAAAGGCCTCAATATCTTTAATTCTGCCTGTGTACTGGCCAGCCCGGAGACAGCTACCGATGCGGCCTTCCAGCGTATCGAATCCATCGTCGCGCACGAGTACTTTCACAACTGGTCCGGTAACCGGGTTACCTGCCGCGACTGGTTCCAGCTGAGCCTGAAAGAAGGCTTCACCGTGTTCCGCGATGCGGAATTCTCTGCTGACATGAATTCCCGTGCGGTCAAGCGCATCGAGGATGTGTCCATGTTGCGCACGTCCCAGTTTGCCGAAGATGCTGGCCCTATGTCGCACCCGGTGCGGCCAGACTCCTATATGGAGATCTCCAACTTCTACACCCTGACCATTTACGAGAAGGGCGCGGAGGTGGTGCGCATGATTCACACCCTGCTGGGAGCGCAGGCGTTCCGCCGTGGCAGCGACTTGTACTTCGAGCGTCACGATGGCTGTGCGGTTACCTGTGAAGATTTCATTGCCGCAATGGAAGACGCCAATGAGGTGGACCTGAAGCAGTTCAGGCGCTGGTACAGCCAGGCCGGCACGCCGGTGCTGGAAATCAGCGACGACTACGATGCTGATAGTAATCGCTACACGCTCACGGTTCGCCAGTCCTGTCCGCCGAGCCCGGGCCAGGCTGAGAAATTGCCATTCCATATCCCGCTCAAGATGGGCTTGCTCGGGGCGGATGGCAGTGCGCTGGCACTGGATGCCGACGGCAAAGGCGAGACCGTATTGGAAGTGACCGAACCGGAGCAGACCTTTACGTTTGAGGGTGTCCCCGAGCAACCGCTGCCGTCACTATTGCGGGGCTTTTCGGCCCCGGTAAAAGTGCGCTACGACTATTCACCGGCCCAGCTGCAACTGCTTATGCGCGCCGATAGTGACGCCTTTAATCGCTGGGATGCCGGACAGCGCCTGGCCTTCCGGGCACTGGCCCAGTTGCAGGCAGATTTCCGTTCCGGCACCGCAATGGAGCTCCCGCCTGAGCTGGTGGATGCCTACCGGAGTGTGCTTCAGCAGGACGACCTGGATCCAGCGCTGGTAGCTGAAATGCTGACCCTGCCCAGTGCCCAGACACTGGCGGAGGAGGCGGACACGATCGATGCGGAGGCCATAATTGCCTCCCGCAAATATGCCGAGCAGGCTCTGGCCGAAGCGCTTTACGAACACCTGGAGCAGGCTTACCGACGGCTCGATCACGATAAACCCTATCGTCCGGTGGCAGCGGATATTGCACAGCGGCGTCTGAAAAACGTCGCCCTTGCTTATCTGTGTGTCACGGAGCGGGAAGACGCACTGGCCCTTGCCGATAGTCAGTTCGCTACGGCAACCAACATGACTGATAGCGCAGCCGCTCTGGCGGCTCTGGTCAACCGGGCTGATGAACAGCGCGCAGAGGCGGCGTTACAGAACTTTTATGAGCGCTGGAAAGAAGATGACCAGGTCGTGGAACTGTGGCTTTCTTTACAGAGCAGCAGCCCCAAACGCGGCACCCTCGAAGCAGTGCGGGCACTGATGGCCCATCCCGCCTTTGAGCTGACTAACCCCAATCGGGTGCGGTCCGTAATCGGTGCTTTTGCCAACCGCAATTTTACTCAATTCCACCAGCCCGATGGCAGTGGTTTCCGGTTCCTGGCCGAGCAGGTGATTGCGTTGGATAAGCTCAATCCGCAGATTGCCGCGCGACTGGTCACGCCGATCACCCGCTGGAAGAAGTACTGCCAGGGGCCGCGGGAGCAGATGTTTGCAGCACTGCAGTCGGTCATGGCATCGGGGCAACTGTCTGCTGACCTTTATGAAGTGGTGAGCAAGAGCCTGAAAAAAGACTGAGATGTTCTGTCAGTTGGAGGGCTAGCGGATCTGACTGTCCCGGCAGCGGCCGAGGCGGACCAGGCGCAGTCCGTGCTCGTCCAGTGAGAGCTCGGTGATCGAGGTGTAGTCGGGCCGGAACTGGCGGATGCGGGAGTCCTCGCGGATCTTCGCCACCACCGAGTTAATCACCATAAAGTGGCAAAAGATCGCCGTATCACTCTGAAGGCCTTGGAGATATGCGATGATCTCCGCTCGCCACTCCTGCTGGTGGGGTTCCAGTTGGTGCCATTCTTTATCCAGCAGACCGCGTATCCAAGGTCCCCGCTGGCTGGCTGGCAGATCAAGGGGGGAGGGGATTTCCGTCACCAGCGGCTCGATGGCAACCGGCTGCTGCCAGGCTTCAGCAAGAGGCTCGGCGGTTTGCCGCGCGCGCTGCATGGGACTGCTGATTAGAGACACCGGTGGCTCCGAGGACAGGTTCTTGGCCAGCTGACGTGACTGTTCCTCACCAAGCGGTGTCAGTGCAGGGTCACTAATCGAAGGCTTTTTCAGCGCCTCCCCATGACGAATCAACAAAATACGAGGCATTGTACTCCCTGATCAAATACGCAAACGGTATGTGTCCCTGCTCAAGCTGGCGATTGCTCTCTTCTTGCTGAAAATGCTGCCAGGGGCCGTACTAGTCATAGATAGAGGCCTGGACCAATTGATCAAGTTGGCAGGCGTTCACCAGTGATAGCATCATGGCCAGCTTCCTAAATTTAGCCGGTAGAGTATAGCTGGCGCTATTTAGCTCCTTGCAACCCCTGACGTCTTCGTCCATAAAAAATATTGAACAATTTTTTCAGGTCCGGAGCCCCCTGAAGACGGACGAATGACTCCACAGTAGTGATTTTTACACCAAAGCCCCCCTCTTTGTGCCAAAGCATCATTGAGCTTTCGGTGCCCAGGGATTGCGCATAAGTAGTAGCAGGTGGTGGCATGAGCGCGACGGTCATCGACAAGCGCAGTGGCGAGGCTATTTCCACGCCGCTGCAGTCCATCAATTTATCCGCACCCAGTGCCGTCGTCCTTCCCTTCGGCCCAGAAGAAGTTGCCAGTTATTCCCGCGAAGGCTTCGACCTAGTGATCGTCCTGGAAAACGGTCAGCGCATTACCTTGTTCGATTTTTTTGACGTCGATGATGCGGGCCTCCAGAGCGAGCTGCTGTTTCAGGGAGCCAAGGGCAACCTGCTGCGCGGCGAGTACACGGGGGCCGAGCCGGATTTCCTCATCAGTGAAGTTGCCGCTACCCCTGAAGCACTCGTTACGGCTGCTCCCGCGGCCGGTGTCGCAATACCGAACTGGCTGCCTCCCCTGATTGGTATCGGTATCCTCGTCCCCGCTATTGATAATGGTAATGGCGGTGGAGGAGGCTTCGTGATCCCCCCTGGCGGATTCAGGCCGATTGGGCCGGAGATACCAGAGAGTGACGCAGACGCAGATAGCGACGCGGATGCCGATGCCGATGCAGACGCCGATGCCGACGCCGACGCCGACGCAGATGCAGATGCAGATGCAGATGCAGACGCCGATGCCGATGCGGATGCCGACGCGGATGCCGACGCAGATGCCGATGCAGACGCGGATGCTGACGCGGATGCGGATGCGGATGCGGACGCGGACGCCGATGCCGACGCAGATGCCGATGCCGATGCTGACGCGGATGCGGATGCGGATGCGGATGCGGATGCGGATGCGGATGCGGATGCGGATGCAGACGCCGATGCCGATGCCGATGCCGATGCCGATGCCGATGCGGATGCTGACGCGGATGCTGACGCAGACGCAGACGCAGACGCCGATGCGGATGCAGATGCCGATGCGGACGCTGATGCAGACGCCGATGCTGATGCGGACGCTGATGCGGACGCTGACGCGGATGCTGATGCGGACGCTGACGCGGATGCTGACGCGGATGCCGATGCAGACGCCGATGCGGATGCAGATGCCGATGCAGACGCCGACGCGGACGCTGATGCCGATGCCGATGCGGACGCTGATGCAGACGCCGATGCAGATGCAGATGCCGATGCTGACGCTGACGCGGACGCAGATGCCGATGCCGATGCGGATGCAGATGCCGATGCAGACGCCGACGCGGACGCTGATGCCGATGCCGATGCCGATGCCGATGCGGACGCCGATGCTGATGCAGACGCAGACGCAGACGCAGACGCAGACGCAGACGCAGACGCAGACGCCGATGCGGATGCCGACGCGGATGCTGATGCAGACGCTGATGCAGACGCCGACGCGGACGCTGATGCCGATGCCGATGCCGATGCGGACGCTGATGCAGACGCCGATGCTGATGCGGACGCTGACGCTGACGCGGATGCTGACGCAGACGCAGACGCAGACGCTGATGCCGACGCCGACGCCGACGCCGACGCCGATGCGGATGCAGATGCCGATGCAGATGCCGATGCGGATGCAGATGCCGATGCGGATGCAGATGCCGATGCCGATGCCGATGCGGACGCCGACGCGGACGCAGATGCAGATGCCGATGCAGACGCCGATGCGGATGCCGATGCCGATGCCGATGCCGATGCCGATGCCGATGCGGATGCCGATGCGGATGCCGATGCGGATGCGGATGCCGATGCGGATGCCGATGCGGATGCCGATGCCGATGCGGACGCTGATGCCGATGCGGACGCCGATGCTGATGCGGACGCTGATGCAGACGCTGATGCTGACGCCGACGCCGACGCCGACGCCGACGCCGATGCAGACGCGGATGCAGATGCCGACTGTGATTTACCAAGAGATATTGGCTACGTTGCTTTCCAGCTCGATGATGGTCGGGTGATCAAAGTCGAGTTCAATGATGCTGAGATCAACGATGGTCAATTCCCGGCGACATTGATCGACTGCATTGAAGAAACGTACGGAGCTGAAGTCGTACCGGTGAACGGCAGTGATTACATCGTGCAGGCAGGCAATCAGTTTTACGACGACAATTGCGAGATCACAACGACCGATGGTTGGCCTACAAACCCTGGAGGGCAAATAGGTGGTCCGGGCGTTATTGAGGTAGATTTGCAAGACCTTTGTGATGGCGAGCCCCTGTTGTCTGGCGAAGGAGCGGGAGCAGATTCGGTTGCTGCTGCCTGTGGCTGCCTGGATTCGGATTCGACGGAGGAGTACGCTGACTTGGCCGAAGGGGTCAGAGACTTGGTGGGGGCCTTTACTGAAGGACTGGTTCCTTTGTCTCAATTGGAACAAGCTCTGGACAGCCTCGAAATGCTGGTCGAAAGGGGTGAAGAGCTTTCCAATGACCTCGAGTTCGAGCAGAGCGTAGAACTCAATGAGCTCCTGGATGGCGTAGAAACAGCCATTTCTGCACTGACAAATGGTGAATACTCAACAGACAATCTGCCGGGGCAGGGTTGCGGGCCTGAAGACGCAGAGCAGGCGTCGGCCGACAACGTTTATGATGAATTTAGTCTGCAGTTCGAGCAGGATGTGCAGGACCTGTGGCAGCAATCAGGTTTTGACCCTGTCTAGTGTATTCATGCGCTGACAGAAGAATTGTTGTAGACCGGTAGTGACCAGAAAACTGAGGAAGACAGGCCAAGTCATCCCCTGCTCTGTAGGCCTGTCCATCCTCGGTGTGCTCGCATTCCGCCGATCCTCAACAGGGCCTTCTTCCCGCGGTGTTTCCCACCTTGCATTCCCTTCTTTGGTATTCCATAACTTAACAGGCTGGTTAAAAAATAGTCAGCCTGGTTTGGGGTATTTGACCGCTAACGATATTAACGCTTTGGCAAAAATAGCGACAAACAGCTGCCCGCGTTGAACCCAACCGCACTTCATTAATGGATGTTTCAGGGAAGTAGGGATAAAGGTGCACTATGGGAACATACTCTGGCAGCGATAACTCGGGAGACGGACAGAGCTTCTGGTTTGGCCACAAGGATTACCAGAGCGGTAGCTATGACTGGAGTCGCGACGAAAAAGATTCTAGCGGCGGCTACGAGGACTGTAAGGATGGGGACTCTGGTGGAGGCTACGTACCACCACCTGAGGAGTGCGAAAAAGATTACGAGCCACCCAAGGACGACTGCAAAGACGATCCGCCCAAGGACGACTGCAAGTACGGCGACAAAGACGACTGCGATGCCGACGCTGATGCAGATGCCGACGCCGATGCCGATGCGGATGCCGATGCGGATGCCGATGCCGATGCCGATGCGGATGCCGATGCGGATGCCGATGCCGATGCGGATGCGGATGCGGATGCCGATGCCGATGCCGATGCCGATGCGGATGCCGATGCGGATGCCGATGCGGATGCCGATGCCGATGCCGATGCAGATGCGGATGCAGATGCGGATGCCGACGCGGATGCGGATGCCGACGCCGATGCCGACGCGGACGCCGATGCCGATGCCGATGCCGATGCTGACGCCGATGCGGACGCCGACGCCGATGCGGACGCGGATGCCGACTGTGAACTGCCCAATGCGATTTCTTACATCGCTTTCCGGCTTTCGGATGGGCAAATCATTAAGGTGGAAGGGTTTGATGAAGAAATTACTGACGGTACCTATCCGGAGAGTCTGATCCCCTGTATTGAGGAAAACTTCGGTGACCCGGATGGCGAACCGCCGGTTGTGGTCGAGGAGTGGGTCATTAAGGCCGCGACCATTCATTATCAGGGAACCCCAGACGATCCTTGCTCAGAGGCAATCTCCAACGAGGAACTCATTGCGAACTGGCCGATCGCCGGTAACCCAAATGCCCCTGGTGGTCCTACAGTTGGCGGTCAAGGAGTCGTGGAGTTTGACGTCGATGACCTTTGTCCCGATGTTGGTGGCAACGAGATTGTCGAGGCAACCGGGATCACGGAGGTAGTCACTCTCGCAGGTGTGGAGGCCAGTGCGGCCGAGAACGGCGATGAGGAAGACTGCGGCTGTGGCGGGGGTGACGGAGAGCCGGCCCTTTCCCTGGCTGACCTGCTCAGCAATGTAGAGTCACTTGTTTCTGGCTCTCGAGGTGGAAATGACGGCATTAGCGACGCTCTACCTGATGTGTTCGCACGCTTCAGCGAGTCGACCTTCGAGCTGCCTGACCTCGACCTGATGCCTCAGAGTGAAGAAATGGTCCAGGACCTCTGGCAACAGAGTGGCCTGGGAGATTTCCAGATCTGATTGATCTCAACGCGTAGGGAAGAACCGGGCCTCAGGGCCCGGTTTTTTTGTCTAGACTCGATGCTGGAATAAATTTAATCAGCGATGCCGGCAGCTTCCACCACAAGTGGACATCGCAATCATCCTCGGCGAGTGGACATAGTGCTTATTCGACAGCGGCAATGGGCGATAGCACTGGCTATTGCCTGCCACGCCTGGGCTCCCCCGGGGCATGGTCAGGAGTTCCATGAACGGCTCCTACTTGTCAGCAGTGCGTCGCAACTTGCAGCGCAATCTCCTTCAGTCGAATCGTCAGAAGGGAGCCGACCCGCAGTTGTCAGCCAGTCGCAGTATTCACCGCCACTGCTCACCATCGAACAGTCCGTCCTCCAGGCCGTGAACTGGCATCCGGTGATCTCGGAGTCGGTCAATGAGCTGTTCCAGCGACAACAGAATATCCGCATTGCCCGTGCAGGCTACTTCCCCCAACTGAACGCCGGTGTGATTGCCGGTCACGACAGTGAAGATGAGGGGGATGGTAATGGTCATGCGCTGCAGCTCTATGCCTCGCAGGTGATCTATGACTTCGGCAAGGTCTCCAGTGGCGTAGACCTCGCCAGTGCGGAGGCAACGCGCTCTCTGGCGAACGTGCTGTTCAGTGTGGATCAGGTTGCCCGCCAAACTGCCAATGCGGCTATCGAAGTCCAGCGTTACCAGGCTTTACTCGGTATTGCCCGGGAGCGAATCGATGGTGTCCAATCCATAGCGTCGCTGGTGAGAATGCGTAGTGAACGCGGTGCCAGCTCCCGGTCTGACCTGCTCCAGGCAGAGTCTCGAATGCAGGCGGCGCGGGCAGACTTTCAGCAGCTGGAAGCGCGCCTGGCCCGCTGGCGTGCGGAATTGCAGAACTTTGTTGGCGCAGAGCAACCCTTTGCTGTCTCGATGGAAGCCACGCCATCACTGACCTCTGCCTGCGAGGCGCCCGTATCGGCGGTTACCGCATCCCCGCGGGTGCTGATCGCTGAAGCCTCACGGGATGAGGCGATGGCCAGATTGGAAGAAGCCAAATCTGACGCCTGGCCTACCCTGTCTCTCGATGCCAATTACAACCGGTACCTGGATCCCAACTATGTGGATGCCAATGTCATCGATGAGAACGAATCTTCCGTCTTCCTGAATCTCTCCATGCCCATTTATCAGGGGGGGCGGATCTCTGCGACGAAGCAGTCCAGTGCCTATGCGCTTCAGGCGGCTGATTATGCGAAGGATGCGGCGATTGAGACAGTGGCAAGGGATTACCGCTCCGCACAGGAACAGGAAAGGGGGTTGGCCAGGAGCCTTGGCATTCTGGAGGCGCGGGAGCGCTCTATTCGCGAGACTCGCGACCTGTATCGCAAGCAGTATTCTTCGCTTGGTACCCGCACGCTGCTGGACCTGCTCAACTCGGAGCAGGAGCTCTATCAGGCCCGGCAGGAGCTCAGTGGGACAAGGTTCGATCTGGAGAGATTGCGTTTGGACTGTCTCTACAACGTCGGTGCACTGCGACGCGCATTCGGCATTGAGGGGCGGCAAGTGCAGGGGGTGCAAATTCTGCCATGAGTCAGTTGGATGCAGTGGAGGTGAATGAGGCGGCTGCCTCGGACCAGAATCCGGCTCTGGATTTCTCTCCTTGGTTGGAGGCAGTGCTGACGGTGGCCCGTCATTACCGTCTCGATTGTTCGGAAGAAAACATTCGAATTGCCAGTGCCTCAACACAGGACACTTCTACCCACAGTGTTCTTCTCCAGATGGCGCGCCAGGCCGGAATGACGGTGAAAACTGCCAAGTTCGAGCACGCCAAGATAAGCGCCTGGCGACTGCCGCTGGTGATTCAAACGACCGATGGCCAGGTGGGTGTCATTGAAGGAGTGGATAAGCAGGGTGTGGCCAGTGTGACCTTCAGTGGCGATCAGGGTTTGGCGTCGACAGTCGAACTCAAAGCACTGCAGGAACAGGTGCGCATGCTGCTGATCTTGCGACCGCGCAAGACTGTCAGCGATGCCCGGGTCGATGACTACATCAAGCCCCAGGGTAAGCACTGGTTCCGTTCGATCATCCTGCGAGACCTGAAACCCTACACCCATGTCATGCTGGCGACCACAGTAGCCAATACCCTGGCGCTTGCCGGTATCCTGTTCTCGAAACAGGTCTATGACCGTGTAATTCCAGCGGAATCCATGCCAACACTGTATGTCCTGTTCAGCGGTGTCTGTGTGGCTGTGCTTTTTGACTTCATCATGCGGTTGATGCGCACACGCATTACGGATCTTCTTGGCAAGAGGGCCGATATCCGTGTGTCGGACCTCGTATACGGTCATGCCGTGCGACTGCGTAATTCTGCACGCCCGAAGTCCACCGGAACCTTCATTTCCCAAATTCGGGAGTTGGAGCGGGTACGGGAAATGGTGACCTCCACCACGGTTCTGGCCATTGCCGATATGCCGTTCTTCTTTCTCTTTCTGGCTGTGCTCTGGATGATTGCGGGCCCACTGGTTTTGGTGCCACTGGTCGCGCTGTTGCTGCTATTGATACCGGGCCTGTTGGCGCAGGGAAAACTGGCTCGTCTCTCGGCTGAGTCGATGCGGGAATCCTCGCTGCGCAATGCCATGCTGGTGGAATCGGTTCAGGGCATGGAGGACATCAAGGTATTGCAGGCCGAGCAGCGCTTTCAGCAGCAATGGAACCACTTCAATGCGGTGACCGCGGATTCGAATCTCGAGCTGCGATATCTGGTCAGCAAGCTGGTGACCTGGACACACAATGTGCAGTCCTCGGTATTCGCCGTAATTGTACTTTTTGGCGCCCCCATGGTGATGGCCGGTGACCTGACTACCGGTGCGCTGGTCGCGGCCTCTATCCTGGGCTCCCGGATGATGTCACCGATCGCGCAGGTGACCCAGATTTTGAGCCGCTGGCAGCAGGCCAGGATGGCCCTGAAAGGGCTCGACCAGATCATGCAGTTGCCCGTGGATCATGCCGAGGGCAGCAAGCGGGTGCACAAGAGCACGATTCATGGTGATTATGAATTTCGCCAGGCCGCATTCAGCTACGACGCGGACGCGCCCGATCCTGCGCTTCAGGTTCCCGGGCTGGTTATTCGGCCTGGTGAAAAAATCGCAGTTCTGGGGCGCAACGGTGCCGGTAAGTCGACATTGCTGCAGGCGATGGCGGGCCTGCTGGAAAACGCTTCCGGCCTGGCCACAATCGATGGTATTGCCATTGATCATCTTGATCCCGCAGATCTGCGCCGGGACATTGGATTACTGAGCCAGAACTCTACGCTCTTTCACGGCACCCTGCGGGAGAACCTGACCCTGGGAGCGCCTCAGGCTTCTGATGAGGAAATACTGTGGGCGCTGAAAATGAGTTGTGCCGAGGACTTTGTGCGCAGGTTGCCCCGAGGGCTGGACCATATGGTTCTTGAAGGTGGCAAGGGGTTGTCTGGTGGTCAGCGGCAGTCGCTGCTGTTGTCGCGGCTGTTGATACGCCAACCGCAGGTACTGCTGCTGGATGAGCCTTCAGCCTCCCTGGACGAGGCTACCGAACGTCGGGTCATCGACAATCTCTCAGAGTGGATCGGTGAGCGCACATTAATACTGGCTACGCACCGGGCAAGTACCCTGAGGCTGGTGGATAGAATCGTAGTGGTGGATGCAGGTCGAGTGTTGATGGACGGTGGCAAGGAAGAAATACTGACGAAGCTTTCACAGCCTGCGAAGCCGACGCCGGGCCAGTCTTCTGCGGGCAAGTCTGCACAGGTGTCGCCATGAGCCCAAAAGAGGGCGGCGCAAAGGCCTGCCCACTGAAACAGTCCGCCTCTCCCAGGGTGCCTTTGCTGGATGCCGACTTTCACAGAGGCGCAGGCACTCTGGATGACGGAACGGATGAGTCGACGATCGTGCGTTCGACGCGGGTCGTGTGGGTTTTCTTTCTGCTGATCGCTGCACTGATTGCCTGGTCCTATTTTGCACGGGTCGATGAGGTCTCTTCCGGCACGGGAAAGGTGGTGCCGACATCCCGGGCGCAGATGGTCCAGTCACTGGAGGGCGGCATCCTGGCAGACTTGAAGGTCTCCGAGGGGGACATCGTCGAACAGGGGCAAATCCTGGCTCAACTGGATCCCACCAAGATCCGCTCCAACGTGGAAGAGAGTGCAGCCCGCTACCGAGCAGCACTGGCCAGTGCTGCACGCCTGTCGGCAGAGGTGAATGGCAGCAAGCTTGCCTTTCCCGAAGAGCTGGACGGTTTCGACGAGCTGCTGGCCAAGGAGCGCAAACTCTATAACACCCGTCGCCACCAACTGGATGAATCCCTGAAGGGGCTCAGGGAATCCCTGGTGCTGGTTGAAAAAGAACTGTCCATCACGCGCTCGCTGGTGAGCTCAGGAGCGGCCAGCAACGTGGAAGTTTTGCGTCTGAGCCGCCAGAAGTCCGAGCTGGAATTACAGATCAATGAGAGACGCTCGGAGTATATGGTGCGAGCGCGGGAAGAACTGGCAGCGGTCAGTGCCGAGGTTGAGGCGTTGTCATCCGTTATTGAGGGACGCTCCGATTCACTGACAAGGCTCACCCTGCGTTCCCCGGTGCGGGGGATCGTCAAAGATATCGAAGTAACGACCATCGGCGGAGTCATCCCCCCCAACGGCCGTCTGATGGAAATTGTCCCTCTGGACGACAAATTGCTGATCGAAGCTCGAATCTCCCCGCGGGATATCGCCTTCATTCACCCGGAGCAGGCCGCCAAGGTGAAGATCACGGCCTATGACTACTCTGTCTATGGTGGCCTGGATGGGCATGTCAAAATGATCTCTCCGGACACCATTCAGGACGAAATTAATCCGGATCAATATTACTACCGCGTATTTATCCTGACCGAATCAGATGCACTGGTGAATCAGGCGGGCAAGCGCTTTCCCATCGTTCCCGGTATGGTTGCAACCGTTGACGTCAAGACGGGTTCAAAAACTGTCTTCGACTATCTGGTGAAGCCCCTCAACAGCGCGAAAGATGCATTGCGCGAGAGATAATGGTCATGAACGGTCATGCAACTGCCGGACGATGTGGTGCAGTCCTGTCGCGTGTGAGCCTTTCAGCAGCACCAGGTCTCCCTGTTCAAGCTCTTCAGCGAGTTGGTTTGTGCAGCTGTTGTGGTCATCGTGACTTGAGCACCTGATGCCGCTCTCACGCAAGGGGTGAAAAATCCCGGCCATCTGCTTGCCTACCAGAAAAACCGAATCCGGGTTACAGGCCTGTATTTTGGGTACGAGATCCTGATGGCACTGCTCGGAGTCATCCCCCAGTTCCAGCATGTCGCCCAGAACCAGTATTTTTCTTCCTCGCGTCTGTGACGCTGCACTGTGATTGAGGCGATCCAGGGCTGCTTGCATGGAACCAGGATTGGCGTTGTAGGCATCGTTTATCAGGTGGATTTTCCTGTTGTCGAGGGCCACCTCGAGCAGGTCTCCACGCCCGGAGGGTGGTTGGAACAATCCTGTCAACGGCAATGCAGCATTGATATCGAGTGAGAGTGCATCGATGACGGTGAGGCAAGCTAGCCCGTTCATCGCCATATGCAGGCCCATACTGCCGACCGTGAAGTTTACCTCGTTGTTGCCAATGGTGGCCTTGGCAAGACCGGTGGCAGGGTCGTAGTCAGTAAGTCTGGCATTACTGTCGGGGTGACGGCCGAAAGTAATGATCCTGAGCTGCGCCTGCTCCGCTGCAGACTGGATGATGGGCCACTCGGGGATGTCGCGGTTAAAGATTGCAAGCCCGCCGGGCTCCATGGCAGAGAATATCCGGGCCTTCTTGACGGCGATTTCTTCCGTAGTCTTGTGGTATTCAAGGTGAGCTTTGTGAATGTTCGTAATCACAGCTACATGAGGGCGTGCGAGAGCGGAATTTTTGTCCATGCTGCCGATGGCCATCTCAACCAGTGTGAAGCGCGATTGCCACGGTATCGAAGCCAGGTTCCAGGCGATGCCCACCGGAAGATTGGCGTTGGCTTCTGACTTGGCTGCTCCTCCCCAGGGCCCCAACAAGTGATGGAGCATGGCGACGGTCGTTGTCTTTCCAGCGCTACCGGTAATGCCAATTACAGTGCCCGTCAGTTTTTTGCGTGCAAATTTTCCCATGTCCAGTACTGCGGTGCGTACATCCCGAACTCGCAACACGGGTGCGGGCAAATCTGACAAATGGTCTTTCATTCCCTCGGCGAGGATTGCCTGGGGTGTAAATGGCAGTCGAGATAGGTCGCTGCGGGGAATAAACCGATTTCCGCCCTGAGAGCGCAGAGCTATCAGGTTGCCAGGTTTCATACCACCCCGGTAGACGCAGAGGCCCGTAGCAGACCACTCTTTCGCTGGCATCTGGCCAAGCCACTGTCCTCCTGTAGCGATGAGCAGGTTTTCGCGGTTCCAGTTGGGCCCGGACGCTGGCGGAGCTGTCCCATCCGATACCCGTGATGGTTGATTGACGACCTGCTTTCCCCCTTTCAGTAAGAATTCGCGATAGGCGACAAAGCCTGACAAGTAGTGCTCCACATCATCGATACGCAATCGGAACGCATGGTGTCGAATGAAAAAGCTCCCGGTGATCTTGCCAGGGTTCTGGAAGAACATCGCGGTTTCCGGCCAGAAATAGCCATTCAGCAGATGGTAGGCCCTTTTGTCCAGGGCGCGGTAGAAGTGATCGAGATCCAGCAGGTCCAGCAGGTGGCGATGCTTCTCGCTTTGCTGCAATCGCTTGACCATTCTTTCCGCGGCCATCATCAACTCAAGCAGGGTGGGGAAGGTGGTGATCCTGTTCTCGACAAAGTCCAGGTAGTCGGCCACATTTTGCAGGCCAAAGCGGAAGTACTTTTCTTCCGGGCGGTAGAGCGTCAGTTCGTTGACACAATAGCTCAGCCAATGATCATGAGCTCGCCAGTGCCCGGCCTCGATGAAGTAATCGAACGCTTTCTCCACCACATTGAGCCAGCGTTCGTCTTTTGTGAGGCCATAGAGGCGCATCAGTGCGAATGCCGCCTCACCATCGTAATAAATGATCCTGAATGCCTGTTTGACGTTGAGTTCGGGAAACTGGAGGACATGCAGGAACTGGCCACTGTCCGGGTTCTGCATGTACTGGATGCTGAGGGCCAGCTGCTCCAGCAATTCCCGGTATCTGGTCGACCCTGTTGCCTGGGAATACTTGACTAGCGCCAGAATAGCGACTGCATTGCCGCCGAGTTTGACCTCTCCATTGCTCTCGACCAGAAATGCTACCCGCTGCCCATTGGGGAGCGTGACGCGCTGGATCAACGTCTCGGTTAGATGCCCCAGTGCGCGTTCGATGGCAGACTTGAGCTGCGGACTTTCTGTTACCTCCCATGCCTCGATCATCGCATAGGTACTACTGGCATGGCGCAGTGTGTTGTAGGTGTTGATCGGACGGTCAAAGCAGGCATGCCATCCGTAATAAAAGCGTCCGTTGGAGCGAACCTGGCTGGCCAGGAATTCGCTGCTGGATCTCACCAGATCAGTGACCAGCGACGTATCCAGCCTGTTGACCAGTCTTCGTCCCGCATTGCGGCCTGGCCCGTAAAGGTAGATGGGAGGGGTTACATTGCTGGCGAAGATGCCTTTGGTGGAAAGAATGAATACCGCTTGTTTTTCGACTGAGTCCAGCTGTGGGACCCGATTGAAACGACGCTTTGCGTATTTCTGGAAATTTCCATGGTTGAATACGGCATGTTCAACCTGGTTGCCGCCATAGCAAATGGCATTGGCATTCAGCTCCATCTCCAGCAGGGCAAAACGGAGATCGTGGTCGAAAGCGAGACCATGGCGGAAGTAGCCACGTTTGGTTTTTTTCAGGCGCGCGTCCAGCCCCTCCCAGGTGGTGGCCTCTATCGAGGTTACCCAGTCAATCCTGAGCCACTTGACCTGCAGCTTGCGTTTTCTGGCAGTGGTCTGCGCCTGAGAAGCAATCTGCCGCCAGGCTTCGTCAAAGGTCTGGGCCTTGCAATGGCTCGTATGGGCCCTTTGCTCACTATCGCAGATTGAGGCGAAGAGCACTATCGGCGCCTGGTTCCGGCTGATTTGCCGCTCGACCTGTGGGCGCACCTGTATCAGGAGTTCGGAAAGAGACATGCTTGTTATTTGCAACCATCCGTGGCATTTGCGGCTCTGATCTGGGTAATGGGAAAAGGGGCTTTGTTAAGAGGTTGACGCACAGCCGACTTTTCTCTGGCATTACCCAGATAAGGATCAACAGCAGTATAGCGCTCGACCGGATCTGTCGCGCAGCAGCCTGCCCTGGACGGGAGGGATAACAAAGAACCCCGAAGCGGTGGTTATTTCGAAGGCAATATCCAGAAGCTCATCAGTAAAGCAACAGGATTCTAATATTGAGCGTAAAAGGAAAATGGACAGGAAGGCGGGGGGATTCGGGGAAAGACCACCAACCCACCGGCGTGACGGGCCGTTGGATTGGTGGAATATGCTCGGGAGTATTTACAGTCCGGCTGCGAGACGGGACCCCTGGTCAATAGCACGCTTGGCGTCAAGTTCGGCCGCTTCGTCAGCCCCGCCAATCAGATGGGAGCGGATACCGAGTTTCTCCAGCTCGGTGTGCAGGGTCCGCTCCGGCTCCTGACCGGCACAGATGATGATGTTGTCAACTTCCAGCAGGCGCGATTCTTCGCCCAGTTGCAGGTGCAGGCCCTTGTCATCGATCTTTTCATACTGGGCGCCCGCGATCATTTCCACCTGGCGATGCTTGAGGCTGGTGCGATGGATCCAGCCGGTGGTTTTGCCGAGGCCGGCACCCACCTTGCTGGTCTTGCGCTGCAGCAGGTAGACCTGTCGCGGTGAAGATACCGCTTCAGGCTGCTGCAGGCCCGCCCGCTGGTTCAGTTCGATGTCCACGCCCCATTCGCGGAAAAACTCATCCCGATCACTGGCGAGCAGCTGCTCCTGGTGGTCGTGCTCATGGGTGAGATACTCCGCCACGTCGAAGCCAATGCCGCCGGCGCCGATAATCGCGACCCGCTGGCCTACCGGCTTTTTCTCCTTCAGCACATCCAGGTAGCCGAGCACTTTTTCATTTTCGACACCGGGAATGGGTGGCGTACGGGGGCTGATGCCGGTGGCAAGAATCACCTCATCGAAATCCTTCAGTTCACCGGCGGTTACACGGTGGTTCAGTTTCACAGCGACACCAGTGAGTTCCAGCTTGCGCTTGAAGTAACGCAGAGTTTCTTCGAACTCTGCCTTGCCCGGGATCTGTTTGGCCACATTGAATTGCCCGCCAACTTTGTCGCCGGCTTCGAACAGGGTGACCCTGTGCCCGCGCTCGGCGGCGACGGTGGCGGCGGCGAGACCCGCCGGGCCAGCGCCGACCACAGCGATACGCTTCTTCACTTCCGCGGTTGTATAGTTCAGCTCTGTTTCATGACAGGCACGGGGGTTCACCAGGCACGAGGTGAGCTTCATCTCAAAGGTATGGTCGAGGCAGGCCTGGTTGCAGCCGATGCAGGTGTTGATTTCATCGGCGCGGCTTTCTGCCGCCTTGTTGACGAAGTCGGCGTCAGCGAGGAATGGCCGCGCCATGGAGACCATGTCCGCATGGCCGGCGGCGAGCACTTCTTCACCTACTTCCGGCATGTTGATGCGGTTACTGGTGATCACCGGCACGCGCAGGTGCTGCTTGACCTTGGCGGTGATGGCGGTGAAAGCGGCGCGGGGCACGCTGGTGGCGATGGTCGGCACACGGGCCTCGTGCCAGCCGATGCCGGTATTGATGATGGTCGCCCCGGCGTCCTCGATGGCCTTGCCCAGTGCGACTACCTCATCGAAGGTGCTGCCGTCTTCGACCAGGTCGAGCATGGAGAGCCGGTAGATGATGATGAACTCTGGTCCGACCGCCTCGCGCACGCGACGTACGATTTCAATCGGCAGGCGGATGCGATTCTCGAAGCTGCCACCCCACTCATCGGTGCGTTTGTTGGTGCGCGACACAATGAACTGGTTGATGAAGTAGCCCTCGGAACCCATGATCTCCACGCCGTCATAACCGGCCTCCCGGGCCAGGGTGGCGCAGCGCACGTAGTCATCGATCTGGCCCTCGATCTCCTCGCTGGTCAGCTCCCGCGGGGGGAAGGGATTGATCGGAGCCTGAACTGCCGAGGGCGCAACCAGGTTCGGATTGTAGGCATAGCGGCCAGCGTGGAGGATCTGCATGCAGATCTTGCCGCCCTCAGCGTGCACGGCGTCTGTGATCTCACGATGCTGCTGTGCCTCTTCCGGGGTGGTCATCTTGGCGGAGCCCATAAAGACCCCCCCTTCTTCATTGGGCCCGATACCGCCGGTCACGATCAGGCCTACGCCTCCGCGGGCCCGCTCGGCATAGAAGGCGGCAAGCCGGGTAAACCCGCCCGGATGCTCTTCCAGATTAGTGTGCATGGAGCCCATCAGGACACGGTTCTTGAGCTGGGTGAAGCCCAGGTCCAGGGGGGCAAGAAGGTTGGGGTATGGCTGGGACATGGCGGCTGTCTCTCTTCTTCTGGCTCGCTGTGCCGGTTCCCCCGATGGGCGCGCCACCGGCGGTGTTTGATTGGTTCGGCAGAATAGCAGGGGGCAGGAAGGGCAGGCAGTGACCATACCGGCCGAATTCTTTGGCTTTGCTTCGCTCCTTCTTAGCGGGAAAACCGGTCAGCGGGTAATCAGGTCAGCGGTAGAACAGCTCCAGCAGCAGCTTGCGGACCCACTGGTTCGCCGGGTCACTGTCCTGGTTGCGGTGCCAGAGCAGGTGCCAGTCCATTTGTGGGATCTGGAAGGGGAGCTCGAACAGGCGGGCTGGATATTGCCCCGCGAGGCTGGCGGGTACTGTCAGAGCAAGATCCGTGCGCATGACCACCAGGGGCGCGACCCGGTAGTGCTGCACGCGCAGCTTGATCGCTCGGCGCCGGCCCTGCTTGTTGAGGGCGATATCGACCACCCCGGGACCGGTGCGGCGGCTGGAAACGTGCACGTGCCCGAGCGCCAGGTACTGGTCGAGGCTCAACCGTTCCTCTATGGCCAGCGGGTGGTCCTCCCGCAACATGCACAGGTAGCGGTCGTTCAGGAGCCGCTGCTGTTGCAACTGGGTGGCCGTGGCCAGGGGCACGTCCAGGCCGAAATCCAACGTATTGGCCGCCAGTTCCCGGGCCAGCTGGTCTCTGGGTACGTAATAGGATTCCACGCTGATCCCCGGTGCCCGTTGCTCGAGCGCCTCAAGCAGGCGTGGAAGCAGCAGGGTTTCCGCCATGTCGTTCATGGAAAGCCGCAGTGTCTTGCGCGCGGTGGTCGGATCGAAGCTGGATTGGGCACTGAGGCTGCCGTCCAACAATGCCAGCGCCTGCTGGATGCGGGGCATGATGCTCTCAGTCAACGGGGTGGGACTCATGCCCGTGGGGGTACGGATGAAAAGCGGGTCGTCCAGGTTGCGCCGCAATCGGGCGAGGGCGTTACTGACAGCGGGCTGGGTGATGTGGAGCTGCTCGGCGGCGCGGGTCAGGTTCCGCTGCCGGTAGATGGCGTCCATCACCAGGAACAGGTTCATATCCATCTGCTGTAACTGAGCACCTGCCACGCGATTGTCTCCCGTCATTGCTGGCCAGACTGTGGCTACTGGCGGGCCAATTCAGGCTCCAGCGATGCCACTGGGCCGTTCTTTTTATAGTGGTGGGCTATCACCAGCATGAATGGCTGCATATTCGCATAATAAACTTTGATGATCTATTGGGGGCCGGTAGGGTGGAGGGAGTTAACGGAGGTACTCTGGTGACCCAATTTTTTACCGTCCGGCACGGCCAGGCGTCGTTCGGGGCAGACGATTACGACAAACTCTCAGAGCTGGGCTGGCGACAAGCCCGCTGGCTGGGTGAGCACTGGCGGGCAGAGGGGCTGCAGTTCGACCGGATCCTGTGCGGGGATCTGCGCCGTCACCGGGAGACGGCACAGGGTCTCTGTCAGGGGCTGAAGCTGGACGGCGTCACCCCGCAGTTGCTCCCCCAGCTCAATGAATTTGATTTCCACGCCCTGACCCGCCTGTACGGCCAGCACAATCCGCAAGCGGTTCCCGGCGAAGGCAGTCCCCGCGCCCATTACTATCGCTTCTTGAAGAGTGCCATGCTGGCCTGGTCCCGGGGAGAGGTCTCGCCCAATGAAAGTTGGCAGGCCTTCGAGCGGCGTATCGACGAGGCATTGTCGGTGATTGCTGATGCCCCGAGGGGCAGCAAGACCCTGGTCGTGAGTTCCGGTGGCGCCATCGCCATGATGATCCGCCAGGTGCTGGGCGCGCACCCGGAAACCGTGACGCGACTGAATATGCAAATCCGCAATACGGCGGTCAGTCATTTTTTTGGCAGCGGGGAAGAGTGCAGCCTGCACAGTTTTAACCACCTGCCGCATATGGAAACACCAGAGCGCAGGGAATATATCACTTACAGCTAGCGGACATGGAGCAGACCAGAGCAGCTGGAATGCCTGATCTGTTCGCCTTACTTATCGCAGAATTTGGGGAGGAAAAGCAACGTGGATTTCGAATACTCGGATCGGGTCAAACAGCTATTGGAGCGGCTGCGGGGCTTTATGGACGCGCACGTGTATCCCGCGGAGAAAACCTTTCACGAGCAGCTGCAGGAAGACCGCTGGGGCGAGCCGCAGATTTTGCAGGAACTGAAAGCAAAGGCGCGGGAGGCTGAGCTCTGGAATCTCTTCCTGCCCGATCCCCGCTTCGGCGCCGGGCTGACCAATCTGGAATACGCGCCACTGGCTGAAGAGATGGGGCGGGTACTCTTCGCGTCCGAGATCTTCAATTGCAGCGCACCTGACACTGGCAATATGGAAGTGCTGGCACAGTATGGCAGTGCGGAACAGCAGGAGCGGTGGTTGCAGCCACTTCTCGAAGGGGAGATCCGCTCGGCATTTGCCATGACCGAGCCCGCCGTGGCCTCCTCCGATGCTACCAATATCGAGACCTCCATCGTGCGCGATGGTGACGACTATGTCATCAACGGGCACAAGTTCTACATCAGCGGTGCCCTCAATCGCCGCTGCAAGATCCTGATCGTGATGGGTAAAACGGATGCGGAAAACCCCGACCGCTACCGGCAACAGTCGCAGATCCTGGTTCCGGTGGACACACCGGGAGTAAAGATCATTCGACCCATGACCGTATTTGGCTATGACGATGCCCCGGAGGGACACGCTGAGATTATTTTTGACGATGTCCGCGTTCCGGCGCACAACCTGATTTTCGGCGAGGGGCGCGGTTTCGAAATCGCCCAGGGGCGTCTGGGGCCGGGCCGCATGCACCACTGCATGCGCCTGATCGGCCAGGCGCAGCGCGCGCTGGAGATGATGGCGCGCCGCTCTGAAGAGCGCATCGCCTTCGGGCGGCCGTTGAGCAAGCAGGGCTCGGTGCGGGAAGATATCGCCAAATCTGCCTGCGAGATTGAGCAGGCACGGCTGCTGACACTGAAGGCGGCAGAGCAGATGGATCGCCACGGCAACAAGGCAGCCAAAGACCTGATTGCCATGATCAAGATCGTAGCACCGCAGATGGCCTGCAACGTGATTGACCGGGCCATTCAGATTCACGGTGCCGCGGGGCTGGGGCAGGATTTCGGCCTCGCCCAGCAATATGCCTACGCACGCACCATCCGGCTCGCCGACGGGCCGGACCAGGTGCATATGATGCAGCTGGGGCGCAATTTGGCCGCCCGCTACAGCGCAGAATAATCACGGGGGAAGCGATGACAACAGAAGTGATGAAGCCAGAAGCGGGATCGGTGGAGCAGTTGCCTCTTGTCGAGCTCACTGCCTATCTGGAACACGCGATTCCCGGGTTTTGTGGTCCCGTACAGGTGAGCAAGTTTTCCGGAGGCCAGTCCAACCCCACGTTCAAGCTGGAAACCGCCGCCGGTGTCTATGTCTTGCGCCGCCAACCGCCGGGTAAATTGCTCAAGTCTGCCCACGCCGTGGACCGCGAATTTCGCGTAATGCGCGCACTGGCACATACCGAAGTGCCAGTGCCGGAAGTGATCCACCTCTGTGAAGATCGAGACGTGATCGGTTCGCTGTTCTACGTCATGGAATACTGTGAGGGGCGCATCTTCTGGGATGCGGCCCTGCCGGAGGTGGACAACCAGCAGCGGGCGGCGATGTACGATGAGATGAATCGGGTCCTGGCAGCGTTGCACAGCATCGATGTGGGAACAGTCGGGCTCGCGGACTACGGCAAGCCCGGGAATTATTTCGAACGACAGTTCGAGCGCTGGAGTGGGCAATACCGGGCCAGTGAGCTGGAGCCGGTGGGACCAATGGATGCGCTGATTCAGTGGCTCGGCCAGCACCTGCCGGAGGACGATGGCCGTATCGCTCTGGTACACGGGGACTACCGGCTGGATAACATGATTTTCCATCCGCAGCACCCGCGGGCGATGGCCCTGCTGGACTGGGAGCTGTCCACGCTCGGTCATCCCTTTGCCGACCTCGCCTATCAATGTATGCAGCTTCGCATGCCAAAAAGTGGCGACAAGATGGCTGGCCTGATGGGAGTTGATCGGGCAAAGCTGTCCATTCCCTCCGAGAAGGAATACATCGCCCGGTACTGTGCTCGTTGCGGTATCGAGCGAATCGACAACTGGGCCTTCTACCTGGCGTTCAGCTTTTTCCGCCTGGCGGCCATCATTCAGGGAGTGGCCAAGCGCGCTCAAGATGGCAATGCCTCCAGTCGCAGCGCAGCGAAGCTCGGGGCACTGGTGGATCCTGTGGCGCGCTTCGCACTGGATGTGATTGAGAAAGAATACTGATGCGGTCCTGCATTTCCGGATAAAAAATTCGTGGCAAATAACAAGTAACGCAGACAATAATGAGAGGAATCCATGGCGACAGAAATTTTTGACCTGACGGGTAGGGTGGCATTGGTTACCGGCGCCAGCCGCGGAATCGGTGAGGCGATTGCCCGACTGCTGGCGGAGCAGGGGGCGCAGGTGATTGTGTCCAGCCGTAAAATTGATGGTTGTAAGGCAGTTGCGGATGCGATTGTGGATGCGGGTGGGCAGGCAGAGGCCTTTGCCTGTCATATCGGCAATATGGAGGATATCGGCAAGATGTTCGGCCATATCCGCGAGAAATATGGCCGGCTGGATATCCTCGTCAATAATGCGGCAGCGAATCCCTACTTCGGCCATATTCTCGATACCGATCTCGCTGCGTTCGAGAAAACCGTGGACGTTAATATCCGCGGCTATTTTTACATGTCGGTCGAGGCCGGCAAGTTGATGCGTGAACAGGGTGGCGGCTGTATTGTTAATACGGCATCGATCAATGCCCTGCAGCCGGGCGTGGGGCAGGGTATCTACTCCATAACCAAGGCTGCCGTCGTCAACATGACCAAGGCATTTGCCAAAGAGTGTGCTCCGTTCAATATCCGCGTCAACGCGCTGTTGCCGGGCCTCACCCGCACAAATTTTGCCGGTGCACTGTTTGCCGACGAGGGCATCTACAAAACAGCGATCGATCACATCCCCATGCATCGCCATGCCGAGCCAGAGGAAATGGCGGGGACGGTGCTTTACCTCGTATCGGATGCCTCCAGTTACACCACCGGCGAGTGCGTGGTTGTGGAT
This sequence comes from Microbulbifer flavimaris, assembly GCF_001641755.2. Taxonomy (GTDB): domain Bacteria; phylum Pseudomonadota; class Gammaproteobacteria; order Pseudomonadales; family Cellvibrionaceae; genus Microbulbifer; species Microbulbifer flavimaris. The sequence goes on from NZ_LRFG02000005.1 coordinate 313,207, forward strand.
GGTGGCATGACGGCTTGTGGAGGCATTTGATATGACGAATGATGCGATGCTCGATTTCGATGGCAAGGTTGCACTCATTACCGGTGCTGCCAGTGGACTCGGGGCGGCCCTTGCCCGTGAGCTCGGCAAGCGGGGAGCGCGGCTGGTCCTCGGCGATATCAATTCCGTGGAGCTGGACCGTCTGGCAGATGAGCTGGGCGGTGAAGACGTACAGCTGGCGACGCAACATTGCGACGTCTCCCGCGAGAAAGATTGTCAGGGGCTGGTCTCCCTGGCCCGAGAGCGCTTCGGAGGGCTTGATATCGCGGTCAACAACGCCGGGGTCGCACCGCCTATCATGTCCCTGGAGGAAACTGACGAGGCGGAGCTGGACCGCCAGTACAACATCAACCAGAAAGGCGTATTCTTTGGTCTTCGACACCAGTTGCCGGTGATGAAAGCTGCGGGAAGTGGTGTCATTCTCAATGTTTCGTCCATGGCGGGGCTGGGTGGCGCGCCGAAAATTGCCTCCTACGCTGCAGCAAAACATGCGGTAATCGGGCTTACCAAGACCGCTGCTATCGAGGCCGCCGGGGACGGTGTACGCGTTAACGCCATTTGCCCGTTTTTTACCCTCACCCCGATGGTGACCGGCATTGAGACCCCGGAGGGTGTGAGTGCTGAGGATTTCCAGGCTTTCCTGGCGTCCGGCTGCCCCATGAAACGCCTGGCAGATACCAGTGAAGTGGTTGCAGCCATGGTGATGCTGCTCTCGCCGGCACTGACTTACGTCACTGGGCAGGCCCTGGCTGTAGATGGGGGTTTATCGGCATACTGACCGGCAGGCCTCTCGTAGCGGATTGTCTCGGGGGGCTCCACCAGTCTATACAAGTGATCCATGGAAAGAGGATTCAAGATGTCGACAGTCATTCCCCGCGACCAGGTGGCGGACCATATCGGTGTTGAGCTGAAGCCCACGAAGTGGTTCACCATTGACCAGGCACGTATTGATGCCTTTGCCGACTGCACCCTTGACCATCAGTTTATTCACGTGGATCCGGAGGCAGCTAAGCAGACGCCACTGGGCAGTACAGTGGCGCACGGATTCCTGACGCTCTCCCTGCTGTCACATTTCGCCGAGCAGCTGGGTCTAGCTATTGAGGGGACTCAGATGGCCATGAACTATGGCCTCGACAGAGTCCGCTTTGTTTCGCCGGTCAAGGTGAATAGTCGTGTGCGGGTGTTGGCCACCGTGCTCGATATCCTGGAGAAGAGCCCCGGGCAGTTCCTCGTCACTCTGCAAATGACGATGGAAGTGGAGGGGGAGCAGAAACCTGCGTTAATCGCCGAATGGCTGATCATGCAGTTTGTCTGAGGGGGTAAAGGGCTTCGCCACCGCTGCAGAGCCGTGGCGAAGAGGCGGTATCAGCGAAGTTGAAGAACCCGACAGTGGCGGCGGGCCTCCTGGGCCAAATCTGCGGGCAGCTTCTCCGCTGTCGTGCCGCGCTTTTGTTCACGCCAGTGGGAGCAGAGCGCAACGTGATCCCCAGTCTTGACGGTTTGCCGCAGTTCAAACCAGGGATCGGTTCTGGCCAGTGCTTCCCCCGCATACTCCTGCCAGCTGGCGAGGGCTTTGATTTCTGAGCTTGTAGTGACAGGGTGCGATGTCCCTGACGGAGTCAGGGCGCCGAGGTATTGGGCCGGATGAATCAGCAGGACGGCAATGGCGAATGCCGCGCAACCGCTTGCAGCCTTTGACACCCAGGGGTACTTCTGGCGGGTGGCCCTGAATGATCGAGCCTGCTGCAGTACCCGTTCATCCAGAGTGTGTGGTGACTGCATAGCCGCTGCCGCTAGCTGGTAGTCTCTTTCGCAGACACTCATAGTCTCACCTCTTCCACTTGCCAGGGTTGGCGCTCTGGCCCATGTAAGATCTCCCGCAGCCGGTCCTTTCCCTGCTGGTAAAGCCCCCGACATTTTTTGAGCGAGATGCGCTCTATGTCGGCAATGGTCGCCAGCGGTAGGCGGCATTCCATATGCAGCAAGACGATATTGCGCTCGATTCTCGGCAACTGTTGCATCGCAGCGAGCAGTGCGCTGGATTCACCCGGAGCCATCCTGGCTGCTTCGGCTAACGGACTCTCTCCCGGTTCCCCGTTGTGCTCGGTGTCAGCTGCAGTGGCGCTCTGTGTCAGTAGCTGGCTTGCGCGAATAAACAGCCAGTTCCGCAACAGACGGCCACAGAGTTCCGGTGGACGCTCGAGCAGGCTGTGCCAGAGCTGCTCCAGGACGGTGGATGCCGCAGAAAAGTTCATTTGCGCGCAGTAGCGATAGAGACTGTCTTTATGGCGGCTGTATAACTGCCGGAAGGCCCGAAGATTTCTCGTCGAGTGGTAGTAATCGAGCAGCGCCTCGTCCGAGAGGTTTTGAAACGCATTTCTGGTCAAACTATCACGCCTCCGTGCGCAAAGGTTTTTGGCTCGAACTGCGTTGCTAGGGGACCCCACCTCCAACGGTCCACTCACTTCACAGTGGTTGGTACCTCAGCCAGAGACGGTCAGATCAATTTTTGGCGGGCGCTCCTACAGCATGGGACGGCGTCGCACTAGCGGCGTGAATCCCGGCCATCCTTGACCGTCTCGCCCTTGACCACTTTCTCCCCGCCGCTCTTCCCGGTATCACTGCCCGCTGGATTCGCCTTCTGGCGGGACAGATAGAGTGCGAACAGCCCGAGGAGGATTTCGTCGATGAATGGTAGCGGGTCAATTACGAATAGATTGACGAGAAACAGCGCACAAATCCACTTGAAGAGACGTGGGCGCTCCAGTCTTTCCGCATATCCGAGGAACCAGCCAACCAGGGTACTGGGCAGCACTCTTTTCATCGAACGGCTCTTGTCTCTGGTCTGATGAGTATAGTTGTTGTCGAAGGAGGGCCTCGGCAGGTGAGTGCGCGGCGACGCCAGATTTCATGACCGGTACGTTTGTGTGATTGCCGTGCACACGCCGGATCAGGCGGAGTGCGGGCGCTCCGGCTCCAGTGGGAGCGGCAACTGCTCTGGTCCTTCTTCGGCGCGCAGATCTTTGAGTTTGACCCCGAGCCCCAGAAGGCGGATGGGGCCCTGGCGCCGTTCCCAGCTCTGCCTCAGTAATTGCTTGAATTCTGAGATGCGGGTGGAGTGGCTGGCCCGCTCCTGGGTGCTGGTAGAGAAGTCGGCATATTTGACTTTCACGGCGGCGCCACTCACCTGGTACCGGGCACTGAGGCCTTCGAGCCGCTCCTGTAAACGACCGTAGAGGAAGGGTAGCTGCTCTTCCCAGTCGGCGATATCGGGCAGGTCTTCACTGAAGGTTCGCTCGACGCTGACGCTCTTTCTCGAGCCGTCTCCATTGACGGGTCGGTCGTCCTCGCCTCGGCACAGCTGGTAAAGGCGACTGCCGAATTTGCCGTAGCGCTGTACCAGTTCGATCTGGGTAAAGTTGCGTAGATCGGCACAGGTGCGAATGCCCTGGCGCTGCATTTTTTCCGCCGTGACACGACCGACCCCGTGGATCTTGCTAACCGGCAGTCTCAATACAAACTCTTCAACCGCTTCCGGCGGAATCACTGTCAGGCCATCCGGTTTACGCCAATCACTGGCAATCTTGGCCAGAAACTTGTTAGGGGCGACCCCTGCAGAGATGGTGATACCCAGACGTTCCGCGACGTGGGCGCGAATCTGCTCTGCAATCAGGGTGGCGCTGCCCTGGCAGTGACCGCTTTCCGTGACGTCGATATAGGCCTCGTCGAGGGACAGGGGTTCTATCCTGTCGCTGTACTCGAGGAAGATCTGGCGGATCTCCGCGCTGACTTCCCGGTATTTCTTCATGTTACCGGGTACTACAATCAGGTCAGGGCAGAGTCGCTTGGCATGCGCTGTCGGCATGGCTGAGCGGACCCCGTAACTGCGTGCTTCGTAGTTGCAGGTGGAAATGACGCCCCGCCGATCGCTGCTGCCCCCCACTGCCAGCGGCCGACCGCGAAGGTTCGGGTCGTCACGCATCTCGACCGATGCGTAAAAGCAGTCGCAGTCGCAGTGGATGATCTTCCTCATGCTGGGATTATATACAGTGCCGCAAGGCGCGGGAACCGCTTTTACCCGCCCTGGTATCGGTACATCAGGGAAAGACAGGTGACTTATGAGCCGGATCTCACTGGTAGAGAGCCCCGCTGACGAGATGTCAGAAGCGGTCTTCGCAGATATCAAGCAGGAGCTGGGCGAGGTTCCCAACTTCTTTCGCGCCTATGCCAATCACCCCGGGTTGCTCAAGGCGAACTGGGAGAAATACAAGGCTGTGATGGTGCACGGCTGTCTGCCCTCACGCCTGAAACAGTCCATCGCACTGGTAATTGCTGCCGATAATCACTGTGATTACAGCATTGCCCGGCACAGCCAGATACTGCAGGAATTGGGTGTAGAGCCCAAGGAAGTGTTGCGCATCCGCACGGATTCGGAACACGCTCATTTTGATGCCAGGGAGCACGCGATTCTGGAGCTTGCCCGCCACGCTAACCTCGATCCTTATAATCATGCCGAGCGCCTGGTTGCCGCTGCGCGGGAGCAGGGGGTTCGGGATGATGAGATTCTGGAGGCCATCGGGGTAATGGAGATGATCACCGGCTTCAATAAATTTATTGAAGTGATGGCTGTGCCGCAGGACTCATAACGCCACTTCTCGTTGGGACGGTAGATTGGATCGACGGTGATAAGGCCGCCTAACAGTTTGCCGGACCATTGGCGGGGGACATTTTTTTCAAGCCCAACCAGACAAGCCGCCCTAGGGCGACTTGTTGGCAATCCGAAACGCTAGTGGATTTTGGAAGAGATAGAGGACCGTCACGGTCGTTTTCTGCCAAAGATTAGTGCCAGTACGAATAGCACCAGGAACACGAAGAACAATATTTTGGCGATGTCTGCCGCAGCGCCGGCAATGCCGCCGAAGCCAAAGAATGCGGCCACCAATGCCACAACGAGGAATATGATTGCCCAGCGCAACATAGAAGCACCTCCCGATCGTTGGTGAAGGGCACGGTTGGTCCCTAACAGTCCCGCTGGCATACAAAAAAGGGTGCGGGAATTCCTTGCGCTTATTTGTAGCCTGGGAGAACGCTGTTCACAAATTAGCCGGGATTGGTCGAGGAGTTTTTCTAAGCGGAAACGAAACAGGCCGTCGTACGACGGCCTGTCAAGAATAGGAGGGAAGCGTAATCAGCGTTCCAGCTGTTCCAGCTTGCCTTTCTTGCCGTCCCACTCGGCCGCATCCGGTAGCGGGTCTTTTTTCTCGGTAATGTTGGGCCAAACCTCGGCCAGCTCGGCATTCAGTTCGATGAACTCCTGCTGGTCCTCCGGCACCTCGTCCTCGGAAAAGATCGCATTGGCGGGACATTCCGGCTCGCACAGCGCGCAGTCGATGCATTCGTCTGGATGAATCACGAGGAAGTTGGGGCCTTCATAGAAGCAGTCCACTGGGCAGACCTCTACACAGTCGGTGTACTTGCACTTGATGCAGTTTTCCCCAATTACGAATGTCATGACTATCCCTCAGTGCTGCTGTACAGACCGGAGCACCACGCTCCGGCCGAAATTACCAAGCTGCGGATTTTAGCAACTACTGGCGCGAATTGTAGTGGGTTTTGCAGGCAATCGGCCCCGTTGTTATAACAATTTGCGCAGAGCGTATAACTGTTCCAGCGCCTGGCGCGGGGTCAGGTCATCCGGGTCCAGCTCTGTCAGTGCTTCGATGGCTGGATGCGGGGCACTGCCAAACAGGTCCACCTGCAGGGGAGATTCAGTTCCCGCCAACGGGCCTGCGGCCTCAGTGACAGGTTGGCCGAGATCCGCGGCTTTGCTGATCGCGTTGGATGGATCAGCGACCGGGGCCCCGGCAACCTCGATCGAAGCTTCCTGAGATCCGGATTCCAGTGCTTGCAGCCTCTCCCGCGCCTCTTCGAGTACTTCCCTGGGAATGCCGGCCAGTTTGGCCACCTGCAGGCCATAGCTCTTTGAGGCCGGACCCTCCTCGATGCGATGCAAGAAGACGATATCGTCGCCGTGCTCTGTGGCATTGAGATGAATGTTGGCGGCCTCGGGGCAGCGGTTGGGGAGATCGGTCAGCTCAAAATAGTGAGTGGCAAAGAGGGTAAAGGCCCGCACCCGCTCGGCCAGGAAGTGGGCACAGGCCCAGGCCAGGGAAAGGCCATCGTAAGTGCTGGTGCCGCGCCCGATTTCATCCATAAGTACCAGGCTGTTGGCACTGGCATTGCGCAGAATGTTGGCTGTCTCTGTCATCTCCACCATAAAGGTCGAGCGGCCGCCCGCCAGGTCGTCGGCGCTACCAATGCGGGTGAAGATCCGGTCCAGCAGGCCAATGCGGGCACTGTCCGCCGGCACATAGCTGCCCACGTGGGCGAGCAGGGCGATCAGTGCGGTCTGGCGCATATAGGTGGATTTACCACCCATGTTGGGGCCGGTGATGACCAGCATGCGGCGGTCGTCCCGCAGCGCAATGTCGTTGGCCACAAACGGTTCGTCCAGCACCTGCTCCACGACCGGGTGGCGCCCCGCATTGATATCGAGCCCCGGTTCTTCGCCGAGCACCGGGCGGCACAAGCGCAGATTGTCGGCGCGCTCGGCCAGGCAGGCCAGTACGTCGAGTTCCGATACGCCGGCGGCGGCGCCCTGAAGCTGGGCCAGGAATTCGTTCAGCTGATTGATCAGCTCTTCATAGAGGGCTTTTTCCCGGGCGAGTGCGCGGCTCTTTGCTGACAGCGCCTTGTCCTCGAACTCCTTCAGTTCCGGGGTGATGAAGCGCTCGGCGTTTTTCAGTGTCTGGCGGCGGATGTACTCGGCCGGGGCCTTATCGCTCTGGCCACGGCTGATCTCGATAAAGTAGCCGTGGACCCGGTTGTAGCCGACCTTGAGAGTGGGGATGCCGGTGCGCTCTTTCTCCCGCTGCTCCAGTTGTACGAGGAAGTCGCCGGCGTTCTCACTGATCGCGCGCAGCTCATCCAGCTCGCTATCGTAGCCCTCGGCAATGACGCCGCCATCGCGAATCACCACTGGCGGGTTTTCCACGATGGCCCGTTCCAGCAGTGCGACGGTCTCCGGCCATTCGCCGACCTGTTCGCCCAGGTCGGCCAGCAGGGTCGCCTGTGTCTGGTCGAGTAGCTGCTGGATCTCCGGGAACTGTGCCAGCGATTGACCCAGCCGGGCCAGGTCCCGGGGCCGGGCGGAGCGCAGGGCCAGACGGCCGAGGATACGTTCCATGTCACCGACGGGTTTGAGAGACTCGCGAAGCGGTTCGAACTGGTAGCCGTCGATGAGGGCGGCAATGGCATCCTGACGTTGCTGCAGGGTGGTGAGCCTGCGCAGCGGGTTATTGAGCCAGCGGCGCAGCAGGCGGCTGCCCATGGCGGTCTTGCAGCTGTCGAGTACCGACAGCAGGGTGTTTTCGTCACCCCCGCTCAGGTTCAGGTCGATTTCCAGGTTGCGCCGGCTGGCGCCATCCAGCGCAACTGTTTCCTCGCTGCTCTCCGCCTGCAGGCTGCGGATATGCGGCAGCTCTGTGCGCTGCGTGTCGCGAGCATATTGCAGCAGGCAGCCGGCGGCGATGATGGCGGCATGCATGTGGCTGCAGCCGAAGGCCTCCAGGTTCAGGGTGCCGAACTGGCGGTTGAGCAGGCTGTTGGCAGACTCGAAGTCGAACTCCCACGGCGCACGGCGGCGCAGTCCGGGATGCCGCTGGATCTCTGCCGGCAGGTCGAGATCCTCTGCCGCCAGCAGTTCGGCGGGGGCGTGGCGCTGAACCTGTTCGGCCAGGCCATCGAGGGTATTTACCTCCTGGACAACAAAGCGGCCGGTGGCCAGGTCCAGCAGGGCCAGACCGTATTGATCTCCGACCCGGGAGGTGGCAGCGAGCAGGTTATCGCGGCGCTCATTCAGCAGTGCCTCATCCGTTACTGTGCCGGGTGTCACGATGCGGACCACCTGGCGCTCCACTGGCCCCTTGCTGGTGGCCGGGTCGCCGATCTGCTCACAGATGGCCACCGAAACCCCTGCCTTGATCAATCGCGCCAGGTAACCCTCGGCGGCATGATAGGGAATGCCCGCCATCGGAATTGGCTCGCCACCGGACTTGCCTCGCGCTGTCAGGGTGACGTCCAGGAGTTCTGCCGCCCGCTTGGCGTCATCGTAGAACAGCTCGTAGAAGTCCCCCATGCGGTAGAAGACCAGCTCCTGGGGGTGCTGGGCCTTGATGCGCAGGTACTGCTGCATCATCGGGGTGTGTTGGGCTTTGGCGCTGGGTGTCGCGGTTGGCGGCATGGGATTACTTCTTGTTGTCAGTTGAGAGGGCTTTGCTGCGGTCTCGGGGAAGGCGCTATTCTAGCGATTCTTATAAGAGAGATTAAGGCGATGAGTACAGACAATCTGCCGCAGCAGATCGCAGAGCGGGCCCGGGCCCTGGGAGAAGAGCTGGAGAAACGGCGCTGGCGGGTTACAACCGCCGAGTCATGCTCCGGCGGTGCGATCGCGGCGGCGATCACCGCAGTGGCGGGCGCGTCCCATTGGTTCGATGGTTCTGTGGTCAGCTATGCGAACCGTATCAAGCGCAATCTGCTGTCGGTCTCCAGGAAGGACCTGGAAGAGCTTGGGGCGGTGAGTGAGGAGGTGGTCCGGCAGATGGCCAGCGGGGTGCTGGGCCTGATGGATGCCAACATTGCCGTGGCCGTCAGTGGTGTTGCCGGCCCGGATGGCGGCACCGACGAGAAACCGGTGGGCACTGTCTGGATCGCGCTGGCGCACTCCGAGGGGCAGGAGCCAGTCGATATCGACGCCCGCTGTTTCCACTTTGACGGCGATAGGGCACAGGTTCAGGGACAGACCGTGGCCGAGGCTCTCGGCATGATGCTCGAGCTGGTGCGGGAGCACCCGGTTTAGCGCTGTGGGCGACTCAAGCGGGGGCTCTCGGGTGACTATCCGGTTACTGGTTGCTTATACAGTAATCCTTCGTTAAGCTTGGCCGCAATCAACAACGATCAAGTACACGGGAAGGGTCATGGATTCCAACAAAGACAAGGCACTGCAGGCGGCGCTGTCTCAGATCGAGCGTCAGTTCGGTAAAGGTACTGTCATGCGCATGGGGGACAAGGAGCGCGAGCGTATCCCCGCGATCTCCACTGGTTCCCTGGGCCTGGATGTGGCCTTGGGCATCGGCGGTCTGCCCCGCGGCCGTATTGTGGAAATCTATGGCCCGGAATCCTCCGGTAAAACCACCCTGACCCTGCAGGTAATCGCCGAGGCCCAGCGCAAAGGCGGTACCTGCGCTTTCGTCGACGCCGAGCACGCGCTGGACCCGATCTATGCCGAGAAGCTGGGTGTGAACGTCGACGAGCTGATCGTTTCCCAGCCCGACACCGGTGAGCAGGCACTGGAAGTGGCCGATATGCTGGTGCGTTCCGGTGCGGTGGACGTGCTGATTGTCGACTCCGTGGCGGCACTGACGCCCCGCGCCGAGATTGAAGGCGAAATGGGGGACTCCCACGTAGGCCTGCAGGCCCGCCTGATGTCCCAGGCTCTGCGCAAACTCACCGGCAACATCAAGAACACCAACACCCTGTGTGTGTTTATTAACCAGATCCGGATGAAGATCGGTGTGATGTTCGGCTCGCCGGAGACCACCACCGGTGGTAACGCGCTCAAGTTCTACTCTTCTGTGCGCCTGGATATCCGCCGCATCGGCTCAGTAAAAGAAGGCGATGAAGTGGTGGGCAACGAGACCCGTGTGAAAGTGGTCAAGAACAAGGTGGCGCCACCCTTCAAGCAGACCGAGTTCCAGATCATGTACGGCCAGGGTATCAACCTGCTGGGCGAGATCATCGACTATGGCGTCAAGCACGGGCTGGTAGACAAAGCCGGTGCCTGGTACAGCTACAAGGGTGACAAGATTGGCCAGGGTAAGGCCAACGCGGTGAAGTTCCTGAAAGAGAACCAGGACATTCGCGATGAGATCGAAGGCCAGCTGCGCGCGCAGCTGCTCGGTGATCTGGTTCCCGCTACTCCCGAGCAGGCAGAAGAGACTCCGGAAGGCTAAGTGTTTTCCGAGGGTTCCCCGGCTCAGGCGCTCTTCAGCGCAGCGCTTGAGCTGCTCTCCCGCCGCGAGCACTCCCGCCGTGAACTGCGGGAGAAGCTCAGTGGCAAATTCCCCGACGCCGATTTCGATGCCCTTTTCCTGCGCCTGCAGGAGCTCAACTATCAATCCGACCAGCGCTTTGCCGAGCTGTTTGCCCGCTCCCGCGTTCAGCGGGGCCAGGGGCCACTGCGGATTCGCCGGGAACTCCAGCAGCGGGGTGTTAGTGCCGATCTGATTGAGAGGGCACTGGAACTGCTGCAGGAGGACTGGTTTCAGCTGGCGGCTGAGTTGCTGCAGCGGAAATTCCGGGGTCCAGTAAGCGAGGCCCTGCCCCGGGAGCAGCAGCTCAAGGAGCGCGCCCGCCGCCAGCGCTATCTCGCCTATCGCGGCTTTCCCTCAGATGCCATTCACTGGGCGCTGGACGCCGCTGCCACCGACTTATACTCTCAGTTCTGACTTCTCCCCGTTTGCGCGGGAGCACCGCCGGGCCGGTTTTACAGCGGGCTGGCGGCGTGTCGGATAACGATAAGTACAAGTAGCGCGAGGCCCCTATGATCCTGTCCATCGACCAGGGCACCACCGGCACCACGGCCTTTGTCTTCGATAAAGAGGGCAACCTTCTGGGCCGCAGTTATTCTGAATTCTCCCAGTATTACCCTCAGCCCGGATGGGTGGAGCACCGCGCCGAGGAGATCTGGTCGGTGACACAGCGGGTCAGCGCTGCCGCATTGGAGCGGGCTGGCGTATCTGCCACGGAGCTCTCCGCTATCGGCATCACCAACCAGCGTGAAACTACCGTGCTCTGGGATCGCAAGACGGGTGAGCCGGTGCATCCGGCCATCGTCTGGCAGTGCCGTCGCTCTGCAGGGGTCTGCAAGGCGCACGAAGGCGCTGGCCGGGCCGATTGGCTCCGGCAGAAGACGGGATTGGTTCTGGACGCCTACTTTTCTGCCAGCAAGCTGCAGTGGTTATTTGAGCGTCATCCTGAACTTGCCGCCCGTGCGAGGGCCGGTGAACTCTGTTTCGGAACCATCGACAGCTGGTTGATCTGGAAGATGAGTGGAGGTCGAGCCCATCTCACCGATCATACAAACGCCAGTCGCACGCTCCTATATGACCTGGCCAGCGGGGATTGGGATGCCGAACTGCTGGACTTGTTCGACTGCCCTGCGGAGATCTTGCCCTCGATACGGCCGTCCGCTGGATACTTTGTCGATACCGATCCCCGCTGTTTCCTCGGTGCTTCAGCACCGATCACCGGCGTCGCTGGCGACCAGCAGGCTGCGCTTTTCGGTCAGGGTTGCACCCGACCGGGACTCATCAAGAACACCTATGGTACCGGTTGCTTCATGCTGGCCTATGCCGGCAGCGAGCGTCCCGAAGCACCGCCGGGTCTGCTGACGACTGTGGCTTGTGGCCCGGACGGCGCACCCGCTTTTGCCCTTGAGGGAGCGGTTTTCAATGCCGGGTCTGCAGTGCAGTGGCTGCGTGATGAGATGGGCCTGATCCGTTATGCGGAAGAGACGGAAGCCATTGCCCACCGGGTGCAGGACACCCGCGGCGTCTATCTGGTGCCAGCCTTTAGTGGGCTTGGGGCACCGCACTGGGATCCCACTGCGCGGGGAACCATCTGTGGCCTCAGCCGCGGCACCGGCAAAGAGGAGCTGGTGCGGGCCACGCTGGAATCCATCGCCTACCAGAGCAATGAGCTGGCTGGGCTGATGTCCCAGGCGCTGGATGTTCCACTTGCCTGCCTGCGCGTGGATGGCGGGGCCAGTGCCAATAATTTCCTCATGCAGTTTCAATCCGACATTTCCGATGTCCGTGTCGAGCGTCCGGTCCAGGTCGAATCGACGGCGGTGGGGGCTGCGCTGCTGGCGGGAATCGGAGCAGGACTCTGGCAGCCTGGCAAGAGGCCGGAGTCTCTCCAGGAAGTCGAAAGAGACTTCGTGCCGCAGATGGACACAGGGCGCAGGGAAGAATTGATCAGTGGCTGGCAACGGGCTGTCAGGGCTTGCCGCACCTTTTGAACGGGAGCGCCTATCCTCAGTTCAGGATGGAACAGGAGGAATGATTATGTCGGTAACCGAAGAGTTACAGGCCACAATCGCGGACATGGTCGACGGCCGCCGCGGCATTCTGGCGGCGGACGAAAGCAGTGGCACCATCGCCAAGCGTTTCCAGTCAGTGGGGGTGGAGTCCACGGAGGAGCATCGGCGCTTCTATCGCAGCTTGCTATTGACGACCGAGAACCTCGGGCAATACGTCAGCGGCGTCATTCTGTTTGAGGAGACGCTCGGACAGCGGGACGATGGCGGAACGCCACTGCCGCAGGTGGCTGCTGATGCGGGAATCGTGCCCGGTATCAAGGTGGACAAAGGTAAGGGCCCACTGCCGGGGGCACCGGGCGATATGATCACCTACGGCCTCGATGGTCTGGCAGAGCGGCTTCAGGGCTACAAAGAACAGGGGGCACGTTTCGCCAAATGGCGTGAAGTCTACCCTGTCAGTCCGACCAACCCGACGGCGCTCGGGCTCACCGCCAACGCGGAGATGCTGGCCCGCTACGCAGCGGTTTGTCAGTCCTGTGGTGTGGTGCCGATTGTGGAGCCGGAGGTTTTGATGGACGGTGACCACAGCATCGAGCGCAGTGCAGAAGTCAATGAGCAGGTCTGGGAGGCGGTGTTTCACGCGCTGCATCGCCACGGTGTGGCACTGGAGCTGATGCTGCTCAAGCCGAGCATGGTCACTCCTGGCAGTGAGTGCGCCAAGGCACCACCGCAGCAGGTGGCGGAATACACGTTGCGGGCCTTGCGCCGGGCTGTCCCTGCGGCTGTGCCGAGTATCAATTTCCTGTCGGGAGGGCAGGGCCCGGAGGAGGCCACGGCCAACCTGAATGCTCTCAATCAGCTCTGGCAGACGCCCTGGCAGCTCAGCTTCTCCTACGGGCGCGCGCTGCAGGAGCCGGCTCTGCACGCCTGGTCCGGCGCTAGTGACCAGAAAAGCCAGGCCCAGGGGGCGCTGCTGAAGCGGGCCCGGCTCAACCACCTGGCGATGCTCGGGGAGTACACCGAGGGACTGGAGGCCCGGAGCGCGGACTAATGCCGGGCTGATGGGGCTCGCAATACGGGCGCTCCCGTGCCACTGTGCACAGCAATAACAATGAAAGGGCCCACTTGAACGATGGGCTTGTGGCTGGGCGACAGCTTCTGCCGCCCGGCCTGCTTGCCGATAACAACAGCAGAGATGAGAGAAGGGGGTAGGGATGCAGTTTCTTTCCCGGGGTGAACAGCTGCACTTCCGCCGCTGGTGGGTCGAGGGGGCTCTGGGGACGGTTGTCGTCTCCCATGGTCTGGGTGAGCACAGCGGTCGTTACCGACGGCTGGCAGTAGAGCTCAATCGCAGCGGCTTTAGTGTTTACGCGCTTGACCATGCCGGCCACGGCCTTTCTACCGGCCGCCGTGGGCATGTCGATGACTTTGCTCGTTACAGCACACACCTGCACGACTTTGTCCGTCTCGTGCGACGGGACAATCCCGGTCGTCCTGTGCACCTCTTTGGCCACAGTATGGGTGGCTTGATCGCCTGCGGTTGTGTCCATCGCTTTGGAGGCGTGGACAGCCTGCTGCTGTCGGCGCCGGCGTTCCAGGGCAGTGCCGAGCCCGCCGGTCTCGAACTGAGCTTGATCCGTATGCTGGGCCGATGGCTGCCATCTTTGTCCCTGCCAAACCGGGTGAATCCGGACTGGTTGAGTCACGATGCCGAAGCCGTTGGCGCTTACCGGCAGGATCCGCTGGTTCACCGGCGTATCACCCCAGCCTGGTTTCTGGCGTTTCTGCGCGAGCGGAGGCATCTGTTGGCCGCTGCCGGCGAGATCACAACCCCGTGCCTGATGTTGCTGCCCCGCGGGGATCGAATCGTGGACAGCGCCGTTGCCGAGCGTTTCTTCGAGTCCCTCGGCAGCCCCGAGAAGACACTCCATGGCGTTGCCGGCGCTTACCATGAATTACTGAATGAGCCGGATCACAGGAGCGAAGCCGTGAGTCAGATTCTGGAGCATCTGCGCCAATACGCCTCGACGACCTCTTCGAGCCTGGAAGCAGTCCGGGAAGCCTGATGCCCTGCGGGCGGCAGCTGTCGTGAAAACGGCGCATATCCGTTGTACTATACGCGGTCATTTTGGGCCGCTGTGGCCATTTTGTGGAGTTTGGGTGCATGGATAAGAAACTGCTCAGCCTGCTGGTCTGTCCGGTCAGTAAGGCCCCGCTGGAATATAAAGAAGAGACCCAGGAGTTGGTCTGCAAGGCCAGTGGGCTCGCCTATCCCATTCGGGACGGGATTCCCGTGATGCTGGAATCCCAGGCCCGGCAGTTGACCACTGAGGAAAAGCTGGAGAAATAACCCGTGTCCAAGCCCAGTGTCTTTAGCCGCATCATCGCAGGAGAGGTGGAGGCAGACCGGGTCTTCGAAGATGAGCAGTGCATCGTGATCCGGGATCGGGCGCCCAAGGCGCCCACGCATCTGCTGATCATTCCCAAAAAGCCGCTGGTCAATCTCCTCGACGCCGGGGCGGAGGACAAACCTCTGCTGGGACACCTCCTCTGGGTGGCCGCTGAGATGGGCCGCCGGCTGGAGCTGGACGGGTATCGCCTGGTGATGAATAACGGCCCGGATGCGGGGCAGACGGTCTTCCACATGCATATTCACCTGCTGGCCAACCGCAAGATGCGCGAGCAGGACCTGGCCGAATAGGGCTCCGGCCCGCGCGGCAATCACCATTCAAACATTCAATTAACGAGCTGGAATTACGCTGGATGAAAAGCGCAGAGATACGCGAAGCCTTCTTGAATTACTTTGCCGAACAGGGTCATACCGTGGTGCCCTCCAGTTCGCTGGTCCCCGGCAATGATCCCACGCTGCTCTTTACCAATGCCGGTATGGTGCAGTTCAAGGACGTTTTCCTCGGGCAGGAAAAGCGACCCTACACGCGGGCGACCAGTTCCCAGCGCTGTGTGCGGGCAGGCGGCAAGCATAATGACCTCGAAAACGTGGGCTACACCGCACGTCATCACACCTTCTTCGAAATGCTGGGCAATTTCAGTTTCGGCGACTACTTCAAGCGCGAGGCGATTCAGTTCGCCTGGAACTTCCTGACCAAGGTGTTGGGGCTGCCCGAAGAGCGTCTCTGGGTGACGGTTCACATCAGTGATGACGAGGCGGCGGATATCTGGCTGAAGGAAATGGGCGTGAGTGCTGACCGCTTCTCCCGCCTGGATGAGGACAATTTCTGGCAGATGGGCGATACCGGTCCCTGTGGGCCCAGCTCCGAAATCTTCTACGATCACGGCGAGGATGTGCCGGGCGGCCCTCCCGGTTCTGACAACGATGACCTGGACCGCTACATCGAGATCTGGAACCTGGTTTTCATGCAGTTCGAGCGCTCCGCCGATGGTGAGCTGCATCCGCTGCCCAAGCCCTCGGTCGATACCGGTATGGGGCTCGAGCGCATTGCGGCGGTGATGCAGGACGTGCACTCCAACTACGAAATCGACCTGTTCCAGGCGCTGCTGAAGGCGGCTGGCAAGATCGTCGGCTGCGATGACCTCGAAAACAAATCCCTGCGGGTGATCGCTGACCACATCCGCTCCTGCTCCTTCCTGATCGCCGACGGGGTTATGCCGTCTAACGAAGGTCGGGGTTTCGTACTGCGGCGGATTATTCGCCGTGCCGTGCGCCACGGCCACAAGCTCGGCCACAAAGAGATTTTCTTCCACCGGCTGGTGGAGGCGCTGGCGGAGCAGATGGGTGATGCCTATCCGGAGCTGCGGGAGAAGCAGTCGATCATCGAAAAAGCGCTGCGCAAAGAAGAAGAGCAGTTTGCCAAGACCCTCGATAAGGGCATGGCCCTACTGGAGGATGCGCTGGAGTCACTGGAGGGCAGCGAGATTCCCGGTGAGCTGGTATTCACCCTGCACGATACCTACGGCTTCCCGACGGACCTGACCCAGGACATCGCCCGCGAGCGCGGGTTGTCCCTGGATATGGCCGGTTATGAGGAGGCGATGGAGGCCCAGCGCCAGCGTGCCCGTGCCGCGGGCAAGTTCAAACAGGATTACACCGGCGCTCTCGAACTGGAGGGCAGTACCGAATTCCTGGGCTACGAGGCCACCAAAGCCAGTGGCAAGGTACTGGCGATCCTCAAGGGCGCGGAGCAGGTTGATCGTCTGGAAGAGGGCGAAGAGGGTGCGGTAGTGCTCGACCGGACACCTTTCTATGCCGAGTCCGGTGGCCAGGTCGGTGATTGTGGTTATCTGCAGGTGGATGGCGGACGCTTCGAAGTGGCGGACTGCACCAAGCAGGGCGGCCACCACCTGCACGCCGGCAAGATGTTGCGGGGCGGTCTGTCTGTCGGTGACTCGGTAGAAGCGGAGGTGGCGGCCGATGTCCGTGAATCCACTGCGCTCAACCACTCGGCTACCCACCTCCTGCATGCTGCGCTGCGCAAAGTGCTGGGCGAGCACGTGACCCAGAAAGGTTCCCTGGTGGATTCCGAGCGCCTGCGTTTTGATTTCTCCAATCCCGAGGCGGTGACTGCGAAGCAGCTGCATGCCATCGAAGCCCTGGTCAACGCACAGATTCGTGCCAATACGCCCGTGCAGACGGAAGAGACAGATATCGAGACCGCCAAGCGCAAAGGCGCGATGGCATTGTTTGGTGAAAAGTACGGCGACACCGTGCGAGTGCTGTCCATGGGCCGCGAGGAAGATGGAGACGCTTTCTCGGTGGAGCTCTGTGGTGGCACTCACGTGGCGCGCACTGGTGATATCGGCCTGCTGCGGATTGTGGCCGAGAGCGGTATTGCCTCCGGTCAGCGCCGTATCGAGGCCGTCACCGGCGCCCATGCCCTGGCAATGTTCGACGAAGCGCAGCAGCGCCTGGAGCACGTATCTGCATTGCTGAAGACCCGCCCGGATACCCTGGCGGACAAGGTTGAGCAGCTGCTGACCAACAACCGCAAGCTGGAAAAGGAAATCGCCCAGCTCAAGACCAAGCTGGCCAGCGGTGCGGGCGGTGACCTTTCTTCCCAGGCGGTTGAGGTCGCCGGCCTCAAGCTCCTGGCCACCTCGATTGAGGGGGCTGACCCCAAGTCCCTGCGAGACCTGGCGGACCAGATGAAAAACAAGCTTGGCTCGGGTGTGGTATTGCTGGCAGCGCCGGGGGACGAGAAAGTCGCCCTGGTGGCGGCGGTCACCAAGGATCTCACTGACCGCGTGGCGGCGGGTGACCTGATGCGGTTCGCTGCAGGGAAGCTGGGCGGCAAGGGCGGGGGACGTGCAGATATGGCCCAGGGAGGGGGCACTGATGTATCGGCCCTGCAGGGCATGCTCGCAGAAGTCCCGGCCTGGGTTGAAAGTCAGCTCAACTAGTTAAATTGGGTCAAGTTGGCGGAAAATGCTATTTGGCAAGTTGATTTCAGCCGATTTTGGTGATTTAGTGCGCGGCTTGCGCTGAATAGCCTGCCCCAGAAGCTGCCGTGTGGTGAGCTTCTGGGGCTTGCCGGCTCTCCGTCTCAATCGTGCCCTGGCTTGTTGCAAGCCAACTGCGCCGGGGCGCGGCATTCCCAGCATCTAACAGCCATACGGAGTAGAGCGGCGCGGCACCTGACCGTGTTAGCAGTAAGGAAACACAGAAACCCATGAGTTTGTACGTCCAGAAATACGGCGGCACCTCTGTCGGCTCTATCGAGCGGATCGAGGCTGTTGCAGACAAGGTGGCTGCGTTTCGGGCCAAGGGCCACGACATGGTGGTCGTGCTGTCCGCCATGAGTGGCGAGACCAACCGCCTGATTGAGCTTGCCTACCAGATTCAGGAGCGCCCGGATCCCCGTGAGATGGATGTGCTGGTGTCGACGGGTGAGCAGGTCACCATCGCTCTACTCAGCATGGCGTTGAAAAAGCGCGGATACGATGCCTGTTCCTATACCGGCGGACAGGTCAAGATTCTTACCGATAACGCCCACACCAAAGCCCGCATCCAGCAAATTGATGTGGAGCGCATGCGCCGTGACCTGGACGCTGGCCGGGTAGTGGTCGTGGCAGGATTCCAGGGCGTCGACGGGGATGGCAATATCACTACCCTGGGTCGCGGCGGTTCCGATACCACCGGGGTTGCGCTGGCGGCGGCACTGGATGCGGCAGAATGCCAGATTTACACCGATGTGGATGGCGTCTACACCACTGACCCGCGGGTGGTGGATAGCGCGCGGCGACTGGACCGTATCACTTTTGAAGAGATGCTGGAGATGGCCAGCCTCGGCTCCAAGGTGTTGCAGATTCGTGCGGTCGAATTTGCCGGCAAGTACAAAGTACCCCTGCGGGTGCTCTCAACCTTTGAGGAAGGTGAGGGCACGCTGATCAGTCTGGATGAGGAAGACAACGAGATGGAGCAACCTGTCGTTTCCGGTATTGCCTTCAACCGCGATGAGGCAAAGCTGACGATCCGTGGCGTGCCGGACAACCCGGGGGTGGCGTGCCGGATTCTCGCGCCAATTGGCGCCGAAAATATCGAAGTGGACGTTATCGTCCAGAATATCAGTGCGGTCGATGGCACCACGGATTTTACCTTTACCGTCCACCGCAATGATCTGAACAAGGCGCGTGAGGTACTTCAGCGAGTGGCTGACGAGCTGGGCGCGCGTGAAGTGGTCTCCGATGACAAGATCGCCAAGGTCTCAATTGTCGGTGTGGGTATGCGCTCGCACGCCAATGTGGCGAGCCGCATGTTCAGTGCCCTGGGCGAGGACAATATCAATATTCAGATGATCACCACGTCTGAGATCAAGATTTCCGTGATCATCGATGAGCGGTACCTGGAGCTGGCCGTGCGAGCCCTGCACAGCGAATTCGAGCTCTCAGAGCCCCGTAAGGTGCAGCAGGGGCAGTAGAATCTATAACCAGAACTAAGGCGAGCGCAGTCTGACCATAGCGATTCGGTCATTTGGCGTGGAGTCCGACCTATTGAGATTTTGATCCGCTGGTCAATAATGAATAGGGAGATGGGCAGTTTCGACCTTTTTGCGCCGCCATCCGGTTATGATGACCATTAGCGCAGCCATGGGAATGTTCCGCTGCGCTCTCACAGGATGACCAAGGAGAAGTAGCCAATGTTGATTTTGACCCGCCGGATTGGCGAGACGCTGATGGTAGGTGACAACGTCACTGTGACCGTGCTCGGCGTCAAGGGGAATCAGGTTCGGATAGGCGTAAACGCGCCCAAGGAAGTAGCGGTGCACCGGGAGGAAATCTACCAGCGCATTCAACGCGAAAAGCAGTCCTCTGACAGCGGGGAGGGGGAATAACCCCCACCCGCTACAAGTGGTTGCTGAAAAGGCCGGTCAGACCGGCCTTTTTCGTTTTGGGGCGGTCAGAAAAGCGGGCGCAGCTGGGCTGCCCAAGAATTGACCGCTGCTTTGCAAAAAGCCAAAAAGTTATTGATTCCCCATTGATTTTTGTCTCGCCGTTGGTATTATGCCGCTCTCTTTCGGGGGGCAGCCTAACGGCTCCCAGAGAAAGCAGACAAGGTGAGATGGCCGAGTGGCTGAAGGCGCGCCCCTGCTAAGGGCGTATGGGTTAACACTCATCGAGGGTTCGAATCCCTCTCTCACCGCCATATTGAACAAAGGGCCTCGCAGAGCGGGGCCTTTTGTTGAAAAGGGCCGGAGAGGGTGAGAACCCTGAAGGGTTCGAGTCGAAGGCGCATGGCGCCGGAGACCAGCTAGCGAAGCGAAGCTAATCCCTCTCTCATCGCCATCTTTAAAAACACCCTCTTTCGAGAGGGTGTTTTTTTTGGCCTCAAGCCAGGTTGTTGGTGAGGTCAGCGTCTCTGTAAGGGCTGGGTAACTGAGTTACAAAAAGTACTTGCAGGGGGGGAGGAGGCCGCTATAATGCGCGCCACTTCGAAGGGGCTTCCGCTAGTCCCGCAGGGTTGGATCAGACGCTTTCGGGCATCGCATCCAGCACTGTAAAAAGCCTTCAAAAAAGGCTTGCCGCGGAGAGGCGGTTCGCTATAATGCGCGCCCCTCACGAGCTGCCGGAGACGGTGGTTCGGGGTT
>NZ_LRFG02000006.1 GCF_001641755.2 Microbulbifer flavimaris
CTTTTTTGTATATGGCGGACCGGACGGGACTCGAACCCGCGACCTCCGGCGTGACAGGCCGGCATTCTAACCAACTGAACTACCGGTCCGCATTCTTCCTCACTTCCAGCTAACCTGCCGGGCAGGTAGGGGAGTGGTGGGTGGTACAGGGGTCGAACCTGTGACCTACGGCTTGTAAGGCCGTCGCTCTCCCAACTGAGCTAACCACCCTGTGAAGGGCTGCGTATATTACTGGCAAAATTTCCCGAGTCAATGGCCCGGGAAAAATTTGTGGGTACGGGTCCTAACGGGTCCTACATGTGGCGTACTGGCAGGGTCAGCAACAAATAATGCATCCGGCTGATCTTCATGAACCTGTTGCGATAGGAAGCAGGAAACCTGTCACTTACGATCCGGGCCGGCTGAGGTAGTATCGTGTGATTTGCGCTCAAGGAGAATCAGTATGAGGCAACGATGGGTGTCGCTAGCACTGGTGGGGTTGCTGGCGTTGGCCGGCTGCCAGAGCATGGAAGCGGTGTCTCCGTGGATCGACGTGGGTAATCAGGTGGCCAGAAATGCTGGCTACGATACTGACTCCAAACTTGCCCGCGGTATCAAGGAGACACTGTATACCAGCACAGACCGTGCTAGTGCGGGCTTGTCGCAGGTGGGTGCATTTGATTTGCCGCTTCCATCCGCTGCCCGCCCTGTGGCTGACGGCTTGCGTCAATTCGGGCTGGGAAGCTACGTGGATGAGGTGCAGGATGCGATGAATCGAGGGGCAGAGCAGGCTGCAGCGGAGGCCGCTCCGGTATTCAAGCAGGCTATTCGCGGGATGAGCGTCAACGATGCACTGGGGATTATTCGCGGTAATGACACCGCAGCGACAGACTATTTCCGCAGCGAGACAGAGGGCGCGCTGCGTGTGCGCTACCAACCGGTTGTGCAGCAGAGTCTTCGTCGCACCGGTTTTTACGAGCAATATGAGAGTTTGCTGGCCGCCTATAGCAAGCTGCCAGTTGCCGGTAAGCCTGATATGGACCTGGAGCGTTACGTGATCGACCAGAGTATGGCGGCACTCTTCAACCGCATTGGCGAGGAGGAGGCCCTGATTCGCAAAGATCCGGTTGCGCGGGGAAGTTTGCTGATCGGGCAGGTGTTTGGTGCGGGGGAGGGGTAGCGTCTTTTCCCCCGGACTTGCTTTTGTGCGGTCTGAGGGGCATCTGCGGGACTGATAGAGATGGGCGGCTTCGCTATGCTGACGCGCCCAGAATTGCTTCAGGCCATTTTGTCGAACCAGTGGCCCGACTCGGGTCGTCCTGGCCCTTACCCTGCGGGCGCCGA
This sequence comes from Microbulbifer flavimaris, assembly GCF_001641755.2. Classification (GTDB taxonomy): domain Bacteria; phylum Pseudomonadota; class Gammaproteobacteria; order Pseudomonadales; family Cellvibrionaceae; genus Microbulbifer; species Microbulbifer flavimaris. The sequence goes on from NZ_LRFG02000006.1 coordinate 1,324, forward strand.
CGCACTGCTCTGGTGTCCAAAGCTGTTCAAGGCAGTTTTGTCGTGCGCCGATCCAACAGATGCAAGAAAGGCCCACACTTTCGTGTGAGCGAGTCTGGTGAAGCAGTGGGGTCGGGACGGGACTGATGGGTGCTGTGCCGGCTGCGCGACGGGACTGACTCGGGCCATCCATGCCCCGAGCCCTTCGGGCGCCTTCGGCGTCCAAAATTGCTCCTGGCAAGTTTGTCGAACGGGGTTCTTGTACGCCGATCCAACAGATACAAAAAGGCCCACACTTTCGTGTGAGCGAGTCTGGTGTAGCAGTGGGGTCGGGACGGGACTTCGGGACGGGACTGATGGGTGCTGTGCCGGCTGCGCGACGGGACTGACTCGGGCCATCCATGGCCCGAGCCCTTCGGGCGCCTTCGCTTCGCTGCGGCGTCCAAAATTACTCCTGGCAATTTTGTCGAACGGGGGTTCTCGTACGCCGATCCAACAGATACAAAAAAGGCCCACACTTTCTTGTGAGCGAGTCTGGTGTAGCAGTGGGTTCGGGACGGGATTGATGGGTGCTGTGCCGGCTGCGCGACGGGACTGATGGGCGCCATCCTTGGCGCCCACCCTTCGGGCGCCTTCGGCGTCCAAAATTGCTCCTGGCAATTTTGTCGAACGGGGGTTCTCGTACGCCGATCCAACATATACAAAAAAGGCCCACACTTTCGTGTGGGCCTTTTTTGTATATGGCGGACCGGACGGGACTCGAACCCGCGACCTCCGGCGTGACAGGCCGGCATTCTAACCAACTGAACTACCGGTCCGCATTCCTTGCTTCCCCTGTTTTGACCCGCCAGGCAGGTAGGGGGAAGTGGTGGGTGGTACAGGGGTCGAACCTGTGACCTACGGCTTGTAAGGCCGTCGCTCTCCCAACTGAGCTAACCACCCCGCGTCAGGAGCTGCGTATAGTAATGATATTTTTCGGCGCGTCAACGCTTTGGGTGAAAAAATTTTTGTCTTTCAATGGCTTGCGCGGATCCCGGGTTTGCACGCAGGCATGGGACGGTCGCGGCCGCACTGCTATAATCGCGCAAATTTCCACCGCAACCCTGTGAGGGAGGCTCCCTTGAGACCGATCCGCTGGTCAGCCCTGTTCTTCGCTGCGCTCTGTGCGCTGTGCCTGTCCCTGCCTGCGGCTGCCGCCGTGGACGCGGAACCCCTGTCCACGCCGGAACTCGAGGCCCGCTACAAGGTGTTGATCGAGGAGATGCGCTGCCCCAAGTGCCAGAACCAGAACCTGGCCGGCTCGGACTCCCCGGTAGCCAACGATTTGCGGCGGGAGATCCGTCGCCTGCTGGAGGAGGGCTTCAGCGATGCGGAGATCACGGAGTACATGGTGGCCCGCTACGGTGATTTCGTGCTCTATCGCCCCCCGTTGCAGCGCAACACCGTCGCCCTGTGGTTGGCGCCGGGCGTCTTTGCCGCCCTGGGCCTGCTGGCGCTGGTGGTGATTGTCGTGCGCTCCCGCAGTGGCCGGGGAGCGGCCCAGGAGAATGCGGACCCGGGGCTGACCGATGATGAGCGCCGGCGCCTGCAGCAGCTGCTTGGCGCGGATGCGGAAGAGATTAACGTAAGTGGAAAAGATCGAGATGACTGAACTCTGGCTCGGACTGGCCCTGTTGGCGTTGCCACTGGCATTTGTGATTTTGTGGCCCGCGCTTCGCGGGGCGGGTGTCGCCCGGGCCGGCAACAAGCGCCAGGCGCTGGCAACGCTCTACCGGGAGCAGCGGGCAGAGCTGCAGGCCTCACTTGAGGCTGGTGCCATTGACAGCGACCAGTTCGCGGAGCTCGAAGCGGAGATGGCCCGCAATCTGTTGTCTGCGGAGGCCGGCGTGGATAAAGGTGTCGGTGGACGCAGTGGCCGCGCACTGTTGATCGGCCTTGCGGTCATACTGCCGCTGGCGGCTGCCTTGCTGTACCTGCAATCCGGTCACTACCAGGGCCTGCAGCTGCACCGCAGTCTGCTGGCCAGCCAGCAGGGGGCGGCGGATCCTGCCCGGGAGCGGGAATTGACCGAACAGCTGAAAGCCTGGACCAGCGCCAATCCGGATGACCTGACCAGCCGCTTTGTGCTGGCCCAGCGCCTGATGGCGGCGGGGGATCTGCCCGGCGCGGTTGCCGCCTACCGCTATGTGGCGGAGCGGGAGCCGCAGGCCGGGGACGTGAAGGCTGAGTTGGCGCAGGCCCTGTTTTTTGCTGCGGGGTCGAAGGTCACCGACGAGGTGCGGCGCTTGGTGGATGAGTCCCTGGCGTTACAGCCGCGCAATGGCACGGCGCTGGGCCTGGCAGGGATTGCCGCATTCGAAGACCGTGACTACGCTGCCGCCCGTGTGCACTGGCAGCGCGCGCTGGCGCAGCTGAGTCCGGATTCCATGGCGGCCCAAGCCCTCGCGGCCGGAGTCGCCCGTGCGGAGCGCGCCCTGGCGCAGGCTGGAGAGGAAGGTGATACAGAGGTCGCCGCTGCCAGCGCCATCGGGGAAGCTCCGAACGGCGCGGCGATCACGGTGAACGTCAGCCTTGCCGAGGGAGTAGCGGCTGCGCCGGACACGCCGGTGTTCGTATACGCCCGCGGTGCAGACAGCCCGATGCCTCTGGCTATCGTGCGTCTGCAGGCGGGGCAGTTGCCGGCAGAGGTGGTGCTGGACGAGTCCCGGGCCATGATGCCCGGTCGCTCGCTGGGCACGGTGGAGTCCGTGCAGCTGGTGGCTCGCCTGGCGGTGCACGGGGATGCGCGACCGGCGCCCGGCGACTGGCAGGGTATGATCGAGTCGCTGCCAGAGGCGCGCTGGGGAGAGCCTCAGGCCATTCGTATCGATCGCGAGCTCTGACGTTCGGGCGGCGGTAAATTAGCGCTGAAACCGCCGGCGCCCCCATGTACAATCAGCCTTTGGTGTGGCCACAGCTCGCCGGCATAAAACAAATACCGAGTTACAGAATACATGCGTCTGAAGTGCATCAAGCTTGCGGGTTTCAAATCCTTCGTTGACCCGACTACCGTCTATTTCCCTTCGAACCTGAGTGCCGTCGTGGGCCCGAACGGCTGTGGCAAGTCGAATACCATCGATGCTGTGCGCTGGGTGATGGGTGAGTCCTCGGCAAAGAACCTGCGCGGCGACTCAATGACCGACGTAATCTTCAATGGCTCCAGCGGCCGCAAACCCGTCGGTCAGGCATCCATCGAGCTGGTGTTTGACAACTCCGAAGGCAAGCTGACCGGTTCCTACGCGAGCTTCTCTGAGATTTCCGTCAAGCGGCGTGTGACCCGCGATGGCCAGAACAACTATTTTCTCAACGGCGAGAAGTGCCGTCGGCGTGACGTGACCGACCTGTTCCTGGGTACCGGTCTCGGTCCCCGCAGTTACGCCATTATCGAGCAGGGCATGATCTCCAAGCTGATCGAAGCCAAGCCCGAAGAGCTGCGTGTTTATATCGAAGAGGCCGCCGGTATCTCCAAGTACAAGGAGCGCCGCCGCGACACTGAAAACCGCATGCGCCGCACCAAGGAAAACCTGGAGCGCCTGACAGATATCCGCGACGAGCTCGATCGGCAGCTGGCGCGCCTGGAACGTCAGGCGGCCGCGGCAGAGAAGTACAGTCGGTTCAAAGAAGAAGAGCGTTCCCACAAGGCGCATTTGCAGGCCCTCAAGTACCGCGACCTCAACGAACAGGCCAAGTCTAAAGAGCAGCAGATCGGTGAGCTGGAGCTGACCGTGGAAGAACTGGTGACCCGCCAGGTGAGCTGCGATACCGACATCGAGCAGAAGCGCGTGGGCTACCACGAGCTGTCTGACAGCTTCAATGAAGTGCAGGGTCGCTTCTATGCGGTCGGTGCAGATATCGCCCGCATCGAGCAGAGCATCGCCCATGCCCGCGAACGCAACAGCCGCCTGCAGTCTGACCTGCAGCAGACAGAGCAGGAGTTCCGCGAGGCCGAGACGGGCCTGGAATCGGATCGTGAGAAGGCCGAGCAGTTCGATGCAGAGCTTGAGGTGATCCTGCCGGACCTGGAGATGGTCCAGGCCGCGGAGGAGGAGTCCGCCGAGAGCCTGCTGGCTGCCGAAGAGCAGATGCGCGAGTGGCAGAACGAGTGGGACCAGTTCAACCAGGGCGCGTCCGGTTCCCGCCAGAAGGCGGAGGTGCAGCAGTCCCGGATCCAGCACCTTGAGACCTCGCGCCAGCGCCTCCAGGAGCGCATTAACAAGCTGCAGGCGGAACAGTCCGGCCTGCAGGACAGTGGCGACGACAGTGAGTCCGAGCAGCTCAGCGAGCAGCTCGCGGAGCTGGAACTGCAGGCGCTGGAGTGCCGCGAGTCCGTTGCCGAGAAGAATGACAAGCTGGGTGAGCTGCGCTCTCGCGACCGTGAGCTGGGTGGCGAGCTGGACCAGTTGCGGCTGCAGCTGCAGACCTCCCGCGGTCGCCAAGCGTCCCTTGAGGCGCTGCAGCAGGCAGCGCTGGGGCAGGGCAAAGCCGTTGAGAACTGGCTGCAGGAGCAGGCGATGGCGGACAAGCCACGCCTGGCGGACCAGATCAGTGCCCGCGCGGGCTGGGAAAAGGCGGTGGAAACCGTACTCGGTGCCCAGCTGCAGGCCATCTGTGTCGACCAGCTCGAGAGCCTCTCGCAAAGTCTCGCCGACCTCGAAAGCGGTCAGGCGGTATTTATCGACAATGCCGCCGTCAACCGGTCAGAAACCGGTGCCTTGCCGAAGCTGGCAGAGGTGGTTGATGGACCGGAATCCCTGGCAGGCCTGCTCTCCGGCATCTACACCGCGGACGACCTGAATGCGGCGCTGTCTGTGCGCAGCCAGCTGAAGGCCCACGAATCCATCGTGACCCGCGACGGGCTGTGGCTCGGCCCCAACTGGTTGCGGGTCAGCCGTGCCAGCGATGCGGAGTCCGGGGTACTGGCCCGCAAACAGGAGCTCGAGGAGCTGGAGCAGTCCATCGCCGGCTGTGAAGAGCAGATCGAGAAGCTCGCTGCCGAGCGTGAAGAAGTTCGCGGCAAGCTGGCGGAGCTGGATGAGGCCATCGAGCAGGCGCGCAATGAAGTGGAGCAGTTCAGCCGTCGCGAGACAGAACTGCGCAGCCAGCTGTCTGCCCGACGCGCCCGCGCCGAGCAGATGAGTGAGCGCCGCTCCCGCGTCGAGCAGGAACTCTCGGAGGTGCGGGAGCAGCTCGAACTGGAAGCGGAATCCCTGTCTGAAGCGCGCCTGATGCTGCAGGAAGCGGTCGAGGCCATGAGTGAGGATACGGATCGCCGCGAGACCCTGCTGGCTCGCCGCGACGAGTTGCGCGAGGCACTGGACGCGGCCCGTCAGCGCGCCCGCGAGGACAAGGATCGCGCCCATGAACTGGCGATGCGCGAACAGTCAGTCCGTACCCAGAAAATTTCCCTGGAGCGCACCCTGCAGGTGATGCGCGAGCAGGTCGAGCGTCTGCGCAGCCGCCGCGAGCTGCTGCAGGAGCAGATGGCCGAGGCCCAGGATCCCTCCCAGGATTACCAGGCCGAGCTGGAGGAAAAACTGGCCAGCCGCCTCGATGTCGAGACAGAACTGGCCGACGCGCGCAAGAAACTGGAAGAAGTGGAGAGCGGCCTGCGCGAGCAGGAGCAGGAGCGCCACAAGGTGGAGTCTGCGCTACAGGGGGTTCGCGCCCAGCTGGAGCAGGAGCGACTGTCCGCCCAGACACTCGAGGTGCAGCGCAATGGCCTGGTGGAACAGCTGCAGGAGAGTGACCACGACGTGGTTCGTGTGCTCGAGGAGCTGCCCGAGGACCTGACAATCGCCCAGGTGCAGGAAAGCCTGGAGCTGGTGGCGGCCCGTATCTCTCGCCTGGGTGCCATCAACCTGGCTGCTATCGACGAGTACAAGCAGGAGTCCGAACGCAAGCACTACCTGGACCGCCAGTACGACGACCTGATCGACGCGCTGGAAACCCTGGAGAATGCGATCAAGCGCATCGACCGCGAGACCCGCACCCGCTTCAAGGAGACTTTCGATCAGGTGAATACCGGCCTGCAGGAGCTGTTCCCGAAGGTCTTCGGGGGTGGTCACGCCTACCTGGAGCTGACCGGCGAGGACCTGCTGGATACCGGTATCGCCATCATGGCGCGCCCGCCCGGCAAACGGAACAGCACCATCCACCTGCTGTCCGGTGGTGAAAAGGCGCTGACAGCGATTGCACTGGTATTTTCCATTTTCCGCCTGAATCCGGCGCCGTTCTGTATGCTGGACGAAGTGGATGCACCACTGGATGATGCCAACGTGGGCCGCTATGCCCGCATGGTGCAGGAGATGTCCCAGCACGTTCAGTTTATTTACATCACTCACAACAAGATCGCCATGGAGATGGCGGATCAGCTGTTGGGTGTCACCATGCATGAGCCGGGCGTATCCCGACTGGTATCTGTGAATGTGGAAGAGGCCGCCGAGCTGGCTTCGGCTTGAGGACGCGTAAGGGAGAGGCGCGATCATGGGCAACTGGCTGATCACTATTCTGGCTCTGATTCTGCTGCTGGCTGTGCTGGACGGCGTGCGCAGGGCCTTTTTGCGCCACCGGGCGTCGCTGCGGGAATCCGAGAATCTGTCCCGGGCCATGCGCCGCGATACTTACCGCGATGAAGTTAAGGAGTCTTCAACCCCTGACATTTTGTCTCCAGCCCCGGATGTGGTGTCTTCACCGCGGGATGTCCTGCCTGCGGCGCGAAAAGTCGAGGTGGACGAGGATGATTTCATCGACCCGGAAGAAGAGGCGAAGCGTCGACAGATTGCGGCGGAGCTGCCCGGCAGTGTACGAGTGGTTCAGCGTCGCGCCCTGGAAGAGGCGTTCAATGTGAATCGCCAGGTGCAGGAGAGCTTCCAGTCCTCCCGCAAGCCTCTCGCAGGCAGCCGCCCGCAACGGGAGGCGCCGGAACAGGGGTCTCTCAACCTGGATGACCAGGTGCCGACCCTGATGGACTCGGTGCCTGTCGAAGACAGCCGCCGGGAGCCACAGCTGGACGAGTCCGCCAGCCTGGGCGCCCTGGAGGAAAAGCCGCTGGCCGCAGAGCCGGAGGCGAATGCAGAGATTACAGCCGGGGAGGCGCCTTTATCGGAGGAGCCGGAAGAAGTGCTCCACACCCGCCGCGAGCCCGAGCCGGCGGCTGTCGAAGCGCCGGCTTCACCGGAACGGCGTGCCCCGGCCAAGCCGCGAGCCAAACCGAAAACCACCCGTCGCGAGCGCAGTCACGTGGAAGAAGTGCTGATCATCAACATCATGGCCCCCGAGGGAGATTACTTCGAGGGCAATGACCTGCTCCGGGTGCTGCTTTCTTCCGGCTTGCGCTTCGGTGAAATGAATATTTTCCATTACCACGAAAATGGCGGCGACGATGGCCCGGTGGTTTTCAGTCTCGCCAATATGGTGGTCCCGGGCGTATTCGATCTGGGCCAGATGGAAGAGTTTACGACCCCGGGTATCAGCCTGTTCCTGGCCCTGCCAGTGGAAATGGAGGCAATCCAGGCCTTTGAGTTGATGCTGTCGGTATCCCGCGAAATCGCCACCCAGCTCGGTGGCGAACTCAAGGATGAAAATCGCAGTGTCTTTACTGCCCAGACTGCCGAGCATTACCGCCAGCGCGTGGTGGAGTTCCGCCGTCGCAAGGCCCTCGCCCGGGCGCTTGCCTGAAGCGCTGATTGCACGCTGTTACGATCGGCCCCGCATCCTCGCAGGGCGGGCATCCCCCGCCCGAGAATATCCTTTTCGCTGAGACACGATGACCAGTAATAAAGTCCCCGTAGAGAAACGTCAGCGCGCGCAGGAACTGCATGAAATCCTGCAGCGGGCCAACTACCAGTATTACGTTCTCGATGCACCGGAGCTTCCGGATGCGGAGTATGACCGCCGGATGCGCGAGTTACAGGATCTTGAGGCGGAGTACCCGGAGCTTGTCTCTGCGGACTCACCTACCCAGCGTGTCGGTGCGGCGCCATTGACGGAGTTTGCCGAGGTACGTCACCAGATTCCCATGCTCTCGCTGGACAATGCCTTCGATGACGATGAGCTGCGGGAGTTCGACCGGCGAGTGCGAGACCGGCTCAACAACCCGGATGCGGTTGAATACGCTTGCGAGCCCAAACTCGACGGGATCGCCATCAGCCTGCTGTACCGCGATGGCGTGCTGGAGCGGGCTGCAACGCGGGGCGACGGTACCACGGGTGAGGATATCACCCAGAATGTGCGCACGATTGGGTCTGTGCCCTTGCGACTGCGTGAGCAGAATGTGCCGGCGGTGCTGGAAGTGCGTGGCGAGATCTACATGCCCAAGGCGGGCTTCGCCGAATTGAATGAAAAGGCCCGTGAGGCTGGCGAGAAGATATTCGTCAATCCACGCAATGCTGCGGCCGGCAGTCTGCGTCAGCTGGACTCCCGCGTTACCGCCCGGCGCCCCCTGGAGCTTTGTGCTTACGGTGTGGGGCAGGTAGAGGGGGCGGAGCTGCCGGAACAACACACTGCAATTCTCGAGCAGTTGAATCGCTGGGGCTTTCGGATCAATAAGGAAATGCTGGTCGCAAATGATATCGATGCGTGCATCGAGTATCACCAGCGGTTAGGCGAAAAGCGTGAAGGCCTGCCCTACGATATCGACGGTATCGTGTTCAAGGTAAACAGTATTCCGCTGCAGCGGCGACTCGGCTTCGTCGCTCGTGCGCCGCGCTGGGCAATGGCCTATAAGTTCCCCGCCCAGGAAGAGATGACGGAACTGCTGGATGTGGAGTTCCAGGTGGGGCGCACTGGTGCGGTGACGCCGGTTGCGCGACTGAAGCCAGTGTTTGTCGGTGGCGTCACCGTCTCCAATGCAACGCTACACAACCGTGACGAAATCAACCGCCTTGGGGTCAAGATCGGCGATAGCGTCGTGGTCCGCAGGGCGGGCGACGTGATTCCCCAGGTGGTTTCGGTGGTGGAAAGCAAGCGGCCGCAAAATGCCCGCGAGATTGTCTTTCCGGATCACTGTCCCGTCTGTGGTTCTCCGGTCGAGTCAACACCGGGTGAGGCGGTCGCGCGCTGCTCCGGAGGCCTGATCTGTAGCGCTCAGCGCAAACAGGCCATCAAGCACTTCGCCTCCCGCAAGGCCATGGATATCGATGGGCTCGGAGACAAACTGGTGGACCAACTGGTGGATGAGGGGCTGCTGCACTCGGTTTCCGGGCTCTACCATCTGACCAGGGAAGAGGTGGCCGGGCTCGAGCGGATGGGGGAGAAGTCCGCGCAGAACCTGCTGGATGCGCTGCAGCGCAGCAAGGACACTACCCTGCCAAAATTTCTCTATGCGCTGGGCATACGTGAGGTAGGGGAGGCCACGGCCCGTAATCTGGCGCGTCACTTCGGTGACCTGGAGCCGCTGATGCAGGCCAGTGAAGAGGCTCTGCAGGAAGTAGAAGATGTGGGTCCGGTGGTGGCACACTTCGTGGCCGAGTTTTTCCAGCAGACCCACGCCCAGGAGGAAATCGAGGCGCTGTGCCAGGCCGGCGTCCACTGGGAGCCGGAAGAGACCGGGGGGGAGTCGCAGCCACTGGCCGGCCAGACCTGGGTGCTGACCGGCAAGCTGGAGACCCTGTCGCGCAGTGAGGGCAAGGAATATCTACAGCGACTCGGGGCCAAAGTGGCGGGCAGTGTTTCCGCAAAGACGGATGCGGTTGTCGCGGGACCCGGAGCCGGTTCAAAGCTGAACAAGGCGCGGGACCTGGAGATCCCGGTGATCGATGAGGAGCAATTCCTGGAACAGCTGCGCGATCACGGTATCGAAATCTGATCGCTGCCGAGCGGCAGGGGCTGCCAATTGCGGCGGCTTCGGCCGGTGTTTTTTACACCGTGCGAAACCGGTTGTGGCTTTATTGGCGCGTCGCCGTTAAAGTGGATGATCCTGAGAATTTTGGCTGGGCACTTTTTGTCCGGCCGTGCGGTGCTGAGGAAGGAACAGGTGGGCGATCAGGAATCCATTGTCTACGGCTGTATCAAAGACAGTAACAGCCTCGCTGGCGGTGCCGACCGCCGGCGCGTCAACCGTGAGGCCGTGCTTTCACTGCCCGGTGCCGATGAGTGGCCCTTTCTGTGCCGCGATATGTTTTCCATTCCCACGATTAAAGTGAAGCAGTCCCAGTACCAGACTGATGTGATTCATTTTGGTGCTTCCTACCGTGCGGTTGAGTACGAGTGGCGCCACTGGATCGAGAAGTTCGAGGAGCTGCTACACAAAATGTACTGGGTGTCGGCCACGGTGCACCTGGAGACAGAGCTCTCCGGTATCCATTCTTTTACCTGGGAGGCGCCGGGCCTCTATCATGAGCCGGGCAGTGGGGACATGCAGGTCCGCTGTGAATGGACCCAGGAAGGACGGGTAAGTATCTAACCCCCATCAATTTCTCATTTTACTGCCCAGTTCATCCCGCTGAGCCTTGTCGAGAGCTTCCGAGACGGGTACCGCCAGCACCCGATTGGCGCTTTTTTCCACCTGCTATGCTTTAGCTATCTCCGGCTGCCAGCCGTCCTCTCCCTCTTCCGGTAGCTTGAGGAGCAGAATCGCTTGGACTCAGCCTCCGCTTTAGACGCCAGCGCCGACACTTACGTCGCGCTCTATACCCATATCCGGGTGATCCTCGGGATCGTGGTGGGCCTCAGCTTGACGCATCTGCTGCGCAACCTGGCGCGTATCGTTGAGGAGCCGAGAGATGACAGGGTCTACTGGCTCCATCTGGGCTGGGTCGGTTTTGTTCTTCTCTACCTGCTGCAGTTCTGGTGGTGGGAGTTCCGGTTTACGAAGACTGGTGAGATTGGCCTGGGCACCTATCTGTACCTGATCAGCTATGCCCTGTTGCTTTACCTGCTCTGTGCCTTTCTTTTCCCTGAGAAGAATTCGGACCCGAAAAACTACTATGAACTGTTTTACCTGCGGCGGCAGTGGTTCTTTGCAGTACTGGCACTGGTTTTTGTAATTGATTTCGGCGATACGTTACTCAAGGGTGGCCAGTACCTGATCGCTTTGGGAAGCTGGTACGTATGCCGTAATCTGTTCTTTATTGCCGGTAGCCTGATTGCAATCGCCAGCGAAAGCCGCGTGTACCACGCAGGCTATTTCGTGATTGGCTTTTGTTTTCAGCTCTTTTATTTCTTCTATCAATACGGTTCACTGGAGATATGAGCGAAAAATTTCGAACAGAAAAGGACAGCTTGGGCGAAATCCATGTGCCCGAGTCGGCCCTCTATGGCGCGCAGACTCAGCGGGCGGTGGACAATTTCCCGGTCAGCGGGCAGGGTCTGCCGGTGGAGTTTATTCGCGCAGTGGTGTTGATCAAGAAATCCGCCGCACAGGCCAACCGCGAGCTCGGGTTGCTGTCAGAGGAGATGGCGGCAGCCATCGTCGATGCCTGCGGGAGCCTCTCGGAAGAGGATTACCTGCGACAATTTCCGGTCGATATCTACCAGACCGGTTCCGGCACCAGCACCAATATGAATGTCAACGAAGTGCTGGCCCATATTGCCCGGCACGAAAGTGGCCTGGAAATCAGTCCCAATGACCACGTAAACATGGGGCAGAGCAGTAACGACGTGATTCCCACTGCAATTCACGTCTCGGCACTGCTGGCAGTGCGTGATGCGCTATTGCCCGCCCTGCGTCACTTGCAGGGCGCGCTGCATGAGAAGGCAAAATCGGTCGATGGCGTGGTCAAGACCGGGCGCACGCATCTGATGGATGCATTGCCTCTCACTCTGTCACAGGAAATAGAGGCATGGGCTGCGCAGGTGGAGCTGTGTCGGGAGCGTCTCCGCAGTGCGCTGCCCCGGCTCGCACAACTCGCCCAGGGGGGGACTGCGATTGGTACGGGGCTCAATGCTCACAGCAATTTTGCCGAGCTGTTCGCACAGAAACTCAGTGCCAACAGTACACATCAGTTCACCCCGGCCAGTAATCATTTTGCGGCTATCGCGAGTCAGGACACGGCGGTAGAGCTCTCCGGTCAGTTGAGGGTTCTAGCGGTCACATTGATGAAAATCGCCAATGACCTGCGCTGGATGAATAGTGGGCCCCTGGCCGGACTCGGAGAGATCGAACTGCAGGCGTTGCAACCGGGCAGCAGTATCATGCCGGGCAAGGTTAACCCGGTGATTGCCGAAGCCGTGGCCATGGTTTCGGCGCGGGTGATGGGTAACGACACCACGATTGGCGTTGCGGGGCAGAGCGGCAATTTCCAGCTCAATGTGATGCTGCCGGTGATTGCCCACACCCTTCTTGAAAGCATCCAGTTACTGACCAACAGCGCCGGATTGCTGGCTGACAAAGCGATCACCAGCTTTACCGTCAACAAAGACAATATCGAGCAGGCGCTGGCCCGGAATCCGATCCTGGTGACATCCCTGAATCCGGTGATTGGTTACGCCAGGGCGGCTGAGATTGCCAAGGAGGCTTATCGCAGTGGCAGGCCCGTGTATGAGGTGGCCAGGGAAATGACAGATCTTGATGATGAGCAGCTTAAAAGCTTGTTGGACCCCGCCCGTCTGGCATCGGGCGGACTGGTCGGGGATGATGGTTAGGGCAGGTGTGGCGGGGACCTGGACTGTGTACCGCCCTCAGGTCAGCAACAGCAGGCCGACGATAATAGTGCCGATGACAGCAGCGAGCACCTCAAGGACACGAAAGAGCCGACGCAGGGCGACCCGGTCTTCGCTTCGGTACAGGAGCCGCTTGGCCATGGTGACCTCCTTCGGCGTTGACAGTGATTGTCCGATGCATCACGATGCCGCGCCGCACGGGTATCTTCCTCGATACCTCAAGCCTAGTGTCGCGACCAATTTGCGACCAAATGTTCATAGTTAATCCAGTTTGAGGCGAGGCCATGGGAAAGAAAATCCGACGTTCGTTTGTGACCAGCGTGCTCGCCTGTGTTGCTTTTGTAGCCGCGGCGATCTGGAGTTGGGATCTGCCAGTGAGCGATGTGCTCTCCTATCTCGTGCTCTTGCTGGTGTTTCTCGCGGTCATTATTGCCGCGGCATTTGGCTTTGGTGCACTCCTGAATTGGCTGCGCGGACGCAAGAAGTAAATGACCGAGCCGGATAAGGATATTCGCATTCCAATCGCCTATCTCGAGCGTCTGCTCGACGAGGCGGCACGACACGGCTGTCGGCGGGAGGAGTTACTCGCGGCGGTGGACATCAGCGAAGATGAGCTGGTGGGTACGGCAGCCTTTTCCGCCCTGAAGTACGGGCGGCTTTACCAGCGTGTGATGTGGCAGGTGCAGGACGAGTGGTTCGGCATGCTCAGTGGCGGCCGGGTACGGTCCGGCTCTTTCCGCCTGCTCTGCCTGACGGTGGTCAACTGTGCGACGGTTCGCCAGGCGATAACCCTCAGTGCGGAATTCATGGAAATCTGCCGCGGCTTCAAGGTGAAACCGGCACTGGAGCCCGCGGGCGAAGGGCGGGAGCGGGTGGCGATTCGAGGCATCAGTTCCCTGCAGGACGGTGAGTACGAGCGCCTGATTGCCGAGACCAGCCCGGGGGTGATCCGCACCACACTGGCAGTCTGGCATCGCTTTTACTGCTGGCTGGTCGGTCGGGAAATCCCCCTCGCGCGCCTGCACTTTTCCTTTCCCTGCCCGGAAGAGTTCCAGACCCTCGCCCAGAGCGAAGCCGGTGAGCTGTTGTTCGAGCAGCCCTGTAATGCGCTCGAGTATGACAGCCGCTACCTGGATTATCCGGTGGTACAGAACCCGCAGACGGTCGAGGACTTTATTCGCACGGCGCCCTATCACCTGGTGATCAGTGACGGCAGCGCCAACAGCATCAAGACCAAGGTCAAGACGATCCTCAATCGCGATGTGAGCGAGTCCATGCCGGCGGCGGAGGTGGTGGCAGAGCGGCTCAACATGTCGGTCACGACCCTGCGCCGTCGCCTGCAGCAGGAGGGTACTTCGTACCAGAAATTGAAGGACGAGTGCCGGATGGAAGCGGCCTTTCACTACCTGAGCTGTCCGGACCTCTCCAATGCCCAGATCGCGGAAATGCTCGGCTTTGATGAAGCCAGTGCCTTTTTTCGTGCGTTCAAGAAATGGACCGGGATCACCCCCGGGGAGTACCGCAGTCGCAAGGCGGGCTGAACGTCTTGGTTGGCGGCGCTGTCTACAGAATTGGCGCCCACTAAACCGCTATTGATCAGGGGTTGTTCAACCCCGCCCACACGCCCTCATTTGTCATCGCTTTGGACGGATTTCGCCATAGAGCGAATTTGGCCGTTCCTACTATGATGAACAAAACCTAGATACTAGTCACGAAACTGACCGGGCGGTTTTGGCCGGGTTGGTAAGAAACAGCGAACTGAGGGTAGCAGGATGACCGATATCAAGATTCCACTGCGCGACATGCGTTTTGCCATGCGCGAGCTGTTGGACTGGGACCAGCATTACGCCTCCCTGGGATACGACGAAGCCTCTCCGGACCTGGTGGACGCCATTCTGGAAGAGGGCGCCAAGTTCTGTGAAAACGTCCTGGCGCCGCTCAATGCCGTTGGCGACCAGCAGGGCTGTACCTGGAAAGATGGCGAAGTGACCACGCCGGAAGGCTTCAAAGCGGCTTACCAGCAATTCGTCGAGGCGGGCTGGCCGTCTCTCGCCCACGACCCGCAGCACGGTGGCCAGGGCCTGCCGCCGTCCCTCGGCACCATCATGAGCGAGATGGTGGGCACTGCCAACTGGTCCTGGGGCATGTACCCGGGCCTGTCCCACGGTGCCATGAACACCCTGGAGGAACACGGCACTGACGAGCAGAAGGCCACCTACCTGACCAAGCTGGTAGAGGGTACCTGGACCGGCACCATGTGTCTGACCGAGCCGCACTGTGGTACCGATCTGGGCATTCTGCGCACCAAGGCCGAGCCCAACGCGGACGGTTCCTATTCCCTGACCGGCACCAAGATCTTTATCTCCGCCGGTGAGCACGATATGGCGGAAAACATCGTCCATATCGTTCTGGCGCGCCTGCCGGACGCCCCGGCCGGCACCAAGGGTATCTCCCTGTTTATCGTGCCCAAGTTCCTGCCGAACGAGGACGGCTCCGTCGGTGAGCGCAACGGTGTGGTCTGTGGCTCTCTCGAGCACAAGATGGGCATTCACGGCAACGCCACCGCGGTGCTGAACTTTGATGGTGCCAAGGGCTACCTGATCGGCCCGCCCAACAAGGGCCTGAACTGCATGTTCACCTTTATGAACACCGCGCGCCTGGGTACTGCCCTGCAGGGTCTGGCGCACGCGGAAGCGGGTTTCCAGAAGTCCCTGGCTTACGCCAAGGATCGTCTGCAGATGCGTTCCCTGTCCGGCCCCAAGAATCCGGAAGGCAGTGCCGACCCGATCATCGTGCACCCGGATGTGCGCCGTATGCTGCTGAGCCAGAAAGCGTTCGCCGAGGGCGGCCGTATGCTGGTCATGCTGTGTGCACAGCAGGTGGACCGCACCCACAAGGGCTCCGATGAGGAAAAGAAGGAGGCCGAGGACCTGCTGGCGTTCCTGACCCCGATTGCCAAGGCATTCCTCACTGAGACCGGTTTTGAGTCTGCCAACCTGGGTCTGCAGTGTTTCGGTGGACACGGTTACATCGCCGAGTGGGGTATGGAGCAGAATGTACGTGACGCCCGTATTGCCACCATTTACGAAGGCACCACCGGTATTCAGGCACTGGACCTGCTGGGCCGCAAAGTATTGATGAGCCAGGGTGAACTGCTGCGTAAATTCACCAAGCAGGTGCACAAGTTCTGTCAGGCGGAGATCGACACAGAGGCGCTGGCGCCGTTCGTGACCAAGCTTCAGGAGCTCAACAAAGAGTGGGGCGACGTCACCATGCATGTTGGCGCCAAGGCGATGGAAAATCCGGATGAAGTGGGTGCGGCCTCTGTCGACTACCTGATGTATTCCGGCTACGTCACCCTGGGCTTCCTGTGGGCTCGTGCTGCCAAGGTTGCCAATGAGAAACTGGCGGCGGGCGAGGGCGACGTGGAGTTCTACCGCGCCAAGCTGGCCACCGCACGCTTCTACTTCGACCGTATTCTGCCGCGCACAGCGACTCACGCTGCAGCCATGAAGAGCGGTGCGGAGAACCTGATGGAGCTGGACGCAGAGCACTTTGCCTTCTGAGCCTGAGCTCTACCGAGAACCGCCGGCAGTGCCGGCGGTTTTTTTATGCCGGGCCCCGCGCTTTCCAGGGTGGTGCCCCTCAGCCCTCGCCATGGTAGTAGGACCGCAGTATGCAGTTGCCGGCCCCCATCATAGAGCGCCTGCTTAGGCTCTCTTGTTTGCACCCACTCACTCGGGTACAGTTCCGGCTGCCGGATGCCAGCGATTTCTACGTGATATTGCCGCCTTCCGGGCAAGACGAAATGGTGATTTCGCGATTTGGGCAGGCAGAGGATCCTCGTCTGGTTCTGGAAATGTCCGAGCGCACCCTTGATGCCATATTGAGCGGTACCCTGAGCGCACGGCATGCGTTTCTGCTCGGGGATCTGCGCTATACCGGGGACCGGGATCTGGCCGCAGCGCTGGCAGACCTGTTTCCGGCGGCCTGACGGGCCAAACCTTGCCGCAAAGGCGGTACACAGGCTTCAAATGCCTCGGGTAATCCATAATCAGTTAAACGCCCGGGCACGTATCAACAATAATTAACGGATCCGTATAGCCGGGATTCGGCTATAAACAAACGGACTGAGAGAAAACAACAACAGGATTGGGAGAAGAAAGTTGGACCTCGACCGCAGCATCATCGACGTATTTTCAGAGGCCTGCGCCAAATTCGGTGACAGGCCAGCATTCACTTGTCTCGGGCACACGCTGTCCATCTCCGATATCGACAAGCTGAGTGGGCAATTTGCCTCCTACCTACAAAATCACACTGATCTGAAGCCCGGTGACCGGATCGCGGTGCAGCTGCCTAATGTACTGCAGTACCCGGTGGTGGTTTTCGGGGCGATGCGCGCCGGTCTGGTTGTGGTGAACACCAACCCGCTGTACACCCGTCGCGAACTGAAGCACCAGCTGAACGATTCCGGTGCAAAGGCGCTGGTGGTGCTGGCGAATATTGCCGATACCGCCTCCCAGGTGATTGAAGAAACCAGCGTGGGGAAGGTGATTGTCAGTGAGATTGCCGACCTGCACAGCCCGCTGAAGCGCACGCTGATCAACAGCGTCGCCAAGTACGTGAAGAAGATGGTGCCGGAGTTTTCTTTCCGCAACCAGGTCAGCTTCCGCGACGCCATGAGCCAGGGTGCCAAGCAGCCCTATAAGGAAGTGAAGCGCGCCCCGGAAGATGTCGCCGTATTGCAGTACACCGGCGGTACCACCGGTGTTGCCAAAGGGGCGATGCTGACCAATCGCAACCTGGTTGCCAATATGGATCAGGTGCGTGAAGCCCTGGGGGATTCCATCAAGGAAGGCGAAGAGATCTATATCGCGCCCTTGCCGCTCTACCATATCTATGCCTTTACCATTCACTGCATGTCGCTGTTTGCCACCGGCAATCATTCGATCCTGATCCCGAACCCGCGGGATATTCCGGCGTTTGTGAAGACGCTCAAGGGGCTCCGTTTCACTGGTTTCGTTGGCCTGAACACCCTGTTCAATGGTCTGATGCGCAACCCCGATTTCGCCGAGCTGGATTTCAGCAAGTTGCACACCACTGCTTCCGGCGGCATGGCTTTGACTCGCGATACCGCCAAGCGCTGGGAAGAGATGACCGGCTGTGTGGTGACCGAGGGCTACGGGCTGACCGAGACCTCGCCTGTGGTGTCCTTCAACCCGGCGGACGCCGTGCAGTTGGGCACTGTGGGCAAGCCGGTGCCGGCCACTGAGGTCAAGGTCACCGACGAGAACGGCAATGACCTGCCGAACAACACCCCCGGCGAGCTGTGCGTGCGCGGCCCGCAGGTGATGAAGGGGTACTGGCAGCGTGAAGAAGCCACGGCCGAGAGCATTGACAGTGACGGCTGGTTTCGCACCGGGGATATGGCGGTGATTCAGGATGACGGTTATATCAAGATTGTCGACCGCAAGAAAGACATGATCATTGTGTCCGGTTTCAACGTCTACCCGAACGAGATCGAGGACGTGGTGAGCGCCCACGACAAGGTGACCGAAGCTGCGGCCATCGGTATACCGGACGAAAAGAGCGGCGAGATCGTGAAGCTGTTCGTAGTGAAAGCCGACGAATCCCTGACCGAAGAAGAGGTGATCGCGCACTGCCGTGACAACATGACCGCTTACAAGGTGCCGAAGCAAGTGGAGTTCCGCGAAGAGCTTCCGAAGACCAATGTCGGCAAGATTCTGCGCCGTGAACTGCGTGATGAGGAAATGAAAAAAATCGAGGCGCTGGAAAACGCCTGATCCTCAAACGCGCAAGCTTCAATAGCTCCGACGTGAATAAAAAGCCCCGCTGGAAACAGCGGGGCTTTTTTGTGCTTGTCTGTGTCTGGTTGCCAGTTCGCAAGGCGCCCGTGAAAATCGGGCCCGTCGCAGGATAGCTATCCCTGTGGCAGCGTTCGCGGTGCCCGTTGGTCTATAACTGTCTGGCACGATGACGGACCTGGAGAACCGCATGGGAGACGCCGACGAACAGAGTCAGCTGGTGCATGAGGAGCTGCCAAAAGAGCATGAGGATCCGCTGATCCGCATCCTGCACGGCGTGATTCGCAATTCCGTCAGGTTGCTGGCGGTGCTGATGGTACTGGTGATCCTGTGGTCGGTAGCGGACGTGGTGTATGTGATCTACGAGCGGCTTGCGGTGGAGCCGCTGTGGTTGCTGGACCCCAATGACCTATTCGATGTGTTCGGCGCTTTTATGCTGGTGCTGATCGCCATCGAAATCTTTATCAATATCCGCCTTTATCTTGGCTCCAATGTGATACCGATACAGCTGGTGCTTGCCACTGCATTGATGGCTATTGCGCGGAAAGTCATCGTGCTCGATCTCGCAGATACCGAAGCGCTGTACATATTCGCGATTGCCGCTGCGGTGCTTGCACTGGGGGTGGCTTACTGGATGGTGGCCAAGAGAGTCTGATGAGACGGGACACCAGAGAGGAAAAAAAGCCCGGCAATGCCGGGCTTTTTCGTGCTTGATGTCACCGCTTACTGGCGGGCGTCGGCACTGGCGTCGCGGGCAGCGCGGAACTCGTTGCCCTCATACCAGTTGGGCCAGTCGCGGCTGTTGGCCAGTTTCAGGCCCAGCTCCAGACCCAGCTGCAGATCCATGGCTGTGCCTTCGAGGTTCCAGTTCGGATCGTACTCATCGGCCGGCTTGTGGTAGGCGTGGGTGAGGTATTCCTGACCCTGTGCCTGGGCCCACTCGCGGCCGTGCTCGATGGAGTCTGTGCCGGACTTGAAGTAGAGCATCGGCACACCCTTCTTCGCCAGACTGAAGTGATCTGAGCGGTAGAAGTAACCGCGCTCAGGGTGTTCTTCCGGCGCCAGATAGCGCTCCTGCCCCTTGGCGGCCGTCTCCAGCAGCTCTTCCAGCTCACTGTTGCCGTAGCCCACGACAACCACGTCGCGCATCGGTCCCAGCACGCCCAGTGCGTCGAAGTTGATCCCGGCCACAGTCTTCTCCAGCGGAACCACCGGATTGGCGGCATAGTACTTGGAGCCCAGCAGGCCGGATTCCTCAGCGGTGACGGCCACGAACACGAGGGAACGGTCGGGGCGCTCTCCCATTGCCACAGCCTGGCGCGCCATGGCGATCAGGCCGGCGGTGCCGGTGGCATTGTCGATGGCGCCGTTAAAGATGTGGTCTTCCCCCTGGCCGTTCTCATTGACGCCCAGATGGTCCCAGTGCGCGGTGTAGATGATGGCCTCTTCCGGGAACTTCTTGCCGGGCAGCTTGGCGACCACGTTGCGGGAGTTGGAGGTGCGCAGGCTGTTTTCCAGTGCCACGCTGGCAGTGAGCCCCAGGGGCTTGGCCTTGAAGCCGCGCTGGTGGGCCGCGGTGACCTCGCTGTCCAGATCCAGGCCGGCCGCTTCAAACAGGGTGCGGGCTGCGTCCTGGGTGATCCAGGATTCGATCGCTACCCGGTCGGCATTGTTGTCTTCTGCGGCCAGGCTGATTTGAGCACCGGACCAGCTGCCGCTGACCACTTCCCACGGATAGCCGGCAGCACCGGTTTCGTGGATGATGATGGCGCCGTCCGCGCCCTGGCGGGCAGCCTCTTCGAACTTGTAGCTCCAGCGGCCGTAGTAGGTCATGGCATTGCCGTTGAACAGGGTCTCGTCCTGGGTGGCGTAGCCGGGGTCGTTGACCAGGATTACGGCGGTCTTGCCGGTCATGTCGAGGCCGGCGTAGTCGTTCCAGTCGTTTTCCGGGGCCACGATACCGTAGCCCACGAAGACCAGCTCGCTGTCCTCGATGGCGGAGGACTCGGTCTGGCGCTGGGTGAAGGCCACCATATCGTTGATCGGCTGCAGCTCCTGCTCAAAGCCCTCACCGGAAATACTCATCGGCGTGGATTGAATCTGCATCTCAACCACCGGCACCTGCTGGAACCAGCTGGGCTCACCGTGATCATCCCTGGCTCCCGGCTCCAGCCCGACGGCTGCGAACTGTTCTGCCAGATAGTTGACGGTCAGCTCCTCACCGGCTGTGGCGGGAGCCCGGCCCTGGAATTTGTCAGAGGCCAGAATGGCGACGTGCTGGTGCAGCTCTTCGGCCATGACTTTGATCGGGCTTTCGCTTTGGGTGGTGTCGGCGGGCGCAGAGGCGTCCTTTCCGCAGGCGGTAACACCTGCGATGGCGGCAGTCAGGCCGAGACCGCGCCAGAAGGTGGAAATTTGCATGGATTGCTACCTGTCATGTTCTTATCGGCGCCTAAGTTAACAAAAACGGCGCCGCTGGCCGAATGATTCTGTGCTGAATATCCGGCCGCGGGCAGAGAATTTTGTGTTTTGCGCGGCAGCGGTGGTTTCTGCCGCGCACAGGATCACAGGATCTTGAGGGTTTCCCGGATCGGGAAGAGGATGTCCCGGGCGAGTTGCTGGCTGCGGGCCGGCGACCAGCCCTCGATGGGATCGGGCAGGTTTTCGTTGTCCTTGAAGGGCATTTCCAGGGTAAGGGCCAGGGTGCGGAACTGGTGGCCGCACCAGTTGGTGCCCACAGTCATATTCGCCTCGCCTGGCTTGTCGAGCTCGTAGCCGCGCTCGATCTGGAAGTCAGGGTTGGCGGCGACAAACGCCTGCTTGAAGGTGTCCTCGAGCTTGGCGTGGCGCTCATCGTAACCCGGGATGCCTTCGCAGCCCGCCACGAAGTTGAAGGGCAGGGCCTCGTCGCCGTGGATATCCAGGAACATATCGCCACCCAGCTCCAGCATCTTCTGCCGCACCAGGTACACCTCGGGACTGCGCTCCATGCTGGGTTCTAGCCACTCCCGGTTCAGGTTGGCGCCGACGGCGTTGGTGCGCAGGTGGCCGCGCACGCTGCCGTCCGGGTTCATGTTCGGCACAACGTGGAAGACGGTGTCCTCCAGCAGGGTGCGGGCAGTGGGGTTGGCCTCGTCCAGCAGCGCGTCGAGAAAGCCCTCGACGAACCATTCCGCCATGGTCTCGCCCGGGTGCTGTCGAGCGATCATCCACACGCGGCGCTTGGCTGTGTCGGCGTCGCCGATGGTTAGCAGGGACATGTCGCGTCCGTCGAGGGTCTGTCCCAGGGTTTCTACTTGCACGAGATCGCTGCCCTGCGCCCAGGCGACCAAGTCCAGATGACGCTCCCAGGAGAAGGGGGCGAAATAGGCGAGATAGATGCTCGGCTGATCCAGCTCAACGGTGAAATCCAGCACCTTGCCATCGTATTCAGCGCCGATGCGGAACCAGTTGTGTCGGTCGTAAGAAGCGCAGACACGGTAGTTTTCCCAGCCTTCCGGATACGCTGCCTTGCCTGCATTGGTGATGCGCATTGGGTACTGTTTGCCGGGGTCGCCTTCAAGGCGGAAATGGAACCACTGGTAGAAGTCGGAATTATTGTCGCGCCGGATGGCGAGTTCCATGGGGTTGCTGTCGGCGTTGACGACCTCGATGTTACCGCTGTCAAAAGCGCAAGTGATATGCATTGAGAGGACTCCCGTTCGATGAATCGGGCAAGCATACAGGCAAGTGCGGGTTTTTTGCAGGTGGGTTGTCTGCGGCCAATACGGTGCGGGGGGCAGGGGGCAAATAAAAAGCACGGTACCGCGGACGATACCGTGCCTTAGCCATTCCCTGGCGGCACCTGCCACGACTACTGCTCCATCGAATTTCCGCTGTAGATACCCTGGCGACTGCTGACTGCCTTGGTCAGACCACAAGTGCGCGATCCCGCACTTTCAGAAATCGGTTACTGCTCCCTGACATTCCGCAGCAGGTGCTGTTTAAAGTTTAGGCAGTG
Organism: Microbulbifer flavimaris; assembly: GCF_001641755.2. Lineage (GTDB taxonomy): Bacteria > Pseudomonadota > Gammaproteobacteria > Pseudomonadales > Cellvibrionaceae > Microbulbifer > Microbulbifer flavimaris. Next base: position 23,767 of record NZ_LRFG02000006.1, read on the forward strand.
TGAGCGATGTGCGCGCCGCAGGTTCCGGGATTGGCGCTGGATTGGTTGAGTTTTGTTCGATTGCGTCGCGCAGCCGCCCGCTGTACTGGAATTGCGTGCGGGGGCTGCCGGCGCTCGGCTGTGCCCCCGGTCGACTTCAGTTTAGCTCGTTGTCCTTCCAGAACTTGGTGCCTTTCAGGGTCGCCTGGAGGGCGATGCCGCTCTCGGTTAGTTGGTAGACCCGCATGCCGTCCGCCACGACTTCGCCACCGATTGCCGCGCCCTTGTCCTGGGCCTTGGCCGCCGCATCGGCATGACCACCAAAGGACCAGCCGCGGTTCACGAAGCGATCCATGACTTCCGGGGAGTCGAACAGGAACAGTGCGCGGAAATCCTTGACGCCAAAGCCCAGGCCAACCCCCAGCTCGCCCATCTTCATGTAGGTACGCTGGCGGGTCTGGTTGTCCACGGCCACGCCATAACCGGTAGACGCGCTGGCCAGCAGCAGGTTGACGTTCACATTACTGAATACGGCATAGCCCGGGGCCCGGGCCAGGTCGTTACGCAGATCGGGCTTGAGTTGGAACAGCTCGGTCAATACCGCCTGCTCGGTGCGGTCGATATGCTGGCGCTGGTCCTGGCGGGTCTGACCGGGTGCGGCGCAGGCAGTGACGAATATCGCGGTGATCAGTAGCGCGGCCAGGGTGGCCACAGTGGATTTTGGGCTTGCGAATGCCTGCATGGCGTTCTCCTTTTTTCGTTATGGTCTGATTTAACCAGAGGCGCGCGCTTCCCTCGACTGTTTCGTCACTGCTTTGCGACCTGTGCCTCACGCCATGTGCCTGGCGCTACTTTCCGCCTGGCCGACCTTTCGGTAAGCTTGGCGACTTTCACCCGGGACGGGGGCAGAGAGAAAGTCGCGCAATCGCGGTTGCCGCCCGCCCCATATCCCCAGAACAATCGAGAGAAGAGAGATGCAAAAGACTGTGAAACGCGGCATTGCCGCCAGCTGCCTGCTCGCATTCGCTGTCAACCTGACAGCTTGTGGATACTTCCTGTATCCCGAGCGCAAGGGCCAGACCGGGGGGCGTGTGGATCCCGTGGTGGTGGTTCTCGATGGTGCGGCACTGCTGTTCGGTATTCTGCCGGGCATCGTGGCGTTTGCGGTCGACTTCACCAATGGCACTATCTACCTGCCGGCCGGTGGTACCTCTGCCATTGATCGCCACCTGAGCGCGACCGACGAGGAGGATGTGCGCACCGTAGTCGACCAGGAAGGTCAGGTATGGGTTGAAATGCCTCTCGAGGAAGGCATTGCCAAGGCTGAACAGCTGCGTCAGCTGAGCAATACCCTGTCCGGAGCGACCGGCCAGCGAGTGGCACCGGCCGATATCGTCTGGGTCGAGGATCTTGCCGCCCTGCGCGCTGCCTCTGCCCGGGCCACTGCTGCACTCTGATTCGGTTATGAACCCCCGCGGTGCGGCTCTGCCGCACCCAGCTGGTGACACAGACAGGCGCTTTGCACAGCCCGAACCTCTCCTGCTGCCCTTTATGCGGCATCGGGAGATGGTGCACATGGGGTTGCAGCGCCTGGCTCCCGCCTCCTGGATACAGCCCTGTTATGGTCTGCACCACTATCACCACAACAAATTGACAGCCCGGCGTCGCCTTGGCGAGCGCGTGTTCGCGGCTCTGCCCCGGTCTTTGGAGGCGCAGGAGGAGTTGCGGGCATTATTGCTCCGCCATCTTTGTCGGGATCACTACCCGCACTACAGCCTTGCCGGGAATCTGCTGAAATGGCGACGGGGCGGTGCGGCACTCCACTGGCCCCTGGCCGACAGCGCGGCACCGCTGTGGGCAGCCAGTCTGTGGGTGGCGGATGACCTCTGCATCCTGCAGCCCGGTGCCCACGGCTACGAACTGACCGCTGCTTCTCTGGCGGCCCCCAGTTACTGGCGCCTCGAGGACAAGATTGGCCGCCCCCTGGACCTGATTCACAAACCGGTGCCCGGTTTTGCCGACAGGCTCTCTGCCCAGGTTGCACGCTTCTTCGATCACCTTCTGGCGGACTACCCCGTCTGGCGCAGTAACTGGTCGGTGGTGAGCTCTCCGGAGCTCCTGCAGCGCGGCGGCTCTGCGGGTGAGGGGGGGCAGTTGTATCTGCGGGTGGAGCGCCAGTCCCTGCGCCGGCTGCCGCAGTCAGGTGCGGTGGTCTTTACCATTCGTGTGACGCTGAACCCTCTCCAGGACCTGTGCCGCGTGCCGGGGGCAGTGGCGAGCCTGGCCGAAGCGGTGGCCTGCCTGTCTCCGGATGAATCCCGCTACAAGTCCCTTGCGCCCCTGTTGCCGCGGCTGGAGGCGTTCCTCGCAGCGGCTCAGTCCGAAGTGTTCTGACTGCGGTAGCCCTTGGGTGAGAGGCCTGTCCAGCGTCGGAACGCCTTGCCAAAAGCGCTCTCGTCGCAATAGCCCAGGGCTGCCGCAATTTCCGCGTTGTTGCGGTCTTTCTGGCGCAGCCACTGGCACGCGTAGTGGCTCCTGACTTCATCCTGTATCGAGCGAAAGCTGGCATTTTCCTCCTGCAGCTTGCGGCCCAGGTGCCGCGGGCTGATGCACAGCCGGCTGGCTACCTGTTCACGGGTCAGCTGTGGTTCCTGCTGTAGCAGGTGGGCCACGCGCAGCTGCAGGCTCTTGTGGGTGAGGGACTTGAGCAGGGCATCTGCCTCGGGTTTGAGGCGCGCCATTACCTGCTGGTCCGCCGCCACGAGCGGGATTTCCAGGTCCTGCGGCCGCAACCGTATGGCGGACACCGGGGCATTGAACTGCACCGGCGTCTGCAGCAGGTTCTGGTACTGTTGCTGTATTGCCAGGGACGGGGCGGGATAGGCCAGAAGCAGGCCCTGGGCTTTGAACTGATTGCCGGTCATGCTCCGGGTCTGGGCCAGGCAGGCAGAGAGCACGGTTTCGACCCGCAGCCGGGCGCAGCGGAGATAGTTGGGCTGGTAGCAGAGATCTGCGTGGTGAGCGCCGCGACGGAGCTCAAACTGGCCGCCTTCGCCCACTAGGGGGTGGTAAGTCAGCAGCTGATTGATGGCCTCCCCGAGAGTGCGCTGGGTCATCAACAGGTAGCCCACCAGTCCCATCTGGGTAGTCTGCATGGCCTGGCCGATCCTGATGCCCAGCAACGGGTCGGGGTGGGTGTCGGCAAGGGCGGTCCAGAACTGTTCCTGAACCTCCATGGGGACCCTGTCATTTTCGTCTATCCCGGACAAAAGAGGCTCGGCAGCTCTGGGGGAGTCCAGTCCCAGACTACCTAATGCCGCCAGAATGGCCCGGGAATAACTGAGGGTGACGGTTCTACTGTCTACCGGTTTCACAACTGCTGTCCGGAATTAACCAATGGTTGCCCGATTATGACGACATGCAGTGGGGTTGTCACGGTATATTGCCGGGCACTAAAGCAGTGCCAGTGGGAGAATAACAATGAAACCTTATGCGGTGATTGGCGCGGGCCCCATGGGCCTCTGCACAGTGCGCAACCTGAATAAACACGGTATCCCCTGCGTGGGATTCGAGATTCACAGTGACGTGGGCGGGCTATGGGATATCGACAGTCCCACCAGCACCATGTACGAATCGGCTCACCTGATCTCTTCCAAGAAGATGACAGAGTTTGCCGAGTTCCCGATGAAGGACTCGGTGGCCCAGTTTCCTCACCACGAGGAGCTGAAGGAATATTTCCATGATTACGCTCGGGAGTTTGGCCTTTACGACCTGTACGAGTTCAATACCGAAGTCGTCCGCTGTGAGCGCGACGGCACCGATTGGAAAATCACCACCCGTTGTAATGGTGAGGAGCAGACCCGCATCTTCGGTGGCCTGCTGATCGCCAACGGCACCCTCCACCACCCGAATATGCCCCAGCTGCCCGGTGAATTTGCCGGTGAGTTGCTGCACTCGAAGGACTACCGCGATCCCGCCATGTTCGAGGGCAAGCGGGTGCTGCTGGTGGGCTGTGGCAACAGTGGCGCCGACATTGCCGTGGACGCCGTGCACCGGGCCAAGAGCGTGGATATCAGCCTCCGCCGGGGATATTACTTCCTGCCCAAGTTTATCGGTGGCAAGCCGACCGATGCCGTCGGCGGCAAGATCAAGCTGCCCCGCTGGCTGCAGCAGCGCATCAGTGCGGCCCTGAGCAAGCTGATGCTGGGCCGCCCCAGCCAGTACGGACTGCCGGAGCCGGACTACAAGATGTTCGAGTCCCACCCGGTGATCAACTCGCTGATCCTGCACCATATCGGCCACGGGGATATCCAACCGCGCAAGGACATCGCCGCGATTGAGGGTCACACCGTTACCTTCAAGGATGGCTCCAGCGCAGACTACGACATGATCCTGCTGGCCACCGGCTACAAGCTCCACTACCCATTCATCGATGCCGAGCACCTGAACTGGCAGGGTTTCGCCCCGCGACTCTACCTGAATGTCTTCCACCCGGAGTACGACAACCTGTTCCTCATGGGCATGGTGGAAGCCGCCGGCCTCGGCTGGGAAGGGCGCAACGAGCAGGCTGAACTGGTGGCTCTCTACATCCGCCAGCTGTCCTACGGCGCCAGCTCTGCCGAAGCGCTACGCAAGGTTAAGCACGAGAAAGCCCTGATGCGCGAGGACGGGGGTATGAACTACCTGGATCTGGAGCGCATGGCCTATTACGTGCACAAAGACAGCTACCTCAAGGCACTGCGTAGTCACACCGCAGACTTGAAGAAGGATCTGCCGGCGCGGGATACTGAGCAATTGGTAACCAGCGCGGGAGCGGCATAGTGGACGATACCCTGTCGGCGGTCAGCAGTTTCCAGATGTCGCCGGCGGCACTGTTGCTGCTGAACGCGGTTCTGGCTTTCATGATGTTTGGCGTGTCCCTCGGGCTGCGCCCGGCGGACTTTGCCGCTGTGTTGCGTCGTCCGGTGGCACCGGTGACCGGCCTGATTGCCCAGTTTCTGCTGTTGCCGGCACTGACCTGCCTGGCCACCTACCTGCTGGATGTGAGGCCGGGCCTGGCGCTGGGCATGATTCTGGTGTCCTGCTGCCCCGGCGGCACCTTCTCCAATGTGATGACCTGGATCGGTCGGGCCAATGTGGCCACTTCCGTCAGCATGACGGCCGTGTCCAGCGTTGCGGCGGTGGTGATGACACCGCTCAACTTTGCCCTCTACGGCAGCCTGAACCCCGATACCCGCGCACTGTTGCAGGAGATCGCCCTGCCGGCAGAGAGCATGATTACTCTGGTGCTGCTGGTGCTGGCCCTGCCGATGGTGGTGGGTATGGTGGTCGGCGCGCGCTTCCCGAAATTCGTGCAGGCCAGTGAACGCTATTTCCGCTCGGCGTCCCTGCTGGTGTTCCTGCTGTTCGTGGTGATTTCCTTCTCCAAACACTGGCAGACCGCTCTTGAGGTGGCTGGCGCAGTGCTGCTGCTGGTGGTGGCGCATAACGCCTTTGCGTTCTGGATTGGCGATTGCAGTGGCCGTGTCATGCGCCTGCCAGTAGCAGACCGTCGCGCGGTGACGATGGAGGTGGGTATCCAGAACTCCGGCCTCGCCCTGGCCATCCTCTTCACCTTTTACCCGGCTGCCGGTGAAATGCTGGTGGTGGCCGGTTTCTGGGGTGTGTGGCACCTGGTCGCGGGACTGGCGCTGGCAGGTATCTGGAAACACGGGGACAGGAACAAAAGCGGCCCGCAGTCCGTCGCCGCCCCGGCCGGAGCACCGGAATTTCAAAACCGATAAGAAAAAGAAGTTTTTATGAGTGAGAAGAAAGTGCTGATTACCGGCGCAGCCGGTTACGTTGGCCTGCAGCTTGGTGAGTTGCTGGCAAAGGAAATGTCTGTAGTGGGGGTGGATATCCGTTCACGCCCGGCCAAATTCCCCATTTTCACCCTCGATATCTGCGACCCCGCTCTCGGGGAGTTGATGCGAGCGGAGTCCATTACCCATGTGGTGCACCTGGCATCAGTGATGTCGGCAGGTCGCGATCGGGAAAAGGAATACCGGATCGATGTGGAGGGCACCGAGAATGTGCTCAAGGCCTGCGTCTACGCCGGTGTACAGCACATCACCGTGACCAGTAGCGGCGCGGCTTATGGTTACTACGCGGACAACCCCGAGTGGCTCGAGGAACACCATCGCCTGCGAGGTAATCGCGAGTTCGGTTACTCCGATCACAAGCGGCTGGTGGAGGAAATGCTGGCTGCCTACCGGGAGCGCTTCCCCAAGCTGAAGCAGCTGGTGTTCCGGCCCTGCTCGATCGTTGGATCCGGCACGAGCAACAAAATTGCCAAGCTGTTCTCCGGCAGCGCGATCGTCGATCCGGGTGGTCACAACTCTCCTTTCGTTTTCATCTGGGATCAGGACGTCATCCGCGCCATCGAATTTGGTGTCAGCCGCGATGCAGCGGGGGCCTATAACCTGGCGGGTGACGGGGCCCTGACGCCGGAAGAGATCGCCCGACAGCTGGGCAAGCCGCTGCGCCGTCCGCCAGTTTGGCTGGTCAAGTTTTTGCTGGGGATTGGTTATGCCCTGCATCTCACCGATAACCAACCGGGGCAGGTGGTGTTCCTGCAGTACCGCCCGGTGCTGTTGAACCGCAAGCTCAAAGAGGAGCTGGGTTTCGTCCCGCAGAAGACGTCTGCGGAGGCGTTTGCGTATTTCGCCCGGGAAGCGCTTGGTATTGAAGTGTCCGAGACGGCCGGCCAGGTGGCGGAGGGCGCTGCGTGAGCGAAGAAAAAGTCTTTGTGGTCACCGGTGCTGCCGGTGGACTGGGGTGGGCCACGGTGAACGCCCTGGCGGAGCGTCATCGCGCCCGCTTTGCCCTGATTGATATCGAGCAGGAGTCACTGGACCAGCGCGTGCAGGAGTTGCGCCAGCGGGGAATCGAGGGCCAGGCCTTTGTCGCCGACCTCTCCGATGAGTCTGCGGTTGCCAGACTGGTTGAAGAGCTGCGAAGACAGTTTGAGCGGGTGGATCTACTGGTCAACAACGCCGGTATCACCCATCGCAGCCTGTCCACAGTCACCAGCAACCGGGTGATTCGCCGGGTGATGGCGGTGGACTACCACGCTCCGGTGGAGCTGGCCCAGGGATTGCTGGATCCGCTCCGTCGTGCAGGAGGCTGTGTGGTGAATATCAGCTCGATGGCCGGCTGGATGCCGGTGCTGGGACGCGCGGGTTACTGTGCGGCCAAGGGAGCTTTGCACCAGTATTTCGAGACCTTCCGCGAAGAGGTGCGGGAAGAGGGCGTTCGGGTGCTGATGGTCTACCCGAGCTTCGTCGCCACCAACATCGAGAACAACGCCCTCTCCGGAGACGGCGGCCGCGCAAAGCACAAACAGAGCACCATAGGGCAGGTGCGGACGCCGCAATGGATGGCCAAGCGTATTGTCGCCGCTCTGGAGCAGGGTAAAGAGCGTCTCTTCCCGTTCGACAAATCACTGCTGGGGGCCTACCTGTATAAACTGGCCCCGCGCCTGTTCCTCAAGCAAATGGTCAAGAACTTTCGCGTGGAACTGGAAGTGGGCCGGGCCGAGCGGGCCGCTCAGTCAAAAAATCAGCCCTCGGCTCTGGAGGGCTGAACGGGCTTTGGTCTAGCAGGGCTTTTCCTCTTCCGGGTCACTGGGCCCAGGAGAGCGTCAGCGGTTTGATTCCCTCGCTCTCATCGACTTTGACCCAGGCGCCCTGTTTGTGACCGTGATGCTCGGCCTCTATGCGATAGCGGCCCGTGGGCAGGTCCAGAAGAAGCAGGGGGCCGCGGGTGCGCGTGGCGAGCAACTGCTGGCCACTCTGGTCGAAGACCCGCACGGTCGTGTTGGCTAGAAAGGCCCCGGAAGCCGATGCGAGCTGGACCTTCAGGTCGAAAGCCCCGGCCGCGCTCTCAAGCTCGCGACGCTCTGCCTCGCCAACGCCCCCGGACACATAGCGGACGTTGCCTGTCGCCTTCACTCCGTCAATCGCTGCGGAGCCGGGGGTACTGAACATGGCAAGGGTGAATGCCGCGGCGAGCGTTTTCCAGAACTGCATGAATACCTCCTGTTTTTGTCGGCGTTCACTGGGTTGGCGTAAGGCGGCAACCCGGCCCGGGTAGCCGCAGTGGAGAAAGTCACTCTGTTCCATCGCAGGGTGTCATCAGGCTGGTGTGGCAATATCAATCCTCTTGCCTTTCTGTTTCTCCTCGAGAATTCTGGGCAGGCGAACCTCCAGCAAGCCGTTGCTAAAGTTCGCTTCGATCCCTTCCAGGTCCGCGTCAGCCGGCACCGACAGGATGCGCTGGAATGTGCCAAAACTCCGCTCTACCCGATAAAAATGGGCCTCGTCACCTTCCTGATGTGATCGTCTTTTCTCGCCGCTGATCGTCAGGGTGGAGCCCAGCAATTCCAGCTGGATATCTTTTTCCTGCACTCCCGGGGCCTCGACAGAGATGGTATAGGCGTGCTCGGTTGCCGCGATATCGACCTTCGGCTTCAGTAGCAGGGTTTCGGCCCGGATACCGGAGGGGTTGTCATGTTTCCCGGCCGCGCCGTGGAACAGCTCATCAAACATCTGGTCGAGACGGTCGTACATTCTGGCCATGGCCGAGGCATGTCGCTGCGGCTCAGAAGTGCCGTCGAGGCCAGCGGGTGAAGACACCTGCTCTTCCTTCAGCCAGTTCCATGGTGCGAGTTTTTTCATATCCATATCAGCCTCCTCAATGTGAGTGAATGGCTTGAGTGGGGCATCTTGCCCCGCCTGCACCAACAACCCTTGGGATGGGGTGGAGAGGATTCAAGGGTGGGTAGGGCAGGATGCGTGGAAACACCTGCCCCGGGCGGGGGCCAGACAGAGTCGCGACAACAGTCGGTGAAGCAGCTAGTCGAGCGCCATGGGGATCACGCTGCCAACCAGCAGTAGGCCCATGGCGATGTTGAAACGCCGGAGGTGGGCTGGCTCGCGCAGGAGACGCTGCATACCCACACCGAACAGCATCCAGATGGTGATGCACGGGCCGCCGACGAAAATGAAGGCCAGGGCAATCTGGCCCGCATCCAGCCAGGCGCTGCCCCCGGGGGTGGAAAAAGCAGCCAGCGCGCCCACCGCCATGACCCACCCCTTGGGGTTGACCCACTGGAAGGCTGCCGCCTGCCAGAAAGTGAATGGCGAATGGCTTTCCTTGCGGTCCACCGAACGGGTGCCTGCGATGACCCAGGCCAGGTAGAGCAGGTAGGTAATACCCGCCCAGCGAACGATCTGGTGCAGCAGCGGGTATTGCTCGAACAGTGTACCCAGCCCCAGGCCGATGGCCATGATCATGGCCGGGAAACCCAGGCAAATGCCCAGAAAGTGCGGCAGCGATCGCAGCACGCCGTGGTTCAGGCCAGAGGCCATAATCATCATATTATTGGGGCCGGGGGTGATACTGGTGGAAAACACAAACAGAATCAGTGGCAATAAAGCTTCAATCAAAATGGCACTCCGCTAAACCAGGGCGGCATTCTACCGTGACTGATGTCGCGGGTCTGCCGGGCAGTGCCAGGTGTTAAACTGCGGGGAACAACCGGACCGAAAGCGGGTTTGATTTGGAACTGATCGATAGCCACTGCCATTTTGATTTTGATGCCTTCGCTGATGACCGGGATGCCGTCTGGGCAAGCTGCCGCGCCCGTGGGGTGGCCGGGTTGGTGATTCCGGGAGTGAGTGTGGCGCAGTGGGAAACCCTGTTTGCACTGGTTGAAGGGCAGCCCGGCTGGTATGGCGCAGCGGGGCTGCACCCCTGGTGGGTTGAAGAGCTGGCACTGGAGCCAGATGAGCTGAAAAGGCGGCTGCTGTCCCGGGGCGCACTTTCAAGCTGCATTGCGGTTGGAGAGTGCGGACTCGACAAGGAAATCAGCGTGCCCCTGGACAGGCAGGAGCTGATTTTCCGGCTTCAGTTGTCTGCCGCCTGTGACCTGGATCTGCCAGTAATCGTGCACGTGCACAAATATCATGCGGAGGCGCTGCGCATTCTCAAGGATTTGCGGCCGCCGAGAGGGGGTGTGATTCACGCATTCAGTGGCAGCGAGGAAATTGCCAGGGAATACTGGCAGCTTGGGTTTCACCTCGGAGTTGGCGGCACCATTACCTACGAGCGGGCGGCCAAGACCCGTCGCGCTGTTGCCGCCGCGCCAATGGAATCCCTGCTGCTGGAAAGTGACGCTCCCGATATGCCACTGTGCGGACGCCAGGGGCAACGCAACAGTCCCGAGTTTCTTCCGGATATCGCCGCTGTACTGGCGGAACTGCGCTCGATCTCTGTTGAGGAGGTTGCACTGCAGACCCGGCAGAATACCGAACGGTTGTTTTCCATCTAACGGTTTTCTCTATGAGTCGATCCACTTACTCCCCGGAAGAATTCCGCCGCTGCTTCCCCCTTTTCCAGCAGGCGGAAAACCGCGGTCTGGTGTACCTGGATAACGCCGCCACCACGCAGCGACCAGCTGCGGTCATCGATGCCATTGCCGACTTTTATCGTCGCAACAACGCCAACACCCATCGCTCCAGTCATCGTCTTGCACGACGGGCGACGGAAATGGTGGAGCAAACCCGGGCGCAGGCGGCAGCGTTTCTCAATGCGCATTCCAGCCGGGAGTTGGTTTTCTGTCGCGGAGCCACAGAAGCGCTCAACCTGCTTGCCAACAGCCTCTGCGTCGGCCTGCGCCCCGGTGACGAAATCGTGCTATCGACCATCGAGCACCATGCGAACCTTGTGCCGTGGCAGATGATGGCAGAGCGATACCGTCTCAAGCTGCGCTATGTGCCGCACACCGCCGGCGTGCCCCAGTTTGACCGGCTCGGCGAGGTCTTGAATGAGCGCACCCGCATCGTTTCGCTCACCGGAGGTTCCAATGCTCTGGGCCTGCGCCCGGATCTCTCTGCGGTGGCCGCGCAGCTTCGCGACAGGTCGCTTCACTGGATTGTGGACGGGTCCCAGCTCGCAGCGCACGAGGTGGTGGATGTGCAGGCGATCGGTTGCGATTTTTTCGTCTGCTCTGCGCACAAGTTTTACGGCCCCACAGGCGTGGGCCTGCTGTACGGTCGTGAGGCCTTGCTCGCTGAAATGCCACCCTGGCAGGGCGGTGGCGAGATGATCGCGGAGGTTGGGCTTTACCACAGCGAGTACGCGGACCTGCCGCACAAGTTCGAGGCCGGCACCTCACCCCTGGGAGCCCTGGCGGGGCTCAATGCGGCATTTGCCTTTTTACAGGGGCAGGACAGGAACGCGATGGCGGCCCATGAACAGGAGCTGGTGCAGAGACTGCACCGGGAGCTGACCCAGCTCCCGCATCTGCGCTTGCTGAGCCAGCCCCAGCACAATCTTGGCATTGTCGCTTTCGCACCGGTCGACGCGGCACCGGCGGATCTGGCGCACTGGCTCGATGGCCGGGATATTGCGGTAAGGGTGGGGCATCACTGCGCCCAGCCCCTGATCCAGGCCGCGGGCGAGGGCGCCACCGTGCGCGCATCGGTGGCCGGGTACACCACCTGGCAGGACTGTGAGGCGTTTCTGGATGCCGTGCGGGAATTCCAGCGCATCGATGCAAGCAAGCAACCAGTCGGTTCGGATTCAGGCGACTGGCAGGGTGATGACCTCTCCGCGTTGCGTGTGGAGCGGCTGGCTGCGCAGCGAGGCTGGCAGGACCGCTACCGGGAATTGATGCGCTGGAGCAAGTCGATCGCGCCGAAGGCCGCGATCCGGCAGCCGCAGAATCTGGTGCGGGGCTGTGAGTCGGAGGCCTGGTTGGTGCATCGGCGGGAGGACGGCAACCACTTCTTTGCCGTGGATAGTGACAGCCGGGTGGTCAAGGGGCTGGCGGCGCTGCTGCTGTCGCAGGTCGATGGTCGCAGCACTGCAGAGATCGCCAGTCTCGATCTCGAGGGGCTATTCGCCGATCTCGGCCTTCGCCAGCATTTGAGTCAGTCGCGCAGCAACGGCTTTTACGCATTGCTGGCCCAGGTGCTTCGTTTTGTAGAGACGGAACAGTGAGTACCAGCCAGCGGGAAAGGAAGGGGTTTTCCGCTTATTCCGCCGGCAGCCCTGTTGTTTTTCTCTTTACCTTTTCTGGAGCAGTCGCTCGATGCCGCGGCTTGCGGCGGCAAAGCCAAAGCTTCCGGTCACCATGGTCGCCGCGCCAAACCCTCCGCTGCAGTCCAGCTTGACGCCGTTCTGCATGGTCGATTTTTGTTGGCAGACCTGGCCGTCGGGCTGGGGATAGACCATGGGTTCGGTGGAATAAATGGCGTCGACGCCGAACTGGCGCTTGCGGGATTTCTGAAAGTTGTGGAACCGGTACAGGTGCTGGCGCACCTTCGCCAGCATCGGGTCATTGGTCGTCCGCCCCAGGTCCGCACTGGTGATCTGGCCCGGGTCTCTCTTGCCGCCAGCGGAACCGACCGTGATCAGGCGCATCTTGCGGGCTTTGCAGTAGGCCACCAGCGCCGCCTTGACGCGGGCGGCATCGATGGCATCGATGACGATATCGATGGGTCGTGCAGTGGGGTCCAGCAGTTCTGCCAGATTGTCCGAGCCGGCAAAATCCTCAATGGTCTCGATGTGGATCTCCGGGTTGATCTGACGCATGCGGTCGGCGGTCACATCGACCTTGATCTGGCCGATAGTGTTTTGCAGTGCGTGGCTCTGGCGGTTGGTATTGGTAATACAGACATCGTCCAGGTCGATCAGTGTGAGGTTGCCCACACCGGAGCGGGCGAGAGCCTCGGCAGTCCAGCTGCCAACGCCACCGATGCCGATGACTACGAAATGCGCCGCATTCAGTATTTCCAGTGCGGTTTCACCGTATAGCCGGGCGATACCGCCGAACCGTTGTCGATATTGCTCAGTCAGCTTCATTCTCATCAAGTTCTTCAAGAAATCTTGGCTTTTCTGCCGCTGTGGGGAGGCGGCATTCCTCCAGGCGTCCAAACAGCCGGTAGCGATTGCGCGCTACTTTGTCATACAGCCAGTCGCGGACGCTCCGGGGCACGATACGAAAGAGTGCCAGCGCACCCCATGGTGCAGGCAGTTGCCCGATCACCCTGAGGGCGGCAGTGCTCTTTTCGTGCACCCGCAGACGGCCAGCGTCGTCCTGCTCCAGATAGAGCACTGTGTCAAAGGTGTCCAGGGGGCGACCCAATTCCGCCAGTAGCTGCTGGCCGGCGGGGGATTGTACACGGCACAGGGTAAAGAGTGCGTGCCGGTCATGCTTGAGCACGAGGCGAGCCCAGCCATTGCACAGGTTACAGACGCTATCAAACAGGATGATTTTCCGGGGCCGGGAGCGAGGCATTCAGGATCCGTGGCGGTATGACCTGTGAATGGTAGCGATGCAACGCAGTGGCGGCAAAGTCAGGGACTATATGGGGAGGGGGATAGCGTGGGCAGGAAGGGGGTTGCGGCGGCCGTGGCCGCCGCTGGGAGATCAGTGCACGTGGCCGTGGTCGATCTCTTCCGGAGTGGCTTCACGTACAGCGACGACTTCAATTTCGAAGTGCAGCTCGACACCAGCCAGCGGGTGGTTGCCGTTGATGGTGACGTTGTCGCCGTCGATGTCGATGATTTCGACTTCGATCGGTTGGCCCTCAGTGCTCTGGGCGCGGAAAGCCATGCCCACTTTCAATTCCTCAACGCCGCCGAAAGCGCTGCGGGGCAGGGTCTGGATCAGCTCGGGGTTTTGCGGGCCGTAGGCCTCTTCCGGCTGGATCACAGCAGTAAACTTGTCGCCGGCGCTCTTGTCGAGCATCTCGCGCTCCAGTCCGGGGATGATGTTGCCGACACCCTGCAGGTACTTGAGCGGCTCTCCGCCGGAGGAGGAGTCGATGACAGTGCCTTCAGCATCTTTCAGGGTGTAGTGCATCTCCACTACGGAGTGGTTGGCAATCTTCATGGGGAAATCTCTGAGAATGAAGTGTGAATGGAGTAGCGCTTACCGAATGCAGGAAGGCAGACGGGGAATAAAGGCTGCGAAGCGCCATTGTATTGAGCGCTCCGCCATGTCGCAACCGCGCGGGTCAGCAGGCGATCGCCATCTCCGGATCACAGTCGCTGTAAAGGGTGCTGGCGCTTTCCACCAGGGCGCTGCTCAGTTGGCAGGAGAAACCCAGTTCGGTGAGGCGGGCCTCAAGGAACTCCAGCAGGGCTTCGAACAGTGTCGGATTGACGCCCCGGGCGAGAAAGCTGGCGCGGCTTGAGCGCACCGGTTCCGGCGTCTCGGACAGGGCGTGACTGAGAAACTGAGCCTGCCGGCTCTGCTGTTTGCGATGGTCGGCTGTATCCACATCGCAGAAGTGTTGGGCGACGGCGCCGTAAAATTCCGCCACCGTGTCGTTTACAAATCGGCTGCCGCCGACCTGGTCCAAAAGCGTAGCCATCTATTGAATCCCCCAGTAGGTTCGAGAGCGGATTCTTGTCGAAATCGTCCCAGCCATCTTTCCCTGTGGCCTCGCGATCCAACCCGCTGCTGATACGTAACCTGTCCCTGAATGCAATCGATTACCGCGAAATCATCAAATACCGCATCTGGCGCTTTGCTGCCGCCTGTGGGTCCCCTCCGCTATCCCTTCCGCTGTCACTTCCAGCTTCCGCTGCTCTGGGCCCGAGAGTGATCTGGCGACTGCGCTCTCTCGATTGGCAGGCAGACTAGGACAACCGCCGGTAGCTGCCAATGGCTTGTCAGAAAATTGTCACTTGCTTCCTCGGGTTGGCGCTCCACAGGGCGTGTCTGGACGGTCAGTGATCAGTTGCCGTGGCAATTTCCTCGCAGGCATGGAAAGTGCCGGTTAGCGGAGTCAAACAGCAGCTGCGTAAGCCGGGGAAGCTGGTAGACTCTGTGGTCTGATTAATACCGGTGCGCGGCTCTGGCAGCGCCGGGATCACTTTGCACACGGATTCGAGGAGAACCAATCACCATGGCGAGCGTGTTTACCCAGATCATGAATGGCGACCTGCCAGGACACTTTATCTGGCGGGATGACAAGGTGGTGGCGATCATGACCATTTCCCCCATCAAGCCCGGCCACTGTCTGGTGATCCCCGTGGAGGAGATCAATCACTGGGATGAGGTGCCTGAGGATCTGTCCGCGCACCTGATGCACGTCGCCCAGCGAGTGGCCAAAGGCCTGAAGACGGTGTACAACCCGAAGCGGGTGGGGGTGATGGTGGCTGGCCTGGAGGTGCCGCACACCCACATTCACCTGATTCCGGTCGAGGAGCTGAGTGATTTCGATTTCTCCAAGCAGCGGCCTGCCGAGGCCGAGGAGCTTGCCAGAGAGGCCGCCAGGGTCCGTGCGGCTCTGGTGGATGCGGGCTACCGCGAGGCCGATTGCGGCTGATTTTAAAGAATCCGGCTCCGCCTGCATCCAAATCGGCCACTGGCTGCGTCTTGTGTGTATCTAGGAACTGTAATGAGAGATAAACCCATGGCCCTTCTGACCCGTTTCAATGCCGCCCTGGCGGCCCTGACCCTAGTGCTGTGCGCCCTGGGGTCCTCCGCCCTGGCGCAGGACAAGATAGAGCAGGTGTTTGAGCTGTCCGGCTTTACCCGTATTGACCTGCAGGGGAGTTCTTCACTGGAGATCGTGCAGGGAGACAGCTTCTCTGTGGTCGCTTCTGGCGCCCCTGAAGCGGTGGCCCTGGCACGGGCGGAAGTGAGAGGCGACACCCTCAAGCTGTGGGTGGAGCCCACTCACAAGCGCTTTTTTGGCGTGGTCACGGTCAGCGACGGACAGTCGGTAGATTACCGGGTGTCGCTGCCGGAGATTGAGGCGGTCGAGGTTACCGGTTCCGGTGAGGCCACTGCGGAAACCCTGGAGAGTGAGAACCTGGTGCTGAAAGTCACCGGATCCGGTGATCTGGTGGTGAAAAAGGTCGCGGCGGAGTCCCTGGTTGCCGCGGTAACCGGTTCCGGTGACCTAGCCCTGGGCACGGTACTCGCCGTACGCTCGGAGGCCTCCATCCGTGGGTCCGGCGACCTGGCATTTGACAGTTTTGCCGGGGAGGACCTGGAGACCGACATCAAAGGTTCCGGCGACATGGTCATCAATGGTCGGGTGGGTACTGTTCGCATCAACATCATGGGCTCGGGAGACTTCGTCGGCCGCAACCTGCAGGCTGACCGGGCTGAGGGCGCAGTGATGGGTTCCGGTGATGTCGTTCTGCGTCGCCCCGGTTCCGACTCCTTTTCGGTGATGGGGTCCGGGGATATCGCGCTGGTGGATTGACCTGGACCTGGCGCGCTTCTGCGCCAGATGAGTGCGGCGGCCGTGTGGCCGCCGCACTGCGTTTCAAACGCTGCGGCCTGAGGCGTAAAGGGTGTGGGCAAGATGATTGTGGCGGGATGCTGGGATGCTGGGATGCCCCTTTAGCTGTTATTCTCAGTTCCTGCAGGCGGTGACAGGCACCGCCAGATCCAGATGGAATGGCCTATGGCAGAGAGTGCGCCGGGAGCCGGCAAGACCGGCTCCGACGGAGGAGGCAAACTCAAGGAAAAATGGCGGCGTTTACGTCGTGGTGCCCGGGAGAAATCCCACTGGGCCGCTGAGCGGTTACTGGACCGACGTGTCTGTATCGGCATCACCGGCCTCAGTGGGGCGGGCAAGTCCACTCTTCTCACCAGTCTTATCTACCAGCTGAGCCATCCGCAGAAAGCCCAGCTGCCGGGGTTCGGTCCGGCGCTGAACGGTGATCTGCTGGGAGCCGAACTGAAGCCTGCGCTGGATACCGACCTGCCAATGTTTGACTATCAGGAGTGTCTGCAGGCCCTCCTCGATCAGCCGCCTCGCTGGCCCCAGAGCACCCGGGATGTCTCCGCAATGGAGCTCCATATTCATTTGCGCACCCGCCGCTTCGGTCGCTCGGGTCGCCGGACCGTCGTAATAGAGTTGCGGGACTATCCCGGTGAATGGCTCATGGACCTGCCGCTACTGGGCATGAGCTATGCCGACTGGTGCCGTCACCAGCACCATATTATCGATGGTGATGCCCGGGCGGGGCTGGCGCCCCGGCTGATGTCCGAGTTGGCGGCATTGTCTCCGTCGGCCACGGCAGAACCCGAGCGGCTGGAATCCCTCTGGGGGGAGTACCGGGACTTTCTTGTCCAGTGCCGCTCGGACCGTCGGCTCAGCTACCTGCAGCCGGGGCGCGCATTGCTCGACCGGGAAAACTACCTTGTTCTGCCACTACTGGACTTGCGCGGTCATAGCAACGAAGCCCTGCAAGCGCTGCCGGAAGATAGCACTTACCAATACCTCTGCCGCCGTTACCGCCGCTATGTGGACGACCTGGTGGCACCCTTTGTCGAAAGTCATTTCCGTCACCTGGATCGCCAGCTCGTTTTGGTGGATATGATCGGCACACTCTACGCAGGAGAGCAGGCCCTCGACGATATGCGGCTGGCCTTCGGGCACATTGCCGATACCTTCCGTTACGGGGGATCGAACCTTCTGCGCAAGTTGTGGCGGCCGCGTATTGACCGCCTGATATTTGCCGCCACCAAGGTGGACCAGGTACTGGCAGCCGATCACGATGCGCTGCGCCAGCTGCTGGGTAGCCAGCTGCAGCAGGCCTTTACCGGTGCCCGCCATCAGGGGCTGCCTCTGTTCTGTGAGGCTATTTCCGCAGTGCGCTGCTCCAATGAGACCCTGCGCGATGGGCGGCGCATGTTAGTGGGGCATGGCCTTGATGGACGCTACCTGGGGTTTGAAAACGCCGAGATCTTTTCCCAGCTCCCGGGCGAGGGGGACGGCTGGCAGCATTACGATGGCGCCGCACCACCGCAATTGCGACCTCCCGCGGGTATGGCGGCCGGTGAATGCATTCCCCATATTCGCGTGGATGCGTTACTCAACCTCCTGCTCGGAGACAAAGTTTGATGAATAGCGAAAACCGGGCCGACCGTCGCCAGACCCGGATCGAGAGCCTCGATGAGCCCGAAGTGAAGCGCGGCGAGCGGGGTGCGACCCGGGTGGAAACACTGGCGGACGAACCCGAGAACCTTCCCCGCTCGATCACCACCGGGGAATCTCTGCCGGACCGGGTGGCGTTTTCTGAACTCCGTTTGCCTGCTTTCCGCCTGCGATTGTGGAAGCCGGCATTTTTTGCCGCCCTCGGCCTCGCCGGTGGCGCAGTGGCCTGGGAGCTTCACCAGTTTTTTACCTGGGCTATGGATCGACACTGGACCCTCGGGGTGTTGGCCGGCACCGTCATTGGTGCCCTGGTGATCACCATTGTCAGTGCCGTGTGGGAATACTTCCGGGCCGGACGCCCGCTGCGCAAGCTCGAGGACACTAGGCAGTTGGCCGAGGAATTGCGTGACTGCCGTTCGATGGAATCGGTGGCGCCGTTTCGACGGGAACTCGCCGAGCATTTCCAAGGCAAGCCCCAGGGCGCACTGCTCAGCCGTGTGCTGGATGAAGCCCCGGACTACTACGACGGCAGCGAATTGCTGAATCATGTCGAGCTCACTTTCCTCGAGGCTCTCGACCAGGAGGCTCTGCGCCGGGTCGTGCGGCAGGCCAGTGCCACCGGTGCGCTGGTGGGGCTCAGTCCGTTTGCCACCCTGGATATTCTGGTGGCCCTGAGGCAATCCATGCGCATGATTGATGATGTTGCGCAGATCTATGGCGTGCGTCCATCCGTTGTCGTGCGCTGGCGGCTGTTCAAAAAAGTCCTCACCCTTGTCGCCTACAGTGGCGCCAGTGAGTACGCGGTGAGCGAGCTCTGGCCAGAATTGGTTGGAGACAGCATGCTCAGCACTGTCTCGGCCAGACTCGGACAGGGGATGGGGGCCAGCCTGTTTATGGCCCGGATCGGGCTCGCCACGATGCATAGCTGTCGCCCGGTACCTTTTTCGGAGAAGCAGCGTCCCCGCCTGAGTGCCGTGACCAAACGGGTTGCCAGTAGCCTCAAGGAGCGGTTATTGGGGCGTGACCCGAATCGTGCTGCGGAATTGCGGATGGCGATGAAGCAGGGCGAGGAAATGGGTGCGAGCCAGGACAAGCGCTGAGCGTTTCAGCGCGACAAAGGAGATGGTTATGGGGTTCTCTCAAGGATGCCGCGCTCTCGCGACCGCCGGGGCGCTGGCGCTCACGTCCCCCGGCGAAGGCTATGCCGAGGTCATACAGCAGGCCGACTCCTCTTTCACTATCCGTTTTGAGGAGAGCGTGGCGGCGGATAATGCGGCAGTTTACCGGGCCCTGGGGCAGCTCCCCGAGTGGTGGAGTGCGGACCACACCTATTCGGGTGCGGCTGAGAACCTGAGCATGGAGTTACGGGCCGGGGGTTGCTTCTGCGAGCGCTGGGAGGATTCCTCGGTGGAGCACTTGCGGGTGATTTTTGCGCGCGAGGATCGGGAGGTGCGACTGGCCGGGGGCTTGGGGCCGCTGCAGAGCCTGCCGGTGAACGGCCTGATGCACTGGCGTATTACGCCGGCGGAATCCGGGGCTGTACTGACGTGGGAATATCAGGTCTGGGGGGCTCCGGGGCTCAATCTGGCACCGCTGGCTGGCCCCGTGGAGCAGGTTCTCGGTCAGCAGCTACAGGGTCTGAAAGCGTTCCTGGACAAACAGTGAGCGCCGGGGCGATACGGCGGGCCTGCGCCAGCCGTATCGGGGACCCACTCACTGAAACTGCTTTTTCATCAACATCCGGGTGTGGTGCTGATCCACCAGTTCCGCCAGCTCGACGTAACGCTCCTTGATGAATGGAGCCGGATTATTGGCCCCAGTGTCATCGGGATATTCCACTCCCTGACGTACGTGCTGCAACTCCCGCGAGAGGGCCTGGATAGCCGCAAAGATATCCCGGGTGAGCTTTTCGCTATAAAAGACCGTACTCTTGTTTGTGTCGAGCAGATAGTCGTTGCATTCATTCAACCATTCGATGCGCTGATCCAGGAAATGGATCGTGTTGCGAATGCCACCCCGGTACTCCGGGTTGAAATGCTCGTTTACATAGGTGCCGAGACTGCGCATCCCCGAGTCTACAAACTGCTCCACAAGGCCATCGCAATAGGCTGGCGTGAGGTAGGAGGGGTGAGTCTTGGCGTTGCTGTTACCGCAGATAAACAGCAGGCAGAGGAAACACAGGGCTCGCTGAAGAGGGAGAGAATGAGAGTTCATTGCTATGTGCCTATGTTTGTTGTTGTCGCTAGCAGGCAACTTTTTGTGATAAACATCACATGAATAACGAAACGCCAAAAGAGTGTCAATCGGGTTTTTGTGATGAAAGTCACATATGTGCCAATTGCCTGATATGGGTACTCTTTTTTTACGCTTTTTGATGAATTCTCGACTTTATGAGTGAGTTTTTTACACTGTCCATCAGCCCATCACGGGAATTGACCGAAGGATTTAGGAGTGAGCCTTGGCAGATTTTGAGTACGATTTATTTGTGATTGGCGCCGGTTCCGGCGGCGTGCGGGCTTCGCGGATGGCCGCTGCCTCGGGCATGCGGGTGGCAGTGGCCGAGGACCGCTATATGGGCGGTACCTGCGTCAACGTCGGCTGTGTGCCGAAGAAGCTTTTCGTCTATGCCAGTGGCTACGGTGAGACATTCGAAGATGCCAGGGCCTATGGCTGGCAGAATGAGGGCGCGACCTTTGACTGGCCCACTCTGAGAGACAACAACGCTGCTGAAATCACGCGGCTCAATGGTATTTACCGCAACTTGCTGGCGAATGCTGGTGTCACTGTCTTCGATGGCCGGGCGCGAATCGAAGATCGCCACACTGTCGTGATCGGCGATCTGCGAATTACCACCGAGCGGATACTGGTCGCAACCGGAAGCTGGCCCTTTATACCGGATATTCCCGGCCGCGAGCATGTCCTGAGTTCCAACGAGATCTTCTCCATTGATGATTTCCCGAGTCGGGTGCTCGTGGTTGGCGGGGGCTACATTGCGGTAGAGTTTGCCGGTATTTTTGCTGGGCTGGGGGCAGAAACCCATCTCTCTTATCGGCGCGATCTTTTCCTGCGTGGCTTCGACCGTGACATCCGCACCTTTGTGCGGGATGAAATGGGCAAGAAGGGAGTCCACCTGCATTTCAATCAGCAGGTTGAGGCCATTGAGAAGCAGGATGACGGCTCCCTGCTGGTCCACTCCGCGGAGGGATCACCGTTGGCGGTGGATGCGGTGCTGTACGCGACCGGGCGTGTCGCCAATACCCGCGGCCTGGGGCTGGAACACCTGGGTGTCGTCATGCACCGGGATGGCACTATCTCTGTCGATGATAATTTCCGCACCAACGTTCACTCGATCTATGCCCTCGGGGATGTGACGGGCGAGCCCCAGCTGACACCAGTGGCGCTCGCGGAGGCAATGGCCCTTGTGAAGCACTGGCAGACAGGGGAGACGGCCGAGATCGATTACAACAACATCCCCACAGCGGTTTTCTGCCAGCCGAATATCGGCACCGTGGGGCTCTCGGAAGAAGAGGCGCGGGATTCGGGTGTCCCCGTGACGATATACAAATCCGAGTTTCGTCCCATGCGCAACACAGTGAGCGGTCGCGAGGAGCGCACCCTGATGAAGCTGGTGGTGGATACGCGCAGCGACAAGGTGATCGGTGCACATATGGTGGGCTCGGAGGCCGGCGAGATCATCCAGGGCATTGCAATTGCGATCAAGGCAGGTGCCACCAAGGAGACTTTTGATCAGACCATCGGTATCCACCCGACAGCTGCAGAGGAGTTTGTCACAATGCGTACTCCCGCCAGTTAGGCAAAACACTAGCTGCCCAAAAAACAGAAGAGGGCGATGCAGTTGCATCGCCCTCGCTGGTATTTGTTGGGCATTATCTGCTCACCACGTGAACGGCAACCCGGCGTTGCACAATGATCGAGCAGCTTGGAATTTATTCGGTTTCGGGGACAGCCACGCTCTGGTAGCGCATCGCCTTGCGGCGATCGCCGCGCTCTTTCAGGCAGCGCTCGGCGGAGGCAAAGGCGGCATTGACCGCGCGATGAATGGACTCATCCTCGTTGCTGATGGTCAGGGGACTGCCGCTAAGCGCCAGCTCTACAGAGGCCTTGAACTGTTTGCCTTTGTGTTTGTGTTGGTGCGGGGCCTCGAGAACCACCCGACTACTGATGATGTCGCCACAATAACGTTCCAGCTTGTCGAGTTTTTTTGAGACGGTATCAGCCAGGGCAGCTGATTTGTCGATGTCGCGGAACACGATGTTATCGTAAGGCGCAGATTTCATGGGCATTACCTCCGGTTAATAGAAACCTTGCAGGCCGCTATCGCGGTTTGCTGTAAAAGGTAGGGCGCCCTTTAGGGAAGATGCCAACTGCTTGTAAAGCCCGGAACACTGAGGTCGCAACGAATACTGGCTGACTGAACAGCAATGGGTGTTTTACGCCCGGTCCGGTCTTCTACCGAGTTCGGCAGATCTATCCCTGTTACCCATAATGCTTTCGCGCAAGAAAAAATCAAGCGTTGCGATCGCAAAAATGTCACAATTTTTTCGGTCGATTGACTGCAGCCCGCGACCGCGGACCAACTGGCGACTATGGGCACATAAATCTGTGAACTTCGTTGTCCTTTTGGGTCATTGCCCGCCTGTCGGTGTCTGCGTAAAATCGCATGCACAATACGGATGAGGCCATCAGCGCTTAAAAAACAGGCTGGGCACTTCTGTTCTATGGAACTCAATGAATCCAGGTAATAGGTTCTTTCATATGGCGGTATCGCGGTACTGCTCGCTGATTCTGGCGGGCCTTTTGGTGGCGGGAGCGCAGTCGGTAGTGGGGCAATCCCAGGCTTCACTGACGGCGGAGAAAAACAGGCTGGCCCGCATGGAGCAGTCTCAGGAGAACCGTCAGGTTGAAATCGAGGACATCGAGAACGAACTCCTGTCTTACGATTACAAGCTGGAGCGTGCCCAGGAATCCCTGGAGAAGGCCCGTCGCAAGTACGAGGTCAGTCGACGCGAACTTCAGCAGGCCAAGCGCGATCATCAGCTCAATACGAGTAGCGATACCGAGCGCCAGCTGCGCAAAGCCGAGCACGGCTTCGCCATGGCTGAACGGGGGGTAGACAGTCGCACTCGTCGAGTGGAGTTTATCCAGTCCAATTACGATGAACTCAATGGCCAGCTGCAGGAGATTCGCGAGGCCATTACTGCCAGCAATCGTCTCATCGAGCAGCAGAAAGAGAAAATCGAAAACCTGGTCGCCGCTCTGCTGGCGAAGGCGGAGAAAGAGCGGCGTGAGGCCGCAGTGGCCAGGGCAGCACCGCCTGTCAGCAAACCAGAGGTCCCGGCCCCCTCGGTGGCCCAAGCCGGCGCAGGTGAGGCGGGTGTCGACAGTGAGAGCGAGGCGCTGGCCGAGCCGAAGCGAGAGGTGGATCCTGAGCTTCTCGACTATGTCCGCCGGGAGCGGCAGCGACTGCAGAAACTGCTGGCGGATGGCGACGAGGGCAAGCATACCTTCCGCTATCTGGAGCTGGAGCCCACTCGCGGTGAGTCCGTGCCGTTTGAATTCCTGGGCCATAACCAGTACCGCCTGGTGGCGCCGGTGGAGGCCGGTCGTCAGACCTACGAGATCAATACCTGGAAGTTCCGTCGCACGATCCCGGCAGATGATGCCGGCGTGCCCTATGTCTTTATCTTCGATGCGCGGCGCCTGTCCCGGCCGCGCCTGGTCATGTACCCACAGTACGCCCTGGAGGCGCTGGAGAGCACCGAGCCCTGATTACCAATATTCTCGTGGTCAGGTGCAATCAAGGCCCGCTCCGGCGGGCTTTTTTGTGTGCGGCTTTTGGGGTGGAGTTGGCTGGCTAGGGTGTGTTGGTGTTGTGATCCGATGCAGTGCCTGACAGCTCGGCCTCGAGCAGGGGGTGGTACTGGCTGCCGCCCGGCGCCAGGCGGCTCTCGTAGAGCGCGATGTTGTTCAGTTCCACGACCCGGTCGAGCACCAGCGGCTCGAATCGCGAGAAGCCCCGGCGGTTTCGCCCCAGGGTAAAGTGCGGGCGATAGGCTGCGCCTTCCGGCTCCAGGCCGAGGCGGAACATCAGCTCCCGACACAGCTGGTGCAGTCGGTCCAGCTGGGGATTCGGAAGCAGTTCCGCGGCCAGCAATTTTGATCGGCTGCGGGGGAAGGGCTGAAGAGCGACAGCCCGAGCCTGGCAGGGGCGGGCCCGGTCTGCGATCTCCAGGATTCCGGCCTCGATGGCTGGCACCAGCTGGAGCGGGGTTTCGCCGAGGAACGCCAGGGTCAAATGTCGGTTGGCCTCACTGGTCCAGCGCACCCCGCGCTCGGCGCTCTGTCCCAGCTGCTGTCGGCAGTGGCTGACAAGGCTGTCAAGAAAGACCTGGGTGTCGGCAGTGGGGCGGATACCGATAAACAGTCGCGGCCCCGCATCTGCTTCACCCTGCCAGTGCTTCGCCATATGTAATCCTTTTTCTTTCCCCAAGGCCCTTGAAAACCTCCCCGCGACCCCTATCTAGATTGTACGGGAGGCAGGCTCTGAAGAGGTGCCTCCCCATCGGGCCCGGTCTTCGGACGGGCAAATTATGAATATTGCTCTGAATTGAGGATATGACAATGCGTAACTTTGATTTTTCTCCCCTGTACCGTTCCGCCATCGGCTTTGACCGTATGGCCAGCTTGCTGGATACCATGACCAGCAGTGAACAGAATCAACCGGCGTATCCGCCCTACAATATTGAGCTGACCGGTGAGGACAGCTACCGCATCACCATGGCAGTGGCAGGGTTCGAACAGTCTGAACTCGATATTCAGGTTGAGCAAAACCGCTTGACCGTCGCGGGTAAAAAGCCTGAGGAAACCGAGCAGCGCAATTTCCTCCACCGTGGAATTGCTGCCCGCAATTTCGAGCGGCGTTTCCAGCTGGCAGATCACGTAAAAGTAACGGATGCCCAGCTCGCGAACGGCCTGCTACACATTGAGCTGGTCCGCGAAATCCCGGAAGCGATGAAGCCGCGCAAAATCGAAATCAGCGAGGGCAACCTGCTGCAACACGGTAAGTCGGAGGAGGCAAAATCCGCGGCTGGTTCCGAATCTGAAGCAGCCTGATTTGTCTGTGCTCTGTCCGCTGTGCCGCCACCCGGCGGCACAGCCCTATCACCACGACCAATCCCGTGATTATCTCCAGTGCGCTCACTGCGCGCTGGTTTTCGTTCCTGCACAGTTTCACCTCTCTGCCGAGCAGGAGCGGGCTTTTTACGACCTGCACGAGAACGATCTTGCCGATAGTGGTTATCGCCGCTTCCTGAATCGCTGTGCCGAGCCGCTGTTGCAACGGCTGCCAGCGGTCTCCGAGGGGCTCGACTTTGGCTGTGGCCCCGCGCCACTTCTGGCGCAGATGCTGGAAGATGCTGGCCACAGGGTGTGGCTTTACGACCCATTTTACGCGGCAGAAAAATCGGCCCTGCGGCGCGACTACGACTTTATCGTGACAACGGAAGTGGTGGAGCACCTGGCCGCGCCAGGAGTTGAGCTGGAGGCTCTCTGGGCGTTACTGCGTCCGGGCGGGCTGCTGGCGGTGATGACCAAGCGGGTGATGTCTCCGGAGCGCTTTGCCGGCTGGCACTATATTCGCGATCCCACGCATATCTGCTTTTTCAGTGATGATACTTTTCGCTGGCTCGCGAAACACCTCGGGGCCAGGCTGGAACTGGCCGGGCCCGATTTGGTATTTCTGCAAAAGTCAGGTGTTGACGCGAAATAACTTGGCGCGCACGGTCGTGCGATACTCGCTAGGCGTTGTTGAGAGAAACTTTTTAAACAGGGCTGTGAAGTGGCCCATATCCTGGTAACCCACCTTTTCAGCAATCTCGTTCACGGACAGGTTACTGGACTGCAACAGCTCCCGCGCCATATCCACTCGCACATTCTGCAGGTACTGCAGGGGTGTCTGGCCGGTGGCCAGCTTGAAGCGCCGATTGAACGAGCGCACGCTCATCTCAAATTGTTTGGCCACTTCGCTCAGGCGCACTTCCTCGGCACAGTGCTCCCGCAGCCAAGTCTGTGCCTCGACGATTTCTTCGTCGGGGTGCAGGTGCACGGCGCCCTCTGAATAGGCGATTTCCTCGAAGGGACGGCGGATTTCGTGGGAAAAGTTACGCTCGACAAGGCTGGCCACTGAGGCGCCGTAGAGCTGGCGGATCAGGTAAACAGTGACGTCTGCCAGTGAATTGACGCTGGCGGCACAGAACAGCTTGTCCGCCTGGGTGATAAAGTACTGCCGCTTCAGCTTCACCTGGGGATAGTCGCGACTGAATCGCTCGAAATAGTGCCAGTGGGTGGTGGCAGGCTTGCCGTCCAGCAGGCCGGCCTCCGCCAGAAAGCAGACGCCGGTCCCCACGGCGCTGATGGCCGCTCCCTTTTCCGCCTGCTGCCGCAGCCATTGCAGCAGTGCACCGCTCTTCCGCAGGGCGGGGCGCGGGTTTCGCCATAAAGCGGGCAGGTAGATGATGTCGCTGTCCGGTGCCTCGCTGAGGGGCACGTCCGGCTGCAGGGGAAAGCCGGAGCGGGTCGAAACGGCCTTGCCATCCAGGCTCGCGGTCACGAGCCGCAGGGGCTCTTTTTGTCCCTCTACCCGCGCGCGGCTCTCGGCGCCGCGCAGCATCTCCAGGGGAAGCACAGTGCCCGTGGTCAGCATCTCGTCGATCAGGAAAAAGGTGACTGTGCGCATGACTTCTCCACACCTCGGGGCCCGAATGGCCAGAAAATCAATTTTGCTGGCCAGTATGTCCATAACCCGGCCGAATCGCCACCCCCTAAACTGACTTCTGCTCAAATTTGGTCGATTTTTTATCAGCTTATGCTGGAGGACAGGATGCAGCGCCTTCCCGTTATCACCGCTTTTGGCGGCTTCAATCCCGCCGGACGCAGCTCTTTTCACCGCGGATACAAGCGCCTGGTGCTGGACAAGCTCGGCAGTGCGGAGCGGGGCGATGTCCTGGCGGATCTGGCATCCCTCATGGGGCTGCGCGGCGCTGCCGAAGTGGATGCGCCAATGGATGAAGCGATGGAGCGCAAGGTGCTGGACTCCACTCTGGTGCGGGAGCTCGAAAAGCGTTTCTACGATTACCGCAAATGTCACTTCCACCAGCCCGCTGATCTGAGCAATACCGGCGGCATGACCTTTGAAATGGCCGTGCGTCAGCTGCCCGATCCTCTGCCCGAGGGTTGGGATGTGGAGTCGCTGGGAGAAGGGCGTGTGCGGGTGCGTTGCACCGAGCTGTCGGTGATGCTCGATAGTTATCGGGAGATTGCCGTCGCGTCCGCCGCCCAGCTGCCCACCGGATTTGAGCCCGGTGATCATTACAACTCCCGCTTCCATCCCCGCGGCCTGCAGCTGGCCATTCTCGGCGCCTCGGACGCAGTGCAGTCACTGGGGCTGGATTGGGATGCGGTCGTCTCGGCCGCGGGGCCGGACAATATTTCTGTTTACGCCAGTTCGGCCATGAGCCAGCTCGACCCCTATGGCAACGGTGGCTTACTGCAGTCGCGCTTGCGGGGAAACCGGGTCAGCTCCAAGCAGCTCGCCCTGGGCCTGACCAGCATGCCGGCGGACTTCGTCAACGCCTATGTGCTCGGCAGTGTGGGCACTACCGGTGCAGTGGCGGGTGCCTGCGCCACCTATCTGTATAACCTGCGCGCGGCGGTCGAGGATATCCGCTGCGGCCGCGCTCGGGTTGCGGTCGTGGGCGCAGCCGAGGCCCCGCTCGTTCCCGAAGTGGTGGACGGCTACACCACGATGGGTGCGCTGGCCAACATTGACGGGCTGCGCAAACTGTTCCCGGGAGAAATTGACTTCCGGCGGGCCAGTCGGCCCTTTGGGGAAAACTGCGGATTTACCCTCGGTGAGGGTACCCAGTGGGCGATCCTGATGGACGATGCGCTGGCGCTGGAGCTGGGTGCCAGCATTCACGGCGCTGTTGCCAATGTTTTCGTGAATGCGGACGGCACCAAGAAATCAATTTCCGCACCGGGTCCGGGCAATTACCTTACGGTTGCCCGGGCGATGTCGGAGACCCGGGCGATCCTGGGTGAAGAGAGCCTGCGCCAGAGAAGTTTTGTGCAGGCGCACGGGTCCAGTACACCACAGAACCGGGTGACAGAATCCGCGATTTTCGATCGGCTAGCCGGTGCCTTCGGCATCGAAAACTGGCCGATTTGTGCGGTGAAGGCATATCTGGGCCACACCGTAGCTGCGGCCAGTGGCGATCAGCTGATCACCAGCCTGGGAATTTTCGATCGCGGTATTCTGCCGGGCATTACCACCGTTGATCGCATTGCTGAGGATGTGCGTCACGAGTACCTGGATATTGCCCTGGAGCATCGCGAGCGGGATCCGGAATCCCTGGATGTAGCATTCCTCAATTCCAAGGGCTTTGGTGGCAACAACGCCACCGCCAGCGTGTTCTCCCCTCATGTCGTGCGCCGCATGCTGGCCAAGCGTCACGGTGAGCGCGCTCTGAGTGCCCATGCTTCGCTGAACGAAAAAGTTCGCGAGCGTGCCCTCGGCTACGATGCCCAGGTCAAGCGCGGTGACCTAAATGCCATCTACCGCTTCGGCGAGGGCCTGGTCAACGAGGAAGAGATTGAGCTGTCGGATCAGCAGGTAGCGCTGCCCGGATACCCCCAGGTAAATCTGCCCTCGGACAACCCCTTCGACGATATGGTCTGATCGCAGCGCCCGGGCACGTTCCCTGGCCCGGGCGCTTCGCGTAGACTGTACGCTTCTCAGGATTGGGGAGGCACAATGGCAGGCAAGGATTCGGTGCCGCGGCCACCAGAGCAAAACTCCGACGACCGGAAGGTTGGCAACGACGTCGGCGAGCGGCTCAGAGCTTTGCGCAAATGGCATGGCTGGTCCCAGCGTCAGCTCGCCCAGCGGGCGGATGTCACCCATGCCACTATCTCCCTGATCGAGCAGGGGCGAGTCAGCCCCTCCGTCGGTTCGCTGAAAAAAGTGCTCGACGGCATCCCCATGTCTCTCGCCGAATTCTTCAACCTGAAATTCGATACCAGTCCGCAGGTGTTCTTCCGCGCAGATGAGCTGCCCGAGGCGGGCTGTGGCAATGTTGAATGTCGGCTACTGGGCGCACCGGAAGCCAGCCAGGGGTTGTCGATTCGGTACACGGTATATCCCCCCGGAGAATGCAGCGGTCCCGAGCTCCAGTCCGGTGACGGGGAGGAGGGCGGCATCATAGTCTCCGGCCACCTGGAGGTCACAGTTGGTGGTGAAGTGTCGCTTCTTGGCCCCGGGGACGCTTATTTTTTCAGCAGTCGTCGGCCCCACCGTTTCCGCAATCCCGGAGAGGTGGACTGCGTGCTCGTGAGCGCCAGTGCGCCAGTGACGGTTTGATCGTTGGCCTACCTCCGGGCAATTAAGGCAATGGGCGCGCCAGGCCTGTGATGCCTGCTGCCGTCAGCGTATAGACTGTTGCGGTCGCGTGCCCCTTCCTATCCCATTGCGATCAATAATTGAGCGCTGGTGCGCGCGCCGCCATCCGATTTGTAAGAAATGGTATTCAAACAGACGTTTGAATCTGGCTATACTAGGGAATTGCTGACCGCCTGAGGTGGTTTCGTCACCCCGAAACCGGGTGGTGGGGCCCGGCGGGCCGAAGCGGTTTATTCGCCGGGAGCGAATGGGGCCGGTGATGCCGGCCAGAAGCAGCACCACCAGGCGGGGCCTGCCAAGGCAGCATCCGCATCTTCGCCGGGATCAGGTGAGGTCAGTGGTGAAAACAACTCCGACCCCGGGCATTTCTGCCCAGAGAAAAAGAGGTCATTCAATGTTATTTAGTGGCAAAGCGCTAACGGTGCAGATGCTGGACAACGGCATCGCCGAACTCAATTTCGACCTGAAGGATGAGTCCGTTAACAAGTTTAACCGACTTACCGTTTCCGAATTTTCCGAGGCGCTGGATGCGATCGAGGCCGCGGACGGTGTCAAGGGTGTGCTGCTCACCAGTGGCAAGGACGTCTTCATTGTCGGCGCCGACATCACCGAATTCGGCGACGCTTTCTCCGCCGGTGCCGAGGGTGTGGCGGACCTGATGAACAAAAACAACGAAAATATCAATCGCCTCGAGGACCTTCCTGTCCCCAGTGTCGTCGCCATCAATGGTTATGCACTCGGCGGTGGCTTTGAAGTCTGCCTCGGTTGTGATTACCGGGTGATGGGCGAAAAGGCCAAGGTCGGTCTGCCGGAAGTGAAGCTCGGCCTGATTCCGGGTTGGGGCGGCACCGTGCGACTGCCGCGCATCGTTGGTGTTGATGTGGCGGCGGAGTGGATCGCCGCGGGCAAAGAGCAGAAAGCTGACAGCGCCCTCACCAATCACGCCGTGGACGCGGTTGTACCCAATGACAACCTGAAGGATGCGGCACTGAGCCTGCTGCAGCGCGCCATCGACGGCGAGCTGGATTACAAGGCACGTCGCGACATCAAGAAGTCCCCGATTCCGCTCAACGATACCGAAGCGCTGATGGCCTTCTTTACCACCAAGGCGTTTGTCGGTGCACAGGCGGGTAAACACTACCCATCACCGATTGCCGCTGTTACCTCCATGGAGCAAGGGTATAAGGTCGGGCGCGATGAGGCGCTGAAAATCGAACAGCAGCAGTTTATCGAGTGCGCGCAGACTGACACAGCCAAGTCACTGGTTGGCCTGTTCCTGAACGACCAGAAGATTGGCAAGGTAGCCAAGTCCTGGGAAAAGAAAGCGGACAAGAAGATCGAGCGAGCCGCGGTGCTTGGTGCCGGCATTATGGGTGGCGGTATCGCCTACCAGTCGGCCTATAAGGGCACGCCGATCAAGATGAAGGATATCGACCAGAAGGGCATCGACCTGGGCCTGAAGGAAGCGAACAAGCTGCTGGCCAAACTGGTGAATCGTGGCCGTATGACGCCGGAGAAAATGGGGGAAACCCTGAACCGGATCGATCCGACGCTGAGCTATGAAGGTTTCGGTGATATCGACGTCGTCGTCGAAGCCGTGGTCGAGAACAAGAAGGTCAAGCACTCTGTGCTGACCGAAGTGGAAGACAAGGTGAGCGAGGATACGATAATCGCCTCCAACACCTCGACCATTTCCATTGACACCCTGGCGGAGCCACTCAAGCGCCCGGAAAACTTCCTCGGCATGCACTTCTTCAACCCGGTGCACAAGATGCCGCTGGTGGAGGTGATTCGAGGCGAGAAGACTTCCGATAACGCGGTAGCCCGTGTAGTCGCTTACGCAAACAAAATGGGCAAGAAGCCCATCGTCGTGCGCGACTGCCCCGGGTTCCTGGTGAACCGTGTATTGTTCCCGTATTTCGCCGGCTTTTCCATGCTGGTCCGCGACGGTGCGGACTTCCAGGAAGTGGACAAGGTCATGGAGCGCTGGGGCTGGCCAATGGGTCCGGCTTACCTGATGGATGTGGTCGGTATCGATACCGGTGTGCACGCTGAGAAAGTGATGGCCGAAGGTTTCCCGGAGCGAATGGGTAAATCCTTCAAGGCGGCTTCCGATGTGATGTACGAGGCAGAGCGCTACGGCCAGAAAAACGGCAAGGGCTTCTACAACTACGAGGAAGACAAGAAGGGGCGGCCGAAAAAAGCTGCCACTGAGGAAGCTTACGAGCTGCTCAAGCCTCACGTGGCCGAGCGCCGCGAGTTTGAGAAGGACGAGATTATCGAGCGCATGATGGTGCCGATGGCGACCGAGCTGGCCCGCTGCCTTGAAGAGGGGATCGTCGACTCGCCGGCTGAGGCGGACATGGCTCTGGTCTACGGTATCGGCTTCCCGCCGTTCCGCGGCGGTATCTTCGCCTGGCTGGACAAGGTCGGTATGGACCAGTTTGTGAAGATGGCAGACAAGTACGCGGAACTGGGTGAGCTGTACAAGCCCACCGAGCAGATGCGCAAGATGGCTGCCGAGGGCAAAACCTACTATTAACCGAGTCCTCGCCTCCGACCGGCCCGCTGGTGGGTCACCGGGGGCGAAAATATGCGGGGAGGGCGGTGCCTGACCCGCTCCCGCGGCTGCGGCCGCGCTGACACATTCTGTGTCGGGCCAGCCTGATAAGCAGAGGGCTGGCGGCGACTATCAAGGAGAATTTCGATGAGTTTGAATCCCAGAGACGCCGTAATTGTCGACTACGCCCGCACGGCCATGGGGCGCTCCAAAAATGGTGTTTACCGCCACGTGCGCGCTGATGACATGTCGGCAGAGCTGCTGAAAAAATTCCTTCAGCGCAACGATAAGC
Organism: Microbulbifer flavimaris; assembly: GCF_001641755.2. Classification (GTDB taxonomy): domain Bacteria; phylum Pseudomonadota; class Gammaproteobacteria; order Pseudomonadales; family Cellvibrionaceae; genus Microbulbifer; species Microbulbifer flavimaris. The sequence goes on from NZ_LRFG02000006.1 coordinate 56,031, forward strand.
TTGATCCGGCCGAGATCGACGACCTGATTTGGGGCTGTGTGATGCAGCGTGATGAGCAAGGCTTCAATGTGGCTCGCTTTATCGTGTTGCGCGCAGGCCTGCCCCACACCATTCCCGCCCAGACCGTGAACCGCCTGTGCGGCTCCTCCATGTCCTCCCTGCACACTGCAGCGGCGAATATTCGTGCCGGTGTCGGTGATGTGTACGTGGTGGGTGGCGTTGAGCACATGGGCCATCTCAACATGATGGAGCATGTGAGCCCCAACCCGATGCTGGGTCGCCATATGGCCAAGGCTGCGGGTTCCATGGGTATGACTGCTGAATACCTCGCGATGATGCACGGTATCCAGCGCCAGCAAATGGATGAGTTCGGTGCTCGCTCGCACCAGCATGCGGCCGCAGCGACCAAGGAGGGCAAGTTCAACAAGGAAATCATCGCCATCGAGGGGCACGACGACAAGGGTGTGCCTTTCCTGGTTGAGACTGACCAGACCATCCGTCCCGACACCACTGTCGAGGGCCTGGCGCAGTTGAAGCCGGCTTTCGATCCGAAGCATGGCCAGGTGACAGCTGGTACTTCCTCCCAGATTACCGATGGCGCCTCTGTGATGCTGGTAATGTCAGCAGAGCGGGCCAAGGCCCTGGGCCTGGAGCCGATTGCCAAGGTGCGTGAGATGGCATTGGCGGGCGTGGATCCGTCGATCATGGGATACGGCCCGGTGCCCTCTACCCAGAAGGCGCTCAAGAATGCGGGTCTCACCATCGAAGATATCGATAAGGTTGAGCTCAATGAGGCCTTTGCTGCACAGGCCCTGCCGGTGCTCAAGGACCTGAACCTGCTGGATGCCATGGACCAGAAGGTGAACCTGTACGGCGGCGCCATTGCGCTTGGCCATCCGTTCGGCTGCTCCGGCGTGCGCATCACCGGCACCCTGTTGTCGGTGATGCAGAACGAGGGCGGGGACCTGGGTGTGTCCACGATGTGCATCGGCCTGGGCCAGGGCATTACCACCATCGTCGAGCGCGTCTGACCGGTCTGACCGGGGCGGGAAGCTTCCCCGGTCGGATTCGGGCACGACCAATATTGGAGAGGACACCTGCGGGTGTCCTCTTTGCTTTAGGCCGGCGCGCCGACGCACCCCGCTCCAGGCACCGAGTACCCGGCAACTTGTTGAAGCACCCCGGCGGCTGTGGCACAATCTGCTGCCCTCGTCGCCGGGACCGGGTGTTTTTGCATTAAAGTGCATAAATATCAAGGAGTTAGCGTCGGGGTACAGGTTCGGGGACGTGGTGGAATTGGTAGACACGCCAGATTTAGGTTCTGGTGCCGCAAGGTGTGGGAGTTCAAGTCTCCCCGTCCCCACCAAATTAAGGAATTGAGCAGCCCGTAAAACCCGCCGCAATCGGTGAGGTACGGGCTGTTTGTATTTGGTGTCAGCCGGTTTGTTTGCGAATGGTTGGAGCTGCCCCGTACCGGGTGTGGTTCTTCCCCGCAACGGGCGACCGGATACAGGCGTTGGCGCTCCGGCGCAGTCAGAGCGGCGCGGCAGATAGCGCCGCGGCGTGAATAAGAGAAAGTCTCACGAGGATTAACATGCAGGTTTCCATCGAAACAACTTCCGGCCTGGAGCGTCGCCTAACGGTTAACTTGCCGGCGGAGGTCGTCGATCAAGAAGTAGACAAGCGTCTCCAGCAGGCGGCCAAGAACGTTCGCCTGAACGGTTTCCGTAAGGGCAAGGTCCCGATGAAGGTTGTTCGCCAGCGTTTCGGCGCCGGTGTTCGCCAGGAAGTCCTGGGTGAGGTGATGAGCCGCTCCTTCTACGAAGCCGTGCAGAAAGAGCAGGTGAAGCCAGCTGGCCAGCCGAGCATCGAGGCCAAAGAAACCGCTCCGGGTAAGAACCTGGAGTACGTTGCCACTTTCGAGGTCTACCCGGAAGTTGAGCTGAGCGATCTCGCTGAGATCGAAGTCGAGCGCCCGGTGGCAGAAGTGACTGATAAAGACGTCGACAACATGATCGATGTGCTGCGCAAGCAGCAGTCCACCTGGAAAGACACCAAGCGCAAGGCGCAGAAAGGTGACCGCGTTACCATCGACTTCGTCGGCCGTGTCGACGGCGAGGAGTTCGAGGGCGGCAAGGCCGAGGACCAGCAGCTGGTACTGGGTTCCGGCCAGATGATCCCGGGCTTCGAAGACGGCATTCTGGGTATGAAGCCGGGTGAGGAGCAGGACATTCAGGTGACTTTCCCTGAGGATTACCAGGCAGAAAACCTGAAGGGCAAAGAAGCGACTTTTACCATCAAGGTGAAATCCTCCGAAAAGCCCGAGCTGCCGGCCCTGGACGAAGAGTTCTTCAAAGCCTATGGCGTTGAAGAGGGCGGTGAAGAGAAGTTCCGCGAAGAAGTGCGGAACAACATGGGGCGCGAGCTGAAGAATGCCGCTCTGAACAAGGTCAAGACCCAGGTCATGGACCAGCTGTTCGAGAAGCATGAGGTTGAGATTCCCGCTGCGCTGGTCGCCGGTGAGGTCAGCACCCTCCGCGGCCAGATGGTTCAGCAGTTCGGTGGCCAGATCAAACCGGAAGACGCCGAGAAAATGCTGCCTGACGCAATGTTCGAAGACCAGGCCAAGCGCCGGGTCGTACTCGGTCTGGTGGTTGGCGAAATCGTCAAGCAAAACAAACTCGACGTCGACGCTGACCGCGTCAAGGCCAAGGTTGAGGAGCTGGCTTCCACCTACCAGCAGCCGGAAGAGGTTGTAGAGTACTACTACAGTAACCGTGAGCTGCTCTCAGGTGTTGAGTCCGTCGTTCTGGAAGACCAGGTTGTCGACTTTGTTCTCGACAGTGCCAAGGTCAAGGAAGTTGAGAGCTCCTACGACGATGTGATCAAGCCGCAGCAGCAAGGCTGACGCTCTGAAAATCGGCGGCTGCACCCCGCAGTCGCCGATCCCTTTCCCTCCTTCCTGTACCGGCTGGCTTTCTCGCCTTCGACCGGTTAAGCTCAGAAAGTCCCAAATTTCAGTCCCGATCTGCTCGATCCGGGCGCCTCGCCTGGTACGCCACAACCTGATACGCCACAAAAAGGAATCTACGGTATTTATGGCACGTTTTGATAATTCCCTGCACTCGATCGATCCGCAAGCCACCGGCCTGGTGCCAATGGTGGTAGAACAGACTGCGCGCGGTGAGCGCTCATTCGATATTTACTCGCGCCTGCTCAAGGAGCGCGTAATTTTTCTGGTTGGGCCGGTAGAGGATCACATGGCCAACCTGGTGGTTGCCCAATTGCTGTTCCTCGAAGCAGAGAATCCTGACAAGGACATTCACCTGTATATCAACTCTCCGGGTGGTTCGGTGACCGCAGGGATGTCCATCTACGACACCATGCAGTTCATCAAACCGAACGTCAGCACCATGTGTATTGGCCAGGCCGCCAGCATGGGGGCCTTCCTGTTGGCCGCCGGTGCCGAGGGCAAGCGTTACGCAACCCCGAACTCCCGGGTCATGATCCATCAGCCCAGCGGTGGCGCCCAGGGCCAGGCCAGCGACATCCATATTCACGCTCAGGAGATCCTCAAGATCCGCAAGCGCCTGAACGAGTTGATGGCCCATCACACCGGTCGCGATATCAGTGATATCGAGCGGGACACCGAGCGTGATCACTTTTTGAATGCCGATGAGGCGAAAGAGTATGGTCTGGTGGATGACGTGCTTTCCCGTCGTCAGGTACTAGACCGATAGAGAATATGAGACCGATTGACCGGTCAGGCCCGTCATTGAGGATGACTTTCCTCGGTTTTGGCGTACACGTTGCGGCCCGGGCAAATGGCCGCAACAAAGGGCTTGAAAAAGCCGCCAAAAGGCAGCATCTTGCTAGAGAAGACTAAAGGGCAGCCGGTTGACGGCGGGCCGCAGACCACGGAGTAGATTGATGACCGACCAGAACAGCGGAGAAGACAACGGCAAGCTGCTGTACTGTTCCTTCTGTGGCAAAAGCCAGCAGGAAGTACGCAAGCTGATCGCCGGCCCGTCCGTGTTCATCTGCGACGAGTGTGTCGAGCTTTGCACCGATATTATCCGCGAGGAAGTTCAGGAGTCGTCCGAGGGTCAGGAGGGTCGCCTCCCGACGCCAAAGGAGATCACCGAGATTCTCGACCAGTACGTGATTGGTCAAGAGCGCGCCAAGCGTGTGCTGGCAGTGGCGGTATACAACCACTACAAGCGCCTGCGCACCAAAAGCGGAGTCAAGAGCAAGGACGAAGTAGAGCTGAGCAAGTCCAATATCCTGCTGGTGGGCCCCACCGGTAGCGGTAAGACGTTGCTGGCTGAGACTCTGGCGCGTCTGCTCAATGTACCTTTCACCATCGCCGACGCAACCACCCTGACCGAGGCGGGGTACGTGGGTGAGGATGTTGAGAACATCATCCAGAAACTGCTGCAGAAGTGCGATTACGATGTGGAAAAAGCCCAGCAGGGCATCGTCTACATCGATGAGATCGACAAGATTTCCCGCAAGTCTGACAACCCGTCCATCACCCGCGATGTTTCCGGTGAGGGTGTGCAGCAGGCGCTGTTGAAGCTGATTGAGGGCACCGTCGCTTCCGTGCCGCCGCAGGGCGGGCGCAAGCATCCGCAGCAGGAGTTCCTGCAGGTGGATACCGGCAATATCCTGTTTATCTGTGGCGGCGCCTTTGCCGGCCTGGATAAGGTTATCCGTGACCGCTCCGAGAAGGGCGGCATCGGGTTCAGTGCCGAGGTGAAGTCCAAGGACAGCAACAGCAACTTCGGTGAAATTTTGCTCGATCTCGAGCCGGAGGACCTGGTGCGCTATGGCCTGATTCCCGAGTTCGTCGGACGCCTGCCGGTGACGGCAACCCTGGAAGAGCTGGACCGGGAAGCACTGGTGCAGATCCTGACCGAGCCGAAGAACGCCCTGACCAAGCAGTACGGCAAGTTGTTCGAGATGGAGGGCGTGGAGCTGGACTTCCGCCCGGACGCCCTGGATGCTGTCGCAGCCAAGGCTATGGAGCGCAAGACCGGCGCCCGCGGCCTGCGATCTATTATGGAATCAGTGCTGCTGGAAACCATGTACGACATTCCATCCATGGACAACGTGTCCAAGGTGGTGATCGACGAAGCGGTCATCAAAGGCGAGTCAGCGCCATTACTGGTCTATGCCAGCAATGAGTCCCCTCAGCAGAAGGCGGCGCCGGAAGAATAAGCCGGCGACAGGCCCAAGCGTCGAAAAGCCCCGAAAGGGGCTTTTTTGTGTCCGCAATCCGATCCGATCCAGGCTGATAGCGGTAACATCTGGTGTAAGCAAAGTGGATTGCGCTGGCGCTTGAAGAGGAAATTTCTTAGTCGGCAGCCAATCGCGCTTAGATTAGACTTGTATTCCAGCAGCCACCCCCCATCTTTGCTTTTGAAGAGGTGGTGTCCCCGACGGTGGGATTGAATATCCGTCGTCACAATGTCGCGCCACAGTACCCCAGTGATCGGGCCGAGAGGAATTCTATGGATCAGCAATCCGACACCAAACAAGAGTATCCGCTGCTGCCGCTGCGAGATGTGGTCGTCTACCCGCATATGGTTATCCCGCTGTTTGTCGGCAGGGAAAAGTCCATTGATGCACTCGAGGAGGCGATGCGTGACGACAAGCAGGTGTTGCTGGTCGCACAACGGCAAGCCTCGGAAGATGACCCGGGTAAGGACGATATCTATCGCGTGGGCACGGTTGCCAGTGTGCTTCAGCTCCTGAAGCTTCCCGATGGCACTGTCAAAGTGCTCGTGGAGGGCAGCCGGCGAGTAAAAGTGCTCGACGTTATTGAAGGCGAGGGACATTACCGCGCCACTGTGGAAGAGATGGAGAGCGAAGAATTACCCGAGGCTGAAGCGGAGGCACTGGTACGCTCTGCCATGTCGCAGTTTGAGCAGTATGTCTCTGTCAGCAAGAAGGTGCCCAACGAGGTGATCACCTCGCTGTCGGGCATCGATGAGCCGGGTCGGCTGGCAGATACCATTGCTGCCCATATGTCGCTGGAGCTTCCGCAAAAGCAGGAACTTCTCGAAACCGTGAGCGTGAAAGAGCGCCTCGAGCAGTTGCTAGGCCTGATGGATTCGGAGATTGACCTGATTCAGGTGGAAAAGCGTATTCGCGGCCGCGTGAAGAAGCAGATGGAGAAAAGCCAGCGGGAGTACTACCTGAATGAGCAGATGAAGGCCATTCAGAAAGAGCTGGGTGATATTACCGAAGAGCCCAATGAGGTCGAGGAACTCGAGAAAAAGATTGCCGAATCCGGCATGAGCGCCGAGGCAGAAAAGAAAACCCGCGCTGAGCTGGCCAAGCTGAAGATGATGTCGCCGATGTCGGCGGAAGCCTCTGTACTGCGTAGTTATATTGACTGGATGCTGAGTGTGCCGTGGAAAAAAGCTAGCCGCGTGCGCCATGACCTGAAGAAGGCAGAGGAGATTCTCGAGAAAGATCACTACGGTCTTGAGGAAGTGAAGGAGCGCATTCTCGAATATCTCGCCGTGCAGAAGCGGGTCAAGAAAGTGAAAGGCCCGATTCTTTGCCTGGTGGGTCCGCCGGGGGTGGGTAAAACGTCTTTGGGGCAGTCCATTGCCCGGGCGACCAACCGCAAGTACGTGCGCATGGCACTTGGCGGTGTGCGCGATGAGGCAGAAATTCGCGGCCACCGTCGCACCTATATCGGTTCACTGCCCGGTAAGCTGATTCAGAAAATTTCCAAAGTCGGGGTGAAAAACCCGCTCTTCCTCCTCGACGAGGTGGACAAGATGGGTATGGATCACCGCGGTGATCCGGCATCGGCGCTGCTGGAAGTGCTGGACCCGGAGCAGAACAAGAGCTTCAACGATCATTACCTGGAAGTGGATTACGACCTTTCGGATGTTATGTTCGTTTGTACTTCAAACTCCATGAACATCCCTGGCCCGCTGCTGGACCGCATGGAAGTTATTCGCATCCCCGGCTACACCGAGGACGAGAAGGTGAATATCGCCCAGCGCTACCTGATACCGAAGCAGCGCAAGGCCAATGGCCTCAAGGACAATGAGCTGGTTCTCAAGGACGAAACCGTACGCGACATCGTGCGCTTTTACACCCGTGAGGCGGGTGTCCGCGGACTGGATCGTGAAATCGCCAAGATCTGTCGTAAAGTGGTGACCGAGCACGTGCGGGATGCCAGCAGTAAAAAGGCAGTGATTGAACCCAAACAGCTGGAAGACCTGCTCGGGGTGCGCAAATTCGACTACGGCCGTGCCGAGGAAGACAACAAGATCGGTCAGGTTACCGGTCTCGCCTGGACCGAGGTCGGCGGTGAGCTGCTCACCATCGAAGCTTCTGCGGTGCCGGGTAAAGGCCGGGTCATCAAGACCGGTTCCCTCGGTGACGTGATGCAGGAGTCCATTCAGGCTGCCCTGACGGTGGTGCGCGCCCGTTCCCAGATACTGGGCATCGGGCCCGATTTCAATGAAAGTCGGGACATTCACATTCACGTTCCGGAAGGGGCGACACCGAAAGATGGTCCGTCCGCGGGTATTGCCATGTGCACCGCGCTCGCCTCGGTACTGACCAATATCCCGGTCAGGGCGGATGTGGCCATGACTGGGGAAATCACACTTCGTGGCGAGGTGCTGCGAATCGGTGGCCTCAAGGAGAAGCTGCTGGCAGCACATCGCGGTGGTATCAAGACTGTCTTGATTCCAGCGGACAACGAGCGGGACCTGCGTGATATTCCCGAGAATATTCAGCAGGATCTCGTCATCAAGCCGGTCAAGTGGATCGACCAGGTGCTGGAGTACGCCCTGGAGCACAAACCAGAGTCACTCTCAGACGAGGAGTACTCGGCGTTGCAAAAGCAGGCTGAAGAGCGATCCCAGCGATCGGTGCACACCCACTGACCAGTCCCAAGGGCCACCTCAGGGTGGCCCTTTTCTTGCAAAGATCAAAAAGTAGTCTGCGGTTGCCAAAAGGTTGCTGCAAAAACGTCCAACTGCCCTGAAACCCGCGTCGTTCCTTGACCCGCTATCGGGCAGTTGGTATAAAACGTGGCTTATTGGCCGGCGCGAAAATTGCCGGTGACTCAAGACTCGAACGCACAGGTGTCCAAGGCGGGCGCCAAAACATACCTAGAAAAGAACAGAGGGATTAAGCGTGAATAAGTCCGAACTGATTGAAGCGATTGCCGAATCTGCAGATATTCCGAAAGCAGCTGCCGGCCGCGCTCTGGACGCAATGGTAGACAGCATCACTGACGCCCTGAAAAAAGGCGATCAGGTTGCTCTGGTGGGCTTCGGCACTTTTGCCGTTAAAGAGCGCGCTGCCCGTACTGGCCGCAACCCGCGCACCGGCGACCCGATCGAAATCGCTGCCGCCAAGATTCCGAATTTCAAGGCCGGCAAAGCCCTGAAAGACGCGGTAAATTAAGAAGCATTTAACTGTTTGCAGTTAAAGCTTCAAGGAGGCGTATCGATTGGATGCGCCTTTTTTGTTTCTGATTAGAGTTAAATTTCGGAGCTGAGCATGCTTCAGTCCATGCGAGACAACCTCAAGGGCACGGCGGCCATTATCGTTGCGGCCTTTTTTGGTTTCATTATGGTGATTGGCGGTATCGATTTCTTCACCGGGGCCAGCGGCGGCTCTGCTGACGCGGTGGCGGAAGTCAACGGAGAAAAGATTACCAACCTGGATCTGCAACGCGCGATCCAGAACCGCCGCGCCATGATCATGAATCAATACGGGGAAAATGTACCCGCTGATCTGCTGAGCGATGAGCAGCTTCGCGGCCCGGTATTACAGCAACTGGTCAACAGTGCAGTGATGCGGCAGGCGGCTGAGGACGGCGGTATGGCAATGAGTACTGCCGCAGTCGATCGAGAGATTGTGCAGATCCCCGGTTTTCAGGTGAATGGCCAGTTTGATCCACAGACCTTTCGCATGTGGCTGGCGCAGAATCGTTTCACTCCGGCTGGTTTCCGCCAGATCATGGAGCGTGACCTGATCTTGCAGCAGTACGCTGATGCCGTCACGGATAGCGCCTTCACCACCCGTGCCACTGCAGAAGATGTGGTTGCGATCTCCATGGAGGAGCGTGACTTTGATTACGTTGTTCTGCCGGTAGAGCCCCTGCTTGCCGACGTGCAGGTCTCCGACGAGGAAATCCAGCAGTACTACGACGAAAACCAGAATGCATTCGCGCGTCCGGAGCAGGTGGCGATCGAGTATATCGAGCTGAAGCCGGAAATGTTCGCGGCAAATATCGATGTTGCCGACCAGGATGTCCGTGCCCAGTACGAGCAGGAAGTGAAGAACTTCGCGGCGAGTGAGCGTCGTCGAGCCGCGCATATTCTCCTCGAAGAGCCAACATCTGCACAGATTGAGGAAATTCAGTCCAAGCTGGCTGCCGGTGAAGATTTTGCCGAGCTGGCAAAAAGCTATTCCGATGATTTCGGTTCCCGTGAAGATGGCGGGGACCTGGGATTCACCTCCGGAGATGTGTTCCCGGAAGCGTTTGAGGAAGCCCTCTCGGCGCTGGAGGTAGGGCAGGTATCAGAGCCGGTTGAGACTGAGAGTGGGACGCACTTTATCAAGCTTCTCGAGGTTTCCGGGGCCGAGCCGCCGACTTTTGAAGAGCGCGCAGGGGCAATTCGTCAGCAGCTGCAAAGTGCAGAGGCTGAGCGTGAATTTGTCGGCGCCCTGTCGCGGCTGGCGGATCTGGCGTACAACGCCGAGACTCTCGCTGACCCCGCCGAGGAGCTGGGTGTAACGGTGCAGACCTCAGAGCTTTTCGATCGCAATGGTGGCGAAGGTATCGCGTCCAACAACTCGGTTATCGAGGCGGCTTTTGCGCCGGAGGTGATGCTGGATGGTAATACCTCCGATGTCCTGAACCTGAGCAATGAGCACTCGGTGGTGCTGCGTGTCATTGAACACAAGTCCGAGGGTACTTATCCGCTGGCAGAGGTTCGCGAGCAGATCGCAGAGCGTCTCAAGCGCGACAAGGCCAGTGCGCAGTTGGCAGAAGCGGCGCAGTCTCTGCAGGGCGAATTAAAAGCCGGCACTGACTTTGACACATTGGCGGAGCAGAGAGACCTGACACTTGAGAAAAGCGACGCTACCCGTCGGGGTGGCTTCGGTCAGCGTGGCGAGGTTGTTGAGCAAGCCTTTGAGCTGCCGGCGCCTGAAGGCCGCGACAGTCGGATAACCACCTTCGCCACTGAGGCGGGTGATCAGGTGGTGCTGGCGCTGCGGGAGGTCCGTCCGGGCCAGCTCGACCGCCAGAGCAAGGAGCAGCGTGAGGCCCTCATGCAGCAGCTTGCTTCCATGGCCGGCACTTCTGAACTGGCAGCGGTGCAGCAGCTGCTGAAAAGCCAGGCGGATGTAGAAGAAGTCAGCCAATAACCGGACCGGCATGGCCCGCGAGAGCGGGCCACAAAGAAGTTCGCAGCCCTGAAGGCAATGCCTCACTGCGACTCTCCAGGATTTCCGGAAACAAAAAAGCCCGCATATGCGGGCTTTTTTGTTATGGGGTGGGCAGCAGGATCAGCCGCTTGCGGCAGTATCCACAAACAGGGTGAGGCGCTGGCCCGGCTGCAGGTAGGTGGATTTGCTGATCTTGTTCCAGCGCAGGATGTCGTTGATCTCGAGGCTGAATTTCCGCGCAATACGGTAAAGGGAGTCGCCACTACGAACCCGATAGGAGAGCTTGCGGGTGGTGCGGCTATCGCTTTGTCCCGCATTGTAGGCGACCAGTTTGCGGCCGGGGCGCAGGGTGTCACCTGGCGCCATGCTGTTCCATTTGGCCAGATCCCGGACGCCCACGTCCATGGAGCGCGCAATGCCCCACAGGGTGTCGCCGGGACGCACTGTGTAGCTGGTCTTGCTGCCACTGCCGGAGGACTGCTGACGCTGCACGCGCTCGTCCAGAGCGTAGGCGTATTGTCCGGCTGGCCCCGAAGCACTGGGAATCAGGAGGGTTTGCCCCGCGCGAATGGTGTTCCCGCGCAGTTTGTTGGCCTGGCGAATCGCTGCCACTGTCGTTTCGTAACGGCGGGCGATGGTTGACAGGGTGTCCCCGCGGGAGATCTTGTAGCGCTGCCAGCTGACACGCTGTTCTACAGGCAGTTTGTTTAGCGCCAGCTGGAAGGTTTGCTGGCGGTCTGCCGGTATCAACAGCTCATGTTTTCCGTTCGGATCGGTGGCCCAGCGGTTGAAGCCGGGGTTGAGGAGGTAGAGTTCCTCGATCTCGATTTTTGCCAGATTGGCCGCCTGGGCCAGATCGATCTGGCTGCCCACGTTCACCTTGGTGTAGTAGGGCTCGTTGGCCACATCGTGGAGGGGAACTCGATAGTAGTCTGACCGCGATACGACCTCGGCCAGTGCCAGCAGCTGGGGCACGTACCGTTGGGTCTCCCGTGGCAATTTCAGGTCCCAGTATGTTGTGCCGAGGCCGCGGCGCTTATTGCGCTTCACTGCGCGGCGCACGGTGCCTTCGCCGGCATTGTAGGCGGCAAGAACCAGCTCCCAGTCGCCGTCGAAGCGCTCGGAGAGATAGGAGAAGTAGGCGATGGCGGCGTCTGTCGAGGCGTCCACATCCCGGCGGCCGTCATACCACCAATTCTGGTGCAGGCCGAAAGCGCGCCCGGTGGCGGGAATGAACTGCCACATGCCGGAGGCGCGCGCGTGAGAGTATGCGAAGGGGTCGTAGGCACTTTCCACGATCGGAAGGAGGGCCAGCTCTAGTGGCAGGTTGGCCTCTTCGAGTTTCTCTACCACGTGGAATATATAACGTCGGGACCGTTCGGTTACCCGAGACATGTACCCCTCGTTGCGGGAGAAATAGGCAACGTAGTCTCTGACTTTCGGGTCATCCAAACGGCGCTCGAGACTGAAGCCTCGCCGTAGTCGATCCCAGACGTCAACCGGAGGCAGCGCCGCTTCAGGCGCGGCGGAATTTGCTTTCTCCGCTGGCGGAGAGACTGCAACTTTACTGTCGTGGTACAGCTTGTCCTGCGGCGCTGTGGCTTGTTTGTCCACCTGCGCACAGGCCCCCACGGCCGCTGCCAATACTGCAACGGCAAATTTCTTTTGAACCATGCTGGTGCCCGCGATGCGTTATAGCTTGGATTTTTCTACTGCTACTTCAGCGCCAGGTTTGTAATTCTTGGCGTCAAACCTGAGCTTTTATCTGTAATTCCTTGATTCTAAAGAGGGACCTTGGGACTGGTCAACGGTAAATGCCTATTTATTGCTCAAATTGTTGCTCAAATCAACATAAGCGGCGGACATCCCTTTCCCTCTTGACTGTTCAAAAATTGTCCTTCCATTTCCTCAAAGTGGCGAAAACTTCGACCTCGTCGCAATTGTCTGCGGCGCCGTGGCTTGCGGCCCGCCGAGCGACAGCGGGAATGTGACAGCGCAAAAACGGGTTGGTTGCCAGCTCCTCACCGATGGTGGAGGGCAGGCTGGGCTGATCTCCTGCACGCAGGTTGTCCACCTGGCTGATCCGGTTTTGCAGCACCGCATTACCGGGTTCCGCCGCCTCGGCGAAGCGCAGGTTGGCGCGGGTGTACTCGTGGGCGCAGTAGACCTGTGTCTCTGGTGGCAGATCAGAGAGCCGGCGCAGGGAGTCATACATCTGCGCCGGGCTACCTTCGAAGAGGCGGCCACAGCCGCCGGCAAACAGCGTGTCGCCACAAAACAGATGGGGTGTTGCCTCTGCGCCGGGTTCCTCCATCAGGAGCGCCAGGTGGTCCAGAGTGTGCCCGGGTACAGCCATGACCCTGACCGGAGCGCCGAGCAGCCGGAATTGGTCGCCATCTTTGAGCGGGTGGGTGACGCCATCGACAGACTCGGGTCCGTAAACGGGGCACTGGTAGCGCTTCACCAGCTCCGCGATCCCCCCGGTGTGATCCAGGTGATGGTGCGTGATAAGAATGCCGTTGAGTGCTGCGTCTCCCAGGGCTTTGATTACCGGTGCGGCATCGCCGGGGTCTACGACCCAGTGTTCTCCATCCTGTGCAAGGTGCCAGATATAGTTGTCGCTAAATGCCGGTATTGGCGAGATTGTGAGCATTTTTATCACCCGCTACCCTAGATGGTGAAACCATACCACATGGCATTGAAGCACAAGCGCCGGGGGTATGATGAAAATACGGCGGCTGGTTACTCAGCCGTTGCGGTGGTGCCGATAGTGTGTCGCCGCTCGTCGTGTTAAAAACAGCACAGCTGCGGGCGCTTGAAGCCGTTGCGACCGTTACGCGATGACGCCAGTCCATAGGAAGCTCTTATGACCAAGCAGTCAAACTCAAAGGGGGAGCAACCCAGTCTCGAGGAGTCCTGTGAAGAGCTGGCGCCCTGGTTTTCATCAGGTTTGGGGGAGGAAATACTGACCCAGGAGTTGGCACTGGCGCAGCCCCTGATCGAGAGGTTGTTTGGTTACCACCTCATGCAGGCCGGCGTCACTGACAAGGTCGACTTCGCCGCGTGCAGCCGCATCAATCACTGCTTTCGCATGAGCCCCTGTGCCTTTCAGGGCGGAGCGGCGATGGTTGAGTTTGAGCAGTTGCCGCTGCCGGCAGAATCGATTGATGTCGCGGTGTTGCACCATTTGCTCGATTTCTCCCGTCAGCCTCACCAGGTACTGCGGGAGGCGGCAAGGGTGCTTATCCCCGGCGGTCATTTAGTGTTGATTGGTTTCAATCCCTTTTCACTGTTGGGAATTTCGCGGTTTCTGTTCGACCGCGCTCCGCACCAGCGCGGGAACCAGTTGCGGGCGGCTCGCGTCGAGGACTGGATGAACCTGCTGGATCTGCAGGCAAGCAACGTAGAGCGCGGCTTCTTTCGGTTGCCGCTACAGCACCGGGATCTGCTGGCAAAGACCATGTGGATGGAGCGCCGCGGGGCTCGCTGGCGCTTGCCTTGGGGAGGGTTTTACATCATAGTCGCGCGCAAAGAAGTGGCGCGTATGCGCACGATCAAGATCGACTGGCGCAGCAATCGCAAACCGGCTCTGGGAGCAGTGCCCTCCAGTCCCCGGGTTGCGGCCCGCCATCGTCACAAGAAGCCCTGACTGGGTAACCAGGGGGGCCTTCACCCCCTTATTTAATTCAAGCAACGAAAATAACCAGACCATTGAAGCAAGTAACCATCTATACCGACGGCGCCTGCCGGGGGAATCCAGGTCCTGGCGGGTGGGGGGCTCTCCTGATTCACGGCGACTCCGAGAAAGAACTGTTTGGTGGGGAAGCCCATACCACCAATAACCGTATGGAGCTGCTGGCTGCAATTCGGGCGCTCGAGGCGCTAAACCAGCATTGTCATGTCGACCTGCACACAGACTCTCAATATCTCCGCCAGGGGATAACCAGCTGGATCAACAACTGGAAGCGTAACGGCTGGAAAACCTCGGCCAAAAAGCCGGTAAAAAATGCCGACCTGTGGCGCGCCCTGGACGAGAGCATCGGTCACCATGAGGTGCACTGGCACTGGGTCAAGGGCCACGCCGGCGATCCCGGTAATGAGCGAGCGGACCAGCTGGCCAACCGCGGCATCGACGAATTGGAGAGTTAACTATGCGACAGGTTGTTCTGGATACGGAAACTACCGGCCTGGACCCGAAAACCGGCCACCGCATTATTGAAATTGGCTGTGTCGAGCTGGTCAATCGAAAGCTGACCGGACGCCACTACCACCAGTACATCAATCCCGAACGTGAGGTCGACGACGGCGCGATTGAAGTACACGGCATCACCAACGAGTTCCTTCAGGACAAGCCTGTATTTGCCCAGATCGCCGATGAGTTCATGGCGTTTTGCGAGGGCGCAGAGCTGGTTATCCATAATGCGCCGTTCGATGTGGGTTTCATTGACTGGGAGCTGAAGCTCCTGCGCAGCCCGCGCTGGAAGAATGTGGCTGCACATTGCAGTGTGCTCGATACCCTGACACTGGCCCGGGAAAAGCACCCCGGGCAGAAGAACAACCTGGATGCGCTGTGTAAGCGCTACTTCGTTGACAATTCCCAGCGCGACCTGCACGGCGCACTGCTGGACGCCGAGATCCTGGCCGACGTCTACCTGATGATGACCGGCGGACAGACGGATTTGGCACTGGCGCTGGGGGGAGACAGTCGCTCAGAGGAGGGTGCCGAGGGAGAACAGAGGGATTCGGCTCCCGGCGCTATTTACCGACTGTCTGCTGACCGGGCACCCCTACCGGTTCGCCAGGCGACCGCAGAGGAGCTGGAAGCCCACCAGGAGATGCTCGGCTTGCTCGAGAAGTCTGCAGGTAAGCACTTCTGGTAAAGCCGCGGGCTGTTCCACGCGTGCGCTGAACCGCGGTGGCAGTCGGCGGCACTGCTTGTGGCCATGGCCAGTTTTGCAAAATGCTCGCGACTGATTTCCCCGGCGTTGGGCATCCCCTTGAGTCGCTGATATAGACCGTGGCGACGAACATGTCGCTGCTGATCACCCACAGCAGTCCGCTGGCTGTTGTCCCAGTTCCTGGTTCAATACGAAATCTGTCACCGGCGTGAATAGCTGCGGTCAGTGGATCCCCGCTGTAATGGCGAGGTAAATACTTAGCGGCTTTGCCCGGGGCAGGGGTTTGGCCCGGCGCACTTGTGGCGTCTACGAGCCTGCTCCGCAGCAAAAGTTCCAGTCGCTCGCACCGGTGCCACTGTCGGACCCGCAACCGAATAAGCCGGGGGATGACTCCGGCATCGTCACCGACCTCGTGAAGCGCCGCCCTGTCGCTGGTCATGCCCGGCAGTATTGACTCAATGCCGCTAAGGGCACCGGGCGCAGCAGGGCACTGCGGTGCGCTGGCAGATTCCGCTCCGGCAGAGTTTGGGGCCCACCGCTAGCGCTTTCTTGTGGTGTTTATGCGTCCGATTTGCCTGTAACGGGAGGGCCAGTAGATCGCTATTCCGTCGGTAGAAAAATCCAGCTGATTTTGATTGGCCCGGGGATTTGTCGATTGATCGATGGAATTGTCCGCGGAAACCGTGGATTCTCATCCGGTTTGGTATACATTGGCCCGTGGCAGGCCGCACCTGGTTGTGGCTGCCCAATATTTGAACAGTTAATAATGAATAACAGTGTGCGGTGGTGTTGGCGGTGACTGAATTACGCGAAATCAACATTACTTCGGTGAACTTGATCAAGGCCGAACTGACGACGTCCGTGGATTCTGCGGCGGCGCAACTTGATCAGTACGCGGCAGACCGTAACAACATGCAGGCCCTCGAGCAGTGCCTGGCGCTCCTTCGTCAGGGCACCGGCGTACTGCAGATGGTGCAGTTGCATGCGGCCGAACTCCTGAGTCAGGAGATGTGCAGCGCGCTTGCGGATATCCAGGAGGGCCGTCAGGAGCCCGTCACGGAGGTAATGGAAAGTCTCAGTACAGCTTTCTATGTATTAACCCGCTATCTGGACTTTGTGCAGAACCGCGGTTTCGCTCGCCCGGAGCTGCTGATCCCGTACATCAATAACCTGCGCTCGGCCCGGGGCCTGGCGCCGGTACCCGAGAGTCATTTCTTCCGCTGCCGCCTGGATGCCACTGTTCCCGGGGGCGTTTCCTCCGCGGTTATGTCCGAAGATCTGTGCCACTTTGTACGCCGCTTCCGTCATATGTATCAGGTGGGCCTGCTGGCATTGTTGCAGGGCAAGCCGGCCGGGCCGGCGTTCACCATGATGTCCCGCGCTCTGCAGCGCGTGGCGAGTATTTCCGCCGGGCGACCCTCGGGAAAATTGTGGGCAGTGGCGGGCGCCGCCCTTGGAGGAATGGCCGCGCGGGAGATGCATACCAATCGCTCGCGGGTAATGGTCTTCAGTATGCTGGATCGGCGCCTGCGCACGCTTCAGAAGCAGGGTGATGCCGCCCTGGATCAGCCGGCCCCCCCGGTCCTGGTAAAGGAGTGTCTCTACTGGCTGGCGTTGTCGGGACCCTCCGGACAGGCGGCACAGATACTGGAAGCTTTCTCGGCCAAGCCGCTGGAATACAGTGAGGCGGAGCTCGAGCGCGAGCGTGCAAGTCTTGGTGGTCCCGGTGCTACGGCCATCAGTGCGGTGGCAACTGCCCTGGATGAGGAGCTGACCGGTGTCCGGCGGATGCTCGACGACGCCGAGCTTATCGGCGCTTCGGGACTGGATGAAGAAGATGGCCTGCTGGGGACGCTGAAACGTATTGCCAGCACCCTTGCCATGCTGAACTTCCGCCGCGTGGCCGATGGGCTCAGAAGTGCCGTGGAGGGATACCGGTCCAGCGTCGGTGCGGGGAATAATACCGCCCGCGATGCTTTGCAGAATCTGACCAGCCAGGTTTTGATGGTCGACAGTGTTATCCGAGCGCTGCGCCAGTCATCCAGTATCGACGTGGACGAGCAGGGCCAGGCGGACATGGCTCTGGAGCGGAGCCAGCTGGCGGAGGCAGAGCTTGCCGTATTGAAGGAAACGGAAGCGGGCCTGTCGCTGATCAAGCGCGCACTGGGCTCTTACGCCGAGTCGGAATTCGATCATGGGCACATTCGCAATGTATCCACCACCCTTAATTCGGTCCGTGGCGGACTCGTGGTGCTGGGTCTCAGCCGGGCGGCCGCAGTTGTCGAGCGGCTGGTTGCCTTCGTGGAATCTGTGATGGACCAGCGGGACACTGCTCCGGCGATCGAGCAGACTCTGGATACGTTTGCGGATGCGATCATCAGCCTCGAGTACTACCTCGGTGAGGTAAAGTTGAACCGCAGGGCAAACATGCAGTCGCTGGATCTGGCGGTAGAAAGTCTCCAGGTCCTCGGTTATCCGGTGGAACCGGCCTGAGCGGGGAAGGGTTTTGAGCCAACGCTTCGTGCCGGCTGCAGGGGTGCGTCCGGTTCCTGTCATCCGTCGCCACCTGTTCGTATCCAGCGGCATGCTGCTCTGCCACAGCGAGGGGCTGCTGCATTCGCGTCTGCCATTCACTGAGCGGGAGATCGTGGCCAGCCACTATCTCGGCGAACTCGGAGGCGCCTCCTGCGGGGTGCATTTCCTGGCGAATCAACTCGATGTGCCGGGCTGTGGCTGGCGCGGCCTGCGAGGCCTGCTGGGCGAGGTCAGCGAGTTGGAGTTCTCCCTGGCCGGACGCGCCGTGCAGGTGGTCAACTGGGATCTGGATCATCGGTTTTGCGGCCGTTGCGGCGGCGCGACCGAAGACTACGGTCAAGAGCGGGCCCGAACCTGTAATCGCTGCCATCTCACGGTGTATCCGCGAATCTCCCCCTGTGTCATCATGCTCGTTACCCGCGGTGAAGAGTGCCTCCTTGCCCGGCACACCCGCCACAAGCACGGTTTGTTTACCGCGCTGGCAGGATTTATTGAAGCGGGAGAGAGTGCTGAGGAGGCCCTGGCGCGGGAGGTGCACGAGGAGGTCGGCCTGCAAGTGGCGGCGATGCGATATGTGGGCAGCCAGCCCTGGCCCTTCCCCGGTCAACTGATGCTGGGGTACCTGGCGGACTGGGCTGGTGGAGAGGTTTCACCGGATCCGGAGGAGATCGCCGAGGCCGGCTGGTTCCGATTTGACCAATTGCCGGACATTCCTCCCCCGGAGACGCTCTCCGGCCAGCTGATCCGCACTTTTGTGGCACAGTGCGAGAGCCGTAAACCGAAACAATAAAGCGGAGATTTGCATGTACATCGCCATAACTTTTCTGATTGCCGTGCTGGCGCTGCTACTGGTTTTCTGGGGTGGACGGGTGCTTGTCGGTGGCAGCTGGGTGCTGGGCTTTATCCGCGGCAGTGTCGGCCTGATTCTGCTGGGCGCGGCGCTTTTGATCGTGCTTGTGGCGGCGGACGTATACAGCTACCGCAACCTGGCTGAAGAACACAGTGTCGGTACGCTCTCATTTCGAAAGCTCGAAGACCAGCACTATGAAGCCAAGTTTGCCGATGAAGACGGCGTTGCCCAGACTTTTGTGCTGCGCGGAGATCAGTGGCAACTGGACGCGCGCCTGTTGAAGTGGAAGGGCCCGCTGGCGCGCTGGGGCATCCAGCCGGCCTATCGGTTGGATCGGGTCAGTGGCCGCTACCTGACCCTCCAGGATGAGCGTACCCTCGAACGCACGGTGCACGAGCTGTACGGCAGTAATTACGGTGTCGATGTCTGGGAGTCACTACGTGGCATCAGCCAGAGGCTGCCTTTTGTCGATGCGGTCTACGGCAGTGCCACTTTCCTGCCCATGGAGGATGGGGCCGTGTACGAGGTTCGTATCAGTCACAGTGGCCTGGTGGCGCGGCCGCTCAACCAGCAGGCGACCACGGCACTCGAGGAGTGGCGCTGAGGGCGCTGCAGAGTTTTACCTCTCCGAAATCTGACAGGGAGTTTAAGTGGAATTTCTTACTGAATACGGTTTGTTTCTGGCCAAAGTGGTTACTGTCGTCGTTGCACTCCTGGTAATCGTGGGATTCATCGTGGCGAACCGGGAGCAACTCAAGGACCGCATCCAGGGCCACATCGTCGTTACCAGCCTCAATGATCGCTACGAGCAAATGAAGGAAACCCTGCTCGAAGCGGTGATGGAGAAACATGAGTTTGCCCATCGTCACAAACAGATGGCGAAAGAGAAAAAAGCCAGGGAAAAGGCTCTGCTGAAAAAGCACAAGGCGGAGAAAAAACAGAAACCCGCGGAGAAGGTGCAGCGCAAGGATCTGGAACCCACGGACACACCGTTGCCAGAGCAGGGCGAGGCCGACGCAGAGGCGGGTGACACCCAGTCACGTGCGATCATCAAGGCGAAACCCGAGGGCGAGCGCGTGCGGCTGTTCGTGTTGCATTTCGATGGCGACATCAAGGCCAGTGCGCTGGCGCAGCTGCGGGAGGAGGTCACTGCCATCCTGCAAGTGGCCGAGCCGGGCGACGAAGTGGTGGTGTGCCTGGAAAGCCCCGGTGGCGTGGTGGCGAATTATGGCCTGGCTGCAAGCCAGCTGGCCCGTGTCCGCAGTGCAGGGATCCAGCTCACCATTGCTGTCGACAAGGTGGCCGCTAGCGGCGGCTACATGATGGCCTGCGTGGCCGACCGCATTCTCGCTGCGCCCTTTGCAATGCTGGGTTCGATTGGTGTCCTGGCGCAGTTACCCAATTTCAACCGCTTCCTGAAGCGGTACGACGTGGACTTCGAGCTGTTTACCGCCGGCGAATACAAGCGCACAGTCACCATGTTTGGCGAAAATACGGAGCAGGGTAAGGAAAAGTTCCAGAGTGACCTGGAGGAAATCCACGCTCTTTTCCAGCATTTCGTCTCCGAGTACCGCCCGCAATTGGATGTCGCCAAAGTCTCCACCGGCGAGGTGTGGTTCGGTCAGCGCGCTGTGGAACTTGGCCTGGTCGATGAGCTGAAGACTTCCGATGAATACCTGACCAGCCGTGCCAGCGACGCAGACTTATATCAGGTGGAATACAAGGAGCGTAAAAATATTGCCAAGAAAATGGGCCTGGCCGCGCAGTCCGGCGTGGAGTCGGCTTTGATGCGCCTCTTCTCACGGCTCGAGGCGTGGCGCCACCAGGCACAATAGTTTATTCCTCATCGAACGGAAGCGAACGGAGGGCACCATGGAGAAGACCTTTCGCGCAGTCTGGGTAGAGGAGGTCGCGGCGGGCAAATTTGATCAGCAGATCGTGCAGCGGTCCGTCGGCGATCTGCCGGATCACCCCTTGCAACTGGCGGTGTCCCACTCCTCTCTCAATTACAAAGATGCGCTGTCCGCCTTTGGCAATCGGGCGATCACCCGCCAGTATCCCCACACCCCGGGCATCGACGCCGTCGGGACCGTGGTGGAGGATCGCAGTGATACTTTCAAGGCCGGCGAGGCCCTGCTCATTACCGGTTACGACCTGGGCATGAACACCCCGGGAGGGCTGGCTGAGCGTATTGCCGTGCCTGCGGAGTGGGCCCTGCCATTGCCGGAGGGGCTGACACCCCGGGAGGCAATGATCCTAGGCACCGCCGGACTCACGGCGGGTTTATGTGTAGAGAAGTTGCTCGAGGCCGGGGCCAGGCCCGCCGATGGCGAGGTGCTGGTCACCGGTGCCACCGGTGGTGTGGGCTCGATCGCCGTGGCGCTCCTCGCGCAGCTGGGCTTCCGGGTGGCGGCGGTGACTGGCAAGCTGGAATCGGCTGATTTCCTCACCGCGCTCGGTGCCTGGAAGGTGCTGGACCGGGAGACGCTGGCGCCTTTCGCCAGCAAGGCCATGGCCAAGCCCCTCTGGGCCTGGGCGGTGGATACCGTCGGCGGCGACACCCTGTTCAACGTGATCAAGTCACTGGCTTACGGAGGCGGGGTGGCCGCCTGCGGCATGGCCGCTGGTGCCCAATTTCAGGCCAATGTGTTTCCATTCATTCTGCGCGGCATCAGTCTGCTGGGCGTGGATAGTGTGGAGCTGCCGCTGGAGCGCAAGGCGGCGGTCTGGCAGAAGCTGGGTGGCGACTGGTATATCGGTCAGCAACTCGATCGCATCGCCGAGGATATCGCTCTGGAGCAGGCGCCGGAATTTCTGGCGCGCCTGCACCGGGGGCACGGTATCGGTCGCTACGTGGTAGATATGTCCCGTTGAAGAGAGCGTGCCAGTAAGTGACTTTTCCGTGCGACCGGTCACTTTCTTGCGGTAGGGGACTGCTATTCTTGATTTCCCCCGAGCACATTGTTGCCGCGCGGGGAGAAGATTACATTGGAGGGCAGGGTCCGGCCCCTCCGGTGCCATTTGCTGGTAAGAGACATTGGCCGCAGAGCAAGAAATACCCAAGCTGACTCATCAGTCCAGTGCCCTGGTCCTGTCCGGGGGCGGTGCGCGCGCCGCCTATCAGGCCGGTGTACTCAAAGCGTTGGCGGAGCTGACTCCGGAGAGCAACCCCAACCCCTTCCAGATCATCTGCGGCACCTCGGCCGGAGCGGTGAATGCGTTACTGCTCGCCTCACATCCGGGGAACTTCCGCGAGGCAGTGGAGCGCATGTGCGACCTGTGGCTGGGCCTGACGGTGGACAGCATCTACCGCAGCAGCTGGCGCAGTTTGCTGGGCAATATGTTCTCCATCAGCCGCTCGCTATTTCACCACGGTGTGAGCCGCCAGCGCCCGCTGGCCCTGCTCGACAACTCCCCTTTGCGGGATTTGATCGACGAGGTCATCCAATTCCCCAACGTGCAGCGCAATATCGATGAGGGGC
Source organism: Microbulbifer flavimaris (assembly GCF_001641755.2). GTDB lineage: Bacteria > Pseudomonadota > Gammaproteobacteria > Pseudomonadales > Cellvibrionaceae > Microbulbifer > Microbulbifer flavimaris. Next base: position 78,236 of record NZ_LRFG02000006.1, read on the forward strand.
GGCTGCGTGCCGTGTGTGTCAATGCCATGTCCTACCGCAAGGGGGAGTCGGTCAGTTTTTTCCAGGGTGCGCAGGAGCTGACCGAGTGGCGGCGCTTCCGGCGTTATGGCACTCGTGCAGAAATCACCACGGATCACCTGATGGCCTCTTCGGCCATTCCCGCACTGTTCGCCACCGTCAAAATCGACGATGACTATTACGGCGACGGTGCGGTGCGCCAGCTGGCGCCCATCAGCCCGGCACTGCACCTGGGGGCTAACCGGGTGTTCGTGGTCGGGGTTTCGGATAATCGATCGCCGGTACACTGGGGTAAAAAGCGCAGCAAGGCGCCCCGACACTCGCCGTCCATGGCGCAAATTGCCGGGCAGCTGTTCAATGCCGCATTTATCGATAGTCTCGAGGGGGATCTGGAGCACATGGATCGGGTCAACCTGTTACTGGACTCGGTGCATGAGAAGGAGCTGATGGGGCTCTCCCCGTTGCGCTCGGTGGAATCTGCGGTGATCGAGCCATCCCAGAGTCTCGATCGACTGGCCGGTCGAAAGGTGCGCTACCTGCCGCCGGCAGTGCGCTGGCTGTTCAGGTCTACCGGGGCAACCACCGCCGGTGGCGGCGCTTCGGCGGCCAGTTATCTTCTTTTTGAGAAACCTTTCCTGGGCGAGCTGATCGAACTGGGGTACCAGGACGCAATGTGGGAGCAGAACAAGCTGCGTGACTTCCTGCGTCCCCAGATAGAAGTGCAGGAGTCCGAGCGCAGGGGCCTGTTCGGCATCCGAAAAAAACCGGTAACGGAGATAAGCACCCATGACCCTAATAATTAAGTCTGTCTCGATTATCGCGCTGGCCGCGCTGCTTGGCGCCTGTGCCGGGGCACCGGTCCCGGGGGCCGGAGGTGAGACAGCGGCACAGCGGCAGCCAGCGGTGCCGGAGACCGAGTACCGTCGCCTGCTGGCAGAGGCGCAGCGCCTCTCCTTCACGCTGGATTTTGACGCCCTGCGTAACGCTTACAGTGAGTCTGAGGAGTACAACCCGCACGGCGGGGTGCGCCTGACGGGTTTACCGGAGGCCTACCAGTCGGTGGAGCAGGCCAATTACGAGCGCTGCCTGAGTTACGTGGACGAGGTGCTGGCGAGCAACTATATGAGCCTGGAGGCGCACATGATCGGTGTGGTCTGCAGTGGCAGAAGTTCTGAACACGAGCGCGAGGATCGGCATCGCTACATGGTCGAGGGGCTGATGGACTCGATCGAGCGGAGCGGTGACGGTCGTACCCAGCAGAGCGCCTACCACACCATCACCACCTCGGAGCTCCGCGCTTTTGTCCGCCTGAAGGGGCTCGAGGTGCTGGACCAGTCCATCGTTTACGATCAACAGGGCGTCTACGACAAAATGCAGGTGCGTGATCCCGAGTCTGGCGTCGAATATCCCCTGTTTTTCAACGTGAGCCAGCAGTTTGCCCATTCGATAGAGAACGAAAGCGCCTCGCTGGAGTGATTCCGCGGATAGGCAACTGCGGGCGCTACCATCAAAGGATGCTGCAGGCGGTCATATCAAAAACGGCTGCAGGCGCTCCCAGTCAAAGCGCCTGGTGACGCTGTCGCTGAACAGAATCACCAGCCGTTCGCCCTCCCATTTCACCACGCGGCCGTGGCCCAGTTTGCGGTGCCGGATACTCTCACCGGCATCCGGGCGGCGTGCCGGTGCCACCGGTGCCTCCACTTCCGGTGAATATCCCAGGGCTTCCAGATAGCGGAGCCCCAGCCGGGTGACCGGAACTTCGCTTTGTAATGTCTGGGGCCGCTGCTCCAGTGCCGACTTCAGCGTCCGGCACAGGGGGAGTTGCATCTCCTCGATAAACAGCGACGGCCGCTGGGCCTCTTCCGCTTCTCCCGGTTTTGCGGGAATGCCGGGGGTCAATAGCAGCAGCTCCCGGCGCGCCCTGGTCATGGCGACGTACAGGAGGCGGCGCTCGCTCTCCAGTGAGGCCGGGGTAGAGAAGTCTCGCTGCGGCTGGTAGGGCATGTTGTGCTGGTTCAGCGCCGGGATGATCACCTGGTCCCATTCGAGCCCCTTGGCCTGGTGCATGGTGGTGATCAATACGGCGTCCGCATCTCCCTGTTCACCTTCCTGATGCTGGCGCTGCAGCTCCTGCAGGTGTGTCAGTACCTCCGCCGGTGATTGCCGCAGCCGATCCAGGTACTGGCAGAAGGCGAGTACCGTCTGCTGGCGCTCCTCCCCCTGTTGGCGGGTGAAGCTGTCGTCGGCGATGCCACTGAGATAATCCAGTTCGCCCAGCTGCCGGCGCAGTAGCTCCCCCCCGGTGCCCCGCCAACGCTCGCACTCCTGTAATAATGCTGCCCTCTGCTTGAGACGCTTCGCCTGGGGCTGGCTGAGATCAGCAGGCACCAGCTCGTACAGGCGCTGCCCCCAGTTGCCATCTTGCCGGGACAGGCTCGCACACAGCGGTTCCAGCACCCTGCGGGGAATGCGGATGTGGGGCGCCGTCAGCCACTCATACAGGCCGCGCCTGCGGCGCTCAGCGGGCAGTTCAGCGAAGCGGCCGGAGGCGATATTCAGGCTCCAGAACAGCGGACGCAATTCCCGGCGCGACAGTACTGTCTTGCGGTTGGCGGAGCGGTAGGGAATGTTTGCCGCCAGGAGAGCCAGCTCGATCGGCGCCGCCACGGACCAGAGGCGCACCAGGATTGCCACCTCGGACAGCGGCCCCCCCTGTTTCTGGCGACGCCGCAGGTGGTTCACCAACCAGCGTGACTCGTTGTCGCCAGCGTGCAGGTTGACGGTGGTTTCCGGCCCGCTTTCCGGGGAGATGCAGAGAATATCCGCACGCTCCCGGTTGTGCTGGATAAAGTGGTTTGCCGCCAGGGAGAGTTCGTGGCCATAGCGGAAAGTGCGGCTCAGTTGATACACATTGGACGGCGGAAAATCTCCGTCAAAGTAGCGCAGCAAATAGCCGGGCTTGGAGCCGCGCCACTCGTAAATTGTCTGGTCCGGATCGCCAATGGCGATCACATTGCCGGACTTCCCGTAGACCACTTGCAGCAGGAAATGTTGCACTGCGTTAATGTCCTGGTACTCGTCCACCAGGATATCCTCGAAATGGCTGCCGTATTGTTCGGCGATTTCGGGGCACAGGCTCAACAGGATAGCGGGGTCGTAAATCAGGTCGGCGTAGGTCACGGCCTGCTGGCTGCGTCGCCACTCCTCGAAGCTGCGAAAGACCTTGAGGAAATACAGGTATTCATCGCCGAGTTTCAGTTCCTGGAAGGCGCTCAGGTCTCCGCTCAGAATCGTTTTGGTGTAATCGATAAAAAACTCTGCCGCTTCCACCTCTGACTGCTTGCGTGCACGGATCTCTTCCAGTTCTTCCGGGGGCGCGCACTGCTCAATCGCTCGCCAGATCTGAAGTTGCACTGTGGACTGGGGCAGGGGCGTCAGGTTAGCCGGCGCGATATGACCATTGCCGATCATGCGCTGGTACAACCGGTAGCCGAGGCTGTGGAAGGTCTGCACTGTAGGTGTTTTGCCCTCTACAAGCGCAGTCAGCCGCCGCGCAAAATCCTCCCGCGCGCTGCGGTTGTACATCAGCACCAGCATGCGTTGTGGTGCCACGCCACCGGCGAGCCGGTTTTTTACGTAGTGCAACAGCGCGGTGGTTTTCCCGGAACCGGCCACCGCGATAATCTTCGCGTGGCCACCGGGATGCTCAGCGATCGCCCGTTGTTCTTCGGTCAATGTGGGGCTGGGTTTGGCCATGATACTGGAGTCGCCACCAAATACTGGATATTTTGCCAGTATCGTTGCCCCGGGTACAGGGGTGCTTCAACAGGTGATCGGCTTGATCGGGCGGGGAGCTGAAAACAGGGAGAGAGCTGAAAAAGCCGGGCGACTCAGGCCGGCCCCGGATCCGGGCTTTTGTGTTCCTCGTGGCGCAGGGCCAGTTCGGCGATGTAGGAGGAGAGGAACACCCGTCCGGTCAGTTCGCCGAGGAACTTCGAGCGGCTCAAGCGATCCAGCACAGGTCCTTTTACCTCCGCCAGATGCAGGCGGATATCGCGCTCGGACAGGTCCCGATTCACTTGCTGTAGCCTTTCCAGGGCGGTGCCGTCGATGCGGCTGACGGACGAGAGGATCAACACCATTTCGCGGGTATCCGGGTGCCGTTTCAGCTCGCTCAGCAGCCGGTCTTCCACTGCGCTGATATTACTGAAAAACAGGCTCTCATCGATGCGCATAAACAGCAGCCGCGGTTGGGTCTTGACCGTGTGCCGGAGCACGTTACGGAATTGCTCGGTACCCGGTAGACGGCCGACCACGGCAATATGTGGTCGGCTGCTGCGCCAGATCAGAGTGGCGAATGACAGGCCTATGCCGATACCAATGCCAGCCTCTACGCCGAAGAGCAGCACACCGAGGAAGGTCCCGGCCATGGCGAGACCATCGGTGCGGTCGTAACGCCAGTTGAGAATGAATCCCCGCACATCGATCAGGCTGGTGGAGGCGACGATGATGGTGGCGGCCAGCACCGCCAGTGGCAATTGCTGGAAAATACCGGTGAGAAATAGCAGCACCAGCGTCATCAGTCCGGCGGCAATGATTCCGCTCATGGGGGACTTCGCGCCGGCCTCCTCATTGATCGCGGTTCGGGCAAAGCTGCCGGTAACGGCGAAGCCGCCGGATACTGCACTCAGCATGTTGGCCGCTCCCAGGCCGCGCAACTCGGCATTGGCATTGAGGCGTTCACCGCGGCGCAGGGCGATGGCATGGGCGATGGAGAGGCTCTCCACAAAACCCAGGAGGGCGATAATCAGTGCCGGCAGCAGCAGGGGGTAGGTGAGCTGCCACTCGAATGTGGGCAGGCCGAATTCCGGCAGTCCCGAGGGGATAGCCCCCACCACGTCTATCTTGCGGTCCCACTCGAGGAAGTAGGTCAGGGCGATTGCGACCAGCACCAGCAACATGGGTGCCAGCCGCGCCAGCAGGCGGGCGGCTCCAGCAGCTACACCCAGCTTCCTGAGTAGTGGCGCAAGCCCCAGCCGCGCACCCAGCAGCAGTACTACGGACACGAGTCCGATGCCAGTGGTCAGCGGCTTTACCTCGGGCAGGTCCTCGACGGAGTGCAGCAGGATCTCGAATGCCGTGCCGCCGTCCGTCGGTACACCCAGGAGGGGGCCGAGCTGACCGATGATGATCAGGGTGGCGGCACCGGAAACAAAGCCACTGATCACGGGGTGGCTCAGCAGGTTAGAAAGCGCGCCAAGCCGCAGTAATCCCATGGTGAAGGAAAAGACCCCGGCGAGGGCTGCCAGGATCACTGCGCCGGTGACGTAATCTGCCGTTCCGGGCGAGGCAATGGGCGATAGCGCTGACGCCGTCATCAGGGCCAGCACCGCCACCGGTCCCACAGATAGCGCGGTGCTGGAGCCGAGCAGCGCATAGCCCACCAGAGGCAGCAGACTGGCGTAGAGCCCCAGGTGCGGTGGCAGGCCCGCCAGCGCGGCGTAGGCCAGTGCCTGAGGCACCAGCATCATGGTGGCCACCAGTGCGGCCACCGCGTCCCTGCCCAGCCACTGGGCCCGGTAGCGCTTCAGCCAATTGGGTAAAAGATTGCTCGCGCGCATCCTTGCCATCTTTCCGCTACAGGTTTGCTGGTCTCATGGTATCAGCAGACCGGGTCACCTCCTCGATGGAGGGCTAGGAATGAAGATAGTCCCGGCTGGCGGCAGATGTCGGTCGTGGTGAAAGAGAGCGCCGGAGGGCCCGGTGACTGGGGAGGGTACCGCTCAGGGGAGGGAAAAGGGGGCCGGTGAGCCCGGCCCCAGAAAACGCGGCTCAGGGGGCGCGTGTCAGGAGGTTGCCCCGGCGGTGCTCGGGCGATTGAAGAGGGCGAAGAGGCCCATGCCAGCCAGCATGGCGGCGGTGAACACAATTGCCTTGATCTCACCGGCACCGGTGGCCACCACGGCGGGACCCGGGCAGAAGCCGGCCAGTCCCCAACCGATACCGAACAACAGGCTGCCCACTACCAGCGGGCGGTCAATATCGCGGCGGCTGGGCATCTGGATCTGCTTGCCGAGCACGGTCACATCCCGGCCCTTGGCAAAATAGAAAAATGGCAGTCCCACGCCGATGGCGCCCACCATCACCAGTGCCAGCGAAGGATCCCAGTTACCGAACAGATCCAGGAACGCCAGTACCTTTTCCGGGTTTGCCATCCCGGAAACCAGAAGGCCCAGGCCAAAGATCAGGCCGGCAGCAAAGGCAGACAGCAAAGACTTGTTCATGTTCATACTCCCAGAAGGTGGCGCACAACGAAGACGGTGGCGAAACCGCCGGCCATGAAAATCAGGGTCGCAGCCAGCGAGCGTGGCGACAGGCGCGAGAGGCCGCAGACGCCATGGCCACTGGTGCAGCCGGAGCCGTAGCGGGTACCGATGCCCACCAGCAGGCCCGCAGCGATCAGCACGGGGTAGCCGGCCTCGATACGAATGGGGGGCAGTGCCTGGAACAGAGCCCAGAGGGTGGGTCCGATCAGCAGGCCGATGGCGAAGGCCGCCCGCCACCCGGTCTCGCCCGGGGTGCGGCTGATCAGCCCGCCGAGGATGCCGGAAATGCCGGCGATACGGCCATTCAGAACCAGCAGCAGGGCCGAGGCCAGTCCAATCATTGCCCCGCCGGCGAGCGCCGACCAGGGGGTAAAGGCAGTCCAGTCAATGGTCATGATTCACATTTACTCCGCACAGTAGAGTTCATACAGGGTTTGTAGCAGCGCCAGCACTCGCTGGTCAGCAACGCGGTAATAGACATGCTTGCCCTCGCGCCGGGTGGCGACAAGCCCCTCACGGCGCAATACACCCAGCTGCTGTGACAGGCTCGGCTGGCGAATATCCAGACGTTCCTCCAGATCGCCGACACAGAGCTCCTCCTGACTCAGCTGGCAGAGCAGCAGCAGGCGGTCCTGATTGCCGAGTGAACGCAACATCGCCGAGGCGGTGTCCGCGGAGGCACGCATTTTGTCCAGGCTTATTTCCGAAGTGTCGGGCATGGAACTGTCCATCATCACGATAATTTACAAGAAAACAGTATATTGATTTATATAATATTGGCAAGTATATTGTTGCCAAGCATTTCAAGCGGAGGACAAACAATGTCAGTCAGCAAGCAAAAGCCCCTGGTCCAGCCGTTCCTGGACGCGGATACCGAGACCTGGAGCTATGTGGTCTACGACCGCTCCGGTGGCAGCGCAGCGGTGGTCGACCCGGTACTGGACTACGACGCCGCTTCAGGGCGCACCAGCACAGGTGGTGCAGAAAAGATCGTTGCGTTCGTAAAAGCCGAGAAGCTGACGGTCGAGTGGATTCTGGAGACTCACGCCCATGCTGATCACCTCTCTGCGGCACCGTTCATCCGCGACCAGCTGGGTGGCAAGATCGCGATCGGGGATCATATCCGCCAGGTTCAGGCCATCTTCCGCGATGTCTTTAACCTGGAAAAGCAGTTTCTCGTCGATGGCAGCCAGTTTGATCACCTGTTCCACGATGGAGACACCTTTACCATTGGCGACCTCGAGGGGCGCGTGATCTACTCCCCGGGACATACTCCCGCGGACATGGCCTGGCTGATTGGCGATGCGCTGTTTGTCGGCGATACGCTGTTTCTGCCAGACGTGGGCAGTGCCCGCTGTGACTTCCCCGGCGGTGATGCCAAGACACTCTATCGCTCCGTAAAGAACCTGCTGTCTCTGCCGGACGAGACCCGTATGTTCATGTGCCATGACTATCCACCCAACGGACAGCGTGAGCACCAGTGTGAAACCACGGTCGGCGAGCAGAAGCGCAGCAACATCCATCTGCATGATGGAGTGAGCGAGGAAGAGTTCGTGACCATGCGCACCGAGCGTGATGCCACCCTGTCGATGCCGCGACTGATTCTGCCGTCCATCCAGGTCAACATCCGCGCGGGACAGATGCCCCCGGCGGAGGACAACGGCACCGTCTATCTGAAGGTGCCGATTAACGCGCTCTGATCCGGCAGTTTTCGAAATCTCACAGGAACCTGAGAGGGCAAGGGATTGCCCTGGTTTTTCTTCGACCCGTTTTTTAGAGGGGAAAGCATGAATATCCAGCAACTGGACAAGCAGGTCAGTGTTTCCGAACAGATGGAAACCGATACTTTCGGCAGTCTGGCGGAGTCCGGAGTCGAGATCGTTGTGTGTAACCGTCCGGAGACTGAATGCACTGCGCCGACTTATGAAGCCATGAAGGCGGCGGCGGATGAGGCCGGCATGGAGTTTGTCTCCATACCCTTCGCACGCGGGCAGATGACCCGCGAGCATTGTGAGCAATTCGCCAGGTTGCTCGCATCGGGCAAGCGTATCCATGCTTTCTGTCGCACTGGCAATCGCTCCTGCAACATGTGGGCCGGCGCGCGCTGCCTGCAGGGTGCGGAGCCGGTTGAGGTAGTGTCCGGCGCCCGTAGTGCGGGTTTCGATGTCAGTGGTGTCGTGGTTGCCTTTGCGGATTAACGGGCATGGCAACACCAACACGAACACGAACACGAGAAGTCTTTTTTGACCACGGCTTTTGCGGGGCGTGAGGTAACGGATCGGCGCGATGCAATCTCTGGCTAAATTCCTACCCATTAGCGGCTGGCTGCGGGACTACGACCGCACGGTCCTGAGCCGTGACCTGATGGCGGCTGTTATCGTCACTATCATGCTGATTCCCCAGTCCCTGGCTTATGGCCTGCTGGCCGGGGTACCGGCAGAGGTGGGGCTGTACGCCAGTATCGTGCCGCTGCTGGCCTACGCGGTGTTCGGTACCAGCCGGACGCTGTCTGTGGGTCCGGTAGCCGTGGCGTCATTGATGAGCGCCGCGGCCCTGAGCGAGGTGGCCATTCAGGGCACCGCAGATTACCTGGTGGCGGCGGCAGTGCTGGCACTGCTCTCCGGTTTGTTCCTCACCCTGATGGGCCTGCTGCGCCTGGGCTTTCTCGCCAATTTTCTCTCGCATCCGGTGATTTCCGGGTTTATCACCGCATCGGGAATCCTGATTGCCCTCAGCCAGGTACGGCACATCCTCGGCATTGGTTCTGATGGTGATACGTTGTTGGAGCTGCTGTCCGGTTTGTTAAAAAATGCCGCGCAGTTGAATGTTTACACCCTCATTACCGGGCTCGCGGTGATCGCTTTTCTCTACTGGTCCCGCAGCGGGGCCGCCAGGTTACTGCGCGGCTTGAACCTGTCTGCGCATACTGCCGGCCTGGTGACCAAGGCAGCGCCGGTACTGGGGGTGGTGGCCACCATTGCCGCTGCGGTGCTGCTGGACTTCGAGGGCCGCAACGTGGCGCTGGTGGGGACAGTCCCCGCTGGCCTGCCCAGTCTGCATCTGCCCACCATCGATCTGGCTCTGATCGAGACACTGCTGCCAGCAGCGATCATGATTTCTATTATCGGCTACGTGGAGTCGGTGTCCGTGGGTAAAACCCTCGCGGCCAAGCGACGCCAGCGTATCGATATGAATCAGGAGCTCGTTGGCCTGGGGGTGGCGAATATCGGTTCCGGCTTTTCCGGTGCTTTCCCGGTGACCGGAGGCTTTTCCCGCTCGGTGGTCAACTTCGATGCAGGTGCGGAAACCCAGATGGCCAGTGTTTTCACTGCGGTGGGGATCGCACTGGCTTCTATTTTCCTGACCCCATTCCTCTACTACCTGCCCAAGGCCACACTGGCGGCCACGATCATCGTAGCCGTGTTATCACTGGTAGACTTTTCCATCCTGAGAAAAACCTGGCGCTTTTCCCGCAGTGATTTCTTCGCGGTACTGATCACCATCGTGGTGACCCTGCTATTCGGTGTGGAGGCCGGGGTGACCTGTGGCGTGGCAGCGTCGATTGGACTGTTCCTGTTTCGCACTTCCAAGCCCCATATTGCCGAGGTGGGGCTGGTCGAGGGCACGGAGCATTTTCGCAATATCAAGCGGCATAAAGTGCTGACGGTGCCGGAGGTGCTCACTATCCGTGTGGACGAGAGCCTGATGTTCTCCAATGCGGCGTTCCTGGAAGAGCGCGTCTACAGTGACCTGGCCAATAATGACCGGGTGCGCCAGGTGATCCTGATGTGCAGTGCGATTAACGAAATCGACTGGAGCGCACTGGAAGTGCTCGAGGCGCTCAACGATCGGCTGGGTGAGCTGGGTATTACCCTGCATCTATCCGAAGTGAAGGGGCCGGTGATGGATTCACTGCAGCGTACCGGTTTCCTGCAGCATCTTACGGGCAGGGTCTACCTGACCCAGTATCAGGCCTTCAATGAGGCGCGGGAGGCAGTGGCGGCAGATTCCTAGGCTGTTGAAACCGTTGTTTTCAGGGTCTGCTACGTGGCCACGGCTTTGCTTCGTGGGCTGGACTGAAGCTCGCCCAGGAAAGTGAGCATCGCCCCGGTGACGGCCTCCGGTTGTTCCAGTGCGGAGAGGTGCCCGGAGCGGGGAATTTCAATCAGTGATGCCCGGGGCAAAAGCTTCGCAAGCTCCCGCGAGTAGGCCGGTGGTAGCGCCTGGTCCTCTTTCCCAACGATAACCAGAGCGGGCTGTTTTATGTCGCCGAGCCGGGATTGCAGGGCTTCCCGGCGAGAGAGCGCTGAGACACCCCGGGCAATAGTGGGGAAGGGCACAGTGGCCAGCCGATTTCTCCACTCCTCTACCAAGCGCTCGTTGTGAGTCAGCGTATAGCGACCAAACATCAGCTTCAGAACCTGTGGTAGAAAGGGCCGGATACCAAAAATTCGGGCTGCCAGCACCATGGCGTGGTAGCGCAGTTTTTTCAGCGGCCGCTCGGCGCCGGCGTGGGTGTCCAGTAGCAGCAGCCCTGTCACACGTTCCGGTGCTTTCAATGCGGCCCGCAGGCTGATCATGCCCCCGATGGAGAGCCCGGCCCAGGCCGCGCGCTCAATTCCCTCCGCATCCAGGACCGCCAGTACATCGTCCACCAGGTCATAGATGCTGATCTCTCGTTCAATGGGACCGGAGGCCCCGTGACCGCGAAGGTCCACGGTGATCACCTTGTGTTCGCGGCTCAACGCTGCGATTTGTGCCTCCCACATGGCGCTGGAGGCGAGGAAGCTGTGCACCAGTACGATGGCAGGTCCACTACCGGTCACCGTGTAATGGAGCTGTACCCCCTCGCGTTCAATGCTCGCCATGGTTGTTGTTCCTTGCTCTGGGAATTTCCTGCTGTCTGGCTGATCACGGCATGACATGGCCGCAGCTTGGTCGACGCGCCATTATTTTGCAGCGGATGGTTCAGGGTTTTTCGCAGTGTCTGCGAGCGCGTCCAGCCTGGGGTGCATAACCCGATACCACAGCGGTGGTATACAGGCCAGCAGCATCATGCCGGGGTAGCCGGTAGGCATCTGCGGACTGTGTTCGTGATGGCGCAAGACAGGGTATTTGCGGCTGGCGCGAAAGTGATGATCGGAGTGGCGGGATAGCTCGAACAGGGTCATCCGCCCGATCGTATGGTTGGAATTCCAGGAGTGGACCGGCATGACCCTTTCGTAGCGGCCGCTCTCCACCAGGCGACGTTGCAATCCGTAGTGCTCGATGTAATTGATCGTCTCCAGCAGCAGAATGCCGAGCACTGCCGCGGCAATAAAGCAAAGTGCGGCCTTGAGTCCGAAGGCGAGTGCGATCAGTAAAACGAAGGCAATCTGTACCAGCTGGAAAACCAGCATCTGGTTGTGCGGGCTGAGCCAGCGTTGCCCCCGCTTATTCAGTCGTCGCATTTCCAGCTGCCAGGCGGAGTGGTAGCCGTCGCGGATAGAGCGCAACCAGAAAGGGTAGAGGCCCTCTCCGAGCCGGGCACTGGCGGGGTCCTCCCCGGTTGCGACCCGGCGGTGATGGCCGCGGTTGTGCTCGATAAAGAAATGCATGTTGAGTGAGGTGAGCAGCAACAACTTGGCCATCAGCTGCTCGTGTCGGGAGGTGCGATGCCCCAGTTCGTGACCGATATTGATACCGAAGCTGCCGCACATCAGCCCCATGGAGGCCACCGCGCCGATGAGCTCTACGCCCTGCAGGGAGGGGACAACGAGCAGGAAGCAGAGCAGCACCCCGAACTGGATCGGCAGCGCCAGGTAGAGCACCCAGTCAAACAGTGGGTTTTGCGCAGCTTGTTGCTCCTGGTCCGCGGTCAGGTTGTCGGTGGAGGCAGGAAGTACCAGTTCCAGCAGGGGTAACAGTCCGTACAGGTACAGCAGGGGTATGAAGAGCCAGAATCCCTGCAACCAGAAGCCTGCCAGCACCAGGGCAGGCAGGATGAAGGCCATAAGGTATCGGAGTGGACGGGTGCGCATCACTGAGTCTCCCGGCTGCTATGCAGCAGCTCGCCTTTTTTCTATATTTTTATAGCCAGAAAATCTGGTGGAACACAGTGTCCATTAAGGCGGATAGTGATCCGGCAAGCAATCGCTGATGCCGAGGTTGCGATGCATTTGGCGCCAAGTTACCTGAAAGCGCCACCATCCGATGCGGGTGGACTTATTTCTCGTCAAAGACCAGTTTGACGGTCACCGGAACCACAGGACTGATGGCATCCAGTCCGGCAACTTCCCGCAGTTTGTCGACGCCCTCGAGGAGCTGGTAGTCACCGGCATTGATCACCACCGGTTCCACAGTGTTCACAAGCATCTGATCCCCACTCAGGGCAGTGACCTGCAAGCGTGCGGGTTCCTGATGGGTCACGTCCCGCAGGGCCAGGGTAATGTTGGTCTCGATAACGGTCGTCTGCCCAGGCTGCAGTTGCCGCAATTTCTCGATATCAATCTGTGCCGTAACACGTGCTTCGGCAAACTTGGTAGTCTCGAACAGCAGCTTGCGCATGCGTTCATCCCGAATCGGTATCTTGGTATCTACCTTGGCAAGCGGAATGGTAATGCTGGCTTTGCCCTTGGTGTCGAGTGCGCCTTGCAGTTCTCTGAAGTTGTTAATTTCTGCGACAGATTGCTTTTTCACGGTCAGAAACGTGATTTCTGAGGCGTCGCTGTCGAGTATCCATTCCGCATGGGAGGGAGCGGAAGTCAACAGCAGCAGGCCGAGCAGGAAGTATCTGGTGAGCATGAACATGTGTCCTGGGACTGAATGAGCAGTTTTGCCTTGAGCTTGAACCTTAAGCTGGAATAAGTGTAGATCGGCTAGCCAAGCCCCTATAAGCCCAGTTGGGTCCAGTCGGGTTAACAGTGAAGGTGGCGGCCAGTGTCGACTGCGCCAGTCACATTATCATGAGCGACCGGCTTGGATAAACGTGCCCTTGGCCGATTCCTGCGGGCAGGTTGCCGGTGATCACTCAGGTACTGCAGTGTGCGTTGCTTCAGGCTAGTGCCAGTGACTTTATTTTTCCAAGTCAGGATCGCAAGCCTGTATTACAGCTTCTGGATCGAAAGCTTCTCAACTAAGGGATCGCCCGTGGTGGATATGGTCGGCGCTGGACATCTGAGTTCCAGACCGGGTTGGACTGATTTTTCCATCAACCTGCGGGCGGCTTTTTCATCTACTGGTCAGAGTGGCATCGGGCCAGCCGGACGCAGGCGATCTTGTAGCGACAGAACGACGGGTCGGGCCGATCTCAGCTGGCGGCCTGCTTGATGGGGCGGGAAGGGTTCACAGGGAGGCGGTGGGTGGGTGAAAGCAGTATCAGGCAATTTGGGGGAGCAGTGGCCATAAAAAAAGCAAAGCGGCTGCTTTGCTTTCTTCTGCGCCTCGTGAGTGGGCGCTGATGCAGACTGCACAGCTCCAATGGGAGTGTGCAGTCGATCGTCACTTAGACGATGGTAATGTTCTCGGCCTGCAGACCTTTCGGGCCTTTTGCAACGCTGAACTCTACCTTTTGACCTTCTACCAGGGTCTTGAAGCCCGGCTGGGAGATCGCGCTGTAGTGCGCAAATACATCTGGGCCAGACTGCTGCTCAATGAAGCCGAAGCCTTTGGATTCGTCAAACCACTTTACGGTACCGGTAACTGCGTTAGACATAAAATAAGTCCTCTAGGGATAAATAATAAACGGTGTCCCGAGAATCGGGGGGTAGCCGGAAAACTGGCTGATATTGCGGTGCTACAGAACGAGGATTATGACTAATGCTTCGAAACCGGAGTGGTCAACAGGAGCTGATTTTCTAGCTGCAGTCAGTGTATAGAGGTTGGTTAATAAGTCAACAACTCTTTTCGCGCCATCTCCGGGGAGCAGGTGTTCCCCCCGGGGGCAGGCATAGGGGATGAACAAGGACAAAAGGGGCCGCCAGAGAAAAGAGAAGCTGCATCCTATTGGTGATTTGCCGGCACTACGGGATCCCGGTAGGGGCCGGGATCCGTGCAGTCCACAGGCGGCGCAAGCCGTTTCTCGAGGGATTATTGATTCCGGTGCGGATAAAAGTCCCCTGCCGGCCCGGGGAATACCACCGGACTTTCGAAGCCCTCCTTGCTGACCGCGGCCACACCGAAGAAATAATTGTCGATCACGATATTCTCCAGCGTGTACTCGTCCACCTTGCCGACGAAGCGGCTGTTGGTCCAGGTTGGTTCGCTGGTCAGGCGCCAGTAAATTTTATAGCCGGCCAGGATCTCGTCATTCCGGTCCCCAACCGCTTTCCATTTCAGGGTGGTATCGGGGGACACTGCGCCCTCGATGGTGACATCCGCGGGCGGCGCCGGGGCCTTTGACAGCGCCGCCATGGTGAGTGCATTGAGGCCGGTCAGCTTGGCCGCGTACTGGAAGTTCACCCCATCGATCACATCCCCGTAGCGAATGCCATTCTCGGTGCGGAGGTCCTGGTGTTGGCGGTTATAGTTTTCGTTGGTTTCCATAATTCGCACACCGGGGTAGCCCAGGTCATTGAAAGGGCGGTGGTGGCCGCCGCGACCGAAGCGGTCAAGGCGGTAAATCATCATCACATCCAGGTTGGGGATATGCTCTTCGGCGATGCGATGCACGTAGCGCCCCAGGTTGCGCGACGGGGAGTCCACCTCGCCACCGTAGAAGCGCCGCGCGCGGGCCTCTGTTTCCGTCTCGTCCATACGGGTACCCTCCATGAATACCCGCGCGGTAGTGTTGTTGATGACACCGTTGATGCCCTCGATATTTCCGATCATGTCGTTGTTCAGAACACCGGTAATACGCCAGCCATCCGCCTTGGCCTGCGCCGCCATGATCTTTCCACCGAAGAGACCCTGCTCCTCGCCGGAAAGCCCGGCATAGACCACGGAACCGGCAAATTTGTGTTTGCTCAGGACCCGCGCGGCTTCCAGCACACCGGCCAGGCCGGAGGCATTGTCATTGGCGCCGGGGGCGTCAGAGGTATGGTCCATGACGTCGGACACCCGGGAGTCGATGTCCCCGGACATAATCACGTAGCGGCCGGGATCTTTCTCGCCGCGCTGGATCGCGATCACATTGACCACCTCGGTGCGCTCGGGGATGCGCTTTTCACCCTCGATAAAGTCAGACTGGTAGGAAACCTCCAGGCAGTCTCCACAGGCGGCGCTGATGCGCTGGAACTCCTCGTACACCCAGCGCCGCGCGGCGCCGATGCCGCGGGTTTCGGAATCTGTCTCCGAGAGCGTGTGGCGCGTGCCAAAGCCCACCAGGGTGCGGATATCGTCCTCGATCCTGTCTGCGGACACGTCTTGCCGGATCTGCTCCAGCAGGGACGTATCGGTGCCCGGTTGGGACATTACCGGCGCACTGAACAAAACACTCAGGACAAGTGCAGGGGTTAGGGAATGGGGACGCACGATTGACCTCCGCTCGGGCATTGTTATGACTG
This sequence comes from Microbulbifer flavimaris, assembly GCF_001641755.2. Taxonomy (GTDB): domain Bacteria; phylum Pseudomonadota; class Gammaproteobacteria; order Pseudomonadales; family Cellvibrionaceae; genus Microbulbifer; species Microbulbifer flavimaris. The sequence goes on from NZ_LRFG02000006.1 coordinate 94,062, forward strand.
TTCTGGTGTCATGCTAACGCAGATCGACACCGTCGTCTTTGCTGGCGGCCAGACCTGCTCCTGATGAGATCGTCTCGATCCGGGTACGGGGTTGGGACACGCTCCCCGGCAAAGTGATGCGAATTTCCAGACGCTGCCGGAGCGCTATATGAACGCCGTGACAGCTGGAAAATACAAAAAGGCCGGAACGAGTCCGGCCCAGGGGGGATCAGGCGCTTACGGCAAGCGCCTGTTGGGGGGCGGGTTCACTGCCTTCACCGTCCACCGAGGCGCGAATCAGATAGTCGAAGGCACCGAGCGCAGCGGTTGCACCGGCACCCATGGAGATGACGATCTGCTTGTACGGCACTGTGGTCGCATCGCCAGCGGCAAATACACCGGGAATGGAAGTGGCCCCGCGCTCATCGATCTGGATTTCGCCCATGGGGTTCAGCGCTATGTCACTTTCACGCAGGAATTCGGTATTGGGCACCAGGCCGATTTGCACGAAGACACCGGCCAGTTCCACGTCCCTGCTGTCACCGCTCACCCGGTCGGTGTAGCGCAGGCCATTCACTCTGCTGCCGTCACCGAGGATCTCGGTGGTCTGGGCATTGGTGATGATGTCCACGTTCTCCATCGAGCGGGCCTTGCGCACAAGCACGTCGTCTGCGCGCAGCGTGTCGGCGAATTCCAGTACGGTGACATGCTTTACGATGCCCGCCAGATCAATGGCCGCCTCGATACCGGAGTTACCACCGCCGATCACCGCCACATGCTTGCCCTTGAAGAAGGGGCCGTCGCAGTGGGGGCAGTAAGCCACACCCTTGTTGCGGTACTGCGCTTCGCCAGGGACACCCAGTTCGCGCCAGCGGGCGCCGGTGGCCAGCACCACGGAGCGGCTGGCAAGTGTGGCACCACTCTGCAGTTCCAGTTCAAGCAGTTTGTTGCGCTGGATTGCTGCAGCGCGCTGCTCGGTAATGATATCCACACCGTATTCCTTTACGTGCTGCTCGAGACCCGCGGAAAGCTTCGGCCCCTCGGTGTAGGGCACGGAGATGAAGTTCTCGATTCCCACGGTATCCATTACCTGACCACCAAATCGCTCGGCGACGAGGCCTGTGCGGATGCCCTTGCGCGCAGCGTAGATGGCGGCAGCGGCACCGGCGGGGCCACCGCCGACGACCAGTACATCGTAAGGTTCGCGCTCGTTCAGCTCGGCGGCCTTGCGTTCGGCGGCGCCGGTGTCGATTTTGTCGACGATTTCCTGCAGAGTCATACGGCCCTGGCCAAAATGCTCGCCGTTCAGGTAAACCGATGGCACCGCCATGATGTTGCGTTGTTCCACCTCATCCTGGAACAGGGCACCATCGATCATTTCATGGGTGATGTTCGGATTCAGGGTCGCCATCAGGTTCAGCGCCTGCACCACGTCCGGGCAGTTCTGGCATGACAGCGAAATATAAGTTTCAAAATGGTATTTCCCCCCCAGCTGGCGGATCTGCTCCAGCAATTGCGGCTCGGCCTTGGATGGGTGGCCGCCGGCCTGCAGCAGGGCCAGTACCAGGGAAGTGAATTCATGGCCCAGAGGGATGCCGGCGAAGCTGACCCGGGGTTGCTCGCCGGCCGGCGCAATGGCCATGCTCGGCGTGCGCGCGGCACTGCCCTGGCGGGTTTCAATTCTTTGCGAGAGCCCGGCGATCTCGTCCGCCAGGGCTTCCAGCTCCATTGATTTGGGGCTGTTGTCGCTGGACACACGGATCTCGATCGGATTGACGATATTCTGCAGATAGGTGTCCAGCTGTTTCTTGAGGTTTGCATCCAACATCGGTGTGTCCTGCCTGTATTCGGGGTAAAAAGGGCCCACCCGAAGGCGGGCCGGAAGGATGGTCTGTCAGGAGACGCGTTTCGGCTTTAAATCTTGCCGACCAGGTCCAGGGAAGGCGCCAGGGTTTCCTCGCCTTCTTTCCACTTGGCCGGGCAGACTTCGCCGGGGTGCGCTGCCACATACTGGGCGGCCTTGATCTTGCGCAGCAGGTCTTCAGCGTCGCGGCCGATCCCGCCGGCATTGATCTCGACGATCTGGATGCGGCCTTCCGGGTCGATCACGAAGGTACCGCGGTCAGCGATGCCTTCTTCTTCGATCATCACACCGAAGTTGCGGGTGATGGTGCCGGTGGGGTCGCCGATCATCGGGAACTGAATCTTGCCGATGGTTTCAGAGGTGTCGTGCCACGCCTTGTGGGTGAAGTGGGTATCGGTGGATACGGAGTAGATCTCCACACCCAGCTTCTTGAACTCGTCGTAATTGTCGGCCAGGTCACCCAGTTCGGTGGGGCAGACGAAAGTGAAGTCTGCCGGGTAGAAGAACACCACGGACCACTTGCCCTTGAGGTCGGCATCGCTGACGTCGAAGAAGTCCCCGGACTGGTAGGCTTTGGCCTGGAAGGGTTTGATTTCGCTGCCGATATAACGAGACATAAAAGGCTCCTTGTTGAGAATGCGTTGTGTTGATGTCTGGTACGGGGAAAATACTATTGGCTGCTTTTTATTAATTAAAATAATCAATTTTAATGACTTTGATTGATACGGGTTATCAAACCACTGCTGGGCCGGCAGCGCACGCGGCGGCCTCTGGCGTTGCGGACCGGGGACTCAGTGCGGATACTGCTCTGCAGCGGTCCCGATACGCCGGAATCGTGAATCTGCAGGGATGTCGAGCATGCGATTGATTCGCTTACTGAAAGGAGAGCTGGCACGGGAGGCCGCCGAGTGGGTCGAGGAGGGCCTGATCAGCGACGCCCAGGCGGAGGGCATCTGTCGCCGCTACGGGGCTGATTACCACGCCATTAACAGCCGTGCGCAGGGGTATGCCGTTCTGGTAGGGCTCGCTTACCTGTTCCTGGGGCTGGCATTGATCACTGTGTTGGGCGCCAACTGGGAGGAGATTCCCCGCGCCCTGCGCATGGGTGGGCTGGTGCTGCTCACCGTGTCTACGCACCTCGCCGCCATCCTCCGCTACGTTCATGGTGACCGGCGCGCTGGTATCGGGCTGATGCTCCTCGGTAACCTCTTCTACGGGGCTTCGATCATTCTGATCGCCCAGATCTATCACCTGGGCGAGCATATGCCGGACGGGCTCTTCTGGTGGGCGCTGGGTTGCCTGCCATTCGCCCTGATCACCCGTAATCCCTGGCTGTGTTTACAGGCCAACCTCCTGGCACTGGTCTGGTTTCTGCTGGAGGTCTTTAACGGCTACCTGCCGGGCCTTTTCCCGCTGTTCTTTCTCTCATCGGCCTATGTGCTCTGGCGGGGGCCGCAGAGTGCACTGCTGATGCTGGTGGCAGTGGCGAGTGCGGGTTTGTGGGTTGAGTACGGGCTGTCGTGGCTGTGGGGAGATGGCGCTTCCGGGCTGTTGTTTGATATACACCCGGAAAACCTGTTCGTCGCTGCCGGCCTCTTCCTGCTGTTGTTCGCGTTCAGTCACTGGTTGTCGCAGCGACAGGATTCCAAGCCACGGGATTATGCCGCGCTGCTCTCCATCTGGAGTTTGCGTTTTGCGTTGCTGTTTATGCTGGTAATGAGTTTTGCCCGACCGTGGCGGGCGCTGCTCGAGTACGACTGGCAACATCAGCTGGGGCTGTGGACTGTCCAGTTGTTGCTCGGCGCGGCTACGCTGTGGTTGGCCTATCGGGCGGGGCGCCTGTTGTCAGTGGCATTACTGTTTGCCGCATTGCTGATCGTGCAAATTGCCCTCATCTTCGATGGCAACCCGGATCACGCAGTTGCCTTCCAGTTGGTGGCCAACTTTGCCCTGCTGGGCACCGGTATCTGGCTCATCGTGCGTGGCATCACTAACGGTATTTCCCATTATTTCTTTCTCGGGGTAACCGCCATACTGGCTACGGCCTTCCTGCGCTATGTCGATCTCATCGGGGACTACCTGGGCGGTGCTGCGCTGTTTACCCTGTTCGCTCTGCTGCTGATGCTGGCCGCCCGCTTCTGGAGGCGGGTGCGTGAGGGGGAGGGCAGCCTGTGAAGCAGCTCAATGGTCGACAACAGCTTGCACTGGCCGCCGCGTTACTGTTCCAGTTTCTGGTACTGATCGGTATGGTCGTCACCGCACAGGTGCCACTGTGGACCGGGCAGGAGATCCGTATCGAGACCATACCCGTGGACCCGCGCTCTCTGTTTCGTGGCAATTACGCACGTCTCCAGTATGCCTTTTCGGAGCTGGATACCGGGGTATTCGGGCAAGACAGGCCACTACGTAATGGCGAGGTGGTTTATGTCTCTCTCACGCCGGACAAACAGGGGCTATATCGATTCGCAGGGGCAAGCCTGCAGGAGCCCGAAGACGGCGTTTTCCTGCGCGGGCGGGTCTCCGGTCAGTGGTGGCGCCGGGAGGGTAATGTTTACCGTATTCGCTACGGCATTGAAGCCTTCTTTGCGCCCAAGGAAAGAGCCCTGGCCCTGGAGAGCGAGCTTCGCGAGGGTGGGGTGGCCGTCCTGCGGGTGTCTGCCTCCGGGCGGGCGCGGCTCGAGCGGGTTATAGGCGGTGTGGATTGACGCTTCAGAACGGGCATCATCGTGCACTGGCACTGACTGGCACTGCTAGCCGCAAATAAAAACAATCAGGGACTAACCATGCAGAACAGCCATCTATCGGCGGCGCGGGTATTCCGCATTGCGCTGCTTTCCCAGGCCGCACTGTTGTTGCTGGCGCTCGGCGGGCTCTGGCTGACCGAAGTGGAGCGGCCGGCTGCCCGGGGCAGCGAGGTCAGCTGGATACTGACGGGTGCGCTGGCAGCACTGGCGACTTACGCCCTGGCCGTTTTCCTGACCAGGCTGCCCGGTTCCCTGGGCTCGGCGTTGCGGCGTCTGTGTGCGTTGCTGCATCCTCTTTTTGCCGGCTGTTCCTGGGGGCAGATTGCTGTGCTGGCTACTGCAGCGGGCATCTGCGAAGAATTGTTTTTCCGGGTTTTCCTGCAGAACTGGCTGGCGGGATTGGTGAGTCCTTGGTGGGGACTGTTCGCCGCGTCGGTGGTTTTCGCCCTGTTGCACTTCGCCTCTGTACTGTACTTCACCGTGACACTGGTTATGGGATTACTGCTGGGCTGGTTTTACTGGTCCACCGGCAGTGCACTGGGGGTGATGGTCTGGCATGGCCTGTATGACCTGCTGGCAATCGGGATGCTGGCCAGGTACCCACACCTGTTGGGCATCAAGCCGCAAAATACCCTGAGAGCAGGCTAAACAGAATCAGGGCCGCAGTGAGGCCGGTCAGGACGAAGGCAATGATAGCCAGCAGCCCGTCCTGGGCCACCAGCGCCAGCCCAAAGGTGGTGAGCGCTACCCCCGCCAGGGACGCAGAGAAGGGCACCACCTCCATCACCGGCAGCGCCAGGGCAATCACGACACAGATGGTGGCGATCACGTAGGTCCCGGTACGGTGCACCAGGAAGCGAAATCGGGGCCGCAGCCAGCGGTCGCTCACTTCAGCAGGGCGCTGCAGGAAATGCAGAGCCCGCTGCAGGCTTTTCTCCGAGATGGAACGTCTCAACAGCCATTGGGGTAACCAGAAATAGTGGCGCCCCAGCAGCAGCTGCACGGCCACCAGTAAAACCAGGATGGCCATGATAGTGGGTACACCGGGGATTCCGCTCAGGGGCGAGAAGAGGATCAGCCCTACGAGCAATAGCAGGGGGGCAAACGAGCGTCGTCCCACCGCGCGGATAACCAAACTGAGAGTGACCCGCTTCTGTGACGCGGCTTCCCGGCCAATGTGCTCCAGCATTTGTTGCAGGCTGGTGAATTCCTGGGGCATGAGTGCATCTGGTTACAAAATGGAGCCGCCATTCTACTGCGCGTAGGGGCACCGGGGGCAAATCTGTTTTGTTGCACTCATGGAAAGCGCCGCCGGCGTTTCCGGGAGTGCACCGGGGTCTATTCCCCGGAAATCACCCTTTCCAGTGTGAAGGCTCCCCGCAGCTCGCCCAGCTGATAGCCCCGGGCTTGGTCATTGGGGTACAGGCTATCCAGTTTCTGTGCCACTGCGGGCGCCAGCTCGGTGCCATGGCAGACAAGGCAGGGTCCCTGTACCGGGATCGCCTTCATAAAACGCTGTACGCTCTTGCCGTCGCGCTGTTCAGTGGTGGCGGCTTCGAGGGATGCCATGGATTCGCCGGCGTCCAGGCGAGCCTGGAATTGTTGCAGTTGATGGCGTTCCCAATCGTCCGGGCTATTGGCCGGGTTCCGCACTTTCAGGCTGGTTCTGGCTACCTGCCAACCGGTCTCAGTGGAAATCTGCTCTGTCAGGGGCATGGCCTTCAGGTTACAGACCGAGATTGCCTCAACCGGCCCGCCGCGCTTCATCGCAGAGACCAGCTCCTGTTTCAGGGTTTTCCCCAGTGCCAGTGAGGCCTGGCGGGCCTGGCCAATCGCGATCCCTGACTCGTCGGCCCACGCGTTTCCAATGACGCCCAGTAACAAAACAGTAATCGTTAGAGGAAATTTCATGGGGGAGTCTCCTTTACAACCCGGTGGGGGGCGAATGCAGTAAGAATACCAGCGTCACGTCGAAAGAAAACGCTGCCCGGCGCGCACCCCGGGCGCGAGTATTCCAGCGGGGCTCAGGCCCACAAGGTGAGTCACGGCGAGGCGTGCTGTGGGCTGTCTTTAACGGGGTGACGCACGGTTTTTCAGTGCCGAAGCGCGCCACTCCAGCACACTCCGCCGACAGGTCGTTTACTCGATTACGGAATTCCCCGAGGCCTTCCAGGCCCCCATGGAGCCGAGAAATACATCCACATTCTCAAATCCGGAACGCTGCAGGATAGAAGCGCCGATGGTTGCGCGGGCGCCGCTGGCGCACATGACGGTATAGTGGCCGCCCTTGGGGAGTCTTTGCAGTTGCTCTGGCAGGTGGCCGAGGTAAATCGTTGTTGCACCCGGAACCGTACCCTGCTCGACCTCCTTCTTACCGCGCACATCCAGCAGCTGCCAATCACGGTCTTCACCTTGCACGCGCGCCTTTACCGTGTCCGCATCGACCACGGCGGTACTGCTAAACGGTCGTGCAGCCGCCGCCCAGCCGGGCAGGGCAGTGTTGAGAAAACCGGGCACCCGGTCAAAGCCGATTCGCGCCAGGTGGCGGGCAGCCGCCTGCGCCTGACTGCTGCTGTCGGCGACCAGCACGATCTCATCCTCCGGGTCTAGAAACCAGCCGGCGAAGGCGGGGATCATGTCACAGGGGATAGCGAGGCTGCCGGGTATATGCGCGCCGAGGTAGGCGGTAACACCGCGGACATCGATCACCTCGGCCTTCTCGATCAGGCGATAAAAGTCATCCGCATCCAGGACCGGTGGTGTCACGACCCGGGCCGCGGGCGCGCTGCCATCCAGGTTGAGCTGCTCCATATTGCGGAAATAGGGCGGCTGCTCGTGATGTTCCGCCACCTTTTTCTCGATGAATTTCTTGCGGTCGCCGATTTGCAGCATCGGGTTGTATTTGCGCTCGTAACCGAGGGTGGAAAAATCCCGATCGGCCATGTTGTCGCCACAGACGGACCCGGCGCCGTGGGCAGGGTAGAGAATGGCCTGGTTTCCCAGAGACAGGATCTTTTGCAGACTGTCGTACAGGAGGCCCGCCACTTCTTCCTTGCGATCCGGATAAAAGTCTGTGCGCCCTACATCACCGACAAAAAGTGCATCGCCGGTAAAGACGCCGATGGCCTGATCGCCAAAATCCTGGTCGTAAATGGCAAAGGAAAGACTGTCGTCAGTGTGGCCGGGGGTCTCCAGCACCTTCAGGCGCATCGACCCGAAGGTGAAATCATCTCCCTCACGCACTGTGTCCGCATAAGTGACGTCGCCAGCGGGGTTGGGGCCGTGATGGACTGCGGCGCCTGTCAGCTGGGCGAGGATGGGGGCGCCGGAGATCAGGTCCTCGTTGCGGTGGGTTTCGAAGATATGGGTGATACGGCAGCCTTTCTCCCGTGCCTTCTCGGCATAGATCTCACAATCACGGCGCGGGTCGATGACAGCCGCTTCGCCGCCATCGCCGATCAGATAAGAGAGTTGAGCGAGACCGGGGGACTTGATGGATTCGACAAACATCGCATCTCCTTCTTGTGGGACAGGGTGATCGGGGAGAGGGCGCTTTCATCCTCTCAATCCTCTTACCTTAGTCCTTGATGGCGCCAACAGGGAATTCAACCCCCTTGGCGGGGTCGATCCTGCCGGGGGAATTGCCGCGTCAGTGGTGGCGACTGCACCGCTTTACTCGTCGCTGGCCGATACCGCTTCCTCACCCTGCAACCGCTGATGCCAGTTGAGGGCGATCACAGTGAGTGCAGGCAGCATGGTGAGCGTGACCAGAGTGGCACCGATAATGCCACTCATCACAATGACGCCGACGCCGCGATAGAGCTCGGTACCAGCGCCGGGCAGGAAGACCAGCGGAGCCAGTCCGCAGATGGTGGTGATACTGGAGATAGCGATGGGCCGCAGTCGTGAACTGACCGCTTCCCGCACCGCCTCGACGGGAGATTGCCCCTCCTCCTTAACGTTGCCGATGGCCCGGTGCACGATCAGGATCGGGTTGTTTACCACTGTGCCCATCAGGATCAGGAAGCCCAGCATGGAGATCATGTCGAACGGCTGATGGAAGCCTTCGAAACCCATGCCGCGCAGCACCGCACCGATCAGGTTCATCAAGGCCAGTCCGGCAATGCCGCCGGCGATGCCCAGCGGAATCGTGGTCATGATGAGCAGCGGGTAGCCCCAGTGGGAAAAGATGGCCACCATCAACAGGTAGACAATCAGCAACGCCACCACGTAGTTGCTGCTCAGGGACTCGCGGGTGGCGTCAAGCTGGTCGGCCGCGCCGGAAATGGTCAGGCTCACGCCTGCCGGCACCTGGCCGGTGTCTTTCAGGTGTTGCACCAGTTGGCTGCGCACCCGCTCGACACCGGTTTCCAGGGCCACCGAGCGGGGTGGGATGATATTGAGCGTGACAGTGCGGCGGCCGTCCACCCGGCGAACCGTGCTGGTGTCTACCGTCTCGATGGTCTGTGCCAGTTCGGACAGTGGTAATACCGTGCCCACCGGTGTGTAGATAAAAATATTCTGTAGCGTATCGACCGTAGCCGCGGGTCCCTCGCGGTTGTACAGATACATATCGATCTTGTCGTCGTCGAGGAAAAACTCGTTGACGAAAGCTCCGTCGGTCAGGGCGGCGACGGTAAAACCGATATCCTCTGCGGTCATTCCCACCTCGGCGGCCCGGTCCCAGCGCGGTCGTACCTGCAGCAGGGGCTGGGCCAGGGCCAAGCTGGAGGGCCGGGTCTGGATGCTGGGATTGTCGAAGATTTCCTCGGCGCGCCCATAGGCCGCCCTGGCGACCTTGTACAGATCGGCGAGGTTAGGTCCGGAAATGTCCAGGTTGACACTGCGGGTGCCGCCATCGTTGCTGCTGATGATCGAGCCCCGGGCGGCAAAGGCGCGCATGCCGGGGTAGCTCTCGTATTTGTCGACGATGGCTTGCATCAATTCGTCGATATGGCGTGGGTCTTTGCTCTCGGAAATGATGCGGATACTCTGGGGCGAGACCCGCATATTGATGTACTTCATCGCCGGCACCGTGGCCTCGCCTCGGTCAAAGGCCCGGGGCTCGTCTTCCACAAACGGCAGAAAGTATTCCTGCAGCTCTGCGGCAATGGCTTCCATGGTGTCCAGGTTGTATCCCGGGGGCGCATTCATGGTGGCAAAGGTTTTGGCTTCCTCGCCCTCCGGGAGGTATTCCGCCGGTGGTGTCAGTAAAAACACAATGGCGAGGCTGGCCACAACCGTAATACCGATGCAGTAGAGCCGGCGGGCGGGGGTGGCAATGAGCCAGTCGATTTTGTCCAGCACCGAGTTCCGCAAAACACTGTCGGGATGCTTGAGTACGTCCTCGCCACCAAAACCCAGTCGTGCCGCCGCGGTGGGGATCACGGTAATGGCCACCAGCATGGAGGTGAGAATGGCAGCAGAAATGGCGATGGCGATATCCGAGTAAAGCTGTCCCGCTTCCTCGGCGATGAAAACCACCGGCAGAAACACCATGACGGTGGTGAGCGTCGAGGCCAGTACCGCCGGCCACACTTTCTGTACGCCGGCGATGGCCGCCCTGACCCGGTCGAGCCCCCGGCGCCGCTCCAGCTCGATGCTCTCCAGCACCACGATGCTGTTATCCAGCGTCATGCCGATAGCGAAGGCGACACCGGCGAGGGAAATGACATTGATGGTGCGGCCGGTGATCAGCAAGCCGATAAACGCCGCAATGGTACAGATGGGGATGCCCACCACACCCAGCGCCGTGGCCCGCGGGGAGCGCAGGAACAGATACATGATGGCGGTGGCCAGCAGGGCACCGATCAGCAGGTTCTTCCACACATTGAATACCGAATCCTGCACATAGCCCACGTCATCGGCAGTCAGGTCCAGGTCCATCCCCTCCGGGTGCAGCAGCTCGGTGTTGATCCGCTCCACTTCCTTCATCATGGCGCGCTTGATGGCGATCACGTTGGAACCGCTCTCCCGCCTGACGGAAAGGCCGATCACCGGCAGGCCGTCCACATAGGAGTTACTGCGGATCTTGAAGTGATCCAGGCTCACTTCCGCCACGTCACCCAGCCGCACGATACCGTCGCCGGTGCGCTCCAACACCATCTGCCGCAAGTCGTCCAGGTCCTGGAAGCGGCCCAGGGTCCGCAACAGGTAGCGTCGTTTGCCGCTCTCCACTTCACCGCCGGAGACGTCGCGGTTGCGCAGGGCGATGGCCAGGCGCACGTCGTTGAGGGTCAGGTTTCGCTCCGCCAACCGCTCCGGAATCAGGCGGATCTGGATCTGCCGCTCGGCGCCACCCCAGACACCGATTTGCGAAACGCCGGGTACACCGGACATGCGCGGGCGCACATTGTCCTCGACAAAGTCCCGCATCATGTCCATGTCCAGGTTGCGGGGGTTGCCCGGCAGCGGCGAGATGCGGAAGTACATGAAGGCATTGGCCGAGAACGAGGTGGCGTAAACCCGCGGCTCATCCACATTGAGCGGGTAGCGGGGCACCTGGGTGAGAGCGTTGTTGACGCGGATCAGGGTCTCGGTAATGTCCACGCCGAAGGGAAATTCCAGCTCGATCTCTGCCCTGCCCAGGTCCGCGGTGGACTGCATCTCCTGCAGGTAGGGAATATTGCGCAGGTACTCTTCCTGCTCGATCAGGATTTCCTTCTCGATATCCTGGGGCGTGGTGCCGGCCCAGTTGGTCTGGATGGTAACGGTGCGCACCTCCAGATCGGGAATCATCTGCACGGGAATCCGCAGGGCCGCCACCACACCCAGGATCACGATGATCAGCGCGGTGACCGTTACCAGGATGCCATTGCGGATAATCTGTTCGAACATGGGGTTAGCGGTTCTCTCCCGGAAGGTCAGCCCTTTGGTTCTGCGCCCGGTTGGGGGGACGCCTGCTCGAGGGTCACCTGCTGGCCATCGCGCAGGCTTTCGTTACCACGGGTGACCACAATTGTGTCGGCTTCAAGGCCCTGCTTGATTTCCACCAGGCCATCGAAGCCGAGTCCGGTAGTGACGCTTTGCTCGCGCACGGTGGTGGTCTTACCCCAGGCGGCGGATTGGGCCACCCAGACGGTGACCCGGCCATCCGGGTAGCGCATCACGGCGTCCCGAGGCACCACAACCGCACTGCGCTCGGTACCCAGGCGCAGGGTGGCGGATACCGACATGCCGGCAATCAGCTCCGGCGTGCGCTCGCCGGTGATTTCGGTGCGCAACAGGAATGTGCGTGCACCACTGCGGCTCAGGGGAACCTTGTGCAGGACGCGGGCGGGAAAACGCTGCTCACCGCTGGCGTCGAATTGCAACTCCAGGGGCGTCTCTGTGCCAATGCGGCCATAGAAACGCTGCGGTACCTCGAAGTCGGCGCGCAGGCGGCGGGCGTCCACCAGCTCGAACAGAGCGACCCCGGGCTCAACCCATTCCCCCAGTTCGGCCATGCGTTGCGCAATGGCACCGTCAAAGGGCGCGCTGACCTGGTGGCGGCGCAACAGGGCGGACTGGCGCTCGGCCTCGATCCGCGCTGCCCGCAACTCGGCTTCGCGGATACGCACTTCCGAGGTGAGCGCCAGAACCTCGGTTTCGGAAATGTAATTGTCGCCAACCAGGGCCTGGGCCTCACCCAGACGGCGGCGACTGTCCGCCAGGGCCTCCCGGGCCTGCTCCACTTCGGCGAGCGCGGCTTCCCGTGCGATACCGTTGAGCTCCGGATCCAGCTCCAGCAGCGGCGCGCCCGTCTCGACACGGTCTCCGACATCCACATGCAGCTTGTTGACCAGCCCGGGTACCTCCACGGAGAGCATGGCCTGGCGGGGTGGTGTGAGCGTGCCGTTCACGGGGATGGTTTCGATGACGGGGCGTTGTGTTGCCGCGACTGCCTGTACCGTCACGGCGCGCTGATCTTCCTGCGCGCGGGCCTGGGGCAGCGCAAGGCCCGCAGCCACCAGTATCACGGTGATCGCGCACAGCGGTTGTGCAAGCAACAGGATGCAGAGGCGCAGCATCGGTTCCCGTTATGATTCGTTATCACGGTATGGCTGCCACTGGGCGGCAGCGCGGCCAGCGTAAGTCTAGCTCTCGTGAATCACTGTACCGGATTGCTGCAGGACCGGATCATCGGGCGGCGCGCTTTCCCTCAGTCAGGGAACACCTCATCGAGGATGAACACCTGCTTTGCCGGCCCCTTCTCAGTGCTTACCTGCAACATTTTTTCCGCCACCTGGGCACCCCGAATGGGGCGGTAACGGCGCAGGCCGGGCAGGGCGCAGATCGCCGGCAGGATCCAGCTGCCGAGCTTCTCGCCCACCCGCACATGGTCACGGTCGCCGAGCAGCAGGGACGGGCGAAAGACGCTGATACGCGGGAAGGGCAGCCGGGAAACCGCGTCTTCCAGCTCTCCTTTCATTTTCAGGTAGGCGTTGCGGCTACTTGCATTGGCACCACTGGATGAGACCAGCAGGTAGTGTTCTACCCCTGCCCGTGCAGCCAGTCGCGCGGCCTCAAGCTGGTAGTCCACATCCACTCTGCGTTGCGCCGCCAGTGAGCCGGCCTGTCGCCGCGTAGTGCCCAGGCAGGAGAACAGCATGTCCGCATGGAAAAGCGCGGCATGGTCCTGCAGTCGCTCGAAATCCACCACTGTGTTTTCGACCTTGGGGGAGGGGTGGGGCATTGGTCGCCGTGTCAGCGTCACCACTTTGCTGAAATGGGCCGACCCGGCGAGCTGGTTGGTCAGGTGGGTGCCAATGAGTCCAGTGGCCCCGATGATGAGTGCTTCGCTTGCCATGATCGAGTGGATACTTCCTGTCTATGCCGGGTGGACTTGGAACAAGCAAGTCAATGCCCCCGGTGTCTATCTTTTTAATCGGTTGATGATTTTCTCAAACCCCGGCGGGCAGGAATAGCCTTGGTCGAGTCATTGTTACTCAGCTTGCCTGCGCATTTCCTCCCTGCGCATTGGCATGCTGTCAATGAGGGAGAAGATGGCCTCCAGATCCAGTGACCTTGCGCGGGCCTTGACGCCACCATCCTTGCCGATCAGGACGACATTGGTCCCCTGATCCGCAAAATAGCGCTCGAGTATGTTGGGGGTGAACTGCTTCGAGACTGTCCCCGCATGATTCGTTCTGATCCCCTCTGCGGTGATCAGAAACCAGAGCAGGTGACGTTCGGAGATTGCGGTTTCGGCTGCGCGCAGTTGATGCTCGGCATCAGGTGCGGCCTTCGGGCTGCGTACAAGCAGAATGCGATTCTGCCATTGCAGGGGGGAGAGGTTTTCCATTCCTTCGTCTTCAGCGTTGCCCGCCTGGGCCAGCAATAAGCATAGGGTGGTAAAGACCAGTGACTTCACTGAACAGCTCCCGTATTGCATCGACAGGGAAGAGAGAGAAGACCTTGCGGCGACCGCAGGTGCCGAGGATTCGGGGCATCAGGGACGAGACCATTACGGCTCGACAGACCGGTCTTCTTTGGTGGTCTGGTTAAGATAGCGTCGAATATATGGTTTGTGGGGGTAGAGGATATCCTCCGGCAGGGCGTCCCGGTCAAAGAAGCGGAAATCTGCAATTTCTGCGTCGCGGATGCTGATCTCGCCGCCCTGCAGGCGGCCGCGAATCGCGATATTGATAATCTCAGACCTGGGTACCTTGGTGACCTCGAGCACCTCGAAATCCTCGAGTTCAATGCCCATCTCCTCGCGCAGCTCCCGCTGCGCTGATTCCTCAAAAGACTCGTGCCGATCCATCCAGCCCCCGGGAAGCGACCACTTGTCCTGGTAGGAATGTTTCACCAGCAGCAACTGATTATCCCGTTCGACGAAATAGATCATGCCCACCACGAACTTGTCGGCCACGGTATAAGAGATATCCCAGCGGACGCTGGGGGAGAGACGACGATAGATTTCGTACTTGAGACCCGGAAAGAGGAAAAAGACCAGGGCGGTGAGTAATCCCAGCAGGAACAGGGCGAGGGCCGCTTTTTTTAGGAGAGAACGCATCTGTCCAGACTTTCCCGCTGTAAGGGTGGTCGATCAGAGTCCAATGGTAGCAGGATCGCGTTGTAAGCGCTGCCAGCAATGAACTACCCCCGAGCGTGAACCCCATTGCCACCAGGGCCGCAGAAGTGAAAAGCGCCGCGCTCCCGAGTTGGCCGACGGACAGATATAGCGATTCGCTCAATTGTTATTCATTTTTTGCCGGCAAACGCAGATTGGCGGCTGAGCCCTCCCGCGCGGCGCCTGTCTCTACCCCTGCAACCGCCAGCGCAAAATATCTCGTATATCTTAGTGCTTACCCTGCTTTCATTCCGTTCGGGAGACGACCCCATGAGGATAAAAACTATTCTCCTCTGTGCCGCACTGGCGCTGTCCGCATCGATACCGCTCACGGTGGGCCTGGCCCAGGCTCAGGAACAGCCTCCACTTGAAGCCACCGGCAACCCGGAAGGGCCTGACAAGGGCCGCATGGAGGGACAACCCAAATCCAACCAGTTCTGGTGGCCGGACCAGCTGGATCTCTCCCCGCTGCGCGATCACGGTCCTGAGTCAAACCCCCTGGGTGAAGACTTCAACTATGCCAAGGCCTTCAACAGCCTCGACCTCAAGGCGGTCAAGAAGGATATCGAGACCACTCTGAAGACGTCCCAGGACTGGTGGCCGGCAGATTACGGTCACTACGGACCGTTGATGATCCGTATGGCCTGGCACAGCGCGGGTACCTATCGTATCGGTGATGGCCGTGGGGGTGCTGGCGGCGGCCAGCAGCGTTTTGATCCCCTCAACAGCTGGCCCGACAACGCCAATCTCGACAAGGCCCGTCGGCTGCTCTGGCCAATCAAACAGAAGTACGGCGATGCGCTTTCCTGGGCGGACCTGATGGTACTGACCGGTAACGTGGCGCTGGAGTCCATGGGCTTCAAAACCTTCGGGTTTGGTGGTGGTCGCGAGGATGACTGGGAACCGGACCTGGTCTACTGGGGCCCGGAGACCGAAATGCTGGGAGACAAGGGCCGCTTCAAAGGCAAAAACAAGCTGCAAAACCCCCTGGCCGCCACTGTGATGGGGTTGATTTATGTGAACCCAGAGGGGCCCAACGCCAGTGGTGACCCAAAAGCCGCGGCTGAGCGTATCCGCCTGTCTTTTGGCCGCATGGCTATGAACGATGAAGAAACGGTGGCCCTGATTGCCGGTGGTCACGCCTTCGGTAAGAACCACGGCGCGGTCAAGGCGGACTGTATCGGCCCCGAGCCTGCGGCGGCACCTATCGAAGAGCAGGGCTTCGGCTGGAAAAACAAATGTGGCGAGGGCAAGGGCGCGGACGCGTTTACCAGCGGCCTTGAAGGCGCCTGGACCGTAACCCCGATCCAGTGGAGCAACAACTACCTGCAGAACCTCTTCAATTTTGAGTGGAAGCAGGTCAAGAGCCCGGCCGGCGCGATACAGTGGATTCCCAAGGATGCCAGCGCGGCTAACCTGGTTCCCGACGCCCACGATCCCAACAAGCGCCATGCGCCAGTAATGCTGACCACGGATCTGTCTCTCAAGGAGGATCCCGCCTACCGCAAGATTTCCGAGCGCTTCAAGAACAACCCGAAGGAACTGGAAGAGGCATTCGCCAAGGCCTGGTTCAAGCTGACCCACCGGGATATGGGACCGAAGTCGCGCTATCTCGGCCCGGAGGTGCCCAAAGAGGATTTGATCTGGCAGGACCCCGTTCCGGCGGTGGATCACAAGCTGCTTGGAGACGGCGACGTGCAGCAGCTGAAGACCAGGATTCTCCGCTCCGGGCTGACAGTGCCGGAGCTGGTACGCACCGCCTGGGCCTCCGCGTCGACTTTCCGCGGAAGCGACCTGCGCGGTGGTGCCAACGGTGCCCGTATCCGTTTTGAGCCGCAAAAGAACTGGGCAGTGAATAATCCGCAGGAGTTGAGCAAGGTACTGACAAAACTGGAAGCCATCCAGCAGGACTTCAACAAGTCTCTCTCAGGCGGCAAGAAGGTATCCCTGGCCGATGTGATCGTTCTGGGTGGCTCCGCGGCCATCGAGGAGGCCGCGAGGAAAGCGGGGCACAATGTGAAGGTGCCGTTCAACCCGGGCCGCACCGACGCAACACTGGAAATGACCGATGTTGAGTCATTTAACTGGCTGAAAGTGAACGCTGACGGTTTCCGCAATTACTATGGCAAGGACAGCATGGCGTCCCCGGCAGAGGCACTGGTAGACCGGGCAGATCTGCTCACGCTGACTGTTCCGGAAATGACCGTACTGGTCGGCGGTATGCGTGCCCTGGGTGCGAACACGGGGGGGTCCCGGCACGGCGTGTTTACCGATAAACCCGGCACCCTGACCAACGACTTCTTCGTCAATCTGCTCGATATGTCGACCGAGTGGAAGAAGTCATCAAAAGATGGGGGTATCTACGAAGGGGTTGATCGCAAGTCCGGCAAGCAGAGGTGGACGGCCACACCGGTTGACCTGATCTTCGGCTCCAATTCCGAGCTGCGCGCCGTCTCTGAGGCCTACGCCAGCAAGGGCAGCGAGGGCCGGTTCGTCAATGACTTTGTCGATGCCTGGGTCAAGGTGATGAATCTGGACCGGTTTGATACACCGGAGAAGCAGGGCAGGCAGACGGCAAGCAGGTAGCTTCCGCTCGCAGTATGCGACGACTCGAAGGGCGACCATTGGTCGCCCTTTTCTGTTCTGGCACAGGAAATCATCACTCCTGCTGGCCTAATTGCCAGGGCGCGGCAAGGATGATCCGGCTCATTGTCCCTGGTTTTTACCTCGAATAAACGGTCGAGGGCGTACCCAGTACCAACTGACCAGTACAAGCGCTCCAAACGCGGTGTAGCAGAGTACAAATACCCAGTCGGGGAAGCGGTAGTAGAGCAGGGTACCTAGCCAGTGGGCGATGAAACTGCCCGCGTAAACGGTATCGCCCGCGCGCTCCCGCAGCGCCATTTCCCAGATGGTCAGTGGACAGATGGCACCAAGCCATGCCTGCAGCACCACCACGCCAATCGCGGCCAGGTGCGCCAGCCTGAACCAGGGATTGCGTACCCAGCGCCAATTGCGTGTGTTTCCCACAAGAATCAACACAAGCCCGCATACCACGAATACAACGAACAGGAAGTGGGTAACGAGAATGAGGTCGGCCGCCAGTAGATAGAGCGCTTGCTGAGCCATTGATCAGTCTATTGCGTGTCCGTTTCTGTCAGAGGAGAGCTGCACCTCGCCACTACCGGTGGCGGATTTGCAACCCAGTGCAATGAGTATCATTGCGGTCAGGAATAGTAATGGTATTGCCCAGGGCAGCTGCAGGGCGAGAAGAGTGAGGCCGGACACAACGAGCCATAACAGTGGAATCATGGCAGCGAGCCACAGGGCGATACCTCTCAGTGAGTGAAGGAGCAGGCCCAGTGTGAACAATGCGGTAGGGTCCGGGTGAATGCCGAATACTTCCCCCTGCCACCGGGAATAGCCTGCCAGCGGTGCGATGAGCGGGTAGGCGATCAGGCCGAGCGCAGCAATCAATAACCCGAAAAGCCACCACTGCCGTTCGCCGGCAGCTTCCCCATCCAAACCAGGGCCGGTAACACCGATAAGCGCCAGAATGCCCGCCTCAATCCAGAAGGCCCAGCCGAGATAATGCCCTGCCCAGTTGAGTTCGGCATAGCGCTGTAGCAGGAATGCACTGCCTACAAAAATCCAGACTGGAGTAACCAGTAACAGAGCGAGCCGTTTCCGATGCAGTAGCGCCAGGACGAGGGCAGCAACTCCAGCAGCCAGTGCCAGAAGATGCAGGGGCCAGAGGGTCTCGCTGGTGCGCTCCAGCAGGCGCAGATAGATATCTGCTGTGAAGGGAATGAAGTCCTGCAGGCGATAGCTGGACCAGTCGTTCATAGGGACTCGATATAGCGTGCCATTCGCTGCCGGCAGTCCGCGGATGGCATCGGGGTATGGCCCGCGCGCATGTTCTCGTTGAGGTGCTCGACTTTTGTCGTGGCGGGAATCGCGCAGTGCACTGCCGGGTGACTGACAATGAATTTCAACAGGAAGTCCGCCCAGGTACGGCAACCGCATTCTTCCGTGGACCACTCGGGCACTTTTTCCCGCCGCTTGAGGCCCTTGATCAGGTTGCCGCCATCGTAGGGGCGGTTGGCGATCACGGCGATGCCGCGCTCGCGGGCCAGGGGCAGAAGCCGCGCTTCGACTTCCCGGTGGGTAATGTTATAGGTGAGCTGGGCAAAGTCGATGTCTTCGCTCGCCATGACCTGCTCGAACTCACGGTGGCGCCGCCCGTGGGAAGTGGTAATGCCGATGTAGCGGATCTTGCCGGCCGCCTTCATTTCCCGCAGGGCCGCCAGGTGCTCGCGCCAGTCATTCAGGTTGTGTATCTGCACCAGGTCGAATTCCTGTATGCCCCATCTTTCGGCCAGTTGGGCGACTTGCTCCCGGGCGGTGCCTCCCGCCGGGCTCCACACTTTCTCGGCGGAAAACAGGGAGTCGGGTTTGCCAAGTTTTTTCAGGGCATAGCCGATAACATCCGGCGCGGATCCATACATGGGGGAGGAGTCAATCAGCCCGCCACCGTGCTGAAAGAATGCCTCGACCACTTTGGTGCGTGCATCCAGCAGCTTTGGATCGTCGCCGACATTGAAGGTACGCCAGGTGCCCAGGCCGATCACCGGCAGCTGTTCGCCGCTGGCGGGAATGGACTTTTTGAAAAGGGGATTGCTGGCGGCCATCAGTGGGCTGCCGGGAAGCCAGAGTGAGGCAAGCCCGGCGCCAAGCAACTTCAGCGCCTGTCTGCGATTGCAGCGGTCTGTCATGGAACCTCCGGTTTGAGCGTGTCAGGGCGCCGGAGCGCAGTTCCCAGCAGCAGGACAAAGCATGCCAGCACAAACACTTTATTGACAAACCAGTTGGTGCGCCAGATTGTCCAGTCCGGATCTGACAGAAACCAGATGAAAAAGCCGACAATAATGGCGATCTCAATCACTGAAACAGCGATGGCCAGCCTGTAGGTGTAGCTGGGACGAGCCAGTAATGCCCAACCAAGCCAGATATGTATCAGGGGCCAGAAATCCCAGAAGACATGTGTGGCGATTGGTTCCGCAGTTGCCAGGGCAAAGCCGATCGGGAAGAGGTATTTAATGAAAATGGACCAGGCCGCGAGAATAAACAGGAAATGGGCGAGGAAACTGGTCCAGTGATTGGATGGGTTTTGACCGGGGGTTGAGTGGGGCATGTGAGAAGACTGCTCCATCAATAAATTCTGTCGGGTTGGAGCAGTGACGATAACCGGTTAGGCAGGGCGGCGAAAGGTTGCGCAACCGAGCGCGGGGAAAGCGTGGAAGATTCCGGTTACTGTTTTCCCCGGCCCGTGTATTTCGCTCAAACTGTATTCGGCCCGAAAGTCTTACTGGTTCGGTGCCTTGGTAAAGCGCAGGTAGGGCAGCTTGATATCCAGATCACCAAACTTTTCCTTCGCCTGCTCATCGTTGAGGCTGAGGGCAACAATCACATCCTGGCCCGGTGCCCAGTTGGCGGGTGTCGCAATCGGCGCTCCATCCGTGGCCTGTACCGCATCCAGTGCGCGCAGAATCTCCGCAAAGTTGCGGCCTACAGACATCGGGTAAGACATGGTCAGGCGAATTTTTTTGTCCGGCCCAATAATGAAAACGGTGCGGACAGTGGCACTGTCTGCCGGGGTGCGGCCATCGGGAAGGTAGGCATCGGCAGGCAGCATGTTGTAAAGCTTGGAGACTTTCAGTGATGTGTCATCAATGATCGGGAAGTTGGCGGGCGCACTGGCAAAGGCTTCAATGTCTTTCTGCCACTTTTTGTGATCCTCGACGCTGTCTACTGAGACTCCCATTACTTTCGTGTTGCGTTTCTCGAACTCTGCCGCGAGTTTTGCCACAGCGCCAAACTCGGTGGTGCAGACTGGCGTAAAATCCTTCGGATGAGAAAACAGGATCGCATAGCTGTCCCCGATCCAGTCGTGGAGGGAAAGCTTGCCGGCAGTGGAATCTGCCGTGAAGTCCGGGGCGGTATCATTGATGCGTAGTGACATAGATTGAAATCCTCCATTGATTATCATTGCACTTGTGAGTCCACTGCGTCTGGCTGCAAAGCCCGCACAAGTGGACTTGAGGGTATGTAGGTGGGGGCAAAAGATCAATGATCAACGCAGTGAATGAGCACGGAAGGTCTCCGCAGCGCCGCTGCATCTGGGTCCACGGCGGCTCGTGCGCCGCAGCCTCGATGCCGTCAAAAAAGCAACTTCACCGCAGATAAGCTCCCAGCTTTCCCGGTTAAGTTTTGAACACATCTCCTCTCTGGTGCTCGTCCTGTCGATGGCCGGACGGTCGCGCTGGCGGTTTGTCCGCGACCAGCGACTTCTGTATAAATATGCAGTATTCCCCTGATGAGAAGCGTGACCTTTGGTCGTGATTCAGTCCGCCCCTTTCGGGCGCTTTCAGGTTGCAAACTCAGCACATCCCGTAATCAGCCACGAACGATAAGCAGTAGAGTATGGCCGCCCCTGTTGAACTGGCCCCGGATTATTACCTGAGGAACTTCCAGGCCCTGGTGGACTTTGTGGTAAACCGCTACGAGCCGCTGCTATCCGCTCCGGAGCGGGAGTTCTATCGCACTTTCAAGGGGCTGGAGATCAACAGCCAACGGCTCTATGTGCGCTTGTTGTCCCGCAAGGGTGTGCCGACTTCAGCCGGGGCGCTGTTCCGCCAGAGCAAGCTGGCTTACGCCGAGATCGATGATCTGGCTGGTGCCGCAGAGCGGCTGGTTGAGGCGGGCCTGTTGTGGCGAAACCCGCCATTACCGCCCGCCGACCTCCTGCCTCTGTTCAGCAAAGCCGAACTGCTCGCCATCAGCCCGACGCCGCTGCCCAGGGGGCTGAAGCGTCAGGCCCTGGAGGAGCGATTGCTGGAGCAGGGCGTAGAGCAGTCTCAATTACTGGCTGGCCCGGCGGAACAGGAGTCGCTGCTGGCGGTGCAAGGGGCGGAGCACTTCAGGACCTTCAAGTTGTGCTTTTTTGGCAACTTGCGTCAGGACCTTACCGACTACGTATTACGGGATCTGGGGCTATACCGCTTTGAGGCCTATCCCCTGGATCAAGAATGCCTGCCTTTCCAGAGCCGGGCGCAAATCGAGCAGCACCTGCGGTACTACGAGTGCCTGGATGAACTGGAAAGTGCCCTGAACGACGGGGAGGAAGCGATTCTGGCGCTGGCGCAGCAACTGCCCCCCGGAATCGATGGCGATGCCACCCTACATCGGCGCCTGGACCGCCTGCGTCTGACACTGGCCCGACAATTGGAGCGACTGGAAGCATTGCAGGCTGCCGACCGGCTCTACCGGCAATGCCATCGCCCGCCCGCCAGGGAGCGCCGGGCACGCATCGCCGTCCAGCGTGGCGATATCGAATCCGGACTTGCCCTGTGCCGGGAGATCATCGCCTCACCCCACAATGAGGCCGAGCAGGTGTTTGCGGAGAGCTTTGGCTACCGCACGGCCAAGCGCGCAAAGCGCCTCAGGGACTGGCAGGCTCCCGAACGCTACCAAGCCCCAACCGAGACGGTCGCATTACCGCCGGCCCCGGAGCGCGTAGAGCTGATGGCCGCGGCCTTCCTGCAGGCGGCCGGATCGGAAGCGGAGGGCGGCTCGTCATCCGGCCCGGAACTGCACCAGTGCTTTTATGTAGAGAACACCCTGTTCAAAGGTGTCTTGGGGCTGTTTGTATGGGACATTCTGTTCGCGCCGGTCCCCGGGGCATTCTTCAATCCCTTCCAGGCGGCGCCGAGTGATTTTCGCACCCCTGACTTTTATCCATTGCGGCGGGCGGCATTCGAGCGGCGACTCAGCGAACTCAAGAGCGAGACCCTGGCGCAACGGGTGTGGCTGCACTACCGCGAGAAATGGGGCCTCGCCAACCCGCTGGTAGCCTGGGAGGCCCTCTCTGAACCGCTGCTGGAACTGGCTCTGGCCCGTATCCCCCCCGACCACTGGCGCCAGCTCTTCAGGCGCCTGCTGAACGATATCGAGCATCATCGCAATGGCCTGCCGGATCTCATCCTGTTCCCGGCGGCGGGGAGCTATGAGCTGGTGGAAGTGAAAGGGCCCGGTGATCGCCTGCAACAGAATCAGCAGCGCTGGCTGGCATTCTTTGCCCGTCACCAGATTCCGCACCGGGTGCTGCACGTCGAGTGGGAGCAGCCTTGAGCGAGAACAATGCCTCCACGGAGAGCGCAGCGCTAGCACCCGACCTCCCCGTTGATGGTGACTTCCCGCCCGTCCGGATTTCAGTGGGCGAGCTGGTGGCGTTTGCCTGCCGTCGCGGCGACCTGGTGGGCGACCGGGCTGGCGGGCCATCGGCGCAGGAGGGCATCCGCGCCCACCAGCGGCTGCAAAAAAAGCGCCCGTCTGGTAGCGAGGCTGAATATCCATTGCAGGTGGAGTGGCGGTGTGACGGGCAGGCGGTAGTGCTCAGCGGTCGGGTGGATATTCTGCATCCGCAAACGGATCTGCACCGGCCGGTGCTACTTGAAGAAATCAAAACTACCTACGTCCCGCCTGAGCGTTTGCCGGACAGTGCGCGAGCGCTGCACTGGGCACAGCTGAAGGTTTACGGCTTCTGTTACCTGCTGCAGCAGCGGGATGAGAGGCAGAAGACCGCTCCCGACGACCGCCACATTGCCCTGCAAATGCTGTGGTACAACCTGAAGGAGAAGAAAACGTATCCAGAGCTGCGGGAGTTCAGCTGGCACGAGCTGGAGGCCTTCACCCGGGCAGCGCTCAGGGAGTACCTTGACTGGCATCGACGCTGGCAGCAACACCGGGATCAGGTGCGCGCAACGGCCCGTTCGCAGGCATTTCCGTTTCCCGAGTATCGTGATGGCCAGCGCCAGCTGGCGGTGGCAGCGTACCGCTGCATGCGCGACGGCGGCGAACTGTTGGTGGAAGCGCCCACCGGCATCGGCAAAACCGTCAGCACCCTGTTTCCGGCCATCAAGGCGCTGGGGGAAGCGGAGGTAGACCAGCTGGTGTACCTGACTGCGAAGAATTCCGGTCGGCAGGTGGTGCGGCAAACAGCGGCGCGGCTACACGACAACGGGCTGGCGCTCTCGGTGCTGGAAATCCAGGCTCGTGACAAAACCTGTGCCTGTTCCCTGGGATTGTGCAGCCGCGATGAAGACAACGTCTGCCCCCGCACCCGGGGTTTTTTTGATCGCCTCCCTGAAGCGCGACGTCAGCTCCTGGGGCAACCGCTGCTGACACCGGAGGTAGTGGCGGACGTGGCCGATCACCTGCAGTTGTGCCCGTTTGAATTATCGTTACAGATGCTGCCGTGGGCAGATCTGGTGGTCTGTGACTTCAACTATGTCTTCGATCCACTGGTCCGGTTGAATGTTCTGCAGGATCAGCGCCAGCGGCGGGCGCTGCTGGTCGACGAGGCCCACAACCTGGGCGATCGGGCCCGGGGGATGTTCAGTGCACCATTGAGTCGTGCCGACAGCCGGCGCGCAGCCGCAGCCTGCAAGGGCCAGCAACCGACGTTGCGGCGCGCTATCCAGTCGCTGGTGCGGGCGCTGGACAAATGGGTCAGCGAGCAGCGCGATGCGGGTGGACAGGCGAGGGCAGGGGATAACCCGGATATCGAACTGTGGGTGACCCGGTTGTCCGAAACAGAAACCCGTCCCGCGGCTGTAACCCGCGCGGCGGAAAAAGTCGCCACAGTAGTGAGCCAGCTGTGGGAGCAGTCCCAGGCGCCTCCGGAGGCGATTGGAGACTGGCTCAAGGCGCTGTACCGCTACCTGTGTATTGAGCCGCTGGCCGCAGAGCAGCATCGTTGCCTGACCCGGGTGCAGCACCGGGATGCGCCATGGCAGGAGCAGCAGTTGAAACTGTTGTGCCTGCACGCCGGCGGTTACCTGCAGCAGGTCTATCAGCAGTTCCACGCGCTGATCGCATTTTCCGCCACGCTGCGGCCTCCGAACTACGTCAGGCATCAGCTGGGCCTACAACCACAGTCACCTTACCTGCAATTGCCCTCGCCGTTTCAGCCGCAGCAGTTGGGCACTTTTCTCTGCCCCTATGTGGACACCCGTTACCGTGCCCGCGACCGGGCGACCGACACGCTGGTGGATATTATTGCTCGCGTCTATCAGAGCCGGCCCGGTAACTACCTGGTGTTTTTCCCCTCCTACCGCTTTATGCAGCAGGTTGCGGAGCGTTTCGCCGAGCGGTTCCCGCAGCTAGACCTGGTGCAGCAACAATCCGGGTCCAGTGAAACGGAGCGCGCCGCTTTTCTGCAATGCTTCACTGCGGGCCGGCGCAGCCTGGGGTTCGCGATTATGGGCGGGGTGTTCGGCGAGGGCGTGGACTATGTGGGGGAACAGCTGGTAGGCACCATTGTAGTGGGCGTGGGCTTGCCGCAGATCAACGAGGAACAGGAGTTACTGCGCGAGACTTACGATGCACTTGATGGCAGCCAGAGTGGAGCGGGCTTTGACTTTGCCTACCGCTACCCGGGTATGACCCGGGTGTTGCAGACCGCCGGTCGGGTGATTCGCACGGAGTTGGACCGGGGCGTAGTCATCCTGGTGGATCGCCGCTTTGCCGAGCCTTTTTATCGGGACCTGTATCCCGAACACTGGCGTGTGCAGGCCTGTGGCGATGGCGAGGCTCTGTCGAGCGGGCTCGGCCGTTTCTGGGCGGAGACAGCTGATGTCGATCCCGCTGGCCACACTTCGCCCATTGCTGCACAATGACTGCCTGTATCGATATACAGCCACAGGCAGAAACCCACTGATCAAAGCATCGGCTTAGCGCCGCTCAGGTTATCGTGTTATCCCGACAGTTTTACCGCCGCGGACCCGATCATCGGGGCCAACAACCGGTCTCCTTTGCTGACGTGAGGAGAACTTTCGGCTTCCGTTCCATCAGTATCGGCCGCTGGGTGACGCGGGAAGAACGCGATCGTGCGGCGGGTCTTTTCTATGACGCCCTGGCTGATTTGATGGCGATATTGAATGGACCGGAATTTCTGATCTCCCTGCGGGGCAGCCTGGCTTTTCAGTACGGCATTGGTGGGCGCCCGGGGATCTCCGCCTTTTACGAGCCCTCGGCCAGGAGTTTTTCGCTGGCGAAAAATGCCGGCCCAGGCTCGATTGCGCACGAATGGTTTCACGCCCTGGACCACTACCTGGCCGGAAAAGCATTTATGGATGCCCCCGGGCGGATGTTTGCGTCCGAGGCCTGGCTACGGGATGCGACCCCGGTGCCCCATCCCCTCAACGATCGCCTGTATGCCTGTTTTCGCAGCATCATGCTGGATGAGGAGGGGGAAAACCCCAGCGAACTGTTCCGCGTCTCCAGCCGGGTCGACAAGGCCAATGGCTGCGTTTATTACAGTGAGCCGGCGGAATTGTGTGCCCGGGCTTTTGAGGCGTTCGTTCAGGATGCAGGCATTGGCAATAATTTCCTGGTTTCCGGCACCAAGGCCACCGCCGAAGCGAAGGCCGGGCTCTACCCGACCGGTCGCCAGCGCGAACGCATCAACGCCGCATTCCGTGCATATTTCTCTGCCCTCGGCAGCGCCCTGCGGACAGTGGCGGAGCGGGCGCAGCGGGAGCCCTGACCGGGCCCACGTGCTCCGCGAACCTCCGGGCGTTTCCCGAAATTTCTCCGGCAGTTTCTTGTTCTTGCGGTCTGGTTCCCCATCCACTGCTCGAGATCGGGCATAGAGACATGCTCTTGCTGCTTTTTTTTGGGTTGATGATTCGATGATCAATACGCCGCAGACTGCTGTCAGCGTTAATCGTTGTCATCTACTATTCGGGAACGCACGTAAAGTAATGATTAATGTCTATGGGGACCATGCACCATGAAGATAGTCGGCGTTGCACTGCTACTGACGTTGCTGTTCAGGCTCTCGCCAGCCATCGCCGCTGAGATCACCGTGCGGCTGCAAAATCCTCCTGCTGAAGGGTCGCTGGTAATACAGGTTTATGACAACGCGGATGCCTTTGGTGATTTCCGGCGCCCGGTGCGTGAAGAACGCTACGCCATCCAGGCAAGGGAGGCGTACGTAATCTCCGGCGCCCCCGCCGGGCAAGTGGCCGTATTGGCCTATGTGGATGAAAACAACAACCGTGCGCTGGATCGGAGCTTTATCGGTATTCCGCGCGAGCCCCTGGGGCTTTCCAACAACTACCAGCCGAAGGGTCCGCCCAGCTTCCAGCGGGCCAGCTTTCCCGTCTCAGAGGGGCAGGCCAATTATGTGGACATCGAGCTGTACTCTGTTCTGGGCGATTCCGGGCAGTGGGGCGTGGGCCTGGGCGCCGTCGGCCGGAGTAGCCCGTATGTAGGCTCCGATACCAGTGTGGTGCAGGTGATTCCCGCCATTACTTATTTCGGTGAGCGCCTGCAGTGGGTTGGCCCCAACCTTCGCTATGGTATCGCCGGCAGTGACAGGCTGCGCCTGGCCGTAACCGCTTCATACCGGGTCGGTGCCTATGAGGAGGACGACAGCCCGAACCTGGAGGGTCTCGGTGACCGGGATTCCACCGTGATGCTCGGCCTGGGGCTGATCTATGAAGGGCCTTATGGCATCGAGGTGGATTTCGGCTACCAGAATGATGTGCTGGATAATGTCGGCGGGGGAGGTATTGCGGCGGCCAGCGTCTCCCGTGGCTTCACCTTCGGCAATGTCCGCCTGAACCCCGTCGTGGGGGTCAACTGGATCAGCAGCAGCGTCGCCGACTATGACTTCGGGGTGCCGCAATCTGCAGCGCTAGCCGGCAGGCCGGCTTATGACGTGGGCAGCAGCGTCACTGTCGAAGCGGGAGTAGGCGCCCTTTGGGAGATTACGGAGAACTGGCGCGTGGCGCTGAACGTTGCCTGGGAAAATCTGGATAGTGAGATTACTGACAGTCCTATTGTCGATGAGGACTATGTGATCAAGGGTTTTACGGCAGTGACGTATACGTTCTGACCGAGCCCTATATACAAAATGCCTGCATTTTGCTGCCCATCGGGCGGTAGATGCAGGCATTTTTTATTTCTGCTCGATGCAGAAGCTTCCTGAACAAAGCCCGTCAAAAAAGCGCAATGATAAGCTAGGAAAGTTGGGGTTATAGATAAATCTCCAAAAGCTTTTTTGTCATCTCTTCCCGGTCAATCTCAGACATATAATATTCATTTAGGATAATTTTAAATGCAGCATTCTGGTAATAATTTTCGAACACTCCCTTTTCTTTCATGATGATTTGATGTTGTGCACCTAAATCTTGAAGAGCTTCACGGACAGCCAGTCCGCAAAGGTAAAACATTGCGGCATGCCAGAGATGTGCGGGAGGCTTGACACCCATTTCTTGAGCTCGCTTGTAAATCGATACGCGGAATCCTGAATTCCTCGAAAAGAGTAAATGGGAACTTTCATGGAATACAAATTCAACAAAAATTGTCGATAGCATAAGTGGGTCTATTGTTGATATCACTATGTTATAAGCGTCAGGAGAGTATGCGCTGGCCCAGTTGCCATAAGTAGAAAGGTCGACCCTGACGGTGCCCTCCCATCTGGCGCCGGATAATTCTTCCATCTTGCTTATGACTTTATTTTGGGAGTTTTTAATAAAGGCTATATAGCTGTCAAATGTTACTTGATTTTGTTTGCGATGATTTTTCCAAAACTGATTATCATACAGGGGGCGAAGCTGATTTAATTTCTCGGTGAAGGTTTTAGAAAGTGAAAAGTCTGAAATATCAGAATTGACGGGCTGCTTTTGTAGCCATTTGAGGACTCTTCCCGAGTCAAATAAGCTCTGGTCGATAATATTCGACCTATAAAACTGTATGCCATCAAGGAGTAAGGCTTTATCCTTTGGTGACATGCTGGAAATGATTGAGTTATCTCCAATGTCCCTAAAATCTAGTCCGTCTTCCTGCAACTTATTTCTCTGTCGCTTGCTGGCCTGCTCGTAAAAAAAGTGATGAAGGTTGATCCAGAAGTTATTATGGAAGGCGAGATGTTCCGTTTTGTAGATCAAGTCGGAATCAGATTTATCCGCTGCAGATGCAGCGATGGCGCAGGATAGTCCAAAAAGAAATAATAATATTGTTCTCATTTTTGATTCTACATTTTCAGGAAAATGTACAGGGTGTCTACTAAACGTGGGTAAGTCTTAACAATAACGCCTTGCCCACGGGCCGACTGAAGCGCAGCGTAAGGAGGTCCGGGCCGCCGCGCAGTGGCGGCTGAAGTGCTGCAAATTGTTATGCATTTTACCTAAATTCATTTTAGCCGGATTAGCTCTTTGGCATTTATCTCTCTATATTTACCATAGACGTCACAATTAATAGTTTTCGAAGATTTTAACTCACACATAATTGTCACTTCACCTTGGTCTTTACCATTATCGCAAAATCCGCCAGTGCCACTTAAAAGAATAACCTCTTCACTTTTGTATTCTATATATGCCGGCTGGTAACACCGAGTAGGGTCCGACTCGATCGCTTTATTTGAATAATAAGTAGAAAGTGAACCTACTTTATGATTTACGCAAAGCGTAACTATATTTTCATATTCTCCAATTTCTGCTGTCCAACACCCCACAGCGTACTTATCTTCACCAGAATGGGCCAACAACGGAATTAACAGACATACGACAAATACGGAGAATCTATATTTCATACTAGGTATCCTATGACATGCATAACGCCCGCAGCTGCGGACGACTTGTAGCGACGAAGGAGCGGAAAGGCGTTCCGACAGCCTGCGCTTGTTATGGTTGGCAGCCTAGATATTAACAACTGACTCATAGAAATAGGCTACTGGCTTATTAGAGCGCATTATTACGAAGCCTGTTCTGGTTTCAGAGCCTCCGCGTTCTTTAAAGTTTAGAATTATATCTTTGGGCTTAAGTCTCTTGGCAAAGCAGGAATATATCGTATTCCGGCCTTCGAGAAGATCAATTGCATCATGAATGTATGACTCTTCTTCGCTATGTAGTGGCTTGACCCTAGACATTAGCTCAGCTTCTTTGGATAAATTCTTTAAGGATGACTGGAGAATTGCCTCAAATGCAATCGGCTCACCGTATTCAATGGACCCGAAGTCACCAAACTGTCTTTCGTTGAAGCTTTCGCCATGGCAATTAAATGCGTCTGCATATAGAGATGAGCTAAATAAATACAAGACTATCAGGATAGAAAGTGATCTCATCTTAGTGACCATAACGCTCGGTTTAGGGGCGGCTGGAGCGTAGCGTAGGCCGTCCCAGCCGCGTCTTTCGCGGCGATTACAACCGCTTGTTATGCGTGATAGCT
>NZ_LRFG02000007.1:0-2500 GCF_001641755.2 Microbulbifer flavimaris
GCTGGGCGCTCGGCCCTAACTGCGGGACGCGTATTCTACACATCCGGGCTGCTGAAGCAAGTGCTTTTTGACAGCCTTTTCTGGCTTCCGGTGCGCCCTCTAAAAGAGCCTTTCCGGAACCCCGAACCACCGTCTCCGGCAGCTCGTGAGGGGCTGCGCATTATAGCGAACCGCCTCTCCGCGACAAGCCTTTTTTAAAGGCTTCTTACAGTGCCGGATACGATGCCCGAAAGCGTCTGATCCAGCCCTGGAGGACTGCAGTGAGCCCTCAGCGGAGCTAATTGAAGCTCCTGGAAGCGCCGCAAAAAGTGACAGCTTCTACTAAAAGGAAAAGGCCGTACAGTTACCTGTACGGCCTTTCGGATTTGAAGCCTGACGATGACCTACTCTCACATGGGGAAGCCCCACACTACCATCGGCGATGTTGCGTTTCACTTCTGAGTTCGGCAAGGGATCAGGTGGTTCCACAACTCTATGGTCGTCAGGCAAACTGGCTTGGGTTGGCGTGGTCTTATGGGCTCTGTTGCCCGGCGCTGCCTGTTACCGCCGTTTGCACGATCTTACGATCAACGGTAACCCCAAATATTTCGGTGAAACATTCTGTAGTAATACACCGCAAGCCGATGCTCCTTCGAGCTCTTGCGCGTCTCTCGGATTCACAATCCGAATCGTTAGTAACCATCTCTGTTGTATGGTCAAGCCTCACGGGCAATTAGTACTGGTTAGCTCAACGCCTCACAACGCTTCCACACCCAGCCTATCAACCTGGTAGTCTTCCAGGGCCCTTCAGGGGACTCGAAGTCCCAGGGAGATCTCATCTTGAAGGAGGCTTCCCGCTTAGATGCTTTCAGCGGTTATCCCGTCCGAACATAGCTACCGGGCAATGCCACTGGCGTGACAACCCGAACACCAGAGGTTCGTTCACTCCGGTCCTCTCGTACTAGGAGCAACTCTTCTCAAATCTCCAACGCCCACGGCAGATAGGGACCGAACTGTCTCACGACGTTCTAAACCCAGCTCGCGTACCACTTTAAATGGCGAACAGCCATACCCTTGGGACCGGCTTCAGCCCCAGGATGTGATGAGCCGACATCGAGGTGCCAAACACCGCCGTCGATGTGAACTCTTGGGCGGTATCAGCCTGTTATCCCCGGAGTACCTTTTATCCGTTGAGCGACGACCCTTCCATACAGAATCGCCGGATCACTATGACCTACTTTCGTACCTGCTCGACATGTCTGTCTCGCAGTCAAGCGCACTTATACCATTATGCTCATTGCATGATTTCCGACCATGCTGAGTGCACCTTCGTACTCCTCCGTTACTCTTTGGGAGGAGACCGCCCCAGTCAAACTACCCACCATACACTGTCCCCGATCCGGATAACGGACCTGGGTTAGAACCTCAAACATACCAGGGTGGTATTTCAAGGATGGCTCCACTGCAACTGGCGTCACAGTTTCAAAGCCTCCCACCTATCCTACACAAGTAGGCTCAAAGTTCAGTGCAAAGCTGTAGTAAAGGTTCACGGGGTCTTTCCGTCTAGCCGCGGGTACACTGCATCTTAACAGCGATTTCAATTTCACTGAGTCTCTGGTGGAGACAGCGTGGCCATCGTTACGCCATTCGTGCAGGTCGGAACTTACCCGACAAGGAATTTCGCTACCTTAGGACCGTTATAGTTACGGCCGCCGTTTACCGGGGCTTCGATCAAGAGCTTCGCTTACGCTAACCCCATCAATTAACCTTCCGGCACCGGGCAGGCGTCACACCCTATACGTCCACTTACGTGTTTGCAGAGTGCTATGTTTTTAATAAACAGTCGCAGCCACCTGGTCACTTCGACCGGCATCAGCTTAGGGAGCAAGTCCCATCACCAACGCCGGCGTACCTTCTCCCGAAGTTACGGTACCATTTTGCCTAGTTCCTTCACCAGAGTTCTCTCAAGCGCCTTGGTATTCTCTACCTGACCACCTGTGTCGGTTTAGAGTACGGTTCACTATTGCCTGAAGCTTAGAAGTTTTTCCTGGAAGCATGGCATCAACCACTTCACCTACCTAAGTAGGCTTCGTCATCAGCTCTCGGCCTTAGGGACCCGGATTTGCCTAAGTCCCCAGCCTACTACCTTAAACACGGACAACCAATCGCCGTGCTGGCCTAGCCTTCTCCGTCACTCCATCGCAGCAATAGCGAGTACAGGAATGTTAACCTGTTTCCCATCGACTACGGCTTTCGCCCTCGCCTTAGGGGCCGACTAACCCTGTCCCGATTAGCGTTGGACAGGAACCCTTGGTCTTCCGGCGGGGAGGTTTTTCACCCCCCTTGTCGTTACTCATGTCAGCATTCGCACTTGTGATACCTCCAGCAAACCTCCCGGTTCACCTTCAACGGCTTACACAACGCTCCTCTACCATGCACATAGTGCATCCGCAGCTTCGGTTATCAGTTTGAGCCCCGGTATATCTTCCGCGCGGGCCGACTCGACTAGTGAGCTATTACG
>NZ_LRFG02000007.1:7500-106911 GCF_001641755.2 Microbulbifer flavimaris
CTTCTCCGTTAGTGCTTTACGCAGCCGGCGAGTGTACAGCGAAGAGCACACCCGGGCACAGCCCAAAAAAAAACGGCGGGGTCTCCCCCGCCGCTTTTCCGATCGAGAACCAGCTTTAGCTGTTGCCCTCGGTCTTGTCGATGATTTTATTGGCCTTGATCCAAGGCATCATCGCACGAAGCTTTGTGCCGACCTGCTCGATCTGGTGCTCAGCACCAATGCGACGCTCCGCTTTCAGACGCGGCTGACCGGCGAGAGACTCCAGCATGAAGTCCTTGGCGAAGCGGCCGGCCTGAATATCCTTGAGCACGCGCTGCATCTCTGCCTTGGTTTCCTCGGTGACGATGCGCGGGCCAGTGACGTAATCACCGTACTCAGCGGTATTGGAGATAGAGTAGCGCATATCAGCGATGCCACCCTGATACATCAGGTCAACAATCAATTTCAGCTCGTGCAGACATTCAAAGTAGGCCATCTCCGGCGCGTAGCCCGCCTCTACCAGGGTCTCAAAGCCCGCGGTCACCAGCGCGGACACACCGCCACACAGCACCGCTTGCTCACCGAAGAGGTCCGTCTCCGTCTCCTCGCGGAAATTGGTCTCAATGATCCCGGAGCGACCGCCGCCGTTAGCGGAGGCATAGGACAGCGCCAACTCTTTGGCTTTGCCGGAGGCATCCTGATACACGGCGATCAGGGTGGGAACGCCACCACCCTCAAGATAGGTGGAGCGCACCGTGTGGCCCGGCCCTTTCGGGGCGATCATGATGACGTCTACATCCTTCGGCGGCTCGATCAGCTCGAAGTGGACATTGAAGCCATGAGCAAACGCCAGCGCGGCACCCGCTTTCAGGTTCGGTGCCACCTGCTCACGGTAGATGGCAGCCTGATACTCGTCCGGCGCCAGGATCATGACGACATCGGCATCTTTTACTGCATCGGTCACTTCCGCCACACGAAGCCCGGCCTTTTCGGCCTTGGCCCAGGAGCTTGAGCCCTTGCGCAGACCCACAACGACATTTTCGACACCGGAGTCCTTCAGGTTGTTGGCGTGCGCATGCCCCTGGGAGCCGTAACCGATGATGGCAACGGTTTTCTGCTGGATTAAGGACTGGTCACAATCTTTGTCGTAATAAACTTGCATTCTTCTGTTCCTGTTTCTTACTTAATCAAACACTCAAAACTTTTTCACCGCGGGCAATACCCGAGACACCGGAGCGCACTACCTCCATGATGGTGTGCTCCCCGAGAGCCTGCAGGAAGGCATCCAGCTTCTCGCCGGTGCCGGCCACCTGCACGGTGTACATATTGCTGGTGACATCCACGATCTGGCCGCGAAAGATGTCCACACTGCGTTTTACCTCATCGCGCTGGGCGCCAGTGGCGCGCACCTTGACCAGCAACAACTCCCGCTCGATATGTGATCCCTCGGTGAGATCCACCAGCTTCACCACATCAATCAGCTTGTTCAGGTTCTTGGTTACCTGTTCGATCTTGTGGTCATCACCGATGGTCACCAGCGTCAACCGCGACAGGGTGGGATCCTCCGTCGGGGCTACCGTCAGGCTCTCGATGTTGTAGCCGCGCTGGGAAAACAGCCCCACAACCCGTGACAACGCCCCGGGTTCGTTTTCCATCAATACTGAAACAATTCTGCGCATCTCGATGATTCCCTACGTCCGCTCCGTCTTACTCAGCCACATATCCCGCATAGAGCCATTGGGCATCACCTGCATGGGATAAACATGCTCAGACGGATCCACATAAACATCGATAAAGACAGTGCGATCCTTGATGGCGAAGGCCTCGCGCAGCTTGCCGTGCAGTTCGTCGCGATGCTCAATCTTCATACCGAGATGACCATAGGCCTCCGCCAGCTTGACGAAGTCCGGCAATGACTCTTCGTAGACACTGTGAGACAGGCGGCCCTCGTACTGCATCTCCTGCCACTGCTTCACCATGCCCAGGGCCTGGTTGTTCAGGCACAGGATTTTCACCGGCAGATGGTACTGGGTAGCGGTAGACAGCTCCTGGATACACATCTGGATACTGCCCTCACCGGTAACACAGACCACGTCAGTATCCGGGTGGGCGATCTTCACCCCCAGTGCCGCCGGCAGCCCAAAGCCCATGGTCCCGAGGCCACCGGAATTGATCCAGCGACGTGGCTTGTCGAACAGGTAATACTGGGCGGCAAACATCTGGTGCTGGCCCACATCCGAGGTGACGAAAGCATCGCCTTCCGTGATTTCATGGACCGCGCGGATTACCTCCTGCGGCATCAGCATGTCACCGTCGGTGCGATAGCGGGGCGCGGCATAGATGCCGTGACGCTCGCGCCAATCATCGATCTGCCGCCACCAGTCAACAATGGCGGACTGATCCGGCTGCTCGTCGGTGCCTTTCAGCATTTCAACCATATCCCCAAGTACCGACTTCACCGTGCCCACGATCGGCACGTCGGCGACGATGGTCTTGGAAATAGAGGCCGGATCCACATCGATATGGATGATCTTGGCCCCGGGGCAGAATTTTCCCGGCGTGTTTGTCACGCGATCATCGAAGCGCGCACCAACAGCCAGAATCACGTCGGCGTGATGCATGGCGGTGTTGGCCTCGAAAGTACCGTGCATGCCCAGCATGCCGAGGAAACGGCGGTCGCTACCCGGATAAGCGCCGAGCCCCATCAGGGTATTGGTGACCGGGAAGTTGAGCCGCTGCGCCAACTCCGTCAGCAGCCCGGAACCATCTCCCTGGACCACGCCGCCGCCGGCGTAAATCACCGGACGCTTGGCAGATAACAGCAGCGCGATGGCCTTGCGAATTTGTCCGGTATGCCCCTTGCCCGCCGGCGTGTAGGAGCGCATCCGAAGCTTCTCCGGATAGCGGTAGGGAAAACGATCCGCTGGATTGGTGACATCCTTGGGAATATCGATCACCACCGGCCCGGGTCGACCCGTATTGGCGATATAGAAAGCCTTCTTGACCACCGTCGGAATTTCTTCGGCATTCTTGACCAGGAAACTGTGCTTCACGATCGGGCGCGAGCAGCCCACCATGTCGGTTTCCTGAAAGGCGTCCTCACCGATCTTGTCACTGGGCACCTGACCCGAGATCACCACCATGGGAATAGAGTCCATATAGGCAGTGGCGATACCGGTTATCGCATTGGTGGCGCCAGGACCGGAGGTCACCAGCACCACACCCGCCTTGCCAGTGGACCGGGCATAGCCGTCCGCCGCGTGCGTGGCGCCCTGCTCATGGCGCACCAGAACATGCTTCATTTTCTTCTGCCGAAAGATGGCGTCGTAGATGTGCAACGCCGATCCACCGGGGTAGCCGAAGATAAGATCTACCCCTTCATCCTGCAGCGCGCGAACCAACATATCGCCGCCGGAGAGTAAT
Source organism: Microbulbifer flavimaris (assembly GCF_001641755.2). Classification (GTDB taxonomy): domain Bacteria; phylum Pseudomonadota; class Gammaproteobacteria; order Pseudomonadales; family Cellvibrionaceae; genus Microbulbifer; species Microbulbifer flavimaris. The sequence goes on from NZ_LRFG02000007.1 coordinate 10,903, forward strand.
TCCACGGGAGCCCCCTAAACTTTGACGAAAATTAGGATATTCATCACCCGAAAGACCGTAAATCACTGCCTGACGAGGATGCCAGAGGCGATTGTAAAGGAAACTTGTGACAAATATCAGCCTGAAACGCACTTTTCCGGCAACTTTTAGGATAACTTTATCGCTCGGTGCGGTGCGCCGGTCCACGATGGGTTTACGACCACTGTGGACTTCAGGCCTCCAGGGGGTGGGGAGAGCCATCTCGACGAGTAGTGGCGGGCGTTTGGCCCGGGAGCGGCAGTGACCCTGGCCGCCGGTAAGGCAGCCGAACCGCAGGGTGCGCGGTGGCCTCTGCTTGTCGAGGAGGGCCATGATTGTCCAAACTCAGCGGGCACTGTCAACCGCGCGGGGCCCTCATAACCCGATTACCGTCCGAAAGTGTTAAAGGCGTTGTAGGCAAGCTCCCCGAGGCCTGTACAATGTGCACATACGTCCAACCTAATAAGATCCATAAGACCGAGGCTCTCATGCGCTCTGCACTCGCAATGCTCGCAACCCTTACGACCTTAACCCTGACTCTGGCTGCCCACGCCGATGGCATTTACAAGTGGGTGGACGAAAATGGCGTGGTGCATTTTGGATCCCAGCCACCCCAGAAAGAAAAGCAGGTAGAGGTGGTCCGCAAACCCAAGTCCGAGCGCTATCGCCAGTGGGAGTCCGAGCAGATGGCTACACAGGCGGCAGTGAAAAGCGAAGCGGGGAGTGAGGATAAAGCTGAACAACAGGCTGCAGAAGCTGCACCCAATCAACAGGAGTCCGAGGTCAAACAGCTCACCAAGGCGGAAATGGCGGTCAGGGCACAACGGTGTCGCCTGGCGCGCACTAACCTGGAGTCACTGACCACCCACAGCCGGGTGCGTGAAATCGGTACCGACGGCAAGCAGCGGGTACTGCCAGAGGAAGAGCGGCAGGCCCGTATCGCGCGCGCCAAGCAAATCATCCAGGAAAACTGCTAAGCAGCTTTCCCGGGCGGGCCCGGAAAGGGCCCGTGCGATTCCCCCAGCCTCACGCTCTTTCCTGCGGTCCGCCGATGAGGCTGGACTTAGAGCCCAAATCGGCTATCTGCTCCCCTCCCACCAAGCACCTGGCCATCAAACACTCTGACCATCACTCGGGTGTGTACCAGATCGGGGATGTATAGGCGCGCTCGGTCGTGGTCATGGGCACATCTTTGTTCATTTTGAGCCCGAACCGCTTGGCTTCATAGGCCGTCCAGCGAGGTGTGGGAATTTCAATCACACGCGCGTAATAAAAAGCCCGTTGCGCCGGGTCGAAGTCCGGATCTCGCCAGACCGCGCTCAACTCTGAAGCGCCAATTGAATTACGCCAGGTGGCATTGGCCACATCCACGGTGTTACCGACTGGGGGCAGTTTGCCGTCTCGCGCCGGTTTCCTGTCACCGCTCCATGCAACATCGTAGACCTTTTCCTGCAGCTTCCCATCAGCCTCCATCCATCCCTTTACGATCTGGATGCGATCCAGGTTACCACTCAGCGGATCCTTCATCGCCGCAACCAGGAAGCTGGGGGACGACGTGCCGGGTGGCGCTTCCAGGTCTGCTCCCATGGGGACACCCTTGCCATAACCGACATCCGCTATCGAGCGCGAACTGGCATCATCATCGGCAAAATCCCAGCCGCCGAAAAACCGTACCACCATACGGGGACCGGTCGTTGCGTAGGTTTCCTTGCGCAGCATGGCATCAAACAGAGCCTCGCGGGTGTTTCCTTTCGCCCACACACCCGCGTAGCCAGAGGACGCCATCTGCCAACCATAAACCGTCAACTCGGGATTCGGGGCCTCGATTACCGCGTGCTTCCAGCGATCCGGCTCAGGCTCTACGCCGGAATGCTTTCCGAAGAAATTTTCCTCCTCCACAGCAGCAAGGCTGGTGTGGGAATCGGTACTACCAATCATGCCAAACTTGTAGGGATTCACGCCCAGCTGGCCTTCCAGCATCATGCCGGTCTTCAGCGCCTCACGGGCATATTCCCACCGCAGCATTTCCGGGGACTTCAGTTCGGTGCCGTTCAGGTTCGATTTATCCCATGTCTCGTAATCGGCAAACTCATCATTAGGTGAGAGCGCGGGGTGCGCCTCCCCATCCCCCTTGATCTGCGTTACCTCCACCAGCGTTTCAAAGTGGGCTCGCAGTTCTGCCAACTCTTTCGTCAGCGGCTTCCCGGCGAAGGTCTCCACCGTAAACATGCGGCCATTGCTGAGGTTACCGTTGTGCGGAATCGCAATGACCCTGGTGTTTTGTTGCTGCTCGAACTGGCGGAGTGCTCGCCACAGGTCTTCCGGGTTCTTGCTATCGAATTGAGAAAAAGGCACTGTCTTGTCCGCGACCTTGGAGCCATCCCGGAACAAAACGTTGCGGTGCAGGTTATTGCCTCCTATCGCCGTCCATTCGTAGCCGATGATCGCACTGAACTTGCCGGGCTCATTGTACTTGTCAGCCAGAGCCGTATAGGCCTGCCACGACTCGCGGACGATCTTGTCACTCTTGAAGGGAGGATCATCCTCGGACAAAGATGCGACAATCTCCATGGCCGCCTTGAAGATCTGGTCCCGGTCGCCGCCCTTGAGCATGTCATACCAGCGTTTGCCTTTCTCCGTAGCCAGGATGGCTTTATCGCCCGCCAGCAGCCTCGGCATCAAACCATACATTTCTGCATGGTCAGAGATCACCAGGAAATCCAGCGGGCGTGAGAGCCGGGCTTTGAGGCCATGGGTGGTTTTCACCTCCTCGCCTCTGGCGAAACGGAAAGCCTCTTCCTGCCCCAGCCGGTTCATGGTGCCGGCATCGACCGAGATATCCGTGTGAAGATGGGTATCCCCCCAGTAGACCCGGGTGGGATAGTCACGCTCTACGTACGGGGAAAATTCCTCACCGTCCTCCGCGCTCGACAACGGACTGGCAAGCACCAGAACAGTTGCGAGCGCGACCGCTGCAACGGTGAAAAAGGGCATTCTGACCCATTGAAATTGAGTGGCACCTGACATAACCGGAAAACCGAAGAATCACTTTATTGCTGGAAATTCTAGCTGGCGATCTTGCATGTTCCGGCTGACAAAATGAATGTTATGCCTGAAATAAGAAAGGCGACCCGAAGGCCGCCTCTCTTATCATTTGCCCGATCATTTTTTCGTGGGCATCAGCACGCCATCGATGACATGCACGACACCATTTGAGCTCATGATATCAGCTTGCACCACAGTCGCAGTATTACCCTTGGTATCCGTCACCGTTACCTTATCGCCATCCACCTTCAGGGTTAGCTCCTCACCCTGAACAGTAGCGACTTTCGCGTGGCCACCGCCTTTCTTGGTCAAATCCATCACCACTGCTGCAGTGGCTTTACCCGGCAACACATGATAGCCGAGAATTTTCTGCAGCTTGCCCTTGTTTTCCGGCTTGAGCAACGTCTCCACAGTGCCGGCCGGCAGAGCCGCGAAGGCATCGTTGGTCGGCGCAAACACGGTAAAAGGACCCTCGCTGTTGAGGGTATCGACCAGATCGGCTGCCTTTACGGCTGCAGCGAGCGTAGACAGCGCTTCCGCCCCCGCGGCATTGGCAGCAATAGTTTTGCTTTCGTCTGCCTGGAGCGATCCGCAATAAAGAGCCGCCAGCATCATTGGCGCCAGCAGAAACTTGGCAAAAAAGACTTGTACAGAACGCATGGTTCACCTCCAAAGTGAAGCTCGAAGAAAACCAGGCAGCGGATGCAAGCCCGGAGTGCATGGAGCTGCCCGGCAGTATAGGGTGCAGGCGAGGTTGCCCACAGCAACCCGCAGGCGAAGCTGGCTTTACTCTGTCGCTGCCTCACCATGGCCATAATCCCGGCCCAGATAGACGTACATGGCCGGCACCACAAATAAAGTGAACAGGGTACCGATCGTCATCCCCGAAGCGACCACCAGACCCATGGCAAACCGCGCCCCGCCACCAGGTCCGGCGGCAATCAGCAGCGGCACCATGGCGAGTACCAGGGACGCTGTGGTCATCAGGATTGGCCGCAACCGGATAGCCGCTGCGCGCTCGATGGCTTCGCGCTTGTCCAGGCCGTCCTGTTGCAGTTTATTGGCAAACTCCACAATCAGGATGCCGTGCTTGGAAATGACCCCGATGAGGGTGACCAGCCCCACCTGGGTGTAAATATTCATGGTCGTGAACCCAAGGCTCACAAAAATCATCGCGCCACAGACACTCATGGGTACGGTCACCAGCATGATGAGCGGGTCGCGCCAGGATTCGAATTGTGCTGCCAGGACCAGGTAGATGACGATCAGGGCAAAGAAGAAAGTCAGCACCAACTCCGACCCTTCTGCCTTGTACTGGCGGGACTGGCCTGAATAATCGATGGAATAGCCCGGCGGCAATATCTGCCCCGCGGCGCTCTCCAGCACACCCAGAGCCTCACCCAGGGTGATACCCGGGCGGGGAACACCGGAGATAGTGACGGCATTTAACTGCTGAAAACGTTTGAGTTGCTGGGGTTCGACAGTTTCCTGCAAGCTAACCAGCGTCGACAGGGGCACCAGCTGGCCACTGCCCGTGCGAATATAATATTGCCTGAGCTGCTCGCCGGTCAGCCGCTCACGACGGACCACCTGGGGAATGACTTTGTAACTGCGATTGTCGAGGGAAAAGCGGTTGACATAGGCACCGGACATCATCGCACCCAGCTCTCGACTGATCTCCGCCATCGTCACCCCGGCCGAGGCGGCCTTGTCCCGGTTGATCGTCACGGCCAGTTTGGGCTTATCGATCTTGAGATCAGAATCGAGAAAGATGAACTTGCGGCTGGCCAGTGCGCGCCCCATGATTTCGTCGGCGAACCCCGCCAGGTTTTCCATCGGTTCGGTCGAGCCGATCACGAACTCCACCGGCAGGTTACCCCCGGCGGTGGGCAGGCTGGGCGGCACGACCACTGCGACTTTCAACCCCGCGATCTGCGCCACTTCGCCACTGATAATCTCCTGCATCTGCTGGGTGTCTTTATCGCGCTTGTTCCAGGAATCCAGCACAAAGCCGGCAATGGCGCTATTGGTGGCGTTGGCGGCACCACCCACACCATTGAGCAGGAAGATGTTCTCCACTTCCGGGTTGCGCTCGGCAATACCATCCAGCTCGCGGGTGAACAGCTCCAGGTAATCGAGGGTGGCGTAGGCATCTGCCGATGAGATCGTCAGCACAAAGCCACGGTCTTCATCGGGCTCCAGTTCTGCGGGGCTGGTTATAAACAGGAAGTAACAGCTGGTGATCACGATCAGGCCGAACACCAGGATGACAAAGCGGTCATCAAGGGCATTGTGCAGGCGATGCTCATAACCCTGCTGCAGCCGGTCAAATCGTTTCCCCAGCCACCGCTCGAGCCGCGAGCCACCATCTTCACTGTGGGGCCGGAGTATCTTCGACGCCATCATCGGCGACAGGGTCAGCGCCACTACCCCGGACAACAGCACCGCGCCCGCCAGGGAGAAGGCAAACTCCAGAAACAGGGTGCCGGTAAGGCCACCGAGAAAGCCGATTGGCAGATACACCGCAATCAGGGTGGTGGTCATGGCCACCACCGGCCAAGCCAGTTCCCGGGCACCAATAATCGCGGCCTCTTTCGGGCTGAGCCCCTCCTCGATATGTCGGTGCACGTTTTCCAGCACAATAATCGCATCGTCGACCACGATGCCGATGGCCAGGACCATCGCCAGCAGCGTCAGCAGGTTGATGGAGAAACCCATCAACAGCATCAGAAACAGGGCACCGACCAGCGACAACGGTACCGCGACCGCGGGGATCACCACACTGCGCAGTGAACCGAGAAACAGGTAGATCACCACGATGACAATGAGGATCGCCTCGACAATCGTCTTGATGACCTCATTGATGGAATCCTGGATATACTCGGTGCTGTCGTAAGGGATCTCGCCGATCATGCCCTGTGGCAGTTGCGGGAAGATTTCCCGATCCAGCTTCTCCCGCACGATGCGAATCACATCGAGGGCATTGGCATCTGGCGCCACCTCGACTGCGATAAATGTCGCGGAGCGGCCGTTGAAAGTGACCGAGCTGTCGTAGGACTCCGAGCCGAGCTCTACTTTGGCGATATCCTGCAATCGGATTATCTGATCGCCATCGGAGCGCACCACCAGCTGCCGAAACGCCTCTTCGGTGGCGATATCGGTATCTGCGGAAATTTCCACCGTGACCATGGTGCCCTTGGTGCTGCCGACCGCAGACAGCACGTTGTTCGTGCGCAGTGCGGCACTCACATCCCCCGGCGTAACTCCGAAGGCGGCCATATCCGCCGGGCGCAGCCAGATACGCATGGCAAAGGTGCGGTTGCCCAGCAGTCTCGCGCGCTGTACACCGGGGATGGTGGAGAGCTTCGGTTGCACCACACGGGTCAGGTAATCAGTAATCTGGTTGTTATCCAGCAGCTCAGAGGAAAAGGACAGGTACATGGCGGCAACGGTCTGGCCGATGGCCATGTCCACAGTCGAGTCCTCCGACTCTTCCGGCAACTCACTGCGCAGTTTGTTGACCTTGGCCACAACCTGGGTAAGCACCTCGTTGGCGTTATACCCCAACCGCACATAGGCCTGGATGGAGGAGAGGCCCTGCACACTGGTGGAGACCATGTAATCGATGCCGTCGGCGGTCGCCACTTCCTGCTCCAGCGGTGTGGTAATAAAACCCTGCACCAGGTCCGCATCTGCACCCACATACACGGTGTTGACCGTGATCACCGCGTTCTCCAGCTCCGGGTACTCGCGCACGTTGAGCTCTGTTGCTGCACGCAGGCCAAGCAGTAACAAAAAAAGGCTCACTACCGTGGCCAGAACCGGCTTGCGAATAAAAATCTCGGTAAAATTCACCGGTGCTTCCCTGGCGGCTCCTTGTTGCTGATCAACGATTTTCCGGGTTGGGGTCGATCTCTGACGATGGCCGGTTTTCGTTGTTGATGATCACGGCTCCTTCATTACGCAGTTTCAACAGTCCACTGGTTGCCACTTGCTGACCGGCTTCCACGCCCTTGAGGATTTCCACCAGGTCGCCGCGCTCCTCCCCGGTCTGCACCACCCGACGGTTGGCAACGTAGCCCTCTCCTTCCGTGGCCTCCTGCAACACAAAAACCGAGTTGCCATAGGGTGCGAACCGGATGGCCGTGCGGGGCACCACCAGCACGCTACGTTCTGCCGCCAGTTCCAGGGTTACATCGGCATACATGCCCGGTCGCAATTCCTGACCGTCATTTGGCAATGTGGCCTGCACCAGAAAATTGCGACTCTCATTGTCGATTCTCGGATCGATCGCAGTGACTTGGCCGGCAAATCTGCGCTCCGGGTAGGCGCCGGTGCGAAGCGAGATGGTTTGCCCCACTTGCAACTGCGCAAAATGCTGCTCCGGGAGCGAAAAGTCTGCATAGATGGGCGAGAGCTGCTGCAGGGAAACCACCGGATCGCCGGGACTGATATTTTCGCCCAGGTCTACCTGGCGGATGCCCAGCTGACCGGAAAAAGGCGCTTTCACCCGACGCTCCGCCACAGTGGCACGCTGTACCTCAATGCTGGCCAGTACCTGCTCCAGGGTGCTCAGGGCGTCATCCAGTTCCGCATCGGTGGTCACGCCCCGCCCGTGCAGCTTTTTAATCCGATCGTAGTCCCGCCGCGCCAGCTGCAGTTCCGCCTCCAGCACCTTGAGCTGGGCGCGCTCGGGTTCCGCAGTGAGCTCTACCAGTAATGCACCGGCCTCAACCGTTTCGCCGGATTTAAAATAGATATTGCTGACCACTCCCTCGGCCTGCGTGGTGACCTCGACGCCATTCACCGCCCGCAGACTCCCCACCGCACTGAGCCGCGTGCTCCAGGTCTGCTGTTCTACCGAGGCCGACGTCACCGTGGCAGGTGGCAGGGCCATGGTGTCGAAGGCCCGGTTCATCATCATCTTGCCAAACATCTTAAAGGCAAAAATGCCACCGAACAGCAGCAGGCAGCCGAGTAGCATCAGCAGCATGGGCTTATTGAAGACTCGATTTTTTGCCGCCACTAACTAAAAGTCCCGTTTCTTATCTACGCGCTGTCCTCGGAGCCCTCTTTATTGACGGACACCATCGCTGACAGCATAGGCAATCGGCGGCCGATGCACTTTGCTGGAGACTCGAGTGCGGAATGGAAAGCGAGAGAGAAAAGGATCGTTAACGGACGGTGAAAGGATTTGAAGTGCGCCTGAGCGGCCGGCATTGCCGGCTCCAGCAACAGGGAGAGCAAAGGCGGCGGGAAAAGCCCCGCCGCCGTCAGGGCTCAGTTGCGGAACACTGCCTTGTCGCCCTCGACATCGGCGTGAATGGTGTCGCCGGGGGCAAACTTCCCTGCCAGTACCTCCTGCGCCAGCGGGTTTTCCAGCCACATCTGGATGGCGCGCTTCAAGGGCCGCGCGCCATAGACGGGATCGAAACCCACTTCTGAGAGCTTGTTGAGCAGTTCTTCGGAAACTTCCAGCTTGAGCTCCCGGTCGGCAAGCCGCCGACGCAGGTGATCCAGCTGGATCTCGGCAATCTCCCGCACCTGTTCGCGTCCCAGCGGGTGGAACACCACGACCTCGTCGATACGGTTGATGAATTCAGGCCGGAAATGATCGCCCACCACTTCCATCACCGCGCTCTTCATCTGCTGGTAGCGAATCTCACTGTCCAGCTCGTCTTCTTCCTTGGCAGTGGCATATTTCTGGATCAGGTCGGAGCCCAGGTTCGAAGTCATCACCACCACGGTGTTACGGAAGTCCACCGTGCGGCCCTGGCCATCGGTGAGCCGGCCATCCTCCAGCACCTGCAGCAGGATATTGAACACATCCGGGTGCGCCTTTTCCACCTCATCCATCAGGATGACCGAATAAGGTTTGCGTCGCACCGCCTCGGTCAGGTAACCGCCCTCTTCATATCCCACATAGCCCGGAGGCGCGCCGATGAGCCGTGCCACGGAGTGCTTCTCCATAAACTCGGACATGTCGATGCGCACCATGGCGTCCTCGGTATCAAAGAGGAATTGCGCCAGCGCCTTGCATAACTCGGTCTTGCCCACACCGGTTGGGCCGAGGAACAGGAAGGAGCCATTGGGCCGGTTGGGATCCGCCAGCCCCGCGCGGGAACGACGCACCGCATTGGAGACCGCGTTGACAGCCTCGTCCTGACCGATAACACGGCCGTGCAGCGCCTCCTCCATGCGCAGCAGTTTTTCCCGCTCACCCTCGAGCATCTTCGATACCGGAATACCGGTCCAGCGGGAAACCACTTCTGCCACCTCTTCATCGGTGACGCGGTTGCGCAGCAGCCTCGGTTCTTCCGCTGTCTCTGTATCGGCGGTCGAGGCGGCCTGCAGTTGTTGTTCGAGCTGCGGGATGACACCGTATTGAAGCTCGGACATCCGGGTCAGGTCGCCGGCGCGACGCGCCGCCTCCATATCCAGCTTGGCCTGCTCCAGCTTCTCCTTGATATCGTGACTGCCAGCCAGCTGGGCCTTTTCGGCCTTCCACACCTCTTCCAGATCGGCGTATTCCTTTTCGATCTGGTTGATGTCCTCTTCCAGCTTCGCCAGTCGCTTCTGCGCTGCCTCATCGTCTTTATCTTTCTTGACCGCCTCGCGCTCGATCTTGAGCTGAATCAAGCGGCGCTCCAGTTTGTCCATTGCCTCCGGCTTGGAGTCGATCTCCATGCGGATACGGCTGGCCGCTTCGTCGATCAGGTCAATGGCCTTATCGGGCAACTGGCGGTCGGTGATATAGCGTTGGGACAGGCGCGTAGCCGCGATGATTGCCGAGTCGGTGATATCCACACCATGGTGCACTTCGTAGCGCTCTTTCAGGCCGCGCAGGATAGCAATGGTGTCCTCTTCTGTCGGCTCGTCCACCAGGACCTTCTGGAAACGGCGCTCCAGCGCGGCGTCTTTCTCGATGTATTTGCGATATTCGTCCAGGGTGGTGGCACCGACGCAGTGCAGCTCACCGCGGGCCAGGGCGGGCTTCAGCATATTGCCTGCGTCCATGGCGCCCTCCGCCTTGCCAGCGCCGACCATGGTATGCAGCTCATCGATAAACAAGATGACGCGGCCTTCCTGTTTCGACAGTTCGTTGAGCACGGCTTTCAGGCGCTCCTCGAACTCGCCGCGAAACTTGGCACCCGCCAGCAGCGCACCCAGGTCCAGCGACAAGAGACGCTTGTCCTTCAACCCCTCGGGCACTTCACCGTTGACGATGCGCTGGGCGAGCCCCTCGACGATGGCGGTTTTACCCACCCCGGGCTCACCAATCAACACCGGATTGTTCTTGGTGCGGCGCTGCAAAACCTGGATGGTGCGGCGGATTTCATCGTCGCGGCCGATCACCGGGTCGAGCTTGCCGGCAACTGCGCGCTCGGTCAGGTCCAGCGTGTATTTATCCAGTGCCTGACGGGCATCTTCGGCAGACGGATCGTCGACCTTTTCGCTGCCGCGGACTTTCTTGATGGCGTCTTCCAGCTGCTTCACATCGCCATTGGCGCGCAGGATTTTTGCCACCTCGCCGGCCGCCGAATCAAAGGCAGCCAGCAGCACGGTTTCACTGGCGATGAAGGAGTCGCCATTCTGCTGGGCCTTTTTATCGGCCAGGTTGAAAAGACGCACCAGCTCCTGCGACATACCCACATCGCCAGTCGGGGAACTGATGGTCGGCAACGCATCGAGGCGCTTGGCCAGATCATTGCGCAGGCCATTGAGGTTAAAGCCGGCCTGGGACAGAAAAGCGGGCACGCTGCCATTGTTCTGGTTCAGCAGTGCCTGCAGGAGGTGTTCCGGATAAATCTGGTTGTGGTCGCGGCCGACAGCAATCGACTGCGCATCGGCAATTGCTGACTGGAGCGGGTTGGTCATACGGTCTATGCGCACGAAAAAATCCTCTTTCAGTTTGATGCGACAGCACAGCTTCTGAGTCTAGTTACAGATGTGCGGCCGGTTGAGGCTTTTTCAATACGCGAAGTGTGGACTTTCCGACGGTCAGGGTTGCAGCCAGATAAGGGAAGCCATGCGCCCGGTGACTTTGTCGCGGCGATAGGAAAAAAAGTTTTCTGCGTCAGTCACGGTGCAGCGGTCGCCGCCGGAGATCTCACTCACTCCGAGACTTTCCAGTTCGGCCCGCGCCAGCCCATAGATATCGGCGAGGAAATGCAGCGGCTTCTGCATATGTGGCCGGAAACACTGCGCCATCTTTTCCGCGTGCTCGGGATTCTGCGCACTTTCGAAAAAAGCCTCGAGCACATCGACGCCGGTTTCAAAGGCCTCGGGGCCGATGGCCGGTCCCAGCCAGGCCATGAGGTGCCCTGGCTTGCAGTTGAGGGCGGACACAGCGTTGCGCACCACGCCACCGGCCAGTCCCCGCCAACCGGCGTGCACCGCCGCCACTCGGGTACCTGCGCGGTCACAGAGCAGCACGGGCAGACAATCCGCCGTCAGTACCGCGCAGACCACGCCCACGCTGGTGGTATGACTGGCGTCTGCGGTGCGGATGGTCCCATCGCTCCTGGCCTCTACCACTTTATCGCTGTGGATCTGCTCCAGCCACTGGGGCGGCGCCGGCAGCTGTAACTCCTCCTGCAACTGTTGACGGTTGGCCAACACGGCGGCCTCGCTGTCCCCCACATGATTGCCGAGGTTAAAGGAAGCGTAGGGGCCCTCACTGTGACCACCGCCCCGCAGGGTAACGGCCGCGCGGACGTTGGCGGGTGCGGGCCAGTCCGGGAACAGGTAGTGATCGAGGGCCATGATGTCTCCTGTGGCAGGGATGCGGAAAAGCGGGCTACGGGAAATTTAGTCCCGCCCCCGCCCGGGTGTCGGATCTGCGGATATTGCGGAGTCCGCAGGCCGGCGTCAGCCGGCCCGCAAGCTGGCCAGCAGGTGCAGCATATCCTCAGGCATCGCGGCACTCCAGTGCAGTGTCTCGCCGTGTTCGGGGTGCTGCAGTGACAGCTCCGCAGCGTGCAACGCCTGGCGCGGGAACGACTGCAGCGTCTCCCTCAGTTCCGGAGAGGCGCCGGCGGACAGTCGACCGCGCCCACCGTAGAGCGGATCGCCCACCAGTGGATGGTGAATATGGGCCATGTGGACCCGGATCTGATGGGTACGCCCTGTCTCCAGTTGGCAGCGCAACAGGGTGTGGGCGGCAAAGCGCTCCACCACCCGGTAGTGGGTTACCGCCTCTCGGGCGCCGGCTGCGCCCGCTGGGAGCACCGCCATTTTCAGGCGGTTCTGGCGATGCCGGCCGATCGGGGCATCGACCGTGCCACCGGCGGTCATGGCCCCCTGGGCCACTGCATCATATAGACGGCTGACCGTGCGCGCCTTTAGCTGGTTGACCAGGTTCGCTTGGGCAGTAAGCGTCTTCGCCACCACCATCAGGCCGCTGGTGTCCTTGTCGAGGCGGTGGACGATGCCGGCCCGGGGAATCTTTTCCAGTTCCCGGCAGTGAAACAGCAGGCCATTCAGGAGCGTGCCGTCCGGGTTGCCGGCGGCTGGATGCACCACCAGCCCGGCGGGCTTGTTGATCACCAGCAGGCTGTCGTCTTCATACACGACTTCCAGGGACAGGTCCTCTGCGACCCACTCCCCCTGGGGCTCCAGCTCGGCCCGCAGCGCCAGCTGCTCACCGCCAAACAGCTTGTCTTTCGGCTTACCACGGCGACCATCGACCGTCAGAGCGCCACTCTTGATCCAGCCCTGGAGACGGGCGCGGGAATATTCGGGAATTAATTCCGCTGCCACCTGGTCCAACCTGTGACCGGACAGGCGGGGAGGCACTACGATGTCCACTTGTATCTCGTCGGTCATACTCTGGGCCTACGGGCACGAAAACTTTGGGCAGGTGCGCGACTGTGGTTAAATGTCGGGCCGCCCCGAAATGAACGGATGGCGCGTAGTTTAATAAGGTAGAGAGTAATAATGATAGAGCGAGGCACTATGCAGGCCTGGAAAACCCTGTTGTTGGTGGTGATGTCCGCAATTGTGGTCGCCTGTGCCAGTACCGACGAGTCAGAAGAGGGGCTGCCCTCCGGCAGCCGCACCGAGCAGGCCTTTTACGAAGCGGCCCAGCGCCAGCTGCGGTCGAGCCAGTGGGACCTGGCGATCAAGAACCTGCGCGCCCTGGAAGACAACTTCCCCTTCGGCAGCTATGCCGAGCAGGCCCAGCTGGAACTGATCTACGCCTACTACCGCAACTACGAGAACGACGCTGCCATCGCCGCCGCAGACCGGTTTATCCGCCTGCACCCGCAGCATCGCAACGTGGATTACGCCTATTACATGAAGGGCCTGGCCTCATTCACCGAGGGCAGCGGCCTGTTTGAGCGCTTCCTGCCCACCGATATGACCCGCCGTGACCCGGGCTCCGCCCGCGAGTCCTTCGCCTATTTCGCCCAGCTGATGGCGCGTTTCCCGGACAGCCGCTACGCGCCCGATGCCCAGAAACGCATGATCCACCTGCGTAACCTGCTGGCCCGTTACGAGATTCACGTTGCAAACTACTACTTCAAGCGCGGCGCCTACCTGGCCGCTACCAACCGCGGCCGCTACGTGGTGGAAAACTTCCAGCAGACCCCGGCCGTGCCGGACGCGCTGGCAGTGATGGTGCAGGGCTACCACCTGATGGAAAAGCCGGAACTGGAAGCCAACTCTCTCCAAGTGCTGCAGGCCAACTATCCGGATCACCCGGCCTTCCGCAGTGACGGCAGCTTCAACTACAACTACTACAAGGGCGCCAGCGGCCGCAGCATCGTGCACCGCCTGACTCTCGGCCTGTTCGAGAAGTCCGACCCCCGCGGCTTCGACAGCCGCGAGCAGTACAACGTCGAGTATCGTCGCGAAGAGGCGCCGCTACCGCCGGAGCTGATGTAACGGCATCCGCGATCAACTGTACGAAAAACGGCGCCAGAAGGCGCCGTTTTCTGTTGGGGGCTGCTTTTACTGGATCAATAGGGGATTACTCCCCCGCCTTCCATCCATTGGTGATCGGATAGCGGCGATCACGACCAAAGCCCCGGCGGGAAATCCGTACGCCCACCGCCGACTGACGCCGCTTGTACTCATTGCGATCCACCAGCCGCACCACCCGCTCTACTACCTCTCGCTCGAATCCCTCGGCGACGATATCTGCCGCGCTCAGGTCCTGATCCACGTACAGGTGCAGGATCTGGTCCAGTTCGTCGTAATCCGGCAGGCTATCGGAATCCACCTGGTCCGGGGCCAGCTCCGCACTGGGCGGGCGTGTGATCACCGTCTCCGGTATCACGTCAGAGAGGGTATTGCGATAGCGGGACAGGGCATACACGAGCGTTTTGGGCACGTCTTTCAGTGCGCTGTAGCCACCAACCATGTCGCCATAGAGGGTCGCATAGCCTACCGCCATCTCACTCTTGTTGCCGGTCGTCAGGACCATGGAACCTTTCTTGTTGGAGATCGCCATCAGCAGCACACCCCGGGAGCGGGCCTGCAGGTTCTCCTCGGTGGTATCCCGCTCCAGGCCGTCAAATTCGCTGGCCAGGGCCGCCATAAAGGCATCGAAAATGGGCTCGATGCTGATGACCCGGTAATTGACGCCCAGGCGCTCGGCCTGATCGGCGGCGTCATTGCGACTCAGCTCGGAGGTGTAGCGAAACGGCATCATCACCGCCTCGACCCGGTCTTTACCCAGGGCATCGACGGCAATAGCCAGCGTCAGGGCCGAATCGATCCCGCCAGAGAGCCCCAGCACCACGCCATTGAAACCGTTCTTGTTGACGTAATCTCGCACCCCCAGCACCAGAGCCTGGTACACGGATGCCAGGTCTTCCAGAGCCGGGGTGACCTCTCCGGACTGCAGTTTCACAGCACCGTTTTCGTACCCCACCGCCAGCGGCAGCAGCTTCTCGGTAAACTCCGGCGCGCGGACGGCAAGCTTGCCGTGGCTGTCCACAGCAAAGGAGCCGCCATCGAACACCAGCTCATCCTGACCACCCACCCAGTTCACATAGACGATCGGCATATTGCCGGCCCGGGCCTGCCCCCCAAGCAGCTCCAGCCGCTCCTGCGCCTTGCCGCGATGGAAGGGCGAGGCATTGATGTTGAGCATCAACTTCGCGCCCGCCGCCGCGGCCTGGGCCACTGGCTGCGGGTGCCAGATGTCTTCACAGATGGTAATCGCCGTGGGAATGCCACGAATGTCCACTACACAGGGCTGATCGCCGGCCACGAAATAGCGCAGCTCGTCGAACACCTGGTAATTCGGCAGTTTCTGCTTGGCGTACTCGGCTACCAGCTCTCCGTCCACCAGCAGGCCGGCCATGTTGAATACCGCCCCGGCCACTACCCGCGGATAGCCAATCAGCACGGCGCAGGGAAGCTCAGCCGCCTTCAGCTGGGCCAGTGCTGCATCGATGCGCCGCTGCATACTCGGCCGCAGCAACAGGTCTTCCGGCGGGTAACCGCACAGGGTCAGTTCAGGAAAAACCACCAGATCAGCACCGTGTTCCCGGTGGGCCTCGCGAGCGGTGTCGATCACCCGCTCGGTATTGCCGGGAATGTCTCCCACCAGGGAATTGATTTGTGCCAGCACTAGCTGCAAAGTAGACATCTTCTCACCTCGGTCCATACAGACCGCAATTGTACCGCGAGCCGGACAATGTCAGCACCGGCCGCCAGAATAACGACAAAAAATTCCGGGATTCCCACTGTGAGCAGCACAGCCTCCACCGCCAGCGGCCTCACCCTGCAACATCATGAGCTGCTGCGCATCTATGCCTACTACCGGGTCGCCATCGCGCTGATACTGCTGGGGATTTTCAATTCTGAATTCGGTCGCGGCGCCGTGGGCAACAGCGCACCGGCTCTCTACCTGAAAACGGTAGTCGCCTACTGCGCGCTCAACCTGGGCTGGCTGGTCTACCTGCGTCACAACCACTATCGCACCAACGCCGGGCAGGTGGGCGTCATCCTCGGCTGCGACATCCTCGCATTTCTCGTATTGATCCAGTCCAGCGGCGGCCTGAATTCCGGGCTCGGCTACCTGTTGCTGATCAATTGTTCCGTGGGTTCGATGCTGCTGGACCGGCGCATGGGGGCCTTCTTCGCCGCCGTTGCCAGCATGGCGGTGATCGGGCAACAACTCTACGGATTACTGGCAGGCATTGCCGATACCCAGGATATCGTTGCCGCCGGCAGCCTCGGCATCCTGCTTTTCGCCACCGTCAGTGCCCTTCAATACCTCTCCGGCCGTATCCGCAGCGCCACGCTCCGTGCGGACCAGCAGAGCCGCCAGGCCGCCCACCTACAGCGCCTGGCACAACAAATCGTGGAGCGGATGCGCACCGGTGTGCTGGTGCTGGATTCAGCCAACAAGCCAGAGCTGGTCAACCGTGCGGCACAACAGTTGCTGGGGGAGCGGCTGCGCAATGGCGAAAGCGGCCAGAGTGAACTGGGCAAGCTGGTGCGCGACTGGAGAATGGATCCGGGGCGGGGCAATCCGCTGCTGCCGACGGAAAATGGCGGCGATTTACGTCTGAACCTCACCAGCCTGCCGCGGGAACACGGCGACAGCACCCTGATGTTCGTGGAGGACAACCGCAAGCTGGCGGAGGCGGCACAGAAACTCAAGCTCGCCTCGCTGGGCCACCTGACGGGCTCTATCGCCCACGAGGTACGCAACCCCCTCGGCGCCATCAGCCACGCGGCGCAGCTGCTGTCCGAATCCCCGGGCCTCAATCAGGAAGACCGCCACCTGGTGGATATCATCTGTCGCCACAGCCTGCGGGTAAACCAGATCGTGGAAAATGTCATGCAGCTCTCCCGGCGCCAGCCGGCGGAGCCCCGCCTGCAGGATCTCGCCCTCTGGACCGAGCAGTTTGTGGCAGACTTCCGCGCCGGCGCCCCCGCCGACACCGTCATCGAGCTGGAATTGCCCGCCGACGAGATCCCGGCCCGCTTTGATGCCCACCAGCTGGGCCAGATCGCCACCAACCTGTGCAACAACGCCCTGCACCATTCCAAACTCAACAGCGGGCGCCGCTGGCTGGGGGTCGAGGTCTATCGCCACCCGCAGAGCGATTGTCCGGTGCTCGACATCAGTGACCTGGGAGCGGGTGTCCCGGCAGAAAACCTTGAGCTGATCTTCGAGCCCTTCTTCACCACCGGCCAGGGCGGCAGCGGGCTCGGCCTGTATATTGCCCGGGAGCTTGGCGAAGCTAACCAGATCAACCTCCATCACTGCCGCGACCACCACGGGCGCAGCTGCTTCCGGGCCGAGTTTGCCCCGGCGGACTCCCCGGTTCACTGACCAGACGCAGCCCCAAATCCGCCCGGATCTCTGTCATAATCCAGCACTTTACGGAAGCAACAATAAAAGTAAGCGGATCCATGCAACCACTGGCCCTGGTCGTCGATGACGAGCCGGATATTTGTGAACTCCTGACGCTGACCCTGCAGCGCATGGATGTGCGCTGTCACACGGCTGCCGACCTGGGGGAAGCCCGCCGCCTGCTGGCAGAGCACCACTACCACTTCTGCCTCACCGACATGCGCCTGCCGGATGGAGATGGCCTGGCACTGGTGGAGCTGATTCAGCGGGAGCTGGATGGCCAGCTGCCAGTGGCCGTCATCACCGCCCATGGCAACACGGATACCGCCATCAGCGCCCTGAAGCTCGGCGCCTTTGATTTCGTCAGCAAACCGGTGGATCTGGAGCGGCTCCGCAGCCTGGTGCAACTGGCGCTGCGACTGAACCGCGAGCGGGATGATCGCGCCAGCTCCTCTGCCCCCCACCTTCTGCTGGGTGAGGCACCGGCGATGCAAAAATTGCGCGCGCAGATTGCCAAGGTGGCCCGCAGTGATGCCCCCATTTATATCAGTGGCGAATCCGGCTCCGGCAAGGAACTCGCAGCCCGCTCCATCCACTTGCAGGGCCCCAGGGCCGAGCAGCCGTTTGTAGCGGTCAACTGTGGCGCTATTCCCGCGGAATTGATGGAGAGCGAGTTTTTCGGGCACAAAAAAGGCAGTTTTACCGGCGCCCACCGGGACAAGCCGGGCCTTTTCCAGAGCGCCGCCGGCGGCACATTATTTCTCGATGAGGTGGCAGATTTACCGCTGCCCATGCAGGTCAAGTTACTGCGTACGATCCAGGAAAAAGCGGTGCGCCCGATCGGCGCCAGCCAGGAAGTGCCGGTGGATGTGCGCATTCTGTGCGCGACCCACAAGGACCTGGCCCAGGAGGTCGGGGCGGCACGTTTTCGCAACGACCTCTATTACCGCATTAACGTGATTGAAATTGCGGTGCCGCCGCTGCGCGAGCGCGCCAGTGATATACCGCTGCTGGCCGATACCATCCTGCGGCGTATTGCCCGCGCCGCGGGCATACCGGCACCGGAGCTGGCACCAGCCGCGCTCGGCGCCCTGCAACGCTACAGATTCCCGGGCAATGTCCGCCAGCTGGAAAATATCCTCGAACGCGCTTTTACGCTGTGTGAGGAAGGTGTCATCCGCGGGGAGGATCTGAACCTGGAGCAGGATGCCGCCCCGACACCGCCCAGGCCCATCAGCCCTGCAACCCCACCGACAAAGCCCGATCCTTCCCTCGAGCGGTATCAGGGCCAGTTCGAGACCGGCCATTACAGCTCGCTGGATGAATTCCTGGAGAGTATTGAACGGCAGGCCATCGAGAACACCCTGCAGGAAACCCGCTGGAACCGCACAGCCGCTGCACAGAAGCTGGGCATCAGCTTCCGTTCACTGCGCTACCGCCTGAAAAAGCTCGGCCTCGAGGACTAGCGACGCTCAGTTTATATCTGATACGCACGTGCTGTAAGCGCGTGTGATTGGCTTTTGCATCCGATGGATTATGCTGGAGATCCCTCACGGACAGAGGACTCCATAATGAAAAAAATAATAAAAAATAATCGGGGATTCACCCTCATTGAACTGATGCTGGTGATTACGATCCTCGGTGTAACAATCTCTCTCGCTGCACCACCGATGAGTGATTTCCTCAAGCGCTACCAGGCCGAAGCTCAGAGGCAGAAGCTTTTTGACCTCATCGCCCTGAGCCGAAGCAAAGCCTATGGCCACGGTCAAATCTACACTCTGTGCGGCAGCGCAGACCGGCAGACCTGTAGCGGAACCTGGGCCGACGGCGCACTATTTTTCGCAGATACCGATGGAAACGGCTCCCGAACCAGTGACGAGGAGATTGAGAGAGTGATGGAGCCACTACCTGATGGTGCATCCCTTACCTGGAGCAGCTTCGGCAACAAGCCCTATTTGCAGTTTCGCCCGAATGGATTAACTCCCAACCAGAGTGGTAATTTCAGTTACTGCCCACCGGACGGCAATGAGCAATATGGCTGGATTATCGTGCTGAATGCGATGGGACGCCCCTATTACGGCAGGGACAACGATGGCGATGGGAGAGCGGAGAACGGCAGCGGGGAAAACCTGAATTGCCCCACCACCGTTTGAGCTGGTCGATGTCAGTTGCAGGTCTTGTTCCAGCAGAGGTCACTGGCCTCTGTCAGGTCGCCATCATTATCCCGGTCCCAGACTTTTTCGCCACTTGAGGAAAGCTGGACGATTCCATCTGCAGCCTGGCTACCTTTCGGTTGAGCCTGAAGCACATAGGAGGAACCATCGGCGGCCGTGATGCGCAAGTCATAGGTTTTGTTGGCACCGTCTAAAGGTGACTCAGTCGGAAAGATCTGAGGCGCTCCCGTATCGGCATCTGACACTGCAGCCGCCTCATAGGTACCATTCTGGGTAAAGTGCCGCTCCATCGCCTGTGCCAGCCCCAACAGCGCTCCCTGGGCATCAGCGCGGTTGGTGGACCGCACCTGGTTCTGGTAAGACGGCCAGGCTACGGCCGCCAGGATCGCCACGATGGCCACCACGATCATCAATTCAATCAGGGTAAAACCACGCTGTTGCTTGATCATTTTTATCACACCCTAGGTATTACTGTTCTGGGAACGGGCCCCTTTTTGGGGCCCTCTGCATCTCTCCATCGACTTATCTTGGTGAGAACTCTTCCCAAGACAGGCGCCCTTCCCGCTCCTCGTCGCCCACGTCGATATCATCACAGATTACATCACCACTGCTGCCCGGGGTACAGCGTACATCGCCGATAAAGCCCGACTGGCCCGGCATACCCGGATCGCTGCCGCCGTTACCGCCATCTTCATCACAGCCCCCACCCACACAGGCATCGAAGGCCATACCCACATAACCGTCATCGCCGGCATCAATAGAGCCATCGTTGTTGAAGTCCGCAACAGCGTCATCGTTGGCTTCACCGGTGCGGAAGTCGAGGCTCATCAGATAGCCACGGCCACTGGAAGCACAGGGTTGCGGGTTCGGGCTGACGGTACTGAAAAACAGGGTGTTACGGCGCAGTGTCGCGGACGAAATGACCCGCTCACCGGCGAAGCCTGTACCATTCACATCGCCAGTATCCAGCAGGATCTTCCAGCCCTGCTGGCTGGTCCAGTCCAACGCCTCTGTCAGTGGGTTGTCATAATCCACCTGCCGCGCGGTGCCATCGTCTGCCAGCACGCGCGTCGCCAGGTCATCGGCGACAACTGAGTTGCTGCCGAGTGTGTAGTCATTGTCCCAAACCGCGTAGAAAGCACTGGCGGTATCATCAACCAGGTCGCCGCTGTTCAGGTACTGCCCGGTGCCGAACATCACCAGCACATTTGCACCAGCGCCGGTGACTGCAGTGTTACGCGCCACCAGGGGGGCAGACATGATCGCCGCAGACGGTTCACCAGCTTGCGCACCGGCGCTGAACAGCGGCTTGCCACCATACACGCCCCAGCCGCTGTCCGCAGTGGCGGAGAGGTCGAAAGACCACATGTTACCCATCAGGTCGCCTGCGTAAACGCGGTCGACAATGCGATCGCCATTGAGGTCGATCAGCCGCGGGGAAGACAGGCCGTTTTTACGACCGGTAGCGCTAGCACCCATTCCAGTAGAGATGTATTTCCACTCACCGGCGGTCCAGCTGCCATCCAAGCCATCCTCGATGTAGACAACAAACAGACCGGCCTCGCCGTTATCGCTGTTGTAGCCGTTACCAAAGATCACCGCCCACTTGCCGTTATTGAGCTTGGCGATCTGCGCCTCGGAGTAGGAATGACCGAGATTGGCCGCGTCATCTGCGCCGTCAAATTCCCACATTACGATCTCATCGGCGAAGGTCTCATTGAGCCGGGCCGGATCAGTCACATTGAGGGCAAAGTATCCTTTGCCACCACCACGCAGCCCGCCCACGAGCACTGACAGCCACTCCTCCTTGTTGCCACCATCAGGATCGATGTAAATATCCGAGACCGTTGGGGTCAGGTCGACATAATAGTTGTGGCTGTACTCGCTGTGGGTGAAGGAGTGCAGGCCTTCGTATCTGGCAGCATCCAGCACCAGCGAAGGGACATAGCCGAAAACTTCCTCACCGGTTTCCGCGTTGAAGCCGTGCAACATGCCGTCATTGGCACCAACGTACACCATCGGTGTGCGCGAGGTGTTATCGATCTTGAATTGCTCGTACTTTTCATTGTTATTGTTACCACCGAAACTGGCGGGCCAGTTCAGCTCCGGCTTTCCGACATAAATCGGGGTCGAGTGGACGATGTCACCCAGCAGCTTCGGACCGGTAAAACCGTCCAGCAGGGTCGAGAAGGTACCCCGCTGACGGTAACCGTTGACGCCATCGTTGGTCGTATCGCCACGCAGGTAAGTCAGGCGATCAGCCCAGGCAGCGTCGGCATTGCCAGTGCCGTCATCAATGTTCAGGTCATCCTCATGCGGCGAGTCCGGATCTCCATCGACACCCGTAGTTCCCGCTGTCAGCGGCACCCCCTGGCCATTGAAGTAGGTGATGATCTCCCGCGTCGAGGAGGTTTCGTCCGAGAGCTCTTCCGAGGCCTCCCACAGGGTGGAAGCAATCCGACCAGTATCCGGATTTAACGAGCGTGCATACAGGCGCCCGCTGAAATCCGAGGTATCGAACTTTGCCGAGTAGATAACCGAGCCGATATCCAGTGAGGTGGAGTTGAAGGCAACCGACGCCTGCGTACCAACGGAGTTGGAGATGGCATTCACTGCATCGTTCAGCGAGGCCGCCAGCGCATCGGCGCTGTCCGCAAACTGGTAACTGCCCCCGCCCTGTGAGCCCGCACTTTGCAGCAGCGCGTTGTCAGCCAGATCGGTATCGGCAAAGCCGATGTAGTAACTGGTGATGTTGTTCTTGTGAGTCGGATCCGTTGGATCGGTCAGGTCCGGGCGCCAGTCAATATCGTAGAGCGCCTTGGCCACATCATCGAGCGCATCGGCGTCGTCAACATTGCCATCCCCATCGTAGTCCTGGAGGTGGGTAGTGTAGGCAGAGTCATTGTTGGGAAGGCCGTCGGTCAGCGCCAGAATAAAGTTCGCCTGGCAGTAATTGGTAATCGCCGGGTTGCTCGCTGTCGGGGCTGTCGCGCCAGAGTAGTTCGGGCCCGGGTTACCGGGGTCACCCAGCACCTGCCCGGCGGTAAACGTGCTTTTTTCCTTAACTGCATCGCCCGGGTGGATTGTTACGGTATTGCCGGTAAAGCCCTCAACGAAATAATAGCCAAGATCGGTTACTGCCTCGGCCAGGGGAGTAACACCGCCAGCCTCAATCGCATTGATCTTGGTGATGATGCTATCACGCGCACCCGTATCAGAGATGCTTGTGAGCCCCTGCAGCACCGTCGCGCCATCCCCGGCATTGAACCGGGCCAGACCAACCCGCAGCTCCCCCAGCCCCCCGACCAGTTTGGTCGCCGCCTGCTGGGCCACTTCCAGGCGGGTTTCCCCGCTCGCAAGGGTGTTATTCATTGAACCCGAGGAGTCCATCAGGATCATCAGGTTAGGCTCAACCTTACCAGTGGCCTGCAGAGGAACATCAGAAAGTGTCAGGGGCTCGGCACTGATACAGGTAGAAAAAGTAAAAGAAAAACCGCACAGACCGTAAAAGAGCGGCTTCAGAGCAAATTTTTTCAGCATTGTTTTGTTCATGAATCCTTCCTAGAAGCGCTTGCCGTAGTGGCTGACGATCACTCGAGTCGTACTGTCGGTAAGGCCCTGCCCTCTGGCAATGATGCGGAACACTTTTACCTCCCCGCCGCCGGTGGTCTGGCCGTAGCCGCCAATGGTAATACTGTCAGCGGGATCCTCTTTGTCGGCATTGCCGGCGATTTCGATATACATGCGCCCCGATAACTGATTGCCCTTGGCATCTTTCATCGGCACCTCAAACAGGTTTGACGATGCGTCGCTCCAGGTGGCAGCTGCCAGCAGATCATCTGGGGCCTCCCCTTCCGCATGCAACCAGTTCAGGCTGCCGAATTCTCCCGTGGTGGAGATGCCATCGATATACTGCTCGCCCTGCCTGACCAGTGCCTCGGCTACCTCCAATGCCACTTTGGCGTCGCGGGAGGCGAAGGTCATTTTCTCCTCCAGCAAGACTGTCCGGGCCGCCGAAACTCCAATCAGGGTCAAAACCAGCAATACGATCAGGCTGACAACCAGTACTGCGCCTCTCTGTTGCGAGATTACTCTCATTACATTCTCCCCCGATTACGGATCTTGGCCGTGCTCAGGTAAACCTTGCGCAGCTTGCCGTCACTGTAAGTGGTATCAACACCATCGAGGTCAGTCACCGTCAGGTCGTCGGCACGAACGGCACTGTCACTGGCAACCACCAGCTGAATTTTTACCGCAATAGCCTCTTCCATTTGCGCCGCTGTAAGGCCCGCGGCCGAGGTCCAGCCGTCGACCACTTCATCACCGTCATTATCACGGCCATACAGAATCTGCATATCGTCGATGCCCGGCACCAGCTCCTGCACACCAGTGCCGGTGGCGGAGATATACAGTGAGGGACCGCCGGTTCCCTCGGCAATGAAGTAGGTGCGTTCGTAGGGCTTCAGGATCCGCGCATCGGCACCGTACTGGCGTTGCAGGGTTTTGGTGGCGTTGTCGACGGCACCGGTCAGGTTGCAGCTGCCGGTATTGTGCGTGATTGTCTTCTTATTAGCGTTGGTGTTGTTTACCGCCCCGGAATTATTACAGCCACCCTCCCCCTGCACAGAAGTGATGGTCATCAATTCGCCGCTCTGGCAGTTGGTCAGCAACACGATGTCGCCGGCGTCCACTTCACACGAGGCACTGACATGGAGCGCCGCGGCCTGGATACTCGGAACCATGCGGCCAGCACCGCCGCAGGCATCGTCCGAACCACGCAGCGTCAGGGTGTCGGTTCCATCGACAACGTTGACCGTGCCAATAGTCAACCCACTGACATTGTCCTCACCCAGCACACCGTCAGCCCCAATCTGGTCGTACAGGTCCTGGGCACTGGCATAATCAGCATCCGTGGTGTCGAGATGGTTCTGAATCGCGCTTTCATCCGGTACACAACCCCAGTAATCCGCCATGCGGATTTCCTTGGTCATCAGGTCCATGGCGAAGCGGCCACTCTCCTGCACCCGGGCGAATGCGGTCTGCATTTGCATGGTGTTGCGGTTACTGTCAAAGATCTGCAATACGCCCCAGAGCAGCATGGCGCTCAGCAGGATTGCGATCATCAGTTCAATCAGCGACAGGCCTCGCTGTCTGGCAAGTAACTTCATGTCTACAGCTCCACGACCATCACAAAGGAGGAGTTTTCTGTGCCGCCAGCAGCGGTGCCCCGGTCTGCGCCGGTATGTTGCTCGTTCCAGCCCACGGTCAAAGTCACCGTGCGGCCGACCCGGGTGATTTCACCAGAGCCCGCCGGCAGGTTGCTATCGATAACCTGCCCCCAGTCATACAGATCCAGATTGGCGAGGTCTCCGGCAGAGCAAGAAAGCGTCGCACCACAGGTTGGTGCCGTCTCGCTGCCGTCTACGGTCTTGCCGTCATAGCTGCCGAGTTCGAGGCCATCCGGGTTTGCCCGCATGCGCTCGGCCATTTCGTGGGCTGCCAGTGCGGCCATATAGCGGTGGTGCGCATTATTACCATTCTTCAGGCTCATGACCTGGGTCGCCGATAGCCCGAGAAGGCCCACCGCCAGTACCAGGATGGTCACCAGCACCTCAATCATGGTCGCGCCAGTTTGCTGCTTCATCGTGCCTCCTTAACTACATGCTTCGCCGGCAGAGGCGCGCAGCACCCCGGAGGCCAGCAGCCTGAGCTTCTTGCCGTGATTGCCGGTGCGGTCATCGCAGACAGTGACTTCCATCACATTGCCCCCACCGTTCACCGCGCCACGGGGGCTGTAGCTCATGTCGATGTCCGCTTGCGCCGTGCCATCAACCTCGCCGGAAATCACCAGGCCGGAGGCCGCCGGGAGGCGAACCACGCGGAGCTCCTCACCGGCATCGAAGCCGCCATCGCCGTTCTCGTCGAACCAGACACGCAGGCCATTGGCGATGTCGTTGTCGAGCGCCTCTACCTGCACGTCGCGGCCGCGGCGCACGGCCTCAGAACGGGCAAAGTGCAATGCACCGGCCACGTCATTCGAGGCCGCCGTCAGGCGGTTGTTCTTGATCATGGTGTTGAAGGAAGGAACCCCGATACTCATGACGATGGCGAGGATCGCCACTACCATCATCAGCTCAACCAGGGTAAAGCCAGCTTGACTGGCACGAGAAGTTAACATCGCGGTTGACCCATTTCCGAAACATGACACAGCTGACCAAGCCCTTGTCCTTAAGAGATTGGCGGAAAGGATTCTAACCGAGGAGAATTGGAATGAATTTGACTAAGAAGCCAGATCGACGAGCGGCGAATTCCTCCCGACAAGCGGCATATCACCATTCGCCAGGTGAGAAGCTGGTCTCACAGAGACTGCGATGCTGGCCAAAAAGCAGAAAGCCCTCTGGCGCAATCCAGAAGCCTTGCCCGGACCCCTGCGCCAGTCCGGCCAGCGATCTGAGAGGATGCAGTATTGGTACGGGGCTGCCCCCTGCCAAGCTGGCGCCCGCTCCAGGCTGCCTACAGGCCATCTGCAATCACTACAGGCTGCGGTCCCGCTGACATGAATATCGCGTTTGCCTCTACCGTCATTGACTTATCCCACTGCCGGAGCGATCGGGACAACGACGCCGCTCCGGCCGCTTTCGACTGTGATATCACCGATATCGCAGGAAGCTTTACCTGGGCGAGAACTCTTCCCAGGACAGGCGCCCCTCACGCGCCTCATTGCCCACATCGATATCATCGCAGATCACATCACCGCTACTACCCGGGGTACAACGCACGTCACCGATAAAACCTGACTGGCCGGGCATGCCCGGATCACCACCCGAGCCGCCACCTTCGCCACAGTCCTCAGTACAGGCCTGGAACTGCTTGCCCACGAAGCCCTCGTCCTGCGCATTGATTTCACCATCATTGTTAAAGTCAGCAACGGCATCATTGCCAGCACGACCGG
This sequence comes from Microbulbifer flavimaris, assembly GCF_001641755.2. Taxonomy (GTDB): domain Bacteria; phylum Pseudomonadota; class Gammaproteobacteria; order Pseudomonadales; family Cellvibrionaceae; genus Microbulbifer; species Microbulbifer flavimaris. Next base: position 37,415 of record NZ_LRFG02000007.1, read on the forward strand.
TTCGGAAGTCCAGGCTCATCAGATAACCGGAGCCGCTCGATGCACAGGGCTGGGGGTTGGGGCTGACAGTACTGAAGAAGAGGGTATTGCGGCGTACGGTTGGTGATGTAATCACACGCTCCGCCGCGTAAGCAGAGCCAAACCCACTGCCATCATCCAGGACCATTTTCCAGCCCTGATGGGTTGCCCAGTCCACTGCGACACTTAAATTTTCATCAATGGTCCGATTAGTGCCAACGGGCTTCAACACCTGCGCGGCCAGGTCATCGCCAGTTATTGCACCGTTCGCAAGTGTGTAATCGTTATCCCATACAGCGTAAAAAGCTCCCGGGGTGCTGCCGGTAAGATCTCCGGTATTGAGGTATTGGCCTGTGCCGAACATCACCAGCACATTGGCTCCATTGCCGGCTGGCGCCACACTCGTATTGCGGGCTACCAGTGGAGCGGAGAGAATCGCGTTGTTTGGCTCACCTGTATTGCCTGTGGTAAACAGGGGAACGCCGACATAGGGCCCCCACGTCTCGCTGTCATTACCTCCGCTGACATTGCCATCCTGATCAGAAAGGTCGAAGGACCATAGATTACCCATCAGGTCCCCGGCATAGACGCGGTCTACAATCCGATCACCGTTCAGATCGATCAGACGAGGAGACGATAAGCCGTTCTTGCGCTCACCCACAGCGCCAGCACCGGTGGAGATAAACTCCCAATCGCCCGCGTCCCAGCTGCCGTCGGCGCCTTCTTCGATGTAAACGATAAACAGACCGGCGACACCGCTCTCACTGTTGTAACCGTTGCCGAAGATTACCGCCCACTTGCCATTATTAAGTTTGGCAATTTGCGCTTCGGAGTAGGAATAGCCGAGGTACTGGGCATCAGTCCCACCGTCAAATTCCCACAGGGCAACAGCTTCTGCATTCGCCTCATCAAACTGGTGCCCCTGGGTAACTGTGCCGCTTGCATCACTCTTGCCAGCACCGGAAACATTCAGAGCAAAATAACCCCTGCCACCCCCTCGTAAACCACCCACCAGCACTGTCGCCCATTCGTCAATTCCATTGCCGTCCGAATCGATATAAACATCAGAAACTGTAGGTGTCAGATCCACGAAATAGCTATGTTGATAGGTGCTATCGGTAAAGCTGTGCAGCCCTTCGTGACGACCACTATTCAGCAGTAGAGCGGGAATATATGCAAAGATTTCCTCGCCCGTGTTGGCATTGAAACCATGCAGCATACCGTCATTGGCACCCACATAGACCATCGGGGTCCGATCCGCATTGTCGATGCGGTACTGCTCGTAGGATTCACTTGCATTGTTGCCACCAAAAGTACTCGGCCAGTTCAACTCAGGCTTGCCAACATAAATTGGTGTACTGTGAACAATATCGCCGAGCAGCTTGGGGCCAGTCATGTTATCAACCAGCGCGGAGAAACTGCCCCTCTGACGGTAATTGCCAACACCATCATTGGTGGTATCGCCGCGGATATAACTGAGGCGGTCTACCCAGGCGCCATCATCCAGACCTGTACTTTTGTTTATATTCAGGTCGTCTTCGTGAGGAGAATCCGGCAAATCGGTATCGACACCCGCGCTGTCGGCTGTGAACGACACGCCCCTGCCATTCAAATAGGTAATGATTTCCCTCGTGGACGAGGATTCATCAGCCAGCTCCTCGGAGGCCTCCCACAGGGTATTGGCGATTCGACCGGTATCGGGATTCAGCGAACGCGCATAGAGGCGACCACTGAAATCCGAGGTGTCAAATTTTGCAGAATAGATGACAGAGCCGATATCCAGCGAGGTGGAGTTAAATGCAACCGAGGCCTGGGTACCGACAGAATTCGAGATTGAGTTAACGGCATCATTGAGGGAGCTGGCCAGGGAGTCCGCACTATCGGCGAACTGATAGCTGCCACCCCCCTGGGCACCTGCTGATTCCAGCAAGTTATTCGTTGCCAGGGCAGGATCTGCAAAGCCAATGAAATAGCTGGTTATATTATTTTTATGGGAAGTATCATTGGGATCATCAAGATCCGGTCGCCAGTTGATGTCATATAAAGCTTTGGCAACATCATCTAGTGCGTCCCCGTTGGTGGAGTCATCGTCCAGGTCATAGTTCGCGAGATAGCTGGTGTATGCCGAATCATTATTCGGCAGACCGTCGGTCAGTGCCATGACAAAGTTTGCCTGGCAGTACTCCTGAATCGCAGGATTATCCCGTGTCGGCTTGGCGGCTCCTGATGCATACACGGGGCCAGGGTTACTACTCGCGCCCAGAACTGCACCGGCAGAAACATCTTCACTGTTGTCCGCATCCCCGGGGTGAATCGTTACTTTGTCATCAGTCCCGGTATAACCTTCCACAAAGTAATAGCCCACATCCGTCAGCGCCTCGGCCAACGGAGTCACACCATCGGCATTGATCAGATCGATCTCGGTCAAGAGAGCATCTCGGGCACCATCTTCGGAAATACTGCGCAGACCCAACAAAATTTCAGCACCATCCCCACCATTGAACTGGGCAAGACCGACCCTCAGATCCCCAAGGCCTCGCACCACCGTCTTGGCCGCCTCTTTGGCGATATAAAGCCGGCTGTCTGTCGGGTCTGTCGCTGTCGTCTGGCTATCCAGATACCAGGCCATTGAGCCTGATGAGTCCATCAGAATCATCAGGTTTGGTTCTACCTTACCCGTGGCCTGCAGGGGAACATTCGACAGCGTAAGGGGCTCGGCACTTATACAGGTTGAGAAAGTAAATCCAAAGCCAAAAAGCATGTACAGAAGTGGCCTCGGCGCGAATTTCTTCAGCTGCTTGTTGTTCATTTTTCTTCCCTAGAAGCGCTTTCCGTAATGGCTGATAATGATCCGAGTGGTACTATCGGTCAGGCCCCGACCCTGGGCGACGATGCGGAATACTTTGATTTCCCCACCCCCGGTCGTTTGCCCATAGCCGCCGACCGTAATACTGTCGGCGGGGTCTTCTTTATCGGCATTGCCGGCAAGCTCAATGTAATAACGGCCGTTCAGGGCGGTGCCATCCGGCGCCTGCATACTCACAGTTTTTGATGCGGAATTGCCGCTACCCCAGGTCGCGCTATCAAAAAGGCTGTCCGGTCCCTCGCCTTCAGGGTGAAGATGAGCCATCACTCCAAAACCTCCCGTGGTCGACATCCCCTCGATCTCCGTCTCTGCGGCCCTGACCAATGACTCTGCAACTTCCAGGGCCACTTTTGCGTCCCGTGAAGCAAAAGTCATTTTCTCTTCCAGCAGCACGGTGCGCGCTGCAGAAACGCCAATCAACGTGAGAACGAGTAGGACAATCAGGCTGACGACGAGCACGGCACCACGCTGTCGCGAAAGGCCTGCAATATGCGAACGTCCAGGCATGGTCATTAGAGCCTCCCCCGGTTGCGCACTTTTGAAGTGGTCAGGTAGACCTTGCGCAGCTTGCCATCTGTATAAGTGGTAATTTGGCCATCCAGATCCGCGACATCCATATCATCTGCCCGGACACTGGTATCGCTGGTTGCGACGAGCTGAACTTTAATGGCCACCGCCTGCTCCATCTGCGCAGCGGACAACCCGGCGGAGGAAGTCCATGTGTCCACGACCTCGTCATTGTCAGCATCACGCCCGTAAAGGATCTGCATGTCTTCCACACCGGGCACCAGTTCCATGGCAGTGTTGCCGGTGTCGGCGACATACAGGGAGGGCTCGCCGGTTACCCCACTATTGGCAATAAAGTAGGTGCGCTCAAAGGGTTTGAGAATTCTTGCATCGGCGCCATATTGGCGCTGCAGTGCTTTCGTGGCGTTATCGATGGCCCCAACCTGGTTACAGGCGCCGGTATTGTGCGTGATGGTTTTTTTTCTGTTATCGGTGTTGTTTACGCTAGTCGTCGTGTTGCAACCGCCTTGCCCCTGCACAGAGGTGACGGTCATCAGTTCGCCACTCTGGCAATTCGTCAGGAGAATGACATCACCCGGCTCTACCTCGCACTGTGCACTGACATGCAATGCAGCAGCCTGGACACTGGGGACCATGCGGCCCGTGCCGCCACAGGCATCGTCTGCGCCACGAATAGTCAATGTATCCGTCCCGTCCAACACTGGGACGGCACCGATCGTAAGACTGCTCGCATTGTCCACACCACCAACGCCGTCGGCTCCGATCTGATCGTACAGATCCTTTGCCGACGAACCGCTGTAGTCCGGGTCGCTGGTATCGAGATGGTTTTGAATGCTGGCCTTGTCCGGCGCGCAGCCCCAATAATCCGCCATGCGGATCTCCTTGGTCAGCAGGTCAGTAGCAAAGCGGCCACTCTCCTGCACCCGCGCAAAAGCCGTCTGCATCTGCATGGTGTTGCGATTACCGTCAAAAATTTGCAGCACCCCCCAGAGCAACATCGCACTGAGCAGTAAAGCGATCATCAGCTCGATCAGCGACAGGCCGCGTTGATTTCCAAGTAAATTCATTTTCAAAGCTCCACCACCATCCGAAAAGTGGATTCCTCGGTACCGCCGGCCGCGGTACCACGATTCTCTCCGGTGTGCTGTTCATTCCAGGTCACTATGAGTGTGACCGTTCGCCCTACCCGGTTAATTTCTCCTTCACCCGCTGGCAGGTTAGTGGAGATCACTTGCCCCCATTCGTAGAGATCCATACTGGCGAGATTGGAGGCGCTGCACGCGCTGCTGCAGGCGACGCTGGTCTCGCTTCCGTCCACGGTCTTGCCGTCATAACTGGCGAGTTCCAGCCCATCCGGGTTAGCCCGCATCCGCTCGGCCATTTCATGTGCTGCCAGCGCAGCCATATAGCGATGGTGAGCATTGTTGCCATTTTTCAGGCTCATGACCTGGGTGGCGGAAAGCCCGAGGAGACCGACGGCAAGCACCAGGATGGTCACCAGCACCTCGATCATGGTTGCGCCTTCCTGTCTGCGCATGATTCCCTTCATCACTTTCTCCCTAGCTACAGGTAAGCGGCGCGCTTTGGAGTACGCCGGTGGAAAGGACGCTCAGCTTGCGCCCCGCCTCTCCACTGGTAGAGTCCTCACAGATCTCGATCTCAAGGAGACCCGGCATAGTGGTCTGGCCGTCAGGCAGGTAAGAAAAATCGATACTGCCGCTGGCGATAGAGACGGCGGGTCCATTGCAGCTGCTGGTCCGCCGCAGCACCTCATCGGGATCAACATCACTGCCACCATCGAGATCGCGGTATACGGTCACGCCCGCTGCGATGCCGGAAGGCGCGGTAACGGTGACGGGAGCAACCACGCGAACGGCTTCGCTGCGGGCAAACTGCAACACTCCCACGAGGGCATTCGCACAAGCAGTTCGCTTGTTGCGCTGAATCAAGTCATTAAAAGAGGGGGCGGCCAGGGCAGTTACGATAGCCAGAATCGCCACAGTGATAAGTAGCTCCACCAGGGTAAACCCGGCGCGCCTCGAGAATCCGTTCATCATTATTGTCGTTTCCTGTCCAGTCGTTGGACTACGACCCTTTGTATCGCTGGCGTCGACGTCGGCGCAATAGCGGTTGGCGCAGGAAGCTACAGAAAGGGATCAAAGGTCGTGCTCAACAGACGAGCGGGCGAGAAAATGGCGGGAGGTTTGGCATTTGACGCCAGAAGTTCAGCGGATTTACCAACCACGTGGTGGAAATACGCGGCATGGCTCGGTAGGGGTTTCGCCTTCCCTGGCGAAAACTTGGTGCAAATCCTCGCTAGCGCAGCTCTTTGGGCAGCGAGAAACGAATGTTTTCCTCGCGGCCAGACATCTCGGCCGGCGGCTCGGCGCCCAGCTGCTGCAGGCGATCGATCACCTCCTGCACCAGCACTTCCGGTGCCGAGGCCCCGGCCGTGATCCCGATGGCACTCTTCCCGGTCAGCCAGGCAGGGTCGATATCCGCCGCGCCGTCGATCAGCTTTGCCGAAGCACCACAGCGCTGCGCCAGTTCGCGCAGGCGGTTGGAATTGGAACTGTTGGGGCTGCCCACCACCAGCACCAGGTCGCTCTCCAGCGCAAGCTGGCGCACCGCATCCTGGCGGTTCTGGGTGGCGTAGCAGATGTCGTCTTTGCGCGGGCCGCGGATATTGGGGAAGCGCGCGCGCAGGGCGTCGATGACCTTGGCTGTGTCATCCATGGACAGGGTGGTCTGGGTCACAAAGGAGAGGTTGCTCTCGTCCTTAACGGCCAGCTTCGCCACATCCTCTTCATCCTCCACCAGGTAGATGGCACCACCACCACTGGTGTCGTACTGGCCCATGGTACCTTCTACCTCCGGGTGGCCGGCATGACCGATCAGGATGCACTCGCTGCCGTCGCCGCTGAACTTGCTCACTTCCATATGGACTTTGGTCACCAGCGGACAGGTGGCATCGAACACTCTCAGGCCGCGGTCAGCGGCTTCCTGCTGCACCGCTTTGGAAACACCGTGGGCACTGAAGATCACGATTACGTCGTCGGGCACTTCGGAGAGCTCGTCCACGAAGATCGCGCCGCGGTCACGCAGGCTTTCCACCACGAACTTGTTGTGCACCACCTCATGGCGCACATAAATGGGCGCACCAAACACGTCCAGGGCGCGATTGACGATATCGATCGCCCGATCGACGCCGGCACAGAAGCCGCGGGGATTTGCCAGTCGGATTTGCATAGTCACTTACCTCGCTCGGGCACCCTGCAAGAGGCACCCGTCAGCCCCTTAATTGACGGAGGCCACCTCGATAATCTTTACGTGAAAATTCAGCGTCTGGCCAGCCAGCGGATGATTGAAATCCACCGTGACCTCGTCATCACCCACTTCGCGGATAACGCCGGGCAGCTCGCCACTGCCGTTGTCGAAAGAGACCACCAGCCCCGGCTCCAGCTCCAGGTCCGGGCTGAAATGGTCGCGCCGCACCTTCTGGATGTTTGACGGATTGCGTTGACCGAAGCCCACCTCCGGCGGAATCTCAATCTCCGCCTCGTCACCGGCCTGCAGGCCGAACAGTGCCTTCTCAAAGCCGGGCAGCAGGCTGCCGTCTCCCACCGTGAAACTGGCGGGGTCGCCCTTGAAGGTGGTATCCACTTCGCTGCCGTCGTCCAGCTTGAGACTGAAATGCAGGGTGACTCGGCTGTGCTCGCCGATTACGTTGTTACTCATACTCTTTAAACTTCTGCGCTCTTTTCAGCGTCTTTGGATTCGGCAAAAAACAGCAGCTCGATTACCAGCATTGTGGCACCCACACTGATCGCCATGTCAGCCACGTTGAATACCGGAAAGTGCCAGCTGCCGTAGTAAACCGAAATGAAATCCCGTACATAGCCCAGCACGATACGGTCCCACAGGTTGCCGATCGCCCCGCCCAGAATCAGGGCCAGGGCCAGTGGCTCCCAGCGCTTGATCGCCGGCAGGCGCCAGAGCCAAACGATAACCATTGCGCTGAAACCCAGGGCAACCGCGCCAAAGAACCAGCGCTGCCAGCCACCGGCATCGGCCAGGAAACTGAAGGCAGCGCCATAATTCTCCGCGTAGGTGAACTGCAACAGGCCGGGAATGATCTGCAGTTCCGGTCCGTACATGAAGCGCTCTACCGCCCACACCTTGGTGACGATATCCAGCACAATCACCGCCAGCGCCAGCCAGTACCAGCGCCACGGATGTCCGAAAAGCGAAAGGGCTTTAGGCATAATGCCGCTCCTCGCCGGCGCCGGCCACGTTCTCCACACAGCGGCTGCAGATCTCCGGGTGCTCCGGCACAGACCCCACGTCAGCGCGGTAGTGCCAGCAGCGGGCACACTTGGGATGATCCACCTTGCGCACATCCACCTTGAGGCCTTCCAGTTCGGTCTCGTGGGCACCGGCGGCATCGCTCAGGCGCTGCACGGAAGTGGAAGAGCAGATCAGCACAAAGCGCAGCTCGTCCTCCAGCGCGCAGAGTTTCTCCCGCAGGGCATCGTCCGCATAGAGGGTGACCGCAGCCTGTAGCGAGCCACCGATCTGGCCGGCGTTGCGCTGCTCCTCGAGCACCTTGTTCACTGCGGTTTTCACGCTGGCGACCTGAGCCCAGAATTCCGCGCCCTTGTCCGCATCGGCCGGCAGTTTCTCCAGCGGATACCACTCTTCCAGGAACACGCTCTCACCCTTGCCACCGGGGATAAACTGCCAGAGCTCTTCAGCGGTAAAGCTCAGGATCGGCGCCACCCAGCGGGTGAACGCCTGCACGATGTGGTAGAGCGCGGTCTGTGCCGAGCGCCGGGCAACACTGTCGTCGCGGGTGGTGTACTGGCGGTCCTTGATGATATCCAGATAGAAACCACCCATTTCCACCACACAGAAATTGTGCAGTTTCTGGTAGATCTGGTGGAACTGGTAGTTGTCGTAGGCCGCGATAATCTCGTCCTGCAGGCGCGCCGCCTTGTCGATGGCCCAGCGATCCAGTGCCAGCAGCTCTCCCGCCGGCAGCAGGTCTTTTTCCGGATCAAAACCGGCCAGGTTCGACAGGAAGAAACGGGCAGTGTTGCGCAGGCGGCGGTAGGAATCCGCCGTGCGCTTGAGGATCTCGTCGGAGACCGCCATCTCACCACTGAAGTCGGTGGCTGCCACCCACAGGCGCAGCACGTCTGCACCCAGCTTGTTGATCACATCCTGGGGCGCCACAGTATTCCCGATGGACTTGGACATCTTGCGTCCCTCGGCATCGACGGTGAAGCCGTGGGTCAGCACCTGCTTGTAGGGTGCGCAGTCGTTGATGGCGATGGACGTTTTCAGGGAGGACTGGAACCAGCCGCGGTGCTGGTCGGAGCCCTCCAGGTACAGATCCGCCGGGAAGCGCAGACCATCGCGGCGCTCGAGCACGGCATAGTGGGTTACGCCGGAATCGAACCAGACATCCAGGGTATCGGTGACCTTCAGGTATTGATCCGCTTCGTCGCCGAGCAGCTCCGCCGCATCCAGGTCGAACCAGACATCCATGCCCTCTTCCTCGACACGCTGGGCCACCTGGTCCATCAGTGCCGGGGTATCCGGGTGGATTTCGTGGGTCTCCTTGTGCACGAACAGCGCGATGGGCACACCCCAGGTGCGCTGGCGGGAGATACACCAGTCAGGGCTGGCATCCAGCATGGCGTCGATGCGGGCCTTGCCCCAGCCGGGAATCCAGGTCACCTCGTCCGCCGCCTTCTGCGCGTGGTCCAGCAGGTCGTTCTGCTGCATGCTGATAAACCACTGCGGCGTCGCGCGATAGATCAGCGGCGTCTTGGTGCGCCAGCAGTGCGGGTAGCTGTGGACCAGCTTGCCCTCGTGCAGCAGCGTGCCTTTCTCGTTCAGATACTCGACGATTTTCTCGTCCACTTTGTACACATGCTCGCCGGCAAATACGGGGACGTTGTCCCGGAATACACCGTTCTCGTCCAGGTAATTGAGCGTATCGATACCGTATTTCTTGCCCACCTGGAAATCGTCCGGGCCGTGGTCCGGGGCGGTGTGTACACAGCCGGTACCGGCGTCAGTGGTGACGTGGTCCCCCAGCACCATCGGCAGGGTCTTGTCGTAAAACGGATGGTTGACCTTGAGGTGCTCCAGGGCCGCGCCGCGGATGTTGCCCACGACTTCACCCTCGAGGCCGGCGCGCTCCAGCACCGCGTCCTTCAGGTCTTCGGCCATCAGCAGGCGGCGCTCGCCCACCTGCACCACCACGTATTCCAGCTCGCCATTGACCGAGATCGCCTGGCTGGACGGCAGGGTCCATGGGGTGGTGGTCCAGATCACGACTGACAGCTCGCCGTCACCGGCATGGCCACCGGCAGCATCGGCGATCGCCAGCGCCGTCTCCTCGGTAACCGGGTAGCAGACATCGATGGAGAAGGAGGTTTTGTCCTGGTACTCCACTTCCGCTTCCGCCAGGGCAGAGCCACCGACCACGCTCCAGTAAACCGGCTTGAAGCCACGGGCCAGGTGGCCGTTATTCACGATGCGGCCGAGGGCGCGGATGATGTCCGCCTCGAACTGGAAATCCATGGTGCGGTAGGGGTTACCCCACTCGCCAAACACGCCCAGGCGGATGAAGTCTTTCTTTTGCCCCTCCACCTGCTTGGCGGCATATTCGCGGCACTTCTGGCGGAACGTGCGGTGATCGACCTTGGCGCCCGCCTTGCCGATTTTCTTTTCCACCCGGTGTTCGATGGGCAGGCCGTGGCAGTCCCAGCCCGGCACATAGGGGGCATCGAAACCGCTCATGGTCTTGGACTTGACGATAATGTCCTTGAGGATCTTGTTGACCGAATGGCCGATGTGGATATCGCCGTTCGCATAGGGCGGGCCATCGTGCAGGATGAACTGGTCGCGTCCGGCGCGGGCCTGGCGAATCTTTTCGTAGAGCTTGCCCTCCTGCCACTGCTTGAGGGTGGCCGGCTCCCGCTGCGGCAGGTTGCCACGCATGGGAAAGTCGGTATGGGGCAGATTCAGTGTCGCTTTGTAATCGGTCATTGGGTGCTACTTCAGCTCTAGACTGGAAATTTGCTTGAGGCAGTGGATTCAGTGGCTATCCGACGGCCGGGGATTGTTTTCAAACCAGGCCCGCGCATCGCGGATGTCCCGGGCGATTTGCGCCCGAAGGATTTCGAGGGAATCGAATTTCTCTTCGTCGCGCAGCTTGTGACAGAACTCCACCGCCAGTTCACGGCCGTAGAGATCGCTGGCAAAGTCGAACAGGTTCACCTCCAGCAGTGGCTGGGCGCCCTCGCCCTCTACTGTTGGGCGAAAACCGACATTGGCCACGCCGTCGATCTCCCGGCGGCCGGGAGCCAGCTCGCGGTCATCGGTGGCCCGCACCCGCACCGTGTAGACGCCGACTAGGGGCGATCGATAGCGGTGCAAGCGCACATTGGCGGTCGGCGCCCCCAGCTCGCGCCCCAGGGCGCGCCCGGGAGCCACCCGACCGGTAATCTGGTAAGGCTTGCCGAGCAGGGTTTCCGCCAGCTCGAAATCCCCATCCTGCAGGGCCTGGCGGATGCGCGTACTGCTGACCCGTGCCCCGCGGATCTCCACGGTGGCGGTGTCTTCCACGGAGTAGCCTGCCTCGGCACCGATCTTTTGCAGCAGCTGGTAGTCGCCACTGCGGTCACAACCGAAGCGGAAGTCATCCCCCACAACCAGGTGGCGGACATCGAGGCCATCCACGAGGATCTGGCGGATAAACGCCTCACCGCTCAGGCTGCGCAGGCGCTCATTGAACTGCAGGCACAGCACGCGATCGACACCGGCATCGAACAGTGCCAGCACCTTCTCTTTAAAGCGCATCAGGCGCGCCGGCGCCCGCTCACCAGAGAAATACTCGTGGGGTTGGGGCTCGAAGATCATGGCTACCGAGGGCACACCGTGCTCCCGCGCGCGCTCGCGAACCTGCGCAATGATCGCCTGATGGCCGCGGTGCACTCCATCGAACGAGCCGATAGTGGCCACGCAACCGCGGTGGCGAGGGTGCAGGTTGTGCAACCCGCGAATCAGTTCGCGCTCCTGGAACAAGGGGCCTTCCCATCCTCACAAAATCAAGCGCCGCAGTATAGCGGATTCAGGGTGGCCGGTCAGTGGCCACAGCCGCTAGGCCTGAGCACGAAAATGGCGTGGTCGCAGGCCGCTGGCGAGCAACACCAGCAGGTAGGTGCCGCCACCGCCGGCCACCAGCACTCCCATGCGCCAGGCGCGTTGCCACCAGGACCAGTCGCTCCACGACGGCCAGACCGCAAGGGCCGCCAGCAATAGACCGACCATCGCCAGGTTCGCCGCCAGAAGGCGCAACAGGAAGACTGGCCACCCCCGTTCCGGCCGATAAACCGTGTCCCGGCGCAAGCCCTTGAACAGCAACCAGGCGTTTAGGGCCGCCTGGGCCGCGGTGGCCAGGGCCAGGCCCATGTGGCCGAGGCGGAAATAGTGGTGCAGCGGGATCACGAAGGCGAGGCTGAGCAGCATTTTGGCAGCGATGGCAATCAGGCCAAAGCGCACCGGGGTGTAGGTGTCCTGGCGGGCGAAATAGCCCGGTGCCAGTACCTTGATCAGCATGAAGCCCAGCAGGCCGAGCGCATAGGCGCGCAGCGACCAGGCAGCCATTGCCATATCCCGCGGCTCCATACGCCCGTACTGGAACAATGTGGTCAGCAGCGGTTCCGCCAGCACGATCAGCGCCAGCGCCGCGGGCAGGGAGATCAGGGTCACAGAGCGCAGGGCCCAGTCCAGGGTCTGGCTGAAGCGTTGCGGGTCACCGCCCACATGCTGCCTCGACAGGTTGGGCAGGATGACCGTGGCCACAGCGACACCAAAGACACCGAGCGGCAGCTCGACGAGACGGTCAGAGAAATACAGCCAGGACACACTGCCGGTGGGCAGGAAGGACGCCAACACTGTGTCCAGCACCAGGCTGATCTGGGTTACCGAAACCCCGAAGATCGCCGGCGCCATCAGCCGCAGGATCTTGCGCACCCCGGGGTAACGCCAGTCCCATTTCGGCCTGGGCAACAGACCCATGCGGGCCAGGAAGGGCACCTGGAACAGCAACTGCACTATCCCCGCCGCGAGCACCCCCCAGGCGAGGGCCATGATCGGCGGCTCAAACCAGCCGGTGCCGAGTACCGCCGCGCCGATTAGCACCAGGTTGAGCAGTACCGGAGTGAGTGCCGGGATGGCAAAGCGATCAAAGCTGTTGAGAACCGCGCCGGCAAAGCCAGTCAGGGATATCAACATCAGATAGGGGAAGGTAATTCGCAGCATGTCCGTGGCCAGCGCGAACTTTTCCCGCTCAGCGCCGTCCCACCACCATCCGAATGCAAAAATTCCCGCCACCAGCGGTGCGCACAGGATCCCGAACAGGGTCACCAGCAGGAGGGTGCCACCGAGTGCGCCGGCCACACGGTCGTTGAGCTCCCGCGCGGCCGCAATGCCGCCCTTTTGCCTATACTCCGCCAGTACGGGCACAAAGGCCTGCGCGAAGGCCCCCTCGGCAAACAGGCGCCGGAAGAAGTTGGGGATTTTGAAGGCGACGAAGAAAGCATCAGCTGCCGCGCCGGCGCCGGCAAAGCGGGCGAATACCATATCCCGCACCAGGCCGAGAACCCGCGACAGCAGTGTTGCCCCGCCAACCACGGAACTGCCGCGCAGCAGCCCGGGCGCCTTGCGGGCGGTGGATTTTTCGTCACTGGCGGACTCTGATGACAAGGTGCTGGCTCCCGGAGTCGGCATTGGTGGAATGGCCGGCAAGTCTATCGCAAAACGTGTGAGACAAGCGCCACCGGCGACCACATTTGCCTACCGGCAGGTCACAGGCAAACTATACTCAGGAAGAGCGAAACACGCGCCGCACGGGACTGGTGGCGTAAGGAGATGACGGATGACCATCAACGCAATACTGATCGCCGTGGCGCTGGCAGTCCTGCTATACGTTGCTGTGGCCCTGGGTCCCCGCCCCAAACGGGTGAGAGTTCGCATAGACACCCCCAGGGACCAGCGCTTCCGGCGCAAACATTAGCCCGCGGAGTGCGCGGGATGGTGAATGCCAGCATTCGCCATAATTGCACCTGAATTTGCCACATCGGCGCCATGCCGATGCCTCTTTGCGGTTTTTAAATAACTCTCGACCGGGCCGGACATGGTGCCCGCCGAAGAAACCGCAAGGAGAACGACAGTGAAAAAAGTAATAATCGCAGTGACCCTGGGAACAGCAATCGCTTCCAGCGCCCAGGCGGACACCGCAGAGTATCAAGGATCGAAACTCACCCCGGCCAAGCAGGCCACCGTCTTCACCGGCGCAGCAGTTGCGGGCGCGGCAGTAGGCGGACCCGTTGGATTTATCGCCGGTGCCCTCGGTGGCGCCTGGCTGGGCGAGCAGATCAAACATGCAGAAGAGGCAACCATGCTGGCATCACAACTGACAGAGAGCCGCAGCGAACTGGACAACCTGGCCCACCAACTGGACGCAGCGCGCCTCTCGGCCAACGATGCCACCCAGCTCGCCGCCGACAGCCTGCAATTCCAGTTATTCTTCACCACCGGTGACGACCAGATTGCCGAGACGCAGCTGCACCAGGTTTCCGCGCTGGCGGAATTCCTGGAACGCCATCCCCAGTTACAGGTGCACCTCAAGGGGCATGCGGATCCCCGCGGTAGTGACGGCTATAACAATGTACTTTCTGACCAGCGCGCGCTCAGCGTGCAAAGAGCGCTGGTTGCCAAGGGCGTCGACAGCGCCAGGATTCTCCGCAAGGCGCTCGGCGCGACCTACTCCCAGGCCCCCCGTGGCGATATCGACGCCTACGCCATGGAGCGCCGGGTGGACATCTACTTTGCCGTACCGGAAGCCACTGCCGGCCTCTGAGCCGCTGAATTTTTTGTCGGGATCATAAATCCGGGGGCCCTCAGGGCACCCGGAGACCCAAGCCTCCGCTCTCTCGCCTCCACTGCTGAAATGCGGCATCATGCCCGCGCACGTATAAAAACCGCCGAAGCGCCCATGACCCCCAACATTGCCATTGTCGAGGACGAGCGAGCGATCGCCGAAAACTATCGCGATGCCCTGCGCCGCAGCGGTTATCACGTCAACCTGTACGAAAGCCGCACCTCCGCGCTCGAGGCATTCCGCCAGCGCTTGCCAGACCTGGCGGTGATCGATGTGGGCCTGGGCGCAGAAATCGAGGGGGGCTTCGAGCTCTGCCGCGAACTGCGGGCCATGGCGCCGACCCTGCCGATCCTGTTCCTCACTGCCCGCGACTCGGAACTGGACATCATTTCCGGCCTGCGCCTGGGTGCCGATGACTACCTCACCAAGGACATCTCCCTGCCCCATATGCAGGCCCGTATTCACGCGCTGCTGCGACGGGTAAACGTCCTCAAGAATCGCGACGATGAGGGCGAGCGCCTGCAACAGGGCGAACTGGAACTGGATGTAGAGCGCCTGCACTGCCGCTGGGGCGGTGAGGCCGTCGATCTCACCGTGACCGAATTCTGGATCGTGCATGCACTCGCCCGGCGCCCGGGCCACGTCAAATCCCGCAGCCAGCTGATGGAGGCCGCCCAGGTAGTCCTCGACGACAGCACCATCACCTCCCACGTCAAACGCATTCGCCGCAAGTTCCAGGCGGTGGACAGCGCCTTCGATGCCATCGCCACCGCCTATGGCCTCGGCTACCGCTGGCAGGCCTGAGCGACGATGACGTCAGTTAAGCTGCAGGTGGCCAGGGCGTGAAACTGCGTCGACAACTGTTGCTGCTGAGCCTGGTCACGCTGGCAATGCCCTGGGCCGGCTGCCAGTACCTGCGCCAGGTGGACGAGACCCTCGCCGCCGGACAACTGCAGGCACTCGAAGCCACCGCCAGCGCTGTGGCCGCGCGCCTGGCCAGCGCCCCCAGCCTCATCCTCGCCGACCCGGAGCGCCAGCACCGCCCGCACGGCGCCCAGCTCTACCTCAACCCGCTGCCACAACCGCCGCTCGTCGACGGATACGGTGACGAATGGCGCCAGTGGTCGCTGAGCCCACAATTGCTTACCGACCAGAAGAACACGCCCCTGGCAAGAGCGACACTGGGTCTGCGCGGCGGGCAGATCTACCTGCTGCTCACGGTCAACGACGATACCCCCAGTTATCACGATCCCCGCACGGGGCTCCGTGCCAGCGGTGACGCCGTGGAAATCCACGCCGGCGACCGCCACTACACCCTGCCAGTAGCCAGCCAGGGCCCGGCTGCGGCGCTGTGGCACAACCGCACCCGGGGCAATGTTGAGCGCGAACTGCGCCTGCGGGGCCGCTGGGCCACCTCCCCGGGGGGCTACCAGCTGGAACTGAGCCTGCCCCGCGAACTGGCCAATGGCGAAATGGCCATCACCGTCATCGACCGCCACAACAGCAGCGGCGGCTCACCGGCGCGCCTGGCCTCGACACTGCCGGCAGACGGTATACCGGGCCGGCTGGTGCAGCCCCTGAACGCACTTCAGGCCGAACTGGAGCATTTCCGGCGCCCGGGGCTGCGACTCGCCGTCGTGGATAGCGAGGGCTTTCTGCTCGCCTCTACCGGTACGCTGCATCAGCAGCGCCCCCGGGACCAGGACACGCCCTGGCTACAGAGCTGGGCCTATCGCCGGCTCATGAGGCAGAGCAACCTGCCGGCACTGCCCGAGAGCGGCCTGCCCACCTTCGAGCCCGGCGGCCGTTCCCTGGCCAGCCACTGGTTTCGAGCCCCGCTGGACGGGCGTATCGGCGCGGTCAGCGCAGCCGTCGTTACCCGCGCAGACGACATTGTCGAGCGCCCCGTACTGGGCAGGGTAATCGCGCTCCAGTCCGGCGACAGCGTGCTGGCCCTGACGGAATCTGCCGCCCACCGCCTGTGGCTGCTGTCCGCTACTGCAGCCGGTGCCGCCGCACTGTTGCTGCTGGGCTACGCCAGCTGGCTTTCCTGGCGGGTGCGGCGCCTGCACCGCGCCGCCACCAACGCCATCGACAGCAGCGGGCGCCTGCGCGGCAATTTCCCCCGCGCCCGTCTGGGCGATGAGCTGGGCGATCTCAATCGCGCCTTTGCCGATCTGCTCGGCGAGCTGGACCGGTACCACCACTACCTGCGAACGCTGGCGAGCAAGCTCTCCCACGAACTCCGCACTCCACTGGCGGTGGTGCGCTCCTCCCTGGACAACCTCGCCATGGCTGAGCTGCCAGCGGACAGCCGGCGCTACGCGGAACGGGCGCAGGAGGGCGGTGCGCGCCTGAGCGGCATCCTCAACAGCCTTTCAGCAGCCAGTGACCTGGAAGCGAGCATTCGCCACGCAGAGCGCGAATCCTTTGACCTGGCAGACCTGCTGCAGGCACTGGTGCAGTGCTACCAGGACGCACACCCCCAGCACCGTTTTCGCCTCGAGCGCCCGGAGGGCGAGCTTCGCTGCCATGGCGCTCCGGAGCTGCTGGCACAGCTGATGGATAAGCTGGTGGACAATGCGGTGAGCTTTGCCCCGCAAGACAGCGAGATACTGGTGCGCGCCCGGCACCATGGCGATGGATACTGCCTGCAGGTGGAGAATGAGGGCCCGGCCCTGCCCGACGGCTTCGACCGCAAGCTGTTCGACTCACTGGTCTCGGTGCGCCCGGGCGGCGACCGCGGCGGCCATCTGGGGCTCGGCCTCTACATCGCCCGCCTGATCGCGGAATTCCATGGCGGGCGGCTGGCAGCCGCTAACCGCGCGGACCGCAGTGGCGCGGTCTTCACGCTGTTGCTGCCACGGGGAGTGACTGGCGACAGGGCCATTGCAGAAGCCCCCGGAAGCGGTTGACAAACAACCAACTGTGGGGATAATGTCGCGTCCCAATCGGGCCCCGGCCCGTTAGTTACAGAGTTTTTGAGATTCCAACAGGAGCAACCGGTGGCCAACTCACCTCAAGCGAAGAAACGCGCGCGCCAGAACGACAAGCGCCGTAAACACAACGCCAGCCTGCGCTCCATGGTGCGCACCTACATCAAGAAGGTAGTTGCGGCCATCGATGCAGGTGATGCGGAAAAAGCCAAGACAGCCTACGCAGAAGCGGTACCGGTCATCGACCGTATGGCGGACAAGGGCATTATTCACAAGAATAAGGCCGCCCGTCACAAGAGCCGCCTGAACGCCAAGATCAAAGCCCTGGCTGCCTGATCCGCGCTCAGAACGCAAAAACCCCGCCATCGGCGGGGTTTTTTGTTTCTGTTGCCGCAATCGGCAGCACTACAGCAGGATCAGGTTATCGCGATGGATCAACTCCTCGTCATCCCGGTAGCCAAGCAACTCGATGAAGCGCTCTGAAGGCTGCCCCACGATACGGCCCGTTTCACTGCTGTCATAGTTCACCAGTCCACGGGCAATCTCTACCCCCGCCCCGTTGCAGCAGGACACCAATTCACCGCGACGGAAATGCCCCTCCGCGGCATTGACACCCACCGCCAGCAGGCTGCGGCCACTCTCCAGCAGCGCGCGCTCAGCGCCCTCATCCAGTATCAACTTGCCGCGGACCTGCAGCTGACCGGCCAGCCAGCGCTTGCGCGCCGTCATCGGGTCCGCCTCCGGTAATAGCAGTGTGCCCAGACGCTCCCCGGCACTGACCCGCTCGATCACACTCTCCACCACACCACCGGCGATAACGGTACAGGCCCCGGAGCGGGCCGCCAGCTGCGCGGCGCGCACCTTGGTGGTCATCCCGCCGCGACCGAGACCACTGCGGGAATCGCCGGCCATAGCCATCAGCGCCGCATCCCCAGCGGCGCCCTCGCGAATCAGCTCGGCAGCGGGATTGTCCCGGGGATCCTCGGTAAACAGGCCATCGGCATCGGTAAGGATCAGCAGTGCCTCGGCCTCCACCAGGTTGGCCACCAGCGCCGCCAGGGTGTCATTGTCGCCGAAGCGGATCTCGTCGGTGACCACGGTGTCATTTTCGTTGATCACCGGCACCACACCGTGAGAAAGGAGCGTCCGCAGGGTGCTGCGGGCGTTGAGGTAGCGGGTGCGATTGGAGAGGTCGTCGTGGTCGAGGAGGATTTGCGCGGTGCGGCAGTCGAACTGGCCGAACGCCTGCTCATACACCTGCACCAGGTGGCTCTGCCCCACCGCGGCAGCCGCCTGCAGCTGGTGAATGGAGTCCGGGCGCTTGCGCCAGCCAAGACGATCCATTCCCGCCGCTACCGCCCCGGAGGACACCAGCAGCACCTCGATTCCGCGGGCGCGGAGTGCGGCCATCTGGCTGGCCCATTGAAAAATGGCGTCGCGGTTCACACCGCGGCCATTGTCGGTGATCAGTGCGCTGCCGATTTTGATCACCCAGCGCCGGGTTTTTGCCAGTCGCTGGCGAGCCGCTACGAAATCCATGTTCCCCCCGAAACTGCCCCCAAAGCGGGGCGCAGAGGCCGGCCCTCCCGACCTCAGTGGCGGTATTCTATATCGACGTCGTGGTCATCGTCGTCCCAATCATCATCGTCACCCTCGTCCTGATCGGTGCGACGCTTGGCCCGGTGCGCCTCGCGCAGCTCCTCGATCCGCTGGCGAGCCTCGCGCTGCATCTGCCGCTGCGCCTCCAGCTCCGCTTCGAGCAGCTCGGGATTGGCAGCCTCCTCTTCCTTGCGCTCCTCCAGGTAGTCCATCAGGCGCCCGGCCAGCTCACCGGTGCCCTCCTTGCGGATAGCGGCCACCCGGAATACCGGCCCTTTCCAGTCGAGCGCCTGCACGATCGCCTCGCAGCGCTCGTCCAGTTCTGCCGCCGGCACCAGGTCGGTCTTATTGAGAACCAGCCAGCGCTCGCGACCGGCGAGCGTGGGACTGAATGACTCGAGCTCGCGCTCGATCGCGCGGGCATTTTCCACCGGGTCGGTGCCATCGAATGGCGCCAGGTCCACCAGGTGCAAAAGAACGCGACAGCGGGTCAGGTGTTTGAGGAAGCGAATGCCGAGCCCTGCGCCCTCGGCGGCCCCTTCGATCAGGCCGGGAATATCGGCGATCACAAAGCTGCGGTGCCTCTCCACCTGTACCACCCCCAGGTTCGGCACCAGGGTGGTGAACGGATAATTGGCGACCTTCGGCCTGGCAGCGGAAACGGCACGGATAAAGGTGGACTTGCCCGCATTGGGCAGGCCCAGCATACCCACATCCGCCAGCACCTTGAGCTCCAGCTTGAGGCTGCGCTCCTCACCCGGGGTACCGTTGGTGGTCTGGCGGGGGGCCCGGTTGGTGCTGGATTTGTAGCGGGTATTGCCCAGCCCGTGCCAGCCACCCTGGGCCACCATCAGGCGCTCGCCGGGCTCGGTGAGATCGCCAAGCGTCTCGCCGGTGTCGGTATCGATCACCGTTGTGCCCACAGGCACTTTGAGCTCCAGGTCTTCTCCCTTGGCGCCGGTACAATTGCGCCCGCGCCCGGGCTCGCCGCTCTCGGCCTTGTAGCGGGGCTGGTAGCGGTAGTCCACCAGGGTGTTCAGGGACTCATCGGCAACCAGGTAGACGGAGCCGCCGTCACCGCCATCACCGCCGTCGGGGCCGCCCTTTTCGACGAATTTTTCCCGGCGGAAGCTCAGGCAGCCGTTGCCACCCTTGCCAGCCTGTACGTATATGGGCGCCTCATCGACAAATTTCATGCTCTCTCCACCGCGCTAGCGGCTGCTTCTCTCTCTGGCAGTGTAACCTGCGCAATCTTTTCCTACCCGCTCCCGCAGGAGCCAAAACAAAAAAGCCCCGCAATGTGCGGGGCTTTCGTGAAGCTAAGGCTGGTAACCGCTTAGGCAGTTTCGATAGAAACGAACTTGCGGTTGTTGGGGCCTTTCACTTCGAACTTCACAACGCCGTCCGCAGTGGCGAACAGGGTGTGGTCCTTGCCCATACCAACGTTAACGCCGGCGTGGAACTTGGTGCCGCGCTGACGCACGATGATGTTGCCTGCCGCTACGGCCTGGCCGCCAAAGCGCTTCACGCCCAGGCGTTTACTTTCGGAATCGCGCC
This sequence comes from Microbulbifer flavimaris, assembly GCF_001641755.2. GTDB lineage: Bacteria > Pseudomonadota > Gammaproteobacteria > Pseudomonadales > Cellvibrionaceae > Microbulbifer > Microbulbifer flavimaris. Next base: position 57,879 of record NZ_LRFG02000007.1, read on the forward strand.
CATTGCGCGTACTACCGCCAGCTTTCTTGTGTGCCATGAGTCGTTACTCCTCTGCTTATGCCTTGATGCCAGTGATTTTAACTTCGGTGTACCACTGACGGTGGCCCTGGCGCTTCATGGAGTGCTTGCGACGGCGGAACTTGATGATTTTCACCTTCTCGCCGCGGCCGTGGCTGACCACTTCGGCAGTCACTTTAGCGCCGTCTACAACGGGGGCACCGATGTTGATCTTGTCGCCGTCGACGACCATCAGTACCTTGTCAAAATCGATGGAATCGCCGGTTGCAACTTCCAGCTTCTCCAGGCGAAGTACTTCGCCCTCTTCTACGCGGTGCTGCTTGCCACCGCTCTCAATTACAGCGTACATATCTCTATGCTCCGGATGGACGACACGAAGCAGCGGGCAGACACCAGAACCTGGTAGTCACTGCTCCGCATTTCGGGAGCTTGCGCCGTGTGTTTTAAACAGCTTGTCCCCGACGGGCCGCGAGGGCCGGTCAAACGGGGCGCAGATTCTAATCAATTCCCGTCGTTGATACAATAGCGCCCGCGCCGCAGCGCCGGCGACTCTGACAGCCCTATAAAGCAGTATAAGGAACCCACCCATGTTGCCTTTCCACCGGGTCGCCGCGGACGACTTCGCCGCGGTCAATCAGCGCATTCTCGACCAATTGCACTCGGATGTTCCCCTGGTGGAAAACATCGGCCACTACCTGGTCGAAGCCGGCGGCAAGCGCCTGCGCCCACTACTGGTGCTGCTCTGCGCCCGGGCGGCGGGCTACCGGGGCCAGAACCATATCGACCTGGCCACCATTATCGAGTTTATCCACACCGCCACCCTGCTTCACGATGATGTGGTGGACACCTCCGAGCGGCGCCGCGGCCGCCTGACCGCCAATGCCAAGTGGGGCAACGCACCGGCCGTCCTGGTCGGCGATTTCCTCTACTCCCGCGCCTTCCAGATGATGGTAGCGCTGAAGGACATGGACATCATGGCGGTGCTGTCCGACACCACCAACACCATTGCAGAGGGCGAGGTGCAGCAACTCGTGAACGCGGGGGACCCGCAGGTCAGCGAGGAAAACTATCTCACCGTCATTCACAAGAAAACCGGCGCCCTGTTCGAGGCCGCCTGTGAGACCGCGGCAGTGCTGGCGGGCTGCAGCCCGGACGAGCGCACGGCACTGAAACTGTATGGCCGCCACCTGGGGCTGGCCTTCCAGCTGGTGGACGACGCCCTGGACTACCGTGGCAACCCGGAAGAACTGGGCAAGAATGTCGGCGACGACCTGGCCGAGGGCAAACCCACCCTGCCCCTGATCTACACCATGGCCAACGGCACCACCGAGCAGGCGGCGCTGGTGCGGGAGGCCATCGAACAGCGCAGTGACCAGCGCCTGACCGAAATCGTCACCGCCATCGAGGACTGTGGCGCGTTGGATTACACCATGGAACGGGCGCGCGCGGCGGTAGGTGAAGCGAAGGATCAGCTGACGTTCCTGCCAGAAGGAGAGCAGAAGACTGCGCTGCAGCAGCTGGCGAGTTTTGCAGTTGAGCGAACTGTGTAACGTCCCGAACACGCCACCACCTCCGTGGCGGCACTGCCGCAGGCGAACACCTGCCGGACACGCCGTGAATACATCCCTGTAGGCTCTACGCGGCCGTCCTTGGCCGCGTAAGGTCCGGCAGGTATTCACCAGCAACAGCGCCTTCATCCGGCAAGAATGCGCTCGCCGTCAGGGGAGCGCGACCGACACCAGCACACTCACCTCACCACAAATAAAAACACACTCACCAGCACTACGGGTGCAGCGAAGCTATCAGCCCAAGGCTAAGGCAAGGTGCCGGGTGCACCATTTCGAAACCGTCGGCGACAGGGACGTCGCCGACGGAGCATACAGGGACGTATTCACAGCGTTTTCGAAATGGTGCACCCGGGGCCCCAGCCGCCACAAAGCCGGACCAGAGCGCGGCTAGCCCGCCCCACACCAACAAAGCAGCCAATAAAAAAGGGCGAACACAATGTCCGCCCTTCATGAGACCACTACAGGAGCCGATCAGCCGCGAATCAATTTCAGCAGCTCTTCTGTTTTCTCCTGCATCAGCGCTGTATCACCACGGGACTCCACATTCAGGCGAACCACCGGCTCGGTGTTGGACATGCGCAGATTGAAGCGCCAATCGGCAAACGCGACGCTGAGGCCGTCTACGTGCTCGACGCTTTCGGCATCCGCGGCATACTTCTCTTCCGCCGCTTTCAGCAGTGCTGCAGGATCTTCCACCTTGGAGTTGATCTCGCCGGAACACGGGAAAGCGGCCATACGCTCACCCACCAGCTGTGACAGGGTCTTGCCGCTGCGGCTGACCAGCTCTGCCACCAGCAACCAGGGGATCATGCCGCTATCGCAGTAGGCAAAATCACGGAAGTAATGATGCGCGCTCATCTCGCCACCGTAGATGGCATCTTCCTTGCGCATCCGCTCCTTGATAAAGGCGTGGCCGGTCTTGCTCTGCACCGGCTCGCCGCCAGCCGCGCGCACGATATCCACCGTGTTCCAGGTCAGGCGCGGGTCGTGCACGATCTTGGCGCCCCGCTGCTTGAGCAGGAAGGCTTCCGCCAGCAGGCCCACCACGTAGTAACCCTCGATGAAGTCGCCGTTCTCATCAAAGAAGAAGCAGCGGTCGAAGTCGCCATCCCAGGCGATTCCGAAATCAGCGCCACTGTCTTTGACAGCCTGGGCGGTGGAGGTGCGGTTCTCCGGCAGCAGCGGGTTGGGGATGCCGTTGGGGAAGTTGCCGTTGGGCTCATGGTGCACACGGATGAACTCGAACGGCAGGTTCGGGGCAAGGGCATCAACCACTGAGCCGGCACCACCGTTACCGGCGTTGACCACCAGTTTCAGCGGCTTGAGCTGGTCGCGATCCACATAGCCCAGCAGGTGCTGTACGAAATCGGCACGGTGCTCGAAGCGCTTCAGCTCGCCGCGCTTCTCCGCCGGGGCAAAGTCGTTTTCCTCTGCCAGACGCTGAATGTCCTTGAGCCCGGTATCACCACTGATTGGGCGGCTGCCGGTGCGCACAAACTTCATGCCGTTGTAGTCCATGGGATTGTGACTGGCGGTCACGCAGATGCCGCCGTCAAAGTCACCGTGGAAAGTGGCGAAGTAGACTTCTTCCGTGCCGCATTCGCCGATGTGGAATACATCGGCACCGGCGTCCCGCAGACCGTCGGCCAGCGAGTCGGTCAGCTCCGGGCTGGTCAGCCGGATATCGTGGCCAATAACCACCCGGCGAGCACCCAGAAACTGGGCAAAGGCGCGGCCTACGCGGTAGGCCACATCGGTATTCAGCTCATCGGGAACCCGACCCCGCAGGTCGTAGGCCTTGAAACAGGTCAGTGCACTCATCAATTTCTTCCTTATTGCTTCTTCTCGAGCTCCGCCTGTTCAGGCAGGTAGACATTTTCGTAGACGAAATTGGTGGCCTCGACAAAACCATCCACGGAACCGCAATCGAAGCGACGACCCCTGAAGTTGTAGGCGAGCACGCATCCGCGCTGGGCCTGGGCCAGCAGCGCGTCGGTAATCTGTACTTCACCGTTCTTGCCGGGCGGGGTCTCGCGGATCAGGTCAAAGATATCCGGGGTGAGGATATAGCGGCCAATGATGGCCATGTTGCTGGGCGCCTCTTCCGCCGGCGGCTTCTCCACCATGTCGGTCACCTGCCACAGGCCGGGCTTGATCTCGTTACCGGCGATGACGCCGAACTTGTGGATCTGATCCCGCGGCACCTCTTCCACCGCCACGATGCTGCAGCGGAACTGCTTGTAGAGTTCCACCATCTGGCCCAGCACGCCCAGGTCGTCATTGAGGCACAGGTCGTCCGCCAGTACGACTGCGAAAGGCTCGTCGCCCACCAGGCGCTGCCCCTGCAGGATGGCATCACCGAGACCGCGCATTTCCCCCTGGCGGGTGTAGGAAAAGCTGGCCTGGTCGATCACCCGGCGGACACTGTCCAGGTAACGCTCCTTTCCGGTGCCGGAGATCTGGTGCTCCAGCTCGAAATTGGTATCGAAATGATCCTCGATGGCGCGCTTGCCACGACCGGTCACGAAGCCGATCTCACTGAGACCAGCCTCGATGGCCTCTTCCACCCCATACTGGACCAGGGGCTTGTTCACCAGCGGCAGCATTTCCTTCGGCATGGCCTTGGTGGCGGGCAGGAACCGGGTGCCGTAACCGGCCACCGGGAAAAGACATTTTCTCAACATTCTTATGACATCCCCATATTCGATAAGCGGCGCTCCCCCGCGCCGGACAGGCAAGTTACCATATTTTCATGACCGGATTCAGCCGCAGGCCCCGTGTCACGCCGGGCCAAAAGCGCTACCGGAGGGCGGGCATTTGCGGCAGCAACCCCCTGTGAATTAGTCAGCAAACCCCGTGCCAGTCACAAATAGCCCGGTGACCGACTGGACAATAAATCCCCAACCCTTAGAATGCCCGCTCTTGCAAAAACGCCCAAAATCGGGAACAAAATGAGTAATTTCGTTCAGAAAAGTAGCTATACCCGCGAAGAACTGCTGGCCTGTTCTCGGGGTGAAATGTTCGGTCCGGGCAATGCCCAGCTGCCGGCCCCCAATATGCTGATGCTGGATCGCATCACCCACGTATCCAAAGATGGCGGTGCCTATGGCAAGGGCGAGCTGATTGCAGAACTGGATATCCATCCGGACCTGTGGTTCTTTGACTGCCACTTCCCGGGTGACCCGGTAATGCCCGGTTGCCTCGGCCTCGACGCCATGTGGCAACTGCTCGGCTACTTCCTGGCCTGGAAGGGCAACCCCGGCCGTGGCCGTGCCCTGGGCTGCGGTGAAGTCAAATTTACCGGCCAGATTCTGCCCACAGCGAAGAAAGTCACATACCATATCCAGATGAGCCGGCTGGTCGAGCGCAAGCTGGTCATGGGTATCGGTGACGGGTCCGTCTCTGTAGACGGCCGCGAGATTTACACCGCCAAGGACCTGCGCGTCGGCCTGTTCACCCGCACGGACAACTTCTGAGTAGTCCGGCGAGTAACGCGCCGAGTAAAAAATAACAACGTCCTCAGTCGACAAGCTTTACGGAGACCACTATGCGTCGGGTTGCGATCACCGGAATGGGCATCACGTCCTGCATTGGCACCAATCTGGATGCGGTTACCGCATCCCTGAAAGAGGGCCGCAGCGGCATTCGCTTCCAGGAGGAGTACCGCGAGCTGGGCCTCCGCAGTCAGGTCGGCGGACCGGTCGATATCGACTTTAAAGATCATATCGACCGCAAGCACCTGCGCTTTATGGGCGATTCGGCGGCTTATGCCTATATCGCCATGCAGGAAGCCATCCGCACTTCCGGCCTGGAAGAAGGGGATATTTCCAATCCACGCACCGGCCTGGTCATGGGCTCCGGCGGTACTTCTACCGCTGCGATCATCGACGCCGCCCAGACCCTGAAGGAAAAAGGCGTGCGCCGGGTGGGCGCCTTCCGGGTGCCGCAAGTGATGGGCAGCACCGTATCGGCCTGCCTGGCCACCCCCTTCAAGATCAAGGGCGTGAACTACAGCATCTCATCCGCCTGTGCCACCAGCGCACACTGCATCGGCAACGGTGCCGAGCTGATCCAGATGGGCAAGCAGGATATCGTTTTCGCCGGCGGCGGCGAGGAGCTGGCCTGGAGCCTGACTCACCTGTTTGACGCCATGGGCGCCCTTTCCAGCAAGTACAACGACACTCCCGAGCGCGCATCGCGACCCTACGACGCCGATCGCGACGGGTTTGTGATCGCCGGCGGTGGCGGCTGCCTGGTGCTGGAAGAGATGGAACACGCCAAGGCCCGCGGCGCGACCATTTACGCCGAGCTGACCGGCTACGGCGCCACCTCTGATGGCTACGATATGGTGGCCCCGAGCGGCGAGGGCGCGGTGCGCTGCATGCAGCAGGCGCTGGCAGGCATGGACGGCAAGGGGCTGGAAGGCGGCGTGGATTACGTCAACACCCACGGCACCTCCACACCGGTGGGCGATGTGGCAGAACTGCGCGCCCTGCGCGAAGTCTTCGGCGATAAGGTACCGCCATTTGCCTCCACCAAATCCCTCACCGGCCACTCTCTCGGCGCGGCCGGCGTGCAGGAGGCGATCTACAGCCTGCTGATGATGCAGAACGACTTCATTGCCGCATCGGCCAACGTCGAGAACCGGGACACCGAGGCCGAGGGCATGGATCTGGTGACTGAGAAGCGTGAAGCGAAAATCCAGCGCGCCCTGTCCAACAGCTTCGGCTTCGGCGGCACTAACGCCTGCCTGGTCTTTGACAAGGTCTGATCGGGGCAAGCTTGAAAGAGATTCGCTGACTCAGCGAGAGGGCGGAACCGGAAGCGGTTCCGCCTTTTTTGTGGGCGCCAGTTTATTTGGCGCTGCTTATTTGGTGCTGCCCAGGCGCTCCAGCCAGAGCTCCACCTGACGGGTCAGCCCCTGACGCCAGCTGCGCTGCTGAATACCGAACACATCGCGCAGCTTTTCGGAGGCCAGTACCGCGCTGTGATTCTCGGCCTCAGGAAGCGGGCTCAACGCCACACCAAAGTCCTCATCGTAAAAGGACTGCGCCCGTTCCAGCACCTCGCGGCCGAATTCGTAGGCAGTACAGGCATCCGCCGCACCGTAATGGTAAGTGCCAGACTGCAGCGCGCCACTGGCCAGCTGCTGCACCACTGCCACGACCACGCGGCAGAGGTCCGTCAGAGTCACCGGGCTGCCGCGGCTCTGGTCGTCGAGTTCCAGTGACTTGCCCGAGAGAATCCCGGCCAGAATACGACCGAGCAGGGCCTGCTCGTTGCGGTCCACCAGCCAGCCAAAGCGCAGGGTGGTCACGCCCGCCCTGCCCCGCAGGGCCTCTTCGCAGGCGAGCCACATTTCGCCCTGCTCCGAATTCGGTGCGGGCTCGTCGTCCTCGTCGTAGCGTTTGCGGGTACCTCCGGGGAAAACCCGGTAGGAGGAGATATGCACCAGCGGCCCGGTCTCGCTGGCTGCCAGTGTGCGGCAGGCCTGCAGGGCCCCGTCCATTGTCTCACTGCCGCCGAGACAGATCGCGTTCACCACAATGGCCCCGGACCGCAGCTGATCGAGTTCGTCCGCATTCAGCAACTGAACGCGAAAACCGGCACGCTGCAGACGCTTCTGCAACATGCCGTCAACTTTACTGCCGGAGCCGATAACCGCGACGGAATCCGGAGCGTAGCCGGTGTGATGAATTTGCACGGGACCGGCAGATCCTTAGAAGGGGATGTCGTCGTCGAAGCTGTTGTCGAAGCCCCCGGCAGGCGCCTTGTTACCGCCCTGGTTGCCGCCGGCCTGACCACCGCCCTGGGAGGGAGCCATGGGAGAGGGAGCTGCGTTACCCTGGCCGTAGCCCGGCTGGCCGCCCTGCTGGAATCCGCCACCCTGTTGCTGGTAGCCACCCTGCCCCTGCTGGTCATAGCCGCCCATTCCCTGGCCCTGGCCATAGCCGCCCTGCTCACCGCGGCCATCCAGCATCTGCATCTCGCTGGCGACGATTTCGGTGGTGTAACGGTCCTGGCCGCTGTTCTTGTCCTGCCACTTGCGGGTGCGCAGGCTGCCCTCGATATAAACCTTGCTGCCCTTGCGCAGGTATTCGCCGGCAATCTCCGCCAGGCGATTGAAGAACACCACCCGGTGCCATTCGGTGCGCTCCTGCTGCTGGCCGGTCTGCTTGTCCTTCCAGGTCTCGGAGGTCGCCAGATTCACATTGGTGACTGCGCCACCGCTGGGCATATAGCGGGTTTCCGGATCCGCGCCCAGATTGCCGATCAGGATGACTTTGTTGATTCCCCGGGCCATTGGCCTCTCCTCTCTCGTGCGTGCGGATCAGTGATCCGCGAATTTCAATTCAGGTTTACAGCACCGCCTGCCCGGCGGGGGCGGCGATCATTTGGATATTTATCCAGCAGCATACAACAGGCGCGCCCTCAGCCGCCACCAGAGCAGGCCCCACAGGATGACGACTGCCAGCCCCAGGAATGCTACCGCTCCGGGACCGCCCAGACCATACAGGTAGCCACCCAGCGCACCGCCGACAAAGGCGCCCAGGAACTGCAAGGTGGCGTAAAGCCCCGATGCGCCCCCACGGGCCTCGGCAGGAGCCGAGCGGGTCAACTGAGCCGGCAGCAATGCTTCCAGCAGGTTGAAGGCGATAAAAAACACCGCCAGCAGCGCGATGACAAGCCAGCCGCTGCCCGCCCAGAGGGCCATACTGCCCGCCGCGAGACCAGCAGCTGCGAGTCCCAGGGCCTGCGGCACCCGGCCGCTACGCTCTGCGAGGCGCATCAACGGTAGCATCAGCACAAACGAACCGAGCATCAGCGGGCCATAGAGCTTCCAGTGTTCCGCCCCCGGCAGACCCAGCTCCGCCACCAGCAACGGCGGCAGGGGCACGAACATTGCGGTGAGCAAAAGGTGGGAAAAGAAAACCCCACTGACCAGCTTCCAGATCTCCCCATTGCCCATCAGCGCACGGAAGCCGCCCCGGTAGACGCCCGGTCCCCGGGCCTCCTGCGGATCGGGGACCAGTCGCCAGGCAATCAGCAGCCCCAGTACCGCCAGGGCGGCGGTCACCCAGAAGATGGCTGCCAGGCCCCCTGCCCCGGCCAGAACCGGACCGAGAATCACCGCCAGCATGAATGCCAAGCCGATGGCTGCACCGATGGCCGCCATCGCCTTGCCGCGATTCTCGTAGCGGGTCAGGTCCGCCATCAGCGCCATCGTGGCTGCGGCAATGGCGCCACAACCCTGCAGAATACGCCCCGCAATCAGCCCGTAAACGGAATCCGTCTGCGCCGCCACCATGCTGCCGAGGGCAAAAATCGCCAGACCGGTATAGATCACCGGCTTGCGACCCCAGCGATCCGACAGCATACCCAGCGGGATCTGCAGCAGTGCCTGGCTCAGGCCGTAAGCCCCCAGGGCAATGCCCAGCAGGGCCGGGGTGCTCCCCTCATAATCCGCGCCGTACACGGACAGTACCGGCAGCACCATGAACAGACCGAGCATGCGGAAAACGTACAGGGAAGCGAGACCCGCGAGGGCGCGGCGCTCAGTGACATTCATGGAGTAATCCGGGACGACAACAATGGCTTGAGGGCGCGCATTGTACCAGCGGCGGGCGGGTTGGTCAGTGGCCACTCCGGCAATGACCCGACCGGTGCGTCATCGAAGCATGAAGACAGCGGCCAATGTTGGGATCCGGCCCCCGGGCCTCTACCGTAAAGGCGGGAAGTAGAGAAACCCGGGTTGCGGTTTTGGCCCACTTGACAGCGGGCTTATACTTGACCGTTTTCTCCCAGCCGGTATAGGACGAAGCGTGGACACGATTTATGTACGGGGTGCGCGCACCCACAACCTGAAGAATATCGATCTGGATATTCCCCGCGACAAACTTATCGTGATCACCGGGCTGTCCGGCTCTGGTAAGTCCTCACTCGCTTTCGACACCCTCTATGCCGAGGGCCAGCGCCGCTATGTGGAATCCCTCTCCACCTATGCCCGCCAGTTCCTGTCAATGATGGAGAAACCGGATGTCGACACCGTCGAGGGACTGTCACCGGCCATCTCTATCGAGCAGAAGTCCACCTCCCACAACCCCCGCTCCACCGTGGGCACCATCACCGAGATTTACGATTACCTGCGCCTGCTGTTCGCCCGTGTCGGCGAACCCCGCTGCCCGGATCACGGCGAGCCGCTGCAGGCGCAGACCATCAGCCAGATGGTGGACCAGGTACTGGCCATGCCGGAGGGCACCAAGATCATGCTGCTGGCGCCGGTGGTGCGCGACCGTAAGGGCGAGCACCTGCACGTGTTCGAGCGCCTGCGCCGTGACGGCTTCGTGCGCGCACGCATCGACGGTACCGTATGTGACCTGGACGACACCCCCAACCTGGACAAGCGCAGAAAACACACCATCGAGGTGGTGGTGGACCGGTTCAAGGTACGCGAGGACCTGCAGCTCCGCCTGGCAGAATCCTTCGAAACCGCCCTGACGCTCACCGACGGCATTGCCTCCATCGCCTTTATGGAGGGCGATCAGGAAGAACGGCTATTCTCTGCCCGCCACGCCTGCCCGGTGTGTGATTACTCACTGAATGAACTGGAGCCGCGTCTCTTTTCTTTCAACAACCCGGCGGGCGCCTGCCCCAGCTGCGACGGCCTGGGGGTCAAGCAGTTCTTCGACGAGGACAAGGTCATCATGGACCCGGAGAGCAGCATCTCCGAAGGCGCCATTCGAGGCTGGGACCGGCGCAATATCTACTACTACCACATGCTGGACTCGCTGGCGGAGCACTACGGCTTTGATCTGGACACCCCCTGGAACAAGCTGCGCAAGAAGGACCGCCAGGTAATCCTCCACGGCAGTGGCGACACCGTGATCGACTTCAGCTATGTCAACGACCGCGGCGACGTCACTGTTCGGCGCCACACGTTCGAGGGCATCATCCCCAACTTCCAGCGCCGCTATCGGGATACCGAGTCCCAGTCTGTGCGCGATGAACTGGCCAAGTACCTGAGTACCCAGAACTGCCCGGAGTGCAGCGGCACCCGCCTGCGCCGCGAAGCCCGCAACGTGTTTGTGGACAATCGCACCCTTTCCCAGATCACCGAGCTGCCAGTGGGCGAGGCTTTCGACTATTTCGATCACCAGCTCCAGTTCAGCGGCGCGCAGAAAGAGATCGCGGACAAGATTCTCAAGGAACTCCGGGACCGCTTCCGCTTTCTTGTGGACGTGGGTCTCAATTATCTGACGTTGAATCGCAGCGCCGAGACTCTGTCCGGCGGCGAGGCGCAGCGCATCCGCCTGGCCAGCCAGATCGGTGCCGGCCTCGTCGGCGTCATGTACATTCTCGACGAGCCCTCTATCGGCCTGCACCAGCGGGATAACGAGCGGCTGCTGAACACCCTCACCCATCTGCGGGACATCGGCAATACCGTGATCGTGGTGGAGCACGATGAGGATGCGATTCGCAGTGCCGACTTTATCGTGGATATTGGCCCGGGAGCCGGTGTGCACGGCGGTGAGGTGGTCGCGGCGGGTTCGGCGGAGAAAATCGCAGAGTGCGAGCGCTCACTTACCGGCCAGTACCTCTCTGGCAAAAAGGAGATCGCTGTACCGGAGGAGCGCTATGTGCCCGACCCCGAGTATATGCTGCGAATCGAGGGCGCCACCGGCAACAACCTGAAGGAGGTGACCCTGGAAATTCCGGTGGGGCTGTTCACCTGTGTCACTGGTGTCTCCGGCTCCGGCAAGTCGACCCTGATCAACGCCACCTTGTACCCACTGGCCGCCACAGAGCTGAACAAAGCCACCACCCTGAAGGCATCCCCCCACAAAGCCGTCGAGGGACTGGAGCACTTCGACAAGTGCGTCGATATCGACCAGAGCCCCATCGGTCGTACCCCCCGCTCCAACCCGGCCACCTACACGGGGATTTTTACTCCGATCCGCGACCTGTTTGCCGGCACCCAGGAAGCGCGTTCCCGTGGTTATAAACCCGGCCGGTTCAGCTTCAACGTCAAGGGCGGCCGCTGCGAAGCCTGCCAGGGCGATGGCGTCATCAAGGTGGAGATGCACTTCCTGCCGGATATCTACGTCCCCTGTGACACCTGTAAGGGTAAGCGTTACAACCGTGAGACCCTGGAGGTCCACTACAAGGGCAAGAATATTCACGAGGTGCTGGAGATGACCGTGGAAGAGGCACGGGAATTCTTCGATGCGGTGCCGGCCATTGCCAAGAAACTGCAGACCCTGATGGACGTGGGCCTCTCCTACATCAAACTGGGCCAGGCGGCCACCACCCTCTCCGGCGGCGAGGCACAGCGGGTAAAGCTGTCACGGGAACTGTCCAAGCGGGATACGGGCCAGACCCTGTATATTCTCGACGAGCCCACCACCGGCCTGCATTTTGCGGACATCCAGTTATTGCTGGACGTGTTGCACCGCCTGCGCGATCACGGCAACACCATCGTGGTGATCGAGCACAACCTGGACGTGATCAAGACCGCGGACTGGATCGTGGACCTGGGCCCGGAAGGCGGCTCCGGCGGGGGTGAAATCATCGCCACCGGTACACCGGAAGATGTGGCGGAGACCGAGCGCTCGCACACCGGCCGCTTCCTGAAGCCGATCCTGTTCTGACCGGATCCCGGGGGGCGGGCCAGCGGCTCATCCCCCGGGCGATTACTGCAACGACAACAGCCGCCAAGAGCATAAAAACAATGAACATCGGCAAGCTGAACATCGGCCCGGCCACCATGGTCACGGCGGCCTTTATTGGCCCCGGCACCGTGATTACCGCCTCCCTGGCCGGCGCCAACTATGGTTACGCCCTGCTCTGGGCCCTGCTGTTCTCCGTGTGCGCCAGCATCATCCTGCAGGAAATGGCCGCGCGACTGGGCGTCGTCACCCAGCGGGGACTGGGGGAAAACATTCGCGAGACGTTCCAGCGCCCGCTGCCGCGCTGGTGCGCAATGGCCCTTGTAGTCAGCGCCATTTTTATCGGCAATGCGGCTTATCAGGGCGGCAACATTGCCGGTGCCGCCGTCGGCGTTACGGCCCTGTTCCGGGATTGGCCTGGCGCAGCGGCGGCGTTCAACCTGCCCGCAATTCTGATCACGATCATCGCCTTCGCCCTGCTGTGGAGTGGCAGCTATCGACTGATCGAGCGAGCCCTGGTTTTTCTTGTGGCGTTAATGAGTCTCGCCTTCCTCGCGACTTTCATTGTCACCCGTCCCGACCTTGGCGATCTGCTTCGGGGCCTGCTGGTGCCCGGCATCCCTGATGGTGCGGCGCTGACGGTGATCGCCCTGATCGGCACTACCGTGGTGCCCTACAACCTGTTTCTGCACAGTGCCAGCGCCAGTCAAAAGTGGAAGCACCGCGACCAGCTTCCCGAGGCCCGCCGGGATCTGCTGGTATCCATTCCGCTCGGGGGGCTGATTTCCATCGCGATTGCTTCCACTGCAGCCTCGGCCTTTTTTCAGCGCCAGATCGACATACAGGGCGCTTCAGGCCTGGCGGCGTCGCTGGAACCGCTGTTCGGGAGCGGCGCCGCCGCATTTCTCGGTATTGGCCTGTTTGCTGCGGGCATCTCCTCGGCGCTCACCGCGCCGCTGGCGGCCGCCTACGCACTGCGCGGTGTGCTGGGGCTTGCAGGGGGGATGCGCAGCCCAGGCTTTCGCCTGACCTGGCTGGCCGTGCTGCTATCCGGGGGGACCATCGCCACCCTGGGAGTGCGTCCGGTGGAGGTCATCTGGTTTGCCCAGGTCGCCAACGGCCTGTTGCTACCCATCGTGACCGCGTTCCTGCTGTGGGAGATGAATACCGACCGGCTGGGGGAGCACCGCAACAACCGACTGCAAAACCTGCTCGGCTGCCTCGTTCTCCTGATTACAGTGTTGCTGGGTGGGCGCAGCCTGCTATCGGCTTTCGGGGCTCTCTGAGGCAGCCCCTGTACGCGGGAGTGACGGTGCGGAAAGCCGCCACACGGTAAACCACCTACTGCAATCCCGGCCGATAGCGCCGCGAAACCTGGCCCTTCAGCTCTGCCCGGCGGAAAGGCACCGGACGCAGTTTCTCCGCCGCAAACAGTTCAGCCTGATCGGCGAAGTGGGGGGACGCCCGGTCGAGGGTGGCCGAGCCAAAATTGTGCACGGCCCTGGAGCTGACCCGCCCATCGCTATCCCACTCCACTACCATGATAAAGCTGTCCCCCGCGCGATTCTCAAAAGTGCCCTCGTCGCTCAAAGGGCCACCGTAGACCGCGCGCAGCGTGTCGGGCCCGCCATCGATTGGCCAGCTTTGCTCGCCACGCACATGCCGATTGATCTGGCCAAACGGCACCTCAACCTTTCCGTGGAAGCGCACCAGGGCGTCCACAGCATCGACAAACGCCTGATCGATTTCTTCATTGGGTACCGGTTTGCCACGTGCCTGCTGCACCGGCGCGAGGGTGAGAATCGCCAGCGCCGCCTGCAGGTTGTCCCGGCCTGTGGAGCGGTCCCAGCGTTTCAGACTGTCGAGCGCAACGGCGTATTGTTCCTGCTGCAGTCGCTCGGGTTTTTCCGCCACCAGCCATCGCTCCAGGGCCACGATCTGGTAGCTGTCCGGGTGGTAGTGATGGTCATACTTCAACTGCTCGAAATCCGCCGCGGAAATACGTTTTTGCTCCCCATACAGGGCCTCGATCTGCAGCGCCCGATTGGTCACCTGCGTCTCGATACCCATAGATGCGGGGAAATCCTCTACCCAGGCGTCATCGTCACCATCCGTCGCCTGGAAAGGAGGGTTGTTGGCGTTGTAGACCAGACCGGATTGAGGATTAAGTGTTTTCGGCATCCAGCTAAATTCGCGGTAATCACGCCAGATCAGTTCAGAGCGATCACCGGGAAGGTCCTGCCACCAGTCGGGCCCGTCGATTCGCTCGGGAAACATGGCGTTATAGTAGTGGCCGATATTCCCATCGCGATCTGCGTAGACGTAGTTGATGCTGGGCATGGCCTGCATTTTCAGGGCCGCCTCAAAGTCTTCGCGATTCTTTGCCTTGTTCAGGGCCAGCATAAAGTCGAGAGTGCGGGCCTCCCCCATCCCCGCCCAGCGCACCGCGTAGGTGCCGTGCTCGGTGCGAAAAACCGGGCCGTGTTCTGCCATCAGGATTTCCCGTCCTGCCGTCCAGTGCAACGGACCCAGCAACTTCACACGAATACGTGCCTCCCGCTTTTCGAATTCGTGCCACTGGCCATCCAGCAGATACTCGTCAGGGTTATCGGGATTGATGGTGAGGCGGTAAATATCCACCAGGTCCGGCTTGTTGACGGTGTTGGCCCAGCCGAGAAATTCATTGTGACCGTGCAGGATCACCGGCGATGCGGGAAAGGTGGCTCCGGCCATATTCCAGCCTTCATCAGAGTGCACCCGGGCCTCGTACCAGGCAACGGGCCCTGTCAGCGGCTGATGGGAGTTGATCAGCAGGCGGGTGGCATCGTCAGTGCTGCGGTGCGGTGCCACCGCAATCCCCTGGCTGCCGATCGGCAGCTGCTGGGCATCGGCCCAGGTCAGGGCCGTCTCGCCGGACCGGTTGATCTCTTTAGGTCGCTGCGGGTCCAGAAGCTCACCCAGCACCTCGTCAAACCCATAAAACATGGGCGTCTTGAAGGTAAAACCGGCCACCAGGTCGCGGCCCGTCACCGGCAGCAGGTAACGCGAAACCCGGTCGGGATTTTGTGCCGCATAGAGGTTGATACCCGCAGCGTATGCCTCGGCTACGTGACGCGCCGCGGGCGAGAGCTTGGGATAGTCCCGCTCCACCGCATCCCAGACCCCCATCCACTGCACCAGGTAATCGGTCTTTGCGGCCGCAAGCCCCTGCTCTGCCGCCAGCTGCCCGCGGGTGGCAAGAATCACGCTCTGGATAGTGTCAAAGTCGTCTTCCGCATGGGCATAGGCGAGGCCGAAGGCGGCGTCCGCATCAGTGCCGCCGTAGATATGCGGCACGCCCCAGCGGTCGCGCAATATTTCCGCATCAAAAGCGCGGGCCTGTGCGCGATAGTCGACCTTTGCGATCTGCTGCGCTACCGGAGGCGGCATGCGCAGCAGGGCCGCGGTAACGACAAGGGCAATTACAACAGAGAGGGACAACAGTAGCCGCATGGGACCTCCGAAACAGGGATGCGCTTATTATTGGTCCCGAGTGTTCACAACCGGAGCGCAGAAATAAAGTCCGGCGGGGACAAGCCCGGGGGCCGATCCTGCTGGCTGATACGAGGAGATGCGGTCGCTGGTGCTGAAACTTGCCCAGCAACCTCTGAATCCGGTGGCTCAGCTCACCCTGGGAGAGGTCCCTTCCCAGCTGTTAAGTACCCAGGCGGCTCCGGGGAGCACTGGCGGCGTTGACCGCAGTCAGGCCGACCCTGACGAAGACCGGACCAACACTCACCACGTGAGATCACGGACGGATCGGAGAAAAGTGAGGTGCGCTCTAAAGGTTACGCCCAGTTCAGCGGCTGTTCCTCGTCCTTGTCCGCGCAGGGGGTCTCCTTTGGTGGTACATAGCCGATCCGCGATTCCTCTGGCAGGTTTTTCATCTCCCAGTTGGCGACGGCTTCAGCGCAGAGGGTGCGCTGCTCCGAGGTCAATGACTGACCGTTCGGCCACTTCCCGAGCTCGATGGCACGCTTGAGGCTGCCGACGATTTGCGGGTTCAGGTTATCCAGCAACTGTTGCAGGGTCATGGAGACCTCCGGGTTCAAGAGAGCACCGATAGGCGGCATCAGATGGCCAATTATACGCCAAACAGGCGAAAAAAAAGCCGGTCATTGACCGGCTTCTTCTGACTCGGTATTCGCCAGGGGCGAGTTACCGCGGCGATTTACGCCTCAGCAGCTTCCGCTGCGTCGTCTTCGACCTGAGGGCGATCAACCAGCTCAACGAAGGCCATCGGGGCCTTGTCGCCAGCACGGAAACCGCACTTCAGGATGCGAATGTAGCCACCCGGGCGAGACTCGTAACGCGGTCCAAGCTCTTCGAAAAGCTTCTTGACCGCGTCCTTGTCACGCAGACGGGCAAACGCCAGACGGCGGTTGGCGACACTGTCCTTCTTGGCCAGGGTGATCAGCGGCTCCGCAACGCGACGCAGCTCCTTGGCTTTTGGCAGGGTGGTTTTAATCAGTTCGTGTTCAACCAGCGACGCAGTCATGTTCTTGAACATGGATTTGCGATGGGCGCTGGTACGGCTGAATTTACGGCCACTATAGCGATGACGCATAACTCAATTCCTTACGACATTTTGCTAACGACGGTGCTGTCTCAGCAAGTCGTGCTGGAGCGGCGCTCACCAGGGGCCAGACACCGCTCGGGTTCTTTCTAAGCGTGCGGCCACTGGCCGCACCTACCAGATACTTACAGGGGGCTCAGCTTGCTGTCACCCTTGAGGCTGGCCGGTGGCCAGTTCTCGAGGCGCATACCCAGGGACAGACCGCGAGAGGCCAGAACGTCCTTGATTTCGGTCAGGGACTTCTTGCCCAGGTTCGGCGTCTTCAGCAGTTCCACTTCGGTGCGCTGGATCAGGTCACCGATATAGTAGATGTTCTCTGCCTTCAGACAGTTTGCCGAACGTACGGTCAGTTCCAGGTCGTCCACCGGACGCAGCAGAACCGGATCAACTTCCGGCTCCTGGGCTGCCGGCTGGGTGTCCTTCTCGCCTTCCAGGTCGACGAACACGGCCAGCTGCTGCTGCAGGATGGTCGCGGCGCGACGGATGGCTTCTTCCGGATCCAGGGTACCGTTGGTCTCCAGGTCCAGAACCAGCTTGTCCAGGTCAGTGCGCTGCTCCACACGCGCGGCTTCCACGCTGTAGGAGACGCGGCGAACCGGGCTGAAAGAGGCGTCCAGCTGCAGACGACCGATCGAGCGAGTCTCTTCCTCGTCCTCACGACGGGCATCGGCGGGCTGGTAGCCACGGCCGCGCGCGACGGTCAGACGCAGGCTGAGTTCGACGTCCCCGGTGATGTTGGCAATCACCTGTTCCGGATTGACGATCTCGATGTCGTGATCCACCTGGATATCTCCGGCGGTCACCGCACCCGGTCCCTTCTTGCTCAGGCTCAGCACGGCCTGATCCTTGCCGTGCATGACAACGGCAATTTCCTTCAGGTTGAGCAGGATTTCGATTACGTCTTCCTGCACACCTTCAATCGCGCTGTACTCGTGCTCAACACCGTCGATCTCGACTTCAGTGACGGCGCAGCCCGGCATGGAGGACAGCAGGATGCGACGCAGTGCGTTACCCAGAGTGTGGCCGAAACCACGCTCCAGCGGCTCCAGAACCACCTTGGCGTGGTTCGGGTTGTACTCGGTGACGTCAATACGACGGGGTGTCAAAAACTCGTTGACAGCAGTCTGCATAGCCATACCTGTTTAAAGTTGTATCCCTTACTTGGAGTAGAGTTCCACAATAAGGTTTTCGTTGATCTCTGCCGGCAGATCGACGCGATCCGGAACACGCTTGAACGTGCCTTCCAGCTTGGTCGCGTTGACGTCTACCCACTCGACATCGCCACGCTGGGCGGAGAGGGAAACGGAATTCTGGATACGCATCTGCTTCTTGGCTTTCTCGCGAATCGCAATCACGTCACCAGCCTGTACCTGGTAGGACGGGATGTTTACCGCGCTGCCATTGACCAGAATTGCCTTGTGGGCAACCAGCTGACGCGCTTCGGCGCGGGTCGCACCAAAGCCCATGCGGTAAACCACATTGTCCAGGCGTTTTTCCAGCAACTGCAGAAGGTTTTCACCGGTAGCACCCTTGAGGCGCGCCGCTTCCTTATAGTAGTTACGGAACTGCTTTTCCAGTACGCCGTAAATGCGGCGAACTTTCTGCTTTTCACGCAGCTGTACACCGTAGTCGCTCAGGCGACCACGACCCGCGCCATGCTGGCCCGGCTTGGTTTCCGCGCGGCACTTGGAATCGTGCGGGCGAACACCACTTTTCAGCTGAAGATCAGTACCTTCCCGACGGGAAAGTTTACATTTTGGTCCAATATAACGTGCCATCTTGTCAGCCCCCTCTTACACGCGACGCTTTTTGGGCGGACGACAACCATTATGCGGGATCGGCGTCACGTCGGTGATGTTGGTGATCTTGAAGCCGCAGTTGTTCAGTGCGCGAACGGCAGATTCGCGACCGGGGCCAGGGCCCTTAACTTCGACATCGAGGTTTTTCAGGCCGTATTCCTGAGCGGCATTACCTGCGCGCTCTGCGGCAACCTGGGCTGCAAACGGCGTGCTCTTACGAGAGCCGCGGAAACCGGAACCACCGGCGGTGGCCCAGCTGAGGGTATTACCCTGACGATCAGTGATCGTTACGATCGTGTTGTTAAACGATGCGTGGACGTGGGCAATACCGTCGACAACGGTCTTTTTGACCTTTTTGCGAACAGTAGTTTTTGGCTTAGCCATACCTGTATCCTAAATCCTGTATCAAATCCCCCGATACCCGAGGGTTTCTTAAACCGCGATTGGCAGCGCGATCGCCTTACTTGCGAATCGGCTTGCGCGGGCCCTTACGGGTGCGGGCGTTTGTCTTGGTGCGCTGGCCACGCAGCGGCAGGCTGCGACGGTGGCGCAAACCGCGGAAGCAACCCAGGTCCATCAAACGCTTGATGTTCATGGAAACTTCGCGGCGCAGATCACCTTCCACGGTCAGTTTTGCAACTTCACCACGGATAGATTCAATCTGGTCTTCAGACAGATCACGGATTTTGGTGGATTCAGCGATACCAACCGCTGCCAGAATAGACTTAGACGTCGTGCGACCAACCCCAAAGATATGGGTGAGGGAGATCACGGCGTGCTTGTGGTCTGGTACATTGACACCAGCAATACGTGCCATAGAGGCATACTCCACGTATTGGGAGTCACTCTTGTGTGACTCATCTTAGATTACGGCGCTGACAGCGACTAAAAAACGGCCTGCGCCACCAAAAAGGCGCGCAAGAATAGCTTCTCAGACACTAAATTGCAATAGCCCGCCTCCTCCGCGAACCGATCGTGGAGAGAAACGGACGACAGTCAACGCCCCCAATTGGAACCGAAGGGCTGACCCTTCAGTCCCCACCGGGCGTCAAGGGACTCCCGGTGTCGCCAGTGACCGCGGGGGCCGCAGTCACTGGCATGTTCGAATACTGGCGTCTCAGGCAGCCATCCCTGGGTGGACGCCGTTCCGGCCATCCATGGCCGGCGGATAATCACAGCCCGAGGCAGTGCCTCGGGCGAAGTGATTAGCCCTGCCGCTGCTTGTGGCGCGGCTCAGCGCTGCAGATAACCCGCAGAACGCCCTTGCGGCGCACGATCTTGCAGTTACGGCAGATCTTTTTAACAGAAGCGCGTACTTTCATGATCCTACCTCAATTCACTTAAACCGCATGCCGGTGCCGCTATCAGCGGCGACCGTAGCCCTGCAGGTTCGCCTTTTTCATCATTCCTTCGTACTGGTGCGACAGCAAGTGCGACTGCACCTGAGCCATGAAGTCCATCACTACGACCACCACGATCAGCAGTGAAGTACCACCCAGATAGAAGGGTATGTTCAGCCCGACCACCAGGAACTGCGGCAGCAGGGAGACCAGTGCGATATACACGGCGCCGACCAGGGTGAGGCGAGTCAGAACGCTATCGATGTAGCGAGCCGTCTGTTCACCAGGACGAATGCCGGGCACGTACGCGCCAGACTTTTTCAGGTTGTCGGCCACTTCATTCGGGTTGAACATCAACGCCGTATAGAAGAAGCAGAAGAATCCGATCAGCAGCGCGAACAGGATAATGTTCAGCGGCTGACCTGGCCCGAGCTGCAGTGCCATCCACTGCAGAATCTGCGCACCGATTCCTTCGCCACCCTGACCAAACCACTGAGCCAGCGTGGCCGGGAACAGCAGGATACTGCTAGCGAAGATCACCGGGATTACGCCCGCCATGTTCACCTTCAGCGGCAGGTGGCTGGACTGAGCCGCGGGAGCGGCTGAGTAGCGACCCGCCTGACGGCGCGCATGGTTGATGGTGATCCGCCGCTGGCCGCGCTCCATCACTACGACAAAGTAAACCACCGCGATGGCAACAAAGCCGATAGCCAGCAGCAACAGAATGTGCAGCTCACCCTGACGGGCCTGCTCAAACGCCTGGCCGATGGCACTGGGCAGGCCGGCAACGATACCGGCAAAGATCAGCATGGAGATGCCGTTACCGACACCGCGCTCAGTGATCTGCTCACCCAGCCACATCATGAACACCGCACCGGTCACCAGTGACACAACGGCCACAAAGTAGAAACCGAATGCCGGGTCTGCAGAGTAGGCCAGGTTCTGACCAGCCAGCCCGAAGGTCATGCCGATACCCTGGATCAGGGCCAGCACCACCGTCAGATAACGGGTGTACTGGTTGATCTTGCGCCGGCCCGCGTCACCCTCTTTCTTGAGGGCTTCGAGGGACGGTGTCACCGCGGTCATCAACTGCATGATGATGGACGCGGAGATGTACGGCATGATGCCCAGCGCCAGAATACTCATGCGCTCCAGTGCACCGCCCGAGAACATGTTAAACAGACCCAGGATGGTTCCCTGATTCTGATTGAACAGATTGGACAGCTTTTCCGGATCAATGCCGGGCACCGGAATATGGGTACCTACGCGATACACAAGTATTGCGAGGAACAGAAAACGAAGGCGAGCCCAAAGCTCGCCCAATCCCTTGCTGTTGCCCAGGGAATTTACGCCGGATCCTGGTCGTGCCATTGGGGCCTCAATTAGTCTTCTACTTTACCGCCAGCAGCTTCGATGGCCGCTTTCGCACCTTTGGTGACGCCGAGACCCTTGACGGTAACCGCCTTGGTCAGCTCGCCAGAAAGGAACACTTTGGCGCGTTTTACGTGGCTGCCGATAATATCGGCATTCTTCAGCGCTGCCAAATCGATTACGTCCGCATCTACCTTGTTCAGCTCACCCAGACGCACTTCCGCCGCGAAGCGGGAGGTGTATGCAGTGAAGCCGTACTTCGGCAAACGCTTCTGCAGCGGCATCTGACCGCCTTCGAAGCCTGGACGAACGCTGCCGCCGGAACGGGACTTCTGACCCTTGTGGCCACGGCCACCGGTCTTGCCCAGGCCACTGCCGATACCGCGACCGACGCGCTTGGCAGCGTGCTTGTGACCTTCAGCGGGAGAAAGTTCATTCAAACGCATGTTATTCCCCCTCCACCTTTACCAGGTAGTTCACTTTGTTGATCATGCCGCGCACAGCCGGAGTGTCTTCCACTTCCACAGTGTGACCGATGCGGCGCAGACCCAGACCGGCAACGCACGCCTGATGGTTTTTCAGGCGTCCGGCGATGCTTTTGATCTGGGTGACTTTGATGGTCTTCTTAGCCATGGTCTTACCCACTAAATAACCTTTGGTCCGAACCGCAATCAGTTCAGGATTTCTTCAACAGACTTGCCGCGCTTGGCCGCTACGTCTTCCGGGCTGTTCATCTGAGACAGCGCGTCGAAAGTAGCACGCACTACGTTCACCGGGTTGGTGGAGCCGTAGCACTTGGCCAGTACGTTGTGCACGCCTGCCATTTCCAGTACGGAGCGCATGGCACCGCCAGCAATGACACCGGTACCCTGGGAGGCCGGCTGCATGTATACCTTGGAACCACCGTGTACACCTTTGGTGGCGTACTGGATGGTGTCGCCATTCAGCTCAACCTGAATCATGTTGCGACGCGCAGCTTCCATCGCCTTCTGGATAGCGACCGGTACTTCGCGGGCCTTGCCGCGACCGAAACCGACACGTCCGTTACCGTCACCAACGACAGTCAGTGCGGTAAAAGCGAAGATGCGACCACCTTTTACAGTCTTGGCAACGCGATTGACCTGGACCAGCTTTTCCTGCAGGCCTTCGTCGTTGCTTTTGTCTTTCTCTCTAGCCATAACTCAACCCTTAGAATTTCAGACCGGCTTCGCGGGCAGCGTCAGCCAGAGCCTTGACACGGCCGTGGTATTTAAAACCGCTGCGGTCGAAGGCAACTTCTTCAACGCCGGCAGCCTTGGCGCGCTCGGCGATCAGGGAGCCTACCGCTGTCGCGGCATCGACGTTACCGGTTTTACCTGCGCGCAGGTCCTTATCCAGGGTAGAGGCAGTGGCCAATACCTTGTCGCCGTCGGCGGACAGGATCTGTGCGTAAATGTGGCGCGGCGTACGGTTCACGGTCAGGCGAACAGCGCCGAGCTCGCGGATCTTGGCGCGGGCACGACGTGCACGACGCAAGCGAGATTGCTTCTTAACGTTCATTTCAATGCCCTACCTACTTCTTCTTAGCCTCTTTGCGATACACGCGCTCTTCGGCGTAGCGGACACCCTTACCTTTGTAGGGCTCCGGCGGACGGAATGCGCGGATCTCGGCGGCCACTTGGCCCAGCAGCTGCTTGTTGCTGCTCTTGAGTACGATTTCAGTCTGGCTCGGGGTTTCGGCGCTAACGCCCTCCGGCAGCTGATAATCGATCGGGTGGGAGAAGCCCAGGGTCAGGTTGACGGTCTTGCCAGACGCTTTCGCGCGGTAACCTACACCCAACAGCTGCAGTTTCTTCTCGAAACCCTGGCTCACGCCAACAACCATGTTGTTGACCAGAGCGCGAGTGGTACCAGACAGTGCCTTGGCCTGCTTGGAACCATTGCGGGCTGCGAAAGTCAGCTTGCCTTCAGCTTCGGCTACTTCCACGTCGCCGTGGATAACCATGCTCAGGTTGCCATTTCCACCCTTGACGGCGATGTCCTGGCCTTTCAGGTCAACAGTCACGCCGGCGGGGATAGTTACTGGATCATTTGCTACTCGAGACATACTAACCCCCGCTTAGAATACGGTGCAGAGCACTTCGCCACCGACACCAGCCTGACGAGCGGCACGATCAGTCATCACACCCTTGGAGGTGGAGACGATAGCGACACCCAGGCCACCGCGTACGGAAGGCAGAGCTTTCTTACCAGAGTAAGCGCGCAGGCCAGGACGGGATACCCGGTCCAGCTCGGCGATGACCGGCTTGCCCTGAAAGTATTTCAGGTCAATGGTCAGTTCGGGCTTGGCACCCTCGCTTACGGCGTAATCATTGACGTAACCCTCGTCCTTCAGGACTTTGGCTACAGCAATCTTCAGTTTGGATGAAGGCAGAGTAACGCTCGCCTTTCCGCGCCCCAGGGCATTGCGGATGCGAGTCAGCATATCTGCCAACGGATCTTGCATACTCATTTGTTAATGACTCCTCAAGTCTGCCTTTACCAGCTGGACTTAACCAGGCCGGGAACATCACCACGCATGGCTGCTTCGCGCAGCTTGTTACGGCACAGGCCGAACTTGCGGTAGACAGCGTGGGGGCGACCAGTAATACGACAGCGGCGTTGCTGACGTACCGGGCTTGCATCGCGCGGCAGTTTCTGCAGCTTGAGTTGAGCCTCCCACTTTTCCTCATCGGAAGCAGTGGGACTGGCGATGATCGCCTTCAGCTCCTGACGCTTTTCAGCGTACTTAGCTGCGGTTCGAGCGCGCTTATCTTCGCGCGCAATCATGGATTTCTTCGCCATGGAATCCTCTTAACCCTTGAAAGGGAAGTTAAACGCTTTCAGCAGAGCACGACCTTGGTCGTCGTTCGCTGCTGTGGTGGTAATGCAAATATCCAGACCGCGGAGCTTGTCTACTTTGTCGTAGTCAATTTCCGGGAAGATAATTTGCTCGGTCACACCCATAGAGAAGTTTCCGCGGCCGTCGAACTGCTTCGGGCTGATGCCACGAAAGTCACGGATACGCGGGATCGCGATGTCAACCAGTCGCTCCAGGAACTCATACATGCGCTCGCCGCGCAGAGTCACCTTACAACCGATCGGCCAACCATCACGGATCTTAAAGCCCGCAATAGACTTGCGCGCTTTGGTCACGATGGGCTTCTGACCAGTAATCGCTGTCATGTCACTGACAGCGTGCTCCAGCACCTTCTTGTCACCAATCGCCTCACCAACACCCATGTTGATGGTGATCTTGGTGATGCGCGGCACTGCCATCACATTGTCGACACCCAGCTCTTCT
The DNA here is from genome assembly GCF_001641755.2 of Microbulbifer flavimaris. GTDB lineage: Bacteria > Pseudomonadota > Gammaproteobacteria > Pseudomonadales > Cellvibrionaceae > Microbulbifer > Microbulbifer flavimaris. The sequence goes on from NZ_LRFG02000007.1 coordinate 82,579, forward strand.
TTCAGCTTGGGCGCGAGTTCTTTTACGTAGAGCTCTTTAAGCTTTGCCATGATTAATACCCAACCTGCTTATGCGTCGACGGCTTCGCCGTTGGATTTGAAGACGCGAATCTTAGTGCCGTCTTCCAGTACTTTGAAGCCCACACGGTCAGCTTTCTGGGTTGACGGATTGAAAATCGCCACGTTGGAGACCTGAATAGCGGCCTCCTTCTCAACGATACCGCCGGAAATGCCCATCTGCGGGTTCGGCTTCTGGTGTTTTTTGATCATCTGTACACCGGATACGATCAGTCGGCCGTCGTTCAGCACCTTGCGTACGGTGCCGCGCTTGCCTTTGTCGCGACCGGCGATAACGATGACTTCGTCGTCACGCTTGATCTTGCGCATTACTCTATCTCCGCTCCAGGCTTAGATAACTTCGGGGGCCAGTGAGATGATCTTCATGAACTTCTCACTGCGCAGCTCGCGAGTTACCGGGCCAAAAATACGGGTGCCAACCGGCGCATGTTGCTGGTTCAGCAGTACCGCTGCGTTTTCGTCAAACTTGATCAGGGAGCCGTCTGGGCGACGCACACCTTTCTTGGTGCGAACCACAACAGCGTTCATCACCTGACCTTTCTTTACTTTACCGCGGGGGATGGCTTCCTTAACGGTCACCTTGATAATGTCGCCCACGCCAGCATACCGACGATGGGAGCCGCCCAGCACCTTAATGCACATGACGCGGCGAGCCCCACTGTTGTCAGCTACTTCTAAGTAGGATTCCGCTTGAATCATCGTCTCTCTCCGAAACTCTTCAATGCGCTAGGGGTTAAACCTTCGCCGCACGCTCTACAATCTTTTGCAAAGACCAGGATTTGCTCTTGGACAGCGGACGAGACTCTTCAATAACTACAACATCACCGATGCTGCAATCATTGTTCTCGTCATGGGCCTTGAGCTTGGTGGACTTGCTCACATATTTACCGTAGATCGGGTGCTTCACACGGCGCTCGATCAAAACGGTGATGGTTTTGTCCATCTTGTCACTTACGACTTTGCCAGTCGCAGTACGCTTCAGTTTTGCTTCAGCCATGATTAGTTACCTGCCTTCTCGGTCAACACAGTCTTAATGCGAGCAATGTCGCGACGAGTCTGCTTCAGCAGATGGGTCTGAGTCAGCTGACCGGTGGACTGTTGCATGCGAAGCTTGAACTGAGCCTCGAGTTGATTCAGCAGCTCCTGGTTCAACTCCTCAACTGACTTTTCGCGTAGATCTGCAGTCTTCATTACATCACCGAACGCTTAACGAAAGTTGTCTTCACAGGCAGCTTGGCTGCGGCGAGCTCGAAAGCCTCGCGAGCCAGATCTTCGGAAACACCCTCCATCTCATAGAGGACCTTACCCGGCTGGATCTGAGCTACCCAGTATTCTACGTTACCCTTACCTTTACCCATTCGAACTTCGAGGGGCTTACTGGAAATGGGCTTGTCCGGAAACACACGAATCCAGATCTTACCGCCACGCTTAACGTGACGGGTCATTGCGCGACGAGCTGCTTCGATCTGACGGGCGGTAATGCGACCGCGACCGATGGCCTTGAGGCCGAACTCGCCAAAGCTCACTTTAGAGCCGCGCTGGGAAAGACCGCGGTTGCGACCCTTCTGTACCTTGCGGAATTTTGTACGCTTCGGTTGTAGCATCTGCGCACCCCTTACTTAGCAGCTTTCTTGCGGGTCTTCGCTGGCTTCTCATCGGGAATTTCGTCACCGATAACTTCGCCTTTGAAGATCCAGACCTTGATACCGATGATGCCGTAAGTGGTCATCGCTTCAGTGTGGGCGTAGTCGATGTTGGCACGCAGGGTGTGCAGAGGCACACGACCTTCGCGGTACCATTCGGTGCGGGCAATTTCTGCACCACCGAGACGACCACTCACCTGAATCTTGATACCTTCGGCACCCTGGCGCATTGCGTTCTGTACCGCGCGCTTCATGGCGCGACGGAACATCACACGACGCTCCAGCTGCTGGGCTACGTTCTGGCCAACCAGCGCAGCGTCCAGATCCGGCTTGCGCACTTCTTCGATGTCGATGTGCACAGGCACACCCATCTGAGCGCTGACTTCATTGCGCAGACGCTCAACGTCTTCGCCTTTTTTACCGATCACGATGCCCGGGCGAGCGGTGTGAATAGTCACACGCGCAGTGTTAGCCGGACGCTCGATCTCGATACGGCTCACGGAAGCGTGGGCCAGTTTCTTGCGAATGTAATCGCGAACTTTCAGATCCGTGTACAGCTTGTCTGCGTACTCGTCGCTGCCGGCATACCAAACAGAGGTATGCTTTTTAACGATACCCAGACGAATGCCGGTAGGATGTACTTTTTGTCCCATGGTTTTCTCGCCTGCTCTCTTATTTCTCGGCCACTTTCACAGTGATGTGACAAGTACGCTTAAGAATACGATCAGCACGACCCTTGGCACGCGGTTTAATGCGCTTCATGGTCATACCTTCATCTACGAAAATCGTAGACACCTTCAGCTCGTCAACGTCTGCACCATCGTTGTGCTCGGCGTTGGCAATGGCCGACTCCAGAACCTTCTTGACGATCGCCGCACCCTTCTTCTGGCTGAAAGCCAGGATGTCCAGGGCTTCCTCGACACCTTTGCCGCGAATCTGATCAGCTACCAGACGCGCCTTTTGCGCCGACAGACGAGCGCCGCGTAATTTTGCTGCTACTTCCATCGTTATAACCTCGGCTTAGCGCTTCTTCGCTTTCTTGTCCGCAGCGTGACCGCGGTAAGTGCGGGTAGCGGCGAACTCGCCCAGCTTGTGGCCAACCATTTCTTCGTTGACCAGGACGGGCACGTGTTGACGACCGTTGTGTACGGCAATCGTCAGACCCACCATTTCCGGCATAACCATGGAACGGCGGGACCAGGTTTTAATCGGTCGACGATCATTGGCTGCAATCGCCGCCTCCACCTTCTTGATCAAATGCAGATCAATAAAGGGACCTTTCTTCAATGAGCGTGGCACTGTCGATTCCTCTCTAGCTGCTCAGACGACGCGCGGCTTATTTGCCGCGACGACGTACAATCATTTTATCGGTGCGCTTGTTCTTGCGCGTCTTCTTACCCTTGGTCGGGACGCCCCACGGTGTTACCGGGTGACGGCCACCAGAGGTACGACCTTCACCACCACCATGCGGGTGATCGACCGGGTTCATCGCCACACCGCGAACGGTAGGACGAACGCCGCGCCAGCGCTTGGCACCAGCTTTACCCAGCTTACGCAGGCTGTGCTCGGAGTTGCTCACTTCACCCAGGGTGGCGCGGCACTCGGACAGAACCTTGCGCATTTCGCCGGAACGCAGACGAATGGTCGCGTACTGACCTTCGCGCGCTACCAGCTGTACAGAGGCACCGGCAGAACGAGCCAGCTGGGCACCTTTACCCGGCTTCAGCTCAATACCGTGAATCACGGCACCGACCGGAATGTTGCGCAGCGGCAGGGTGTTACCCACGCTGATCGGCGCAGCATCACCGGACTGTACGGTTGCACCAGCCTTCAGGCCCTTCGGTGCAATGATGTAGCGACGCTCACCATCTGCGTAGCAGATCAGGGCGATGTGCGCGCTGCGGTTGGGATCGTACTCCAGGCGCTCAACTTTGGCGGGAATACCGTCTTTGTTGCGCTTGAAGTCGACAACGCGGTAGTGCTGCTTGTGACCACCGCCAACGTGACGAGTGGTGATGCGGCCCGCGTTGTTACGACCACCAGATTTGCTCTTGCTCTCTACCAGAGGCGCGTAAGGCGCACCCTTGTGCAGGTCGGGGTTAACAACCTTGACCAGGTGGCGACGGCCGGCAGAGGTCGGTTTACTCTTTACAATCGGCATTGCAACTTTCCCCTTTACTCAGCAGCTTCAAAATTGATGTCGCTGCCTTCGGCCAGGCGAACGTAGGCTTTTTTCCAATCATTGCGCTGGCCCATGCCGTAGCGGGTGCGCTTGGTCTTGCCTTTGACGTTCACGGTGCGAACCTGCTCAACGGAAACGTTGAACAGCTTTTCTACCGCAGCCTTGATCTCAGCTTTGGTGGCGTCGGTGGTGACCTTGAAAACGACCTGATTGGCGGCATCCGCCAATACAGCAGCCTTTTCGGAAATTACCGGGCCCAGCAGTACTTTGTAGAGTCGCTCTTGGTTCATCCCAGCACCTCTTCAATTTTCTTGAGTGCAGAAACGGTAACCACGACCTTGTCGAAGCGGATCAGGCTTACCGGATCGATGCCCTGCACATCACGAACGTCGATCTTGTGCAGGTTGCGTGCGGCCAGGTAGAGGTTCTCGCTCACTTCTTCAGTGATGATCAGCGCGTCGGCCAGATCAAACTGTGCCAGCTTGCTAACCAGCTGCTTGGTCTTGGGCGCGTCGACATCAAAGGACTCAACTACAACCAGACGCTCCTGACGAGCCAGCTCGGACAGGATGCAACGCAGTGCAGCGCGGTACATCTTCTTGTTCAGCTTGAGGCTGTGATCACGCGGCTCAGCGGCAAAGGTCACGCCACCGGAACGCCACAGCGGGCTGCGGATGGTACCAGCACGGGCACGACCAGTACCCTTCTGACGCCAGGGCTTCTTGCCGCCACCGGAAACGTCAGAACGATTCTTCTGGGCCTTGGTACCCTGACGGGATCCGGCCATGTAGGCCACAACCGCCTGGTGTACCAGGTCCTGGTTAAACTCACGTCCGAAAGTCACTTCAGAGACAGCTACAGTGCCTTTAGCGCCTTCGGGAGTAGCGATATTCAGTTCCATATCTATTTCCCCTCAGACTTAGGCTTTAACTGCCAGACGAACGATCACATCACCACCTGGAGCACCGGGTACAGCACCCTTGACCAGGAGCAGATTGCGCTCGGCGTCCACACGAACCACTTCGAGGTTCTGCACGGTTACACGCTCGGCACCCATGTGGCCGGCCATCTTCTTGCCTTTCCACACGCGGCCAGGAGTCTGGCACTGACCGATAGAACCGGGAGCGCGGTGAGACAGGGAGTTACCGTGGGTAGCGTCTTGCATGCTGAAGTTCCAGCGCTTAATACCGCCCTGGAAACCTTTACCCTTGGAAGTGCCGGTTACGTCGATCATCTGACCAGCTTCAAAGCCGGAGACAGTGATTTCAGAACCGATTTCGAAAGCCTCGTCAGAACCGTCAGTGCGCAGCTCAAAGAGACGAGTGCCGGCCTCAGTGTTGGCCTTGGCGAAGTGGCCCGCTTGGGGCTTGGAGACACGGGAAGCCTTACGGTTACCAACAGCTACCTGAACTGCTGAATACCCATCGGTTTCCACGGTTTTCACCTGGGTGACACGATTCGGGGCTACCTCAATAACGGTAACCGGAATGGAAGCGCCATCCTCAGTGAAGATGCGAGTCATGCCGCTCTTGCGGCCGACAATACCTATAGTCATCGTATTAACCTCTCAGTGCACGGGGCTTTAACCCACTGCGGCCGCCCAGTTTCAGAGCGTTACACTACCCAGACCTTTTTCGCCCGGGATTCGGTAGTTAATTTAAAGTGTTAGCCGAGACTGATCTGAACCTCAACACCGGCCGCCAGATCGAGCTTCATCAGCGCGTCGACGGTTTTCTCGGTGGGCTCAACGATGTCCAGCAAACGCTTGTGAGTACGGATCTCATACTGATCGCGCGCGTCTTTGTTGACGTGCGGGGAAACCAGCACGGTGTACTTCTCTTTGCGAGTCGGCAGCGGAATGGGACCGCGAACCTGCGCACCAGTGCGCTTGGCCGTCTCTACGATCTCCTGAGTAGACGTATCGATCAGCTTGTGATCAAACGCCTTCAGGCGAATTCGGATTCGTTGACCCTGCATGGAATCAAACTCCAACTTAATAACTAAAGAACGTCCTTTTACGCAGCCCCGAGGGCGGGCGAAAAGGAGCGCGAATTCTACGGGCGATTCCCGGGTGTGTCAACTCCCCTGCCGACCTGATTACTCGGCGGGCCCGCGACGCGAAACTACACTCTCCTCATAGAGGCAAATGATGAGGGCGCACACCATGACTATTGCATCAACAGTCAGTCAGTTTCTCGATGACCACTCGGTCTCGTACCGCGTCATCCCCCACGCACACAGCGCCACCAGCCGGGAGTCCGCGCACGCCGCCAATGTACGCGAGGATAGAGTGGCGAAGGCGATCCTGCTCCGGGACAACCAGGGACTGGTCATGGCCGTCATACCGGCCAGCGGCAGCCTCGACCTGCGCGCCGTCCACGATGAGACAGGGCGCAACCAGCTGGAAATGGTGCCGGAGAGTGATCTCGGCAAGACCTTCCCGGACTGCGAACTCGGCGCGCTGCCACCACTGGGACAGGCCTACGGAATCAGTACCCTGCTGGATTCCAGCTTCGGCCACTGCGATACGGTGTATTTCGAGTCCGGCGACCACGAGGGCCTTGTCGCCATGGACGGCCGGGATTTTGACCAACTTTACCAGGGCAGTCATCGCTGCGACATCAGCAAAGACTGGCCGTGATTTACCAGCCTGCAAGCTAGCAGCCGGGGCTTTGCCGGGAAATAAAAAAGCCGCAGCGTTTCCGCTGCGGCTTTCTTCAGATCAGGAGTAGAGAAATTACTCGATGATCTTGGCTACAACGCCGGCGCCAACGGTGCGGCCGCCTTCGCGGATGGCGAAGCGCAGGCCTTCTTCCATGGCGATCGGAGCGATCAGTTCGACTTTCATCTGAACGTTGTCGCCCGGCATTACCATTTCGGTGCCTTCTGGCAGCTCAACAGCACCAGTCACGTCAGTAGTACGGAAGTAGAACTGCGGACGGTAGCCCTTGAAGAACGGGGTGTGACGACCACCTTCGTCCTTGGACAGTACGTAAACTTCCGCCTCGAACTTGGTGTGCGGAGTGATGGAACCCGGCTTGGCCAGAACCTGACCACGCTCTACTTCGTCACGCTTGGTGCCACGCAGCAGGGCGCCGATGTTCTCACCAGCACGACCTTCGTCCAGCAGCTTGCGGAACATTTCCACACCGGTACAGGTAGTGGTGGTGGTGTCCTTCATACCAACGATTTCGATTTCGTCGCCGGTCTTGATGATGCCACGCTCTACACGGCCGGTTACCACGGTACCGCGACCAGAGATGGAGAATACGTCTTCGATCGGCATCAGGAACGGCTGGTCTACCGCGCGCTCCGGCTCCGGAATGTACTCGTCCAGGGTCTCAACCAGCTTCTTGACAGCGGTGGTACCCATCTCGTTGTCGTCTTCACCGTTCAGGGCCATCAGCGCGGAACCGGTGATGATCGGGGTGTCGTCGCCCGGGAAGTCGTACTGGTCCAGAAGCTCGCGAACTTCCATTTCAACCAGCTCGAGCAGCTCTTCGTCGTCGACCATGTCGGCCTTGTTCAGGAATACCACGATGTACGGTACACCTACCTGACGGGACAGCAGGATGTGCTCGCGAGTCTGCGGCATGGGGCCGTCAGCAGCGGAACATACCAGGATAGCGCCGTCCATCTGGGCAGCACCGGTGATCATGTTCTTCACGTAGTCGGCGTGGCCCGGGCAGTCAACGTGCGCGTAGTGACGGGTCGGGGACTCGTACTCAACGTGGGAGGTAGCGATGGTGATACCGCGCTCACGCTCTTCCGGTGCGTTGTCGATACCGGCGAACTCTACCGCAGCACCGCCCCATACTTCTGAACATACGCGAGTCAGCGCAGCGGTCAGGGTGGTTTTACCGTGGTCAACGTGACCGATGGTGCCCACGTTTACGTGGGGCTTGGAACGTTCAAACTTTTCTTTTCCCATTTTCAGGATCCTCTAACTAAAAAGTTTTAAAGATGCTAAAGCTTAAGCTTTGGTTTTCGCGATGATCTCATCGGCAACGTTTTTAGGCGCTTCCGCGTACTTCAGGAACTCCATGGAGTAAGTGGCGCGGCCCTGAGTGGCAGAGCGCAGGTCGGTTGCGTAACCGAACATTTCCGCCAGCGGCACTTCCGCGTTGACCACCTTGCCGGAGGAGCTTTCCTCCATGCCCTGAATCAGGCCGCGACGACGGTTGAGGTCACCAACCACGTCACCCATGTTTTCTTCCGGAGTTACCACTTCCACCTTCATCATCGGCTCAAGCAGTACTGCACCGCCCTTCTGGGCCAGCTGCTTGGTCGCCATGGAGGCGGCAATCTTGAACGCCATCTCGTTGGAGTCAACGTCGTGGAAGGAACCGTCGTACAGAGTGGCTTTCAGGCCCAGCAGCGGGTAGCCCGCCAGTACACCGTTCTGCATCTGCTCTTCGATACCCTTCTGTACCGCCGGGATGTATTCCTTCGGTACCACACCGCCAACGATTTCGTTGACGAATTCCAGGCCTTCCTCGGACTCGTCCTCACCCGGCTCAAAGCGAACCCAGACGTGACCGTACTGACCGCGACCACCGGACTGACGAACGAACTTGCCTTCGATCTCAGTGGTGTTACGGATGGTTTCACGATAGGCCACCTGCGGCTTACCGATATTGGCCTCAACGTTAAACTCACGACGCATACGGTCGACGATGATATCCAGGTGCAGCTCACCCATACCGGAGATGATGGTCTGGCCGGTCTCTTCGTCGGTCTTCACGCGGAAGGAGGGGTCTTCCTGGGCCAGCTTGCCCAGTGCCACACCCATTTTCTCCTGGTCCGGCTTGGACTTCGGCTCCACCGCAACGGAAATTACCGGCTCCGGGAACTCCATGCGCTCGAGTACGATCTTCGCGTCTTCGGCACACAGGGTGTCACCAGTGGTGACGTCCTTCAGGCCAATCGCAGCGGCGATGTCACCAGCCAGCACTTCCTTGATTTCTTTACGGTCGTTGGAGTGCATCTGCACCATACGGCCGACACGCTCTTTCTTCATCTTCACGGAGTTGTAAACCGCGGTGCCGCTTTCCAGCTTACCGGAGTACACACGGAAGAAAGTCAAAGTACCAACGAAGGGATCGGTGGCAATTTTGAAAGCCAGCGCGGAGAACGGTGCGTTGTCGTCAGCCGGACGAGTCTCAACGGTTTCACCGTCTTCCAGGGTACCTTCGATCTCGCGAACTTCGGTCGGTGCCGGCAGGTATTCTATAACCGCGTCCAGCATCGCCTGTACGCCCTTGTTCTTGAACGCAGAGCCGCCAAGAACCGGTACGATTTCGTTAGCCAGGGTACGCTGACGAATGGCTGCCTTGATTTCCTCTTCGGAAAGCTCGCCTTCTTCCAGGTACTTCTCCATCAGCTCTTCGCTGGCCTCAGCGGCCGCCTCGACCAGGAACTCGTGCATTTCGTCGCACACGTCCTTGATGTCGTCGGGGATCTCCGCGTAGTCGAAGGTCATACCCATGTCATCTTCGTTCCACAGGATGGCCTTCATCTTGACCAGGTCGACGACACCCTTGAAGTTGTCCTCAGAACCGATGGTCATCTGCAGAGGTACCGCGTTGGCATTCAGGCGGGTCTTCAGCTGGTCGACGACCATTTTGAAGTCCGCACCGGCGCGGTCCATCTTGTTGACGAAAACCATACGCGGCACTTCGTACTTGTTGGCCTGACGCCATACGGTCTCGGTTTGCGGCTGCACACCGGAGGAACCACACAGTACAACAACGGCACCGTCGAGAACTCGCAGGGAGCGCTCTACTTCGATGGTGAAGTCAACGTGTCCGGGAGTGTCAATGATGTTTACACGGTGCTGCGGGAACTGCTGCTGCATACCGGCCCAGAAACAGGTGGTAGCGGCAGAAGTAATGGTGATACCACGCTCCTGCTCCTGCTCCATCCAGTCCATGGTTGCGGCGCCTTCGTGCACCTCACCAATCTTGTGGGACAGGCCGGTGTAGAAGAGTACGCGCTCGGTCGTCGTGGTCTTACCGGCATCTACGTGGGCGCAGATACCGATATTGCGATAGCGTTCGATAGGCGTTTTACGTGCCACAGTTGTATCCTCGATATAACGGCAAAAGGCAGCCATGGAATCAAGCCCAAGCTGCCTTTCGGTATTAATGTCTCACGCTGTTTTTCAGCACTTTGAAAAAAGTCATGAGGCTTAGAAGCGGTAGTGAGAGAACGCCTTGTTGGCTTCCGCCATACGGTGCACGTCTTCACGCTTCTTGACCGCGCCGCCCTTGTTCTGGGAAGCGTCGATCATTTCGTTGGCCAGGCGCTGGGCCATGGACTTTTCACCGCGCTTGCGGGAAAACTCCACCAACCAACGCATTGCCAGCGCCATGCGGCGGGAGGGACGCACTTCTACCGGCACCTGGTAAGTCGCACCACCAACACGGCGGGACTTCACTTCCACCATAGGTGCGATATTTTCCAGGGACTCTTCGAAAACTTCGATGGGGTCTTTGTTAAGCTTTTCTGAAACCATATCCAGGGCACCGTAGACGATGCTCTCTGCAACTGATTTCTTGCCGCTGATCATGACATGGTTCATGAACTTGGCCAGGGTGACATTCCCGAACTTAGGATCGGGCAGTACTTCGCGTTTAGCGACTACTCGTCTTCTTGGCATTGTAATTGCCTCTCTTCAGGGTTGCTCTGAGACGCCGCCGTACTAATACAAACCGGCGAGCTCAGCCTTACTCCGGTTGGAAACCGAAACGCATTGGGTCAAATAAGGGCGAAACCTTACTTGGGTCGCTTGGCGCCGTACTTGGAACGGCCCTGCTTGCGATCGTTTACGCCGGCACAGTCCAGTGCACCGCGTACAGTGTGGTAGCGCACACCCGGCAGGTCTTTAACACGACCGCCGCGAATCAGCACCACGCTGTGCTCCTGCAGGTTGTGACCCTCACCACCGATGTACGAAGTTACTTCGTAGCCGTTGGTCAGGCGTACACGGCAAACCTTACGCAGTGCAGAGTTCGGCTTTTTCGGTGTAGTGGTGTACACACGAGTGCAAACTCCACGGCGCTGCGGGCTGGCCTGCAGAGCGGGAACGTCGCTTTTTTCGACTTTGCGTTTTCTCGGCTTACGAACCAACTGGTTGATCGTTGCCATTAAAAATCACTCCAAAAATAAAACGCCCCCACCTCTTAGCAGTGAGGGCCAGTCGTCAGTGTATGCTGACCGGGCACGCAATCGCGCTCGCCGGACGGCACACCCCACATAAGCGGGGGCCGCATTCTATAGGCGGTTACCCCGCGAGTCAATCGGCAGATTTGTGAGCACTCACTTATGCCGCTGACCCCTGTTGATGCCCTGCCGCGAGGGACAGGGCCACCAGGCTGGCGGGGCTCTCACCCCGCCACCGGGATTACTCCCCGGAAGACTTCAGCGCCTCGGTGAGAGCCGCTTCCACTTCCGCCGCAGACGGTCCTTCGGCATAGCCTTCGGTCATCTGCAGGCTGCGCTTGCGCTTGCGCTCGGTGTGGTGCGCCAGGCCGGTACCGGCCGGGATCAGGCGACCCACCACAACGTTTTCCTTCAGGCCGCGCAGGTTGTCTTCCTTGCCGGTCACCGCTGCCTCGGTCAATACGCGGGTGGTCTCCTGGAAGGAGGCCGCGGACAGGAAGGACTCGGTAGCCAGGGACGCCTTGGTAATACCCAGCAACAGACGCTCGAACTGAGCGGGCTGCTTGCTCTCGGCGCGCAGGCGTTCGTTCTCTTCGATGACCCGCTGGTACTCCACCTGGTCGCCTTTGATGAACTCGGAATCGCCCATCTCCAGGATCTCTACCTTGCGCAGCATCTGACGCACGATCACCTCGATGTGCTTGTCATTGATGCCAACACCCTGCAGGCGGTAAACCTCCTGGATCTCATTAGTAATATAGCGCGCCAGTTCCTCCACGCCTTTCAGGCGCAGGATGTCGTGCGGGTTGGACGGACCATCGGAGATGACTTCGCCCTTCTCCACCGTTTCACCTTCGAACACGGTCAGCTGACGGTGCTTCGGAATCAATACCTCGTAGTGATCCTTGCCGTTCGGCAGCGGTTTACCATCCTGCGGAGTAATCTGCAGGCGAACCTTGCCTTTGGTTTCCTTACCGAAGGAAACGGTACCGGAGATTTCCGCCAGGATGGACGGCTCCTTCGGCTTACGCGCTTCAAACAGGTCGGCAACCCGCGGCAGACCACCGGTGATGTCCTTGGTACCGCCGGATTCCTGCGGAATACGGGCAATAACGTCACCAACATTGACCTTGTCGCCATCTTTCAGGCTCAGGATCGCGCGTGGCGGCAGTGCGTAGTGCGCCGGCGCATTGCTGTTGGCCAGGGTCAGCTCTTCACCGTTCTCGTCCACCAGGGTCACGGCCGGACGCAGGTCCTTACCAGCGGACGGACGCTCGGCCGGGTCAATCACCTCGATAGAGGAAAGGCCGGTAATTTCGTCAGTCTGCTTACGGATAGACAGCCCGTCTTCCATGCCGGACAGCTTCACCCAACCGGCCACCTCGGTGATGATCGGGTGCGTGTGCGGATCCCACTTGGCAACGATCTGCCCGGCATCAACCTCGGCACCTTCATGGACGCTGATGTTGGCGCCGTAGGGCAGCTTGTAACGCTCGCGCTCGCGGCCGGCGCTGTCGGCCAGTGCCAGCTCACCGGAGCGGGAAACCGCGACCAGCGTTTTGTTGGCCGCTTCGACCACTTTCACGTTGTGCAGGCGTACGGTACCGCCCTGCTTCACCTGAATGCTGTCCGCAGCGGAAGCGCGGCTCGCCGCACCACCGATGTGGAAGGTCCGCATGGTCAGCTGGGTGCCCGGCTCACCGATGGACTGTGCGGCAACAACGCCAACAGACTCACCGGAATTGGCGCGGTGGCCGCGGGCCAGGTCACGGCCGTAACACTGAGAACAGATGCCGTGAGCGGTCTCACAGGTAATCGGAGAGCGTACCAGCACCTCGTCGATACCCATGGTTTCGATGCGCTCGACCCACTTCTCATCGATCATGGTGCCCGCCGGTACAGCGATCTCGTCGCTACCCGGCTTGGTCACATCGCGGGCCACGACACGGCCGAGGATGCGGTCACCCAGGGACTCGATGACGTCGCCGCCCTCGATCACAGGCGCCATGGTCAGGCCGCTGTCGGTGCCACAGTCCACCTCGGTAATCACCACGTCCTGCGCAACGTCTACCAGACGCCGGGTCAGGTAACCGGAGTTCGCAGTCTTCAGGGCGGTATCCGCCAGACCCTTACGGGCACCGTGAGTGGAGATGAAGTACTGCAGTACGCTCAGCCCTTCACGGAAGTTCGCGGTAATCGCGTTCTCGATAATGGAGCCATCCGGACGGGCCATCAGGCCACGCATACCGGCCAGCTGACGGATCTGCGCCTCGCTACCCCGGGCGCCGGAGTCGGCGTACATATATACAGAGTTGAAGGAGTCCTGCTCGGTCTCCTTGCCCTCGCGATCGACAACCGGCTCTTTCTTGATGCCGGCCATCATCGCCTGGGTGACTTTGTCGTTGGTGCGGGACCAGACGTCGATCACCTTGTTGTATTTCTCACCGGCAGTTACCAGACCGGAAGCAAACTGGCTCTCGATCTCCTTCACTTCGTCTTCCGCAGCAGCAATCAGCTCAGCCTTGGCCGCCGGGATCTCGAAGTCGTTCACACCGATGGAGGAGCCGGACTTGGTGGAGAAGTCGAAACCGGTATACATCAGCTGGTCAGCAAAGATAACGGTCGCCTTCAGGCCCACCTTGCGGTAACACTCGTTGAGGATGCGCGAGATGGCCTTCTTCTTCATCGGCTGGTTGACCAGCTCGAACGGGAGGCCGTCAGGCACGATATTCCACAGCAGCGCGCGGCCGACAGTGGTGTCCTGCAGCGTGATGCTCTCGTGCTTCTCACCGTCTTCACCGACGATCACTTCGCGGATGCGAACCTTGATCTTCGCCTGCAGGCCTACCTGACCGGCGTAGAAAGCGCGACTCACTTCCTTCACGTCGGAGAAGGCCATGCCTTCACCCTTGTCGTTTACACGCTCGCGGGTCATCCAGTACAGGCCCAGCACCACGTCCTGGGACGGCACGATGATCGGCTCACCGTTGGCGGGCGACAGGATGTTGTTAGTGGACATCATCAGCGCGCGGGATTCCAGCTGCGCCTCAATGGTCAGCGGCACGTGTACCGCCATCTGGTCACCGTCGAAGTCGGCGTTGTACGCCGCACATACCAGCGGGTGCAGCTGGATCGCCTTACCTTCAATCAGTACCGGCTCAAATGCCTGGATACCCAGACGGTGCAGCGTCGGGGCACGGTTCAGCAGTACTGGGTGCTCACGGATCACCTCATCGAGGATATCCCACACCACCGCTTCTTCGCGCTCGACCATTTTCTTGGCCGCCTTGATGGTGGTGGCCAGGCCACGGGATTCGAGCTTGCCGAAAATAAACGGCTTGAACAGTTCCAGAGCCATTTTCTTGGGCAGGCCGCACTGGTGCAGGCGCAGGGTCGGGCCAACCACAATTACGGAACGGCCGGAGTAGTCGACACGCTTACCCAGCAGGTTCTGACGGAAGCGGCCCTGCTTACCCTTGATCATGTCAGCCAGGGACTTCAGCGGGCGCTTGTTGGAACCGGTAATGGCGCGGCCGCGACGGCCGTTATCCAGCAGCGCGTCCACAGACTCCTGCAGCATGCGCTTTTCGTTGCGCACGATGATGTCCGGCGCGTTCAGCTCCAGCAGGCGCTTCAAACGGTTGTTGCGGTTGATCACACGACGGTACAGATCATTCAGGTCGGAGGTCGCAAAGCGGCCACCGTCCAGCGGTACCAGCGGGCGCAGGTCCGGCGGCAGCACCGGCAGTGCCTGCATGATCATCCACTCCGGGTTGTTACCGGACTTGTAGAAGGCTTCCAGCAGCTTGAGGCGCTTGGACAGCTTCTTGATCTTGGTCTCGGAGTTGGTCGCCGGAATCTCTTCACGCAAGCGCTGGATCTCGGACGGCAGGTCGATGTCGTGCATCAGTTCCTGGATCGCCTCGGCACCCATCTTGGCTTCGAACTCGTCGGCGAACTCTTCCATCGCCTCGAAGTACTGCTCGTCGTTCAGCAGCTGTCCGCGCTCCAGGGTGGTCATACCCGGATCGGTCACCACGTAGGATTCGAAGTACAGAACCCGCTCGATATCACGCAGGGTCATATCCAGCAGCAGGCCGATACGGGACGGCAGCGACTTCAGGAACCAGATATGGGCAACCGGGCTCGCCAGCTCAATGTGGCCCATGCGCTCGCGGCGCACCTTGGCCTTGGTCACTTCCACACCGCACTTCTCACAGATGATGCCGCGGTGCTTCATGCGCTTGTACTTGCCGCACAGACACTCATAGTCCTTCACCGGACCGAAGATCTTGGCGCAGAACAGACCTTCACGCTCGGGCTTGAAGGTACGGTAGTTGATGGTCTCCGGCTTTTTGACTTCGCCATAGGACCAGGAACGGATCATGTCCGGGGACGCCAGGCCGATACGGATGGCGTCAAACTCTTCCAGCTGCTCCTGGGCTTTCACCAGGTTTAACAAATCTTTCAAGGCCTTTCCTCCAGTTGAGGTAGTCAACCCGGCCTCGGCCGGGCCAGCCAGCAGTCCCGCTTACCCCTGGGACTGCCGACATTCAATCACTATCGCCTTTGACAGGCGCTCACACCGCTACGGGTCTCAGTCGTGCTCCAGCTCGAAGTTCATGCCGAGCGCACGGATTTCCTTGACCAGTACGTTGAAGGATTCCGGCATGCCGGGCTCCATGCGGTGGTCGGAGTCCACGATGTTCTTGTACATCTTGGTCCGGCCTTCCACGTCATCGGACTTGACCGTGAGCATTTCCTGCAGGGTGTAGGCGGCACCGTATGCCTCCAGCGCCCAGACCTCCATCTCACCGAAGCGCTGACCACCGAACTGCGCCTTACCACCCAGCGGCTGCTGGGTAACCAGGCTGTAGGAACCGGTAGAACGCGCGTGCATCTTGTCGTCTACCAGGTGGTTCAGCTTCAGCATGTACATGTAGCCGACTGTTACCGGACGCTCGAAGGCATCGCCGGTACGACCGTCGTACAGGGTGATCTGACCGGAGTCAGGCACGTCCGCCAGACGCAGCAGCTTCTTGATCTCGCCCTCGTCGGCACCGTCGAAGACCGGTGTCGCCATCGGTACACCGCGGCGCAGGTTCTCTGACATCGCCAGTACTTCCTGGTCGGAAAGCTCGTTCAGATCTTCAACACGGCCACCGGTGGAGTTGTACACCTCACCGAGGAATCCGCGAATCTTCTCCGCTTCCTGCTTTTCCTTGACCATGCGATCGATCTTCACACCCAGGCCTTTCGCGGCCATACCCAGGTGCATCTCCAGAACCTGACCCACGTTCATACGGGAGGGAACACCCAGCGGGTTCAGGACGATGTCGACCGGCTCGCCGTTCTCATCGTACGGCATGTCCTCGACCGGCTTGATCACGGAGATCACACCCTTGTTACCGTGGCGACCGGCCATCTTGTCACCCGGCTGGATGCGACGCTTGATCGCCAGGTAAACCTTGACGATTTTCAGCACGCCCGGCGCCAGGTCGTCGCCGGATTCCAGTTTCTTCTTCTTGTCTTCAAACTGCTCATCGAGCAGCTTGCGACGCTCTTTGAGCTGCGCCTCGGCTTTCTCGAGCTGCTCGTTCAGGCTCTCTTCGGCCATGCGCAGCTTGAACCAGTCTTCACGCGGCAGGTTTTCCAGAACCTCTGCGGTCAGCTGATCGCCTTTCTTGACGCCCTTGCCGCCGGCCACTTTCTGGCCTTCCAGAGCTGACTGCAGACGCTCGAAGGTAGCCGCTTCGACGATGCGGTATTCCTCGTTCAGGTCCTTACGCACCTGATCCAGCTGGGCCTTCTCGATATCCAGGGAGCGCTGGTCTTTCTGCAGACCATCGCGGGTAAATACCTGCACATCGATCACGGTGCCCCGCGTACCGCTGGGTGCACGCAGGGAGGTGTCCTTCACGTCAGACGCCTTCTCTCCGAAGATGGCACGCAGCAGTTTTTCTTCCGGTGTCAGCTGGGCTTCACCTTTCGGTGTCACCTTACCAACCAGGATGTCGCCGGCACCCACTTCAGCACCGATGTAGACGATGCCGGACTCATCCAGCTTGTTCAGCGCGGACTCGCCCACGTTGGGGATATCCGCGGTAATTTCCTCACTGCCCAGCTTGGTGTCACGGGCAATACAGGTCAGCTCCTGAATGTGGATGGTGGTGAAACGATCTTCCTCCACCACGCGTTCGGAGATAAGGATGGAATCCTCAAAGTTGTAGCCGTTCCAGGGCATGAACGCGATGCGCATGTTCTGGCCCAGGGCCAGCTCACCCAGATCCACGGACGGGCCGTCGGCCAGAATGTCACCGCGGGCAACCACGTCACCAGTATTCACGATCGGGCGCTGGTTGATGCAGGTGTTCTGGTTGGAGCGGGTGTACTTGGTCAGGCTGTACAGATCCACACCGGCATCACCGGCTTCCACTTCGTCGTCGTGTACACGCACAACAACGCGGCTTGCGTCGACGCGCTCGATTACACCGCCGCGACGGGCAACCACACAGACACCGGAGTCACGCGCAACGGTGCGCTCCATACCGGTACCGACCAGCGGCTTCTCTGCGCGCAGGGTCGGGACTGCCTGACGCTGCATGTTCGAGCCCATCAGGGCGCGGTTGGCGTCATCGTGCTCGAGGAACGGAATCATCGCCGCAGCCACGGAGACCACCTGCTTGGCAGACACATCCATGTACTGGATTTCCGCCGGCGGCTTCAGGCTGAATTCGTTCTTGTAACGCACGCTCACCAGCTCGTCGGTGAAGCGATTTTCCTCGTCCATGGCCGCAGAGGCCTGGGCGATCACGTAGTTGGCCTCGTTGATCGCGGACAGGTATTCCACTTCGTCGGTCGCCTTGCCATCCACCACCTTGCGGTAAGGACTTTCGAGGAAGCCGTAGTGGTTGGCGCGGGAGTAGGTTGCCAGGGAGTTGATCAGGCCGATGTTCGGACCTTCCGGCGTTTCGATCGGACACACGCGGCCATAGTGGGTCGGGTGAACGTCGCGGACCTCGAAGCCGGCGCGCTCACGGGTCAGGCCGCCCGGGCCGAGTGCAGAAACGCGACGCTTGTGGGTAACTTCCGACAGCGGGTTGTTCTGGTCCATAAACTGGGACAGCTGCGAGGAGCCGAAGAACTCCTTCACCGCAGCGGCCACCGGCTTGGCATTGATCAGGTCCTGCGGCATCAGGCCTTCGGACTCAGCCATGGACAGGCGCTCTTTCACGGCGCGCTCAACACGAACCAGGCCTACGCGGAACTGGTTTTCGGCCATTTCACCCACGGAACGCACACGACGGTTACCCAGGTGGTCGATGTCATCGACCATGCCGTTACCGTTACGGATTTCCACCAGCGTCTTCAGGACATCGACGATGTCCTCTTTGCTCAGGGTGCCAGGACCGGTTTCGTCTTCGCGGCCGAGACGGCGGTTGAACTTCATGCGACCGACTGCGGACAGGTCGTAACGCTCGTCGGTGAAGAACAGGTTTTCGAACAGGGACTCGGCAGACTCTTTTGTCGGCGGCTCGCCCGGGCGCATCATGCGGTAGATTTCTACCAGTGCCTCGAGCTGGGTGCGCGACGGCTCGGAGCGCAGTGTATCGGAGATGAACGGACCGCGGTCGAGATCGTTGGTGTACAGGGTCTCGATCTGCTTCACGTTCAGTGCGCGCAACTTGCCGATCACCTCTTCGGTGATCTCGGCATTACACTCGACCGCCACCTCACCGGTGGACTCGTCGATGACATCGTGAGCAAGAACGCGGCCGTGGAGGTAGTCCAGCGGTGCATCCAGGCGATCGATGCCGGCTTTCTCCAGCTGGCGGATATGACGCGGGGTGATACGACGACCCTCCTCGACGACCACCTTGCCCTTGCCATCCTTGATGTCAAAAGACGCAACGTCACCACGCAGGCGGGACGGAATCAGCTCCAGGCTGACAGCATCGTCGTGCAGCTCGAACTTGCTGGTATCGAAGAACATGTCCAGCATTTCTTCGGAGCTGTAGCCCAGGGCGCGCAGCAGAATAGTCGCCGGCAGCTTGCGACGACGGTCGATACGTACGTAAACGAGATCCTTCGGGTCAAACTCGAAGTCCAGCCAGGAACCGCGGTAAGGAATCACGCGGGCGGCGTAGAGCAGCTTACCGGAAGAGTGAGTCTTGCCCTTGTCGTGATCGAAGAACACACCCGGGGAACGGTGCAACTGGGAGACGATCACGCGCTCGGTACCGTTGATAACGAAGGTACCGTTTTCAGTCATGAGCGGGATTTCGCCCATGTAGACTTCCTGCTCCTTGATGTCCTTGATGGACTTATTGGCAGATTCTTTATCGTAAATGATCAGGCGTACGCGCACGCGCAGCGGGCAGGCATAGGTTACCCCTCGCAGCGTACATTCCTGCACATCAAACGCGGGCTTACCCAGCGTGTAACTTACGAACTCCAGCGCGGCATTGCCGGAGTAGCTAACAATCGGAAATACGGACTTAAACGCCGCTTGCAGTCCGACATCCAGTCTGTCGTCAGGGCGAGAATCGGCCTGTGTAAATTTGCGATAAGAATCCAGCTGTATCGCAAGCAGGAAAGGCACGTCCATGACCTTTGGCAGTTTGCCAAAATCCTTGCGGATGCGTTTTTTCTCAGTGTATGAGTAAGCCATTCATATTCCCCAGCTTGATCAGTGACAAGACTTCAATGGAATCCCGGCCGGCTCACCGGCGGTGCGGGATTCGCCCGGGTGAGAAGTCTCTGAACAGTGCAGCGCGCTACACTGATCGGAAACCTCTCCCTATCCGACGCTTTTCAGTCGCGCTCGGAGTAAGTTAAGGTGTAATCGCTGCCCCAGCGGCCCGTACCGGACCTTACTGGCGTCAAAAACACCTCTGCCGCAAACGGCAAAAAGGCCGGCGGACAGATGCCCACCAGCCTTGCCGTTACCGGCGACCCAGGGCCACCGGCAACGGTATCTCGCAACAACCGAATTACTTCAGTTCTACAGTTGCGCCAGCTTCTTCCAGCTGCTTCTTGGCCTCTTCGGCTTCGTCCTTGCTCACGCCTTCCTTCAGCGGAGCCGGAGCGCCGTCTACCAGCGCCTTGGCTTCTTTCAGGCCCAGGCCGGTGATGCCGCGAACAGCCTTGATCACGTTTACTTTCTTGTCGCCGGCAGAAGCCAGGATTACGTCGAACTCGTCCTTTTCTTCAGCAGCAGCTTCGCCGCCAGCCGGGCCGGCCATTACAGCAGCAGCTGCAGTTACGCCGAACTTCTCTTCCATTGCCTCGATCAGCTCGACAACGTCCTTAACGGACATTTCAGCAACAGCATTGATGATATCTTCTTTAGTCAGAGACATGAGTCAGTACCTGATTTGGTTGAGCAGTTGCCTGCTCGTGTATTCATTTAAAAAGTCAGTGAAAACTGCGGTTTCGCGTCAGCGAAACAATCAGGCAGCTTCCTGCTCTTTCTGGTCGCGAACGGCCGCAATGGTGCGGACCAGCTTGCCAGCAGATGCTTCTTTCATAACGCTCATCAGCTTGGCGATCGCCTCGTCGTACGTCGGCAGGCTTGCCAACAGTGCGATGTCGGTGACCGCGCCTTCGAAGGCGGCACCTTTCAGTTCCAGCTTGTCGTTTTCCTTGGCGAACTTGCTCAGGATGCGCGCACCGGCACCCGGATGTTCGTTGGAGAAAGCGATAAGACTGGGACCTACGAAGTTCTCGGTGAGACATTCGTATTCGGTTCCCGCCAGAGCGCGACGCGCCAGAGTATTGCGGACGACTTTCATCCAAACGCCGTTCTCGCGAGCCTCTTTGCGCAGGGCAGTCATGTCATTCACGGTTACGCCACGGGAATCCGCAACAACCGCAGACAGAGCACCCTCAGCAGCCTGCTGGACTTCTGCGACAATTGCTTTCTTGTCTTCGAGTCCAATAGCCATAGTGTCACTCCTGGATTTGAAAAAAGACCGGCGCTAATGCCCCGATCCGTTCCGGTGCTTACAGCTCAAATCCAGCAAAAAATACTGGTTTGGGCGACACCGTCTGCGTAGGCTCAAGGCGAGACCGAAACCTCACCTCAAATTAAGTCGCTCGAGCCGGTTTCCCGGCCGTCGCGTCGCCTACGGTCTTTGACGGCCCGCGCCTGCGCGCGGACCCCAAAGTTCGTTTCCGCTGGACGGGATTACTTGATGTCCAGGGAGGCCTGGTCGATGGTCAGACCCGGGCCCATAGTAGTGCTCAGGGTAACCTTCTTCAGGTATACGCCTTTCGCGGAAGCCGGCTTGGCCTTTTTCAGGTCAGCAATCAGGGCTTCCAGGTTTTCTTTCAGCGCTTTCGCGTCGAAGCTCACCTTGCCGATACCACCGTGGATGATGCCGCCCTTGTCAGCGCGGAAACGCACCTGACCAGCCTTGGCATTCTTGACGGCAGTGGCGACGTCCGGAGTCACGGTACCGGTCTTCGGGTTCGGCATCAGGCCGCGCGGACCGAGGATCTGACCCAGCTGACCGACAACGCGCATGGCGTCGGGAGAGGCGATAACCACGTCGAAGTCCATCTTGCCGGCTTTAACGTCGGCAGCCAGTTCATCCATACCTACCAGGTCGGCGCCAGCTTCTTTGGCGGCATCGGCGTTGGCACCCTGGGTGAAAACGGCAACGCGCACTTCTTTACCAGTGCCGTGCGGCAGGGTGGTCGCACCACGGACAGCCTGATCGGATTTACGCGGATCAATGCCCAGGTTTACGGACGCGTCGACAGTCTCGGGGAACTTGACGTTGGACAGCTCTTTCAGCAGTGCTACGGCGTCATCGAAACCGTAAGCCTTGCCAGCTTCTACTTTTTCAGCGATTGCGCGCTGACGCTTGCTCAGTTTGGCCACTTACACGCCCTCCACTTCGATACCAGCGCTGCGTGCGGAACCGGCGATTGTGCGCACGGCCGCGTCCATGTCGGATGCAGTCAGGTCAGGCATTTTGGTGGTGGCGATCTCCTCCAGCTGAGCGCGGGTCACTTTGCCCACTTTCTCAGTGTTCGGACGACCGGAACCGCTCTTGATCTTGGCAGCCTTGCGCAGCAGTACTGCGGCAGGCGGAGTCTTCATGATGAAGGTGAAGGAGCGATCACTGTATACAGAGATCACTACCGGAACCGGCAGACCCGGCTCCATACCCTGAGTCTGTGCGTTGAACGCCTTACAGAACTCCATGATGTTCACACCGTGCTGACCCAGCGCGGGACCAACGGGCGGACTCGGGTTTGCTTGGCCGGCGGCCACTTGCAGCTTGATATAAGCTTCTATCTTCTTAGCCATGACAGCTTCCTCTAAGTTTGGGTGTTAGCGCCTGCGCTGCACAGCCACAAGGCCACAGCGCTCAGCTCCCCTCTCACCCTGAAATGACTGCTCGGGCAGCATCTTTCAGGGACGCGAAAGCCCTCCCCTACCATAGGCAGGAGAGGGCCAAATCCTTCAGCTTTCGATCAGGTCTTCTCGACCTGGCCGAACTCCAGCTCAACCGGCGTGGAACGACCAAAGATCAACACCGCCACCCGCAGGCGACTTTTCTCGTAATTGACCTCTTCCACCACGCCATTGAAATCATTAAACGGACCATCGATGACCCGAACCATCTCGCCGGGCTCGAACAGAGTCTTCGGCTTGGGCTTATCGACAGAATCGTCGATGCGATTCAGAATCGCCTGGGCCTCGCGATCGGTGATCGGGGCAGGCTTGTCGGCCTTACCACCGATAAAGCCAAGCACACGTGGCGTCTCCTTCACCAGGTGCCAGGTATCGTCATTGAGCTCCATCTCAACCAGCACGTAGCCGGGGAAGAACTTCCGCTCGCTCTTGCGCTTCTGGCCAGCGCGCATCTCCACAACCTCTTCGGTCGGCACCAGGACATCACCGAAAAGATGGTCCATTTCGTGCAGCTCGATGCGCTCCTTCAGGGAGGACGCGACGCGCTTCTCATAGCCGGAATAGGCCTGAACTACGTACCAATGCTTAGACATGCGTCATCCTTCAGCCGATGATCTTGGAAGCCACCCATCCGAGGGCAGAATCCAGCGCCCACAGAATCAGCGCCATAATCAGTACGAAAACCACCACGATTGCAGTAGTCTGGGTCGCCTCCTGGCGCGTCGGCCAGACGACGCGACGGACCTCGGTCTGCGCCTCACGCAGAAGAGTCCACAGGGCATTACCCTTCGCGGTATTGACCGCCACCACCAGCGCAACGAGACACAGGGCCACAATCGCCAGCACACGGTACAAAAGGGGGAATTCGGCGTAGTAGGAGTTACCCGCCACGGCAGCACCGACCAGCAGAACCACCAGCAGCCACTTCAGGCCGTCAAGACGAAAGGTTTTCGCCTCTACTTTAGCATTCATACAAAGAAGCCCTTAGCGCTTACAAACACAAACCCTAACGCTTATTAGAGGCTTGTGACGCCCTCAGGCATTTGTCATGACGGGGCGATTACGAAATTGGCAGGCCAGGAGGGACTCGAACCCCCAACAGCCGGTTTTGGAGACCGGTGCTCTACCAATTGAACTACTGGCCTAGAAACACTCACAGGCGCCTGCACACCTGAAAAACGAGGGGGCGGATCTTAGCACTCTGCCCACTCTTTGGCAAAGCCGGCCCGACAGGAAACTGCCGGGCCAACCTCGAGATCAGCGATTACTCGACGATCTTGGCAACAACGCCGGCGCCAACGGTACGGCCACCTTCGCGGATGGCGAAGCGCAGGCCTTCTTCCATGGCGATCGGGGCGATCAGGGTAACGCTCATCTGAACGTTGTCGCCCGGCATTACCATTTCAGTACCTTCCGGCAACTGGACGTCACCAGTCACGTCAGTGGTACGGAAGTAGAACTGCGGACGGTAGCCCTTGAAGAACGGGGTGTGACGACCACCTTCGTCCTTGGACAGTACATACACTTCCGCCTCGAACTTGGTGTGCGGAGTGATGGAGCCCGGCTGAGCCAGAACCTGGCCACGCTCTACTTCGTCACGCTTGGTGCCACGCAGCAGGGCGCCGATGTTCTCACCAGCGCGACCTTCGTCCAGCAGCTTGCGGAACATTTCCACGCCGGTACAAGTAGTCTTGGTGGTGTCCTTGATGCCGACGATCTCGATCTCGTCACCAGTCTTCAGCACGCCACGCTCTACACGGCCGGTTACCACGGTACCGCGACCAGAGATGGAGAATACGTCTTCGATCGGCATCAGGAACGGCTGGTCTACCGCGCGCT
>NZ_LRFG02000008.1 GCF_001641755.2 Microbulbifer flavimaris
TGGGGCTTCCCCATGTGAGAGTAGGTCATCGTCAGGCTTCTAAATAAAAGAAAGGGCCACCCAATCGGGTGGCCCTTTTTTTATTTTGGATACGGTGAATTACTGCCACTACCACGCAGCGCAAAGCGCTGCCATGTGACAAGCGTTGCACCAGCGGTGCAAGCTTGGGGCGCCGTAGGCGTTGCGTAGCAATGGCGAGCGCAGCTCGACACCCAGTGTAGGTTCTGCCGTACTGCAGACGAAGTTCATTAGTCAGGCCCGAGCGCCAGCCCGGTTCAAATATAAGAAAGGGCCACCCAATCGGGTGGCCCTTTCTTTTATTTAAGATACAGTGAATAACTCCCACTATCACGCAGCGCAAAGCGCTGCCATATGCGTCGTGCGCGACCCCAGAGCAATGCACCGCAGGTGCCGGCCTGGGGCGCCGCAGGCGCCGGGATGCCATATCACGCACGCGATGGCGAGCGCAGCTCGACACCCAGTGTAGGTCTGCCGCTATCTCCAAAGTTGCCAAAGAACTCGAGTACATAGCTGGAGCGCCAGCGCGGCTCAAATAAAAGAAAGGGCCACCCAAACGGGAGCCCCTTTCCTACTTACATTCTGAGCATTGGCATTCCCGGCCAGGTACCGGAATCAGATCCATCGTGCGGATTTAAAACCTGATGACTTTATCAGCCAGCGGATATACAGCAATCTGGAAGTCGGCAGCCTGCTCGCGGAGAGGAGCCAGTTGCTGATTGTCCTTGCTGGCCCAGTACTCTTCTGCCTGCTCGAGGCAGGAGAAGCGGGTGATCAGGCTGACAGGCGTTGCGGATTCCGAGCCACTGAACAGTCGCAGCGGTTCTTCCTCAGTCACCATGTAAGCAGGCACTCGCTGCTCATGAACGGACTGGCTAAGGGCGTTCTGGTAATCCTGCAAGGCCGCGGTATCGCGGATGGACCCGCTGTGGACAAGATAGACCGGCTCATTGCAGGAGCCCGAGTGGGCGAGGTCTTCTGTATCGTTGATGCTCACGTAAATACAGCCGCTCAGGGAGAAAGCGCAGACGGCAGTAATCAAGGGTTTCAGCATGTGAATACTCACTGTTGTGGTTATGTTGCTTCAGTTAGACGCAGTGCGAGCGGATTCCGATGCAGATGTCCGTTATTAACTACTGCGAGGCCGGCGAATACCGGGTCGAGACGGGCTCCTTGGGTACACTCCGCTGTCCATAAAACCAACAACGGGATCTCCAGTGGAATTGGGAGAGCTTTCCAACCTTACGATAGCCCTTTTGCTGTTCGCCTGCGTTATCAGTGCGTTCGTATCGGCCGTAACCGGAGGGGCAGGTGGCATTCTCATGTTTGCGGCGCTGAACGTCGCGATCCCGCTGCGACTGCTGGTGCCGATTCACGGTGCCGTGCAGTTAATTAATAATGTAGCCCGGATCTACTACGTCAGGGAGTACATCCGCTGGGACTTCTGTATTCCCTTCTTCGTCGGTTGTACCCTCGGGGCGGTGTTGATGACCCTGGGACTGGCCCGCCTGGACTGGCAGGAACTGCCGCTGGTCTTACTGGCTGCACTCATTTTCTATACCGTTTTCAAGCCTAAGCGGCTACCAGAGATTCGCCTGGCTCCTGGCCAGTTTGGATGGCTCGGGCTTGGGACCGGGAGTTTCGGGATCCTGGCCGGAGCCGTCGACCCGCTACTGGCTCCCTTTTTCGTTCGCCGGGACCTCACACCTAAAGAAGTGGTGGCCAGCAAGTCGGTCATGCAGGCCTGGTGCCATGCGTTGAAGGTACCGGCTTTTATCTATCTCGGCTTTGCATTTTCCGATCACCTGGGACTGATCCTAGTCTTGGCAGTGGCGGCAGTAGTGGGCACTCGCATCGGCGTGGCACTGCTCAATCGGCTCGATAGCGAGCTCTTCTTCAAATTAATGCGCGCTGCACTGCTGCTTGCGGGAGTGCGGCTTGTTTACCAGCTGACGGTGGGGTAAGACCAATGAGCGACTACCAAATCATCAACCCGTACTCCGGGGATCTGATTGAGGAATACGCACTACAGGGGCGTGAAGATGTCGATCGCGCGCTGGCGCTCTTGGTTGAAGGGCGCAAGCTACAGGCGGAGACCCCGGCATTCGCCCGGTCCGATATTCTCCTGCGTTTGGCAAACCTGTTGCAGGATCGCAAAGAGGCTCTCGCCCGGCTGATTACCGAAGAGACGGGCAAGACAATCTCCGATAGCCGGGTTGAGATTGAGCGGGCCTACAACACTGCATTGGCCAGCGCGATGGAGGCCCGGGGTATCCACGGCGAAGCTCTGGATTCCGATGCCTTCCCTCCCCAGCGGGATAGGGTGGGTGTTGTCCTGTGGAAGCCACTGGGAACCGTGCTCTGTATCACTCCATTCAACTTCCCCATCAATATCGCCATGCACAAAATTGGCCCCGCCTTTGCTGCGGGAAATACCATTCTGTTCAAGCCCGGGCCCCAGAACAAGCGTTCCGCAGAGATGCTGGTGCAGCTATGTTACGAGGCTGGCATGGAGGAGTCGGTCCTGCAGATGCTGATCCCCGATATTGATGCGACCAGTTATGCCGTGGCACATTCCCAGGTGCACGCTGTGAACTTCACCGGGGGCACAGCCGCGGCGAATGCCATTGCAGCCCGCGCCGGGTACAAGAAGTTGCTCTTCGAGCTGGGTGGCAATGATCCATTGATCGTCATGGACGATGCAGACCTTGATGCGGCGGTAGCAGCGGCTATCAACCAGCGTTTCGCTACCGCTGGCCAACGTTGCACTGCTGCCAAGCGACTGTTTGTGCACAGTGCGGTTTACGATCGCTTTGCCACCAAACTGGTTGAGGCGACCAGGGCCCTCAAGGTCGGTGATCCCACGAAAGATGAGACTTTCATCGGTCCGCTGATCCACGCCGGCGCTGCGGATGAGGTCGAGCAGCGTATCTCGGCGGCAGTGGAGGCAGGCGCTCGCGTGCTGGCTGGCCACAAGCGCGATGGCAACATTCTCTGGCCGACGGTATTGGAAAATGTGCCTGATGATGCCGACCTGGTGGCAGAGGAGACTTTTGGCCCTGTCATGCCCCTGCGTCGCTTCGATGAGGTCGAAGAGGTGGTGTCCCTGGTCAACAACTGTGCCTTCGGGCTGCAGGCAGGCGTTTTCACTCAGAACCTGTCGATCGCAAAAATGCTGTTCAATCAGCTCGATGTGGGACTATTGGCCGTCAACGACGGTCCGGGCTTCCGCGCTGAGCACTTCCCGTTCGGTGGCGTCAAGGAAAGTGGCGTAGGTCGTGAGGGTGTGCGCTATGCCATTCGTGAAATGAGCTACCAGAAGTCCCTGGTGATTTAAGTCTCCTGACAGACCCTGAAGCTTCTGATAAACCACCGCTGCCTGTTTACAGGTCCTGGCTGGGCACCCCGTGGCCCAGCTTGCGGCTTTCGGGCACCTGTGGTCATAATTCCTGCCAGCAACCCAGTGCCTTGGCCTGGCAATAGGTAGCCATATTCGCCAGACGTGGGTATGACTTCCGAACCTCGCTCAGTATAAAAATCACAAGCTGTCAGGAGATTGTCTGTGAGGTATTTTGATCATCGCCCGCGTTTCAAATCGTTCAGGACCCGAGTTTTTTTCATTACCGCGGCAATCATTTCTGTG
Source organism: Microbulbifer flavimaris (assembly GCF_001641755.2). GTDB lineage: Bacteria > Pseudomonadota > Gammaproteobacteria > Pseudomonadales > Cellvibrionaceae > Microbulbifer > Microbulbifer flavimaris. Next base: position 3,662 of record NZ_LRFG02000008.1, read on the forward strand.
GCCTGCTCACCCCGGGAGCCGGAGGGGGCGCAGCTGGACTCACCGCTTGGTGCGGAAGCCAGTGCACCCAGAGACACCCAGGTGCTCTACCAGAGAACCTGTTTCAGTTGCCACAACAGCGGTATCAATGGCGCGCCAAGAACCGGGGATCAGGCGGCGTGGGCCGTGCGGTTGGAAAAGGGGATGTATACCCTCGTGGATAACGCCCGCAACGGTTACCGGGCCATGCCGCCGCGTGGGCTTTGCTTTGACTGCTCCGACGAGGAATATGCCGCCCTGATTCGCCTGATGGCAGAGCAATCCCCGTAACGCAGGCGCGACTCCTGAATACGTCATCACCCTCTGCGATTCGCGCCAAGTTTCTGATGAACGAGGATTTCTGGGCTTTACTTCGGTAAATGCGGCCCGGGTTGATGCTGGATACACTCTTCTATAGTTTTTCCTTATCGACCAGATTCCATATATAAATTTTCAATTAAAGTTCATCACGTTAGTATGTTGCTCAACGAGGTCGGCAGACTTCCGCAATTTGCAAAAGAAAGGAGATATTGAGCATGACCAAGATCGATATTGGTATTGGCGAGAAGGATCGAGAGCATATCGCCGAGGGCCTGAAGCGGCTGCTGGCAGATAGCTACACGCTCTATCTGCAGACTCATTACTTCCACTGGAACGTCACCGGTCCCATGTTCCGGGAGCTACACCTGATGTTCGAGGAGCAGTACACGGAGCTGGCAGAGGCCGTGGACGATATCGCTGAGCGTATCCGGACCCTGGATGTGCCGGCGCCAGGTACCTACAAGGCGTTCGCCAGCCTGACCTCTGTAGAAGAGGTTGTTGAAGTGCCCAGTGCAGACAAAATGGTAGAAATCCTTACCAAGGGACACGAGCAAGTGGTGAAAACCTGCCGAGAGGTGCTGAAAGCCGCCCAGCAGGGTGAGGATGAATCCACCGTCGCGCTGGTGGGCGATCGTATGAGTGTCCACGAGAAAACAGCCTGGATGCTACGCGCCACTTCCAAGAAGTCTTAATCTGGCTGTAGTAGCTGCAGGAATGCACGTGCAGGGGCGGATAATCCGCCCCTGTTGCGTATCAGAGCCCCCACTTCCTGAGTTACCGCGGGCGCAGTGAGTGCCTTGACGGCAAGACCCAGTTCACGCATCTGCGGTTCGCAGAGACTGGGTACCACGCTGACCCCCAGACCCTCCCTGACCATCTGCCCGATTGTGCTCAACTGGCTGGCTTCGCAGAACAGTTGCATGTCGCGCCCGGCCTCGACGAAAGCCTGGTCGGTCCAGCGCCGGACTGCAGAGCCACGGTTCATCGCGATAAATGGCGATGCAGCCAGATCGACCCAGCGCAGGGATTTTCGCCCGGCCAATGGATGCCCCGCCGGGGTAATGGCGACAAACCGGTCCTCGTCGAAAGGAATAAATTCGAGCCCACTCAAATCGTCCGGGCGGAAGCTGATGCCCAATTCAGCGCGGCCCTCCAGCAAGGATTGCACCACCCTCTCCATTACCACATCTTCCAGAATGATGTTGATCTGCGGGTGCTCGCGATGAAACGCCGCCAAAAGCGGCGGCAGGCGGTTCAGGGCGAAGGCGGGTATGACTGCCAGCGCCAGCTGGCCCCGTTGCAGGCGAAAGCGTTGCTGCAGGGCATCCAGGGACTGGTCCCAGCTGCGCAGGAGCTGTTCCGCGCGCCCGAGAAACTCTGCACCCTCAGGAGTGAGGGCCAGCTGGCGACTGTCACGACTGAACAGCGGGCCACCGACAGTGGCTTCGAGATTGCGTATGGAGATGGAGAGCGCGGGCTGCGAGACATGGAGCTGTGCGCTGGCCTGCGCCAGGCTGCGGGTTTTGGCCACGGCGACGAAGGCCCGGAGCTGCTTTACGGTGGCATTCATGGCGCGTCTCCGGTTCAGTCCGATAGATCTAATTCATAATTAAAACTTAACATATGTTTGAAAGTTTAAATTATATTTAAATGTTAGACCAAGGCATGATTGTCCCCACGATCGATGCCCCCTAGGCTGGTGGCATTCACAATAAGGAACCGATGAGGTCAGTCGAGATGAGCAACAATACTAACCCTCTCTGGGCCCCGACGCCTGAGGCCATCGCCGCCACCCAGATGGACCAGTTCCGCCGGTTGGTCAATGAGCGCTTCGGCGCGAGCCTGGCCGACTACGATGATCTTTACGCGTGGTCAGTGGCCCAGCGGGAAGATTTCTGGAGCACCGTGTGGGATTTCGGCGAAGTCATCGCCGGAGATCGGGGTGAACGGGTACTGGGTAATGACACCATGCCCGGGGCCGAGTGGTTCCCGGATGCTCGCCTGAACTTTGCCGAGAACCTGTTGCGCTACCGCGATGACAAAACCGCCCTGGTTGAGAGACTGGAGAACGGACAGCGCCGCAGTCTGAGCTATGCCGAACTCTATGAGCGTGTGGAGCGGTTTGCCGCGGCGTTGCGGCAGGAAGGGGTTGAAAAAGGTGACCGTGTTGCCGGTTTCATGCCCAATATCATCGACACGGTCGTGGCTATGCTTGCCACCACGAGTATTGGTGCCATCTGGACCTCCTGTTCTCCCGATTTCGGGATCAACGGGGTGCTGGATCGTTTCGGGCAGGTAGCGCCCAAGGTGCTGGTTGCCTGTGAAGGCTATTTCTATAACGGCAAAACCATCGATTCCCTGCCGCGCCTGAAGGAGATCCTCGGGCGCATCGACTCCGTGCAGAAGCTGGTTGCTGTGCCGGTTGCCCGCTCAGCGGAGGATACCCGCGTCGCTGTGGAGCAGATGGATCGTGCGGTCGCCCTGCAGGACTTCGTCGGCAATGCCCCGCAGACGCCGCTCACCTTCGAGCAGACGCCATTCAATCACCCGCTGTACATCATGTACTCGTCCGGTACGACCGGGGTGCCCAAGTGTATCGTCCACGGCGCTGGCGGCACCCTGCTGCAGCACCTGAAGGAGCATCGCCTGCACGGAGACCTCAGTCGTGATGACGCTCTGTTCTACTTCACAACCTGTGGTTGGATGATGTGGAACTGGCTGGTGAGTGGTCTTGCCTGTGGCGCTACGCTGGTGCTTTACGACGGTTCCCCATTCTATCCTGCAGCCAAATCGCTCTGGGATATGACCGACGAAGAGGGCATCAGTGTTTTCGGCACCAGTGCCAAGTACATCGCGGCACTGGAAAAGGCCGGTTGCAAGCCGCGCGAGACTCACAAGCTGGAGCGACTGCGGGCAGTGCTTTCGACCGGCTCTCCGCTGGCGCATGAGGGCTTCCGATATGTCTATCGCGACATCAAGCAAGACCTCTGCCTGTCTTCCATCTCCGGTGGCACCGATATTATTTCCTGCTTCGCCCTCGGTAACCCGGTACTACCGGTATACGCCGGTGAGCTGCAGTGCCGGGGGCTGGGGATGGCCGTGGAAGTGTGGAACGACGATGGCAAGCCCGTGGTGGGGGATAAAGGGGAGCTGGTATGCACCAAGTCGTTCCCCTGTATGCCGATTGGTTTCTGGAACGATGAGGACGGCTCCAAGTACCGCGGCGCCTATTTTGAGAACTGGCCCGGCGTATGGGCCCACGGCGATTATGCGGAAATTACCCAGCATGGTGGTGTGGTGATTTACGGCCGCTCCGATGCGGTACTCAACCCGGGTGGCGTTCGTATCGGCACTGCCGAGATTTACCGGCAGGTGGAAAAAGTCGAAGAGGTGCTCGACAGCATCTGCATCGGGCAGGAGTGGCAGGACGATGTTCGCGTGGTGCTGTTCGTCGTATTGCGTGAGGGCGTAGAGCTGAATGACGAGCTGGTGCAGAAAATCCGCACGACCATTCGCGCCAACACCACTCCCAGGCATGTTCCCGCCAAGGTGATCCAGGTGGCAGATATCCCCCGGACCATCAGCGGCAAGATCGTCGAGCTGGCGGTTCGCAACATGGTGCACGGGAAGCCGGTGAAAAATCAGGAGGCCCTGGCCAATCCCGAGGCACTGAAGCTGTACGAAAACCTTCCCGAGCTGGCGGAGGCATAACGGCGAAATACGGCGGGGGGCATCCCCCCGCCCTTAGTCCTTGTTTGCATCCCTATCGGGCCTGCCCTGTCCAGGCACTGCCTTCCAGTATCATTTAGTTACCCGCCAATCTGCGCTACCCTTCCCACAGCAAGCATCAATAACACTACGGAAGAATAACCATGGTCACTTACCTCTACTGGGCGGCAGTGATCGCTCTTGTCGCTCTGTGCCTCTTCGTCGGAAGCCGGCTGGGTAGCCTCAGTAAAGGGGCAATCGCCGCAGGTATTGTGTTCCTGATCGGCTGGCTGGCGTACTTCTTCCACTACGAACAGGTCTTTGTAAAGCGTTTCGGCGGCGTAATGCGTATTTCCGTGCCGGAGGGGCAGCAGCACATTGGCGCCACCTGGAAAGAGGACAACCTCTGGATCCAGAATTTCGACCCGGAAACCAACACCTGTATTTTTTCCGAGTACTCGAAAGGCAATTTGTTGGAGGGGCGGGTGGTGATCCGCAACTGTAACCCCATTAAAGGAAGAGTTGGCGCTCCTCAACCATGAGGGAGTCCGGCGGAGCATGACCTGGCTCGCCCCGGGCTAGCTCTTGCTCTCCGCCGGGCGGCGCACTTTCCGGGATTCTCGCGGTCTGAACTGGTGCGACAGATCCAGTATCGGAGGAACCTGATTCCCGTGATACGCCAAATAATAGCAAGCGGCCCGGATGCCGATCATCTGCCTATTTCCAGCGGACGGAAGCTTTGCCACGTATTTTCGCTTTCCTGATTGCCCTGTTCCTCGCCCTGCCTGTGCAGCGCCTCGAGGCCATCCCTTTTTTTGACCAGTTACCGGATTTCAAGGTCCGGGTCGAAGGGGATCGGGAGCTGCGGGACTGGCTCCGGGAAGAGCTGGAGACCCTGCGCAAAGGCAGCTCTGTCCTCAAAAGTTACGAGGACCCTCGCGATGTGGCGCGTTACGAGCAGGGAAATCTTCAGAAGCTGCTGCGCTCGCGTGGCTTTTACGATGCCAGTATTCGCCACTCGGTGACCGACGGCACTATCACTTACCGGATCAATCCGGGCCCCCAGTACCTGATAAAAAGCCTGTCGATCGATATGCCCGCTCGCTTGCGGCAGGGGTTCAGTGGTTTGCCGATCGGCGTTGGAGACCCGCTCGAGGCCGACAAAGTGCTCGGTGGGGTAAAAGCCATCGAGGATTTCCTCATGGAGAATGCCTGCCTGCTGAATGTCGATGTGAGTTACCAGGCTACGATCATTCACAGCGAGGCGAGGGCCCGGCTGGTTTATCGGGTAGCGCCGAGCCCTGAAGTGTCTGTGGGCGAGGTTCGCATCGAAGGTGTCACAACTATCGACGAGGCGTTCCTTCAGGATAAGCTTCAGATCTCCCCCGGGGATTGCTTTAGCAGGCGAAAGCTGGACGCTGCGCGCCTCAAGTTACTGCGTACGAATCTCATTAGTAGCGTCAATAGTGAAGTCTCGGCGCCCGACGCCGGGCAGGTGGATGTGATTTTTGTGCTCAAGGAGCGACGCCATCGCACCCTGCGCCTGGGGGTTGGCTATTACTCCAGTGAGGGCGCCGGTGTCTCAGCGGGCTGGGAGCATCGCAATATCTTCCAGCGCGGTGAAAAAATAGAAGTCGAGAGCAAGATCAATCCGGTCCAGCAGACGCTCAAGGCTGAGCTTACCGTGCCGCGCTTCTTTCGCGAGGATCAGAACCTGGCGGGGAAGGTCGAGCTGTCCAATGAAGAGCGCGACTCTTACTCGGCAGAATCCCTGACAGTCGGGGCCACTGTCTTCCGTACCCTGAGTAGAAACCGCACCGCCAGTGTGGGTAGCGAACTTAAATTCAGCCAGGTGGAAGAGGAAGAGGAAGTCGGCAGCGAGAATTACCAGCTGCTGTCATTCCCGCTCGGTCTGAAACTCGATACCACGGACAACCTGCTCGACGCCCGTCGCGGCGCCACGGCGGCCTTTGAGCTCAAACCCTATGTCGATGTGGGCGATACCGACACCCGATTTCTGAAAACCACCGTGGTGCTGACCGGTTACAAGACTGCCGGGGAAATGCGCTTTGAGCCGACACTGTCGCTTCGTCTCAAAGCCGGCGTTATCTCCGGATTGAATAACTTCGAGTTGCCGGCAGACGAGCGCTTTTATGCCGGCGGCGGCGGCTCCGTGCGAGGCTACGCCTTCCAGTCGCTGGGCCCGCGACCACTGGTCGAAGAGCCCGATGGCACGTTCAAGCTCGGTGACGCGATTGGTGGCCGGGCGTTGAGCGAAATTTCTCTCGAAGGACGCCTGCGTTTTTCCGATACCTGGGGTGGCGTTATTTTTGTCGACGGCGGCAATGCCTATGCGGACCCCAGCCCGAATTTCTCGGACCTATTCTGGGGCGCGGGCATTGGTGTCAGATACATTACCTCCTTCGCTCCCCTGAGACTGGATGTCGCATTCCCCCTGGATAAGCGCGATGACCTGGATGACGACTTTCAGGTCTATGTGAGCCTGGGGCAGGCATTCTGATATGTGGAAGTCACTCCATGCGCTAACGGTCGGCTACCTGAGGGCTCTGGGGGTACTGCTCGGCAACCTGTGGCGGGGGCTGAGCGGGCGCGGCTCTCTGCTGTTCAGCCTGTTCTTCGTCCTGTTGCTGGCCCTGCTGTTTCTACTGGGCACTGAACCGGGGCGCATCGCATTGACCCGCATGGCATTGATGACCGCGGAAGAAGTGGTTTCTGGGTTAGATATCGAGACAGAGGGGATGTCCAGTCCCGCGCTTGGGCAGTGGAGTTTCAGTCGCCTGCGGGTGGATTACGGCGAGCAGAACCTGGCTCAGGCGCAGAACCTGTCTTTTTCCATCCAGCTGCCGGCACTGGTTCGCGGACGGATCGATGTGGATTATGTCTGTGCCGACACATTGCGTTTCGATAACGACACCCTGGCGCGCTTACTGGAGGCCGTGAGTGACGGGGAAAAGCCCCCGACAACGACGGAACCGCTGTCGCTGCCCACGTTGCGGCTCGGCGAACTCAGTATCGACCGCCTGCGGGTGCTCGATCATCGGATGCCGGACCTGCCATTGCTGAGTGTGAAAGGCAATGCGGCGCTGCGTTGGCCCGGATCCCGTAACGATCTTGAACTCACAGTGCGTGAAGTGAAGGGCGACCACCTGCTCCTGGATCTGTCAGCCGCTGAAAACGACACCGGCGCGGTTGCGGTAGAGCTGGCGGTCTCCGAGGACCCCCGGGGCTTTCTGGGAAGACTGCTGCATCTGCCTGATGGACAGGCATTGGATGCCGAGGCACTGCTCGAGTTACGTGAAACCGGCGCCGGGCAGTGGCGTGTGGATATTGAGCGACTGAATCTGCCGCTTGTGGAGCACCGCTTCGCGCTCTCAGGGCCATTGGATTTTACGCTGGCTCCCTGGCGGTTGGACACAGAGGGCCTGACCCTCCGCGTCGATGATACCCGCCATTTGCTTTCCGGTCGCGTCGGGGAGGGGGGCGTCGATGCGGAGGTGCAATTGCGCCGGCTGCCGCTCTCCATCTCCCGCCCCTGGCAGGATGTTTTGGAAGGTGGCTGGCTGTCAGCGGATCTGAACCTGCGCGGGCCCCTTTCCCTGCCTGAAGTGTCGGGGCTGGTCGACCTCAGTAGCCATTTTCGCCAGCGGCCGCTGCGTTTGCAGGGAAGGCTGCAGACGGAACAGAAGGTCCTCACACTGCATTCGGCGAGTCTCGACTATGCGGATGCCCGGTTGGAAGCCAGTGGCACCGTCGACCTCGGGCAGCAAACGCTTGATCTCGAGGGACTGCTGGCGGGAATGACCGTTGCCGAGTTGAACGAAATACTCACGGCCTTCACCGAATCGTCACCGCTGCCGCCGCAGTTGTCAGGGGACATCGAGCAACTGCAGGTCACCGCGACCGGTCCGTGGAAAAATCCGCGCTTCACCGCAGACTTGCAGGCACAACCGGCTTACGAGTCTTTCACAGCGCGGCTGAGTGCCGCCGTCGAGGGGGATCTCAAGTCTGTCACCGTCACTGAGCTGAAACTGGAGGGAGAAGGGCTGTCCGTCGACGGCGCCGGCGAGGTTGCGATCGAGGCTCAGGCTCTGGATTTCAAGTTGGAGGTTGCGGGTGAGAACTTCAGTCCGTCGGAGGCCCTCGGCGTCGAAGCGGCAAGCGGACTGGTCCTGAATCTTGACGCCTCGGCAGCGGTAAGTGGCCCCTGGAACAATCTGCGTATTGAGACTGACCTGACATCTTCCGGCCGTTACCGCCAGTACCGTTATCGACTGGAGGGGGCAGCAGCGGGGGATCTGGAAAAGATCGAACTCGATCAAATGCGGCTGGAGCTCTTTGCCGGTGAGCCCACCCTGGCGGAGCCCCTCAGCCTGCGCGGACCACAGTCGTTGATCAGCCGCGACCGGGAGCCGGTGAAGGGTGGCTATCCCCCGGACGACGTCATGATGCTGGCGACAGAGGCGGAGCAGCTGGGCCGGGCCGGCTCTGCCTGGCTGGAAGTCGACGGGGTGATTGAGCCGCGCAAAGCGCGGGCGGACCTGACCATTGCCGGTCGCAATATTCCCGTCTCCCTGGCACAGCTGGCGGGGGTCGAGCTTCCTCCATCGCTCGAGGGCGAAGTGAGTCTTGACGGCGAGTTCAGCGGACCGTTTTCCCGCCCCGAGGGTAATGTGAACCTGTTGGCTGTCGGTCTTTACCTTGGCGAGCCCTGGCATCTGCAGGGCAACCTGGGATACGCCTCGGGGGCTCTGCAAATATCCGCTTTGGAGCTTGTGTGGGCCGCTGACAACCAGCTCTCCGCAGAGGGAATGATCGATAGCAAGACGCTGCTGCTGGACCTGCGCGGTAGGGGGCGGCTGGCCGACTTGCCGGTGAACCTGCCCGCAGATATTCGTGAGAACGGAGCGTTCAGCTTGTGGGCAACGGCGGCAGGCAGCCCCTCTGATCCGCAAATTGCCGGGGAACTCAGTGTCGACAGCCGGCGGTCGGAAACGGTTCGTGGCGGCGGTGAACCCCTCAACCTGGTGCTGGGATGGCAGACGCGGGGTGGTAATCTCGATCTCTCTCTCGGCGCTAGCCATGGTGAGCGGCGAGCAGTGGATGCCAGCGCGGTGCTTGAGGTAAGCCCGATGTTGCAGAGGTTTACAGCCCCGCCTGCAGAAGGGGAACCGGCACAACCGATGCCGCTCGGACTACAGAGCAACGGTAGCGCGGACCTGTCTGTCGTGGCAGCTTTCTTCGATCCTGATATTCACGCGCTGAAAGGACAGCTTAACTTCACTCTGGATGCGGGTGGCACTCTGTCCAGCCCCGACCTCGATGGCCGGATCGAGCTTTTGGGCGGCTCCTACGAGCACCGGCCTACCAATACACGCTTGCGTCGTATCGACTTTCTCGCACGTTTTACACCCCAGCGCTGGGTGATCGAGCGCGCGCGTGCAGAAGATGGCGAGAATGGCAGTATCAATTTCGCTGGAGAGGTGCGCCTCCCAACCGATGGCGCGCCGGAACTGGATTTGCGGCTGCGTGCGGAGCGAGCGCACCTGCTCAATACCCCGGCGGTCAAGGGTGCCATCTCTGGCAACCTTACCCTGACCGGTACCACAGATGAATCCCTGCTGGAGGGGCGTTTAACGCTACGCCCACTTACGGTCCAGTTCGAGCAGCTCCTCGGAAGCAGCGTGCCGGAGATCGACGTGGTCGAGGTGGAAGTGGACGGGCCACCGGTGGAGGAGTCTCGGCCGCTTTTGGATAACATCCGGCTGGCGGTGCAGGTGGTGCTGGATCAGCAATCCTACGTCCGGGGTCTTGGCCTCGATTCCGAGTTGGTGGGCACGGTCGATGTCGGTGGCACTGCGGCAAAGCCCAGCGCTGCCGGAGCCTTGCGAATCGTGCGCGGTAATTTCGACCTGCTGGGTAAGCGCTTTGAACTGCAGGATGGTCAGATCCAGTTCGAGAATAATGTGGCCGCGATCTTTGTGAAGGGGCGCCACCAGTATGCCGATGGCGAGATCATCGCTGAGATATCCGGGAGTGGGGACGACATCGATATCGAGTTTAGCTCTACACCACCGGCGGCGCAGGATGAAATCTTTGCGCAGCTGCTGTTTGGCAAGTCCCTACAGGATATTTCCGCCCTTCAGGCGGTGCGCCTGGTGAGTGTGGTTCGCACCCTGCAGGGCGGTGGCGCCGCGGCGTTTGATCCGGTGGCCAAAACCCGCGAGCTGTTGGGGGTGGACACTCTTGACGTCCAGTCCGAGGAAACTGACGAGGGGGATCAGTACGCTCTGAGCCTGGGCAAGTACATCACTAACCGTATTTATATCGAATTGCAGCGCAGCACGGACCCGCTGAACCCCTGGGAGGCAAAGATGCAGATCGAACTCCGTCGAAACCTGGATCTACAGTTCAAATCCGCTGATGAGAGTGAAAGCGGCGCCGGAAGTGTGGAGCTGCAGTGGAAGAGGGACTATTAAGAGCTGTAGCCATCATTGAACCGGCACGTGTGCCGGGCGCGGAGCGGCAAACGTATGAGATATGGTGCACTGATTCTGGCAGGCGGCTACTCACGGCGCTTTCGCAGTGACAAGCGGCTTGCCAGCGTTGAAGGGGAGCCAATGCTCGCGGCAACGCTCGGTCGTGTGCGGCTCGCGTTGGCGGACCATCCCGGCTCGTTGTTACAAGTGGTAGTCCGCGCCAGAGACCCACTGGTGGAGCATTTGCTGGTACAGCGGGGTGTGTTTCCGGTGCACGCGCCCCCCTGGCCCGTTGGCGTAGGGGCCAGTATCGCGAAAGGTAGCGAAGCGCTGCTGCAGGCTGATCCGCACTTGGATGTCATTGCCGTGGTTCCTGCCGACATGCCGTACCTGAGACCAGAGATCCTCAGCGCATTACTGCTGCAGAGCGAGCGTAGGTCGATCACCGTACCGGTCTGTCTTGGTGAAGTGGGAGAGGTGGTAACCGTGGGTGCGGAACTATTTCCCGATTTGCTGTCACTGTCCGTGCGCCACGGCCTGAAAAAATTGTTACGCAATCGTGCGGAGCGAGTCCGGTATCAGTTGGTGGATGACACCACACTGATCCGCTCTATTGATTCACCGGCGGACTTTCAGGCAGCAATTCAGCCGGATCCAGCCGATAAAAACTTTGGAATTCCCCGTAGAGATCTGCGTGGTGCCGTCGCAACGCGTGGGGAGTGACGAAAAATGCCTCGGTGGCAACCGCGAAGAACTCCGCTGGCGAGATGGCTCCATAAAGGTCCAACACCGTGGGAACTTCCTCGGTGTGTGCAAGGCCGGCGCTGACCTCCTGAAGGCGACGGTATTCCTTACTCAGCACAGCCGCCCAATTGCGTCCCTCTCCCTTGCCGGTAAAAACCGGGCGGCCATCAAAGACGCCATCCTCTTCGTCCAGCTTGTGGGCAAATTCGTGCAGTGCCACGTTGCGTCCGTTTTCCGGGTGCCGCATGTCGTGTTGCAGGTCTGACCAGGAGATCACCACCGGCCCCAGGTAGTGGGCTTCCCCCTCTCGCGCGCTGTCATGGGTTGTCTCGACATAGCCCTCGAAGTGGGTTTCCCTGGCTACATAGGTTTCCGGGTAGACCAGCACGGTTCGCAGATCCGGGTAACCACGGTGCTCTCGTCGCAGGAGGAGCAGGCCGGCAAAAGCCGCGATGCTCACCCGCACTTCTTCAGTGATACGCAGCCCCTCGCAGCCGACGAATTCTTTGTCCTGCAAGATCAGGCTGACGTTGCTTTCCAGCTCGGACTGAAGCCCGGCGGACAGATGTTGGTAAATCGGCAGGGCCTGCCGGAGCAGCCGTTTCTGTGCGGCGGTGAGCGGTCGTGAGCGCAGGTGGCGAAAGCGCCAGCGCCTCCAGAGGTAGGGCAGCAGCCACACTAATACCGCGACCGCGACAATGGCTAGAAAAGTCTGCAAGTTGGCATCCACTCCCTTAGCGTTAGTTTTCCAATGCGTGTGCCTGCGTTATCCCCCTGCATCCGGTGGCACTGTGAGGGCCCGGGTCGAGCCGGCATGTTCGGTCGATGTTGCTCTCTTGAGAGGCGTCACTGTGAGGGCATGCCCGGCGTATTCAATCCGTGGTGTCAGGTAGCGTTCGAAGATAGAGGTATCCGGATCATCACTGAGCCAGCGACGACAAAACTCCCTGCTTGCGGGGGCGATCATGGGCAGGCTCTTGTCGTAGTATCGGGCGGTCAACTGGTGGGCGGGCAGGGTGATGATGGAGCAGCTGAGCAGCTCGCCACCCTCCCAGCTCTTGTAGAGGCCACAGAAAAAGAATGGCGGGCCAAAGCCGAATTCCACCGGATCCTCGCCGTGCTGGCTCTCGACCCAGGAGGTGGCGGGAATCAGGCAGCGGCTGTGGCGGTATTCCGGACGTTGCGGGAGCTTCCGCCAGTTGCTGTTGATCGACCAGTATTTCTTGTGGGGTTTGTAGATGTCGCCGTCTTTCTGCAAATACAGGTGCCAGGTGGCGTCTTCCACCTCTGCGTCCCCATTGCGTGCCGTGACAATGCTGACTGTTGAAGTGGGGCGATGGCGCTTGCCGTAGCGCATACGCTCCCGATGCCGTGCTCCGACTTCCTCGAGGAAGCGCTCGATGCCGGCGTGGTCATCCGTGTCGAATAAGCTGCACATGGGTGTATTGTAAGGGGATCTGTCTTCGGGTGCCCGGCTTCACTACCGGAAACAGAGGGGGAGTCCGCTCAGGTGTGTCTGCTGTGAGTGTGGTCCTTACAAAAGATGGAGATGGGTGTGGTGCAGGGGAGGATGGATTCGAAACACGCCAGGGCGTGTTTCGCCCCGTCGGGATGACTCGCGCCTTCCCTGGCGCTCGCCGCAAGGGCGCCTTTGGCGTCCAAATCGGCCGTCCTGCCGGTTTGTCGCTGTGCTGGGTCTCAACTCGCTGTGCGAGATGATCGAACCTGGGAGGTGCGTCCACCGCTCAATCGAGTCAAACAAAAAAGGCACATCCTTGCCGGTGGGAAATAGGTGTGCGGTGCTGGGGAGGATGGACTCGAAACACGCTAGGGCGTGTTTCGCCCCTTTGGGCTCGCTGTGCTCGGTCTCAACTCGCTGTGCGAGTTGATCGAACCTGGGAGGTGCGTCCACCGCCCGAACTTGCCATACAAAAAAAGCCCCATCCTTTCGGATGAGGCTTTCTTTGTATGGCGCGCTCGGGAGGATTCGAACCTCCGACCGCCTGGTTCGTAGCCAGGTACTCTATCCAGCTGAGCTACGAGCGCGTCGTTGTGGTTGCGAACTATAGTGAGTTGGCTTGTTGGAGTCAACTCTTTTTTTAAGGCTTTTAAGAAAAAAGTCCTTAAAAATCCGCAAGTTACCGGACCTCAGTGCCTGTTCTTGGGCGGCGTTGAAGCTCGATAGGGCGCGCATTCTGCCGTGGCTTTGGGTGCTTTGCAAGCCCTAATTGTCAAAATAGTCGGTTTTCCGGTTTCTGCTCTGCCCTGAGCGAGAGGCCTGCGTCCATGGGGGTGCAGAAGGGCGTGTTGGGCGAGCCGGATGGTTTCCGGGCGTTTAGCGCTTGAGGATCTCGAGCAGGGCCTTGAGCGGGCGGGTATTGAGCACATCGTCCGCCTCCAGCCAGCCGCGCCTGGCCTGGTCGACCCCAAAGCGCAGGGTGTCGAAACCCCGGGCACTGTGAGCATCGGCGGCGATGGAGACTTTCACGCCTAGCTCCCGGGCCATGCGGCAGCCTTCGTCGGTGAGGTCCAGCCGGTCGGGCTGGGCGTTCAGCTCCACTGCGCAACTCCTTGCGGCGGCGGCCTCCAGAATTTTTTCCAGATCGATATCGTAGGCCTCACGCCGGTTGATCAGTCGCCCACTGGGGTGGGCGAGGATGTGGCAGTGGGGGCTGTCCATGGCGCGCAGAATGCGCTCGGTCTGCTTCTGTTTCGACAGGTCGAACTTGTGGTGCACCGCGCACAAAACCAGGTCCAGTTGTTCGAGCACGCTGTCGGCAAGATCGAGTTTGCCGTCCTGGAGAATATCCACCTCGATGGATTTCAGCAGCCGGATACCACTGAGTTCATCGTTCAGTTTGTCGATCGCCTGCAGCTGTTGTTTGAGTCGCTTTTCATCCAGGCCATGGGCGACTTTCAGGTGCTTGGAATGGTCAGTGATGGCCAGGTACTCGAGGCCGAATTCGGCCGCTGCCGCGGCCATGGATTTGAGGCTGTTGCGGCCATCGGTGGCGTCTGTGTGGGTGTGCAGGTTGCCTCGCAGGTCTTCAAGCCGCACCAGGTCAGGCAGCTGGTTTTCTCGTGCGGCCTCCAGCTCGCCGCGGTTTTCCCGCAGTTCGGGGGGGATCAGCGGGAGATCAACGCTAGCGTAAACGGATTTTTCGGTTTCTCCCGCAATGCGCTTGTCGCCTTCAAAAACCCCGTACTCGTTGATCTTGTAGCCTTTTTTGATGCCGAGCTTGCGCACTGCAATATTGTGGTCTTTTGAACCGGTGAAATAGTGTTGCGCAGAACCGAAGCTGACTTGCGGTACAACGCGCAAGTCCACCTGCATGCCGCAGCGCAGGTAAACGGTAGAGCGGGTCTCACCCCGCGAGGCTACCTCTTCGATATCCTCATAGCTGGTGAAGTGCTCCATCACATTGTTCTTTGTTTTCGCCGTGATGAGGATATCCAGGTCGCCCACGGTCTCCTTGCGCCGCCGGAAACTACCGGCCACAACGATCTCCTTCAGCCCGTTGGCCTTTTCCAGGTATTTCACCAGGGGGGCGGCGATCTGCTCCGCTTCACTCAGCTTGATGCGTTCGTCTTTTCCGGAGAACTTCTTCAGCCGCCGACGAATTTTGTCCTCACTTTTCTCGCCGAATCCCTCGACTGCACGTACCTGACCGCTTTCGACAGCAGCACGCAGATCCTCCAGGGTTTCGATATTGATTGCCTCATGCAGGGCCCTGACCCGTTTGGCTCCCAGGCCCTGAATCTTCATAAGCTCGCTCAGCGCAGGGGGTGTACGCTCTTCCACCTCGTCGAGTAACGGCAGCTCTCCGTTTGAAACCAGCCCCTCGATTTTTTTTGCCAGGTCGTCACCGATATCTGGCAGTTCGGTAAGATCAACATCGTCGGCGAGCAGGTCCGCCATACTGCGGGGGTAACCCCGCACGGTGCGTGCGGCGTTGCGGTAGGCGCGCACCCGGAAGGGGTTGGCACCCTCTATTTCCAACAGGTCGGCGAGACGATCGAATCGATCGGCGATTTCGCTGTTATGCAGCGCCATGGCGAGGGCTCGCTTCTGTAGTGGCGGTAATCCGGTCCAGTATAGAAGGGAGCCTGCGTGCGAGTGGGGTGGAGAACTACGTCGTGGCTAAGGTACTCAGGCTGCCACTGTGACTGTTTCTCCCGAGAGCTGTCGCGCGAACGCGGCCTCAATCGGCTCAGCCTCCCGGTGACGCTTGATTTCCTCGAAGAATAACTGCGCTTCCGGGTAACCGAGCTTCAGGTAGGCCAGCCATTGTTTGATACGGTTGCCCAGGTATTTTGCCGGATACTCTTCACGCGTCGTGCAATAGTAATCCCACAGCACCGCGACCACGCGCTGCCAGGGCATGGGGGTGTAGGGTTCGCCGGCACAGAAGGCTTTGACTTGCAGTGGCAGGTCGGGTCGGGCCAGCAGGCTGCGGCCGAACATGAAGGCGTCGCAACCGGTGACTTCACGGCAGCGCTCGAACTCCGCCACCGTCCAGATATCCCCGTTGGCAATGACCGGGATCGACAGCTGCTGGCGAATCTCGCCGATATATTCCCAGTAGGCAGGCGGACGGTAGCCGTCGACCTTGGAGCGGGCATGGACCGCCAGCTCGCTGGCGCCACCATTCTCCGCGGCGCGGGCATTGTCCATGTAGCTGGAGCGGTCCTGGTAGCCGAGGCGGATCTTGGCGGTGACCGGGATGCTGGCCGGCACGGCACCGCGCACGGCACCCACAATGGCTTCCACCCGGTGGGGGCTCTGCAGCAGGCAGGCGCCGCCATCGCTGTTGTTGACCGACTTGGCCGGGCAACCAAAGTTGAGGTCGATGGCCTTTGCCCCGGCCGCCACCGCGCGTGCAGCATTTTCAGCCATGGCTTCCGGATTGCCGCCGAGGAGCTGCAGGCGCACCGGGGTCCCGGTCGGGGTCAGGGCGCCGCGGTCGAGCTCGGGGCACAGTCGCTTGAACACCCGTCGCGGCAGGCGTGTGTGGGTCACCCGCACAAACTCCGTCACGCAGATATCGATACCTCCTATCCCGGAGAGCAGGGCGCGCACGTGGTGATCGATGACCCCTTCCATGGGTGCCTGATAGAGGCGCGGTTGCAGCTTTTGTGTCTTATGGGTCATAAAAGGCCGGGATGAAGATTGCGGTATCGGGGCTATGAGGCGTCTATTTTAACACTGCCCGAGTGCCCGCCGTAATATCCTTAACCATCGGGTTCAATGGTGGTATCGACAGTAATTATTGCAGTGGAAACGGTCTTTTATCGTTGCGCGTGTAACTAATAACTGTTTGATTTTAAAAGGTTGTTGTAACGATAATAGCGGCCGCTTTCGCGGATACAGGGGAAAATAGTGCAAGAGACGCTACTACAACAGGGACTGGATATCACATTGTTCGGAATGGGGATTGTTTTCTCCTTCCTGCTCCTGCTGGTGATCGGCACCGGCATCATGTCCCGCATCATTGTCCGCAACTTCCCCGAGGCAGAGCCTGTCCCCTCCACGCGCCCGAGTGGCCTGGGCGACGAAGCGCGGCTGCGTGCTATTGCCAAAGCAGCGATCGAGCAGCACCGCAAACGGCAAAAATAAAATAATGCCGGCAGGCAATCGCAAGCAAAGCAGCCCTTCACAACAATTATCGAGAGAGAAGACTCATGACTGAGGTAAAAAAGCCCTTGGGGATTACCGATGTGGTCCTGCGCGACGCGCATCAGTCACTTCTGGCAACCCGCATGCGACTGGACGATATGCTGCCGATCGCTGAAAAGCTCGACAAGGTGGGTTTCTGGTCCCTCGAATCCTGGGGTGGGGCTACCTTTGACGCCTGTATCCGTTATCTGGGCGAAGATCCCTGGGAGCGCATCCGCGAGTTGAAAAAGGCGATGCCGAATACGCCTCAACAGATGTTGTTCCGCGGGCAGAATATTCTCGGTTACCGGCACTATGCCGACGACGTGGTGGAAAAGTTTGTCGAGCGCGCCGCCGAAAACGGCGTGGATGTTTTCCGCGTATTTGACGCCATGAATGATATGCGCAACCTGCAAACTGCGTTGCGCGCTGTCAAGAAGCAGGGCAAGCATGCCCAGGGCACGATCTCCTATACCGTGAGCCCGGTACATACCATGGATCTCTGGGTGGACCTCGGGCGCCAGCTGGAAGATATGGGCGCCGATTCCATCGCCATCAAGGACATGGCGGGCCTGCTGCGGCCTTACGAGGGCTACGAGCTGGTCAAGCGCCTGAAGGAAGCGGTGGATATTCCCATCCATATGCAGTGCCACGCCACCACCGGTCTCTCCACCGCTACGGCACTGAAGTGCATTGAGGCCGGTATCGACAATGTGGACACGGCCATTTCCTCCATGTCCATGACCTACGGCCACAGCCCGACCGAAACCCTGGTGGCCATCCTCGAGGGAACCGATCGCGATACCGGGCTCGATATTGAGTTGCTGGAGGAAATCGCGGCCTACTTCCGCGAGGTGCGCAAGAAGTACGCCAAATTCGAAGGTTCCCTGCGGGGCGTGGACTCCCGGATCCTGGTGGCACAGGTGCCCGGTGGCATGCTGACCAACATGGAAAACCAGCTGCGGGAGCAGGGGGCAGCCGATCGGCTGGACGAGGTGCTGGAAGAGATTCCACGTGTGCGTGAAGATCTCGGCTTTATCCCGCTGGTGACGCCGACCTCCCAGATTGTCGGTACCCAGGCCGTATTGAACGTGCTGACCGGCGAGCGCTACAAGTCAATTTCCAAAGAGACCGCCGCTGTCCTCAAGGGTGAGTACGGCTCCACGCCGGCGGAAGTGAATAAAGAGCTGCAGGAGCGGGTTCTGGAGGGTGCCGAGCCGGTGACCTGCCGCCCGGCGGATCTGCTATCCCCGGAACTGGACGATCTGAGCGCAGAACTGCAGGAAAAGGTCAGCGCTGACAAAATCGACCTGGAAGAGGGCGATCGCAAGATCGATGACGTCCTTACCTATGCACTCTTCCCGCAGATTGGCCTCAAATTCCTGAAAAACCGCAATAACCCGGGCGCTTTTGAGCCAGTTCCCACCGGTGCGGCCGAACACGCTGTGACCAACGAGAGCGGCGAGGGGGTTTACACGGTCACAGTCGAGGGCAAGAGCTACAGCGTGACCGTGGCTGACGGCGGCGATGTCACCAGCATGGCGCCCGCATCTGCCGCGCCGTCCACGGGCAGCGCACCGGCACCGACCAGCGGCGGCGAGCCGGTTTCCGCGCCCCTGGCCGGCAACATCTTCAAGGTGCTGGTGAAGCCCGGTGATGAGATCACCGAGGGCCAGACCATCGTCGTGCTCGAGGCGATGAAGATGGAAACCGCGGTGAGCGCCCCACGCTCCGGAACGGTCAGCACCGTGGCGGTGAAAGAGGGTGATTCTGTGGCAGTGGGTGATGCCCTGCTGACGATCGCCTGAAGGCCTTGAAAGGAGTCGCTCGTGGATAATCTTCTGAACCTCTGGCAATCCTCTGGCGCCTACCAGATGGCGTCCGGGCAATTTGCCATGATCCTGGTGTGCCTGGGGCTGCTGTTCCTGGCCATCCGCAAGAACTTTGAGCCGCTGCTGCTGGTGCCCATCGGCTTTGGCGGCATTCTCGCCAATATCCCTGGCGCACACCTGGCCCTGTCTGCGGCTGAGACCGCGGTGGCGGTGGGTGACAGCGGCGTGCTGCTGCAGCTGGCCCAGTTGCTTGGCCTGGAGAACCTGGCTTCCACCACCGCTATGAAAGAGGCGCTCGGTAACGCACCCGCTTCCGTTCAGGCGCAGGCAATGGCGGTTGCCCAGGATGCGGGATACAACAACGGCATGCTGTACAACTTCTACACCGTGGCTATTGCGTCCGGTGTCGCGCCGCTGGTGATTTTTATGGGCGTTGGCGCCATGACCGACTTCGGTCCCCTGTTGGCGAACCCCCGCACCCTGTTCCTTGGCGCTGCGGCCCAGTTTGGTATTTTCGCGACAGTGTTGGGTGCGGTGGGACTCTCCGCCGCGGGAATCATGGACTTCTCCATCGCCGACGCCGCCGCCATCGGTATCATCGGTGGTGCCGACGGCCCCACGGCGATTTATGTGTCTAGCCTGTTGGCGCCGGACCTGCTGGGTGCCATTGCCGTGGCCGCCTACTCCTATATGGCACTGGTGCCCCTGATCCAGCCGCCCATCATGCGCGCCCTTACCACCCCTGAAGAGCGTCGCATCGAGATGGTACAGCTGCGCCATGTGACCAAGCGGGAGAAAATCACCTTTCCGCTGCTGCTGTTGATCCTGGTGGCGCTTTTCCTGCCGGACGCGGCTCCGCTGCTGGGAATGTTCTGTTTCGGCAACCTGATGCGTGAGTGTGGAGTGGTTTCGCGCCTGTCCGATACCGCCCAGAACGCGCTGATCAATATCACCACCATCTTCCTAGGGCTGTCGGTTGGTTCGAAACTGGCGGCGGACAAGTTCCTGGATCCGAAAACGCTGGGCATCCTGGCGCTGGGCATCGTGGCATTTTCCATTGGCACCGCCGCTGGCGTGCTGATGGCCAAGCTGTTGAACCTGTTGAGCAAACACAAGGTGAATCCCCTGATCGGTTCCGCCGGTGTTTCTGCGGTACCCATGGCGGCACGGGTCTCCAATAAGTTGGGGCTGGAAGCCAACCCGCATAACTTCCTGTTGATGCACGCCATGGGCCCGAATGTGGCCGGTGTGATCGGCTCCGCGGTGGCCGCCGGTGTAATGATCACTATGGTCCGGGCCATGACCGGCTGAGAAAAGCGGTCTCGTACCAGCAGCAAGAGCGGGCTTCGGCCCGCTTTTTTTATTACCTGAGTCCGCTGGTATCAGCACGGCGGTGACTTGCTGGTCGAGAGGGTGTCAGGGGACGGTCACAGCCGTGGTATCATGGCTGGGTTTTTTGTTCACAGGGGCGCCAGCGGTCGCCCGGAGGAGAGGTAATGTCCTGGTTGGGAGCGGGTATTGGCGCCGGCATCGGAATGGTCTTTGGCGGGCCCATCGGCGCGGCGCTTGGCGCCTGGATAGGCAGCTCGTTTGGTTCCGGGCTACGCAATGTGGGTAATGCCGCAAAGCTCAATCGCGATGGCGCCCAGGCAGTTTTTATCGTCACCCTGTTTTCGATGCTTGCCAAGATGGCCAAGGCCGACGGGCAGGTATCCAAGGCGGAGGTCGACCTGATTGACGACTTTATCAGGAACAATCTGCGTCTCGGTGCCGAAGAGCGGGCGGAAGCCATCCGTATCTTCCAGAACGCCAAGAGTGATTCCTACAGTATTTACGATTACGCGCAGCAGTATCGCCAGCTGGTGCGCAACCAGGCGATGCGCGAAGTGGTATACCGCCTGTTGTTTGCGGTGGCTCACGCCGATGGGCAGCTGCACCGTGCGGAGGAGGAAATCCTTCGCAAGATCCCCTCATACCTCGGTTTGCACGAATCCATCTTTGCGGCCATGGCTGCCGAATTCGGCCAGCGTAATTCCGGTTCTGCAATCAGCCTGGAGCAACACTATGCGGTGCTGGGCTGTTCTCCCGATGTGACCGACAGGGAGCTGAAGCTGGCTTACCGCCGCAAGGCGGCGGAATTCCACCCGGACAAGATTGCCTCAAAGGGATTGCCCGAGGAGTTTCTGCGTCATGCGGAAGACCAGATGAAAAGTGTTACGGTGGCCTACGAGACCATTGTCGCGGCGCGTAAGCGTTCCGCCACCTCTGAGACAGCCTGATTGTTCTCTTTTTAATTCCCGTGTGTACTGGAATCTATCTCTGGTGCAACCAGCAGTAAGGGAGGGTCCTATGAGCCTTGCGAAACAGATTGAGGAAAAACTCGCGGCGGAGTTCGCCCCCGAGCATATAGAAGTGCAGTGTGAAAGCCACCTGCACAATGTGCCGGCGGGTTCCGAAATGCATTTTCGCGTGGTACTGGTTTCTGAGGAATTCAATCAGTTGCGCAAGGTGCAGCGTCACCAGAGAGTGTACGGTGTGCTGGCGGAGGAGATGGCAGGGCCGATCCACGCACTGGCATTGCACACTTTCAGCCCTGAGGAGTGGCAGGGCCAGGCACCCGATAGTCCGCAGTGTCTGGGCGGCAGCAAGAAGTCCTGAGCCCCTTTTACACGCCTTTATTAGTTTTAACTTGTTCGCAGGGGTCGCCAGCACTCCTGCGGCAGGTGTCTCCGTAGCGTCCTGTTGCCAGAACTGCGCCTCCAGTCCTTTCCAAAGGCATTCAATCACTCTTCACATTCACTCCGGAATGCTTCTTTTGCCGGTGGAGTCGGAAAGGCTCATGCCGATATCGATTGCCGTCCTTTCGTCGTGTAATTAACCAGCACGCAGCGGTTCATTGGGGGCTCGCTGTCGGTTACCCCTTTATTTTGGGTGAAAGAGGCGACTTTTTTTCCTGTCTGTAACCTGAACTCACCGAAGAAAAAGGCGACATAAAAATAAAAAGCGCGCCAAAAAAAGCGAGCATACGCCACAGCGGCGCAAAAGTTCCACAACGGGGCAGTGAAATTGGGTGTTTTTTCTACAGCTGTTTTTTTTGGTGTCTATGCTGAAGGTGATTGGGTTAATTGCTGTTCAATTTGCCGAATATCAATGGAGTATCACCTATGAAAATGACGCGCATTCTGACACCTCTGGCCCTTGCTGTATCCGCCATGGTTGGAGCGCAGCAGGCACTCGCAGGACCTTCGGGTTATGCACCGCCCATGCCCTCGGGTCCGGCCCCCATCTATGAAGCTGGCACTGTAGTGTTCCGCCTCGGTGGTGCCTACGTCGACCCGGACGATACCTCGGTCAATCTTCGCAACCCGGATATTTTCCCCGAGTACGAAGGGCTGCGGTACGACCTGGACTCTGAGTGGTCCTGGCAGTTCAGCGCCATGGTCATGCCGATCGATCACTTTGGTATCGAGTATCAGTATGACGGTGAGTCAGGCCATAGCCACGATGTCCGCTTTATCAATACGGATGGCGATGAGTTCCTGCGTCGCAAGCTGGACAACAAGGACCTCGACAGAACCACCCAGTTGCTCACTCTGAACTGGTTCCCGGTCTGTAAGGAATCCTGGATCCAGCCTTATGTTGGCTTCGGTGCTGTCTACACGGACTTTGACAGCGTAAATACCAGCGAAGTCATCAATGAGTACCTGGCGGACAATGCCGATGCCATCGGTCCCGCCCGCTTCAGCATCAATGATAGCTGGGGCTGGACTGGCCAGGTGGGTGTGGACATTATCCTCGGACGGGAGAGCAACTGGCTGGTGAACGCCGCCGTGCGCTACGACGATACCGAGCTCGATGCCCAGCTCAATTACGCGGTCGAAGGCTTGACCCAGGACGATCCGCAGGAAACCCGTACGTTCTACAACTCGGTCAGATCCGAGTTTGATCCGGAGCCGTGGGTGTGGACTGTTGGTGTGGGCTACAAGTTCTGATAGCTCATACTTCCAAGGACGGAGAAAAGGCGCTTCGGCGCCTTTTTTCTTGTCTACTGAATCTCAAGACTTATGGGGCTTGAAGTGGATGTTACTTTCCCCAGCCGCTCGCTCCTATCGATTGCTCGGGAAAGCAAATTGTGCACCTTCGCGGATATCGCTGGCTGGCCAGCGCTGGGTAACGGTCTTGCGCTTGGTGTAGAAACGCACTGAATCCGGGCCATAGGCGTGCAAGTCTCCAAACAGGGAGTGCTTCCAGCCGCCGAAGCTGTGGTAGGCGACCGGGACCGGTAACGGTACATTGATCCCAACCATGCCGATTTTAATGTTGTCGGCAAAGTAGCGCGCGGCCTCGCCATCGCGGGTGAAGATACAGGTGCCATTGCCATATTCATGGTTATCGATGATTTGCATCGCTTCCTGCATCGTATCGACCCGCATGACGCAAAGCACCGGGCCGAAGATCTCGTCGGAGTGAATGACCATGCCCTCCTTGACCCTGTCGAACAGGCAGGCGCCCAGGTAGTTGCCGTCCTCGAAGCCCTCGACCACGAGACCGCGACCGTCGACCACAAGCTCCGCTCCCTCCTCGACACCCCTGGCGATATAGCCGGTGACTTTTTCCAGATGGGCACGGGTGACCAGCGGGCCCATATCGTTGGAGGTATCGCGGCCATCCCCGACCTTCAGTGTGGCGATCTGGGCCTCGAGTTTTTCTACCAGCGCGTCGGCCGTTGCATCACCGACCGCGACCACAACAGAGATGGCCATACAGCGCTCCCCGCAGGAGCCGTAAGCCGCGCCCATCAGGGACGTGGCGGCATTGTCGAGGTCCGCATCGGGCATCACGATCGCGTGGTTTTTGGCGCCGCCAAAGGCCTGTATCCGCTTACCGGAGGCGCATCCGGTGGTATAGATATGCTCGGCGACCGGCGTGGAGCCAACGAAGCTGACGGCCTGCACCCGCTTGTCGGTCAGCAGCGTATCGACCGCCTCCTTGTCACCGTTGACCACATTCAGCACCCCCGCCGGAATCCCCGCCTCAATACCCAGCTGGGCGATAAACAGCGCGGCGCTGGGATCCCGCTCCGACGGTTTCAGTACAAACGTGTTGCCACAGGCAACCGCCATCGGCCACATCCACAGTGGCACCATGGCCGGGAAGTTAAAGGGCGTGATCCCCGCGCAGACACCCAATGGCTGGAACTCACTCCAGGAATCGATCCCCGGGCCAACGTCCCGACTGTGCTCCCCCTTGAGCACTTCTGGCAGCGAGCAGACATATTCCACATTCTCGATGCCGCGCTGTAGCTCCCCCATGGCATCATTCAACACTTTGCCGTGCTCACGGGTAAGCAGCTCACAGATTCTGTCGGCGTTCTGTTCGAGCAGGTCTTTCAGGCGGAACATAATGCGCGTGCGTTTGATGGGGGGCACTGCACGCCATGCGGGAAAGGCGGCTTCAGCGGTGGCGATGGCCTTTTCGACCGTGGCTTTGCTGGCCAGGCAGACTTTTGCCTCCAGCTGGTTGGTGGACGGATTGATAATTTCCTGGGTACGTGGGTCTTCGGCGAGTTTTTCCCCGCCAATGAAATGCCCGATGGTCTGCATGGTTGACTCCCTCCAATGGTCGGCACGCGCGCTGTGGCGCTGAGCGGCCTCGCTCTCTATTGTCAGAATTGCCCGAAACTTCCATGGGGACTGAGCACCAGCCTATCTGGCGCCAGTGCCGAATGACGGTAACAGAGATAGTAGGCTTCCGAGAGTATTCCGTCACGCGGTCCCTGCGCGGTTCGAGTCCGCTGAAGTCGAGGGCGCAGTGACTAAGCGCCCCTGGCTTCAGGATGCAACATTTGCAGGGTGGATCCCGGGGAGAGGTGGATAGGGTGGCTGGCCGCTAGGCGGTCGGCTCGCGGGAAAAGTCTCGCAACACCGCCAGAAAATCGTCGCCAAACCGCTGCAATTTGCTGTCGCCAATACCCGATATGGACAGCAGGGCCTCCGGGGTCTGTGGTCTGACGGCGAGCATTTCGCGCAGGGTGGCATCGTGGAACACGACATAGGGGGGCACGCCTTTTTCGTCTGCCAGCCGTTTGCGGCATGCACGCAGGGCCTCCCAGAGTGGCGCATCGGCCGGATCGATATCGGCGGCAGAATTGGTTGTTCGGCTTTCCGTTTGCCTGGAGCGGCTGGGCAGCTTGCGCAGCTGGATCTTTTCTTCCCCGCGCAGCAGCGAACGGCAGGCTTCCGTGAGCTGTAGGGCACCAAACGCCTCACTGTTGACCTCAAGGTAGCCGCGCACCACCAGCTGGCGTACCACACCGCGCCAGTCCGCCGTACTCCGGTCGGAGCCAATACCATAGGTTGAGAGCTGGTCGTGTCCGAACTTCAGTACTTTTTCACTGGTACTGCCCCGCAACACATCGATGACGTGGGAGGCGCCAAACCGCTGTCCAGTGCGGTAGACGCAGGAGAGAAGCTTGGCGGCGGCCTCGGTGCCGTCCCAGGTCTGTGGTGGCTCCAGGCAGGTGTCACAGTTGCCGCAGGGTTCGGGTAGCTCCTCGGCAAAGTAGCGGAGCAGTGCCTGGCGACGACAGGTGGTGATCTCACACAGCCCCAACATCGCGTTGAGTCGGTTACGCTCCTGGCGGCGGTGCTCGTCACTGCCATCGGAATTGGCGGCCATTTGCCCCAGTTTGACGACGTCTTCCAGGCCGTATAGCAGCAGTGCGGTGGCCGGGTCGCCATCCCGTCCGGCGCGGCCGGTCTCCTGATAGTAAGCCTCGATGCTCTTGGGCAGGTCCAGGTGGGCGACGAAGCGGACATCCGGCTTGTCGATACCCATGCCGAAGGCGATGGTGGCCACCACGATCACCCCATCCTCGCGCAGGAAACGCCGCTGGTGTTCGGCGCGCAGATCCGCCGGCAGGCCGGCGTGATAGGGCAGCGCCTTGAAGCCCTGCTGGCACAGCCAGTCAGCGGTGTTTTCCACTTTGTTGCGGGACAGGCAGTAGACAATCCCGGAGTTGCCGGGCTGCTCGCTGCGGATAAAGTCCAGCAACTGTCGGCGCGGGTTGTCTTTCTGTGCGATCCGGTAACGGATATTGGGGCGATCGAAACTGCTGACGAAGTGGCGCGCGTCGGCCAGGTCCAGGCGCTGGGCGATCTCCGCACGCGTGCGGCGGTCGGCGGTGGCGGTAAGGGCGATACGCGGCACCGAGGGGAACTGCTCATGCAGGCAATTCAGGTGCAGGTAATCGGCCCGGAAATCATGGCCCCACTGGGATACGCAGTGGGCCTCGTCGATGGCAAACAGCGAGAGCTGCACCCGCTGCAGCAGTTCGAGGGTGCGCGGTTGCAGCAGTCGCTCCGGGGCCAGATAGAGAAGGTCCAGCTCCCCGTCCAGCAGTGCCTGCTCAATCTGCTGGGCCCGTTCCGGAGGCAGGGAGGAGTTGAGGAAGGCGGCGCGGACACCCGCCGCACACAGTGCCTCCACCTGGTCCTGCATCAGCGCGATCAAGGGCGAGATCACGACGCCGCAGCCCTCGCGGGCCAGTGCGGGGATCTGGTAACAGAGCGACTTGCCGCCGCCGGTGGGCATCAACACCAGGGCGTCGTGGCCGCCCATCACCGTATCGATGATCTCGCGCTGCGGTCCGCGGAACTCGGTGTAGCCGAAGGTATGTTCAAGTATGGATTGTGGGGAGCTCATGGCGGCGCAGTATACCTGCTCATGAGTTTCTGCGTCGGGCTTGTGGCTGCCTGATCGTGACCGGGCAGGGCAATTCTGGCGCCTCAATTTCCGCCCGCCAAATCCTGTTGGCAGCGATTGTGTCTATAATCCTGCCACCACAGACATAGACAAGGATAAGGCTATGCGTGCGCTAATAAGGATGTTGTCTTGGCTGCTGGTGGTTGGTCTTGCAGGATGCGCGACCGGAACCCCGCAGAATCTGCTGCAATCAGACCGTGCCGATACCCACCTGGGCTGGCAGCCTGCCCCGGAAAACCAGTTGGCCTATTCGGTGGCGACCGCCAGCGGTATTGCGCGCCTGGCGCTGGATCCATTGCCGGAAAACCTGGACCGGGTCACTCTGGATTTACCCGGCATGCAACGGGTCGAGGGGGTGCAGTGGCGCGGGGATGACGGCAAGAGCGCCATGCTCTATTCCGGCGGGGCGGGGGAGCAGGGGGTAACGCTGGAGCAGCGCCGCCGGGGATTTCGCCTGCGTATCGATGGTCCCGCGCTGGATTTGATCCGCGTGGGGGGATTGCTCACCGTAGTGGACTTTTACCGCGGCTGATCCGCCGCGGTGCTGTCCGGACTTTGACCAAAGCCCAGCCCCCGGGGGCGGATCAGATATAGCCGCGGCCAGAACTTGCCCGTGACCCAGAGGCCGTCTCGCCCCCGATCCCAGGCGATGCCATTGGCCACCACATCGGGGTGCTGCGATCCCGGTTCCAGCTCCTGAAGATCGACGGTGCCCCGCACCTCGCCGCTGTCCGGGTCAATGGCGACGATACGTTTATCCTGCCAGATATTGGCCCAGACCAGCCCGTGGGCGTATTCCAGTTCGTTGAGTAACGACCACTGCTCGCTGCCTCCGTGTACCCGCAACTCTCTCCGGATGGCGAAAGTGTCCGGATCGCGGAAGGTAAGGGTATCGGTACCATTGCTCATGATCAGCTGCTCGCCATCGCTGGTGAGGCCCCAGCCCTCGCCGGCATAATAGCGCCTGCCGAGGGGCGCCATGTCGGACCGCCGATAGACCTGTAACTCGCCGGCTTTGTAGGTCAGCAGGTAAATACGCTCGCCCAGTACCGTGAGGCCCTCGGCAAAGCGATCCGCGGCCAGCCATTTACGCCTTACGGGGCGGGCCGTCGGGTCGGTATACTCGGCAAGCCAGGAGCGGCCAAACAAGCCGCTGCTCTCCCACCAGCGCTCCCCATCGAAGAAGAGTCCCTGGGTGAAGTGGTCGTCGGGCCTATCCCGCTGCTCCAGCAATGAGTAATCCATTTCGGGGACGGGGTCGGCCGCTGCGGCGGCCGCCACTGCACCGGAGAGGGTGAGGGACGGGAGAGCCAGAAGCATTGCGGTGATCGCCCGGCGGGCGCGGCGACAGAATTCCAAATCAGGCATTTCAGGCATGATGACCAGAGTAAAAACGTTCGTTACCTTGACCCTGCTCGGCGGGCTGGCGGTGGTGCTGCCGCTCGCCATCTTCATATTGCTGTTCCAGTGGCTGTTCGGGCAGGTCAGCGAGCTGGTGGCACCGGCGGTGCACTGGTTCGAGGCCCAGACCGGCTTCAAGAATACCGTTGCCCGGCTGGCGGTGATAGCCCTGATTCTGGGCGGTTGCTTCCTGATCGGCCTGCTGGTGAAGACCGGTGTCGGTGGTTGGCTGCATCGTCACATGGATCACTGGCTAGGGCGCCTGGCGCCCGGATACAACACCATCAAGGATCTCGTGCTGCAGTTTATCGGCGGCGGCGCTGGCGAGGGGGTGCTCTCGGGCCCGGTGGCCCGGGTGCGTATTCTCGGCGTTGATAACCCGCTTTCCGTCACCGCGATCGTGACCTCGCGACACGATAACGGGGATTTCACCGTTTATGTGCCCACCGCACCGGTGCCCACTTCGGGTTTTGTCTATCACGTGACTGCCGATTGCGTCGAAATATTGCCCGATGTCACCGTGGAGGCAGCGATGAAATCCATTGTGGCCTGCGGCAGCGGCAGCGGGCGCTTACTGGCACAGCCGTCAGAGGAGGCTGCGCTGAGCTAAGCCGGGTGTTGGCAGTATCCCGTCGCTACCGCTGGCGATTCTTGCCCAGGTCGCGAATGGCAAAACGTGCCGGGTGCAGTGCCCGTGCCAGTTCTTCAGTGACCGGCATCGGTTCACCGCTGATCCAGCCGGCCAGCACCTCGGCGGCCAGCGGCGCATAGGTGAAACCGCGTGACCCAAGGCCGCAGAGGGCGAACAGCCCGGGAGGGTAGTGGCAGCGCTCCGGGATCAGCGCTTTGCGGTTGCGGCGCAGGAAACTGTAGGTGCTGCGCAGTGATTCCCAGTCGGGTAGCGGGCCGGCCATGGGCAGGTAGTCCGGGGTCGCGGCGCGCACCGCGGCGCGGCCGGTAAGCGACTGGGTCGCGAAATCCTGTGCTGCCCGTGGCATCAACTGGGCCAGCATTTCCAGATTCTCCCGGTGTTCCTCTTTCCGCAGTTCTGTTCCGGTCTCCTTCAGTTTGAAGGTGGCACCAAAACTTTGCTGTCCACGGGATGCCGGTGCCACATAGCCGTCGCCACAGATTGCCGTGCGCAATCGGGCTGACTCTTCCGTGGCGTGGGCGATGGAGACCTGGCCGCGGATCGGCCGCAATGGCAGAGCCGCCGCCTGGGTAAACCCCGGTGCCTGGTGCGCACAGCAGATCACTACCCCATCCGCCTCGTAGGGCTCGCCACCGGCCCGGTGCAATTGCCAGCCCCTGCCACTCGGACTGAGGTGGTCGATCTCTGCCCGGCAATGCAGCCGAATGTTGGGATGGTCCAGCAGTGCTGTGCACACGTTGGCAGGTTCAAGCCAGCCCGCGCGGGGAAAATAGATTCCGGAGTAGGGCAGGGACAGGCCCGCGAGTTCCGAGGCGCGGGCGGAGTCCACTGGCTGGGCCAGGGCCTCCGCGTCGAGGGGGGCGAGCCAGTGGCGCAACTGCTCGTGCAGCTCCTCTTCCCTGGTTCCCTGGGCCAGCTGCAGCAAGCCGCAGGCATGAAAGAATTCCGGGCAATGTCTCGGGTAATAGCGCAGTGCAAACAACAGCGCATGCAGGTTGAAGTCGCCGTTTGGACCCGGGCGGTGGGACATTTTCGCGTAGAGAATGCCCTGCGCATTGCCGGAACCGCCACGGCCCGGAGCCTCGCCGCGCTCGAATACCGCAACCTGATAACCACGTTCCGCCAGCGCGCGGGCTGCAGTGGCCCCGGCAATGCCGGCGCCGATGACGGCGATCTCGGTGCCTGCCGGCAGCGCATTGTGATGGCGAGGCAGGTGCCAGGGGGTAGCAGTTGGGTCGGCGGCGGCATGGGAGGCCAGTCGGCCGCGCAGCATTTCCCGTTTGCGTCCGAAGCCCGGCACCTTCTCCAGTTCGAATCCCGCCGCTTTCAGGCCCCGCTTGACCAGGCCGGCACAGGTAAAGGTGGCAAAAGTGGCCTGGTCTGCACTGAGGAGGGCGATGTTGCGGAACAGCGCATCGCTCCACATCGCCGGGTTTTTCGAGGGGGCGAAGCCATCGAGAAACCAGGCATCGACCTGCCGATCCCGAATGTTGTCCCCGAGCCGCAGGGCGGCGAAGCTCTCGCTGGCCTCGCCAACCACCAGCGTCAGGGTGACCCGGGAAAACCGCAATCGGTGGACACCGGCAGCGAGCAGGGGCGGATAGGCCTCCAGCAGCTGCTCCGCCAGAGGCTGCAGTTCGGGCCACAGTGCCAGGGCGCGGGTCAGGTCGGCCGCGCGCAGCGGATACTTCTCAACCGAGATAAAGTGCAGGTGTGCGTCAGTGGGCGCCTCTCGATGCCAGAGCTGCCAGGCGGCGAGAAAATTCAGTCCGGTGCCAAAACCCGTCTCGCCGATGGTGAAGGTGTCACCGGCGGCGAGTGCCCTCCAGCGTTCTGCCAGCTGATTCTGCTGCAGGAAAACGTAGCGTGTCTCCTCCAGGCCGGACTCGCGAGAGAAGTACACATCGTCGAAGGCGCGGGAGAGCGGTTGGCCGTCTTCCCGCCAGTGTATATCCGCGTGGGGGTGTTCCGTGCCCATGTTGCCGGCCTGTTATTCCTGCAGGCCGAATTCGCGCATGACCTGTGCGCACCAGCGGTCCAGCCGCTCATCACTGAGATCGAACTCATTTTCATCATCGAGGGCCAGGCCGACAAACTGGCTGCCGTCCGGGGTGAGCCCTTTGGACTCCTCGAACTGGTAACCCTCTGCCGGCCAGTAGCCCACGGCGCGGGCACCGAGCGCGACAAGCTGTGCATGCAGATATCCGAGGGCATCCTGAAACCACTGCGGATAACCCTCCTGGTCACCGAGCCCGTAGAGCGCCACCGTCTTGCCGGAGAGGTCCAGTTTCGCCAGCTGATCCCAGATATTTTCCCAGTCTTCCTGGAGTTCTCCGTAATCCCAGGTGGGGATGCCGAAGATCAGGAAGTCGTACTGCTGGGCCAGGGCGATATCGTCTTCCGCTACGTTGTGCAGGTCGATCCATTCTCGACCAATACGATCGCGGATCTTTTCCGCAGTCATCTCGGTGTAGCAGGTGCTGGAGCCGTAAAAGAGTCCGATCGGTGCGAGCATAAAATATCAGTCAGCGGTTACTTTCTGGGATGCCTGTTCGGGTATCACTGGGGTTTGGCGCCGGCAAAATCCAGCTGGCGCCACGCCTCGTAAACGACCACGGCCACGGCATTGGAGAGGTTCATACTGCGGCTGTCCGGGCGCATCGGTATACGCAGGGTGTGTTCGTCCCCGAGCAGGTCGAGAAATTCCTGTGGCAGGCCACGGGTCTCCGGGCCAAAGACGATGGCATCCCCCGGGTGGTAGGTGACGGCGGCATGGCTGCGCGTGCCACGTGTGGACAGGGCAAGAACCCGCTGGGGCTGCTCTGACTCCACGAAAGCGGCCCAATCCCGGTGGCGTTTGACCTGACTGTACTCTCCATAGTCGAGCCCGGCGCGCCGCAGGCGCTTGTCATCCATGGCGAACCCGAGCGGCTCGATCAGGTGCAGCTCGGCGCCGGTGTTGGCGCACAGCCGGATGATGTTGCCGGTGTTGGGGGCGATTTCCGGTTGGTAGAGTACGATTTTGAACATGCCGTCCGCAGGGTGGCCCGGTCGGGGCGGTCGTCTTGAAAGGGAGGCGTCATGGCGCCCCCCGGATGCGGCGCGAATTATTCCACAGTTAGGTGGCGGAAGCGATTTCCTCGCAGTCGATCTCTACTCCCAGTTCATCGGCGATGGCATCCAGCTCTTCCTGCAGGCCCTCCAGGTCCATGTTTTCGGACACGCTGATGGTGCAGTTGGCTGTAAACAGGGGTTCGCCGCTCCAGGGAGTGCTGTCGTAGCCGGTTTCAAGTTGCTCCAGGTTGAGCTCTCGCGCCGCCAGCGCGCGGGAAATTTCCCGGACAATCCCGGGACGGTCGTTGCCGACCAGTTTCAGTTGCACTGTCTGCAGGGCGCCAGCCGCCACTGCGCGGGCATCCTCCACCTGCAGCTTGAAGCCCTGGGAGGCCAGGGCGTCCAGTCCATCTTTTAATCCCTGGGCGCTTTCCCCGGGCACACTGACGCGCAGGATGCCGGCAAACTTTCCGGCAAAATGCGCCATGCGACTGTCCTCCCAGTTGCCGCCGTTTTCTGCGATCACGGCGGAGAGTTTCTCCACCACGCCGGGCTTGTCGTCGCTGATCAGTGAAATGACGAGGTGCTGTTGCATGTGGTATTCCTTCGCTGCAAAACAGGGTTACACTGCCTTGCATTGTAGCCACTGGCGCTGCTTCTGATAATAGGGTGAGATTGCAGCAGAGACTGATCCGGTCAATGAAGCCGCAAGTAACAGTCATGATATAGGTGGGCGCCCGTTGCGCTACGGCGCCTGCTTTGGCAGCGGGAATTTCGCCCGGCGAAAGGTGAGAGGGAAACCAACATGAAGGTGCACGCGGATCTCTGCGTAATTCCCCTGGGTGCGGGCGTATCGGTGGGTCAGTATGTGGCCGAGTGCCAGCGTGTGTTGCGCGACTCGGGGCTGACCCATCAGCTGCATGCCTACGGGACCAACATCGAGGGAGACTGGGACGAAGTCATGGCGGCAATCAAACAGTGCCATGAGCGGGTGCACGCTCTTGGAGCGCCGCGTATCAGCACGACGCTCAAGTTGGGAACTCGGACAGATCGCGCGCAGTCCCTTCAGGATAAAATCGACAGCGTGAAATCGAAACTGGATCAATAACCAATGACTCTCAGGAGGGGGGCAATATGAAGCTGAAAATGGTAATGATGGGCCTGGCGTCGGCAGCGCTGGTATTGGCGGCCGCCGGTTGCGCGGAAAAAGAAAACGCTGAGATGGAAACCGCTGCAGCAGAGGAAATGCAGGCACAAAGCGAAAGCGGCAGCATGGACAGCATGGATAGCCAGGCAGCGGACTCACAGGCAAACGGTGCTGAGCAAGCGCAGGCTGGAGCCTCATCGCTCGACGACGTGATAGCCGGTGATCACCGCACGGCCAAATACGCTGAGCGCGACCAGTACCGTCGCCCGGCGGAGACACTCAAATTTATCGGAATCGAGCCGACCATGACCGTGGTCGAAATTGCGCCCGGTGGCGGCTGGTATACCGAGATTCTCGCTCCCTACCTCAAAGACCAGGGCACCCTCTATGCGGCTCACTTTCCGGCGGACAGTGAGGTCAGCTATTACCAGCGCTCCCTGAAGGCGTTCAAGGAGAAGCTGGCAGCGGACAAGGAAAACTATGGTGAAGTGATCCTGACCGAGTTTGATCCCGCCGCAGGTAGCGAGATTGCTCCCGCCGGCAGTGCCGATGCCGTCGTGACCTTCCGCAATGTGCACAACTGGATGCGCGGCGAAAATGAGCAAAAGGCGTTCGAGAACTTCTTTGCCGCACTGAAGCCCGGTGGTGTATTGGGTGTGGTCGAGCACCGTGCGAAGCCGGGTACCAGCCGCGAGGATATGATCAGCAGTGGCTATGTTACCCAGGACCATGTGGTGAAGATGGCCGAGCAGGCGGGCTTCGAACTGGAAGAGGCCAGCGAGATCAACGCCAACCCGAAAGATACCGCGGACCACCCGAAAGGTGTCTGGACCTTGCCGCCTTCCCTGCGCCTGGGTGACGAGGACAAGGACAAGTATCTCGCCATCGGTGAGAGCGACCGCATGACTCTGCGCTTCCGCAAGCCGGCTGACGCGGACAGCGCAGACCAAGGTTGACTCTCAGGATGAGAATCCGGGTGGCCACAGGTTAGAATAACGCTTTCTGATCTCTGGCCACCTGACGCTGTACCCACGATGCGCATTCCCCACGACCAACTCGATCCCGATACCCTGCAGAACCTGCTGGAAGAATACGCCACCCGCGACGGCACTGATTATGGTGAGCGGGAGGTGAGTCTCAGTGACAAGGTCGCCAGTCTGCGCCGGCAGCTTCGCTCCGGCGAGGTAGTGATCTGGTTCGAGCCGGGGGAGGAATCCGTCAACCTGGTGCTGGCGGAGGATCTGACCGGCCATGAGTGAATGGCTGATCGATCGGCCCGCAGGTGCGCCGCGGGCCCGCTTCCTCTTCGCCCACGGGGCGGGAGCCGCGATGGACAGCGACTTCATGACCGCGCTGAGTGGGGATCTCTCCCGGCGGGGCATTGAGGTGGTGCGCTTCGAGTTTCCCTACATGGTGGAGCGGCGCAACACCGGTAAACGCCGTCCCCCGAATCCGATGGCGCAGTTGCAGGAAGCGTTTACGGCGCAGATTGATCACTGGCTCGGTGTGGATGATCGGCTGCCGCTGTTCATCGGTGGCAAGTCCATGGGTGGACGGGTGGCCAGCCTGCTGGCAGATGCCCGTTTTACAGCGGGGGAGTTGCAGGGGCTGGTTTGCCTCGGTTATCCCTTTCACCCGCAGGGCAAGCCGGAGCGTCTGCGCACGGAACACCTGGCGGACCTGCAGTGCCCTGCGCTGATCGTGCAGGGCACCCGGGACCCTCTGGGGAATGCCGGGGAAGTGGCCGGCTACTCTCTATCGGCGCAAATTGCGATCACGTGGCTGGAAGATGGCGATCACGACTTCAAGCCCCGCAAGGCCAGCGGTTTCACCCGCGAGGGCCACTGGGCGGCTGCGGCGGAGCGAGTGGCCGACTTTATTCAGCTGCGGCCTCCAGAATCGTGATGCGCTCATCGTCTTTGAGCATGGGTTTCAACAGCGCCATCTGACCGCGACGTTCTTCGCTGGTATACCAGTGCTGCCAGTGCAGGTCTGACTGCCACTTGGACAGGGTAAAACGGCGCAGCGGGTTCTCCTTGGCGGTAAAGGTCTGGCCATCGATAAAGCCCACGGTGCGGTAGGCGTGGTTCAGTAACTTGCGCGCTGCCTGCTCATAAGTGGACTGCATATCGGGAGCGATCTCCCGCTCGATCAAAACGTAAATCATCTTTTACTCTTCAGTCACTGTTTGACTCGATTCTAGCGCGGAGTCTCGGCCCGGTAAGAGGCGAATTGGCCGCGTGACTCGGCAAACTTGCAGGTGACGATTTATGGCAATTGCCGGACAATAGCGCCATGAAACCAGATCACACTCTCGATGCCCGCGGCCTGCTGTGCCCGGAACCCGTTATGATGCTACACGCCGCGGTGCGTAAAGTCGCTCCCGGTGAGGTATTGCAGATGTTGGCGACAGACCCTTCCACGCAGCGGGACGTACCCAAATTCTGCCAGTTTCTCGGTCACGAGCTGGTGGAACACCGGGAAGAGGAAAACGAGTTCGTATACTGGATCAGGAGAGGCGAGGCCTAGAGCGGGCGGGGGCATGCCCCCGCCGTGTGCGCATGGTGTGGTCTTTTTACTCGGAGTCAGGGCGCAGTGACAAGCGCGGCGATGGCGGCCAGCGCCTCCGGATCCTCCGATTTGATCTTGTTGGCAATATGGTGCTGGAAGAAATAGCGGAACTCCCGCGCTTCCTGGGCCGGGTAAAGGCACAGGTCACCCGGTAGCACCGGCGTGGTCTCGACGTGGTCGTGGTCGATCAGCATGCCGTGTATCTCCCCGCTGGCATAAAGCCGCCAGCTCACCACCTCGGTGAGGGTCAGGTTTTCCCGGCTGTCATCCATAAACACCGCATGGGTGCCGATGGTATCCGGAATCTCCTGCAACACCTCTTCGGCCTTGCTGCTTTCGTATTCGAAGTATTCCGCCGCAGTCTCCAGCTCGACGATCTTGTGGATAGGGGGTTCTTGGAATATCTCTTCGATGCCCGGGTCGTAGTACCCCTCAAAGCGCCCGTCGAGGGGATCCTTGATCTCAGGGCAGGGGACGATGGAGTTGAGCCAGGGGACGAGTCCTACAATCTCGCCATTGGCTCGCAGGCCCCAGCACAATATCTTGAGGCTGTAGAGGTCGGATCCACTGGAGCTGTTGGAGTAGAGCATTTCCAAGCCATCTAGCTCCGGCGACAGGCGGATAAAGCGTCTGCTCGCTGAAGTTTCGATCGGCTCGCCGGTGAAGAGGTCAACCACATTGCTGTAGCGGTGGTCGGTCATGGAGCACCTCCTTGCAGGGCCGGTTGTGGTGCAGGAGGGCGTTGTACTGCTTATTCCCCCCTGGGGAACCCGGTTGCAGGGCAGGGCCCCTTTTCCGGCGTCCCTGTCCCTAAAGGTATATGTTGCCCCCCTGAAATACAATACGGGATTTCGCTGTCGCCGCAGGCCAAACCTTTGGCTGCTGTGGCGTGGGCTTGCACTCCCGGGGGCCGTTGTTATAGTTCGCGCCTTCCCCTCGACTGACAGTACCGACCAGAGCCCGGAGCTTCCCTTGCAAAGCCTGTCCAGTGCAGCCGAACCAGCCACCGCAGCAGAGGTCGCGGCCCGTATCAGCGCCGTGTTTGATCGCTGCTTCGCGGATAGCCGGGGCCTGAATACACGGCTCTGCGGCGGGCACCCGGAACCCTTCTACCGGCCTGCGGGCGGTGACTGCCCGTTTCATCGGGTCGAATTCACCCTGGATTACCCTGCCAGCGCCCTGCACGAGGCCGCACACTGGTGCGTGGCCGGTGCCGCGCGGCGTCAGCAGCCGGACTACGGATACTGGTACGCGCCGGATGGTCGCAGCGAGGAGCAGCAGCGATTGTTCGAGCAGGTGGAGGTGAAGCCCCAGGCGCTCGAGTGGATCTTCTCGCGGGCCTGTGGCCTCAGGTTCCGGGTCAGCGCGGACAATCTGGCGCTGGGCCTGGGGCCGAGCGATGACTTCAAGGCCGCCATCTTCGAGCAGGTGCTGACCTATTGCCGACAGGGTCTGTCCGAGCGTCCGCGGCAGTTTGCTGTTGCCCTGGCAGTGGAGTTCGGGCGGCCGCAGCCGTTCTGTGAATTACAGTATCGGCTGGCAGACCTGACATGAGCGGAGTGGCGCCAGCAGTACACAGTGAAAGGCCCGTGCTCCTGGTGGACGCGTCGGTCTATATCTTCCGTTACTACTTCGCCCTGCCGCCCAATTGGGAGAGTCGCAGTGGGTATCCCACCGAGGCTGTGTACGGGTTTACCAACTTCCTGTTAGACCTGCTGCAGCGGCGCCCATCCCATATTGCCTGTGCGTTTGACGAGTCCCTGGGCAGTTGCTTTCGCAACGAACTCTACCCGGATTACAAGTGCAGCCGCGCACTCCCCGACGAAGCCCTGGCGTTCCAGCTGGCCGCCTGCCGGACTATGGCCGAGGCGCTGGGCATTGCCAGTTTTGCCAGCGAGCGTTTCGAGGCAGACGACATCCTGGCAACCCTGACCCGCCTCCTGCGGGAGTCTGCGCCGGTGATTATCAGTCGCGACAAGGATCTTGGGCAGCTTCTCGACAGGGGGGCGGCTTCGCTGTGGGATTTCGCCGCCGATCGCCATACCGACCGCGACGGTGTGCGTGCGCGTTTCGGCGTGGCGCCCCGCCAGATTGCGGATTTCCTGGCCCTGGTCGGCGACAGCAGCGATGACATTCCCGGGGTGCCCGGCGTCGGGCCCAAGACCGCCGCAGCCCTCCTGCAGCATTTTGATTCCGTAGAGGCCCTGCTGGCGGACCCGGGCGCTGTAGCCGGGCTCGCGGTTCGCGGAGCCAGGGGGCTCTCCAGCAAGATCGAACAGTATGCGGAGCAGATCATGCTGGCAAAGCGGCTGGCCACCCTCGACGAGGCTGTTCCGCTTGATGTAGAGCCTGGTGACTTGCGATGGAGCAGCAAGGAGCCGGAGCTGGCCCAGGCGCTGGCGGACGAATTCGGCATCGGTGGGCTCAAGTCTAAAATCGAACGGGTATTGATGATGCAGGCCACAGAGCCGGCGGAGGACGCGTGAGAGAAGGAAAGGTCAGGATTGTCGCCGACGAGAATATTCCGGCGGTGGAGCAATATTTCGGCGATCTGGGCAGCATCCAGCGCTTGCCGGGGCGCACCATGACCCGCGAGCAACTGCTGGACGCCGACGTCTTGTTGGTGCGCTCCGTTACCCCGGTCGATCGGGAGTTACTGGAAGGTACCCCGGTGGCCTTTGTGGGCAGTTGCACCATCGGTACCGATCATCTGGATACCACCTGGCTGGACCGGCAGGGAATCCCCTGGAGTGCCGCGCCGGGCTGTAATGCCAATTCCGTGGTCGAATATGTTTTCTGTGCCCTGGCGGCCCTCGGGAGGGACTGGCGTGGGCAGCGATTCGGAATCGTTGGCTGCGGCAATGTTGGCGGTCTTTTGCAGCGGCGGCTGCACGGTCTCGGCATCGAATGCCGGGTCTATGATCCCTGGCTGCAGGGCAATGCGGATCTTGCCACGCTTGATGAAGTCATGGCCCAGGATGTGGTCTGCCTGCACGCACCACTGGTAAAGGATGGCCCCCACCCCAGCCTGCACATGGTCGACGCCGAGCATCTTGCGGCAATGAAAGAGGGTGCAGTCCTGATCAGCGCCGGTCGCGGGGCTGTGGTGGATAACAGCACGTTGCTTGCACTGCTCGAACGGGGCAAGCCGCTCACCACTGTACTGGATGTCTGGGAGAATGAACCGGAAATCAATACGGCGCTGCTGGCAAAGGTGGATATCGGCACCCCGCATATTGCCGGTTACAGCCATGACGGCAAGCTCGCCGGCACACGCATGGTGCGTGAGGCGCTCTCCAGCGCACTGGGGTTGCCGACCATCTCAGAGGATGCAGAGGTGAAAGGAGAGATACGGGAAGAGTTGGGGAGAGAGTTTGGGGCCGAGACGCAGTTGCGCACCCTGGCTCCGTCCAGGGCCGGCAAAGATTTGAAGAGCGACTTTGACCTGATGGCGGACCTGTTACTGCAGATGTACGATCCGCGGGCCGATGATCGCCGCCTGCGGGCTGCAGCAAATGCGCAATTGCCCCTGGCACAGGGGTTCGACCGGTTGCGCCGGGAATATCCGCGCCGGCTGGAGTTCTCCCACTATCGCGCCGGAGCAGCGGGTCTTGATACTGAATCATGCCGACAACTGGAAATACTGGGGCTCAAGTGGAACTGAAGAAACTCGGTCTGGTGATCAATCCCTGGGCCGGTATTGGTGGCCCGGCCGGGCTCAAGGGCAGCGACGGGGCGGAAACCGTGCGCAAGGCGCTGGAAGCGGGTGTAGAGCCGCGTGCACAACAGCGTGCTGCCACTGCGCTTGAGGCCCTGCACGAATTCCGGGACCAGGTAGAGATCCTCTGCTTTGCCGGCAACATGGGCGAGGACACCGCCCGCGCCGCTGGATTCAGCGTTGATGTCATCGGTGCCGCAGCGGCTGATCCATCGACACCAGAGGACAGTGAGCGCGCGGCCCGTGAGATCCGCTCTGCCGGTGCCGACCTGATCGTGTTTGTCGGCGGTGACGGTACTGCCCGCAACATGGTCAATGCCCTCGGGGCGGACTTCCCGGTACTCGGCATCCCCGCCGGGGTGAAAATGCATTCCGCGTGTTTCGCCATCTCCCCCAGGGCAGCCGGGGAGGTACTGCGGCGCTTGCTCGCGGCCGAGCTGGTGGACCTGCGCGAGCATGAGGTGCGGGATATCGACGAGAAGTCCTTCCGTGAAGGGCGGGTGAGTACCCGCTACTACGGGGAACTGTTGGTGCCGGAAGAAGGTCACTTTGTGCAGGCGGTGAAAAATGCCGGCCGCGAGGTGGAAGAACTGGCGGTGGCGGATATCGCCGCGGAAGTGGTGGAAGACATCGAGCCGGAAACCCTCTATGTGGTTGGGCCCGGTTCTACCACCCTGGCGGTGCTGAACGAATTGGGATGCGAGGGCACCCTGCTGGGGGTGGACCTGCTGCTGGATGGCAAGCTTCTGGCAAAGGATGTCAGCGCCCGTGAAATCGAGGCGGAACTGGCGGACCACCAGGGTCCGGCCAAGATCATTCTCACTGCCATCGGCGGTCAGGGGCATCTGATCGGACGCGGCAACCAGCAGTTTTCACCGGCGGTGCTGCGCGCAGTGGGGCGTGACAACCTGATCGTGGTGGCCACCAAGACCAAGGTGACCGAGCTCGGGGGAAGGCCGCTGCTGGTTGATAGCGGTGATGCGGAACTGGACCGGGACTGGAGCGGCTTTATCCCAGTGATCACCGGTTATCGCGATGCCATCCTGTACCCGTTGAGTAACGGGGATTTATAAGAATTTGCAGTTGGAAGTATTCATGAGCTGGAAAGCCCTGCTGGAACTGATCGAGAAAAAGCTGGAAGAGGGCGGCACTGATAGCCGCCGTTTTTTTCATGGCCGCGGCCGTTGCTACGAGGGCCTGGAGCAGGTTTGTGTAGACAGCTTCTACCCGGCAATCCTGGTCACTTTCTTTGAGCCCCACGAGGGAGAGGATGAACTCTGCCAGAGGCTCTGGGAGATGGCAGAGCCCTACGGTTACACGGGCGTGGCGGCGCAACGTCGCTACCTGCAGGGCGCGCCGGTGGAGTGGCCGGCGGGCAAGCCGGTGGCGGCCCCGCTGGCACGGCGCGGAGCGCTGAAATTCCCGCTGACTTTTGCCCGGCAGAATGTCGGTTTCTTCCTGGATATTGAGCCCGGTCGCCGCTGGCTGGAAGAGCAGGTGCACGCCCGAATCAATGCGGGAGAGTCCCTGAAAGTGCTCAACCTGTTTGCATTTACCTGCGCCTTCTCCGTGGTTGCGCGAGCCGCCGGCGAGCTGGAAGTGGTGAATATCGATGTTAACCGCGGGGTGCTGAACCGCGGTCGGGAAAATCACCTCTCCAACAATCTGCCTCTCAAGGGCATCAAGTTTCTGCAGCTCGATGCGTTGCGGGAATTCAACCGCTTCGACCGTCGCGGCCCCTTTCAGCTGGCGATCGTGGATCCGCCCACGCGTCAGAAGGGCCGCTTTGATGTGAGTGAGAACTACGAGAAATTACTGCAGCTGCTGCCGGCCTGCCTGGCCCCCGGGGCTGATCTGTTGATGGTGCTCAACTCACCGGGCCACAGCGAAGCGCATTTCCGCGAAGTGATCGAGAGCGCCGACAGCCGTTACCGGGTAATCGAGCGCTTGCCACAGAACACGGATTTCCCGGATCGGGACCCGGATGCGGCATTGAAAATGCTGCATGTGCGCTTTGAGGGCTAACTGCTGGCTGGTGCTAGTCTCTGAGGCTGGAAAAACTGCTGTGGCGTGCCGGACGCGAGCCCGCTGGCGCGACACGCCGTAAAACCATCCCTGTAGGCTTGTCGGTGAGATCCCTCTCACCGACCGTCCCGCAAGGGGATTCCCGTTCCCGATGCTTCTCGTCGAGTGATGAGGGTTCTACCCAAGATTGTGGCGCTGCGCGAAAGGGGGTCAGGTGGCCAGCGCTGGTTGTCGCTCAACGCGGCCATGCTTCATCAGTTCGACCATCAATGCTTCCAGCTGTGGCGAAGAGCCATTTCTGACCGCGTCGTTGAGGCGGCGCGCATTGCTGATTCCCTCGCTGTCCCGGCTCACCAGCAGCAGAAAACTGTGGTGGGTGAGGGCGGCTTCTTCGATGGCCTCCTGGCGCACCAGCTGGGAAAAGTGGATGTAGCCCGCCTGCCGGAGCCAGGTCATGGCGCCGAGGCAGGCCAGGTGCCGGGGGGAGTGCAGGCCGAACTCGTCTGGCGTGTCCGGCCCGGCGATGTCTTCAACGTATACCGTGGTGGGTGCCGGGAAGGTGCCGAACAGGGCCAACAGGATACGCCCGGCATCGCGGTAGAAGTCGTGTATATGCAAATCGTCCAGCATAGTGTTACATCGGTTCAGGCTGAGTAGCGTTCGAGAAAGGCGCCCAGTCGCTCGATCGAGTGGGACAGGTCGTCGGCACGGGGCAGAAAGACGATGCGCAGGTGGTCGGGCGCATCCCAGTGGAAGGCGGTTCCCTGTACCAGCAGGATTTTTTCCTCGCGCAGAAAATCCAGCACCAGTTGTTCATCGCTCTGGATCTTGTGCTGGTCCAGGTGCAGGCGTGGGAACAGGTAGATGGCGCCCTCCGGTTTGACGCAGCTCACCCCGGGGATTTCGTTCAGCATGCGATAGGCCAGATCTCGCTGCTGGCGCAGCCGGCCACCGGGCAACACCAGGTCATTGATGCTCTGGTAGCCGCCGAGGGCGGTCTGTACCGCGAACATCGCGGGTACATTGCCGCAGAGGCGCATGGAGGAAAGAATGTCCATTCCCTCGATAAAGCCTGTTGCCCGTTGCTTGGCGCCGCTGACCACCATCCAGCCGGAGCGGAAACCCGCCAGGCGATAGGACTTGGACAGGCCATTGAAACTCAGGCAGAGCACGTCCTCCGCCAGGCGGCCCATGGGGATGAACTCGGCATCGTCGTACAGGATCTTGCTGTAAATCTCGTCGGCAAAGATCACCAGGTTGTTGACCCGCGCCAGTTCCACGATCTGCTCCAGCAATTCGCGGGGATACACGGCGCCGGTGGGGTTGTTCGGGTTGATGACCACGATACCGCGGGTACGGGGGGTGATCTTCGACTTGATATCGTCGATATCCGGCAGCCAGCCCGCCTGCTCGTCACAGCGGTAGAGCACCGGGTTGGCCCCGGTAAGATTGGTGGCGGCCATCCACAGCGGGTAGTTGGGCATCGGCAGCAGCAGCTCATCGCCGGTGTTGAGCAGTGCCTGGGTGGCCATGGAAATCAGCTCGGAAACACCATTACCCAGATAGATATCGTCTATATCCACCCCTTCAATGCCGAGGGTCTGGCATTCCTGCATAATGGCTTTGCGTGCCGCAAACAGGCCCTTGGACTCGACATAACCCTGCGCCTCGGCCAGATTGTGAATAACGTCCTGAATGATTTCATCGGGCGCATTGAATCCGAACGGAGCCGGGTTGCCGATATTGAGCTTGAGGATACGATGGCCTTCCTCCTCCATACGGGAGGCCTGCTCCATCACCGGGCCGCGTATTTCATAGCAGACGCCGTGAAGCTTTTCTGACTTGTGAATGTCCTTCATGGTATGGCGGTAACCCTCGGAGGCTTTAACTGCGGAAAAGGCCGAAGGTGGCTCCTACAGCATAGCGATTTTGAGGATGGAGTATGTCAAAAGAGAAAGACGATAACTACTGGCGCGACAAGCTGACCCCGGAAGAATTTCACGTTTGCCGCGAGGCGGGTACCGAGCGGCCCTTCAGTGGCGAGTACTGGGATTGCTTTGAAGATGGCACTTATCGCTGCCGCTGTTGTGGTGAACCCCTGTTTCACTCCGACTCAAAGTTTGACGCCGGCTGCGGCTGGCCCAGTTTTGACACAGAGGTAGCTGCCGGGGTGGTAGCGGAGAGGCCGGATAACAGTCTCGGGATGCAGCGAATTGAGATACTCTGTGCCAAATGTAATAGTCACCTTGGCCATGTGTTTCCAGATGGCCCCACGGAAACCGGTTTGCGCTACTGCGTCAATTCGCTGTCGGTGAAACTGGATCAGGACGAGAGCGCCAGCCAGAGCGGCGACGAGAGCATCAAGAAGGAAGAGGAATAATGAGAAACAGGCACTGGAGTCGCTGGCTCTATCGCGTTCAGTGGTTACTGCTCACCGTAATTTTTCTGGCCGCCGTGGCCCTGCGGCTGGAACTGCTGCATTTCCGTACCGTCTTCAAGGTGTTCCAGTACGCGGGCCTGGCGGCTATTGGCGTTGCGCTGATCAGCATCCTGGTCTTCATCTGGGGGCTGGTGAAACGCCATGCCAGTGCCCGACAGGCCGCCATGTGGGGTACGCTGCTGGGGCTGCTGCCGGTGGCGGTGCCTCTGCTGACCGTGGGGCCCGATAATTTCAAGGTGCCGCCGATCCACGATATCTCCACCGATCTCAAGAACCCGCCTGAGTATCGTGCTGTGGTTTCGCTGAGAGACCCGGGGGACAACAGTGTCGCCTATGACGGCGAGGAGGTGGCGAAGCAGCAGCGGGAAGCGGATATCTACGCGGATATCCAGCCCCTGATGCTAAAGGTTCCGGTAGAGCAGGCGACGGAAATGGCCGCCCGTGTGGCCGAGGAGCTGGGTTGGCGGATTGTCGACCGGGACGACAAGTCCGGACATCTGGAGGCCGTGGACCGGACGCTGTTGCTGGGTTTCAGTGACGATGTGGTCGTGCGGGTGACTGCGACTGAAGATGGCTCCCGGGTCGACGTGCGCTCCAGCTCCCGGGTTGGCTTGAGCGACCTGGGCAAGAATGCCGAGCGCATCCGCGAGTTTCTCTCCGATCTGGAGGCTCGCGCCAAGCAGGCGGGGTAGGGGCAGGGCACTTGTCTCGACGATGCTGGGGAATCGGGTAAGTGCCTGACTATAAAAGAAAAAAATAAGTAAAAAGTTGAGTTGAAGGTGTTGACAGCCTCCCGGGTGCTACATAGAATGCGCCCCACTTCTGACGCAGAGCGGATCTTTAAGACGCCAAGCGACGCCGAAGAAGTCAATCTGGGTCCCCTTCGTCTAGAGGCCTAGGACACCGCCCTTTCACGGCGGTAACAGGGGTTCGACTCCCCTAGGGGACGCCACTGCGGGAATAGCTCAGTTGGTAGAGCGCAACCTTGCCAAGGTTGAGGTCGCCGGTTCGAACCCGGTTTCCCGCTCCAGTTTTCTCGTGGCGATTCGGTGTTAAGTACCGGTTCGATACGAAATGCCAAGGGGCAACCCGAGGCGATGCCACGGCAGTGTGGTAGCGATTGATTACAAGATCAGCGCAAGTTTTCTGTCCCCATCGTCTAGAGGCCTAGGACACCGCCCTTTCACGGCGGTAACAGGGGTTCGACTCCCCTTGGGGATGCCAATGCAGCGGGGTTGCTCAGGCAGCTCCGCGACATAGGATCGCGGGAATAGCTCAGTTGGTAGAGCGCAACCTTGCCAAGGTTGAGGTCGCCGGT
Organism: Microbulbifer flavimaris; assembly: GCF_001641755.2. Classification (GTDB taxonomy): domain Bacteria; phylum Pseudomonadota; class Gammaproteobacteria; order Pseudomonadales; family Cellvibrionaceae; genus Microbulbifer; species Microbulbifer flavimaris. The sequence goes on from NZ_LRFG02000008.1 coordinate 48,528, forward strand.
TCGAACCCGGTTTCCCGCTCCAAACTAGAAGCCGCTCGAACGAGCGGCTTTTTTAGTGCGAATCGGCCATGCTGGTTCAGCACTGAATGCCGGGGGTATCCCGCGGCGACGCCACGGCAGTGTGGCAGCAACTGGTCCCATGATCAGTGCAAGTTTTCTGTCCCCATCGTCTAGAGGCCTAGGACACCGCCCTTTCACGGCGGTAACAGGGGTTCGACTCCCCTTGGGGATGCCAATGCAGCGGAGTTGCTCAGGCAGCGCCGCGACATAGGATCGCGGGAATAGCTCAGTTGGGTGAGGCAAGAGTTTGCTTCGCGCTGAAGCGAAGCTCGCAGCCGAACGGCGCCAATCTGAGATTGGCGACCGGAAGAGCGCAAGGTAAACAGTGCGCTCCGGGCAAAAGCTGGGATTTTGACCTCCCGGGCGCGCCCAAGGAAAGATTAGGCGGGAATAGCTCAGTTGGGTGAGGCAAGAGTTTGCTTCGCGCTGAAGCGAAGCTCGCAGCCGAACGGCGCCAATCTGAGATTGGCGACCGGAAGAGCGCAAGGTAAACAGTGCGCTCCGGGCAAAGTCTGGGATTCTGACCTCCCGGGCGCGCCCAAGGAAAGATTAGGCGGGAATAGCTCAGTTGGTAGAGCGCAACCTTGCCAAGGTTGAGGTCGCCAGTTCGAACCTGGTTTCCCGCTCCAAAATAAAAAAGCCGCTCCTATGAGCGGCTTTTTTATTTTCAGCCCCTTCTTTCTTCACTCTCCACTTTTACTTGTCGTCATTCTAGCCGGCCGGGTTGTCCTCCGTAGCTTGCCTGGTTGATGCTTATCGGTTGCTTTCGGCGCCTGCCTATACTTACCGCCGAACCTGAATCGCATGGGGTCCCCAGAGGGCGGAATGTTGCCGAGGTGGCAAGGAGGCGGCTTGCAAGCAGTGGAAAGGATTCTGGCAGTTTCCATCCGCATGGTCGGGGCCTGTCTGGCGCTGTTGTGCTCTGCATGTACGACCATGGCGCCGCCGGTGGAACCGCTTGCCAGCTGGAATCCCGAGCGCAACGTCGAAGTGCGTAAAAGGTTGATGGGGGATCGTTCCCGGGACATCGCGATCCTGCTGGCATTCTCCGGCGGGGGGACGCGGGCTGCAGCATTCTCATATGGTGTCTTGAAGGAGCTGGATAACACGCCAGTGCAGACGGCGCGTGGCAAGCGCTCGATGCTGACGGAAGTGGATATGATTTCCTCCGTATCTGGTGGCAGCTTTACCGCCGCGTATTATGGCCTCTACGGCCACGGGATTTTTGAAGATTTTGAGCAGCGCTTTCTTCGCGCGGATATTCAGGGGGCCCTGCTCAGCCAGACGCTGAGCCCCTCCAACTGGCGCCGGCTTGCCAGTCCGAGGTTCGGCCGTGCGGATCTGGCAGCGGAATACTACGACCAGATTCTGTTTGGTGGCGCGCCTCTGTCTGCCCTGGAGCGACCCGGTGCGCCCTGGATAGTGATCAACAGCACCGACCTGACCACGGGTATGCGCGTGCCCTTTGTCCAGGAAATGTTCGATCTCTTGTGTATCGATGTTGGTGAGTATCCCGTTTCCCGTGCGGTCGCCGCATCCTCTGCGGTGCCCATTGTCTTCTCGCCAATCGCGGCGGAGAATCACGCTGGTCGCTGTGGATTTCGCCCGCCGGAATGGATCAATAGCGCACTGGAAGAGGACCGGCTGACGTCACAGAAGATCGTCGCACGCAACCTTAGGGGGTACCTGGACCGTGAACGGCGTCCGTGGTTGCACCTGGTGGATGGTGGTATCTCAGACAATCTGGGCTTGCGCAGTTATTACCGCACACTGACAGTGACGGCTGAGCCCGTAGGTAGCAGTTACCTGCTACCACACCTGAATGCGCAGCACGTGCTGGTGATACTGGTCAATGCCAATGCCCATCCCCATCATGACTGGGCCAGAGACCAGGATTCTCCGCCATTGCTCGAGGTGGCCAGCAGTGTCAGCGGCAGCCAGATCAGCCGTACCAGTGATGACACCATCCTGCTGACCCGCAAGACGTTTGAGCGCTGGGTGGAGGAGAACGATTCTCCCGAAAGACCCGTAAGTTTTCATTTTGTCGAAGTGAGCTTTGACCGGGTCAGGAATATGAGCGAGCAGGCGTTCCTGAATAATATCGACACCACCTTTCGCCTGACGGATGAAGAGGTCGACCGCCTGATCGCCGCCGGGCAGGAGGTCTTGTCCCAATCCAGTGTCTACCGGGATTTCGTGCGGCTGATCCAGGGGGCGGATTGAGTGACCGGAATTCCCATGCCGCTCAAGCGGCAATCTCCCCATGGTTTGTCCGGTTGCATTATGTGGGGTAAGCGCGTTGAATATGCGGCCTCAAACCCGGGAGGAAGTGATGACAGCAGCGCTCTCCATTAGCAATCTGCAGAAAACCTATGACAACGGTTTCCAGGCACTGAAAGGCATCAGTTTTGATGTCCAGCCCGGGGACTTCTTTGCCCTGCTGGGCCCAAATGGCGCCGGCAAGTCCACCACCATTGGCATTATCTGCTCGCTGGTGCGCAAGACCGGCGGCAGTGTGTCGATTTTCGGGGTGGATATTGACAAGGATTTTGCCGCCGCCAAGCAGATGCTGGGCGTAGTGCCGCAGGAGTTCAACTTCAGCCAGTTCGAGAAGGTATTCGATATCGTTGCCACCCAGGGTGGTTTCTACGGTATGCCCAGGGCGTTGGCGGAGGAGCGTACCGAGAAGTACCTCAAGCAGCTGGGTCTTTGGGACAAGCGCAGTACCCAGGCGCGTATGCTCTCAGGCGGCATGAAGCGCCGCCTGATGATCGCCCGTGCGCTGATCCATGAACCAAAGCTGCTGATCCTCGATGAGCCAACCGCCGGGGTGGATATCGAGCTGCGCCGCTCCATGTGGACCTTCCTGGAGGAGATCAACCGCCAGGGCACCACCATCATCCTCACTACCCACTACCTGGAGGAGGCGGAGAGCCTGTGCCGGAATATCGCCATTATCGATAAAGGGGATATCGTCGAAAACACCTCCATCCGCTCGCTCCTGAAGACCCTGAACCGGGAGGTGTTTATTCTCGATGTGCGCGACCCACTGGAGGCCTGCCCGGACCTGGGGGGTTTTGACGGCCGCCTGGTTGATGAAAACAGCCTCGAAGTCACGGTAGAGAAGGGGCAGTCGCTCAACGACCTGTTCACCCGCCTTGGCGAACAGGGGGTGGCGGTGGTGAGTATGCGCAACCGCGCCAACCGGCTGGAGGAGCTGTTTGTTTCGCTGCTGGCCGAAGCCGAGAAGGAGGGCACCGAATGATGAGCCCACATACACTCTGGACCGCGTTTGCCACTATTTTCCGTCGCGAGGTGCGTCGCTTTACCCGTATCTGGCCGCAAACACTGGTGCCGCCAGTGATTACCATGTCTCTGTATTTCGTAATCTTCGGCTCCCTGATCGGCCGTCGCATCGGTGAAATGGGCGGTTTTTCCTATATGGAGTTTGTAGTGCCCGGCCTGATCATGATGGCGGTCATCACCAACTCTTATTCCAACGTGGCGTCCTCATTTTACAGCGCCAAGTTTCAGCGCAACGTCGAGGAGCTGCTGGTTGCGCCTATCCCCAACTGGGTCATCATGGCCGGCTATGTGCTCGGGGGTGTTGCCCGCGGCCTGATTGTGGGCTTCGTCGTGACGGTAATCGCTCTGCTGTTTACCGCGCTGGAGGTGCAGCATCTGGCACTGACGATTGCCATCGTGTTCATGGCGGCAGTGCTGTTTTCCCTGGCGGGCTTCATCAATGCAATCTTCGCCAACAGCTTCGATGATATATCCATCATCCCGACTTTTGTGCTGACGCCGCTGACATATCTGGGTGGGGTGTTTTACTCCATCGAGCTTCTGTCGCCATTCTGGCAGGGGCTGTCCAAGCTCAATCCGGTGCTCTACATGGTGAATGCCTTCCGCTATGGCGTGCTGGGTGTCTCGGATATCAACGTCGCCTGGGCCTTTGTCGGGGTGCTAGTTTTTATTGCGCTGCTGTTTGGCTGGGGCCTCCACCTGATGAGCCATGGCAAGCGCCTGCGCCATTAAGCGGCATGTAACGGCATGTAACGGAAGGTAATCATGGATCGCGAAGACTGGAAGGGGCTGCCCCTGGGGCAGGAAACAGAGTACGAGTCCCGGTATAACCCCGGCCTGCTGCACCCCATTGAGCGGGCCGTTTCCCGGGCGCACCTGGGCCTTGCGGGTGAAACGCTGCCCTTTTCCGGTGTGGACGAGTGGTGGGGCTTCGAGCTGTCCTGGCTGAACAGTAAGGGCGTACCCCAGGTGGCTGTGGGCAGGTTTACCTTCCCGCACAACAGCCCTGCCATGGTGGAATCCAAGTCGTTCAAGCTCTACCTCAATTCTCTCAATCAGTCCGAGTTCTCTGACTGGGAGCGGGTGCGTGAGACTCTTGAGCGGGACCTCAGTGCGGCATCGGGCGGACAGGTGTCGGTGGTGCTCTACGATGTGGAGAACGCGGTTCTGGCGGTGGAGAAGCCGGAGGGGTTCTGTCTCGACCAGCTCGATATAGAGACGCGCCAGTATCAGCCTGATGCGACGCTTCTCAAGCTGGACCAGCAGCGTGACACAGTGAGTGAGACCCTCTACAGCCACCTGCTGCGCAGTAATTGCCCGGTTACCGGTCAGCCGGACTGGGCTACCGTCTGCATCGACTATCGTGGTCCCGCCCTGGATCGGGAGGCAGTGCTGGCCTACGTTATCTCGTTCCGCGAGCATCAGGATTTTCACGAGCACTGTGTCGAGCGAATGTTCTGCGACCTGCAGAAGCTGGGTGCATTCGAAAAACTGACGGTTTGCGCGCGTTATACACGTCGCGGTGGGCTCGACATCAACCCGCTGCGCACGACTCTTGCCGAGAAAAGCCTCCCTCCTCGATTTGCACGGCAGTAACGGCGCCTGGGTTCTCAGGCGTCTCTTATTCTCAACAACAGGCCCTGCCTGCCCCAGGCGCGGAAGCAGCCTCCGGCACCATGCCGTTCCACCGACTAGGCTTGCAGCAATAGTTTGGTTTGGCTGGCGGGGTGACCGTAATGAGTGAGGCAAGGACTTCCGGGAGAACCATCACGGTTCTCGGCGTGGTGACAATCATTCTGGGGGTTTGCGTGCTGCTGGCGCCGAGCCTGACCGGCTTTTCGATCGCCTTGTTGATCGGAATGCTGGTGCTGGTTGGCGGCGTGTTCAGGCTGGTTTGGGCACTCCGGGCGGGCAGTTTTGGCAAGGGCGCGCTGGGTATTGCCCTTGGACTGCTCACCATTCTGGCCGGGATTATTCTGCTCACCAATCCGGTGCTATTGTCGGGAATGCTGACGATCCTGCTCGCGGTCTACTTCATCGTCGATGGCATAGCGGAGCTCGCGGCCGGGTTGGGCACGGCGGGGGCTGGGGGCCGGGGGTGGCTGATTTTCGGCGGCATTGTTTCCATCCTGCTGGGGATCATGCTCTGGGCCCAGTTCCCATTCTCCGGTGTCTGGGCACTGGGTATTCTGTTCGGCATCAAGCTGTTCTTCGTTGGCATGATCATGATCGCCGGAGGGCGGGCATTGCGGACATAACCGACTGCTGATGTCTCTCTGGCCTGTCGTACGATTTTGTCTTGCCTGTCTGTTGGGGGTGGTGTTTACCCTCATAGTCGGCTTCGCCCTCTACATCGGCCGTCTGCCCGAGTTGCAGATCTGGCACACGACGCCCCTCGATGAGGAATTCACTGAGCGGGCCGACATCAGCACCCTCACGGAGTACCTTGACCTGGAGCAGCGGCTCTTCGCTCAGCTCGATCGGGAGATATACCAGCGTACCCCACCCGCCGGACCAACCACCCTGAACCGATTTCAGCGCGACAGCCTTGCCGACCCGGCGCGCTGGCCGCGCAACTGGAACCGGACCTTCCTGCTGGAGACGCGGAGTCCGAGGGCCATGGTCCTGCTGCTGCACGGCCTCACGGATGCCCCCTACAGCCTGAGGCAAATGGGAGAACGCTTGCACGCGGCAGGAGCCACCGTACTGGGGCTGCGTATTCCAGGGCATGGCACGGCGCCATCTGGCCTGGTATCGGTCAGCTGGCAGGACATGGCCGCCGCTGTCCGGATTGCCACGGCGCATCTCGCTGCTGAGGGGGCAGGGCGGCCACTTTACATTGTCGGCTACTCAAACGGTGCCGCACTCGCCGTCCATTATGCGCTGGCGGCGCTCGAGGAGCCGACCCTGCCACAGGTGGAGAAGCTGGTGCTGATCTCGCCGGAAATCGGCGTCGCACCTGCGGCGGCGCTGGCGATCTGGCAGGCCCGTCTCGGGGATCTGCTCGGAATTGAAAAACTCCAGTGGAACGGTGTGGCAGCGCTCGAGTACGAGCCGTTCAAGTACGGCTCCTTTGCGGTCAATGGCGGCGTGCTGTCTCACGAGATAACCGCGGAAATCAGGCGTCGTGTACGATCCCTGGCAGGCAGTGGAGCACTTGCCCGGATGCCGCGGATACTGTCGTTTTCATCGCTGATCGATGCCACAGTCGAGGCGCCGGACCTGGTGGAGCACCTCTACAACCAGCTGCCGGCAGGAGGTCACGAGCTGGTGCTGTTTGATGTGAACCGCCAGGCGGGTATCGAACATCTGCTGAGCTGGAAGCCCGATCGTATGATCAAGGCGCTTCGGGCGGTGGAGGACAGGACGTACACCCTGACAGTGGTGACCAACCGCAGCGCCGATTCGTCGCGAATCGAAGCGCGCAGCTGGCTCCCGGGGGAGCAGGAATCGGCAAGTATCCCCCTGGACCTGGAGTGGCCGGAGAGTACCTACTCACTTTCCCATGTTGCCCTGCCTTTCCCGCCGGACGATTCCATTTATGGAGGCTATCCCGGTGGGCCGGGCTCGAGTGTTCGGCTCGGTAATCTGGCCCTGCGTGGCGAGCGGGGCGCGCTTGTAATCGGAGCGTCGACGCAGCTGCGCTTGCGCTGGAACCCGTTTTACTCGTGGATGGAGGACCGATCAGTGGAGTTTTTGCAGCTGGACTGATCTGCCAGCTCGCCAACCGCTTCCCGACGCGAGTGAGCTGACAGAGGGGCGGGGATCAGATGATGACTTTTTTCTTCAGTGTCTCCGCCGCTTTCTCCAGCGAGCGCAGCACCTTTTCCCGGTCGTAATTGCGGATCTTGTCGGTATCCATATGCATGGAGAAACCGGGTGCGTGTTCCTCCAGGTAGCTCTGCTGCCCACCCAGGTTCTTGCGCAGGTCGGTGACCTGATAGACCTTCACCGGCGTGCTGAAGCCTTTTACGTTTACCAGGCCGCGGTCACGGCACATGACCGAGTGCTTGATCAATGCCCAGGTCTCGTGGCTGATCAGGATCTCCCCGGGCTGCGCAGCGCCTTCAAGCCGCGCGGCGAGGTTCACATGGGTGCCCATTACGGTGTAGGACTGGTGGTTGGCCGTGCCGAAAATCCCCACGGTGCAGTAGCCGGTGTTGATGCCCATGCGCACCTGCAACGGACGGGAGATGCCCTTGTTGTACCACTCCTGCTTCATTTCGGTGACGCGCTTGCGCATGGCCAGGGCCATGGCGACACAGCGCAGGGCATCGGACTTGGGGCCCTTGCTCTCGTCGTCCCCGAATACCACCATCACCGCATCGCCGATGAACTTGTCGATGGTGCCGCCGTATTGCCCGGCGATACGGGCCATTTCCGACAGGTAGCCGTTCAGCAGCTCGGTAAAAGTCTCGGCCTCCAGCTCCTCGGTCAGCTGGCTGAAATCCTTGATATCAGAAAAGAACACCGTCAGCAGCTTGCGCTCGGTAACAAGCTCATTTTCCTTGCCGTTGGTCACTGCCCGCCAGAGGCGCTGGGGCAGGTACTTGGAGAGCTTGTAGGTGCGCATCTTGCTCACGTGCTGCTCGGCTGACAGAGTGCGGTTCTCCTGCTTCAGTGTCGAGATCTGCTTGTGGGTATAGAAGGCGTGCGCGCAGAAATAGGTAAAGACACCGATCAGGCTGGCAGCGCTGATGGTCAGATCCGCATTCACGACCATGGCCGGCTCGTGGATCAGGTAGCCGGACCCGACCCCCAGCAGCAGCCCGGTATTGTGTTCAAACCAGCGCCGTCCGCCCCCCGCCGTGAGGGCATTGAACTGCACCATGGTCACGAACAGCAGGGTAGGGAGCAGATTGAAGTTGGCCAGCGCGATAGCAACGCCAATCAGGGTGGCATCGGTGAAAGACAACCAGCGCTGCACCACCGCAGCGTTCTCGGTGGAAGCGCGGCTGGAAATACGGAAAGCCAGCCCGATATACACCAACAGCAACCCTGCCATGCCCAGGGTGATGCTCTTGTCCAGGTTCCACGGCGCTGACCAGTTGACTGCATTTAAGAGGGTGCCCGCCGCGGCGAAACAGATAAGAGCGCGGAAATAGAACGGATAACGGGAATCGACGTTCCGCCGGGATGCTTCCACTGGCCGGTTCTGCATTGGTATTTCTTTGTCCGATATGTGCAGATAGAGATCGAAGGCTGGCGCCCTCGATGGGGACATGCCCCGGATTTATTCTTGTGGTGCCGTTCACAGACAGCTGCCCAAGTTTACTCCGGGCGCGATGATAATGCGACAGGGCTGTCGTCTCTGGTCAAAAACGGACAGATCTGTGAGGTCCCCGCCGCCATGCAGTAGAATGCGCCCCCTGAATGACAAGTTGATGTAAAGGGGGAGAGACCGATGGACGCCCTGGAGGCCCTTCATAACCGCGTATCCGTGGGAAAACTGACCGACCCCGCCCCCAGCGAGGCGCAGCGGGAGAACATATTCCGTGCCGCCCTACGCGCCGCGGACCACGCCGCCCTGCGCCCCTGGCGCTTCCTGCAGGTGGAGGGCGAGGCCCGACGGCACCTGGGTGAGCTGTTCCTCCGCGCCGCAGAGGCCGAGAGCGACACCCCCCTGCCAGCGGACAAGCGTGACAAGACTCGGGCCATGCCCCTGCGGGCGCCCTTGATCCTGGTGGCCATCACCTGCCTTAAGGAGCATCCCAAGGTGCCCCATCACGAACAGCACCTCTCTACCGCTGGCGCGGTCCAGGCCATGCTGACCGCCGCCTTCGCCGAGGGCGTCGGGGCCTACTGGCGCACCGGTCCGCTCGCCTACAATCCGGTAGTGGCAGAGGGCCTGGGACTGGCGGAGAACGAGCGCATCGACGGCTTCATCTACCTGGGCACCCCGGGCAAAGCCCCCCGCCGGGCCCCGGAACTGGCCACCGGCGACTTTTTTTCGCACTGGAATGCCCCCTAAGGGTTGCACCCCGCGCCGGCTTTCTGTAAAGTGCGCGCTCGCTGGACGGGACGTATGTTCCTGATTAGCAAAGCAATTTTCCCCGGCGAGCATCGCGGGAGGAAAGTTGAGGCAGACGTGCCGGGCACCTGGGCGTGCTCAAAACGTGACAATCAGTTTCGGTGAGGTGTCCGAGTGGTCGAAGGAGCACGCCTGGAAAGTGTGTATGTCGAAAGGCATCGAGGGTTCGAATCCCTCCCTCACCGCCATTAAACAAAAAAGCCCGGCAAATGCCGGGCTTTTTTGTTTAATCGTGGCGAGGGGGATCTGGATGAGGACCCCGTTCGAGCCGGAGGCAGCGAAGCTGCCGGAGACCAGCGAGCGCAGCGAAGCTAATCCCTCCCAAATCTTCACCCTGAACTTACTCTGTGCTCAACCGTACTCTTCTGTCTAACCGCATTACAGGCGGGCGAGAACCCTCGCGGTTCGACCAACTCGCGCAGCGAGTTGGGACCGAGGCGCAGCCGAGCCCGCAGGGTCAAAGCACGCTTCAGCGTGGTTTGAGTCCATCCCTCCCGTATTCTCACTCCGAACCTGATCATTGCACTCGCCGGCCTCTTGTCTAACCGCATTACAGGCGGGCGAGAACCCTCGCGGTTCGACCATCTCGCGCAGCGAGTTGGGACCGAGGCGCAGCCGAGCCCGCAGGGTCAAAGCACGCTTCAGTGTGGTTTGAGTCCATCCCTCCCGTATTCTCACTCCGAACCTGATCATTGCACTCGCCGGCCTTTTGTCTAACCGCATTGCTGGCGGGCGAGAACCCTCGCGGTTCGACCAACTCGCGCAGCGAGTTGGGACCGAGGCAAAGCCGAGCCCGCAGGGTCAAAACACGCCAACGCATATTTTGCGTCCATCCCACCCGGTTCCCATCAACAGGCAAAACCCAGCTGGCGCTTTTCTCCTCTTTTCCTCCATGGCCGTAAAAAACCTCTAGCCATCCTCCCCTGGTTTTCCCTGCTCCCTCGCGGGCCTGCGCGGACGGTAATGCCGACGGCGCTTGATCTAGATCAGAGAAGCGACATTTACGCGACAGCAATAGGGTGCAATGTCTCCTGACCCCTCGCTCTTTGGATTATGCTGGCCTGTATAACACGGTGGCCTGACGTGCTCGGGCTAAGAGCGTATAAACGATAGCGAGAACTGCCGGGAGCTTCCTATGGGCCAGGAAATAGCCAGCACAGAATTCAATGAAGCGGACGAAGAGGAATTTCGGCGCCGGCTCCGTGAAGAGACCAATATTCTCAACCGCTGGTTCAAACAGGGGCGGTTCGAGGTGCCGGAGAGTCCCATGTGTGGGCTGGAGCTCGAAGGTTGGCTCACGGACAGCGATTTCGTGCCAGCACCGGAGAGTGAGGCATTTCTCACTGAGGTAAACGATGAGCTGGTGGTACCGGAAATCTCGCGTTTCAATTTTGAGCTGAATAGTATCCCGGCCAAAATTGGTAACACCGTATTCAGCGACTTGAACCGCAGCCTGTCGGCACTCTGGAAGCGCTGTACCCGACAGGCTGAGTCGATGGGGTTGCGAGCCATCGCGATCGGCTCACTACCCACCATCCGCGCCAATATGCTCACGCTGGAGCACATCTATCCGAGCAAGAGATACTTTGCCCTGAACAATCGGGTGATGGAGTTGCGGCGCAATCAGCCGACGGTGCTGTCCCTGGAGGGCAAGGAGGTGCTGCGGGTCTCCCATCCGGACATCATGCTCGAGGCCGCAGCGACTTCCGTACAGGTGCACTTGCAGGTTGCACTTGCCGAAGGCAAGCGGTTCTTCAATGCATCCACCATTGCCTCGCCGTTCATGGCTGCCGTTGCGGCCAATTCCCCGTTCCTGTACGGCAAGGCACTCTGGAGCGAGACCCGCATCCCGATCTTCGAACAGGCAGTCAATCTGGGCAGTTTCCGTAACCTGGATGGCTCGGTGGCGAAGCGGGTTTCCCTTGGCAATGGCTATGTGCGCGAATCCCTGTTGGAGCTGTTCCTGGAGAACCTGGACGGTTACCCGGTGTTGCTGCCGGACAACTACGACCGCACCCCGGAGGAGCTCAGCCACCTGCGACTGCACAACGGCACCATCTGGCGCTGGAACCGGCCGCTGATCGGAATCAGCAGCGACGGTACACCGCACCTGCGCATCGAGCACCGGGTTCCGTCATCAGGGCCCTCAATGCCCGATGTGGTTGCCAATACGGCGTTCTTCCTCGGACTGGCTACCTATCTCGCGCGCATGCCCGAGGTGCCGGAAGACCGGCTATCGTTTGCGGCGGTGAAAAGGAATTTCTTCCAGGCGTGCAAGTACGGCCTGAATGCCGAGATCGAATGGATTGATGGCAAAGTCTGGAACCTGCAGAGACTGGTGCTGGACGAATTGATCACTCCGGTGGAAGAGGCATTGGCTTCGCTGGATGTGGATCAGGACGACATTTACAAGTACATCTCCAGAATCATGCGGCCGCGGCTGATCAGTGGCCAGAATGGTTCCAACTGGCAGCGCGCGTACGTGAATACCCATGGGCCCAACTTCCAGCGGTTACTGGAAGCGTATTATCAGTATCAGAAGCAGGACATTCCGGTGCATGAATGGCGAAGTGAAGCTTAATTTTATTGAGGCACTGCCGGAGGCCTTTTTCGAAATCGACCATCCCGGCGAGCTGATCAACGTTTTTGACGGGCCCACGCTGATATCGCTGGAGGGGGCTGCCAGTGAACCGCTGATGATCAGCACGCTGCTACACGGTAATGAGACCACGGGTTTCTACGCTCTGCAGCAATTGCTGAGGCGCTACCAGGGCCGTCTGCCGCGCTCGCTGCTGATTTTCTTTGGCAACGTCCAGGCCGCGTCGGAGGGGGTCAGGCATCTTCCCGGTCAGCCGGATTTCAACCGAATCTGGGGCGGTGGGGAGTTCCCCGAAGCGCGAATGGCACGCCAGGTGCTTGAATATGCGCGCCGTCGACAGGTAATCGCCAATGTTGATATCCACAACACGACCGGGCGAAACCCCTACTACGCCTGTGTGAATCGAACCTCAGAGGACTTTCTGCGCCTTGCTACGGGCTTTACCGATATCGTGATCTATTTTACCGAGCCCCACGAGGTGAATTCGAACGCGTTCGCCAAGATTTGCCCCTCCGTCACCCTGGAATGTGGCCTGCCAGGTGTCCCGGAGGGGGTCGCTCATCTTTACCAGTATCTGGAGAAGCTACTGCTCACCGTGGGGTGCGATGAAAAGACTACAGGGGATTGCCGCATCTACCATACGGTTGCCCGCCTGAAACTGCCTTACTACTGCAAGTTTGACTTTGAATTCGAGGAGTATACAGAGAGCGACTTTTCGTTTACGCAGTCATTTGACCACTTCAACTTCCAGCGTATCAGCAAAGGCACTGTCATTGCGTATACGCGCCGTAACGGGCCCCACCTGGCGGTACTGGATAATCATGACAGGCTGGTAACGGAGAAGTACTTTGCGTTCGAGGATGGCAAAGTGATCGCCCTGCAGGATCTTATACCTTCCATGTTTACCACGGTGAAGGATGTGGCGCGGGAGGATTCGCTCGGATACCTGATGGAGCCTTATTCGGGAGAATAGGGGGGCTTCACTGGCAGACAATGTATTCTCTTGGGGGAGTATTTAACCCTAGTCCTTGGCAGGGCTCCGGCCACAATTCAAAGTGCAGGTAGAGTGCAGGTCTGGTAGGCGAAAAGCCACGCCTCACTAACTACCTCTCTTCATCTTCCGCTCTATCTCTCCCTCGCAGGCTGCCAGTGGGCTTGATAGCCGCACGGCAGCACTATTTCATAAGGTCGTGCGATTGCTTTTTGATAAGTCGAACGTACCTTCGCATAGCGGCTGCTTTGCAAACTATGGGGCAGAAATTTTGTAGCAGGGAATATAGGCCTTGCCCGGTAGTTTCATCCGTTGCTGTTGTGCAAATGATTGCAGCAAGGTATCCATGCTATGCATCAGCTGTGGATCACCGCAAAGCTCATACGGTCCATTCTTCTCAACGTTGCGAATTCCCTCGTCTTTTACATTGCCTGAGACGATACCTGAAAATGCGCGACGCAAGTCGGCGGCAAGCAGATAGGGTTCCTGGTTTTTATGCAGTGCCAGTTTGCGCATATTGTCGTGAGTCGGGATGAAGGGTCGCTGGAACTCCGTGGATACTTTCAGTTTCCAATTGAAATAGTAGGCATCGCCGTTGTCTTTACGGTGTTGCCGCACCGCTTTGATACCCGCTGCCATTTGTCGTGCGACTTCCGCCGGGTCGTCGATAATGATCTGGTAGCGAGACCTGGCTTTCTCGCCTAACGTGTCGGCGATAAACTGGTCGATCTGGGTGAAGTATTCAGCGGCGCTGGCCGGGCCGGTGAAGATTACCGGGAAGGGTTGCTGCTTGTTGTCTTCATGCAGGAGTATGCCGAGCAGGTACAGGATCTCTTCGGCGGTTCCCGCACCACCCGGAAATACGATGATGCCATGGCCCGTGCGCACAAACGCTTCCAGGCGCTTTTCGATATCCGGCATGATGACCAGTTGGTTGACGATCGGATTGGGTGCCTCCGCTGCAATGATGCCCGGTTCGCTAATGCCGAGATACTGCCCGCGACGGTCACGCTGTTTGGCGTGACCAATAGTTGCACCTTTCATCGGCCCTTTCATTGCGCCCGGACCGCAGCCTGTGCAGATATCGAGGTGGCGTAGTGCCAGTTCATAGCCCACCTCCTTGGTGTAATCGTACTCTGCACCGGAGATGGAGTGGCCGCCCCAGCACACTACCAGTCTTGGTTCGCGTTTCGTGTCAAAGGTGCCGGCGTTGCGCAGAATATGGAAGACCGCGTCGGTCACGCCCTGGGCGGAAACCAGGTCGTAGCGTGGGTCGCCGGTGATCTCACTACTGACATAAATGATGTCACGGAGCACGGCAAATAGGTGCTCGGCGATGCCGCGAATCATCTTGCCGTCGACAAAGGCGCTTGGTGGGGCGTTCCTGACCTGCAGTTTGACGGCGCGTTCGGTGGGGATAACGGAAATATCAAAGTTGGAATAGGTTTCCAGCAGCTCCCTGCCATCATCGATATAACCGCCACTATTCAGCACGGCAAGGGCGCAATTGCGGAAAATCTGATACTGGGGGCCACGGCTAGTGTCGGTGAGCCTGTGGATTTCATACTTGGACAGGATATCGAACTGCCCGGTAGGTGATACCTTTGCATCGACGAGTTCAGTAGACATACAACCCCCAAGTAATGCTGGTAAATTCTACATTACACCAAGTGCGGGACTCGGGCCACAGATCTCCATTCTGAATGATTGACTGCGATCAGGTTCGCTCAGCACTCAAATTGAAGCAGTTCGGTGCCGTTGAAACCGGCGCATGCCCGGGACAGTAGCCCTGAAATAAAAAGCCCCGATGAGTCAGCTCAGCGGGGCTTTATTCCGTTTCCGAAAGGCTCGAGTTATTCAGCGACAGCCACTTGAGCAGGCTCTCTTCCGGTAACACGGCTGACTACAAACCGCTTGATCCGCCCGGCGAATGCCCCGATGTCGATGCCGATCCCATACAGTGCCGGTACCAGCAGCAGGGTGACGAAGAAGGCGATAAATACCCCGAACGCCAGCGCCACGACGATGGGCTGCAGGAAGGCGGCCTGAATACTGCGCTCCATCATCATTGGCATCAGGCCGATGATGGTGGTGACCGTAGTCAGCAGGATAGGGCGGAAGCGGGCCACGCCGGCTTCCACTACGGCCTTCAAGGGCGCCATACCCCGGTCGCGCAGGCGGTTGCTGTGGTCCATCAGCACCAGGTTGTCGTTGACCACCACCCCCGCTGCTGCGGCAATACCGAAGTAGCTGAAGATGGCCATCGTCATGCCCGTGACGGCGTGACCGAAGATGGCGCCGACAAAGGCAAACGGAATGGCAATCAGGATCAGGATCGGCTGCGAATAGCTGCGGAAGGCTACGGCCAGCAGGCTGTACATCCCGAAGAAGGCCATGATGTAGAGACCCATCACTTCCTGGATGAAGCGCTTCTCGCCTTCGGCCTGGCCCACGGCGCCGCGCACGATACCCGGGTAGCGTTTCTCCCACTCGGGGAAGAAGTTCTCGTTGAGATCCTTCATGATCTCGCCGCGCACATCATCCTTCAGATCAGCCATCACGCGGGCGGCACGGTTGCCATTCCAGCGCTGGATACGCTTGATACCCGGCGCGTATTCCAGATCGGCGACTGCCAGCAGGGGCACTTCGTGACCATCGGCGGTGCGCACACGGAAGTCCTTCAGGCTCTCGATGGAGCGGCGGGACTCCAGCGGGTAGCGCACCATCACTTTCACGTCCTGGCCCGCGCGCGGCAGGCGCTGGACTTCTTCACCGAAGTAAGCCTGGCGCACCTGGCGATTGACATCTGCCAGGGTCAGGCCCAGTTTGGCGGCACCCGGCTTGAGGTCAATACGGATCTCCTCCGAGGCACCTTCGAGATTGTTGCGCACATCGTACAGGCTCTCGTAGGTGCGAAGCTGGGTTTCCAGCTCGGCGGTAGCGGCACGCAGGACGTCCAGGTCCGGATGGCGGATGGAGAGTTCGAAGCCTGGCCCGTTATTGCCCATCGAGTACTGTACCGAAACTTCCTTTGCATCGGGGATATCGCCCAGCAGTTCCCGCAGGCGCAGAGCCGCCTCCTTGGCTGACATATCCCGCACTTCCGGCGGCGCCAGCTTGACGATAGCCAGTACACTGTCGCGCCGCGAGCGGGTATACCAGTTTTCGATCAGCACGCCCTGGCCATCTGTGCGCTGGTTGACCTCGTCCTCGAGGCGTTTTTCCGCATCCTGCAGCTGTGCCAGCACCTCCAGTGCCCGGCTATAGGGCGCGCCTTCCGGCATCACCACGTTGACGATTACTTCATCGGATTCGATCTCCGGCATAAAGCTTTTTTTCACCCAGCCGCTGCCAAACATGCCGAAACCGATCATCAGTACCGCAATGAAAATACTCAGCGTCAGGTAGCGACGATTCACGGCCCACTGGCCGATGCGACGGTAGTGAGTCTGCGCGAAATAAACGATGCGATCCGCGATCCCTTTCTGGATGCGTCCGAAACGGCCGAGTTCGGTGCGCGGCTTCAGTTTGCGCAGGTGGGCCGGCAGGATAAACAGGGATTCGATCAGGGAGAACACCAGTGCCAGGATTACCACCCAGGTGATGTGACGGGTGAACTCACTGGTGGAACCGCTGATAAAGATCCACGGCAAGAAAGCGAAGATAGTCGTGACCACCGCGAAGATTACCGGCTTGGCCACCAGCTGCGTACCCAGCACCGCTGCCTTCAGACCACCACCCTCGTGCTGGAACTCCGGGTTGTGGGACTGGGTATGGATACTTTCGCCGACCACAATGGCGTCGTCCACGACGATCCCCAGCACCAGCAGGAAGGCAAAGGTGGACAGCATGTTCAGAGACACGCCCACGCTCGGCAGCAGCACAAACGCACCGGCATAAGCGGTGGCAATACCGATCGCTACCCAGAAGGCGACCTTCGGGCGCAGACTGAAGACCAGTACCAGCAACACCAGCAGCAGGCCCTGGAAGGCGGAACTGCCGATGGTGTCCAGGCGGCTTTTGAAGTCCTCGGCGTTGTCGGTCCACAGCGTGAGTTTGGCACCGCTCGGCAGCGTATCCTGTCGCTCTGCGATCCAGTTACGAATCGACTCGGAAGCGGTGAGGATGTCCATGGTCTCTGTGCTCATTACCTGCAGCAGGACCGCCGGTTCGCCGTTCAGGGTGGCGAGGATTTCGTTATCTTCAAAACCGTCCACTACGGTGGCCACATCGCCGACGCGGATAGTGCCGCCATCGGCGGTCTGGCGCACGATGATATTGGCAAACTCCTGTTCGGAATCGGCCTGGTTGCGCACTTTCAGCTGGTAGGCACCCACCTCGGTGCGCACGGTACCGGCGGACTGATTGAGTGAACTCGCGCGAATGGCATCGGCCACTTCCTGGAAGGTCATGCTGTAGCGGCGCAGGGCCTGTTCGCTGACCTCGATGGAGACCTCTTCCATACGGGTGCCGAACAGGTTCACTACAGAGACAGCCGGCAGGGTGGCGGCTTCGCGCCGCAGTTGCTCCGCCAGTCGTTTCAGTCCCCGCTCACCAAGATCGCCATGTACCGCCACACGGATGAATTCCTGGCGGTTGACCCATTGCTGTACCTGGGGCGGTTCAATGTCACGGGGAAACGACGAGATCCCGTCCACACGAATCTTGATGTCGTTCATAAAGCGGGCAAAGTCCACGTTGGACTCTGCCAGGATGTAGACCTGACCAGATCCCTCGGATGAGGTTGAGCGCACCCACTCGATATTGTCCAGGTCGCTCACCGCTTCTTCGATGCGGGCGACGATCTGTTCTTCTACCTCCTGTGGCGCGGCGCCCGGCCACGACACCCGGATCTCCAGGCCCGGGAAGCGCACCTGGGGGTCCATCTCCCGCTCCATCATGCCGAAGCCGAGGAAACCGGCAACGAAGATGCCCAGCATGGCCAGGTTTGCGGCAACGCTATTGCGTGCCCACCATTCAATCAATTTGTTCATGTGTGCGCTCCGTTACTTCTGGGCCAGCTGGGTGATGGGCTCCACTTCCATGCCGTCCACCGCGTTGGCGATGGTGGAGGTCACCACCCGCTCGCCATCTTCAATACCGGAGGAGACAACAACGCGGTGCTCAGAGGTGGACATGACCTCGACCGTGCGGATATCCAGACGATTGTCCTGATCGATCACGTAGACCTTGTCAGCGTTGCGCAGTGCATTGCGCGGCAGCACCGTGGCCTGGTGTGCCTGTACGGCCTCCGCCTCGGCGGTGACAAACAGCCCAACCGCGAGGGGGACGCCCTCACTGGCGCCTTTACCGTAGGGGTCGTTTACTTCCGCTACGGCATAGATCAGGCGCGTTTGCTGATCTACGGAGGCCTGGGTGCGCACGATGCGGCCGCGCCACTGGCGCAGCTCCCGGCCAACCTGGGCTGAGAGCGTGACCGTGGGCCCGGGTGTTGTCTCAGAGCTGACGAAGCCCATGGGTAGATCCAGTTCCTGGAGCTGGGAATCGGTCAGCGGCAGGCGTACTTCCACCCGGTCGGTGGCAAACACGCGACCGAGTGCAGTGTTGGCAGTGACATATTGGCCGACACCCACGTCGCGGCTGATCACGCGGCCGCGGAAGGGCAGTTTGATCTTGGTCCGCGCCAGGTTGAGCTTCGCATCGGCGAGCTCGGCCTTGGCGGAGCGCAAGCGGGCCTCGGCTTCTTTTACCTGGGGCTGGTTGACCTGCAGCGGCGTCGGTTCCTTGTTGGGGTTGATGGAAAGCCACTGCTGACGCTTGATGGCCGCCGCGGCCTTTGCCTGAAGCAGCAGGACTTCCGCCTGGGCGACGCCGGCTTCCGCGTTGGCGACGGCCAGCTGGTAATCGGCATCGTCCAGCTGAATCAGTGTCTCGCCTGCCTCGAATCCGGCACCCTCGGCGAAACCTTCCGAGATGGCGGTGATGCGGCCGGAGACCTGTGGCGTGAGGTCGATCTCGGTGTGCGCGCGTACCTCCCCCTGTGTGGTCACGGCAAGGTGCACTGAGTCCTCACGAGCCTCTGCGTAAAGCAGCGAAACCCGGCGCTGTTCTTCTTCCTTTTTTTCCGGAGCTGGCTTGGCGGCGCTCATTAATTGCACAGCGGTGACACCCAGTGCCACTACCAAAACCGGTGCTGCAGCCTTCAAGAATTTTTTCTTCATTGCTCTCATCTTGCCTGAGTTGAGACATCCACCATCGGTGAACGTTGGTGTGATTTTGGGGCGATCAGATCACGGAACATCCGGGCTGGCTATGGCTGTAAAGCCAGAGTGAGCCAGATCGACGACGAATGCCTTTTCTGTCGTTCGTTGTATTGACGACGTGGAGGCGGGAACTGGATGCGCCCGGCTGGAATTTTTCTTGAGTTGGGGGGCTGATGGTCGGAAGGGAGAGGGTGAACGCAGCCTGTCGGCTTGGCTGGCGCCCAATCAAACCGACTGGCGCTGCGGACGAAAAGCGTTGCTGGATATGCTCCTTGTCCGCAGAGCCTCAGTGATTGGTACGCACGCGCAGCACCGCTCTGGGCCAATCTGGCGATAACAAGAGCCAAACCCGACAGGATTGCGAGCCGCCATAGGACTGTGGCGTTCGGTTGTTGTTGAGAGCAAAACCACAGAGGGAACACATCCCGGGCTTCAACAAGCCCTGCTGTTGGTGACGATGCTGATGGCGTCGCTCATCCCTCTATTTACGATGGCCGTGGCAGTGTCGCTGCCATCGAGCAGGCGGCGAAGCAGGTGGGGTACGACACTACCGAGCCGCTCAGGCTGGGCCTCAGTCCCACGATCCCACGTTATCCGAGGCCGGGAGCTCGGCTTCCGGGTACTCTGCTCTATAGAAAACGGTATCTCATCTTGCCGAAGAAGGCAGTGGCATAGCCCGCCTTGGAGAGCACCTCGGCAATTGTCACTTCCTCTTTGCGCAGGCCCGAGAACTCATGGGGCATTCCCACGACACCCATGCCGTGACGTACGGGATGGCGGCCAGTGAGAAAGGCGGCGCGGGTCGGGGTGCAGGATGGCTCCGAATACATACGGGTGAAGTTGATGCCTTCCGCCGCCATTTGATTGAAGTTCGGTGTGGTGTAACCAAAATTCTTCTGTAGGGCGGGAAAGCCAACTGCACCGAAGGCGGTATCATCCCAGAGCAGGTACACGATGTTGGGCGGGCGACCGTATTTCTGCCGTAACTGTTGCAGTCGCCGATCCAGTTCCCGGTCCTCCTCTTGCCACTTGTCTCCGTTCTGGAGTTTGAGGATGTAGTACTCGGCGTCATGCACGACCTCTGCGGATGCACTCATGCAGCTGAAGAGTGAGAAGATGACGATCAGGAAGCGTGCCATGAAAGTTTACCCGTTCTCTTTATCAAACAATGGATGAACTATGTGGAGTCGAATCAGGTTTAAGAGGGGCAGCCCAGCTAGATTGCCAGGCCCTGTCTGTTAACTTTAGAACCCTTCAGAGTCCTTTCAGCAGGCGAAATAAACTCGATGTCAGTTTTGCCGGGGATTCATTGAGTTTTCGCACGACAGCATCCAGGCCAATAATGTCTCGTGGCATGAAGGACGTCCTGTCGGGGTGGCAGAGGCCACGGCTACACTCATAGCGCTACTCTGCTTGTTTCATGGTGCGCGTCCAAAGCAGAGTGCGCGCGCAAAGTCGAGGACCCGCATCAATCCGATGTCATTTGAATATATCGACAGTGCTGTTTCTTGCTGAGATCGTTAAAGAATGTTGTTCAAGATCCTCGTGGCTTCTTTGCTGATCACCTTGACCACCGCGGTGCATGCACTGGCAATGGTTGCCGCGATTCAGGTGCTTCGTTCGCTATGCAACCTGAACCCTGCTCGTCCGATGTTGCTCTACAACCGACCCATGATGGTGTCGGCCGTGGTTTTACTGATGTTCCTCGCTTCGGTGCTTGAGGTTTTGATCTGGGCCGGGGCTTACCTGCATCTTGGCTTGTTCGACGCTCTGGAGCCGGCCATGTACTTTTCCATGGTGACGTTTACCACGCTCGGTTACGGTGACCTTGTACTGGAGGAGGACTGGCGCCTGCTGGCTTCGTTTCAGGCTGCCAATGGCATCATCATATTTGGCTGGACGACAGCAGTGGTGATAGCAGTCGTGCAACGCGTCTACGGGTGGACAGGGGCCGGAGGGGACTAACCAGCACGATTCGAGCCGGGCACGGTCGAAATTGCCAGGAGTTTTTCATTGCTTCCGTGCTCCCCCGCCTACCTCTGAGTGGCCATCTGGTCATTCTTTCTTCTCTCTGGCAGCAACTTCGGACGCGTCGGTCCTCCTTGACCATTGCGCGAGCCTGGATGCAAAATACTGATTATGCATACAGTAGTGCCTATCCCCATTCCACTGGTGCCCGTCACCGTCTCTGCCGGATTTCCCTCCCCGGCGGCAGCCTATGCCGCCAAGCCGCTGGTGCTGGATGACTGGCTGTGGCCCAGTCGCGCCAGCTGTCAGCTAATGAGTGGGGAGGACAATCGTCGTTACCTGGTGCTGGACCAGTCTCTGCAGCCGGTGGCGAACGACTGGCTCTGGGTCGGGGGTGAGCAGCCCCTGGCGCGGTGGTCCGCGGAGCCACACAGCCGCATGGCAGACGGGGTGGCAGCTATTGTCGTTGCCGCCACCATTCAGCTGTTCCGGCGCCGTCCGGATCCCGGCCATCAGCCGGCCTCGATCCATGACTGGTTGGTGCGGCGTCCCCATGCCACCTATCTTGTGAGGGCTGACGGGCGCTCGATGCAGGCCCACGGCATTCAGCACGGCAGCCTGCTGGTGGTGGATCGCAGCAGCGAGCTGCACGATGGCGATATCGTCATTGCCGGCTGTGCCGACGGCTTCCTGGTCAAACAGTACCGCACCGCGCCGGCGCGGCTGGTGGCCGGGAACGCCGCGTACCCGGATATCGTGCTGGAGCGTGCGCCCCAGTACGACCTGGACGGCGTCGTGATCGCCAGTCTCACCAAACTGCGGGGGTAGTGTGAAGCGTTGGGATCTGCAACCCACCCAGATCGCGCTGGTGGACGTAAACAATTTCTACGTGTCTTCCGAACGGGCTTTTGACCCGGCGATTCGGCACAAGCCCGTGGCGGTGTACTCCAACAACGATGGCTGTGTGATTGCGCGCTGCGCGGAAGTCAAAGCCATGGGCGTGAAAATGGGCGTGCCGGTGTTCGAGGTGCGCCAGTTGTTCAAGGCGCAGGGTGTGGTGGCCCGCAGCAGTAACTACGAGCTCTACCACGATATGTCCACCCGTTTCGTGGCGGCACTGGAACAGTTCTGCCCGGAAGTCGAGCAGTACAGTATCGACGAGAGCTTCCTGCATTTTCACGGGTTCGGTGAACAGCTCTCGCAGCATTGCCAGCGCCTGATTGCTGCGGTGCACCAGTGGACCTCGATGCCTTGCTGTGCCGGTATTGCACCCACGCGCACGCTCGCCAAGGCTGCCAACCACTTTGCCAAAACGCTGGGTGTGCCTGGCGGGGTGCTGCAAATCAGTAGTGAATATCATCGCCAGCAGTTGCTCCAGCAGATGCCGGTTGGTGAAGTCTGGGGCGTGGGTCGGCGGCTGGCCAAGCGGCTGGCCATGCTCGATATCCACACCGCCTGGGACCTGGCGACGGCGCACGTGCCGACGATTCGCAAGGCCTTTGGGGTGACCCTGGAACGGACGGTGCGGGAGCTACAGGGCGTTTCCTGTATTGAGCTGGCGCCGCTGGACCAGGCGAAGCATGAGATCGTCTCGGGCCGTATGTTTGGGCGGCTGCTCACGCAGTTTGATGATGTGATGGCTGCGGTAGCCAATCACGTGCAGCTGGCGGGAGAAAAGCTCGCTGTACAGGACGGTGTCACCGGACGCCTGACCGTCGCCGTGCAGGCCCGTGAGCCTGGCGGAGAATGGCGACACTTATCCGGGCACGCAGAGTTCCGTCCCGCGACTAAAGACATGCAGGTACTGACCGCTGCCGCGCGGCGTACTCTAAACGAAGTGTTTCTGACGGGGCGGGAGTACCGGCGCGCCTCTGTCTGTTTCTCGGCCCTGGAGCGGGCACAGGAACAACAGAACGACCTGTTTGGCACTAGCAGCGATGGCAAAGGCCGCCTGACTGAGTGCCTCGCGGATATCAACCGTCGCTTCGGGCGGGGTGGGGCGGTACTGGCCAGTGCCAGGCTGTCGGACGAATGGCAAATGAAGCGGGAGCACCTGTCACCGGCTTACACCACCGACTTCCGTCAGTTGCCAGTGGCCCGGACGGGATAGGCGGTGCCGAGCACCCATCTCCCAACTGATCGTGGACTTGCAACAGAAGTCTGGTCCCGGCAGGCAGCGCCGCGCATCCGCGCAGAAATGAATCATAAAGCTCCGGCGAGTCGCCAAACATTGAGTCCCGATAGCGGTAGCTTTCGAGCAGATCATGGTGGTGAATCCGCAATGGACTGTGAATCGCAAGCGGCAGGCATAAAGTTGCCAGCTTTAGGCCAAGTCTTTCAGTAATCCGGTTACTTCATGTTTCAACCATTTCTGTGAAACCCTGCGAGCACTTTCATCAGCGGAAATCAGGGTCAAGCAGGGGCTTCCTGGTGGCGGATGATTTGCATTGACTGAGGTGCGGAGCCTGACGCTCTCTGCTGGTGTCGAGTCGACGCAGGCGATCCCGGCAAATGCTGGGAATGACAAAAAGAGTTCTGGCGGCACTGTATAAATATACAGTTAAGTTGAAAGGAGTTCCCTCCTCGAGGCCGCGCCGGGGCGAGAAGTTTCATGAGGAAACAGCGGCTTCAAATGGCGCAAAATTCGATCAGATCCACGTGGAACAAGAGTTTTCCGGTGACAAGTTCCACGCTTCGAAATCAGGTCGAAATTATCGTGATAGTGCAGATCTATTAATCTGCTTCGTTTGATTGTTTCAGTTGGCGGCTCTTTTGTCTGGATGGTGGGAAGACAGGGATGCCCGGAGGCCGACCAGGCCCGGAAAATTTCAGAGAAATGTGAAGCGCAACGCTGGCTGCGGCGGCTTTTTGGCGGCAATATCCACAAATATTTTAATCGAATATTTTTGGGTAGGTTATGCCGCGCCTTCTGCTTCTCTGCTTGTTTCCTGTTTTGGCCCACGCCCATGGCGGCGGTCTCGATGCCAGTGGATGTCACAATGACAGGGCGCGTGGGGAGTACCACTGTCACCGTCATGGGAGCACCAAAGACAGACCTTCCATCGGCGGTAGACCCGCGGTGCAGGCCCGCGGGCACACCATAACCAGTTTCCGCAAGGCCAAGCGGGTTCTACGTGAGTCGGTCTATCTGACGCCGGACATGCAAGTGGGCTTTTACTCCAACTGCCGCTTTAGTGCACAGGGAAAAAAGCTGGTGCCTGAATGGGCCAGTTGCGGCTATCGGCCGCGCAAAAATGCCAATCGGGCCAGTCGTATCGAGTGGGAGCATGTGGTGCCGGCCTGGGTAATTGGTCACCAGCGCCAGTGTTGGCAGCGGGGTGGGCGTCGTGACTGTACACGTTCCGATTCACTCTTTGCGATGGCCGAGGCGGACTTGCATAACCTGGTTCCGGCGATCGGTGAACTCAATGGCGATCGCAGCAATTACCGCTTCACCGAATTCGGCAGCGGCGGTGGTTACCCGTCCGGGCAGTATGGCGCGGTGGAGTTCCGGGTGGACTTCAAGCAGCGCGCTGTGGAGCCGCCGCGGCACCGGCGCGGTGATATCGCACGCACCTACTTCTATATGGCAGAGACCTACGATCTCGCGATCTCAAGGGCACAGTTGAAGCTTTTTGAGGTATGGGACCGGGCTGACCCGGTCGACCCCACAGAGTGTGAGCGGGATCGCCGGATCGCGGCGGTGCAGGGCAACCACAACCCCTATGTGGTGTCAGCCTGCAGTTGAGAGGGCAGAGAGATACCGGTAGGGCTGTGATTACGCCCTATCGGTTATTGGCTGAACCGTTGCAGTAGGGCTTCCGCGGTGGCCTCGGAGGAAGCCGGGTTCTGACCAGTGATGAGTAGACCGTCCTCCACAACGTGGCTTTGCCAGTCGTCACCCCTGGAGTAAACACCGCCCTTATCCTTCAACATGTCCTCCACCAGGAAAGGCACCACATCGGTCAGTTCCACGGCGGCTTCTTCCGAATTGCTGAAGCCCGTGACCTTTTTTCCGGCGACGAGAGATTTGCCATCGGCGTCGCGGGTATGACGGAAAACACCGGGTGCGTGACAGACCGCGGCAACGGGCTTGCCAGCCTGATAGAACGCCTCGATCAGGGAGCGGGAATCCTCGCTCTCGGCGAGATCCCACAGCGGGCCGTGGCCGCCGGGATAGAAGACGGTATCGAAGTCATCGGCGCGGACCTCAGCCAGGCGCACGGTGTTGGCCAGTGCCTGTTGCGCGGCCTCGTCCTTCTTGAAGCGCTCAGTGGCGGCGGTCTGGAAATCCGGCTCATCGCTCTTGGGATCCAGGGGCGGCTGGCCTCCCTTGGGGGAAGCGAGGGTGATCTCGGCGCCGGCATCCCGGAACACATAGTAAGGGGAGGCGAACTCCTCGAGCCAGAAGCCGGTTTTGTTGCCGGTCTCGCCGAGTTGGTCGTGGGATGTGAGAACCATCAGGACTTTCATGGAACCTCCGGGTTCGGTAATGGAGAATGTGTCTGGGCGGATACGTTCAAAGGGCTCCGCTGGTTGCATGGAATGTTAGTGGTTGCAGAGCAATTGAAGAACTTTAAGCTTTGGATTGGTGCTACCAAAAAATCGAATGATGCTGTCGGAACGCATTCATGAGCGGCGATGCTGCGACCGGCTTTCTCCGTCCGGCACAAAATGCTACTAATAAGCAGGCAGGCAAACAGGCCGAATATGCCCACCACAACAGATAATAAAAGAGAACACCGGTATGAAACTGCTCCGCTACCTGAGTCTGGCGCTGATCTCCATCTGGCTACCTGCGCAGGCCGTGCAGGCTGAAGAGAGTCCTATCGCAATCGCCATCCATGGTGGGGCCGGTACCATCGAGAGAAGCAAGCTGGCGCCAGAGCAGGAGCGCGCCTACCGGCAAAAACTGACCGAGGCTGTCAATGCGGGTTACCGGGTGCTGGAAGACGGCGGTGAAAGCCTGGATGCCGTGAGCGCGGCGATCCGTATTCTCGAAGACTCGCCGCTTTTCAATGCCGGTGTCGGCGCGGTGTACACCTATGAGGGGCGCCACGAGCTGGATGCCTCAATCATGGAGGGTAAATCACGGCAGGCGGGTGCGGTGGCCGGTGTGACCCGTGTGCGTAACCCGATCGACCTGGCCCGAATGGTGATGGAGGATTCCCCGCATGTGATGCTTGCAGGAACCGGGGCAGAGGCGTTCGCCCAATCCCGGGATATGGACATGGTGGATAACAGCCTGTTCGACACCGAGCGCCGGCGCAAGCAGCTGGAGGATGCGAAAAAGAAAATAGAAGCGGAGACGCGCCGCCAGAGCAGCGAGCAGGCTGCCGTGGAAGCGCTGCCAGTGGCTTTCCGCATGGGTACGGTCGGTGCGGTAGCACTGGATAAGGCTGGTAACCTGGCAGCGGGTACCTCTACCGGCGGTATGACTGCCAAGCGTTACGGGCGCATCGGCGACTCGCCGGTGATCGGTGCCGGCACCTTCGCCGACAATGCCTCCTGTGCGGTCTCCGCCACCGGCCACGGTGAGTACTTCATCCGCTTCAATGTGGCGGCGGATATTTGTGCACGGGTGCAGTACCAGGGCAAGTCTGTTGCAGAGGCGGCGGATGCCGTCATCAATGATGTGTTGCGTCCCGTTGGTGGCACCGGCGGCGTCATCGTGCTGGACGCGGCGGGTAACATTGCCCTGACATTCAACACACCGGGAATGTACCGGGCGAGCCGATCCAGCGGCAGTCCACTGTCTGTTGGTATTTTCGATAAAGAGTGATGGTTGCAACACCCATCTCTGGTGATACCGGATTTTTCAATAGAAGGGTTTGGTCATGAAAACTAGGCGTAAGAAATCCCGCAAATCCCCGCGCCAGATGGAGCGCTCTGTGCGCCAGTTCTGGACCTGGGTCTTCCTGGTTGGCCTGGCTGCGGTACTGCTGATGTATATCGCCATGGCCTGACAGTGAGGCTCTTGGGGAAAGACCTGTCATTTCAGCCAGCCGGTGTTGTGTCGACGCAGCTGGGGAGAGCCCTGTCGGCTATGTTTTGAGCAGTCACGCCACGAACTGCCGGATTGGCGCAGCTCGTGGCGCTCTTGGCTCAATTCTCCGGCAAAGGTGTCTGTGTGGGCGGCTTCCTCAGGTATGCAACTCGATGGCCCTGGTTGGTCTTCGCCAGCCTGTGCCTGATGATGGTGGGCGCCTCTGCTCAGGTGGATCGGCAGACGGAGAACATCGAGGGTGCAAAGGAGGTTGTTGAGCAAAGGGGCAGAGAGGGCACATCCAGAAGGCTCGAAAAAAGCCCTGAGGATCGTGCGGTTGAGTGACCCACCAAAAGTGAGCTGGAAGCTCATCCACTGAGTCCGCTTGAGCACGACACGCCCCGCGCAACGATCCAGACTTTCCTCACCGAGACTGACGCGATCGGCGAATTGGTGGTGGAGCAGTACTGGGACAATCCCACGCAGGAGGTCGCCCGGGAAATACAGCGCCGGATGCAGAAAGTGATGCAGTTGCTTGACCTTAGCCAGGTTCCGCCTGTGGCGCGGGAGAGCAAGGGCAGTGACGCCCTGATCTATCTGTACGAGGTGCTCAATCGCATCGAGCTGCCGCCGTCGGAGGAAATACCCGGCTCGGAAGCTATGTCAGACATGGCCGCAGTTGCCGTGCAGGAGGGCGAGCTGGCCGATCAGGCCACAACGGCCAAGAAAGCGAAAAGTGTCAGTCCCCTGCCGACACCCTCCCCCAAAAGTGACAGGGAAGAGGGCGTAGCCAAGTCTGTCAGCTGGACGATACCACACACTGATATCACCCTGGTGCGCGTGGCTGAGGGCCCCCAGACCGGGAAATTTGTCTTCTCAGCAGACACCGTGGCGCGGGCTGCAGAGTTCTACGATCGCGTTCGTCATCTCCCCTACCGCCGCGAAATTCCACTGCGCAACTACGCCGATATGCGCCCGTATCTGAGTATGTCGGGCTGGCTTGTATCGCCGCGCCTGATCCAGGGTTTCCCGGAGTGGATGAAGCGCAGTGTCTTCCGCCAGGCAGTCTGGAAGTGGCTGGCCCTGGGCGGGGTGATACTGGTGTACGTGCTCGCCCTGATCATTATCCGCCGCCTTGCCGTGCGCTTGCGGCGACGTATTGAGCGCTGGCGGCATGCCAGCCGCTTCTTATTGCCGGTGACCCTGCTGCTGACGATCAGGCCATTGGCATCGTTTGTCAGCCAGCAACTCACATTGACTGACGTGGTTGCCGAGTCGTTGACACTATGTGCCGAGGCGCTGTTCTACTTTGCGCTGGCATGGTTTGTATGGCAGCTGCCGCTGGTCCTGACCGAGATGTTTATCAGCCGCTCACCCAGGGTGGAAGGGGAGAGCCTGGATGCACATCTGTTGCGGTTTGTCGCTCGCACTCTGGGGGTAATCGCGATCATCGCGATTATTTTTATCCTCAGTGCCCAGCTTGGTGCTCCGTTGTTCAGCTTGCTGGCCGGTTTTGGTGTCGGCGGTATCGCGGTGGCGCTGGCCGCGCAGGGTTCGATCGAGAACTTCATTGGCAGCCTCAACCTTTTTGGAGACAAGCCGGTTCGCGTCGGTGATTTTTGCCGCTATGGCGAAGATGCCGGGCCGGATTTCCAGCGCATCGGCACGGTGGAAGCTATCGGCATGCGCTCGACCCGTATTCGGGGCATCGACAACACCCTGACTACGATTCCCAATGCTGACTTCTCCAAGATGCATATCGTGAATTACAGCACCCGCAGTCAGATACTATTTCTGACGATGCTGAGTCTCCGCTATGAGACTACGGAAGACCAGCTGCGCTACGTGTTGGTATCACTGCGGGAAATGTTGGTGGCTCACCCACGGGTGGTGGATGAAGAGCCATCCGTGCGCTTTACCGGCATGAGCGACAGTGCTCTTGATGTCGAAGTACGTGTCGATATCAATACCAACGACTACTTTGATTTCCGGTCAGTGCGGGAAGATATTTTATTGCGGATTCTATCGATTGTGCGGGGATCCGGGAGTGGCTTCGCGTTTCCCTCCCAGACACTGTATTACTCCAGGGACTCAGGGCTGGACAAGGAGCGTCGTGAGGCTGCGGAAGCGCGGGTGCGCGAGTGGGCCGCTGCCCACGAAATGCCTTTCCCGACGTTTACCCCTGAGCAGCGCAATAAGCGCAAGAATACCCTCGATTACCCGCCAGAAGGGTCGCCCCTGGCGGATCGGTGAGTCTCGGCGCTCCTCACTGATGGCCCCTTACCGTCAGCTGTCATGGCTTCGGCATCAACAGCAGTCAGCTAGCTGGCAATGCGCCGGTGCTACTCAGAAAGCGATCTCGAACTCTGTATTGACTACCACGCCGTTACCGCCGCGGGCGAAGGGCACACTGTTGTAACCCACCGGGGAGTCATCCAGATACAGGAGCTGGGTGGTCCAGCGCACTTCCCGGCGCTTGAACGGGTAGTACTTGAAGCCAAACGCCATATCCCACGGGTCCCCGTACTCCCCGTTGATCTTGGATCCGGAGAGATACATCTGCAGAGTCTTTGGTATGAGCATCGTGGATGCCTGAACCTGCAGTCCCTGGTCGGTCAGCCTCTTGACTGGCAGCGTGGCATCGGGTTCTGCGTCGGGTAGGAGGATGGTCGAAAAGTTGTCGACTTCGCGGTAGTAGTACTCAACGTCCAGCGAGTAACCGCAGTACTTTACCCCCGCATTCAAGGCTGCCATCTCGTAGGTTGCCTGGCGGATGTTAACGTCGTTATCGAAGGGGTTGGGCGAGAATATCCGGGTGCCATCGGACAGCCGGATCTGGCTGTTATCGAAGCTGTTGATCTCCGGTTGCCCCTGGGAATCCTCGCGGCTATGGGTGTAGTGCAACCCGAACAGGGTGGCAGGTTCAGTGTGGAACTCGTAGTCCCCGAAACCGTTGCCCGGCCCATACTCGCCGGTGGTGGGCATCCACCACACGGCGCCGGAGACCGTCTCGAAATGATCGTCCAGCTCATTGGCGCTTACGCCCAGCTGGCTCAGGTTATTGCCGATCATGATGCGATAGTCCGACTTTTCGGTGATATCGCCCCAGGCGAACAAGCCTGTGGTGTAGGAGCCCCGAAAGAATTCGTCGGCGATGGTACGGTGGTCGGTGCGAAACCAGGTTGGGAAGGTGCCGTTGGTGGTGCGCGTCGTCGGCAGGGCATCAATACCGGCGCCAAAATTGAAGTTTTCATGGAACGCATAAGACAGCTTGCCAGCCACGACAACCTGGGCCGCCTCGCCCTGGTTGGAGTTGCTGGTCCAGGTGTAGAAGCGGTACTGGAACTTGGGGTCGAACAGCCAGCCCTTGAAGGTCAGGTTGACCTTCTGTACCTGCATCTGGTTGAGGGTGCTCACCTCAAACTCTCGGCCGAACGAATCTATATACTCGTCTTCAAGGTCGTCCTGGTCCAGGTAGCGGACGTAGGAGTAGATCGAGAAGTTCACCTCACCGAGGTCAGAACGCAGCAGCACAAATCCCTTGCCGGGCTCGTAGTCTCCCCAGGTTTTCTTGTCCGGCTCCTCGTAGCTGATCTG
The DNA here is from genome assembly GCF_001641755.2 of Microbulbifer flavimaris. GTDB lineage: Bacteria > Pseudomonadota > Gammaproteobacteria > Pseudomonadales > Cellvibrionaceae > Microbulbifer > Microbulbifer flavimaris. Next base: position 79,290 of record NZ_LRFG02000008.1, read on the forward strand.
CGAGGCCCGGGGTTGTGGAGGCGTCTGGGTGCCGCGATGGGCCGCCTCGCTCTCCAGTTGCTCGATGCGTGCATCGCGACGCCGGACCTCGACCTCGAGTTGCTGCTGCCGCGCTTCCAGTTCCCGCAGCCGGGCCTCTGTCTCCGAATCCTGGTGCTGCTCTTCAGCAGCCCATGCCTGCGTGCCTGCGATTGCAAGGATCGCGAGCAACAGTACGGGTGATTGGTTTTTGCGTCGCATAAGCACTCCCTGCCTGCAGCGAATCAGTTGTTCCCAGCCTTCTTGACGTTTTTGGCCTCCCAGGCGCGCACCTTGCGTCGTGCCTCATCGAACAGACGCTCGTAGTTACCTTTGAGGATCTTCTCCCTGGCCTCAGGCTTGAGCTTGGCGAAGACCGGGTCCCACATATGAAAGACCTTGAGCTGGGTTTCCTGATCGGCTGGGGCGACATTGTCCGTGCCGAAGAGGAATCGATCAGGGTATTTGTTGAGTAGTCGGGCTGTGCGCTCAATGGTTTCCGGAGTGGCGATGGCATATTTGGCCACCTCATCCCAGGAAATATCGAAATTGACGTGCTTGAGCTTGGGGTCTCTCAGCATACCCTCGACGATTTCGAGGTGACGAGGGCTTCGCTCCGTTGAGCTGGCTGAGGCCTGGGATGGGTGCACAACACGCCCCAACCCCGTGTGAGCCCAGATAATCGAAGTCCCTGGGTGGTCCCTCAGCGTCTCTTTGACCTGTTCCAGATAGACGGGCGTCGCGCCCTCCTTGGCAAAGGGGATGTCGATATCGTTATGGAGAATGACGACCAGGCCGACTTCGCCGGCGAAATCGAACACCCGGTCAAGGGCCGGGTCGGTCAGGCTGGCGACATCACCTGCCACCTTGGGCGAAACAAATTCCTTATGGATGGTGAATTCGCCGATACCACTGAAAACGCCCGGGTAGGTTTCGAGGACCCGGCGGATGTGGTCGACCGCATACATGTCTGCAGGGTTGAACCCGGTGATCATGGGGTCCAGTCGGGCCCGCTGCTCCTCAGGTAGCGACAGGTAGGCATTGGCGATAAAGGCGTCGGTGAATGAGTAGTAGTACAGGGGGGCATCGGAATGGAGGTAGTAAGTGGGCGCGAAGTCGCCCGAGTTCTCATGGGACCAGGTTTGCTGCAGGGGGATTCCGAACAGCGTTGAGCGGCCGACCTTGTCACCCATGATCTCAAGATACTTCTCGATCGGCGTGCCTTTCTGTACGTAGTTTGTCAGGTGGAAGTGTGAGTCGTTGAACAGGTAATCATCCGGGTCCTGCTCCTGTGCTTGAGAGGCCATTGATGCCGAGAGTGCAAGCGCGAGCAGGGTGCCCATTGCCTGAAGCCGTAGAGCCATGTTCAAAGTCCTTTTCACAGTTTTCCTGTTATGAGCGGTTGCCGTGGCGCCGGTACCGGCAACGCTGGCGGGCCTCGTATCCCGGACGGACGGAGGGGCCTGATCAGCTTAGAAGACACTTCGGTGGTTTGCGGGGATTGCGAGGCCAGAACAGGGCGGAAAGAGGCAAAGTGGCGCCCCCGGCAGGACTCGAACCTGCAGTGCGGACTTAGGAGGTCCGTGGTTTATCCTGTTAACCGACGGGGGCACGGCTTGGCTTTTGGCGACGGGAGGACCTGTCTGCCTGGCCAGCGGGGCGCTATTCTAGCGCCACCGATAGCCTGTGTCATGGGGTGCTGGTCGCCTGTCGGCGGGTACCCGAGAACTGGCGCCGTGTTGGTGCTGCCATGCGTAAAGTCGGTCAGCCAGAATTCGGCCTCGGAGGGTGTAACCATGGGTAACAGCAACTCCCGGGCGGTAACAAATTCCAGAGTCCTACATCTTCACGCCCAAGTCGAAAAACTGTCGCAAATTCGTCATGGAAGAGCGCTATTTTGGCGCCCGGAGAGCGATTGGGGAGAGAATGTTTTTTCCGCCGTGGTGCAGAGCCTCCTGGCGCTGCAGCAAGTTGTTTCCGCGGTGAAAATTTTTCTTGACCATGCCTCTCGGAGCTGATTAATCTGCAGTGGCACAACAAAAACAACAAGGGTGTTTCTGCTTAGGCAGATCGAGATTTTGGAGTTTCGTATGAGCGGCAACGTTAGCGAAAAAGACTTTGAATTTGATCACGACGACATCCCCCAGATTGCCAACGAGATACTTCGTCAGGCGACATCACAGCCACCCACGGATGCCCGGCGGATGGTTGAGGACAAACTAGAAGAAATGCGCCTCAGGCGCGAATTGATGGACTACGACTTAGAGTTTTGATGAGAGAAACCGAGGGGCGCCGGAGACGGCGCCCCTCGCCGTTTCACGAACCGACTTCTCATTGTCCCTTCAAAAAGATCTGAGGGGCCTGCACATCCATTCGTCTATCAGGGAAAGGCGGTTGTCTACTGCGGGTTCCCGATTTCCTCGGGCTCAGCTGCAGGTGGTTTGTTAGCCCTCGATTGCAACAGGCGAAGCGAACTACTGGCGCCTACTTGCATGAGGGGCGGCCGGCTCGGCCACAGTAGATATGTCGTGGTCTAGTGGGAAATGACGCCAGACGCCAGGCCCCATAAGAGTAAAAGAGAACTCTAATTATCCAGAGCGATAACGACCGGGAAGAGGGAACTTCCGCATGTCGACCTACCAATCAGATGGCCCCAGGGTTACCTCCGAACTTTCTCCTTGCGGTAGTCACCTGACAATCCGAGTTTACGGTGCCTTTAATTTCAATTTGCACCAGGATTTTCTCGAAAGCTACAGCGGCCTCTCACAGCCACCGAGTCACCTGAGTATCGACCTCGCCCACACGACACACATGGACAGCGCAGCCCTGGGGATGCTTTTGCTGTTGTGTGATCACTGTTTTGACGCGACTACGGAGCCTGCCTCCGAATCGGTTTCGTTGCTTAATGCCAATGAGCATGTAGCGACCATCCTCCAGGTCTCCAATTTCGATCAGCTGTTCGATATTCGCTGAGCGCCGCCACCATGCTCAGGCTTTTGATCGTTGAGCCGCAAGCAAGCGAAGCGGCGCTTCTTGCGGATGCATTGCGTACCGCCGCGGAGAGTGTGTCAGAACTCCCGGCCGTAGCCATTGCCGTCGCGCAGGATATGGCCAGTGCGCTGCAGGTGTTTCAGGCGCGCAAGCCAAGCATGGTGGTGATCGGCCCGGGCGCCGGCCCTGGGGTAACTGGGTGTGACCTGGATCGCCTACGGGCGCTCACCGGGATGGATCCGGTACTGTCGGTACTGGCCGGGGATGACAGGAGTCAGTTGCTGAAGCGGGCCCTGGCTGTCGGTGCAGATGAGGTCCTTGGTAAACCCTATGAGCCGGGAGAGGTGCGCCTCAAGCTGGAGACACTCACAAGGCTGGCCCGCTTCGGCTCCGCATTGCTCGCGCAACGTGATCGTATCCGGCTGCGCCACGATGGTCTCCTGCAGGAGCAGGCATCGGTCAGGCAGATCTTCAGTAACATCAGCCGGGAGAGCTGTCTCAACGACAGTCCTGCCATTCGCCACCACCTGTCTGCACAAGCATTGCTTAACGGCGATGTGGTGGCCGCTGCCTGGGGGCCAGGGGGCAAACTGCTGTTGTTGCTCGGAGACTTTACCGGGCACGGCCTGGGGGCTGCCATTGGCACGGTGCCATTGACCGCGGTCTTCTACTCGATGGTCACAAAGGGCTTTTCGCTGGCGCGCATTCTGCAGGAACTGAATGGAAAGCTGCACCGGGTGTTGCCGGCAAACATGTTCTGCTGTGCGGTATTGCTGGAGCTGGACACTCACAAGCGGCGGCTGCGCCTGTTCAACGGCGGCATGCCCAGTGTCTGCCTGCGTCGGGCGTCCGGCCGGGTGCGACAGCTAGAATCCCGACAGCTGCCACTTGGAGTGGTACCCGACTTGGATGTGGGGGCGGCAGTTGTACATATTCCGGTGGAGGAGGGTGACGCGCTGTACTTATGGAGTGACGGCTTATCGGAGATGCGTTCAGCGGCGGGTGAGGAAGTTGGCCAGCGACGTATCGTCGAAACTGTGGCCCGCATTACCCAGGATGAGCAGAGGTTTGACCGTATCCTCGAGGAGGCCTTTCGCTTTGCCGCCCGCCAGGCGGATGACCTGTCACTGGTCGAGTTGCGCTTTGGCGCTGCGTTTGCTGAGGCAGCCTTCGCTGAGGCAGCCTTTGCTGAGGCAGCCTCCGCCGACAAAGCTTCGCGGCAGCAGGTTCGGGGGCGACTGCCGACGCGTCGGGTGGGCGAGTGGTCTGTGAAGTTCACGCTCGGCCCCGGTGAACTGCGCGATGCCGATCCCCTGCCACCGCTTCTGGATGTCCTCGCGCAGACCCCCGGGGCCAGCTATTTTCGTGACGCACTCACGGTGGTGTTGGGCGAGCTGTTCCGCAATGCCCTGGAGCATGGCGTGATTGGTCTCGATAGCGCCATCAAGGCCTCTGAGCAGGGCTTTGCCGAGTACTACCATAAACTCCACCGCCGCCGCAGTCAGCTGCAGAGGGGGTGGATTCAGGTGGCCGTCAAGTGCATTGGGCAGGGGCCCGGTGGCGTCCTGGAGGTGGTCGTGGAGGACAGCGGTCCCGGATTGCCCGCCAACTGGTCCCGCCGAGGGGACTACGCCGGTCGCGGGCTGCCCCTGCTCCGGTCGCTCTGCCGCACGCTTGAACTCCAGTTCGGGAGCAGACGGGTCCGCGCGCTGCTGGATTGGGGGGAGCCGGAGGGAGGCCAGAGGTCCGCAGGCACCCGAGCTGTCGAGGCTGGCTAAATCAATGCATTTGCCGCCATAGCCGGTATAATGCCGCTCAGTTTTTCATCAATTTGCTTGGCATACCCACCTCATGGCCCGAAAGTCACCTTCGTCAAACTCGCTGCAGGTCCGCCAGCTCTCGTGTGAGCGGGACGGTCGCGTGCTGTTTGCGGGGCTCGATTTCGAGCTGGGCGCCGGTCAGGCGCTACAGGTGGAGGGCGCCAACGGAGCCGGTAAAACCACGCTGCTACGCACCCTGATCGGCAGTGCCGGTGACTTCACCGGTGAGATTGCCTGGAATGAAAGGGCCTTCCCGGCCGCGTTGCCGGATCTGCGTGCGCACCTGCTCTATATCGGTCACGGGGCCGGTGTCCGGCGGGGCCTGACTCCGCTGGAGAACCTGGCCTGGTATGGCGCCGGGCGTGGAGAGGCAATGCGGGCCCTGGAGCAGGTGGACCTGTTCGGGTTTGAAGACAGCCTGTGCCACCAGCTGTCTGCCGGTCAGAACCGCCGCGTGGCCCTGGCGAGACTGTTTCTGCCGGGGGCTCCGCCGCTGTGGATTCTCGACGAGCCGCTGGCGGCGCTGGATGTGGCCGGTGTCTCTGCGCTGCAGGGGCAGATGGCCTGCCACCTGAGCCGTGGCGGTAGTATCCTGTTTACCTCCCACCAGCCGCTGGCACTCGCCGGGCTGCGCACACTGAACCTGAGCGAATACGCTACCGAGGAACCCGAGCCGCTGGCGGAGGAGGGCACCGATGTCTTCGCTTGAGCAGCCGGTGCTGGACTATACGCCGAGAGCGCGCAATGTGGCGGGCTTCGTGGCGCTGTTGCGCAGCGAGCTGCTGCTGGCGCTGCGCCGCAGCGCCGATATTGCCAATCCGCTGCTGTTTTTCGTCACGGTGCTGGCCCTGCTGCCGCTGGGTGTCGGCCCGGAACCGGACCTGCTGGCGCGCCTGGCGCCGGGGATGATCTGGGTGGTGGCGCTGCTGGCGACCCTGCTGTCCCAGGAGAGTCTCTTCCGCGGTGATTTTGAGGACGGTTCCCTCGAGCAACTGGCGCTGGCCCCTCAGCCCCTGTATTTCGCGGTGCTCGCTAAAGTGTCGGTACACTGGCTGGTCACTGGCCTGCCGCTGGCGCTGCTGTCACCGCTGCTGGGAATGATGCTCAACCTGCCCAGCGGCGGCTATTTATCCCTGTTCCTGTCGCTGTTGCTGGGAACCGCCAGCCTGAGCCTGATCGGTGCGGTTGGCGCCGCACTGACCGTGGGGCTGCGTCGTGCCGGCCTGTTGCTGGCGCTCATCGTTATGCCGCTTTACGTGCCCGTGTTAATCTTCGGCACCGGCGCCGTACAGGCGGCAGTCGACGGCTATGCTTACGGCCCGCAGCTGGCCATCCTGGCGGCGTTGCTCGCCGGGGGAACGGCCCTGGCACCGCTGGCTGCGGCGGGCGCGATCCGCATCAGCCTGGACAATTAATCTGGAGGTATGCCCCTTGGCCTGGCAATGGTTTCACCGCTTGGGTTCGCCGCGCTGGTTCTATCAGAAGACCAGTGCCTGGATGCCGTGGCTGGCGCTGGCCAGCCTGCTGCTGATCGGCGCAGGTTCGATCTGGGGGCTGGGATTTGCTCCGGAAGACGCCAAGCAGGGCAATAGCTACCGCATTATCTACATCCATGTGCCCGCCGCATTCCTCGCCCTGGCGGGGTACTACATCATGGCAATCAGCGGTGCCATTGGGCTCATCTGGAAGATGAAGCTTTCCTTTGTGGTGATGCGAGCGGCGGCTCCCATTGGCGCAGTTTTGACATTCATTGCCCTGTTTACCGGCGCCGTCTGGGGTAAGCCCACCTGGGGGACCTACTGGGTATGGGATGCGCGCATTACTTCGATGCTCATTCTGCTTTTCCTCTATATCGGTGTCATTGCACTGTCCCGGGCCTTCAGCCGCGAGCAGGTGGCGGACAAGGCTTGCGCCCTGCTGGCCCTGGTGGGCACGGTTAATATCCCGATTATCTACAAGTCCGTGGATTGGTGGTTCACGCTGCACCAGCCGGCCACCATCAAGTTCACCGAAAAGAGCAGCATCGACCCCAGTATGTTCTATCCGCTGCTGACCATGGTTATCGGGTTTTATTGCCTCTACGCCTGGACGCTCATCGCCCATACCCGGGAGAAAATCCTGCAGCGGGAGTGGCGCACCAGCTGGGTGCAGCAGTTAATGGGCGGCGAGTCCGCGACTGAGAGCAAGGCGGGGTAGGGCGATGCAGTTTCAGTTTGACAGCCTGGCGGCGTTTCTCCACATGGATGGCCATGGCACCTTCGTATGGGCGGCCTATGGGGTTACCTTCCTGACTCTTACTGCGCTGGCACTGCAGCCGCGACTGCAGCGCAGGCGGTTGAAGCGGGAGCTCGAGCGCCAGCAGCGGATCGAGGCCCGTCGTCGCTCCGTGGAAACACGGCGTACCCGGGAGGCGGAGCCCGCCTGAGCGGTGCGACAGCGCCCGCTGACATCGACAGGATTTCTTTTATTCATTCGGAGCTAGCAGACTACGATGCATCCCGTTCGCAGACAGCGCCTGATACTGGTTCTTCTCCTCGTGGCCCTCTCTTCGGCCGCCGTTGCCCTGGTGACATACGCCATGCGCAACAACATGAATTATTTCTACGCACCGGCCGCCTTTGCCGCTGGTGAAGTGCCGATGGAAAAAAACATTCGTGCGGGCGGCTGTGTAGTGCCGGGCAGTGTGGTTCGTGCCGATGACAGCCTCGATGTGCGGTTCGCTCTGACCGATGGCAGGGCCGAGCTGGAAGTGGTGTTTGACAAGATCCTGCCGGATCTCTTCGCGGAAGGAGAGGCCGCAGTGGTCACCGGTCGCCTGATGCCAGACGGTTATGTTCGCGCGGACCAGGTGTTGGCCAAGCACGATGAGAATTACACGCCGCCGGAAGTGGCCGAATCCATGGCCGCGGAAGCCAGCTGTGCCGACGGAGCCAAGATATGATTGCGGAGCTGGGGCACTTTTCCCTGTTGATAGGCCTGCTGCTGTCGCTGACGCTGGTCGCGGTGCCGATGGCCGGTAGTTACACCGCCCGCCCGCTGTGGATGGCCGCGGGCCGTCCGCTGGCTCTGGGCGTGCTCGCATTTACCGCCGTGGCCTATGTTTGCCTGACCGTGGCTTTTATCCAGAGCGATTTCACTGTGGCCTACGTGGCCCACAACTCCAACAGCATTCTGCCGCTCCATTACAAGATTACCGCGGTGTGGGGCGGCCACGAGGGGTCGATCCTGCTCTGGCTGCTGATCCAGGCCGGCTGGGCAGCAGCGGTGGCCCTCTTCAGCCGCCAGTTGCCGGCCGAGCTGGTGGCTCGGGTGCTATCGGTGCTCGGTGTCGTGCTGGTTGGTTTTTTCCTCTTTATCCTGCTTACCTCGAATCCGTTCGACCGGCTGCTGCCGTTCCCGCCTGTTGAGGGCAATGACCTGAATCCGCTGCTGCAGGATCCGGGCATGATTATTCACCCGCCGTTGCTGTACATGGGTTACGTGGGCTTCTCTGTGGCTTTCGCTTTTGCCATCGCGGCACTGCTGGGCGGCCAGCTGGATGCTGCCTGGGCACGCTGGGCACGCCCCTGGACTGCGGTTGCCTGGGCCTTCCTGACGCTGGGCATTGCACTGGGCAGCTGGTGGGCATACTACGAGCTCGGCTGGGGTGGCTGGTGGTTCTGGGATCCGGTTGAGAACGCCTCCTTTATGCCCTGGCTTGTGGGTACTGCACTGATGCACTCCCTGGCTGTGACGGAGAAGCGTGGCCTGTTCAAAAGCTGGACAATCCTGCTGGCGATCTTCTCATTCAGTCTCAGTCTGCTTGGAACCTTCCTGGTACGCTCCGGGGTGCTGACCTCCGTTCACGCTTTTGCAACCGACCCGCTGCGGGGCGGATTTATCCTGGCGTTTCTGGCCATCGTCGTGGGCGTCTCCCTGCTGCTGTTTGCCCTGCGGGCGCCGGCGGTCAGTGCGGGCAGCGTGTTCTCTTTCCGCTCCCGCGAGACCTTCCTGCTGGGCAACAACATCCTGTTGGTGCTGATGATGGGGATGGTGCTGACCGGTACCCTGTATCCGCTGCTGGCAGATGCGCTCAACTGGGGCAAGATCAGCGTCGGCCCGCCGTTCTTCAACCTGTTCTTCGTGCCCCTGATGCTCGTTCTGTGCGTGCTATTGGGGCTCGGCATTCACGCAAACTGGAAAGATACCCGCTGGGAGCGACTTCTCGGCGTGTGGCAGTTGCCAATGGCGGTAGCGGTCGTCGCTGGCCTGGCCCTGCCGTTCGCCCTCGGTTATTTTCACTGGGGCGCAGCGCTGGGTATTTTCGCCGGCGTCTGGGTGACTGCTTCCAGTGTGGCGGATCTTCTTGCGAAAAGCCGCAATGCCAACAGCCTGCTGGCCGGCCTGCGTCGCCAGCGTGCCAGTTACTTTGGCATGCACCTGGCCCATATCGGGCTGGCGGTCTCCGTGCTCGGCGCGGCGCTGACCACGGTTTACAGTGTGGAGAAAGACGTGCGCATGTCCCCCGGGGATACCCACCATGCGGCGGGGTTTGATTTCCGCTTTGACGGCGTGCGTCAGGTGCAGGGCCCCAACTACCGGGCGGTCGAGGGCGTGCTGTTTGTGAGCCGGGACGGCGAACCGGTGACCGAGTTGCACCCGCAGAAACGCAATTATCTCTCCGGTGGCAATACCATGACCGAAGCCGCCATCGACACCGGTCTCTTCCGCGATCTGTACGTGGCATTGGGTGAGCCGATGGACAAGACCAACCCCAATGGTGATTGGGCGGTGCGCTTGCAATACAAGGCATTTGTGGTTTGGATCTGGCTAGGTTCGGTACTGATGGCCCTCGGAGGTGGTATCGCTGTGGCTGACAAGCGCTATCGCAAAGCAAAAGCGGCGGCCCGCACAGCCGCAGTGGCAGGTGCGCCGGCAGCGGCCTGAAAGGACTGATCTGGGGGAACCATGGCGCGACTGAAACTGTTTCTGCCGCTCATTATTTTTGCTGCGTTGGCGGTGCTTTTCTGGCGGGGGTTGTCACTCAACCCGCAGGAAATGCCCTCGGCACTGCTCAACAAGCCGGTGCCGGAGTTTTCCCTGCCGAAGGTCTCAGATGGCGAAACCCTGGCGCAGAAGTCCGACCTGCCGGCGAAACCGCTGCTGATGAACGTCTGGGCCACCTGGTGTATTGCCTGCCGGGTGGAGCACCCCTACCTGAACGGGTTGGCAGAGCAGGGGGTTCCCATTGTTGGGGTCAACCTCAAGGATGACGATGCTGAGGCCCGCCAGTGGCTGGAAAAATTTCACAACCCCTACCTGTTCAGTGTCGCCGACCGTGACGGACGGCTGGCGCTGGATCTGGGTGTTTTCGGTGCACCCGAGACCTTCCTGGTAGATGCAGAGGGCATGATCCGCTGCAAACACGTCGGCGTTGTGGACGATCGTATCTGGCAAACCAAACTGCAGCCCCTGTACGAAAGACTGCAAAACCAGACTTGGGACGAATTTGCCGGTGAGTTATCGGATTCCCTGCTCTCCCGTTGTCAGTGAGACCGAGGAAAAGAAGAGCCGGTTTATCTGCTGGTTGGGGCCGGTAGCGGACCGCGCATCTTTTCTGCGGCAACTGGAGAGTGTGCGGAGCGCTTATTCAGATGCCAGCCATCACTGCACAGCGCTGGTGATCGGCAATCCTTCCAACCCCGATGTCATGATTTCTGATGACGACGGTGAGCCCGGCGGCAGTGCCGGGAGGCCGATGCTCGAGTTGCTGTTAAAACAGGAAGTGGGCAATGTGGGGGCAATCGTTACCCGTTACTTCGGTGGCACCAAGCTGGGTGTCGGGGGTTTGATGAGGGCCTATCGCGGCGCTGTCGGGGCAGCGCTGCAACAGGTCGAACTCAAGCCTTTTATTCCTTACCTGAATGTTACTGTAAATTGTGAATTTGCCCAGGAATCCCGCCTGCGCTTCCTCGTGAGCCAGGTTGGCGGGCAGTGCGGTGATGCGATATACAGCAACCGCGTGAGCATCGAACTCACTGTGCCTGCAGATCGCTGGTCCGGTCTGAAGGGGCAGTTGGACGCCGAGGGTTTCGGCTTGTCAGCCGTGCAAGATTAATCCGGCCGGACGCTCTTTCCGTAATTCCGGGTTGAACCATTCTCCCCATCGCCTGATCAGGCCTGAACCTATTCAGACACCGAGGACGCCCATGAACATACTTGCTTTTGCCGCCAGCTCCAGTCAGCAATCCATCAACAAAACGCTGGTGACCTGCGCCGCCGGCCTGCTGGAGGGAGTCGAGGTGGAGATCCTCGATCTGAATGATTACGAGATGCCCATATTCAGTGTGGATCGGGAGCGGGAGCTGGGACACCCCCCGGCAGCACAGCGCTTTTTCGACAAGATTGGAGCCGCGGACGCCCTGTTGATCTCTTACGCAGAGCACAACGGTTCCTATACCGCGGCGTGGAAGAATCTCTTCGACTGGACATCCCGCATCGACAGGAAAGTATTCCAGGACAAGCCGGTCGTGCTTCTGGCGACGTCCCCCGGGCCGGGCGGGGCGGGGCGGGTGTTGAGTGCCGCGGTTTCCTCTGCGCCACATTTTGGTGCCAATGTCCTGGCCAGCCTCTCGATTCCCAGCTTCCATGACAATTTTGATCTGGAAGCCAACTCCCTGGCTAACCCAGAGCTGGAGCGGGAATTATATAATGCCGTCATTACGCTGATGTCGGTGCGAGAAGCAACGGTCTGAATGCGTGCTTGCCCACCACCTGCGGGTGCTGGAACTGAGAGTCTGCTTCTCTTGTAGCGGCGTCCCTGGGCCAGGTGTGCGTCTTGTGAAAGCCAATGCCCGGTCCTAACCTGCGTGAGTCACATCAGTGGGTATTGGACATGCAGGAATTTCCCCATCATTACCGTGTCGCCGCTACGGCGGATCAAGAGGGCGATGTGCAGGTGATGGCCGATGGGCTGCAACCCATCGCCACGGCTCCGCCCAGGCAGTTTGACGGTCCTGGCGACCGATGGTCACCAGAGGACCTGCTGGTCGGTGCCATTGCCGACTGTCTGGTGCTTACCTTCCGGGCTATCGCTCGCCATTCCAAACTGGACTGGCACAAACTTGATTGCACTGTGGACGGTGAGCTGGATAAGAGCGAGGGCGGCATACGCTTCACTGCATTCCACGTGCACGCGGACCTGGTGATTCCCGAAGACGAGGACGCCGAAAAAGCCAGGCGCCTGATTGAAAAGGCCGAGTCCCACTGCCTGGTGACGGCGTCACTTTCTGGTAAGGTTTCACTGGAGATCGAGGTCAGCACCAAGTAGCTTTCAGGGTGGAACCGCAGGGGACATCGGAGTCCAGCAGAACTCATGCTGGCCATCTCCAGCTTCGCCTAGTGCATTTACGCCAGAAGGGGCGCCGTACATGTGCAAAGGCCCCCGTGGCTGAGCGGCTATAAATGCCCTCTACTGTAATTCACGATAAATACAGCTCCGCGGGAGTTGCTCAGCTGCAGCGTGAGGATGGCAATGGACGTGTCGGAGAAAGATGGGGAAAACGGATCCCTGACCTGGCATCCCGGGCGAAGGGTATTTTGGAAGCAGGTCAAACCCATCACTTTCTGGCCCGCCCTGGTTGGCATTCTGCTGGTGCTCGCAATTACGATTGTGGATGAGCGTCACTTCATTGCTATTACTTCGGCGATTAATGCGGCAATCATTGAGCACCTCTCTGCGCTGTTTCTTTACTCGGCACTGGGCCTGCTCGTCCTCTGTGTCTGCGTGCTCTTTTCCCCGTTTGCGCGTACCCGCATTGGCGGTGTGGATGCGACACCAATTTACTCACCTTTCCGCTGGTTTGCGGTCTCGCTGACGACGGTAATCGCCATGGGCATCCTGTTCTGGGCCGTGGCGGAGCCTGTCGTGCACTTCAATGAGCCGCCATCCTTTTCGGGGCTCCAACCCGGTAGCGAGGGCGCTAGGACCTTTGCCCTGGCCGCGACATTTGTTCACTGGACGCTCGCTCCTTATGCCATCTATACCATTGCGGGACTCACCTTTGCCCTTGGTTTTTATAATTTCGGGCACGATTTCTCGGTTGGAACCCTGCTTCGGCCCCTACTAGGAAATCACCTGCGGGCGCGGGTGGCGGAGAGTATTGATGGCCTTGTGCTCTTTGCTGTGGTGGTGGGCATGTCTGCAGTCCTGAGTGCAGGTCTGCTTTTGATTGGCGATGGCCTGGACTTTCTCTTTGCGATTCCCGGCTCACCCACGGTCTACGCCTCAACAGCGATGTTCATCGTCGCCGTAGCACTGCTTTCCGCTGGCAGCGGCCTGAGGCGGGGCATTCAGATTCTTGCCCGGATCAACACTGTGCTTTTCCTGGTATTGATGTTTTACCTGTTCGCCGCTGGACCAACCGCGTTTCTCCTTGAACAGGGCGCGCGGTCCCTGGCTGACTTCTTGGGTAATTTCTTCAGTCGTCAGCTCCTGTTGGCAGAACCACCTGAGAGCCACTGGTCCGGATGGTGGACAACCGCCTTTTATGCCAGCTGGTTTGCCTGGGCCCCGCTTTCCTGTCTATTCCTGGGTAAGATCGCGCGGGGTTACACCGTGCGGCAGTTTATTCTGGTCAACCTGTTTCTGCCCTCGGTATTTGGTGTGCTCTGGTTTACTGTGTTTGGAGGTGCGGCGCTTTTCTTCGACGGGCAAAGTGGCGGAGACATGTATGCCGTCTATCGTGAGTCAGGGCTGGCAGCCATGGCTTATCGTCTTTTCGAGTTCCTGCCCGGCAGCACGCTGCTGGGGGTTGTCTTTATCTTTGGTTGCTTTATCTCCTTCATCACTGCCACAGACTCCAACACCGATGCCATCGGCGGACTGTGCATGCAGTCAGTAACGGCGGAGCATATGGGGTCTCCCTTCGGGGTGAAGCTGCTCTGGGGGACGGTTATCGGCATTGTCGGCTGGTGCAGCGCCACCTTTCTGGGCGCTGATGGTATCAAGATGCTTTCAAACCTGGCCGGTTTACCGGGGGTGCTGATTATTCTGGGGGCGGGGATGAGTCTGGTGGTGATGATGTGGCGCAGCGGGCGCGACTGATGGGCGCTGTGCCAGCTGAGTGGCGGGACTGACTCGGGCCATTCGTGGCTCTCGCCCTGCGGGCACCGACGCACTGCTCTGGTGTCCAAAATTATTCCGGACAATTTTGTCGCATGCCGATCCAACAGATACAAAAAAGGCCCACACTTTCGTGTGCAGGTGGCTGGTGCTTAAGTAAGATGGGGCGGGACTGATGGGCGCCATCCATGGCGCCCACCCTGCGGGCGCCTGCGGCGTCCAAAATTGCTCTTGGCAATTTTGTCGAACGGGGGTTCTCGCACGCCGATCCAACACATACAAAAAAGGCCCACACTTTTGTGTGAGGGTGGCTGGTGTAAGGGTGGATTCGGGACGGGACTGATAGGTGCTGTGCCGGCTGCGCGACGGGACTGAAGGGTGCTGTGCCGGCCGCGCGACGGGACTGATGGGCGCCATCCATGGCGCCCACCCTGCGGGCGCCTTCGCTTCGCTGCGGCGTCCAAAATTGCTCCCGGCAATTTTGTCGAACGGGGGTTCTCGTACGCCGATCCAACATATACAAAAAAGGCCCACACTTTCGTGTGGGCCTTTTTTGTATATGGCGGACCGG
>NZ_LRFG02000009.1 GCF_001641755.2 Microbulbifer flavimaris
AGAAGTGAAACGCAACATCGCCGATGGTAGTGTGGGGCTTCCCCATGTGAGAGTAGGTCATCGTCAGGCTTCTAAATAAAAGAAAGGGCCACCCAAACGGGTGGCCCTTTTTTTATTTAGGATAAGATGAATTACTGCCACTACCACGCAGCGCAAAGCGCTGCCATGTGACAAGCGTTGCACCAGCGGTGCAAGCTTGGGGCGCCGTAGGCGTGGCAACGCGATGGCGAGCGCAGCTCGACACCCAGTGTAGGTCTGCCGTACTGCAGACGAAGTTCATCGGCCAGGTCCGAGCATCAGCCCGCTTCAAATAAAAAAGACAGTGAATTAGTGCCGAACATCCGTGAGAGTAGGGCTAAACCGTGCGTGGACGAAGTACAGCTTCGTGCACGGTTTAGCGACCGGCCATGGATGGCCGGGCCGGGGCTGCATCGAACAATCGGCAGTCGCGCCAGGGATGGCGACTCAACAGCTCATCGCCTCTGCATATTCCAAAGGCCCAGCCGCCTACGCGGCTGGGCCTTTTTCATTTGCAACCTGCCGATGACCCGGGCGGCGTTCCGCTATTTTCGCTTCGCGAAAAGGTCAAGGTGATTCGGGCTTCCAGCCCTCACCCTACGGGCTGGCTACGGCAGTCCAAACTGCGTTGCAGTTTGTCAGGCTGGAGCGCCAGCCCGGTTCAAATAAAAAAGGGCCACCCAATCGGGTGGCCCTTTTTTTATTAAGGATACGGTGAATTACTGCTAGCGATATTGACTATGCTGACATGTGCCAGATTGCCGGCTCACCAATAACTCGCAATTAGGATGTCGATATGCACAAGCTTCGCATCAAGACTCTAGCCAGACTGGCCCTGAAGGCAGTGACATCGCTCTCCGGGCTGGTCACCCTGACACTACTGTTCGCCACGGGGGCAGCCAATGCCGTCGTGTCGCCCGCTGAGGGCAAAGTCCTTTTCACCAACGTCAACGTCTGGGACGGCCTCGCCGACGACGCGACGCCGGGCATGGACGTTCTGATTGACGGCAACAAGGTTGTCGCCGTGGGCCCGAATCTCGATGCCACGGGTGCCACGGTCATCGAAGGCAACGGCAAGACCCTCATGCCGGGCTTGATCGACATGCACACGCACCTGATGTTCCCCATGGGTCTGCCCGCGCACGAGAACGACTGGATGCCTGCAACTTCCGGGGCGATGGCACGAGAGGGCTTTGACATCTACATGAACCAGGGTTTCACCACCCTGCGCGACATGTGCAGCACAGCAAATTTCGCCAAGGCCGTCGCCCAGGGCGTCATCGATGGACCCCGTCTCTACTCCAGCGGCGCCTGCCTTGGCACCACCGGCGCCCACACGGATTGGGCACCGGGCACCGCCCGTCTCGGTGATGACTACAATCACAAGCGCACCGGAACCTCGTACGTCGTGAACGGCGCCGAGGAGTGGCGCGCCGCTGCGCGCCAGAATTTCCGCGATGGCGCCACCTTCCTGAAGATCATGGTGGGCGGCGGTGTCGCCTCCGCGTTCGATCCCCTGGAGTCCATCACCGCTTCGCCAGCGGAGATCCGGGCAGCCGTAGAAGTAGCGGAGCAATTCGACTCCTTTGTGTGCATGCACGTGTACCAGGATGAGCACATCAACATCGCCCTCGACAACGGCGTCACCTGCGTTGAGCACGGCTTCCTCATGAAGGAAGCCACAATGAAGCGCATGAAAAAGGAAGGCATCGTGTTGTCGGGGCAATCCTTTGTCAGCTATGAGACCTTCAAGGATCCTGCGGGCATTCCCGGCTTCGGTCCCGAGCAAATTGCGAAAGGCAAGGCCGTCAACAAGGGCGCGGACGACATGTTCCGCTGGGCCGCGGAGTATGACGTCGATATGTTCCTCGGCGGTGACGTCTACACCTACGACCTGATTCCGCAGGCGATACTCAATGTCACGATCATGGATCGCTGGTTCACGCCCGTCGAAGCCCTGCGCGCCTCCACGTCCGGGGCCGGCAAGTGGCTGATGAAAACCGGCCCGAAGAACCCTTACAAGGATGCCCAGCTCGGTACGCTTCAGGAAGGCAGCTACGCCGATGTGATCCTCGTTGACGGCAACCCGCTCAATGACCTGCAGATCCTGAAGGACAGCGACAACGTGCAGTTGGTCATGAAGGACGGCCGGATCTACAAGAACCTGCTGGATTGAATCCGACGAGCTTAGGCGTATGCCATATCGCGTTGGCGTGCTGGACGCGATCGTCGCCATTCGGACATCTCGCGGTTCGGGCGGCGAGATGCCTGCTTCTCTGAAATCGGTGCCGCGGCCAATATCACCGTGGCGGCACCGATTTGGCCGCGGTACGAGGCGTTCCTGACGTCAGGACAAGCATAGCCGGTCCGAAAGGTGTTGAGCGCAGTCAGCAAGGAGAACACGAGAGTGACCAAAACGTCCATTGCATTGACCACGAAGGTCTGGTGGTTGGTCTCCGTAGCGGTGATTTCCGGATGCGCCAGCGCACCGCTGGACTATCCGAAACAGCGGTCATCCGGTGTCGAAAGAACGACCGATGGTCGAGAGGCTGCCGCCGTCAGTGCCTGGCTGGATGGCAATGCCGATAGCAATGGTTTTTATTCCTTAATCGGAGGACTGGCGCATTCGGAGCGCGCCTGAAGCTCATGAGCGTTGCCCTCCCAGGCGACCATCTTCACCAGCGTCCGGGCCCGGTTGCAGAAGATGTAGAGATCGGCACTGAAGGGATCAGAGCCCATCTCGCCCTCGACGATCGACACCAGGCCGTTGATGGCTTTCCTCATATCGACCGGCTGCCGGTACAGGTGGATGCGGACATCACCTGAAGGACGGATCATTGCAGGCGGCTCGCCGTGAGGACCAGCGCCTCGAGCTGCTCAGGTCCTAGTTCGCCGTGCCACTCCAAGCGCACGCCGTTCGGCAGCACCAGGCTCATGGCCAGCGGACGGGACGGCGCGATGACACGGACGAAGCCCGTCTTACTCTCTGCAGCCGCTTCAGCACCCAGCAGGCCACGGCGTGCCAGGATACCTTTCCAGGAGTACAGCTCCTTCGGCTTAAGCCCCTCCGACCGTGCATAGTCGGCGATGCTGCCGTCAAAGGCATCCGCGGCTCGAATGTGATCGAGCCAGTGCTGCTGTCGTTCGGTGATCGTTGCGTCTCTCATCATCCGCTCCGTTAGACAGAGCAGGAGCGTGATCGATCACGAATCAGGCGAAAAGGGTGCCGTTAACGCACCGCTTACGAATTACTCCCACTACCACGCCGCGCAGGCCGCAGTCTTAAAAACGGGACCTGTCTTGCCCGCCCCCTAAACCACCCGCAGAGTTGGCGCCGCTACCAGGCACGGCTTTGTGAGACACGCCGTGAACTCATCCAAGGTGGGCTCGGACGCGGGATTCCTCTCGCCTAATGTCCCACAAAGTCGTCCCTGCCATCGTCTCTTCAGGTCGTCGTTCGAATCCAAGGCTCGCCCCTTGGGCAATATGCCTTCGCCGCCATCGATGCGCTAGGGCTCAGAGGCAGCGGTCAGAACGGGTTAGTTCGAAACATTGCCTGGCGTAATTTTAAACATTGGCCAGAGGGGTACGCAGGCCCTGCATCGCGAGGCATTTTCCAACGTTTATACACAGTTGTGTCCAGCGTATCTGTTGATAACGGGCTGAGCATGACGGGGTGTTGATACATTCCGGGAAATCATTTGCCACTTTCTACATCGGAGCGGCTGTCTGGGGATCAGTCGAGTGTTTTTTTCATCCTTCAGTTGTCAGGCAGTCAGTAGTCATTTGCATTCTCCAGAGGCCGTAATGGCAACACTGGGTGGATATACAGAAAAAGATCTTTTATGGCAGTGCGATGCTTTTTTGGGCGTCTGCCGCCAGGGCCCGCGAGGCCAATCCCCTGGTCGTCTATCCCATGTTTATACACAGCTCCTTCCAATGAATCTGTGAGCAAACCAGGTCAGTGATGGCTTGTGGATGAGTCAGGGTTCGAGAGGATTGGTTGTGGGTTCTGACCGGCGTCGAAGTCCAGAGAGAGCATCCTGCATACTGGAACTGCATTATCTTTTCACTCTCTCTACAATGCGCCCAGGTTTTATCTGTGCGTCTAGAGGCTGGCCAATCAATGGCAGGCTCTAAAGGAAGAGGTTTTCATGCAAAGAATACAGTCCGCTCTTAACCACGACTTTTCCCTGTCTCGTGTTGCGATGGGGTTGTGGCGCCTGGACGGCTGGGGGATGGATCCCCGCCAGCGGCTAGGCCTCGCTACAGAGCTGCTGGACCTGGGCGTAACCACTTTTGATCTGGCGGATATTTACGGGGATTATCAGTGCGAGTCTCTGTTCGGTGAGGCTCTTCGCCTGCAACCGTCTATCCGTGAGCGCATGGAGATAGTGTCCAAGTGTGGTATCAAACTTTGTGGCAGTAGCAATGACTATCGGCTCAATCACTACGACTCGAGTGCTGGCCATGTGCGTCGCTCGGTGGATAGCAGCTTGCACAAGTTGGGCACCGATTATCTCGACCTTCTTTTGCTGCACCGCCCGGATCCCCTAATGGATGCGGATGAGTTGGCCGGTGCGTTGGATGCTCTGATACAGGCAGGCAAGGTGCGCGCTGTCGGCGTATCAAACTTCCTTCCGCACCAGGTGGAATTGCTGCAGTCGCGCCTGACCGCTCCCTTGGTGGTGAACCAGATCGAGGTTTCGCTGCTGCACAACGAGCCGATGTTTGACGGTCAGCTCGATTACTGTCAGCGGGAAAAGATCATCCCGATGGCCTGGTCCCCTTTTGCTGGTGGAGACCTGTTTACCGGTGGCGCAGAGGCTGCAGCGCGAGTCCGCTCCTGTATGGAATCGCTGCACGGCGAGCTGGGGCTCGATGCGCAGCAGATGGCTCTGTGCTGGTTATTGAGGCACCCGAGCCGGATGATCCCGGTTCTTGGTAGTGGCAACCTGGTGCGCCTGAAGGGCGCGCTGGAGGCCATGGAGAAGGAGATACCACTTGAGGCCTGGTTTCTGTTATTGAAGGCCGCGCGGGGCCGGGACGTCGATTGATCTCAAGCGTCCCGGGCGTTTTCTGGTACCAGATCGTAGGTGCGTCGGCCCAGGTCAAACTCCTCCAGCGGGGCCAGGTGGACGGGGATGGATAGCTGCCTGATGGCTTGCGTGCCCCGGAAGTCCACCACTTGCAGGGTGTCGCCCCCGACCCGTTGTATCAGACTCTCCAGATCACTGATGGCATCGTTGACCAGTGTGCTGTAGTCCTGTTGCTCGCCCAGGCGGATAAAGCGGGATTCGCCCTCCGCTTCCTCAACTCGGAGCCAGGCTGGGCCGCGGTCGCTGCCGCTTTCTCCAAGCAGGAGGGGCCCATGGGTGTCTTCATAGAGAGGCGCGACCGCTGAGGTGGGCGGTGGCTCTTCCAGAGTTCCCACCCATACCCAGCCGGACAGGCCGATCCGGCTCAGGTGCCACTCACTCAGCCAGACTGTTTGATCGTCATCCACATACAGTTCACCGCATTCTCGCTGGCCGTGGCCCTGTTCCAGTTGGATGTCTGCATCGGGATGTGCCTTGCGGAACTGGTGCAGCTGCTGGGTCATTTCGTAATTCACTTCCCAGTGCTTTCGCAGTCGCCATTGAATGGGGTAGTCACCCCACTCGACGATGTATTCCTTTCCCGTTTGGATGGTCTCTGCCACCCGCCAGAAGCTACCGTCGATCAGTATGCAGTGATCACCGGGTTTACTGCCCGGTGCGATGATGCTGCAGTCCGGTGATGGCTCGGAAGCGTTGACCACAAACTCACAGCGCCCCTCGATGACCTCGTACCATGGGAAGCCGTGACGCAGGGGAGGGGGGAAGGTCAGGGCAGGCCGGCCAGCCAGCAGGCGGCGGAAAAGTACCGACTTCTCGATTTCGAGGTCCGACAGGGCATAACCCTCTTTTTGAGCGATCTGGCCCCAGGAGAAAGCGGCCCGGATCAGCTGTTTTTCACGGTCTGAAAAATTCATGGCAGTGGCGAGATGGATGGAAAAGCGAAACCTTACCACCCCGCCGCCGGCATCGCGAATGCTCGGGGCTGAGACGGGGCCGCTGTGATTCGATAAACTGGCTGCACTTTTGGGAAAGTTCTTGGAGATGTGTCCGATGGCAAAGGAATTGGCCAGGGGCCGGGTTGTGGCTGTTGCGTGCCCCCTGTTTATCGTGCTGTTAGCGCTGCTGTCCTACAGCGGCGCCATTAACGCAGAGGATCTGGCAGCGGAGACCTGCCACCTCGAGGGCTGGTCTCAGCCACTGCGTTGCTACCAGGTTCCCGTTGGTGGAGCGGATCAGTCGCAGAACCTGGCTGTGGCGGTGGCGCCTGCGGTCAATCCGGACGGCAGTGAGCCGCTTTACCTGCTCGCCGGTGGTCCGGGTCAGGCTGCCAGCCACCTGGCACCGCTGTTGCCGAGCCTCGCTAAAGTCAATCGCAACCGGGACATCGTGATGGTGGACCGACGCGGCTCGGGCCGGACAGGTGCTTTTGAGTGCGGCATCGAAGACGAGCTTCCCCCGGACCTGGATGCTTTTGCCGGCCTTGTCAGCGACTGCTATGACCAGCAGCGCCAGCGGACCGAGGGGCTCAACAGCCGGCAGACCGTTGATGACCTGGAGCAGGTCCGGGTGTCTCTCGGCCACGAAAAGATAGCTCTGTGGGGTGGTTCCTGGGGAACGCGGACTGCGCTGCTCTACCAGCAGTGGTACCCGCAGTCGATCTCCGCCCTGGTACTGGATGCAGTGGCACCGATCGAGGCGAAGGTTTTCCTCAGCGCCCAGGCGGCGGAGCAGGCATTGCAGCAGCTGCAGGACGCCTGCATGGAGGACAAGAGCTGTGCCGGTCTGGGCGATTGGCGCGGTGACCTGGATCGATTGTTGAATGAATGGGAGACTGGGGAAAGCCGGCTGGCAGATCCCCTTACCGGTGCACCCATGCCGCGCCGGGTACCCCGCTGGGAGCTGGCCAATGCGGTGCGCACGGCCCTCTACGATCCGGGCGCCGCGGCACAACTACCCTACGTTATTCACCAGGCTGCCCGTGGCAACCTGCTGCCCCTGTCAGGTCTCTCCAGTCTCTTCCTGCCCGCCAGTGACACCATGTCTATGGGGCTGACTTTTTCTGTTGCCTGTGCAGAAGAGCTGAATCGCACCAGCGCCGAAGAGGTGGCGGCAGACAGTCGCGACACCTTCCTCGGAACAGGCTTCATCGATATTTTCCGCACGGCTTGCGGAGTGTGGCCGGTGCAAGAGCGGTCCTATCCTGAGCCGGAACGCCGGGAGCATCCCGTTCTGCTGATTTCCGGTAGCGCGGACCCGATCACGCCGCCGGAATACGCCGATACCCGCCTTGATTATTTGAGCCACAAGCAACACCTGGTTGTGGATGGCGGGGGGCATATCAACACCCGTCGGGGCTGCATTCCGGAGTTGATTGCAAGCTTCCTGGACGCGCCGGAGCAGCCATTGGACAGCGCATGCGTGAAAGATATTCGTCGACCACCATTTATGGCCGACGCGTTTGGCCCGGCACTGGATGCCGAGCCGCTGGCAGAAGTAGGAGAGGTGGCGCAATGATTGAGGTTAGATCCCTGCATAAAGAGTTCGCCGGGCGATCAGTACTGCGTGACTTGAGCTTTGAGATCCCCGACGGACGTATTACTGCACTGCTTGGCGCCAATGGCGCCGGCAAGACCACTTGCCTGCGAATTGTCACGGGCCTGTTGAAAGCGGATGCGGGCCAAGTCCGTGTGGGTGGTATTGATGTGGCGCGTGATCCGCTGGCAGTCCGGCGCCTGCTGGGCGTCGTGGGGGACCGGGAGGGGCTGTACGAGCGCCTTTCGGTGGAAGAATACCTGACCCTGTTTGCGCAGATGCAGGGGCTGCGGGGCAGCGCGCTCTCTCAATCGCTGGATGCCGTGCGGAGCGAATTGGAACTCGACGATTTGTGGAAGCGCCGCACTGTCGGTTTCTCCCAGGGAGAGCGGATGAAGGTCTCCCTCGCTCGCGCCCTGGTGCACCGCCCGCAACACCTGATTCTCGACGAGCCCACCCGGGGACTGGATGTCCTCGCCGCGCGGCTGCTGAGGCGCACCCTTATGCGCCTGCGGGATTCGGGGACCACGATAGTGTTCTCCAGTCATGTCATGTCTGAGGTCCTGGAGCTCTCCGACCGGGTTTTGGTGATGGCCGATGGACAGCTGGTGGGTGACGACGAGCCGCGGGCGTTGATGGCAAATAGCGGCTGCGACAATCTAGAGGATACCTTTGTAGCGCTTGCGTACGGTCAGGCGGAATCACCGGAGCAGGAGGCGCTGGTATGAGTTTTCTCAAGCAGTGGTTACAGGGGCCGATGGGCGCGCTGGTTTACAAAGAGTCACTGGAGGCCTGGCGTGACAAGCGGGCCCTGCTCACCGCAGTGACTTTCGCGCTGCTGTTTCCGGTCATGATTACCGGGACCACGGTGTTTGTGTTCAAGGTTAAGTCCGAAAACGAATCGAGGGTGGCTTTGCTCGGCGGTGAGCAGGTTCCCCTGTTGGCCCAGCGTCTGGCCGGCGACCAGTTGCGTGTGGATGTGCTGCAAGAGGGTGAGCCCTCGGCACTTCTGGCTGGGGAATATGATCTGGTCCTGCAGGTGGGAGAGGATTTTGTCAGCCAATACCGCGAATTTGGCGTGCCGAGACTTTATGTCTATATGGATGGAGCATCGAAGGACGCCAGTCGCGCGCGACGGCAGCTGCAGGAGCGGCTGGCGCCTTTGCAGCAGCAGATCGTGCAGCAGAGGGCGATCGCCCGTGGAGTTGCGCCCCAATTGCTGGCGCCCTGGCGTCTTGAGGTGCGCGATATCAGCACACCCTCGGACCGCGGCAAATTGATTCTTGCGTCCGTGCCGGCACTGCTGATCATGACGTTATTCGTGGCCAGTCTCGCTACAGCGGTTGATGCATCGGCGGGAGAGCGGGAGCGCTTGAGCCTGGAAAACCTGCTTATGCAGCCGCTGCCTCCCTGGCAGGTGGTGTTGGCGAAAACCGTGGCCGTCGCCAGTATGGGCTGGCTCGGCGGCGTCCTCTCGGTCTGCGCACTGACGGCGTTGATGCCGGTGATGCCCCTGGAGGAGTTGGGGATGCATCAGGCATCCAGTCTTTCCGGGGTGGTGACTATGGGACTGCTGTTGATGCCACTGGCATTGCTCGTGGCTGTTGTGCAGCTGCTGCTGGCGCTCGGATCAAAATCCTTTAAGGACGCGCAGATGCGCCTCAGTATTTTGCAGGTCGCCCCCCTGTTCATGTTGATGGCCCTGGACATGTCCCAGGTGCAGCTGGATAAGCCGATCTGGCAGCTGCTGCCGTTGGTGGGCCAGCAGCAATGGCTGAAAGCGCTGCTGGTCGGTGATGTCGTGTCGCTGCCAATGGTGCTGGCGGGATCGGTTGTCAGCCTGTTGCTGGTCGCGGTTTTTGTTCTCATCGGCGCTCGCGCCCTGCGCCGGGAAAGCCTGCTCGGAGCGACCTGACCATGAGTGAGCCGCAGGAACAGCGTTCCAGCCTCTGTGACGAAGGGGTGTTGCTGATTGATCTCGACGCCATCGGGCGCAACTACGACATCTTGTGCGGGAAAGTCGGCGCAGTGGGGCGGTGCGCCGCCGTCGTGAAGGCGGATGCCTACGGCCTGGGGGTCCGGCGTGTCGCGCCGGTGCTCTGGAAACGCGGCTGCCGGCATTTCTTTGTCGCCACTCTGGCGGAGGGCGTGGTGCTGCGGCAACAGCTCGGGCCCGAGGCTGAAATCGTTGTCCTCACCGGTGTCCGCCCGGGTACTGAGCAGGCGTGCCTGGACGCAGGCGTGGTGCCGACAATATTTACGACGGCGCAATTGCGTGCATGGGCCGATACTCTGGAAAAAAGCGGGCAGCAGGCGCATTGTGCGCTGAAGATCGATACCGGTATGACCCGTCTGGGGATGGGGGCAGACGAATACGATCAGTTGCTCACCGACCGCAGCCTGCTGGAAGCCGCGGGAGTGGATCTTCTCATGAGCCACCTCGCCTGTGCCGATGAACCCGCGCACCCACAGAACCGCCTGCAGCTGGAAGCCTTCAGGGAGGCTGCAGGGAGGCTGCGATCATTGTTGCCCTCAGTCAGGCTGAGTCTCGCCAACTCCTCGGGTATTTTCCTCGATGAGACGTATCACTTCGATCTCGCCCGCCCGGGATCGGCCCTCTATGGGATCAACCCGGTTCCCGGCACGCCCAATCCGATGGCGCCGGTGGTCACGCTGGAGCTGCCCGTGATTCAGGTGCGTCAGGTACTGCGGGATTGCCATGTGGGCTATGGTGCCACGCAGACCGCTGCGGCGGGTTCCTGGCTGGCGGTGGCTCGAGGGGGTTATGCCGACGGTGTACTGCGTGCCCAGGGTGGGCGCGGTTGTGCCTGGGCCTGCGGTCGGCGTCTGCCGATGATCGGACGGGTCTCCATGGACAGTGCCACTTACGATATCAGTCGCCTGGCACCCGGTGAGCGTGAGGCGCTGGATCATATCCAGCTGTTGAACACAGAGCTCACCGTGGATGAGGTGGCTGAATATGCCGGAACAATCGGCTATGAAATCCTGACCAGCCTGGGGCGGCGGTACCAGCGGCAATACCTGGAAACATGTGATTGATGAGTAAAATTGCTCTGGCACCACTGCGCCCCCTGCTTGAATTGCTCGCTGACGGAGAGTTGCATTCAGGTGAATCTCTTGGCGCCGCCCTGGGAGTCAGCCGTGCTGCCGTCTGGAAGCAGTTGCAGAAACTGGAGCAGCTGGGATTGCCGGTGGAGTCCGAAAAAGGGCGGGGCTATCGCCTGGTGGGTGGGCTGGACCTGTTGTCCGTCGACGCTATCCAGTCGCAATTGAGTGTGGGCGGCCAGTCCCTTCTCGGTGAGCTGCAAGTATTGGATCAGGTGGACTCCACCAATGCCCGGGTCCTCGACCGCATGGAGGCAGGGGCCGGGCATGGCCTGGTGGTGCTGGCCGAACAACAGACTGCGGGTCGGGGGCGTCGGGGGCGCCAGTGGGTGAGTCCCTTTGCGGCGGGAATCTCATTATCCATCGGCTGGCAATTTCAGGGCGGGGTACAGATTCTTGAAGGGCTGAGCCTTGCGGTCGGCGTGGCCCTGGCCCGTGCGCTCGAGCGCTTCGACGTGCCGGATGTGCGCCTGAAATGGCCGAACGACGTCTGGTGTCAGGGGCGCAAGCTGGCGGGGGTGCTACTCGAGCTCAGTGGCGACCTGACAGATCGCTGTGGTGTGGTCGTGGGGGTGGGGCTGAACGTCGGGCTGGCTGAGGGTGCCGCTCGACAGATTGATCAGCCGTGGGTCGATCTGGCCGCAGTGCGACCTGGCCTGGGGCGGAATTCACTGACAGCCGCCATGCTGGAGGAGTTGCTGCCCCTGCTCGAGGAATACCCTCGTATTGGGTTTGCCGGCTACCGCGAAGCCTGGAGTCGGCTCGACCAGTTTTCCGGGCAGGAGATCAGCCTGTATTCCGGTCCGACGGAATGGCGCGGGCGCAATGTGGGAGTCGATGAGAGCGGAGCCCTGTTGCTGGAGGTCGACGGTGAGATTCGCCGTTTTCACGGTGGTGAAGTGTCGCTGCGCGGCCGGAGGGCAGGTGAATGATACTCGAGGTTGACCTGGGCAATACGCGCAGTAAATGGCGCCTGCTCTCCCCGGAGTCCTCGACAGCCGGGGTGGTGGACACCGATAGCCTTCGCCGCGGTGACCCGCCCAGTACCTGGTGTGAGTTTCCGGTAACCCGGGTGAGGGCTGTGAATGTGGCCGGCGCCGAAGCGGGTAGTGGGCTCTCCGCGATCGTGCACTCGCTCGGTTGGGGGGCGGTGGAGTTTGCCCGCGTGGAGCGGGAATGCGCCGGCGTCACCTGCGGTTACCGGGATTTGTCCCGCCTGGGGGTGGATCGCTGGCTTGCGGTCCTGGCGGCTCACCGGCAGTTTCAGCGTCCCTGCCTGGTGGCGGATTGCGGCAGTGCGGTGACCCTGGATCTGCTCGGGGCTGGCGGACAACACCGCGGCGGCTTTATAGTCCCCGGGCTGGCCTTGATGCGCCGTGCGCTGTCGCGCGATACCGATGCGGTCCAGGTTGCCGATACCATCGAGGCCGGTATGAGCCTGGCCGCCGGCCGCGATACCACCGAAGCGGTGAATCGCGGGCTGGTGCTGATGGTAACCGGGGCAATCGATAAAGCCATGGCCGGTCTGGCTGAAGAAGCGGCTTCGCCTTTGCTGGTCATCACTGGCGGGGACGGCCCTATAGTGGCGTCATTAACCCATCACGCCCACGAACTGGCACCGGACCTGGTGCTGGACGGACTGACTCTCAGCAATCCATAAACAATTATTGGATGGGGGTGCTTCCCCATACTGCTTATGCGTTGGATAGTTCTCGCTCTACTTGTGGCCAACCTGGCCACCTTTGCATGGTTCCGCTTTTTCTCCGAGCCGACCATGGAGGTCCCGGCTGGCCCGGCTGCCGTTCGCCCGGAGGGCAAGCGCATTGATCTGGTGGAAGAGGTGCCCGCAGAGGTGCTGACACCCCCGCCATCGAAGCCTGACCCGATCCCGGACAGGGCGGAGCAGACCGGAGCGAAAGCCCTGTGCACGATCATTGGCCCCGTACCAGAGGCGTACCAGGGAGCGGATATCGTAGAGCGGCTCGCTGCCCTGCAGGTGCCGGCGGAGTCGCGGGAAATCGAGATGGAGGGGCAGATGCGCTACTGGGTCTACCTGTCGCCTCTGGGTTCCCGGCGGGAAGCTTTTCGCAAGCTTCGGGCGCTCCAGGCCGAGGGGATCGACAGCTACGTCATACCCAAGGGGTCGCTGACCAATGGTATTTCTTTCGGCATCTTCTCAGAAGTCGAGCGGGCAGAGGCGCTCGCTGGTGAATTGCAGGAGCGGGGGTACCCGGTGCAGACCCGTGAAGAGCCGCGAACCTACCTGGAGCGCTGGGTAGTACTGGAGCCAGGTAGTGATGATCAGTTGGCGGAGGCTTTCTGGGAGCAGTTGCAGCTTGACTACCCGGAGATGGATCGCAAGCAAAATCTCTGTCAGGAGCTAGAGTCAGACTAGGTACGCTGTGGTCGCCAGCTGGGGTTGATTCCCGGGGGCAAAAAAAGTGCTTCTGAAACAGTTGCTTGTCAGCAGAAGTTCCCCTAGAATCCCGCCCTCACTTGAGGAGGTCAAGCAATGACGCCTCAGGGGAAGAGACGAAGCTGGCGTAGCTCAGTTGGTAGAGCAGCTGACTTGTAATCAGCCGGTCGGGGGTTCGACTCCTCTCGCCAGCTCCATTTTTTGTCTCTGCGTTGTCGCTTTAGGTTTTGCCGCTAAGTTAGTGAAATTTAAAGAAAAAGTGTTGACAGCGTAATGGCCTGTGTAGAGAATACACGCCGCTTTCGAGCAGGGGTTCCCGAGTGGCCAAAGGGATCAGACTGTAAATCTGACGCGCAAGCTTCGGTGGT
This sequence comes from Microbulbifer flavimaris, assembly GCF_001641755.2. GTDB lineage: Bacteria > Pseudomonadota > Gammaproteobacteria > Pseudomonadales > Cellvibrionaceae > Microbulbifer > Microbulbifer flavimaris. The sequence continues at coordinate 13,560 of NZ_LRFG02000009.1, forward strand.
TCGAATCCACCCCCCTGCACCATTTTGAGGCATCTCTTTTTGAGGTGTCGCCAGCGGAAGGTTTGGTTTGAGGCCTTTTGCCTGGAGCTCCCGCATGCGGGCATAGTTCAATGGTAGAACCTCAGCCTTCCAAGCTGATGATGCGGGTTCGATTCCCGCTGCCCGCTCCATATCGTTGTGATGTGGGGTTCGTGGGATGGGTCGCCAGGAGGGTGGCTCGCCCGGTCGGCACAGTCGACCGACTGTCCGGCATCCCTTTTGGGGGTGTTGAGGTTGGCAGTAAAATGCTCATGTAGCTCAGGGGTAGAGCACACCCTTGGTAAGGGTGAGGTCGGCGGTTCAAATCCGCCCATGAGCTCCATTTTTCGATGGCCGCGGGGGCAGGTGTCTCTGCGGCTATTTGTATCCGGGTGTTGCGTTTCTGGTGCCCGGTTCGGCGGGTTCTGCGAATAGGTGTCGCCCCGGCGGGCCTATCTTTAGGAGGCTAGCAATGTCAAAAGAAAAGTTTGAACGTTCCAAGCCCCACGTAAACGTGGGCACCATCGGTCACGTTGACCACGGTAAAACCACCCTGACCGCTGCGCTGACTCGC
>NZ_LRFG02000010.1 GCF_001641755.2 Microbulbifer flavimaris
CCCCCACAAGGAAAAGAACAAGCAGATTCAATTGCTTGAGGGTGAGCTACCCTCTCCGGTCAACCCGCCGGAGGGCTGTGTGTTCCGTACCCGCTGCCCTCATGCTATCGCGGACTGCGCGCAGCAGGTACCGAGACTGGAGGGCAGGGAAGATCACCAGAGTGCCTGCCTTCGCACTGCGGAGCTGCTGACATAAAGCCTGGTCTGCTGGGATGATAAGGGCGCGGCCCGTCAGGCCCTGTGGTGACCTGTGGGCAGGACGAGTGTGTCATACGTGGCGATGGCTGGTGATATATTGTATCGTGCATCCAGATTGCACTATGCAGTAGTTTTCCCTGGAGGAGCGGATGAATGCACCCGTCGCGCAACTAGCCGTGAATGCCATAGCGGTCGAGAATCTCCGGTTTAGTTACGGAGGTGCCCCAATTGCCCTGGACATTCCCCACTGGCAGGTGCCGCAGGGCAGCCACGTTTTCCTGCGCGGCCCGTCCGGATCGGGAAAATCCACGCTGCTCAACCTGCTCTCGGGAACCCTGGCTCCGCCAAAGAATCAAGCTGCAACACAGCTGCAGATTTTCGGGCAATCTCTGGCGGCATTGAGCAATCGCCGCCGGGACAGATTTCGCGCGGAGCATATCGGCGTGGTATTCCAGCAGTTCAACCTGATTCCGTACCTGAGCGTCCTGGACAACCTCCGCCTCGCGGCCCATTTCGGTCGGGGCGGTGATGTGCGTGACCGCGCCGAGTCGCTACTGCAGCAGCTGAAGCTTCCGTTGAGTCTGCTGTCGCGGCAGGCGCAGGCGCTCAGTGTCGGGCAACAGCAGCGTGTCGCCATTGCCCGCGCGCTAATCAACCGGCCGCAGCTGCTGCTGGTAGATGAGCCCACTTCCGCACTGGATCGGGACGCCCGCGACGCCTTCGTGGATATTCTGCTGCAAAGCTACTCTGGTGTTGAGAACACCCTGATTTTTGTCAGTCACGACACGACGCTGGCACAGCACTTCCCGGTAGTTGCAGATATGCGAGACCTGAACCAGGCGTGGAAGCTGGAGGCTGCGGATGTTACTTAAATTGGCCTGGCGCAGCCTGATGTTCCGCAAGGGCAGCGTATTGCTGGCAGTGCTCTCGGTGGCGGTGAGTCTGTTCGTGTTGCTCGGTGTAGAGCAGGTTCGCAAGCAGGCTCGTGATAGCTTCAACCGCACTGTGTCCGGTGTCGATCTGATTGTCGGCGCGCGCACCGGGGAGTTGAACCTGCTGCTTTACAGCGTGTTTCGCATTGGTACACCCAGTAACAACATTTCCTGGCAGGCCTATCGCGACATTGCCCAACAGCCCCGTGTCGCCTGGACAATCCCTATATCGCTGGGGGACTCGCACCGCGGTTACCGTGTAGTGGGGACCACGGAAGACTTTTTCAGTCGTTATAAATACGGACAGGGGAGGGCGCTGGCACTCGCCAGTGGACGTGCGTTTGAGGAAACCTTCGATGTGGTGCTGGGTGCAAGCGTGGCAAAACAGCTGGAATACCAGGTAGGAGATTCCCTGGTCCTGGCGCATGGGCTTGGCAGCACCAGTTTCAGCATGCATGAAGGGCATCCGTTCAGGGTGAGCGGTATTCTGGAACCTACCGGCACTCCGGTGGATCGCGCGCTTTATGTAAGCCTGGAGGGAATAGAGGCGGTGCACAGACCTGATGCTGACGCGCACTCTGATCTTACACCCAGCAGCATCACAGCTTTTATGCTCGGCCTGGATTCCCGCGTCGCCAGCTTCCAGTTACAGCGACAGATCAACCAGTATCGCGGTGAACCATTACTGGCCATTTTGCCGGGCATCACGCTCTCGCAACTCTGGCAAATGCTGGGTGTGGTGGAAAATATCCTGCTACTGATCTCGGCGATGGTCGTGCTGGCCTCGCTGCTGGGGCTGAGCATCATGTTGCTCGCATCGATGCGAGAGCGGCAGCGGGAGCTGGCATTGCTGCGTGTTATCGGCGCAGGGCCGCTTCAGTTGTTCTTTCTGATTCAGGCAGAGGCATTACTGGTTGTGCTTCTGGGTGCGGCCATCGCTGTTGGGGCGATATACCTCGGCCAGTGGATAGTCGAACCGATTCTGGGTGCACAGTTTGGTATCTACCTGATGGACATGCCCCTGGCGGGGCAGTCACTGATATTACTCGCGGGGGTTGTGCTGGCCACGCTGGTGGTTGCGCTGATACCCGCGTCTGGTGCCTACCGTCAGTCGTTGCAACGCGGGCTGCAGAGCTAGGTAGGCGCAAGCGTCGTTGGGGTGGGTAATTGTGCTGGGCTTATAAATGATATCGCCGATGGTCATGCGTGGATTCAGGGATGCCAGGGGATCCTGAATCCACGTATGACCATCGGGGATATTATTGCAGAACCGTTACGTACCTTGCGTCCGGATATCGCCAAACATGATGTGACCGAGCGCGTCCAGG
>NZ_LRFG02000011.1 GCF_001641755.2 Microbulbifer flavimaris
GCTTGAAATTGGGCATGGCGGATATCCCTTTTTATGATCCGCCAATCCTATCAAAAGAGACTGGTTTTACAGAGTTTTTCTACAGCCAGAACGCCCGCAACAGGGGCGGCCAATGCTATGCACATTTTGTGCGAAATTGGGAGCGCAGCGACCCGCACAAAAATGTGCATAGCGTTGGGCGTCCCGCGGAGGCCCGAAGGGCCGTAGCAATCTGCTTGCGCTTGTTATGGAGCACTACCACTGAACTTGATCCATGGCATTTCTGTACGAGGCAAGAGCTTTGTACATAGCTACTTTAAGCGACAGCCTTTTCCCTAAAACCTGATACAGAAATATAGGTACTAGCCAAAATACAAAAATGATTCCCTGAGATACCAAGCCAGCAATAACTATTTCATTATTGAAGCCGTCGGCAAGAAAGAAAAATAATACTATTAGATTGATGACAACCAATACCCACAAGGCGAGACGGGCATCCTTCACCAGGGTTTCTTCCACTTCTTCTCTTCGTTTACTGCTCATAGTTGAAAAGCTTCATAACGCCCGCAACAGGGGCGGCCAATACTGTGCACATTTTGTGCGAAATTAGGAGCGCAGCGACTTGCAAAAAATGTGCATAGTGTTGGGCGTCCCACGGAGGCCCGCAGGGCCGGAGTCAACTGCTTGCGTTTGTTATGAGTACCTCCAGGAGTAGCAGCGCAAAGAAGAGAAAAAAGAAAATGAATGATGCCTCATACCTTCTTTTTACTCGTTTTTTCGACGCTAATACTTCCTTTGGAAGATCTTCTCGCTCCAGTTCCGCATTGCCAAATAATAGCCCCCAATAATAGTAGGAACGATTAAATAGCGAAAAATACTTTTTGTGAAGAACCGGTCTTTGGTCCTTTACAGCCTTTAAGAGGCTCCTGCCTGAAACCGTGGCAAAGAGAAACAACCCAAACCCCAAAATGAAACAAAGTATTCCTATAACTAGCATGCTGTCAGTACGTACTCATAACGCCCAGCGCAGGCGCAGCCAGCGCGGAGCGCATTTTGTGTTAATGTTTGAGCGCCAGCGAGTAACACAAAAGGTGCGTAGCGTTGGCTGTCGCTCTGCCGCTGTTTGTTATGTGCCACGGGACATCTGACCAGTCGGCTGGCTCTTAAATTCACCAATATACTCGATTTCTATAATGCAGCCGTAGCTCTCAAGAGTTCCCGGCCACCTTGGTATTGACTTGAACTTAATACTCACTTCTAGGCCATCCTGAATCTTATCTCTCTGATCAATGCAGGGAATCAAGGACTGCATTCGAAATTTCGCGCCCTCCACCTCAAAGGATGAATACCCGTTGTACGTCCGAAGAGCTAACACTTTTCCTCTTACAAATTGTGTTTCCTCAGACTCAATGGCCCGATTTAGGCTGAAGTATTCATAGGTAGCTGCAGCTATTACAGGAAGCAGAAATAACCATCCTAAATACTTCAATTTCATGCTCGAAAGTCATTCCTAGACGACACATAACGCCCACGGCAGGGGCGGATTACCTTATGCGCGTTTTGCGCAAAAATGGGAGCGAAGCGACCGCGCAAAACGTGCATAAGGTAAGCCGTCCCGCGG
>NZ_LRFG02000012.1 GCF_001641755.2 Microbulbifer flavimaris
TGGTGTGCCTTCGTTGTCGTTGCCGTCTTTAATGGTCGTGGCGACTGTGTCGTTGCCCAACTCGACGTTTTCGAAGCTGCCTGTGTCTACTGGCGTGCCGATGACGACGCTGTAAACTTCGTCGCCTTCTGCGTAGGCGTCATCCACTGCGGCCACCGTGAAGTCGACGCTTTGATTGGCTGCATCCAGCACCACTTCTGTGGTGTTGGTGATGATGTCGCCGCTTTCGGCTGATTGATAGGTGTAGGTCACCGGTACCGTCACCGTTTCTCCGGCTGCGACCGCTTTGTCTACGCTCACTGTGTAGCTGGCGTCATTGCCTTCGACGACGCTGGCATCACCGCTGATTGAGACGATGGCTTTGTCGTCGTCTCCTGGTGTGCCTTCGTTGTCGTTGCCGTCTTTAATGGTCGTGGCGACTGTGTCGTTGCCCAACTCGACGTTTTG
>NZ_LRFG02000013.1 GCF_001641755.2 Microbulbifer flavimaris
GGGGCTTCCCCATGTGAGAGTAGGTCATCGTCAGGCTTCTAAATAAAAGAAAGGGCCACCCAATCGGGTGGCCCTTTTTTTATTTTGGATACGGTGTGACCTGCCCCCAATATCTAATCCAGCGTCTTCTTAGTAATGTCCGTGGTGGTTGATTCTTTTTTATCCAGTCTCAGTGCCGCAGCAAACTCAGCCGGCGTCTGATAGCCGAGGGATGCGTGTGGCCGCTGCTCGTTATAGTCCTGCCGCCAGATACTGATGATTTCTCTCGCATGCGCCAGATCTCGGAACCAGTGTTCATTGAGGCACTCGTCCCGGAACTTGCCGTTGAAGCTCTCGATGTAGCCGTTCTGAGTCGGTTTACCCGGCTGGATTAACTTC
>NZ_LRFG02000014.1 GCF_001641755.2 Microbulbifer flavimaris
TTTGCGCTTGATAGGCATCCAAAAGAGTATGGCTCATGGCCGTCAATTGTTCGGGTTCATGCACGCACAACACGAATCGCTCAATCACAAAAGCCAGATCCTTCAAAGGGTCGAACCAAGCCGTCAAACTGTCTTCAAAATCTAAAAACGCCACCCGACCATCAGGCCGAAACAAAACATTACCGACATTCAAATCTCCGTGCACAGGCTGACCGTCATCCATCAAGTGCGCCAACCAATCCGGCGAATGTGCTTTTAAGCACGCTTGGGCTTCAGTCGGCAATTGAGCCATTCTTTCAGGGGATTGCAACAACATCTTCCAACGT
>NZ_LRFG02000015.1 GCF_001641755.2 Microbulbifer flavimaris
TCATCATAGGAGTCGTTGTCTTGGGTTGAACGGGATGAGAAAGATTGTAGCAAAGGCCAAGCCAAGAGCGTGAAGAAAATCGAAGGGAGATGAGGGAATCGTAGAAATAAAAAAGGCCGTTTGAAACGGCCTTTTTCAGGATATTTTGTTTTGCAACAAAATAACAGTGTGAAGTGCTTACTTGCGCATACCGTATTTTTGACGGAATTTTTCAACACGTCCTTCCGTATCGACCAGTGATTGCTTACCAGTGAAGAAAGGATGTGAAGCACTAGAAACTTCGATACGAACTAGTG
>NZ_LRFG02000016.1 GCF_001641755.2 Microbulbifer flavimaris
TGGAACGTATGCTGACGCTCACAAACTGACACACCTTGTTCTGCTGGCGTAATTTTTCGCCCGCTCGGGACACATACGCCGACACCGCTTGTGCCATTTGCTCCCAATCCGTGACCGAGCGGCCAAAAGAACGGGATGAAATGATTTGCCGTTCCGAGGACTCATGTGAAGTCAGCCCGAGACAGGCCTCTCCTCTCAATTCACGAACAATACGCTCCACCGTCACCGAGTAACGACGGCGAATCCATTTCAAATCACAACTTTTCAAATCGTATGCCGTCAAAATGCCTTGG
>NZ_LRFG02000017.1 GCF_001641755.2 Microbulbifer flavimaris
GAATCTCTTCGGCGCCCCGTTTGATAATCGCTAATTGTTCTTCTACTGTTTTCATCTCAATCTTTCTATTCAAAATCACTGTTTATTTTTTCTATATTCGGTTGTGCTTTACCCGCACAAAACGGTATCGGTGTTCAGCGTCAAGCGGCCCGTCATCTCGTCGACCGCGGCATAGCCGTGACGCTTCATATATCGCTCCACACCTTTCGCCACTTTTTTCACCAGCAATGGGTCTTTGGCGATGGCGGTGCCAATGGCCACCATTGAGGCCCCGGCCAATA
>NZ_LRFG02000018.1 GCF_001641755.2 Microbulbifer flavimaris
GGGTGTCCATTTTCAAATCGGCCCACTTGAAATTGGCGTCCACTTCATAACGGTCGCGTTGCCAATATTCCTGGCCCTTCAACACTTCGCGCAGCGCATCCAATGAACGGCGGATATACAACGGCTCTTCGCCGTATATCAGCGTGATCGGCTTAATCTCGAAATTCGGGGTTTGCAGTTGCTTTAAAAACGCCGGCGCCATGATCATAGGCTGAATCCCTCTCCGCTAATCATTTCGCTGGCTCGGCCCGCGCACGATTAATGCGGTCGATG
>NZ_LRFG02000019.1 GCF_001641755.2 Microbulbifer flavimaris
ATCGAATCGGCCTTTAACCTCTATGAAACCTGCGCTTTCCGTGGCTATACCCGAGCCGAAAATAATCTCGGCCTGATGTATGAAAAAGGGAAGGTGGTGCGTCAGTCCTACATCAAAGCCATGAATATGTTTTATCAGGCCTATGAAAAGGGCAATCCTTACGGCGCTTACAATCTGGGTTATATCTTTGAAAAAGGTTGGGGCGTTGATGTGAATCTTTCAAAAGCCTACCAGCTTTATAAGTACGCCGCTATGCGCGGCCAT
>NZ_LRFG02000020.1 GCF_001641755.2 Microbulbifer flavimaris
TTCAAGTTCCTGCCCGCCGGGCGGATCACCGCAGGAGCGGGCACCGCGCGGCAGGTGACCCTGTTCAACTGTTTCGTGATGGGCACGATCCCCGACAGCATGGGCGGCATTTTCGACATGCTGAAAGAGGCCGCGCTGACCATGCAGCAGGGCGGGGGGATCGGCTATGATTTCTCGACCATCCGGCCGCGCGGCGCAGACGTGCATGGGGTGGCCGCCGACGCCTCGGGGCCGCTGTCGTTCATGGATGTGTGGGACGCCAT
>NZ_LRFG02000021.1 GCF_001641755.2 Microbulbifer flavimaris
ACGCCTTCCTGGATCCAGAAGTGTTCCGTGAAGATTCCGCTCTGGGCGTGCGCGGTTTGATGCGCGCCTGGAAAGCCGGAAACGTCGCCATCGCCAATGCGCCGGGCTGTGGCGTGGCGGACGATAAGGTGGTGTATTCCTACGTGCCGGACATCATTCGCTTCTATCTGGACGAGGAACCGCTGGTGCAGAATGTTCCCAGCTGTCTGTGCAGTGTGGAAAAAGACAGACAGTATGTACTGGAGCACCTGAATGAACTGGTG
>NZ_LRFG02000022.1 GCF_001641755.2 Microbulbifer flavimaris
GGTGGGTTTGGGGTGATTGTCGTTGACAGTCCATTTAAGTCGCTAAAAATCGATTTTACTTATTAAAACACAAAAATATTTATTTGTAATCGCTCGGGGTTTTCATTAGACTCGAAATTATGAAACTGTCTTATGTGTTTTTAATCATCGCGTTTTTATTCGGTCAGTTGCAAGTGGCGAGCGCGGCGTTGCCTGCCCACACGATGTCCAACGAGGCACCGGCACATCACGACTGCGGCGACAAAATGGCGGGAATG
>NZ_LRFG02000023.1 GCF_001641755.2 Microbulbifer flavimaris
ATCAACTCGCGCCTGTGGCTTCGCAGGGCCTCGAGCGTGCCTTCCTCGTCCCGGCCCATCAGGCGCGCGTAGCCCGCGACATCGGCCGAGACGACTGCCGCGAGACGGCGTTCGGATGATGGTTCGGTCATCTCGGCCTCCGGCCCCGTGGGTGTCCAGTATAGCGCGTTCGGGGCCGGATCAGAAATGCGAGTGGCAGCGGGGCCGAATCGGCAATGGGCCTGCACGCCGAAAATCCCCTGGCGCATGGCGGGCCG
>NZ_LRFG02000024.1 GCF_001641755.2 Microbulbifer flavimaris
ATTGATACTGGTCTGATAGGCAAGGTCGTCGGTTTTCCCGGTGGTGGCCAGTTGATACACTTGTTGCGCCACTTGGTAGATGCCAATAAGGGCGATGGCTTTGTCTTGTTCGGTATAGGTTTGCGTCATAATGTCGATTCTATTTCGCTTCAATCTCGGCTTCAATGTCATTTAAGTGATGATAGCGTCCGGTAATCACCGCGCCACCCAGACATTCGTCACCCTCATAGAATACCACGGACTGGCCGGGTGTAAT
>NZ_LRFG02000025.1 GCF_001641755.2 Microbulbifer flavimaris
AAACCAAGCGCGCGCTGGAAACCGGGATGGAGGACCTCAACCGCGCCAATCGCGGCGCCGCGGCCAAGAAGGCCCTGCGCGAGGCGCTGTCAGACTGGCCCAAGGCCGATCTCAAGGCCGAGACCTCACGGCATTACGACCCGTATTGGCAGGGCCTCAACCTGTCGACCCATATGGAGTTCGCCAAGATGCTGCGGGCGCTCGAGGCCAGCGGCGATCCCGGCGCGATGGAGATCCATCTGGATCCGGACGAA
>NZ_LRFG02000026.1 GCF_001641755.2 Microbulbifer flavimaris
CGATAGACGTCAGCTTTGCCAGCGCCCCCCGCATCTTTTCAATGACCGGGGATGCATCAACACCGTCTAGATCATCCATAGTCTCTTTGGGGTCTTCATAGGCCAACCAAACCTGACCGTTTTCGTCCTCGTATGCCTGCACTTTCAGCGGCAAGAATAATCCTGCACGCGGATCAATCTGCATAGCGGGCGTACCCATCGCGGGGTTGCCGAAGATCAGCACTTGATTGGCTGGAATGGTCAGACCAACCT
>NZ_LRFG02000027.1 GCF_001641755.2 Microbulbifer flavimaris
AAGACTTAACAAAATATCCTCATCAAATGGGAAAAGAAAATCTCTTGCGGGTTTATATGTGGATGAAGGAATTATCCGATATATAACAGCACAATACTCAGAAAAACTTCCATATGGGTGTATGATTGGCTATGTGCTTGACAATGATATAAGCTTCGCAAAAAAACAACTTCACACAGCTATTCGCCGCAGAAGTAAACTAATAAAACTCAATAATCAAACATTTCTCACTAGAACTACCAGCTCAATACT
>NZ_LRFG02000028.1 GCF_001641755.2 Microbulbifer flavimaris
AAGGGAAGATAATGATATGAATCACCAGATCGTCGCACGGAAAGCGATAGGCCACCTCACCAAAAACGATATCGAGCCAACGCCGGTCACGTTCAGTATTTGGTTTTTGTATTATTTGGGCGAAAATAAAGCTCTGATTGCCCGCATGAAATCTTTTCTGTCGACGGGACAGCCTATTTCCGGTGCTTCCTATGAAAAACTCTATGAAGTGTATGTGTTGAAAGAACACTTCCGAGAAAGCCTTGGACTGAA
>NZ_LRFG02000029.1 GCF_001641755.2 Microbulbifer flavimaris
AAGCAGAAGAGCGCATACGAGGTCAAGTTGGCGGAAAATGCCTTGAAAACCAGTGAAGATCGCTTGAGTCGTAGCCAGAGCTTTGCCAATATCGGCACTTGGGATTGGAATATTCAAACCGGCGAAGTGTATTGGTCTGACCGAATTGCGCCTTTGTTCGGCGGTGAACGTCAGGAAATGGAATCCACATTCGATAATTTTGTCGATTACCTGCATCCCGACGACCGACAAACGGTCTTGGATGCCATTA
>NZ_LRFG02000030.1 GCF_001641755.2 Microbulbifer flavimaris
AAATTTACTCTGCGAACGCACCTTATCATAAGCCCAGCGATAAACCAAGTGGTTGAGAAAGGTTTTTATTTGAGAAACATTTTTAAAGTAGGGTTTTTATCTGTTACGAAACCGCTTGGCTGAGCTCTTTAATGTCATGATTCAAGATTTGGTTGTTTTCGCTGTAATCCATTGGAATTTCGACTAGATGCACGCCGCCATCTTCAAAACAGCCTTCCAAGGTCGGAATCAAGTCGTCGGCTTTGTGGAT